>CAWDTZ010000004.1:0-1548170 GCA_963805355.1 uncultured beta proteobacterium | reverse complement strand
CGCCCAAGGACATGCGCGGGCTGAAGATGCGGATCAACTCGTCCAAGGTCAACGCAGCGATCATGAAGTCGCTCGGGGCGCAGCCGCAGAGCCTCGCCTTCTCCGAGGTCTACCAGGCGCTGCAGACCGGCGTGGTCGACGGCACCGAGGGCCCGCTGTCCAACCTGTACACGCAGAAGCAGTACGAGGTGCAGAAGGACGTCACGCTGACCTACCACACCATCAGCTACTATGTCGTGGTCAGCAACAAGAAGTTCTGGGACGGACTTCCCGCCGACATTCGAGCGACGCTGGAGACGGCGATCAAGGACGCGACCAAGTACAACGACGAGGTGGCCGAGAAGGACGAGGCCACGGCACTGGCCGCCATCAAGGCGTCCGGCAAGTCCGTCGTCTACGTGCCCACCGCGGCCGAGCGTGACGAGTGGGCCAAGGCGACCGAGCCGGTCATCGCGGAGATGGCCGATCGCGTCGGCGGAAGGCTTCGTCGACATTGCGCGCCGCGTCGAACAACTGATCGTCGACACCGACCCCGGCAACCGGCACGATTGCCGCAGGCCGCATGCCGTTTCCTCCTTTCCACTGGCCCGGAGCGCGAAATGAAAGTACTCGATCGACTCGAGGAAGTGCTCATCGCCTCCTCATCTCGGCAGCGACGGTGGTGATCTTCGCCGCTGTGGTGCACCGCTTTCTTGCGTCCTGGGCGATTTCCGGGGTGCAACAGTTGGCGCTGAACATCAACATGTCCTGGGCCCAGGAGCTGTGCATCATCATGTTCGTCTGGATGGCCAAATTCGGCGCGGCCTACGGCGTGCGCACCGGCATCCACGTCGGCGTCGACGTGCTGATCAACCGCTCAATGCGCGCAAGCGCAGGGTCTTCATCCTGTTCGGCCTGCTGGCCGGCGCCACGTTCACCGCCATCGTCGCCTGCTGGGGCGACCTTCGTCTGGGAGAACGGCGCCACTACGCCTTCTTCCACGCACTGGGAACGTCACCGACGGTATACCCGGCCCGACGACGCCCGACCTGGAATGGCCGACGTGGATCGTCTATTCGGCGATCCCGCTGGGCTCCGCGCTGATGTGCTTCCGCTTTCTGCAGGTCGCCGCGCGTTTGCGCGCACCGGGGAGCTGCCGCACCATGACCACGGCCACGTCGAGGGCATGGAGGGCGAAGACGAATTCCATCCGCACGACCTGCACGCGCCCGGCGCCACCAACGACGAGGACCGCAAATATGAGCACGGCCATCATTTTCTTGCTGCTGATCGCCCTGATGCTCAGCGGCATGCCGATCTCGATCTCGCTCGGCCTCACCGTGCTGACGTTCCTGTACACCTTCACCCAGGTGCCGATCGAATCGGTGGCGCTGAAGCTGTTCACCGGCATCGAGAAGTTCGAGATCATGGCGATCCCGTTCTTCATCCTGGCCGGCAACTTCCTGACCCACGGCGGCGTGGCGCGGCGGATGATCCGCTTTGCCACCTCGATGGTCGGCCACCTGCACGGCGGCCTGGGGCTCTCCGGCGTGCTCGCCTGCGCGCTGTTCGCGGCGATCTCGGGCTCGTCGCCGGCCACCGTGGTAGCGATCGGCTCGATCATGCTGCCGGCGATGGTGAAGGCGGGCTACCCGATGCGCTTCGGCGCCGGCGTCGTCACCACGTCGGGCGGTCTGGGGATCCTGATCCCGCCGTCGATCGCGATGATCATCTATGCGGTGTCGACCAACTCTTCGATCGGCGCGCTGTTCATGGCGGGCGTGGTGCCCGGCCTGGTGCTGGCGCTGCTGCTGGGGTTCACCACCTGGCGGATCGCGCGCAAGAACAACTACCCGCGCGAGCCGAAGGCCACCTGGGCCGAGCGCGGCAAGGCGCTGCGCGAGTCGCTCTGGGGCGTGCTGCTGATCATCATCGTGATGGGAGGCATCTACTCGGGCGTGTTCACGCCCACCGAGGCGGCCGCGGTGGCGGCGGTCTACGCCTTCTTGATCGCGGTGTTCGTCTACAAGGACATGCGGCTGCGGACGTGGGCAAGGTGCTGCTGTCGTCGGCGAACATGAGCGCGATGCTGCTGTACATCATCACCAACGCCGCGCTGTTCTCGTTCCTGATGTCCTACCAGCACGTGCCGGAGCAGCTCGCGGGGTGGATGCTCTCGCAGGGCCTGGGTACCGTCACCTTCCTGCTGATGGCGAACATCCTGCTGCTGGCGGCGGGCAACTTCATGGAGCCGTCGTCGATCATCCTGATCCTGGCGCCGATCCTGTTCCCGATCGCGATCAAGCTGGGCATCGATCCGATCCACTTCGGCATCATCATGACCGTCAACATGGAGATCGGCATGTGCCATCCGCCGGTCGGGCTGAACCTGTATGTGGCCTCCGGGATAACCAAGATGGGCATCACCGAACTCACGGTGGCGGTCTGGCCGTGGCTGCTGACGATGCTGGTATTCCTGGTCGCAGTCACCTACTGGCCGGCGCTGAGCCTGTGGTTTCCGCACGCGATCGGCGCGATGTAGCGCCATGCCGGGCGCGGACGGCGTGCCGCGATCCGGCATGCGCCTGCCGGTGACGGTGCCGGGCACCCTCAACCAACGACGAAGACGACGACGATGACCACCGAAGACCTCACCGCCTGGATCGGACGAAGCGAGTCGCTGCGCGACACCATCACCGCCGCGCCTGTGCGGGCGCTCACCGCCACCCTCGACCACCCAGGCGCCGACGTGCCGACCGGCACGCCGCTGCCGCCGCTGTGGCACTGGCTGTATTTCCTGCCGATGCACCGCCAGAGCGAGATCGGTCCCGACGGGCACGCCAGGCGCGGCGGCTTCCTGCCGCCGGTGCCGCTGCCGCGACGGATGTGGGCCGGCAGCCAGTTCGAATTCCGTTCGCCGGTGCGTGTGGGGGATGGATTGGAACGAACTTCCACGATCGCGGATGTCACGCAGAAGGAAGGCCGTACCGGCAAACTTGTGTTCGTGAAGGTCCGACACGAAATACGTTGCAACGGCGCAACCGAACCGGCGATCGTCGAGTTCCACGACATCGTCTACCGGGAGGCCAGGAAGCCGACCGAGCCGGAACCCCCGCCGCAGGCTGCGCCCACACATGCCATCTGGCAGCGCGAGATCGTCCCCGACGACGTGCTGCTGTTCCGTTACTCGGCCCTGACCTTCAACGGACACCGTATCCACTACGACCGGCGTTACGTCACCGAAGTCGAGGGCTACCCGGGTCTCATCGTGCACGGCCCGCTGATCGCGACGCTGCTGATGGACCTGTTGCGTCGCCATGCGCCGGATCGCAATGTGGCCGCCTTCCGCTTCAAGGCCGTGCGGCCCACCTTCGACCTCAATCCGTTCAAGGTGAGCGGCGAGCCGCAGTCCGACGGCAAGAGCGTCAGGCTCTGGGCCGAGGATCATGAAGGTTGGCTCACGATGGACGCCGTCGCCACGCTACGCTAGAACGAGGATTCACTCCATGCAACCCCTGAAGGGCATCACCGTCGTTTCGCTTGAGCACGCCATCGCCGCGCCGTTCGCCACGCGCCAGCTCGCCGATCTCGGCGCGCGCGTCATCAAGATCGAGCGCCCCGGCGTCGGCGACTTCGCGCGCGGTTACGACGAGCGCGTCAGCGGCATGGCGTCGCACTTCGTCTGGACCAACCGCAGCAAGGAAAGTCTCACGCTGGACGTGAAAAACGCCAAGGCCAACGCGATCCTGCGGCGCCTGGTGCTGGAGAGGGCGGACGTGGTCGTGCAGAACCTCGCCCCCGGCGCCGCGGCACGCCTGGGCCTGGGCTACGAGAATCTATCTCCGGAAAAGCCGGAGATCATCGTCTGCGACATCTCGGGCTACGGTGGCGACGGGCCATTCCGCGACAAGAAGGCCTACGATCTGCTGATCCAGAGCGAGTCGGGCTTCGTCTCGGTGACCGGCACGCCGGACGAGCCGTGCAAGGCGGGCTCGTCCATCGCCGACATCGCCGCCGGCATGTACGCCTACAGCAGCATCCTCGCCGCGCTTTTGCAGCGACAGCAGACCGGCCGCGGCCAGCATCTGGACGTCTCGATGCTGGAGTCGCTCGTCGAGTGGACCAGCTATCCGCTTTACTACGCTTACAACGGAGCCAGCGCACCGCCGCGCACTGGCGCCAGCCACGCCACGATCTACCCTTATGGCCCGTTTCCGGTCGGCGACGGAGGCACCGTGATGCTGGGATTGCAGAACGAACGTGAGTGGGCGGCTTTCTGCGCGAAGGTGCTGATGCAACCCGCATTGGTCACGGACCTGCGCTTCACCAGCAACTCCAGGCGCGTCGCCGCGCGCGTCGCGCTGAAAGCGATCATCGTCGAGACATTCTCGTCACTGACGGTGGCCGAGGTCGTCGACCGCCTCGAGGCGGCACAGATCGCCAACGCGCGGGTCAATACGATGGCCGAAGTCTGGGCGCACCCGCAGTTGAAGGCGCGTGATCGTTGGCGCACGGTCGACTCCCCGGTCGGGCCGCTGCCGGCGTTGCTGCCGCCCGGCACCTGGGGCGATGGACCACGCATGGATCCAGTACCGGCGCTGGGGCAGCATACCGACGCTATCCTCGCGGAGCTCGGTCTCGATGCGGCTGCGATCGCGGAGTTGCGCACCGAGGGAGCGTTATGATCCCGCGCACCTACCTTTTCGTGCCTGGCGACCGGCCGGAGCGCTTCGACAAGGCGCTCGCGAGCGGCGCCGATGCCGTGGTGCTCGATCTCGAGGACGCGGTCGCCCCGGAGCGCAAGAGCCTCGCGCGCGAAGCCATTGCAGGCTGGTATGCCGGTCGCGCGGCCGAGCTGCGACCGCGCATCGCCGTGCGCGTGAACGATGCCGCGATGCCCTGGTTTGCGGCCGACGCCGCGATGCTTGCCGCGGCCGGGGTTGGGTTGGCGATGCTGCCAAAGACGGAGACCGCGGCGCAGATCGAGGCGCTGCGCCGGGCGGTGCCCCGCATCGGCGTTCTCGCTCTCGTCGAAAGCGCGCGCGGCGTGTCCGGCGTCGACGCTATCGCGGCGGCGCCGGGCGTGGAGCGCTTGGTCTTCGGAACGCTGGATTTCGCGCTCGACCTCGACATTGCTCCGGAACCCGAAGGGCTTGCACACGCGGCTGCGTGCATCGCCGTCGCGTCGCGCGCGGCAGGCCTGCCAGCGCCGGTTGCCGGCGTGACGCCCGAGATCGGTGACGATTCGCAGCTCGTCGTCGATCTGGCATGGGCACGGCGGCTTGGCTTTGGCGCCAAGCTCTGCATCCACCCTCGGCAGGTGACCCCGATCCACGACGCGCTACGGCCGAGCGCCGCGGAAGTTGCGTGGGCGCAGCGCGTGCTTGCCGCGGTCGAGACGAACCAAGGCACGACCGTTCAGGTCGACGGCCGAATGGTCGACAAACCCGTATTGCTGCGCGCACGTTCACTTGTCGCGCGCGCCGCAGAATGAACCCATCACTATCCAATTGAGAGTTCACATGCCCGCTTCCATCATTGATTCGATCATCTTTCAAGGGATCTTCAGCACCGACGCGATGCGACACGTCTGGTCCGACGAGAACCGCACTCAGAAATATCTGGACATCGAGGCCGCACTGGCCAGAGTGCAGGCACGCCTGGGCCTGATCCCGCAGGAGGCGGCCGACGAAATCGTCAGCCACTGCAAGCTCGAACAGATCGACATGGTGCGGCTGCGCCAGCAGACCGAGCGCATCGGCTACCCGATCCTCGGCGTGGTCACGCAGGTTAACCAGCTCTGCCGAGACAAGCTCGGCGAATATTGTCACTGGGGCGCAACCACTCAGGACATCACCGACACGGCCACGGTACTTCAGATCCGCGAGGCGCTGGCGCTGGTGGATGCCGAGCTGGTGGGCATCGCCCGGGCACTTGCCAAACTGGCCAGGGAACACCGGCTGACGCCGATCATCGGCCGCAGCAACCTGCAACAGGCCATTCCGGTGACCTTCGGCTACAAGATGGCGGGAATTCTTTCCGCCGTGCTGCGGCACCGCGAGCGCCTGGCGCAGCTCAGCGAGCGCGTGCTGGTCGGTGAATTCGCCGGTGCCGCCGGCACGCTCGCCTCGCTGGAGAAAGGCGCGATGGAGACGCAGGCCGGACTGTGTGCGGAGCTGGGTCTCGCGCAGCCGGTGATTGCCTGGCACACGATCCGCGACAACATCGCCGAGGTGGGCACGGTGCTCGGCCTGATCGGCGGCACGCTGGGCAAGCTCAGCATGGACATCAAGTTGATGATGCAGACCGAGGTCGGCGAGGTCTACGAGCCGTATCACCACGGCCGCGGTTCCAGTAGCACGATGCCGCAGAAGCGCAATCCCATCTCGAGTTGCTACATCCATGCCGCGATCTCCGTGGTGCGCCAGCACAGTGCGGCGCTGATGGACGCGATGGTGGCCGACCATGAGCGCTCGACGGGGCCGTGGGAGATCGAGTGGATTGTACTGCCTGAAGCGTTTTGCCTGCTGGCGGGCGCGCTGAAGCAGTCGCGCTTCGTGGTCGAAGGCCTGCAGGTGGACGCAACCGCCATGCGCCGCAACATCGACATGACGCAGGGTCTGGTGATGAGCGAAGCGGTCATGATGGGCCTCGGCCCCTTCATCGGCCGCGAGTACGCGCACGACGTGGTCTACGACCTGTGCCGCGAGTCGCTGGCGAAGCAGACACCGCTAATCGATCTCCTGGCCGCACACCCCGAGATCAGCCGCCACGTTGATCGTGCCGCGCTCCTGCGTATGCTCGATCCGGCCAACTATCTCGGGCAGTCGGGTGTCATGGTCGACCGTGTTCTTGCACGCTTCGACTGCGAGCCGCCCAGGCCCGTCGCAGCCTTGGTGTCGTGATTGATGTCCTCGTCCTGGGCGGTGGCAACGCCGGTTTGTGTGCGGCGCTGACCGCGCGCGAAGCCGGCGCCTCCGTCATGTTGCTGGAGGCCGCGCCGAGGGAATGGCGCGGCGGCAACTCCATGCACACGCGTAACCTGCGTTGCATGCACGAGGCGCCGCAGGACGTGCTCATCGAAACCTACTCTGAAGAGGAGTTCTGGCAGGACCTGCTGGCGGTTACCGGCGGGCAGACGACTGAGCATCTCGCAAGGCTCGTGATCCGCGAGTCAGCGCAATGCCGCCGCTGGATGCACAGCCATGGCGTGCATTTCCAGCCCTCCCTGTCGGGCACACTGCATCTTTCCCGCACCAATGCTTTTTTCATGGGTGGCGGAAAGGCGCTCGTCAACGCCTATTTCAGGAGCGCCGAGGCGCTTGGCGTGCGGGTGCGGTACGAAGCTCAGGTCGCCGGCATCGAATTGGATGGTGCACGATTCGTCGCCGCACGGCTGACCGACGGTGAACGCATCGAAGCCCGCGCGTGCGTCGTGGCGAGCGGCGGCTTCGAATCGAATCGCGACTGGCTGCGCGAGGCCTGGGGCCGCAACGAGCGCGGCGAATGGCCCGCCGACGAATTTCTGATCCGCGGCACCCGCTTCAACCAGGGCGTGCTGCTGCGGGACCTGATAGGGAAGGGTGCGGATGCGATCGGCGACCCGATGCAGGCTCATATGGTGGCCATCGATGCGCGCGCTCCGCGCTACGACGGTGGCATTTGTACGCGCATCGACTGCGTATCGCTCGGAATCGTCGTCAACCGCGACGGCCGCCGCTTCTACGACGAGGGCGAAGACTTTTGGCCGAAACGCTACGCGATCTGGGGCCGGCTCGTGGCGATGCAGCCCGGCCAGGTAGCGCATTCGGTAATCGACAGCAAAGCCATAGGCCGCTTCATGCCACCGGTCTTTAGTGGCGAAAGGGCCGACACGCTGGACGCACTGGCTCGTCAGCTTGGCATACCTGAGACGGTCTTCGTCAACACCATGCGGGAATTCAATGCGGCGTGCCGTCAAGGCAGCTTTGACCATACGGTACTCGACGACTGCCGCACTGACGCGCTTTCTCCACCCAAGTCGCACTGGGCGCGGCCGATCGATACGCCGCCGTATTTCGGCTACACGCTCAAACCCGGCATCACGTTCACCTATTTAGGACTTCAGGTCGATGACCGGGGCAGCGTCAAATTCGGCGGTGTGCCATGCCGCAATCTCTTTGCGGCAGGCGAAGTTATGGCCGGCAACGTGCTTGGCAAGGGCTACATCGCGGGCGTCGGCATGACGATCGGCACCGTCTTCGGCCGCAGGGCGGGCGAATCCGCCGCCGTGGCCGCCTCAACCGGGAACGCGAGCCATGACGCTGCTTGAGTCGCTGATCGAGGAGGCGGAAGTCGAGCGCGTTCTCAGGATCTGCAATGCCTGTCGCTACTGCGAGGGCTACTGCGCCGTCTTTCCGGCCATGACGAGGCGGCTGGAGTTTTCCAAGGCCGATATCCACTACATGGCGAACCTGTGCCACAACTGCGGAGCTTGTCTGCACGCCTGCCAATATGCGCCTCCGCATGAGTTCGCGGTCAACGTTCCGCAGGCAATGGCACGCGTCCGCGTCAAAACCTATGCCGAATACGCCTGGCCGGCAGCGCTGGGCCGACTCTACCGGCACAACGGCCTGACCGTTGCGTTGGCATTGGTCGGAGCGCTGGTGCTGTTTCTCGTGCTGGCAATTTCGATGCATGGAGGACTTCTGTATGAGCCTGCCGCGGGCAGCGTCGTGGGGAATTTCTACGCCATATTTCCGCACAACATGATGGTCGCGCTGTTCGCGCCGCCATTTCTCTACGCGGTGCTGGCGCTCGGCATCGGAGTCGCGCGGTTCTGGCGCGACATCACGCCGGGCGCCGTAAATGCAGCCGCGACGACCGAAGCCGTGCAGGACGTTCTGCGTCTGAAATACCTCGATGGTGGCCATGGCGAGGGCTGCAACAACGAGGACGATGCCTGGACCGATGCGCGTCGGCGCTTTCACCACGCCACGTTCTATGGCTTCGGGCTGTGCTTTGCGGCGACGAGTGTCGCGACGATCTACCACTACGCCTTCGGCTGGCACGCACCCTATTCGTTCGCGAGCGTGCCGGTGCTGCTTGGCACCGTTGGCGGGATCGGGTTGCTGATCGGACCAGCGGGTCTCCTATGGCTGGGCGTGCGCCGGGATCCGCTGCAGGGCGACTCGGGCAGCAATCCAATGGACCGTGCATTCATCGCTCTCCTGTTGCTGGTGAGTGCGACCGGGTTGGCCCTGCTGGCCGGCCGAAGCACGAATGCGATGGGACTGTTGCTAGCCTTGCATCTGGGTTGCGTGGCCGCGCTGTTCTTCACGCTGCCTTACGGCAAGTTCGCGCATGGAGTCTACCGTTCTGCGGCATTGCTCAAGTGGGCCATCGAGCGCCGGCAACCGAATCCTGTTCAGTTCGGTGCCGAGTAGGCGGGTGGTCGGCTGGGGTTGCGAAGTAGGATGCCTTTGTCTTCCAAGATGCGCGTGGCCGATTGCATGCTGATTGCGCCGTGGTCAGCACGATGCAATCCGGTATTCGACGAACGCGATTTCGAATACTGGTCCACATCCAGCGCACTGACCCGCAATCAGCGTCCTCCGAGGGACATTTCGCTCCGCAACGTGTCAGATCAGATAGAACACGCAACGACCTGCGCCACGATAAGCAGAACAAGGACTGCCTTCCGCGCCGGACGAGAGACCGATCAAACGATACCGCGCTTGCGCAGTAGCGCGATACCGGCAGCGTCATAGCCAAGATCGCGCAGCACGTCGTCGGTGTGCGCGCCCAGTTCGGGGCCGCCGCCCGTGAAGTCACCGGGTGTCTGCGTCAAACGCGGCACCACGCCGGGAACCTTCAGCGTGCCGCCATCGGCGAGCCTGATTTCCCGCAGCATGCCGCGCGCCTGATAGTGCGCGTCGGCGACGATGTCGCGGATGTCGTAGATTTTCGACGCCGGAACCCCGGCCGCTGCCATCGCCGCCAGCACGGCGTCCGGCGACCGGGTGCGCGTCCAAGCCTCGATTTCGCCATCCAGCCACAACTGCCGCGCGGCCCGGCCGTCGTTGTGCGCCAACGAGGCATCGTCGGCGAGATCGTGGCGTCCCATCGCGCGGCATAGCCGCTTGAAGATCGAATCGCCATTGCCCGCAATCAGCACGTAGCTGTCGTCGTTGCAGCGGTAGGCCGAGGTCGGCGCGATGCCTGGAAGGATCGACCCGGTGCGCTCGCGCACGGCGCCGAACGCATCAAATTCGGGCAGCAGCGACTCCATCACCGAGAACACCGATTCGTACAGCGCGACATCGACCACCTGGCCCACGCCGGTCTTGCGACGATGTTCCAGTGCGAACATCGCGCCGATCACGCCGTACAACGCGGAGAGCGTGTCGCCGATGGAAATGCCCGTACGCGCCGGCGGCCGATCCGGCGTGCCCGTAACGTGCCGCAGGCCGCCCATCGCCTCGCCGATCACACCGAAGCCCGGCCGCTCGTGATAGGGACCTGTCTGGCCGTAACCCGATATGCGCACCATGATCAATCCCGGGTTGGCCGCCGCCAGTGCGTCGTACCCGAGCCCCCAGCCCTCCAGCGTGCCGGGACGAAAGTTCTCGATGACGATGTCCGCGCGCTCCGCCAGTGCGCGCGCGATGGCCTGGCCTTCCGGTTGCCGCAGGTCGACGGTGACGGAGCGCTTCTCGCGCGACTGGACGTGCCACCACACCGACGTGCCATCCTTGACGTAGCGCCATTGGCGCAACGGATCACCAAGGCCCGGCGGTTCGAGCTTGATCACCTCGGCACCGAACTCGGCCAGCACCTTGGCGCAGAAGGGGCCGGCGATCAGCGCCCCCATTTCCAGCACCTTCAACCCGGCGAGCGGACGCGGCTTGTTCAGCACGACAGACGACCCCGCCCTCTGCAGCTACTTGGCATAGACGAGGTCGCGCAGCCCGATCGAGATCACCGGGAAAAAGGTGATCAGCATCAGGCATGCAAATACCACGAGCACGAATGGAATCAGCCGCGTGACGATCTGGTCGATTGAAATCCGCGCGACCGTGCATGCCGCGAAGAGGTTCACGCCGAATGGCGGCGTGATCATGCCCAGCGCGAGGTTGACGACCATGACAATGCCGAAATGCACCGGATCGATCCCGAAGTGTTGTGCCACGGGCGCCAGGATCGGCGCCAGCACGATGATCGATGCCGACGTCTCGATGAACATCCCGATGATGAACAGCGCGACGTTGACACCCAGCAGGAACAGCGCCGGCGACTTGAGCCAATCGACCAGCAGCGCGCCGATCATCGCCGGCACGCCGGCGCGCGTGATCAGGTAGCTGAAGAGCCCGGCATTGGCAATGATGAACATGATCACCGCCGATGACACGACGCTGCGTTTCAACACGTTGGGGAGATCGGTGAACTTCGTCTCGCGATAGACGCCCACGCCTACGATCAACGCGTAGAACACCGCGACCACGGAGGCTTCGGTCGGCGTGAAGACGCCGCCATAGATGCCGCCGAGAATGATCACGGGCATGAACAGCGCCAGCGCCGCCTTGCGCGTGGCGAGAAGGAATGGCTGGCGGCCCTCGTGGTCGCCCTTGCCGTAGCCCTTGATGCGGGCGTAGATCACGACGAAGGACATCAGCGCGCCGCCGATCAGCAGGCCGGGGCCGAAGCCCGCGATGAATAGTTCGCCGATCGAAACTTCGGCCGACACGCCGTAGAGGATCATCGGGATCGACGGCGGGATGATCACGCCCAGTTCAGCCGACGTCGCCTGCAGCGCAGCCGCATAGCTGGTCGGATAGCCATGCTTGATGAGCGCCGGGATCAGGATTGCGCCGATCGCAAACGTGGTGGCGACACTCGAGCCCGACACCGCGGCAAAGATCATGCACGTCAGCACGCAGGTGGCGGCGAGCCCGCCCTGGACCCCGCCGACGATGGACTTCGCAAATTCGACGAGCCGCTTCGAGATGCCGCCCGATTCCATCAGGTTGCCGGCGAGGATGAAGAAGGGAATGGCCGCCAGCGGGAATTTGTTGATGGCGGAGAACATCTCCTTCACCACGGCCAGGAAATTCAGGTTGGCCTGGTAGGCGCCCACGAGGCTGGCAAGGCCGATCGCGACGGCGACCGAGATCGACAGCGCGAACGCGATCATCATCGTGAGCAGCATCGTGGTCGGCATCGCGGCGCCTACAGCGCAGTGTCGAGATCGTGGCGGCGCGGGTCGAGCAGGCACCCGATGACCGCCAGGCCGGAGAAGAACGCACCGACCGGCACGGCGAGATACGCCCAGGTCATCGAAAACGATTCAAGCCCGCTGATGGTCTGGAAGCGGCCACGATAGGCGTACTCACTGCCGAACCAGAGCATGACGCCGAGGATGATCAGCGCGGATACCGCGGCGACTATGTCGAGCACGCGTTTGCCAAAGCGCCCTGCGCTGCGATGCGCGAGGTCGACGCATACCATTGCACCCTGGCGGAACGCCACCGGCGCGCCCATGAACACCATCCAGATCAGGGTGAAGCGGATCAGCACCTCCGACCATTCGGCGGGCTGCAGGAAAACGAAGCGCGACAGGATCTGGTACATGCCGAGGCAGGCGGCCGCGACCAGCATCACGCAGGCCACGAGGAGCGCGAATGCGGTCGTTCGTCGCTCCACCGCGAGGATGATCATGCGCATGGGCTCATCCGGCGGGACAGCGTCGTTGCAGGCCGCAATGCCGGAACGGACCCGCAACGTGAGGACGGGGCAGGCACCGTGACCGCCACGAGCGGCCCGCCTGTTGTCGGACCGCCCATGGCCACGGCCGCTACTTGTAGTTGCGGATCTTGTCGATGTTGTCCTGGCCGAACTTCTTGCCGAACTCGGCGAAGGTCGGCCCGAGCGCGGCCTGGAACTTGGCCTTGTCGACCACCATCACGACGGTCATGCCCTTCGATTGCAGGTCGGCCACGGCCTTGCGCTCGTCCTCGTCGATCCGGGCGCGATTGGCCTTCACGGCTTCCTTGGCGGATTCGGCGAAGGCGGTCTTGTCCGCCGCCGACAGTTTGTCCCACTTGCCCTTGTTCATCAGGATCAGCGCGGGCGAGTACACGTGCCCGGTCAGCGTCATGTACTTCTGCACCTGGTCGAACTTGGCGGCGGAGATCACCGACAGCGGATTTTCCTGTCCGTCGACCGTGCCCTGTTGCAGCGCGGTAAAGACCTCGGTAAATGCCATCGGCGTGGGGATGATGCCGAATGCCTTGTAGGCCTGCATGTGCACGGGGTTTTCCATCGTGCGCATCTTGAGGCCCTTCAGGTCGTCGGGCGAATTCACCGGATGCTTGTTGTTGGTCATGTGGCGAAAGCCGTTCTCGCCCCAAGCCAGCGCCACGATGCCCTTGCTGGGGAACTTGGTCAGCATTTCCTGCCCGATGGGGCCGTCGAGCGTCGCGCGGGCATGCGCGTAGTCCTTGAACAGGAACGGAATATCGAGGATGGCGACTTCCGGCACGAAATTGGGGATCGGACCGGTCGACGTCATCGTGAGATCGAGCGTGCCGAGCTGCACCGCCTCGATCGATTCGCGCTCGGCGCCCAGCGCGCCCGAGTAGAAGTTCTGGATCTTGTAGCGACCATTCGTGCGCTTCTCGACTTCGCGCGCAAACGCATCGACGGCGACGCCGTAGTGCGAATTCTGGCTGATCGAGATGTTCATCTTCATGGTTTCCTGCGCGGCGGCCGGGGCAACCGGCAGGACGGCGAGGATGGCAACGGCGACGAGCGATGTGGCAGCACGCAGGAACAACATGGGTTTTCTCCAAGTGGGGACCGCTGGCAGGCGTGTTGTGATTTTTATGTCAACGCCCGGATTTGTGATTCTAGGGAAGGCCGGTCGGGAAGTACAGGCCGGTCGCCGACGCAGGATAGGCTTGGCCGCGATCTTGGCGACGACCCCGTGCTTTGTGAAATAATCGTGCACTGCATGCCTCCCTTAGCCGCCCGGCGGGGATTGCCGTCCATTCCAGGGCCCGTCCGATGCTCGATGCTGCTGTGCATGCGCAACTTGCGGCAATCCTGCCGCCGGACGCGCTGCTGACCGCCGCCGAGGACACCAAGCCCTACGAGTGCGACGGACTTACGCTGTTTCGCGAGTTGCCGGTGGCGGTAGTGCTGCCGGAAACCGAGGCGCAGGTGGTCTCGATCCTGAAGGCCTGCCATGCGGCGCGGCTTCCGGTGGTGGCGCGAGGCGCCGGCACCAGCCTTTCCGGCGGCGCGCTGCCGGACCGCAACGGGATTGTGCTGTCGCTCGCCAAGTTCCGCCGCATTGTCTCGATTGATGCGCTTGCGCGCACCGCCATCGTGCAGCCGGGCGTGCGCAATCTCGCCATTTCCGAGGCGGCCGCCGCCTATGGCCTTTATTACGCGCCGGATCCGTCGTCGCAGATCGCGTGCTCGATCGGCGGCAACGTGGCCGAGAACGCAGGCGGCGTGCATTGCCTCAAATACGGACTCACGGTGCACAACGTGCGGCGCGTGCGCGGCGTGCTGATCGATGGCGAGGTGGTCGAGTTCGGGGGCGATGCGCTCGACAGCGCGGGATACGACCTGCTGGCGCTCATTAACGGCAGCGAAGGGTTGCTGGCGGTGATCACCGAAATCACCGTCAAGCTCTGTCCCAAGCCGCGGCTGGCGCAAGTCGCACTGGCAGCGTTTGCCGATGTGGAGCAGGCGGGCGCCGCCGTGGGCGCGATCATCGGTGCCGGCATCATCCCGGCCGGTCTCGAGATGATGGATCAGGCTGCCACGCGCGCAGTCGAGCAGTTCGTGCACGCCAACTATCCGCTTGACGCCGCGGCGGTGCTGCTGGTGGAGGCCGACGGCACGCCCGAGGAGGTGGCAGCCGAAATGGCGGAGATCAAGCGCGTGCTCACCGCATCGGGCGCCACTGAAATTCGCGTGTCGAAGGACGAGGCGCAGCGGCTGCTGTTCTGGTCGGGCCGCAAGGCGGCCTTTCCCGCCGTCGGCCGCCTGGCACCCGACTACTATTGCATCGACGGCACGATTCCGCGCAAGGCGCTCCCGCGCGTGCTGCGCGCGATCGCCGGCTGGTCGAAGGAATTTGGACTGGAATGTGCCAACGTGTTTCATGCAGGCGACGGCAACCTCCATCCACTGATCCTGTTCGATGCCAACAAGCCCGGGGATTCGGAGAGGACGCTGGAGTTCGGCGATCGCATCCTCGAGCTGTGCATCGAGGTGGGCGGCACCGTCACGGGAGAGCATGGCGTGGGCGTCGAAAAATTGAACGGCATGTGCATCCAGTTCCGTACCGCGGAGATCACGCGTTTTCACGGTATCAAGGCGGCCTTCGATCCGCTCGGCCTGCTCAATCCCGGCAAGGCCGTGCCCTCGCTGCAACGCTGTGCCGAGATGGGCCGGATGCACGTCCATCATGGCGAGCTGCGGCATCCGGAATTGCCGCGGTTCTGAAATTCTTGAGGAATTGCCAATGAACGCACTGAACGATCTGCGTCCCCGCCCCACGGCGGACGAGCTCCGCAGCGTGCTGGGAACCCTGCGGCGCGACTTCGCCGACCGTGCGGTGACCACGGCCGCGATACTCGAACAACATGGCCACGGCGAAGGCATGGCCGATGCAGGCCTGCCGGATGTCGTCGTGTACCCGCACACCAACGAGGAGGTTGCCGGCATCGTGCGCCTGTGTCATGCCGCGCGGGTACCGGTGATTGCATTCGGGGTCGGCACTTCACTGGAAGGGCATGTGGCCGCGCTTTTTGGAGGGGTGTGCATCGACCTGTCGCAGATGAACCGCATGCTCGAAATCAACCAGGAAGACCTCGATTGCCGCGTGCAGGCGGGCGTGACGCGCGAGGAGGTGAATGCCGAGCTGAAGGGCACGGGACTTTTCTTTCCGATCGATCCGGGTGCCAACGCCACCATCGGCGGCATGGCATCCACGCGCGCGTCGGGCACCAACGCCGTCCGCTACGGCACGATGCGCGAAAACGTGCTGGGTCTGACCGTAGTCACTGCCGATGGGCGCATCGTGCGCACGGGCGGACGCGCCCGCAAATCTTCCGCTGGCTACGACCTCACGCGCCTCTTCGTCGGCAGTGAAGGTACGCTCGGCATCATCACCGAAATCCAGTTGCGCCTCTATGGCATTCCCGAAGCCATTTCGGCCGCCGTGTGCCAGTTCCCCGATCTCAAGGCGGCGGTGGACACGGTGATCACGGCGATGCAGATCGGCTTGCCGGTGGCGCGCATCGAGTTGCTTGACGCGCTGCAGATGGATGCCTGCATCCGCTATTCGAAGCTGGAAGGTTTTGCCGCGCAGCCAACGCTGCTGTTCGAATTCCATGGTACCGAAGCCGGCGTGCGCGAACAGGCCGAGATGATGCAGTCGATCACCGCCGAACACGGCGGCAGCGCCTTCCAGTGGGCCACGCAGCCGGAGGAGCGTTCGCGCCTGTGGAAGGCGCGCCACAACGCGTACTACGCGGCATTGGCACTCGCGCCGGGCAAGCACGCGTTTTCCACCGATGCCTGCGTGCCGATCTCGAGGCTTGCCGATTGCCTGCTTGAAACGCGCGCCGATCTCGATCAGGTCGGGTTGCTGTCCCCGATCGTCGGTCACGTCGGTGACGGCAATTTCCACGTGCTGGTGCTCTACGATCCGGCCAGTGCCGCGGAGCGGGCACTGGCCGAGGGCATAGCGCATCGCGTCAGCATGCGCGCCATTGCCATGGGTGGCACCTGCACCGGCGAACATGGCATCGGCGTGCACAAACTCGACGCGCTGTTGGCCGAGCATGGCGACGCCGTGGAACTGATGCGCACGATCAAGCGCGCGTTCGATCCGCTCAACATCATGAACCCCGGAAAAACCGTTCCCCTCTGATCATGGTGACGCTCTACATTGGCAACAAGACCTACTCGTCGTGGTCGCTGCGCGGCTGGCTTGCGGTCAAGCTGTCCGGCGTGCCGTTTCGGGAAGAGCACGTCAGCCTCACCGGCACGTTCAATCCGGCCAACCTCGCGTTCTCGCCCACGGCGCTGGTGCCGGCATTGCGCGATGGGGATATCGCGATCTGGGATTCGCTGGCCATCGGCGAATACCTGGCGGAACAGCATCCGGACATGTGGCCCGCCGACCGCGCGGCGCGCGCGTGGGCCCGGGCGGCGGCATGCGAGATGCATTCGGGTTTCAGCGCACTCCGCAACGGCATGACCATGTGCATTCGCGAGCGCCTGGATGTCCGGCCCTGGTCGGACGCCCTCGCGACCGACGTGCACCGCATCGAGCGCCTGTGGACGGAAGGCCGCACGCGCTTCGGTGCCGGAGGCGACTTCCTGTGCGGCGCCTTCAGCCTGGTGGACGTGTTCTACGCGCCGGTGGCGTTCCGCTTCCAGACCTACCTCGTCAAGCCGAAGGGCTTGGCCGGCGATTATCTTGCCGCGCTGCTGGCGCATCCATTCATGCGCGAGTGGGAGACCGACGCATCGGCGGAGACGGAGATCATTGCCGCTGACGAACCGCGTCTCCTGTACCGGGACCAGATCGAGCGCGCGGTCCGGCCGTGATGGATCCCGCGCTCGAGGCCCTCGAGGCACGCGTTCGCACGGCGGCGGCTGCCGGCACGCCGCTGCGTATCCGGGGCGGGGGCACCAAGGACTTTTATGGCGGCGCACTCACCGGCGACGTGATCGATACATCCGCCTATGCGGGCATCATCGACTACGAGCCCACGGAACTGGTCCTGACCGCGCGTGCCGGCACGTCGCTTGTCGCCATCGAAAGTGCGATGCGCGCGCGCGGACAGATGCTTGCCTTCGAGCCGCCGCATTTTGGCGAAGGCGGCACGCTAGGCGGGGCGGTGGCCAGCGGGCTGTCCGGTCCGCGCCGGGCCTATGCCGGTGCCGTGCGGGACCTGGTGCTGGGCGTGCGTGTGCTCGACGGCGTCGGCCAGGACCTGCAATTCGGTGGTCGCGTGATGAAGAACGTTGCCGGTTTCGACGCGTCGCGGCTGATGGCGGGAGCGCTAGGCACGCTCGGCATCGTGACCGAAGTGTCGCTGAAGTGCCTGCCGCTGCCGGCCGCCGAAACCACGCTGACGCTCGAATGCGCTGCCGATCACGCGATTCGGGTGGTCAACGAATGGGGCGGGCAGCCGTTGCCGCTTTCGGCCACCTGCTATCACCATGGCCGCCTGCGCGTGCGCCTGTCCGGCGCCGTGTCCGCGGTGGCCGCGGCGCAGGCCAAAATCGGCGGCGAGACGCTGGCCGATGCCGACGCCTATTGGACCAGCGTGCGCGATCACCGGCACATTTATTTCACCGGCTCGGCCGCGGCCGGCGTGGCGCTATGGCGGCTATCCGTCAAGTCCACCGCGCCGTACACCGACCTGGGTGGCGAACAACTGATCGAGTGGGGCGGCGCGCTGCGCTGGCTTGCCGCCGGCGAGCGCACCGATCCGGGCAAGGTCCGTGCATGGGCCCGGGCCAGTGGCGGCCACGCTACGCTCTTTCGCAGCGACGAAAAGTCGGGTGACGTATTCGCGCCGCTGCCCGAGGCGATGCTTTCGCTGCACCAACAGCTGAAGGCGGTGTTCGATCCGCGCGGCATCCTTAACCGTGGTCGCTTGGTCGAAGCATTCTGAAAGCCCTGCAGCGCCCATGCAAACCAACCTCTCTCCCGAGTATCGCGACACCCGCGAAGGCCGCGAAGCCGATGCGATATTGCGCGCCTGCGTGCATTGCGGGTTTTGCACCGCGACGTGCCCCACCTATCAGATCCTGGGCGATGAAAACGATGGCCCGCGTGGACGTATCTATCTCATCAAGGGCGTGCTCGAGGGCGAGGAGGTCACGGCCAAGACGCAGACGCATCTCGATCGCTGCCTGACCTGCCGCAGTTGCGAAACCACGTGCCCATCCGGCGTGCAATACGGCAGGCTCCTCGATATCGGGCGGGCCCTGGTCGATGCCAAGGTCCCGCGCACACCGGCCGCCGCCATGGAGCGGTGGACTTTGCGTCGCGGCTTGCTGTCCCGCACGTTATTCGGCACCGCAGTGTCGATGGGGCGGATGGTGAAGGGTTTGCTGCCGCGCGAATTGGCGGACAAGATCCCGTCCGCCGACCGCGCCGGCGCATGGCCTGCGCCGCGACACGCGCGCAAGATGATCATCATGGAAGGCTGCGTGCAGCCGACTTTGAAGCCGGGCATCGATGCGGCCACCGCGCGCGTGCTCGATCGCATCGGAATCTCGCCGCTGCGCATCCAGGGGGCCGGGGGCTGCTGCGGGGCGCTATCGCATCACCTGTCCGCCGAGGATGAGGCGCGCGCAATCGTACGCCGCAACATCGATGCGTGGTGGCCCCATGTCCATCACGGGCTCGAGGCCATCATCGTCACGGCCAGCGGCTGTGGCGTCATGGTCAAGGATTACGGTCATTTCCTCGCCCACGACGCAGCCTATGCCGCCAAGGCGAAGAAGGTTGCCGAGTTGGCGCGCGATCCCATCGAGATCGTCACGGCGGAATGGAAGAAGATCGCACCTCTGATCGCGATGGACCAGGGACCGGAACGCATCGCCTTCCATCCGCCGTGCTCTTTGCAGCATGGCATGAAGATCCGCGGGCAAGTTGAGGAAATCCTGCTCGCGATCGGACATTCGCTGCTGCCGGTGACCGACACGCACCTGTGCTGCGGTTCGGCTGGCACGTATTCCGTATTGCAACCGGTGCTGGCCAACACGCTCAAGGCCAACAAGTTGCGCGCGCTCGAAGCGCTGCGCCCGGCGGTCATCGTTACCGCCAACATCGGCTGCATGACGCATCTCGAGTCGGGCACGCGTACGCCGGTGCGGCACTGGATCGAGTTACTCGATCGCCGGATGTTCGAAGGCACGCGACCGCTCGCGCGCAGCGCCACGCGCTCGACCGCGCGCGATGCCGACCCTGATGATGACTGACGCTGCGCCGCGCCTGCGCGATGCCTACCGCCATTTCGTCGCCATACCCACGCGCTGGATGGACAACGATGTCTATGGACACGTCAACAACGTCACCTATTACTCGTATTTCGATACCGCAGTGAATGCGCATCTCATTCATGCCGGCGGGCTCGATCCGGCCGCAGATTTGATCGTCGGCTACGTCGTCGAGACCACATGCCGGTTTCACCAGTCGCTGGCGTTTCCGCAGGTGGTCGACGCCGGCCTGCTCGTTACCCGGATCGGCAATTCGTCCGTCACCTACGCGATCGGGCTGTTTGCCGCGGGCGCCCGCGAGCCTGCGGCCAGCGGCCACTTCGTCCATGTGTGGGTCGACCGCGCCACGCAGCGGCCAACGCCCATTCCAACGCGCATCCGCGCTGCGCTGGCGGCGATCGCTTGCACCGACCCGTGACGACAGTCGCGCGTTTTCCTTTCCGCGAATGCATGATCACCCGTCCATGCCGCGACACTTTGCGCTGATTCCAGCCGCAGGCGGCGGTTCGCGTTTCGGCGCGGCCACGCCCAAGCAGTACGCGATGCTCGCCGGGACGCCGGTGCTTGCGCATACGCTCGCGCGGTTGCGCCGAGGCCTGTCACTCGACGCAACGTTTGTGGCGCTCGCGGCCGAGGACCGGGAGTTCGACCGGATGGGTACGCCGGCGGCCGGCGTGATCGCGTTGCGGTGCGGCGGCGAAACACGCGCCGCAACGGTTGCCAATGCGCTGGCAAGCATCGCCGATCGTTGTGCGGAAGACGACTGGCTGCTGGTGCACGACGCGGCTAGGCCTTGCGTTCCGCTCGATGCACTGACGCGGCTGGTGGAGCATCTGCGCGACGATCCGGTCGGCGGGCTACTCGCCATTCCGGTCGCGGACACACTGAAGCGCAGCGACCGCGAAGCCGATGTGCCGCGCGTGCTCGCCACGGAACCGCGCGCCCACTTATGGCAGGCGCAAACGCCGCAGATGTTTCGCTTCGGCGTGCTGTGCCGTGCGTTTGCATCGCCCGCGGCGCTCATGTGCACGGACGAGGCCCAGGCAGTGGAGGCGCTCGGACTGAAGCCGCGGCTCATTCTCGGCAGTCCGGAGAACCTCAAGATCACCTATCCCGCCGATCGCGATCTCGCGGCGGCGATACTCACTGCGCAGGCCAACGAAGGAGCAACCCGATGACGTTTCGCATCGGCACCGGCTATGACGTGCACGCGCTCGTGGCGCAACGGCCCCTGGTCATCGGTGGCGTGACCATTCCGCACCCGCGCGGGCTGGCCGGCCACTCCGACGCGGACGTGCTGCTGCATGCGATCGCCGACGCGTTGCTGGGCGCTCTGGCGCTCGGTGACTTGGGCATGCACTTTCCGGACACTGACCCGCGCTACAAGGGTGCCGACAGCCGCACCTTGCTGCGCCATGTGGCGGGACTGCTCCAGCAAGCAGGGTGGGAGGTGGCCAACCTCGATGCGACGGTGATCGCGCAGGCGCCCAGGCTCGCACCGTTCGTGGTGGCCATGCGCAGGCAACATTGCTGCGGACCTCGGCGTGGATCCCGCGCAGGTATCGGTCAAGGCCACGACCACCGAGCGGTTGGGATTTGCCGGACGCGAGGAAGGCATTGCGGCGGAGGCGGTCGTGCTGGTACGGCGCATTCAGTCCATGACCCCCTGACCGAAGATCGATCCGGGCCGTGCGTGGGAGGACTCGGAGGGGCTGCCGGCGCCTGCGCCGGAATGCGATCAGGCCGGCGCCAACGGCAGCGTTACGCGCGCGACCATGCCGCCGCCATCGCGGGGGAGCAGGTCGAAGCGCACCGCCGTGCAGACGCGCGATGCGTTCGACGATCGCAAGGCCCAACCCTGCGCCGGCGGCGCCATCGGTGCGCGCCCGCGCGGCGGATGCCCGCGTGAACGGTTGCTTCAGGCGTTCAACATCGTCGGGCGCGATCCCCGCGCCGCGATCCGCCACCGTGAGCACCGCGCTGCGACCGTCGACCGCGGTGCTCACGTCGACCGGGGGCGCGCCATAGGCAAGCGCGTTGTCGATGAGATTGGCGACGAGCCGCGAGATCGCGGTGGCTTTCAGCGGCATGCGGGGCACGCTGCCGGCCACGAACGCAACAGGGGATCCGGTCGCCGCATAGCGCTCGACGCTGGCGCTGACGATGGTATCGAGGTCCGCAGGCTCGAAGGTGGTCGTGGATTCGCTGCGCGCGAAATCGAGAAACTGGCCGATGATACGGTCCATTTCCACGATGTCGGCGACCATGCCGGCGCGCGTCGACTCGTCGCGGGGGCCCAGTTCGACGCCGAGTCGCAGACGGGCGAGCGGCGTGCGCAGGTCGTGCGAAACACCGGCCAGCAACAGCGTGCGGTCGTGTTCAATCTGCCGCAGGCTGGCGGTCATCGCATTGAATCCGCGATTGACCGCCGCGATTTCGGAAGGCCCTGATTCCGGTAGCGGTGGTGGCGTCTCGCCTCGGCCGACACGTCCTGCCGCGGCGGCGAGGTCGCGTAACGGCCGCGCCAGATAGCGCGCGAACGTGAACGCTGCGATCAACAGGAAAGCGAGCACGAACAGCAACCACGTGAGTCCGCGCGGGGGCAGGTCTTCGGCGGGTGGCCGTGGCGGGACCGGCACGCCGACCCAATAGGCTGTGCCCGACGCGATCACGCGCACCAGCAGCATGTGCAGGCGCGGGGCGAAGCGGATCTCGGTCTCCGGCCCTAGGCGCTCGCGCAGGCGCTCCGCGAGGTCGGTCATCAGTGGACCACCCTGTGGCGTCTGGCCGATGCGCGGGCGCTCGTCCTCGGGTACCACGCGCACGCCGTATTCGCGACCGATCCGTGCCAGCGTTTCGCGCCGCTCGGGACCGTCGGCACGTTCGAGCGCACTGCGTATCGATTGCAGTTGGGTGAGTTTCGTCTCGCTCAGTTGCCGGTTGAGGAGGTTGGCCCGTTCCATCCGGAACAGAATGATGCTGGTAAGCGCCGACAGCGCCACCACGGCCACGAGCAGGAGGACCAGGCGCCCGAAAAGCGATCGTGGAAGTAACGTCACGCCGGATTGCCGCCACCGGCGGCCGCCGATTCGGTCACGGCGTCGGGCACGTAGACATAGCCGAAACCCCACACCGTCTGGATATACCGCGGATTGGCCGGATCGGGCTCGATCAGCTTGCGCAGCCGGGAAACCTGCACGTCGATGGCGCGGTCGAAGACTTCATGGTCGCGGCCGCGCGCAAGCATCATCAATTTTTCGCGCGCCAGCGGCTGGCGCGGGTGCTGCACGAACACGCGCAGCAGCGAAAATTCCCCGGTGGTGAGCGTGACGTCGCGGTCGCCGCAGCGCAGCGATCGCGCAGCGAGGTCGAGCCGGTGGGGGCCGCAGGCCACGATGCCTTCGTCCGACGGCGTGCCCGGCGCCGGCCGCTCGCCGTGCCGGCGCAGCACCGCGTGGATACGCGCCACCAGCTCGCGTGGATTGAACGGTTTGGCGAGGTAATCGTCCGCGCCCATTTCGAGGCCGACAATGCGATCGACGTCCTCGCCCTTGGCCGTGAGCATGATGATGGGCACGGTTTCGCCTGCGCCGCGCAGCCGTCGGCAGATGGACAGGCCGTCCTCGCCGGGCAGCATGAGGTCGAGCACCATCAGGTGGGGTGGGTCGCGCTGCAATTTCTTGTCGAGGTCGCGCGCATCGGGCAGTGCCTGCACGGAAAATCCCTGCTCACCGAGATAGCGGGTCAGCAGGTCGCGCAGGCGCACGTCGTCGTCGACGACGAGAATTCGGGGGATGGGGATCTTGGTTACCATGGTGATGATTAGAACGGCTCAAGCGAGCGATGGCGGCAGTTCAACTGTAAACGATTGTAACGGGGGCGGCGTGGCGCAACGTCCGCTTGCAAAGGAGCACGGGAACGCGTGAACCCACGATGGACAATGGGGCTCTGATTCACTGAGTCCCGGCACTGTCAGTTCAACGTCCGGGACGGTCGCACTTCGTCAACACCCGTAAAGGAATCCAACATGAATATCCGCTCCCCACGATTTGCCGCGTTCGCCGCCGCCGCGTTGCTGGCATGCTCGGCGCCTGCCCTCTTCGCGCAGCCCGGCGGCCGGGCGCACGGTCCGCATGGCGGCGGCCCGGGCTTCGGCATCGAGAGCATCATGTCGTCGGTCAAAACCCAATTGGGCCTCAACACGTCCCAGCAAGTGATGTGGGACAACGCGGCCGCACAGACGCAGGCGGCGCGTGAATCCGGCCGCACCGCGATGGAAACGGTGCGCGCTTCGCTCAACGCCGAACTGGCCAAGCCGGAACCCGATTTTGCGGCCGTCGGCGCGGTCGGTGACGCGGCGCAGGCATCGCAACAGGCGCAGCGCAAGTTGGTACGCGATGAGTGGCTGAAGCTCTACGCGACTTTCACGCCGGCGCAGAAAGGCATTGTTCGTGATGCCGCGAAGGCCAAGTTGGCGAAAATGGAAGCCTTCCGGGCACGCATGCAGGAGCGCTTGGCGCGGCCGCAGTAGCAGCACCGCATTGGCGGCGGCGAGGCAGCCTTCGCTTCGCCATCGTGCAAGTGTGGACGGACAGCCGCCTTCGGGCGGCTGTTTTTTTGGTTGCTCGTCGGCGTCGCAACGGGGACACAAGATGCGCTGAATGCCAGGCGCGAGCGACCCCATCCGCGGATCCCCGGACCGCACGGGATTCGGCAAAACTATGACATCAGCATAATTTGGTGCTAGGCTCCCGCCGAAGCCGGCGACCCAAACGGTGGATCGCCGGCGATCAAGCGGAGTACGCCATGCCTTCACCGTTATCGCTGAAAGCCAATGCATCCACCGTGATTCCGGTACCGTCAACGCGCCTCCGGAATGCCGTCGCGATGACGCTGCTGGCACTGGCATGTCTGCCGAGCGTGGCGTTGGCCCAGGCAGGCACCGATGCCGTCTTCCGGTTCTACAACCGCCAGAGCGGGACGCATTTCTACACGATCGCGGTGGCCGAGCGTGATCGCGTGGTCGCCAGTTACCCGCAGTTCGCCTACGAGGGCCCGATGTTCGGCGCATGGACCGCGACCGCGGCTGGAACGGTGCCTGTCTTCCGCTTCTACAACAAGACCACCGGCACGCACTTCTATACCGTATCCGCGGCCGAGCGTGACAAGGTCATCGCGAGCTATCCGCAATTCGCGTTCGAAGGCCCCGCGTGGTACGCGTATGCCGCGCCGGGCAGCGATGGTCGCGTCGGCGTGTTCCGCTTCTTCAATACTACGACCGGCACGCATTTCTACACGGTGTCGGTGGCCGAGCGCGACAAGGTGCTGGCGTCGTATCCGCAGTTCGTCGACGAAGGCATCGCCTTCTATGTGTTTCCCGCGGCCGCAACGGCAGCGCCGCCCGTGGTGGTACGAAGTTCCGACGGATGGCGCTTGCTCGAGCAATCCACCTTCGGTGCCACCCCGGCGGCGCTCGCGCATGTGAATGCGGTGGGCGCGGCGGCCTATGTCGAGGAACAATTTGCCCAGGTCCCCAGCGGCTATCCGGATGCCGAGTACTACTACCAGTCGCTCGACGAATCCAAGTCCTGCTCGTTTGCAGCATCGCGCAGCAGCGCCGCCTACCTCTGCGCGCGCGACCAGCTCACGCTGTTTCGCTTGCGCAACCAGTTCTTCGTCAATGCGCTCACCCGGCCCGATCAGCTGCGCCAGCGCGTCGCGTGGGCGCTTTCGCAGTTCTTCGTCGTCTCCGGCATGAAGGATCCGGACATGGAGACCGCGTACGTGCAGGCGCGCTACCAACAAATCCTGTTCGACGAGGCCTTCGGCAATTTCGAGAGCCTGCTGACGCGCGTCACGCTGTCGCCGCAAATGGGGCATTACCTCGACCTGGTCGATAACGCCAAGGCCGATCCGGTGGCGAAGACGGAGCCCAATGAGAATTTTGCGCGGGAGCTGTTGCAGCTCTTCTCGATCGGTACCGTCGAGCTGAAGGATGACGGGACACCGATCCTCGATGCCGCGGGCGTGCCGGTGCCTACCTATGGGCAGGCTGAAATCAAGTCGTTTGCGCGCGCTTTCACCGGGTGGACATATGCGGCCTTCGACGCGGCACAGGCGCCGGGGCCCGACGACCGTCGCTATTTCGGGAAGCCGATGGTGCCGGTGGCCAATGCTCACGACACGGGCGCCAAGACGCTACTGAAGGGGGTCGCGCTGCCGGCCGGCCAGAACGCCGACACCGATCTCAAGGCAGCGCTGCGCAACGTGTTCCTGCATCCCAACGTCGGCCCGTACTTCGCACAGCATCTGATCCGCCAGCTCGTCACCGGCAACCCGACGCCCGCCTATGTCGGACGCGTCGCCGCGGCGTTCAACAACAACGGCAAGGGCACGCGCGGCGACATGAAGGCGGTTTTGCGTGCCGTGCTGCTCGATCCGGAGGCGCGCGGCGACGCCAAGGCCGATCCGCGCTACGGCATGCTGAAGGAACCGGTGCTGTTCGTCACCGGCATGCTGCGTCAGCTCGACGCGGCCAGCGACGGCAACCGGCTGTATGAACCGACACGCGCGATGGGACAGGATGTCTACTACGCGCCGTCGGTATTCAACTACTACCCGGCCGATTACACGATACCGGGCACCACGATCGCGGCGCCCCAGTTCGGCATCCACAACACCAACACCGTGCTGCACCGGGCCAACTTCGCGCACGAGATGATCGACGATGGCGGCTGGGGCCCCGACAGCGAACTCCAGGGCGCGATCGGCACGAAGATCGACTTGCGGCCCTATCACGCCGTGGCGGCCGACCCGGCGCAGCTCGTCATGCTGATCAATGCACGCCTGTTCGGTGGCGGCATGCCGCTCGGCATCCGCGACGAGATCTACCAGGCCGTCGCGGCTCTTCCTGCCGCCAGCGCGACCGAGCGCGCCCGCGCCGCCGTGTTCCTGGCGGTCACTTCCTTCCAATATCAGGTGCTGCGATGACCGATACCAGGCGTCGGCATTTTCTGGGTGCATCGGGCGCGATGGCAGCGCGTGCGCTGTTTCCCGCATTGACGTTGGCGACATCGACCGTGCGGGCACAGGCGCCGGACTTCCGGGCGTTGGTCTGCGTTTTCCTCTATGGCGGCAACGACGGCTACAACATGGTGGTGCCGTACGACGACTACGGCAATTACGCGGCGGGCCGCAGCGGCGCCACCGGCGCCGCGCTGGCCCGCGACGAGCTGATCCAGATTGCGCCATCGAACGTCACGCGCAAGTTCGGACTGCATCCAAGTCTGGCCCCATTGGTGCCGTCGTTCGAGCAGAAGAAACTCGGCGTGATCTGCAATGCAGGCACGCTGGTTGCGCCACTGACGCGCGCCGAATACGCGGCGGGGTTGAAGCGCCCGCGCAATCTCTTTTCGCACAGCGACCAGCAGGCTGCCTGGCAGGGACAGGTCCCGGGGCAGGTCACGGTCAGCGGGTGGGGTGGACGCATGGTGGATGCGATCGGCGCGGGCAATGGCGCGCGGGCGATCCCCGGCATGGTGTCGCTTGCGGGCGATGCGCTCTATACGGTCGGACAGACGTCGCTGCCCGTCGCACTTTCGCGGTTTGGGTCGCTTGGCCTGGCAGGCGATCGCGATTCGCCCGAAGGCAGGATCCGCTACGAGGCGATGGCACGTATCCTCGCTTCGGATCGCGAGAACCAACTGGTTGCGCACGCTTCCGAGGTGATGGCCCTGGCCGTGCGCAGCAGCGAGGCGCTGGCGGGGGCGCTGAACGACACCAACGGTGCGATCGACGCTGCATTTGCCGGCGTCAACGGCAGCCTTGCCGACCAGCTCTACCAGACGGCCAAGCTGATCGGCGCCCGCGCATCGCTCGGCGTGATGCGACAGGGCTTCTTCGTGTCGATGGGCGGCTTCGACACGCACAACGAGCAGCGGGGCGAACATGCGCAGCGCTTGTCCGAGCTGGCCACGGCGCTGGCGGCCTTCCAGCGCGCGCTCGACGCGCTGGTCGTGGCCGACCAGGTCACCACGTTCACGCTCTCGGACTTCGGCCGCACGTTTCGCATCAATGCAAATGCCGGCACCGATCATGCGTGGGGCAGTCCGCATCTCGTGCTGGGCGGCAGCGTGCGCGGTGGCGCTTTCTACGGCCGCTATCCGGACCTCACGATCGGTGGGCCGGACGACGCAGGCGCCGACGGCGCCTTCATCCCGAGCGTGGCAACCGAGCAATACGGCGCCACGCTCGCGCGCTGGTTTGGCGTACCCGCTGCCCTGCTGCCCCAGGTGTTCCCCAACCTTGGCGCCTTCGCCGTTCCCGATCTGGGATTCCTGGGCTGAGCGGGTGCCGCATTCCAATTCCATCGTCATAAAATCTATGGAAGTAGGGCCGTCGGGAATTTTCGGTAGTTATTGCCCGAACCGACCTATCCGTTGCATTGGAAGAACCGCCTATTGGCCGAAAAACGATCAATCCAAATGTCATGAATATGTACTACTTACCTAGATTGGATATGACATATGGAAAATAATATTTATTAAAAACAACTAAATAAGTAATTTTGTTAACATGGCATCTGCATAAAAATGGAACACGATATGCCGTTCGTCGCCTCGCAACGACATATAGCTTGTAAATGAAATTCTTATAATGAATAATCCGGGCACAGGGGAGCGCTCCGTCCATTTGCTTTCACGGAACTTCGTGCAGTGCAAAGGGCAACCGGCAACGACGGGCGAGCCATTAACAGAACCATCGACCAAGGTCCGGAGGCCGGTGATGCGGGGCGACAACAACATGGTTAATGAAGTGGCACCGCGGTCTCGCGGATGGCGTAACCAGGCGATCGTGGTGGTCGCACTCATGGCGAGTTTGTGTGCGGGTTGGGCACAGGCGGCGTTGACCGAGGTCTACCGCTTCTATCACCTCGATGCCGGCCGGCATTTCTATACGGCCAGCGCGGAGGAGCGTGACAAAGTCCTCGCCAATTACCCGCGCTTTGCATACGAAGGGGTCGCCTTCTTCGCCTATCCGACGCAGGATCCCGGCACGATTCCCGTCTACCGGTTCTATCACACGGGCAACGGTAGCCACGTCTATACGGCATCGGAGGCGGAAAAGGCCTCGATCCTCGCCAATTTCCCGATCTACTCGTACGAAGGCGCCGTGTTCTATGCGGAAGCCAGCGCGGCCAGCGGCGCGATGCCGCTTTATCGGCTTTACAACTCCAAACTCGGCACGCACTTCTTCACTACCAGCGGTTCGGAAGCGACCAATGCGGTCGCTACATGGCCCTGGTTTGCCAATGAAGGGTCTACGTTCTACGTACGTCCCGGTCCGGGCCAACCGGGCAATGGGGCCAACATTGCGCCCAACGCGAGCCTTTCCGCGGCGACCACCCAAGTCAGCGTTGGCGATGTCATCAAGCTGACGGCAAGCGTGGCCGACCCGGACGGCACCGTCGCCAAGGTCGACTACTTCATGGGCAAGGCGAAGGTCGGTACGACGCTGACGGCGCCGCATACGATCGACTATGTCGCCAAGGATGCCGGAGCGCTGGTGTTCAGCGCGGTGGCAACCGACAACGGCGGACTCTCGGGCGCATCGAACAACATCACGGTCACGGTCATGGGCGCGGGCGGACCACCCTCGTCACCGCCGACACCAAGCAATAAGCCGCCTGCGGTGACGTTGACCTCCTCGTCCACGGCGGTGGTCATGGGTTCGCAGTTGATTCTCTCGGCCAACGCGGTTGATACCGATGGCACCGTTACGAAGGTGACCTTCTATAACGGCGCGGTGCAGCTCGGCAAATCCAACAGCGCTCCGTTCACCATGACGTTCACGCCGGCATCGGCGGGCGCCTACATGCTGAGCGCCGTGGCTACCGACGACGACGGCGCGCAAACCACGTCCAACACAGTGCTGGTCACCGCCGCCGCATTGCCGCCTGGCCCGAACACACCTCCGACCGTATCGCTGGTGACTTCGTCCAGCAACATCTCGGTCGGCGGCACGGCATTGTTGACTGCGTCCGCGGCTGATGCCGACGGCAGCGTCGCCAAGGTCGAGTTCTTCGATGGCGCCACGCTGCTCAACAGCGATACGTCGGCGCCTTTCGCCTTCTCGTATACGCCGGCAGCCACGGGTACCTATGTGATCAAGGCGGTCGCCACCGACAACAAGGGTGCGGCCACGACATCGAACGCCGTGAGCATCACCGTCGTCGCGACCGGAGGCGGCAACATACCGCCTATCGCGATCCTCAGTGCTTCGCCATCGACCGTTGCGGTCGGGGCAGTGTCGGTGTTGACGGCCACGGCCCTTGACCTCGACGGTACCATTGCGAAAGTGGCATTCTTCGATGGTGCCACGGCGCTCGGCCAGGTGACGACGGCCCCGTACAAGCTCGACTTCATGTCCAACACGACCGGAGCGCATTCGCTCACCGTTGTCGCCACGGACAACAAGGGCGCCAACACCACGTCGAACACGGTGACCGTCACGGTATCGGCGGGCAGTGGTGGTGGCGGCGGTGGCGGCGGCGGTGGTGGTGGTGGTGGTGGTGGTGGTGGTGGTGGTGGTGGCGCCAACAAATCACCCACGGTCACGCTGGCGGCTGCACCGACCACGATTGCGATTGGTGACGTGTCGACGCTGACCGCCACGGCCGCGGACTCCGACGGCACGGTTGTCAAGGTCGTGTTCTATAGTGGCGCGACGCTGCTGGGACAGGTCACGACTGCGCCGTTCAAGTTCGACTTTACGTCCAAGGCTGCCGGTACGTTCTCGATGACGGCCGTCGCCACCGATAATTCGGGTGCGTCGACGACGTCGAGCCCGGTCACGGTCACGGTGAATGCCGGTGGCGGTGGCGGTGGTGGTGGCAACAAGGCGCCGACCGTTGTCCTCGCGGCATCGGCGACGACGGTCACGGCCGGCTCCACCTCGACGTTGACGGCGACCGCCGCGGACATCGACGGCACGATCGCCAGTGTCGCGTTCTTCAACGGCTCGACACAGCTGTTCTCGGACACGACCGCGCCGTTCACCTATGCGTTCACGCCGGCGTCGGTAGGCACGTATTCGCTGACGGCGGTGGCCACCGACAACGGGGGGGCCAAGACCACGTCGAACACGGTGGTGGTGACGGCGACTGCCCCCGCGGGTACCGGCACGCCAACCGTCGTGCTGGGCATTAACAACACCCTGGTATCGGCTCCGGCCACGATCACGCTCACGGGCACGGCCAAGTCCACGTACGCGGCCACGGGCGCCACGGTTGCCAAGGTCTCGTTCTACCTGAACGGCGCCAAGCTCTCCGACGTCATCGCGCCGACCAACACGGGTGCTGCGGTTCTCACGCTCCCGGCGACGATCAGTGCTCCGGGGACCTACGTGTTCTATGCGCAGGTGACCGACTCGCTAGGCAACGTGACGTCGACCCAGACGCAGACCGTGACCGCTGGCGTGCCGTCGGTGGTCAATACCACCGATCCCAACGTGTGGCGACTGTTGAACCAGGCCACCTTCGGCGCGTCGCAGGCGGAAGCGGCTCGCGTCAACGCGATGGGGATCGCGGGGTGGATCGCCGACCAGATGAACCAGCCGATCTCGGGCTATCCGGACACCAAGTACAACCGGGTCACGTTCGGCAAGACCGCGGATTGCACGGACGCCATGCCGGGCGGAGGAAACTACCCGAATGATGCGCCGCAGGCCGTCTGCTATCGCGATCTCGTCCGCTTCCTCGTGGGCGTCCAACGCGACTTCTTTACCAACGCCGTCAGCGCGCCGGACCAATTGCGCCAGCGTGTGGCCTGGGCGCTTTCGCAGATCCTCGTCACCTCCGCCAACGAGCCGGACCTGGAGTGGGCGCACGTGATGAGCCGCTACCAGAACCTGATGTTCCAGGAAGCGTTCGGCAACTACGAGACCCTGCTGCAGAAGGTCACGTACAACCCGGCGATGGGCAACTATCTGGACAGTGTGAACAACGACCGTCCGAACGGCACCAAGGTGCCCAACGAGAACTACGCTCGCGAAATCATGCAGCTGTTCTCGGTGGGGCTCGAGGAGCTGAACCTCGACGGCACGCCGATCCTGGACGGCAGCGGCAACCCGGTGCAGACGTACGGCCAGACTGAGATCGCGGAGTTTGCCCGCGTATTCACGGGGTACACCTACACGACGGCCGCCAACCCTGCAGGACCCGCGCCGGCCAAGACCAATACGCGATACTACGGCGCGCCGATGGTTCCGTATCCGACCACTGCCACGGCCGGGCACGACCCGCTTGCCAAGACGCTGTTGTCGGGAACGGTGCTGCCGGCCGGCCAGACGCCGCAGCAGGACGTCGATGCCGCCGTGCGCAACGTGTTCATGCATCCGAACACCGGGCCTTTCGTCAGCAAGCAGCTGATCCAGCGCCTGGTCACCGGCAACCCGACGCCTGCCTATGTGGCGCGGGTCGCGGCCAAGTTCAATGACAACGGGTCAGGTGTTCGCGGTGACATGAAGGCGGTGGTCACGCAGATCCTGATGGACCCCGAGGCACGTGGCGGCGCCAAGACCGCGGCGGACTACGGTCAGCTGAAGGAGCCGGTGCTGATAGTCACGAACATGATCCGGTCCTTGTCCGGTGTCACGGATGGCAATCGTCTCGAGGGCGCAGTGGCGACGCTCGGCCAACGGCCGTACTTCTCGCCGACGGTGTTCAATTACTTCCCGCCGAATGCGACGATCCCGGGCACGATGGTACTGGGGCCGGAATTCGCGATCCACACCACCAATACGGCGGTGGCGCGCGCCAACCTGGTCTACACGCTGGTGTATTCAGGCTACAACCCCGACACGACGATTCCGGCGGCATCGGGCACCAAGCTCTTCCTCGCGCAGTTCGAGCCGCTTGCCGACGACGCGGCGGCGATGGTCTCGCAAATCAACAAGGTACTTGCCGGCGGCCAGTTCCCGGTCGCGCAGGAAGCCACGATCGTGACGGCAGTCAACGCCATCACCCTCTCGGCCACGCCGACGGCACAACAGCGGACGGACCGCGCACGAATGGCCGTCTACCTGATGGCTTCGTCCTACGACTACCAGGTGCAGCGCTAACATGAATAACAATCGCCGGAAGTTCCTTACCTCCACGAGTGCGCTGACCGCCAGCGCTCTTGCCGCCAACCTCGGCTCCTGGGGCGTCGAAAGCGCCAACGCGCAAGCGGCGTCCGGGTACAAAGCGATCGTGTGTGTGTTCCTGTTCGGGGGCAACGACTCGAACAACATGATCATCCCGTACACGGACTACGCCGCGTATTCGGCGGTGCGCACTGCAGCCTCTGCGGTGGGCATCCCGCAGGCCAACCTGCTGCAGTTCAACGCGCCCAGTGCCGGCAAGACGTACGGCTTTCACCCGAGCATGGCGTCGGTTGCACCGCTCTACGCGGCAGGCAAGCTCGCCGTAATCGCCAATTCCGGGACGCTCCTGGCGCCGCTGACCCGAGCGGATTACCAAGCGCGCATCAACCGTCCGCCCAACCTCTTCTCGCATTCGGACCAGACGGATGCCTGGCAGGGCTTGCTGAACAACGCAGCGTCGCGCTCGGGCTGGGGTGGCCGCATGTCCGACAAGCTCATCGCGGCCAACACCGGCCAGTTGATCCCCAGCGCCGTCTCGGTGGCGGGATCGCAATTGTTCACGGCCGGCAACGTCACCGCACCGCTGGTCGTGCCGCAGAACAACATCGTGACCGTGTCCGGGCAGGGGACGACAGGCGTCCCCTTGGCTCGTTACACCGCACTCACCGAGTTGCTCAAATCCGCCGATCCCAGCAGCACCGTGGTGAAGAGCGGGGCTGCCGTGCTAGACCGGGCGTTGCTGGCCAATGCCACGGCCAATCCGCTGCTGCAGATGACATCGGCGGCCATCACCGGGGCGTTTCCGACGGCGGTCACCAATACGAGCATCGGGCAACAACTGCGGCAGGTGGCGCGCCTCATCGACGGTCGCGCGGCCACGCAAGTGAAGCGCCAGTTCTTCTTCGTGGGTGTGGGCGGCTACGACACGCACCAGAACACAGTCACCAATCAGACCAACCTCTTCAACCAGTTGTTCCCGGCGATGAAGGCCTTCTACGACTATACGGTGGCGGCCGGTGTCGCCAACGACGTCGTGCAGGTCACGATGTCCGACTTCAACCGCACTTTCATCGGCAATGCGGGCCAGGGCGTTGATCATGCCTGGGGCGGTCATCAGGTGGTGATGGGTGGGTCGGTCAACGGCGGCGACATGTACGGTTCGTTCACGGATCTCGCATTGAAGGGACCGCAGGATTCGGGCAGCAATGGCTCCTGGATTCCTGGCATCGCGGTCGACCAGGTGGGCGGCACGCTCGGCAAATGGCTGGGCATGCCGGGCTCCGACATCGCGCAGGTGTTTCCCAACCTCGCCAACTTCTCAACGCCCGACCTGGGGTTCATGGCCTGACGTTCGTTGCCACGGACAGGTGGTCTCCGGATCGCCAATATCGCTTTCCTCCCCCAGCCGAATCGCCGGCCTGACGTTGCCGCCGGTTCGGTTTTCTTTGCGGGCACGCGATGCGGTAGGTAATCATTCACGCCACCTGCGCAGCATGGCGCGCAATCAGTGCGGTGGCGAGCGCATGCAGGACGTCCGGCACCACCGGCTTGCCCAGCAGCGTGAAACCGGCGGCGCGCGCCATGGCATCCGCCTGGGCGCCGGTGTCGCCCGACACAAGCAGCCCCGGAATCCGCATTCCGAGCGCATCCCGCAAGCGATTCACTGCCATGACGCCGTCGTTGCCGTCGGCAAGCCGCAGGTCGGCCACGATGAGGTCGGGAAAGCGCTCGAGCATGCTCACCTTCGCGAGCAGCGAGGCGAGATCGCCTGCGCTCACGACCTCCGTGCCCCACGTCTCGAACAGCACTCCCATCGCGTCCAGGGCGGCCGCGTCATCATCGATCACGGCAATGACGCTCCCTGCAAGCGTGCCGCCGAGGCGAGGGCGCGGCGGCCGCGCCGCTGCGGCGCTCACGAGCAATGGGCGCAGCACGCTTGCAGCCGCCGGGGCGATGACGCGAAAGCGCGAGCCGCGACCGACGAATGAAGTTACGCCCACTTCGTGCCGCAGCAATGCCACAAGGCGACGCACGATGGCGAGACCCAGTCCCATCCCGCCATGCGCGTGCGTCGTGCTGACGCGAACCTGGTAGAACTCCTCGAAGATGCGCGCGCAGTCGTCCGGGGCAATGCCGATGCCGGTGTCGATCACCTCGATTGCGACGGCGTCGCCACGACGCCGCGCCACCAGCAGAACGCCGCCGGTGTGCGTATAACGCAACGCGTTGCAGGCAAGGTTGCGGATCACGCGCTCGAGGAGCGCCGCGTCGCTGACGACGGCGAGCGACGTGGCGCGGGCGCGCAGCGCCAGACCCTTGTCCGCTGCCTGTGGCTGCAATTCCGCCAGGACGCGGGCGAAGAGCGGGGCCAGCGCGACGCGCGTCCACGCCGGTGCGTAGCCGCCGACTTCCAGGCGCGACAGATCGAGCAGCTGTTCGAACTGACCCTCAAGGGCCGCGACTGCGCCCTGCACGCTGCGGACCAGCGGCCGGAGCTCGGTGGCGTTCGCGCGCACGGCCAGCGCCGCCGTGTACAGCCCGAGCGCGTGCAACGGCTGGCGCAGGTCGTGGCTGGCCGCGGCCAGCAGGCGGCTCTTGCCGCAATTGGCGGCTTCCGCAGCCGCGCGCGCCTCGTCGGCGGCACGAGACTTGGCCTTCAATTCCGTGATGAGGTCGATGTTCTCGTAGCGCATCGCCAGCGAGCGCGTCAGCACGTCGTTCAGCTGGTGGCCGAACACCAGTACAAAAGCCCCGACCACGCTCATGACGAGCGCCGTGTAGAGATGCACCTGATCGGTCTCGAGCCCGACGCGGACGATGATCGGCAGCAGCGCCGGCAGCACAAAACCGTAGAACGACGGGCGGTAGACTGCGGTGAGGTTCAGGCCACCCAGCACCACGCCGAAGATGCAGACGATCAGCAGCGCCTGGTGCGCGGTTGACGCGGGAAACATCGCTATGCCGGCGATGCCCCACAGCACGCCGCCCAGCGTGGACCCGGCCGCCCAATAGCGGCCCCAGCGGGCTGCGGCATCGAGACCCGGTTGGCGGCGACGCCAGGCGCGGGCGAGCATGCCGCGCCACGCCTGGTTGGCCACGATCAGCGCGCCCCATGCGGCCATCCACCATGGCGAGACCTGACCCCACATCACGATGCACAGCAGCGTGCCGCCAAGCAGCATCGATGCTGAGGTGCGGTGCCAGCCGGCGTAGAGCTGCGCGACCTGATCGGCATGCGCGCGCGCAAGGATCGCCGACGGCAGGGCAGGCGCGTGCATGCGTGACTCGACCGAAGGGACGCCGCGACGGGATCAGCTCACGCGGCGCGTCGAATCGACGTCGATCCCGCGGCGTGCCAGCTCGACGATCGCCTGCGAACGCGAGTGCACGTTCAACGCCTTGAGGATCGCGCTGACGTGAACCTTGACGGTGCCTTCGGATAGCCGGAGATCGCGGCAGATCATCTTGTTGGGCTTGCCCTGCACCAGCAGCAGCATCACGTCGCCCTGGCGCTGGGTGAGGCCAAGCGCGTCGATGTCGAGGCCGTCGAGCCGCGTGCGCGGCGCGCGGGCTATGTCGCGCGTGACGTGCTCGCCGCCGGCCAGCACCGTGCGCACCGCATCGAGCAGCATGTGGGGGTCGGCCGTCTTGGCGATGAAGCCTCGGGCACCCGCGCTCAAAGCGGCGCGGACGGTTGCGCCGTCGTGGGTGGCGGAGAGCACCACGACAGGCAGGCGCGGACGGTCGCGCCGCAACTCGCCGAGCAGGTCGAGTCCATGGGCGCCCGGCAGCGCGAGATCGAGCAGGACGAGCGCGCAATCCGGATGCCGCGCAAGCATGACCAAGGTCTGCTGGCGGTCGGCAGCGCCGAGAATCTCGAGCTTGGGCTCGAGGCTGGGCAACACCTCGGCCAGCGCATGCAGGATCAGCGGGTGGTCGTCGACGACAAGGATCTTCATGGAGCCTCCGCAGGAGTCGGTGCGCCGTCTCGATGGACGGCGACCGGACTATGCAACGGTGCGCAAGGCAAAACTACTGTCGGAAACGACAGGTATGCAACGGTGCGGGCTGCGCCCCTGCAGGCGAGGCCGAAGCCTTGCCGACGAAAGCATGCCAGAAGCGACGGTCCGTTTACTCGTGCCGCAGCGCGTCGATGGGCGCCAGCCTCGACGCGGTACGCGCCGGATAGAAGCCGAAGAACACGCCGATCGCGCCGGAGAAACCCACTGCGAGCACGACGGACGCGAGACTGACTTCCGTGCGCCATCCGGCAAGCTGGCCCACCGCAACCGAGGCGGCGGCGCCGATGACGATGCCGATCAGCCCGCCGATCAGCGCGAGCGTGACCGCTTCGACGAGGAACTGCGTGAGGATGTCGCGGCCGCGTGCCCCCACGGCCATTCGCAATCCGATCTCGCGTGTGCGCTCGGTGACGGACACCAGCATGATGTTCATGATGCCGATGCCCCCGACCACGAGCGACACCGAGGCGATGGCCGCCAGCAGGTAGGCCAGTACTTTGGACGAGGCCTCCTGCGCCGACAACACTTCGGAGAGGTTGCGCAGGAAGAAATCGTCTTCCTGGTTGGCGGCGAGTCTGTGGCGCTGGCGCATCAGGTCGCGCATTTCCTGCTCGGTCACCGCCATGTCGGCGCCGTCGCGTGCACGCACGGTGATCGAACCCACGTTGCGGCTCTTCACCTGCTGCCCGCCCAGCACGCGCTTGCGCGCGGTGGAGATGGGGATCAGCACGACGTCGTCCTGGTCCTGCCCGACCATGCTCTGGCCCTTGCGTTCGAGCACGCCGATTACGGTATGGGGCACCCGCCGGATACGCACGGTTTCGCCGACCGGATCGGCTTCGCCGAACAGCGACCGCGCAACGGTTTGGCCCAGCAGTACGACCTTGGCGGCCGCATCCACCTGCGACTGGTCGAAATTCTTGCCGCTGGCAACCTCCCATTGGCGCGTCTCGAGGTACTCGGGCGACGTGCCCTGGATCTGGGTGGCCCAGTTGCTGTTGCCGAACACGATCTGGCCGCTGCCGCGCAGTATGGGCGCCGCGACCTGGATGCCGGAGACTTCCCGCATCATCGCGTAGGCATCGTCCTCGGTGATCGCGAGCTGCGTGCCTGAACCCTGGCGCGCCCCGCCGGCAGTGAAGTTGCCCGAGAGCACGATGATGAGGTTCGAGCCGAGGCTCTTGATCTGGTCCTCCACCCGCGCCTGCGCGCCGGCGCCGACCGCCACCATGGCGATCACGGCGCCGACGCCGATGATGATGCCCAGCATCGTCAGCGCGGAACGAAGCTTGTTGACGCGCAGTGCGGCCAGCGCCACGCGCAGCGTCGCGAGAAAATTCATGCGCTGACCACCGCTTCCTCGGCCTTGCGTACCTGCAGCGCAGCGGCGGCATCCGCAGGCGGGCTCGTCGTGTCCGACACAAGCTTGCCGTCGCGGAACGTGAGGAGCCGGGACGCGAAGGCGGCGATGTCAGGCTCGTGCGTGACCACGACGATGGTGATCCCGTCATCGCGATTGAGTTGCTGCAGTAGTGCCATCACCTCGAGGCTGGTCATCGAATCCAGTGCGCCGGTGGGTTCGTCCGCGAGGATCAGCTTGGGATCGTTGACGAGCGCGCGGGCGATGGCTACGCGTTGCTGCTGGCCGCCCGACAGTTGCGCCGGATGGTGGTCGGCGCGTGCGCCAAGGCCGACCTGATTCAGCTTGCGCAGCGCACGCTCGTGCCGCTCGGCCGGCGCCACGCCACCATAAAGCAGCGGCAACTCGACATTGGCCTGGGCGGACGTGCGCGGCAGCAGGTTGAATTGCTGGAACACGAACCCAATCGAGCGGTTGCGAATGCCAGCCAGCGCATCGGTGGACAATCCCGCCACGTCTTCGCCATTGAAGCGATACTCGCCGGACGTCGGCACGTCGAGGCAACCGATGACATTCATGAAAGTTGACTTGCCGGAGCCCGATGGTCCCATGACCGCGACGAACTCGCCTTCCGCGACGTCGATCGAGACTCCCGCAAGTGCATGCACCGCGGTCTCACCCAGTTGATAGGTCTTGGTGAGGTGCCGGGTTTCGATGAGCGGCATCGCGGTCCCGGTTCAGAAGGGCAGGCGCGGCGCGCCGGCAGCAGCGGATTTTCCGGATGCGCCCGCGCTAACGGTACCGACGATCACTTCGGCGCCTTCGGTCACATCGCCGCCCACGATCTCGGTGGCGTTGCCGTCGGTGAGGCCTAGGCGCAGGCGTACCTCGACCGGCGTGCCGCTGGCGCCGACGACATAGGTGCGGCCGCTGCCGGCGGCCACGCGCCCGGTCTCCGCGGCGACGATCTCCGTGTAGAGTTTCTGCTGGTCGGCGTTGAGCATCGAGTTGATCTTCTGCCGGACGTCGGCGCGCAGGCGATCGCCGCGTACACGGCGATCGGCCTCGGGCACCTCGCGCAATTCCACCATCCTGCCGCGCAGCTCCGTGAAGATTTCGTCGAGGCGCGCCTGCTGGCTGGCGTCGAGCTTGAGATCGGTGACGAGCTTCTGTCGGCGCGCCTGCGCGTCGCCGCCGCCGCTCGGACCGGCGCCGGCAGGCGCTGCGTCTTCCTTGGCGGCCGCCGTGCCCGCCGGCCGCCAACGTAGCGCCGCGTTGGGAATCTTCAGCACGTTGTCGCGACTATCGGCGATGATGCGCACGTTGGCGGTCATGCCGGGAACCAGCAACAGGTTGGCGTTGGGCGTTTCGACGACAACGGTGTACGTGACTACGTTCTGCACCGTCTGCGCCGCCTTGCGGATCTGCCGCACGCGGCCCTCGAAGGTACGCCCGGCAAACGCATCGACGGTGAAGGTGACGCGCTGCTCCGGCTTCAGCTTGCCGATGTCCGATTCGTCGATGGCCACTTCCACCTGCATGTCGTGCAGGTCCCGGGCGATGGTGAACAGCGTGGGCGTGTTGAGGCTGGCGGCGACGGTTTGTCCGGCGTCGATCTGGCGCGAGATGACAACGCCGTCCACCGGTGCGGTGATCGCGGTCTTGGCGAGGTCGTTGCGTGCCGCCGCCAGCGCGGCTTCGCGCTGCTTGACGACGGCAGCGGCGTTGGCGATCTGCGCTTCCGCCGACTTGGTCTGTGCATCGGCGGTGTGGATGGCCTCGGCCAGGCCCTGTTCGTTGAACCTGGCCTTGTCGACTTCCGCGCCGGAGATGAATCCTTTCTCCACCAGCGACTGCTTGCGGTCGAGATCGCGCTTGGCGTCGTCGTAGGTAATGCGGGCGCGCAGTGCCTGCGAGCGCTGCGCCATGGCATCACTTTGCTTCTGCAGCATCGCTGTCCGCGCGGCCTCGAGGTCAGCCTCGGCCTGGCGGACGCGGATTTCGTAGGTCTCGGGATCGATGCGCGCCAGCAGGTCGCCCTGCTTGACCACCGAGTTGAAGTCCACTTTCAGTTCCTTGATCTGGCCCGAGATCTGCGATCCGACCAGCACGGTGGTCACCGCGTTGAGCGTGCCCGAGGCCGATACTACCGATGTGACATTGCCGCGCTCGATCTTGGCGAAGCGAAATGCGACCGCGTTGGCGGAAGGGCCGAAGGTGCGCCAACCGGCGTAGCTTGCGAGGCCGAGAACGGCAATGGCTATCAGCGCGACGACGATGCGGCGTCGCGGGGACGCAGGGGAGGTAGCCAACGGCATGACCTTTGTGTTGTTGCTATGAGTAGCGCTAACCGGCGTGTACGGGTGACCGCAAACGCGTCATCCGTCGCGCCCGAAGCCGTTTTTCTTCAACTCGGCCATGTCGGAGCGCAGCTTGCGCAGGCGCGACTCGATCGCGGAGACTTGGTAGAAGTCGCCGTCGCCCGCCTTCACGGCAAGCTCGAGCTGATCGACCGCAAGAGGCAGGTTGCCTGACCATGCGTAGAACTCGCCTTGATGCTCGTGTTCCTTCAGGCGCATGTTCTGCGCCGCGTAGGCGCGGGCGGCGATCTGGTGCAGCAATCCGTCCTCGGGAAATCGCTTCAACTGCAGTTCGACGAATTGCGAGGCCTCGGCCGGTCGCTTGTCATTGATCAGCGCTTCCGGGAGATCGTAGATCAGCTGTTTCTTGTTGGGATAGCGAACCAGCGCGGCCTTGAAGCGCGCGGCCGCGGCGGCGTTGTCGCCGGCTTCCATCAGCACATGGCCTGCCATGGCCTCGATCATCGGATGGGGCGGCGCCATTTTTTCCACGCGGGCAAGCTCGACCTTGGCCCGGGGAATATCCTTGGCCCGCAACAATGCGGCCACCAGCCCGTAGCGCTCGGCGATCTCGTTGTTGTATTGCTTGTCGCGCAAGGCCGCGTCGAATGCCACCACGGTCTCGCGCGGCGTGCCCTGGTAGCTTTTCAGCAGCGCGCGCACCAGGTGATAGTCGAGCGAGTCGCTCACCTGCTTGTACGGCATGCCAAGCGCGCGCGCCTGCGCTTCGGCTACGCGTTCGTAAGTGATGGGATGCGTGCGCAGGTAGGACGGCGCATTGCCCTCGACGTACCGGTTGGCCCGCTGCAGGCGCTGCATGAATGTGGCCATGCCGTTGGGGTCGAAGCCTGCGGCCACCAATCGTGAGAAGCCGATGCGATCGGCTTCGTATTCGTGTTCGCGGGTGAAGTTGAGCTGGTTCTGGGCCACCAGCGCTTGCGTGCCGGCGATGGCGGCCGAAACGCCCTGACTGGCGTTGGAGCCCCCGGCGCGCGAGGCGAGGATGGCCAGCGCAAGCCCGGCCAGCGTCAGCAGCATCGAGTCCTTCTGGGCCGACACCATCCGCGCCATGTGCCGTTGCGTGACGTGCGAAATTTCGTGCGCCATCACGCTGGCGAGTTCGGACTCGGTCTGCGTGAGCAAGATGAGGCCGGTGTGGATGCCGATGAAACCGCCCGGCAGCGCGAAGGCGTTGATCTGCGCATCGGGGACCGCGAAGAACTCGAAGTCCTGTTTGGTATCGATGGTGGAATTGACCAGCCGATAGCCGAGTTCATTGAGATAGTCGTTGACCTCGGGGTCGTTCAGATAGCCGCCGCCGGCCCGGATCTGGCGCACGATCTGTTCGCCGACCTTGCGCTCCTGCGCCGGGGAGAGCGATACCTGGGACGCGTCGCCCAGGTCGGGCAGCGTCGGCAGCGTCGGCGCCTGGCCCGGCACCGCCGGCAATGATGCCGGCACCGGCGGCGCGGGCACCTGCGCCGGCAACGGCGCATAGACATTGGCGGCCGGCTCGGGCGCCGACGCCGTGGGCAGCGGAACTTGCGCCTGCGCCATCGGCGACATCGCCATGGCCACGGCAAGCGCCATCGCAACGTAGCGGCGGCCGCGGTGCCTTGGCGAATCCGAAGTGGAAATGGCGTTCAAGCGAGGGATTGGGTGGAGTCGGGGATGCACATCACAGATGCTAAGATGGCCGCCGCCCGATCAAGTTCAACGGAGACCCCGCCGTGGCCCGCGCCCCAACGTCCAAAAAACCGGCAGGCGCGGTGCCTGCAACCACCAAACTGGCTGCTCCGCTGCGCCTTGCGCGAGGCGCGACGACCGGTGCAGGTCATTTTACCCACTTCGACGGTGCCGGTCTGGCGCACATGGTCGACGTGGGCGACAAGAATGTAACCAAACGTCTCGCGCGCGCGGCGGGCCGTATCCTGATGCTGCCCGCAACGATTGAGCTGATTCGCGCGGGCGACAGCAGGAAAGGCGATGTGCTGGGCGTCGCGCGGATTGCCGCCATCCAGGCCGCCAAGCGCACGGCCGACCTGATTCCGCTGTGCCACCCGTTGCCGCTCACGCGGGTTGCCGTCGAATTCGTGGTCGATATTGCCGCACACGCAGTGACGATCGAAGTCACGACCGAAACCGTGGCGCGAACCGGCGTGGAGATGGAGGCGTTGACCGCTGCCGCCGTCGGGCTTCTCACCATCTACGACATGTGCAAATCCGCCGATCGCGCGATGCGGATCGAGGACGTGCGGGTGGTCGAGAAATTCGGCGGCAAATCGGGACATTTCCGGAATCCGTAGATCGAGGCCAGGGCGCAGGCGAGGCTGATGCCTCGGATGATCGACCGCGCGGCTGAAGGCACGCTTATGGGATTCGCGACGGGCACGCCGTTCGCCGCGCCTGCTGGGACGATCGGCAACCCGCCCCGGGCCGTTGTCTGGTCCGGTGGTTGGACCACTTGACCAACTTGGGTCGGCGCGCGTAGAGTCCGTCCGCGAGTCGCGCGGACCATGGGGCCCTATGTAGGCCACGGCCGCCGCACCCAAGGAGGAATGTCCCCCGTGCCCCTGCATACGGTCGAACCGCTGCGGCTCTACCGGCAGATTGCCGGCCAGATCGCAGCCCTGATCGACAACGGCGAATTTGCGACTGGCTCGCGGCTGCCGGCCGAGCGGGAGCTCGCGGCGCTACTGGGCGTGTCGCGAACGTCGGTGCGCGAGGCCATCATCTCGCTCGAGATCGGCGGTCGCGTCGAGGTGCATGTGGGCTCGGGCATCTTTGTCGCCGAGCCGCGCGCGGCGGACATGCCGGTCGACGCCGACGAAGGTCCCAGTCCTTTCGAGCTCCTTGCCGCGCGACACCTGATCGAAGGCGAGATCGCGGCCGTGGCCGCGCGTCAAGCCAGGAAGGCCGACATCGCGGCCATGCGCAAGACGGTCGACCGCATGCGCAACCACGCCACCGACTTCACCAAGCGTGACGCCGCCGACCGCGAATTCCACGTCCGGCTGGCGTCCGCCACGCGCAACGGCTCGCTGGCGCTGGTGGTGCAGGGACTGTGGCAGCAGCGCCGGGGCAAGTTATGGTCGCGCATCGAGACCTATTTCCACACGCAGAAGATGCGCGAAGGCGCGCTGCTCGATCACGCCGCGATCATCGATGCGCTCGAGGCGCACGACAGCGAGGCGGCACGCGGGGCGATGCACAAGCACATCGCCCGCGTGGAGCGCGAATTTCAGCGGCAATGGGACGTGATAGTCCCGCAGCAAGGAGCAGGGAAAGGCACGCGCCGCGTGACTGCCCTGCGCAAACGTAACGCCACCACGCAGTTCACAACCTGACCCAGAAGGAGCATGACCTTGAAACTTCATTTGACTCGCATCGCAGCGGCATTAGCGGTCGCTGCCATCAGCCTGCCGGCCGCGGCGAAGGAATACCGCTCCGCCGACGTGCATCCGGAGGATTACCCGACCGTGATGGCCGTCAAGTTCATGAGCGACTACATCAAGCAGAAGACCGGAGGCAAGGATTCGATCAAGGTCTACACCGGCAACCAGCTGGGCGGCGAAAAGGACACGATCGAGCAGGTCAAGATTGGCGCGCTCGATCTCGTCCGCATCAACGTGGCGCCGATGAACAACATCTGCCCCGAGACCATGGTCCCGACGATGCCGTTCCTGTTCAAGTCGAAGGAGCACATGCGCAAGACGCTGGACGGCCCGATCGGCGATGAGATCGGCAAGTCCTGCGAGAAGTATGGCTACATTACGCTTGCCTACTACGATTCGGGATCGCGCTCGCTCTACACGGGCAAAAAGCCGATCATGTCGTTTGCCGACGTCAAGGGCATGAAGATCCGGGTCCAGCAGTCCGACCTCTGGGTTGCGCTGTTGCAGGCGATGGGCGCCAATGCAACGCCGATGCCCTATGGCGAGGTGTATACCGCGCTGAAGACCGGGGTCGTCGATGGCGCCGAGAACAACTGGCCGTCGTACGACACTTCGCGGCACTTTGAAGTCGCCCCGAACTACTCGATGACCGAGCACTCGATGGCGCCGGAAATGCTGCTGATGTCGAAAAAGGTCTTCGACACGCTGACGCCGCAGGAGCAGCAGATGTGGCGCGATGCAGCCAAGGCTTCCGTGCCCTACATGCGCAAGCTGTGGGATGAGAAGGAGTCGGCGTCGCGCGCGGTGGTGGAAAAGGGCGGCGCGAAGATCATCACCGTCGACAAGAAGCCGTTCCAGGATGCGATGAAGCCGGTGTACGACAAGTTCATCACGGATCCGAAGATGAAGGAAATGGTGAGCAAGATCCAGGCGTCGAACTGACGCGAACAGGCTGTCCGGCGCGGATGGTGTCCGTGCGTGCCGGGACCTGACAACACCGCCCGCGGCAAGCGCCGCGGGCGGGTCATTGATACCGCACCTCGAGAGGACGCGAGGCGCTGACGCGCTGCGCGAATCGGCATGCGAAATTTTCTGGCCTGGCTGGCGCGCGCCAATGACCGGCTGGTCGTGTTTGCCCTTTGGCTCTCCGGCCTCGGGCTGCTCGTGATGACGGCCATCACCGGCTGGCAGGTGTTCGGCCGCTACGTCCTCAACGATTCCCCGCAATGGGTCGAACGGACAACGTTGCTGATCGTGCTCTATTTCACCTTTCTGGCGGGAGCGGTCGGGGTCCGGGAGGAATCGCACCTGGGCATCGCCTTCCTCAATGACGCGCTGCCGGCGGGGTTGCGCCGGTTGGTGATGACCAGCGTGTTCCTGGTGCTTGCGGCGTTTGGCGGCGTGCTTCTCTGGAACGGCGTTCTGCTGGTCATCGAGACGTGGGACGTCGCCACGCCCATCATCAGGATCCCCGAGGGCGCCACCTATTTCGCCATTCCGCTGGGTGGCGTACTGATCATGCTGTTTGCATTCGAACTGATGCTGCGTGAATTGCTCGACGAGAAGGTGAGCTGATGGAACTCGTCATTCTGTTTGGCGTGTTCTTCGCGCTGATCGCGTTCAACGTGCCGATCGCGTTCGCGCTCGGCATAGCCGCGACCGCGACGATCGTCTACGACGGGCTCCCGCTGATGGTCGTGGTCCAGCGCATCGCCTCGGGGATCAGCGTGTTCTCGCTGCTGGCCATCCCGTTCTTCATCTATGCCGGCGAACTGATGCTCTACGGTGGCATCGCCGAACGCCTGGTACGCTTTGCCAATACGCTGGTCGGCCATATTCGCGGCGGGCTGGGACTGGTCAACGTGCTCGCAAGCATGCTGTTCGGCGGAATTTCCGGATCGGCCGTCGCCGATACGTCCGCGCTCGGTGCCATCCTGATCCCGCTGATGAAGAAGAAGGGTTACGGCACCGACTACGCGGTCAACGTGACCGTTACCGCGTCGGTCACCGGCATCCTGATTCCACCATCGCATAACATGATCATCTACTCGCTCGCGGCAGGCGGCGGCGTGTCGGTCGCGGCGCTGTTCATGGCCGGCGTCATTCCGGGCATCCTGACGGGTCTGTGCCTGATGGCGGCGGCCTGGGCGGTGGCGGTGAAGCGGGGCTACCCAAAGGACAATTGGCCGGGCTGGCGCAGCGTGGGCATGGGCTTTCTTGGCGCCTTTCCCGGCCTGTTCGCCACGGTGATCATCATCGGCGGCACGCTGTCGGGCATCTTCACGGTCACCGAGTCGGCAGCGGTTGCGGCCATCTACGCGCTGCTGGTAACGGTATTCGTGTATCGCAGCCTGACCCGCGCCGACTTCTGGAAGGCCACGATCAACGCCACCAAGACTACGGCGATGGTGATGCTGCTGATCGGCACCGCCAGCGCATTCGGCTACGTGCTGGCGCTGCACCAGGTTCCCGCCAAGACCATCGCGCTGATGAACGGGATCACCGACAATCCCTATTTCATCCTGCTGATCATCAACCTCATCCTGCTGATCCTTGGCTGCATCATGGACATGGCAGGCCTCATCCTGATCTGCACGCCCATCTTCCTGCCTGTGGTGAAGTCGATCGGCATGGACCCCGTCCAGTTCGGCATGCTGATGATGCTGAATCTCGGGCTCGGCCTGTGCACGCCGCCGGTGGGAACCTGTCTCTTCGTGGGCTGTTCGATCGGGAAGATACGCATCGAGGAGACGGTCAGGACGATCTGGCCGTTCTACCTCGCCATGTTCGTCGCCCTGATGCTCGTGACCTATGTGCCCGCGGTATCCCTCTGGGTACCCTATACACTGCTCAAATGACGACGCTAGGCAAGTTTTCCCTGTCCACGCTGCCGGCGGGCGTGCGCCGACCGGACTATGCGCTCGATGCCATCCAGGTCGGCATCCTGCACCTGGGCCTTGGCGCGTTCCATCGCGCGCATCAGGCGGTGTACACCGACGACATTCTTGCTGCCGATCCGCGCTGGGGTATTTGCGGTGTTTCGCTGAAGACGCCGCGCGCCACCGAGCCGCTGGCGGCGCAGGACGGGCTTTACACGTTGCTGACGCGCTCCGGCGACGGCATCGAGCCGCGCGTGATCGGCAGCGTGCGCGAGACGTTGTTTGCGGGCGCCGATCGCGCCGGCCTCATCGCGCGTTTTGCCGATCGCCGCATCATGATCGTCACCGCCACCGTCACGGAAAAAGGTTACTGCCACTACCCGGCCACCGGCACGCTCAATGTCGAGCATCCGGACATCGTGCACGATCTCGCGCATCCCACGGCCCCGGAATCGGCGGTCGGCATCCTGGTGGCGGGGCTCGCGGCGCGCCGTGCCGCGAATGCCGGATCAGTCACCGTGGTCTGTTGCGACAACCTGCCGCACAACGGGCGCCTGGTCGAAGGCGTGGTGGTGGACCTGGCCGAGCGCCGCGATCCGGCGCTGGCAGCTTGGATCCGCGCCAACGTCGCATTCCCATGCACGATGGTCGACCGCATCGTGCCGGCGGTCACCAATGCCGATTTCACGGATGCGCAACGCCTGCTGGGCGTGCACGATGCCGCGCCCGTTGCGGCGGAGCGCTTCGGGCAATGGATCATCGAGGATCGCTTTGCCGGACCGCGTCCGCCGTGGGACAAGGCGGGTGCGCAGTTTGTGGAGGACGTCGCGCCCTTCGAATGGATGAAGCTGCGCCTCCTCAACGGCAGCCATTCCACGCTGTCCTATCTCGGCTTCATGTTGGGCCACGACTTCGTATGGCAGGCCTCGCGCGATCCCGATCTCGCGGCGCTGGTGCTGCAGCAGATGGCGGATGAAATCGTGCCGACGTTGTCGCCGCCGCCCGGCATCGATCTGCGCGCCTACTGCGATCAACTGATGCAGCGCTTCGGCAATTCGGCGCTGCCGCATCGCACCCGCCAGATTGCGATGGATGGCTCGCAAAAGCTGCCGCAGCGCCTGCTGGGCACCATCCGCGACCGGATGCGGGCCGGCGCGTCGTGGCGGCATCTCGCATTGGCGGTGGCCGCATGGATACGCTATGCCGGCGGCAAGGACGAACATGGCGCGGCCATCGACGTGCAGGATCCGCTGGCGACTACGTTTGCCGGCATCGTTCGCGCTGCGCAGGGCGACCCCGCCGCCATGGCCGACGGTTTCCTCGACCTCAAACCCGTATTCGGCACCGATCTGACGGCCCATCATGCGTTTCGCGAGGCCGTGCGCGCGAACGTCGCTGCGCTCGTTCGCGACGGCACGCGCGCGACGCTGAAGCGGCATCTTGCCGGCGACTGAATCGCCGCGATGCCGGGATTGTTCCTTCCACTGCAAAGTCACTTCGCCAGGCCGAATCATGCCAATCCCGCTTAACCTCCATCCCGACCGTCTCTTTCCCGCCGACCCATCCACGCGCGCCGTCGCGCGCCGCCTGTATGCGACGGTGAAGGACCTGCCGATCGTGAGTCCGCACGGTCACACCGATCCCCAGTGGTTTGCCGACGACGCGCCGTTCGCGAATGCCAGCGCGCTCTTCATCACGCCGGATCACTACGTGTTCCGCATGCTCTACAGCCAGGGCGTGCGCCTCGAGGACCTCGGTATTCCGCGCCATGATGGCGGCCCCATCGAAACGGATGCGCGCAGGATCTGGCGCACCTTTGCCGCGCACTACCACGTGTTTCGCGGCACGCCCACCCGGCTTTGGCTCGATCACGCCTTCAATACCGTCTTCGGCATCGAGGAGCGGCTGACACCGGAATCGGCGGACCGCCATTTCGACCGGATCAACGCGTGCCTTGCGCAGCCCGACTATCGCCCACGCGCATTGTTCGAGCGCTTCAACATCGAAGTGATCGCGACGACCGAATCGCCGCTCGATACGCTGCCGCATCACCGGAAGATTCGCGCGTCCGGATGGAAGGGCCGCGTGGTCACCGCGTATCGTCCCGATGCCGTGTCGGATCCCGAGTTCGAGGGGTTTGCCGGCAACATGGCGCAATTCGGTGCCATGACGGGCGAGAACACGACGACATGGGCTGGCTATCTCGCTGCGCACCGCAATCGTCGCGCGTTCTTCAAGTCGATGGGCGCCACATCCACCGATCATGGCCATGCCACCGCGCATACCAGCGATCTCGACGCAGCCGAGAGCCAGCGTCTGCTGGACCGCGCGCTGGCCGGCACCATCACCGCCGCCGAAGCAGAAGCGTTCCGCGGTCAGGTGCTGACCGAAATGGCGGGCATGAGCCTCGACGACGGCTTGGTAATGCAGATTCATCCGGGCAGCTTCCGCAACCACAATCCGGTGGTGTTCAGCCGCTTCGGTCGCGACAAGGGTGCGGATATTCCCACGCGCACCGACTACGTGCGCGCATTGCGGCCGCTGCTGGAAAGGCACGGCAACGATCCGCGCCTGACCGTGATCCTGTTCACGCTCGACGAGACGTCGTATGCACGCGAACTGGCGCCACTGGCGGGCCACTATCCGGCGCTGAAGCTCGGGCCGCCGTGGTGGTTTCACGACAGCCCCGAAGGCATGCAGCGCTTCCGCGAACAGGCCACCGAAACAGCGGGCTTCTACAACACGGTGGGCTTCAACGACGACACGCGCGCGTTCATGTCGATCCCCGCGCGGCATGACGTGGCGCGCCGGATGGACTGCCGCTTTCTGGCGACGCTGGTCGTCGAGCACAAGATCGGCGAAGACGAGGCCTTCGAACTGGCGCCGGGGTTGGCCCACGATTTTGCGAAGGCCGCGTATCGGCTGTAGGGCGCTCGCCGTGGCATCGCAGGCGAGGCTTTCGTCCTGCGTGGATCACGCCGCAATCATTCGGCACGACATAAGCCTTGTCTAAGGGGTCTTCGCGCGCTGCGACCTGCGCGAAGCCGCTTGCTTTGGCACGCCCGGCGCCGCGGCAACCGGCGCCAGCGCCAGAAAGCGCCAGTCGGCGCGGCCAATCGCTTCGATCCACCATGCCAGCGCATTCCCCGGTCGTGTGGTCTTCCACGCGGCGCTCGCGCGCGTAGGCGGGCGTGGCGTGTCGATCGCCTTGATCACCAGGCGACCGGCTGCAATTTCCGGCGCGGCAACGGACGCCGGCAGGAAGCCGCAACCGAGCCCTGCCACCTGCGCCGCGAGCTTGGCGTCGAGATCGGGCACCGTCAGCGTATCCTGGCCGATGAGGATGCCGATGGAACGCGGCGGCAGGCGGCGCGAGGTGTCCGCGGCCACGATGCCGCGATGCGCAGCGATGTCGGTTTCGGTGAGCGGCGCGGTGACGGGTGCCAGCGGGTGGGTGGGCGCGACGACGAACAACATCGTCATTTCGGCCATCACGCGCAGCCGGTAGCCGCCGCCCGGCGGCGGGTCGCCGGGCGCGCCGATCACGAGGTCCGCGCGGCCCTCGGCCAGTGCATCCCACGAACCGCCCAGCACTTCGCGCGACAGTTTCAACTGCGTGTGCGCGGCCTGCCGCGTGGCGCACTCGGCGTAGAACGCAGCGACGAGCGGAAAAATGCGCGACCACGGTATCAGCACGTCGACAGCCACCCGTAACTCCGTTTCCCAGCCCGTGGCTACCCGGCGAACCCGTGCTTCGGCATCGTTGGCGGCAGCAAGCAGCAGCCGGCCGTCCTCCAGCAGCGTGCGGCCGGCGGGCGTCAATTGCGCGCGATGCCCGCGGCGGTCGAACAGCAGCACGTCGAGCGTGTCCTCCAGCGTGCGGATCGTATAGGTGATGGCGGAGGGCACACGGTCCAGTTCCTCGGCCGCCGCGGCAAAGCTGCCGCGGCGGTCGATGGCGTCGAGCACTGCCAACGCCTCGAGGGACAAGTTCATATTCAAAATATTTGAATGAATGGTTCACGACTGTAGGCTTATGTTTTGCCTGATGCAAGCCTAATATTCTTCCATTCCGCTGCAGGTGCGTTTGGCGCACCAGCCAGCATAACGACAGGAGAATCGAATGATCACCCTCCGACCTTCCGCCCAACGTGGCCATGGCAACCATGGCTGGCTCGACTCGCACCACAGCTTTTCGTTTGGCGACTACTACGACGCAGCCCATATGGGCTTTGGCCCCCTGCGCGTGATCAATGAGGATCGCGTCCAGCCGGGCATGGGCTTCGGCACGCACGGTCATCGCGACATGGAAATCATTTCGTACGTGCTGGACGGCGAGCTGTCGCACAAGGACAACATGGGCACGGGGTCGGTGATCGTGCCGGGCGACGTGCAACGGATGAGCGCCGGTCGCGGCGTGCAACACAGTGAATTCAATCCATCGAAGACGGCGGGCGTGCATTTCCTGCAGATCTGGATCGAGCCGTCGGCACGAGGCATCGCGCCATCGTACGAGCAGGCCAATGTGACCGCGGAAGCCAAGCGCGGACGCCTCGCGCTGATCGCCGCGCCGGCGGGCGAGGGCGGCGCCGTCCTGCTGCATCAGGACGCGCGTGTCTACGCCACGTTGCTGGACGGCGCGGAAAGCGTGACCCACGCGCTGGCGGCCGGCCGCCGGGCCTATGTGCACGTGGCGCGCGGCCAGGTGAGCGTCAACGGGCTGGAACTTGGTACCGGCGACGCGGCACGCATCGAGAACGAATCGGAAGTTCGCCTGGGCCAAGGCCAAGGCGCCGAAGTATTGCTGTTTGATCTGCCCTGAACCCGCTGCGCGGACGCGCACTTTCAATTATCAAAGGAACGCCATGAATACGAGTCGAGACGTTGCAGCATTGGTCGCTCGAGTGCTGCTGGCAGTGCTCTTCATCCTCAGTGGTTTTGGAAAAATCGGTGGCTTCGAAGGAACGGTGGGCTATATCGCCAGTCAGGGGATGCCTTTCCCGCCGCTGATGGCGGTGGGTGCCATCGTGGTTGAACTGGGCGCGGGCCTGCTTTTGCTGGTGGGTTACAAGGCGCGCTGGGCGGCCATGGCGATCTTCCTGTTCATGATTCCGACCACGTTGATCTTTCACAACTTCTGGTCGGCTCCACCTGACGAGGCCATGATGCAGCAGATCGGATTCCTGAAGAATGTGTCGATCATGGGCGGCATGCTGATGGTGTGGGCCTTTGGTCCGGGGCGCCTGGCGCTGGGTGGCGCTGCCGCATCGGCCTGACGTCAACGGGTGGTGCGATCACTCGCGCGCCCGTGAATCGAGCCAGATGGTGACCGGCCCATCGTTGTGCAGGCGCACATCCATGTGGGCGCCGAACACACCGGTGGGCACGGGCCGCCCCAGCTCCGCGGACAGCGCCGCCACGAATGCATCGAATGCCGGCTGCGCCACCTCGGGCCGCGCGGCGGCAGTGTAGGAAGGCCGATTGCCCTTGCGGGTGGATGCGTGCAGCGTGAACTGCGACACGGCCAGGATGTCGCCCTTGATGTCCTGCACCGAGAGGTTCATCAACCCAGCGGCATCGCCGAAGATACGCAGCTGCGTGATCTTGCGCGCAAGCCACGCGCGATCTTCCTCGGTGTCGCCCTCGGCAATGCCCACCAGCACCAACAGCCCGGCGGCGATAGCGCCCGTGATGCGCCCGTCCACCGCGACCGCGGCCTGGCTGACCCGCTGCACCAGCGCTCTCACTTGACGACCTTGCGTTCCACCTCGACGACTTTGCCGAAGTCGAACACCACCGTGGTGATGGTCTGCGGATCGCCGGGCACCGGCATGTAGGTCCAGCGTGAAAGCTTGCGGCCCTTGCCGCCGCTGGTCAGGTCCGCCGGGCCGATGCGCGCGATGACCTCGCCTTCGTTCATGCCGAGGTGAATGTATTTGCGGTCGCCGGGGTCGCCTTCGCGCACTTTTTGCGCCTTGGCCGACGGCGTGTTCTTGGCGCGCGGCGGTGCCACCACCCGGGTGGTGGTGCCGGGGACCGGACGCATGGGAATGACGGACACGGTAGCGGGATCGGTGTCAAAGTTGCGTACCTCGGCGCCCGGCGCGCACGGCTTGTCCTGGTAGACCGGTTGTCTGCGCTCGTCGATGCACTTGTAGACCTGTGCCTGCGCGATGGGCGCAAGCAATGCGGCGGTCAGCGCGAAAGCGGTTGCAATGACTCGAATAGGTTCCACGCAACGACCTCAAGCATGGGTGCGAAATAGGGAAGCGGTACGATAGCGCCTTCCTGGCGTTGATGGCACTACGACTTTCGATGGACTCCCCAATTCGCACGGCCGCGCGCGTCGCGGAAATCGAACCCTTCCACGTGATGGAGGTGCAGACCGCCGCGCGCGCGTTGGAAGCCACCGGCCGCACCGTGGTGCATATGGAGATCGGCGAGCCCGATTTCCCGACGCCTGGGCCGGTGCTGGCTGCGGCGCAGAAGGCTATTGCCGACGGCGGCATCTACTACACGTCGGCGTTGGGCCTGCCGGAATTGCGGCGCGCGATTGCACAGCATTATGGTGACCACTACGGCGTCACGGTGTCACCGGAGCGCGTGATCGTTACTGCAGGCTCGTCGGCGGCGCTGCTGCTGGTGATGGCGCTGCTGGTCGATCGCGATGAGCAAATCCTGCTGGCGGACCCTGGCTATCCGTGCAATAGACACTTTGTGCGCGTGATGGAGGGCGAGGCCGTCGGCATTCCGTCCGGCCCCGATGCCAACTATCAGCTGACGGCGGCCATGCTCGATGCCGCGTGGACGCCGCGCACGCGTGGCGCGCTGGTCGCGTCGCCATCCAATCCCACCGGCACCGTCGTGCCGCACGATGAAATGAAGCGCATCGTCGACACCGTGGCGGCGCGTGGCGGCCAACTGGTGGTGGACGAAATCTACCTCGGCCTGACCTACGACATGGCGCCCGGGCAGCGGCCGCAGAGCGTGCTGGCCCTCACCGACGATGCCTTCGTGATCTCCAGCTTCAGCAAGTATTTCAACATGACCGGCTGGCGGCTGGGCTGGGTAGTCGCGCCCGAAGCCTATGTGCGCGATATCGAGAAGCTCGCGCAGAATCTCTACATCTCGCCGGCCACGCCGTCGCAGCGGGCGGCACTCGCGTGCTTCGAGCCGGCCACGCTCACGCTGCTGGAAGAACGCCGCCGCGCTTTCGAAGCGCGACGCGATTACCTGGTGCCCGCGTTGCGCGAGCTGGGCTTTGGCATCCCGGTGATGCCCACCGGCGGTTTCTTTATCTACGCCGATTGCACCAAGTGGAGCCGCGACAGCGAACACTTTTGCCGCGAGGTGCTGGAAGGCGCGGGTGTGGCGATCACACCCGGCATTGACTTCGGCCGCCATCGCGCCAGCGCACACGTGCGCTTTGCCTACACCGTCGACGACGCCAAGTTGCGCGACGGCGTCGAGCGGCTGCGCCAATTTCTCCCGCGGTGAACGGGCGCCGCGCGTGCGTCGCCATGGCCGGCGCGTTGGCGCTGGCCGGCTGCGGCGCGATGGACACCGCCGAGTACTACTGGCAAAGCGCGTCGGGCCAGATGGACCTCGTCGCGCGCGCCAAGCCCATCCCCGAGGTGATTGCGGATACGGCGGACGCCGCATTGAAGCGCCGGCTCGAACGCGTGCAGAAGATGCGCAGCTTCGCGTCGGGGGAGCTGGCGCTGCCCGACAACGCTAGCTACACGCGCTACACCGATCTCGATCGCCCCTTTGTCGTGTGGAATGTATTTGCGTCGCCCGAGCTTTCGCTGGAGCCACGCAAGTGGTGCTTTCCGATTGCCGGCTGCGTCAGCTATCGCGGCTACTTCAAGGAGGACGAGGCGCGCGCCGAGGCCGGGCGGCTGCAAGCGGCGGGCGACGACGTGGCGGTAAGCGGCGTTCCGGCCTATTCCACGCTGGGTTATTTTGACGACCCGGTGCTGTCCACGTTCGTCCGCTGGCCCGAGCCGGAAGTGGCGCGGATGATCTTTCACGAGCTAGCGCACCAGGTGGTGTACGTGAAGGACGACACGCAGTTCAACGAATCCTTCGCCGTGGCGGTGGAGGAGGCCGGCCTGGAGCGCTGGTTGCAAGCCGATGGCAACGCGGCCATGCAGCATTACCGCGCCCGCGGCCTGCAACAGCGCGCGGCGTTTCGCGACCTCACGCGCGAGGCACGGATCGAATTGGCCGCCGTTTACGCCAGTTCGCTGTCCGATGCGGACAAGCGAGTGCGCAAGGCGCAGATACTGGCCGCCATGCGCGAGGGGTACGAACGCGCGAAGGCCGGGGAGCCCGGGTTGGCGGGATACGACCGCTGGTTTGCCGGCTTCAACGGCGGCGGTCCCAACAACGCCAGCCTGGCCTCCACGGCACTGTATTCCGCGCAGGTGCCTGCATTTCGGGCCCTTTTGGCGCAGGAAGGCGGGGATTTGCCCCGGTTCTATGAGCGGGTACGGTTGCTGGCTGCATTGCCCAAGCCCGAGCGGACCGCCGCGCTGGCCGCGTTGGCGCCGTAGGGTGTTGATCGATAAAGCAAAACAGGCTACAATCTTTGGCTCTCTTGCCTCACCCGCCGCAGACGGGGAGGCCGCCGGCAGCGCACTTTGCACGAAACTGAGCACGAAGCGCCGCCACCCACCGACCGAAAGGAGTGTTCTGCATATGCGTCATTACGAGATCGTATTCATCGTGCACCCGGATCAAAGCGAGCAAGTGCCCGCGATGGTCGAGCGGTATCGCACGATGGTGACGGGCCACAAGGGCCTGATTCACCGCCTGGAAGATTGGGGCCGCCGGCAACTGGCCTACCCGATCCAGAAAGTGCACAAGGCACACTACGTCCTGATGAACATCGAGTGCAACCAGGAAACCCTGGCCGAGCTCGAGCACGCGTTCAAGTTCAACGATGCAGTGTTGCGCCACCTGATCGTCGCCACCGGGGAAGCCAAGGTTGCCCCGTCGCCGATGATGAAGGAAGAGAAGGCGAAGTCGCTCACCAACCGGGATGCCCCGCGCGATGGCGATGCTCCGCGTGCGGCTGAAGTCCCGGCCGCCGCTGCGCCTGCTCCCGCAGCTGCCGACTGAACACGTAGCCTACGAGACGAACTGCAGCCGACGTGTCCGGTTCCAACCGGCTAACGCTTTCTGCCACTCTGACGCAACGCGGCGACCTTCGCTACACCCCGGCCGGCATTCCGGCCCTCGACTGCACCCTGCAACACCAGTCGATGCAGGCCGAAGCCGGCGGTGAACGACGAGTCGAATGCGAAGTGTTTGCCGTGGCGTTTGGCGAGGTAGCCAAGCGGTTGGCCGGAACACCGGTCGGTGGCGAAATACGCTGCGAAGGGTTTCTCGCGCGCCGCTACCGCACTGGAATCACTGTCGCGCTGCACATCACGCACATCGATTGATCAAAAGGAAACACCATGCCCCGCCCAGTTGGAAGAGGTAAAGGTAAAGGCAAGAAGGATCTCAAGAAACGCGACCGCGGCAATGCGCTGTTCAAGCGCCGCAAGTTCTGCCGCTTCACCGCGGAGAAGGTCACGGAGATCGACTACAAGGACATCGACGTCCTCAAGGACTTCGTGCAGGAAAACGGCAAGATCATGCCGGCGCGCGTCACGGGCACCAAGGCCAAGTGGCAGCGTCAGCTTGGTACCGCCATCAAGCGTGCGCAGTTCCTGGCGCTGTTGCCGTTCACCGACCGTCACTAAGGAGCGATCATGCAAATCATCCTCCTCGAAAAAGTCGGCACCATCGGCAACCTGGGTGACGTGGTCAAGGTCAAGAACGGGTACGCCCGCAACTTCCTGATCCCCCAGGGCAAGGCCAAGCGTGCCACGCCCGAAAACCTGAAGTTGATCGAAGGCAAGCGCGCCGAGTTCGAAGCCGCCGCCACCGCCAAGCTGGTCGCCGCGCAGGAAGTGGCCGCCAAGCTCGAAGGCATGGTCGTCAAGATCACGCAGAAGTCCGGCGTGGACGGCCGCCTGTTCGGCTCCGTCACCAACTTCGACGTCGTCGACGCGCTCAAGCTGCAAGGCGTCGAGGTCGAGAAGTCGATGATCCGGATGCCGGACGGCCCGCTGAAACAGGTGGGCGAGTTTCCGCTCGTCGTGGCGCCGCATCACGACGTCGCGGCCAACATCATGGTCACCGTCGTTGGCGACACCGCGCAGGGCTGATCACCGCCTCAAGTCGCACCGCAGCACGAAAAGCCGCGCCCCGCAAAGGCGCGGCTTTTTTATTTTGGGGACGCGCGAACGCATTCAGCGAGCCTTCCGGCGCAGTAGAATAAATCTTCAACGAAAGAGCGACCGTGCCCGACGATCCCCAGCTAGAAGCACTGAAACTCCCGCCGCATTCGCTCGAAGCCGAGCAGTCGATCCTGGGCGGCCTGCTGCTCGACAATGAAGCCGCCGATCGCATCGGCGACATCGTGTCGGAGAACGATTTCTACAGCGAGGCACACCGCCTCATCTACCGGCAGGTGATGCAGCTGGCCGGCGACGGCAAGCCCGTCGACGTGATCACGCTGTCCGAGGCGCTTCTATCGCTGGAGAAGCTCGACTATGTCGGCGGCCTGCCGTACCTCGGCGCGCTGGTGCAGAACGTCCCCACTGCCGCCAACATCCGCCACTATGCCCAGATCGTGCGCGAGCGGTCGATCCTGCGGCAACTTGCGGCGACGGCCGGCGAAATTGCCGATTCCGCGTTCAATCCGATGGGGCGCAACGCCAAGACCGTGCTGGACGAGGCCGAGGCCAAGGTATTGCACATCGCGGAGCAGGGCTCGCGCGGGGCGCAGAACTTTCAATCGTTGGCGACATTGCTGCCGGCGGTGGTGGATCGGATCGAGGAACTGTTCAATCGCGACAATCCTTCGGACGTGACCGGGGTGGCCACCGGGTTTACGGATCTGGATAGGATGACGTCGGGATTGCAGGCGGGGGATTTGGTGATTGTTGCTGGACGCCCAAGCATGGGAAAAACGGCCCTCGCAGTCAATATTGGCGAACACGTTGCGCTGAACCTCAAGTTGCCGGTTGCGGTCTTCTCCATGGAAATGGGTGCATCGCAGTTGGCGCTGCGCCTGATCGGATCGGTGGGCAAGCTGGATCAGCTGGCGTTGCGTACCGGGCGGTTGAAGGGCGATGACTGGGAGCGGCTGTCGGCGGCGTTGGGGCGACTCAATGAGGCGCCAATCCTGATCGATGAAACGCCTGCCCTCAACGCGATTGAAGTGCGTTCGCGCGCACGGCGCCTGCACAAGCAGTATGGTCAGCTGGGTTTGGTGATCGTCGACTACATCCAGTTGATGCAGGCAAACTCGAGCGGCGAAAATCGTGCTACGGAGATCTCGGAGATTTCGCGCGCGATGAAATCGCTGGCCAAGGAATTGAAAGTGCCCGTGATGGCGTTGTCGCAGTTGAACCGTTCGCTGGAGCAGCGGCCGAACAAGCGTCCGGTGATGTCTGATCTACGCGAATCGGGAGCGATCGAGCAGGATGCGGATGTAATACTGTTCATTTATCGCGACGAAGTCTACAACCCGGAAACGCAGGACAAGGGCACGGCGGAAATCATCATCGGCAAGCAGCGCAATGGACCGATTGGAACGGTGCGGCTGACGTTCATGGGTGAGCACACGCGATTTGAGAATTTCGCTTCGCCCGGCAGTTATTAGGATTTCCATATTGCGCTGAGGGTCATTGCCGCGGCACCGCGTAACCACATATGCTCTTGCTCAAGGCTCTTGCGATATGGCTGCTGATTCTCGTCTGTGCGATCGTCAACGGTGCGTTCCGCGAGAGCTTCCTGGTGCCGAAGTTCGGTTCGATGCCGGCATTCGCCGTAAGCGGCGTGCTGCTGGCACTTTGCATCGTCGCAGTGTCCACCGCGCTGGTTCCCTGGTTCGGTCGACTTCCAATGCGCGCCTATCTGCTCATCGGGATGCTCTGGCTTGTCCTCACCCTGGTCTTCGAGTTCGGCTTCGGTCATTTCCTCCAGCACAGGAGCTGGCCGCAGCTCCTTGAGGCCTATACATTTCGAGGCGGTAACCTTTGGCCGCTTGTTCTGATCGTCACCACACTTGCGCCGTTGCTCGCAGCCCATCTGCGCGGTTTGCTTCCCGAGGTGGCGAAATGACGCTGGACGCGTCGATCCGGCCGGCTGCATCCGGCGGCGGCTGACTTCCATCGGTTGACCTCAACCCGATGGCGAGGACCGGCGCTTCGGTCCACTGCCCGAGGCAACGATGGGCGTTCCAAGTTATTCTTGCCACGACTCTCCGCTCGAAAGGTACCGACCACCCATGCCTTGCCGAATCGTCAGCCTGTTGCTTGTCCTCCTCGTAGTCAGCTGCACCAAGCACACGCCATCCGCACCCAAAGTTGTTTCGGCCGAGGCAACCGCGCCTGCTGCCGTTCCCGCCCCCCCGGATGCAGGCGGCGAGGAGCCGACCGAGGAAGTACTGCGCACTCTGGCGTTCAGTCGCTAAGCTGCCCTCGAGGCGCAGGGCGGCCTGCCTATCCGGTCAACGAATACGGGCCGTTCGATCGTGTTGCACCCGAAGCTCTATGAAGTGCACAAGGAAAAGTGCAAGCGGCAGCCGCAGACGCCGTCAGGCGCGTATGAATGTGAACTCCGAATCCTGATCAGTTTGTCTGCGAACGGCAGCAACCCGTCGGAGCAGGGGGAGCGCATCGGGATCAAGCGTGACTCCAAGGGCGCGTGGATTCTGGACTGAAGGCTTGATCCAGGCGAATCGATGATGTGGTCGGATGGGCTTCGGCTAAGCAACGCGATCTGGTGGTTTCCTCCCAACCTTGCTAAAGCGGATCGCGACCATCAATGCGCATCCACATCACCGGGGCCTCCGCGATCATGCGGGAGGCGCCTGTCGCAGCACCACCCGCATCGACCACCGCACGCCCGTCCCGGTTTATGATCCTTCTCCGCGCGCCTGCCCCGAGGCCTCCATGCCGCTGACCGAACTCAATCACTATTTCGTCCGTTCGAAGAACCTCGAGCGCTCGCGCCACTTCTATTGCGACATCCTCGGCTTCGAGGAAATGCCGCGGCCGGACTTTCCGTTCCCGGGCTACTGGCTCGGCGTCAACGGCAAGATCCAGGTTCACATGGGACTTGATGGCATTGCGGAGTCCGACGTCCATTACTTCGGCACGACTGCACAATCGGCACGCAACGACGCTGGCGTTGTCGACCATATCGCGTTCCTGGCGACGGAGCCGGAGAATTTCTCGGTGCGCTTCAGCAAGGCGGGGCTGCCATCGCGCCATCGGTATTTCGCGCAGATCCAGTTGTTCCAGATCTTCGTCACGGATCCCGATGGCCTGACCATCGAGCTCAACTTCCCTGACGTGGCCGTTGAACCGGCGTGGGCGAAAGCGCCGGCCGGCGGCTGATGTGGAAGGGATGCCCGAAAGTCCCGCCGGTGGCATCGCCGCGCGTTTCGACACAGGCAACTAACCATGCGCAAGGTCCAAGGCAGTTGCCACTGCGGCGCCGTTCAATTCGAGATCACGTCGGATTTTCCCGAACTGACGACTTGCGACTGCTCGATTTGCCGTCGCAAGAACGCGCTGATGGTGAAAGTTCACCAGGACCACTTCAGGCTGCTCGCTGGCGAGGATACGCTTGCCGAATACCGATTCCACACGATGACCGCGCGACATTTTTTCTGCCGGGTCTGCGGCATCTATCCATTTCATCGCAAGCGCGTCACCCCGGATCATTTTGGCGTCAACGTCTTCTGCCTGCATGATTTTGATCCGGACGGGATCCCGGTACGCAGGACGGTTGGCGCAGCTATGGAATGACCGCTACTTGCCACGGCGCTGTGAGCCGGCCGTCGTGGGTCGCATCCAAGTAGAATTGCACAGGACCCGATCGGAACGAAAAGGAGACCGACCATGCCGCTCGCACTGCCCGCCGGACAATATCGCGCCGAAAATACTTCGCTGGCGGGATCGCAATTCGTCGACACCAATCTCGAAGGCGCCACTTTTCACGATGTGAACCTCCGCGCCGCCGAGTTTTCGGATGTCGCGCTCACGGGCGCGACCATCCGCAATGCCTGCCTAGGCCATGTCACCATCGAGGATGCCAATGTCACCGGCATGCGCATCGACGGCTTCCTGGTCACCGACCTGCTCCGGGTGTATCGCGCGCACCTTGCGCAGAGTGATGCCGCCGGCACGTAACGCTTCACGCGCGCGGAATCGATGATGCGGCCCAACCTCGCACTCGGACCGATCGACTCGGTCCTGCAGTATCTGGTCTACCTGTCGATCGTCGTGCTCGGCGTGCTGCTGCCATTGCTCGCGCAAAAGTGGCGCCAGCGGCGCGAGCACGCACGATTGCTGGCACAGACGCTGACGGCGCTGCGGGCGGAACTCGTGGCCAATCGCCTGCGTCTTCGCCGTTCGCTCGAAAGCATCGAAGGTCTGGAAATGGCATTGAAGGGCGACTACGCGCACTACGAGCGGGCGTGGCATCGCGTGAACGATGCCAAGGGTGCCAGGGTACAAGTGGCGCCGCCTCCCGACGACGATCGCTCGGTTACGCTTGCGGCGCCCACCCGCACTGCCTGGGAAGTGGCGCAGCTGTCGCAGGCGTTGCCGTTGCTGTCGCCGGAGCAACTGAGCGCTTTCACGCGGGCCTATCACCTGCAGCAGGTGCTCGAGGAAGGCCGGCTGCTGTATCTCGACATTTCGTTCAAGTCCGAAGCGATGGAAACGCCGCTGGATCTCGCCGTACTGCACAACATCGAGTCGCGCCTGCAGTTGCTTGCCGTATCGCAGGCCGTGGTCCGCTATCACGGCGGGCTGTCGGGAAGCCTGATTGCCGCCTACGATGCGGCGCTGGCCGACGCCCCGCCGCCGGCCGAGTCGCCCACCGCATGAAGACCATCGGCCTCATTGGCGGCATGAGCTGGGAATCCACCATTCCCTACTACCGGCACATCAACGAAGCGGTGAAGCTTGCATTGGGCGGGCTGCATTCGGCCAAGGTGATCCTGTTCAGCGTTGACTTCCACGACATCGAGCAATTGCAGCATGCCGGCAGGTGGGACGAGGCCGGCACCGTGCTGGCCGCTGCGGCCAGGTCGTTGGAGCTGGCGGGCGCCGATTTTCTCGTCGTGTGCACCAACACGATGCACCAGGTGGCGCCGGCCATCGAGTCAGCGGTGCGCATCCCGTTGCTGCACATTGCGGATCCGACGGCACGCGCCATCACGCAAGCGGGCCTCCATACGGTCGGCCTGCTGGGAACGCGCTTCACGATGGAGCAGGCGTTCTACCGTGACCGCCTGCAACACGATCACGGCATCAACGTGCTGGTGCCCGAAGCGGTGGATCGGGAAGCCGTGCACCGGATCATTTACGACGAGCTGTGCCTCGGGCAAGTCAGGGCCGCGTCGCGCGAAACCTTTCGCGCGGCGATGGCCCGGTTGGTCGCGCAAGGCGCGCAGGCCGTCATTCTCGGCTGCACCGAAATCTCGTCGCTGGTGGGTGCCAACGATGCCGCGGTCCCGCTGTTCGACACCACCGCCATCCACGCGCAAGCCGCAGCGGAACATGCCATGGAGCCCCATTGATGATCGCAAACCTGTTGCTGGCGGCCAGTGCCGGGATCATCCTGCTGCTGGGGCTCATTCACCTCACCATCACGTTCACGGGCATCAAGCTCAATCCGCGCAGCGCGGCGCTGAAGACGAGCATGCAGGACATTTCGCCGGTGATCTCGAAGCAGACCACGATGTGGAAGGCGTGGATCGGATTCAACGCCAGCCACAGCATGGGCGCGATCCTGTTCGGCCTGGTCTATGGCTACCTGGCATTGGTGCAGGGCGAACTTCTGTTCCAGTCGCCGTATTTGCTGTTCGTGGGCCTCGCGATGCTGCTGGGCCTGACTGCGCTGGGCAAGCTCTATTGGTTCAGCATTCCGTTCATCGGCATTGGCATCGCGTTGGCCTGTTATTGCGCTGGCCTTGCGGTTGCGCGGCTATGAATACGGGAGTTCTCTTTGCCGGCGATGGGTGGCAGGCCACCGAGCTGCATCCGACCGATGTGCCGCGCCTGCAGACGTTCTTTGATGCGAATCCGTTCTACTTCCTGACGGTCGGTGGCGAGGGCCCCAGGTCCACCACGGCGCAGGAAGAGTTCGACAGCGTGCCCCCGCCCGAATTTTCGTATAGCCGGCGCTGGATGCTGGCGTGGACGGACGACGACGGCGCGATGGTGGGCGCGGCCGATGTGACGGCCGACTTCGTTGCGCCGCGCGTATGGCACATCGGTCTTTTCATCGTCGCCACTTCGCTGCACGGACGCGGCGCGGCGGCAACGATGTACCGACAACTCGAGCAGTGGATCCGCGCCGGTGGCGCGCAATGGCTGCGGCTGGGCGTAGTCCTGGGCAACACGCGCGCGGAACGCTTCTGGGAGCGCCAGGGCTATGGGGAGCTGCGTCAGCGGCACGACATCCCGATGGGCGTGCGCAGCAACACGGTTCGGGTATTGATGAAGCCGTTGGGGGGGGCACCGTCGCAGAATTTCTCGATCTGGTGGAACGCGATCGGCCCGGCGCTGCCTAGTATGGTGTAATTCGCTCTGGCGACGAACCGCAGGTCAAGCGGGACCGCGCCACATCCGCAACGAACCCGACCTGCAATGACCGCCAACAATAATCGCACCGCCGTCGTCACCGGCATCACCGGCCAGGACGGTGCCTATCTCGCCCGTCACCTCCTCGACAAAGGCTACCGCGTCTTCGGCACCTTTCGCCGCGGCAGTTCGGTCAATTTCTGGCGTATCGAGGAGCTGGGCATTGCCCGGCACGAGCAGCTGCAACTGGTGGAATTCGACCTGCTGGACGCCGGCTCGGGTATTCGCTTGCTGGAAAAGGCGCAACCGAAGGAGGTCTACAACCTCGCGGCGCAGAGCTTCGTGGCCGTGTCCTTCGACCAGCCTGTCAACACCGGAATGATCACGGGCATTGGTGTGGTAAGCCTGCTCGAGGCCATTCGCATCGTGGATCCGAAGATCCGCTTCTACCAGGCCAGCACGTCGGAGATGTTCGGCCATGTGCAGGAAGTGCCGCAGAGCGAGCGCACGCCGTTCTATCCACGCAGTCCGTATGGCGTGGCCAAGCTGTTCGCCCACTGGTCGACGGTCAACTATCGCGAGTCGTATGGCATTTTTGGGGCCAGTGGCATCCTGTTCAATCACGAGTCGCCGTTGCGGGGTCGCGAATTCGTCACGCGCAAGGTCACGGATGCCGTCGCGCGCATTGCGCTTGGGAAGCTCGACGCGCTGGAGCTGGGCAACATGGATGCACAGCGCGACTGGGGCTTTGCCGGCGAATACGTTGACGGCATGTGGCGGATGCTGCAGCAGGAGAAGCCCGATACCTACGTGCTGGCCACGGGCCGGATGCAATCGGTGCGGCGCTTCGTCGAACTCGCGTTTGAAGCGGCGCAGATTCCGCTGGCCTGGAAAGGCAGGGGCGTGGACGAGGTCGGCATCGATACGCGCAGCGGCGTCGCGCGCGTGCGCATCAACAAGGCCTTCTATCGGCCCGCCGAGGTGGAGCAGTTGCTGGGCGATCCCGGCAAGGCGCTGCGCGATCTGGGCTGGGCGGCCACCACGTCGCTCGAGGATTTGTGCCGGATGATGGTGGCGGCGGATTTGGCCCGCGTCGAACGTGGCGTCTCCTACTGAACGCATCCTGGTGACCGGCGCCGGCGGATTCACCGGCCAGTATCTCTGCGCGTTGCTGCGCGAGCGCGGGCATCGCGTCATCGGACTCACCGAGCATGCGCTCGCCAACGCGGACGAAGTCAAAGCCAACCTGCTCGACCGGGCATCGATGCAGGCGGCCATCGGCGCCGCGGCCCCGGACCGCGTCGTGCACCTTGCGGCCATTGCCTTTCCCGGTCACGCGCGGGTCGATGAAATCTACCGGACCAATCTCGAAGGTTCGTTGACGCTGCTGGAGGCGCTGGCCGCTGCCGGCCATGGCAAAGGCGGGGTGCTGCTGGCGAGCACCGCCACCGTCTATGGCGCCGTGGATTCCACCGCCATCGACGAGTCGACGCCGCTCAATCCGGGCACGCACTACGCGGTGAGCAAACAGGCGATGGAGCAGATGGCGCGGCTCTTTGCAGGGCGGCTACCCGTCACCGTCGTGCGGCCCTTCAATTACACGGGTCCTGGCCAGCGCGAGCCTTACCTCGTGCCGAAAATCGTCCGCCATTTTGCGGAAGGTGCGGCTGCCATCGAATTGGGCAATGTCGACGTCGTCCGCGATTTCCTCGATGTCCGTGCCGTTGTCGACTTCTACGCCCGCCTGATCGGCACGCCGGCGGCGGCGGGGCAGACGGTGAACATTTGCTCGGGCAGCGGCCGCTCGATCCGGTCCATCGTGTCGACACTGGAAGGCATCACCGGACGCGCGATGGAGATACGCGTCAATCCGCAGTTCGTGCGCGCGGGCGAACCGAAGCAGCTGGTCGGATCGGCGGCCCGTCTGCACCAGCTGGTCGGTGCGCCGCTGCCCATACCGTTTGAATCCACGTTGCGCGACATGCTGGCGGCCGTCGCCGCGTCGCCGATCCCCCGATGACGCCACCTGCCGACACCAACACGATCACGACGCTCGATGCGCTGCTCGCCCTCTATGGCGAGCCAGGCAGGGCTTCGACGAAAAAGGAAATTCCGACCATCCATCCGCACTATCGCGCGCTGATCGAGGCGTCGCCTTTCGCGATCCTGGCCACCTCGGGACCGAGTGGGCTCGACGCGTCGCCGCGCGGCGATCCGCCCGGATTCGTGGTGGTGGAAAACGAGACGACGTTGCTGCTGCCCGAGCGCCGCGGGAACAATCGCGTGGACAGCCTGCGCAATATCGTGATTGATCCGCGCGTGGCGTTGCTTTTCCTGATTCCCGGGCTTGGCGAAACGCTGCGGGTGAACGGCACCGCCACGATCAGCATCGATCCGGCGTTGCTGCAACGCTTTGCAATGGGTGACAAGCCGCCCAAATGCGTGCTGGTGATCCACGTGGAAACCGTCTACTTCCAGTGCGCACGGGCTATCCTGCGATCGCGCCTCTGGGATCCGCCCGCGCCCGGGGTCGTGGCCGCGATCCCGTCACCGGGCCGAATCCTGGAGGCGATCACCGAAGCGCAGATCGACGGCGCGAAGTACGACCGCGAATTGCCCGACCGCCAGCGCGATTCCTTGTACTGAGCGGGGCCACCGTCAACGCCGCGCGGCGATGCGATCGCGCCCGCCGGCCTTGGCCTGATAGAGCGCGTGATCGGCGGTGACGATGGTGCCGGCGATGGTGCCGCCGCGTGGGCGCATGGCCACGCCGATGGACAGCGTCACTCGGAGGCCCACCGCCTCCTTGTGCCATGGGAAGGAATCACAGGCGCATTTGAGGCGGTCCAGTATGGGCATCGCGCGCTTTTCGTCCACGTCCGCCAGCACCAGCAGGAACTCGTCGCCGCCATAGCGGACCGGCAGGTCGTGCTGGCGGCAATGCGAGCGGATGAATCCGGCCACGCGGCGCAATACGGTATCACCCACCGTATGCGAAAAATTGTCGTTGATCCGCTTGAACAGGTCGACGTCGATCAGCACGATCGCCAGTGGCACGTCGTTCACTTCGCTGGCGGCCACCAGCGCGCCAATGCGCGCATCAAGCCCGCGCCGGTTGAGCAGCCCGGTCAGAGGGTCGTGCTGCGACGCCTCGGTGAGTTCCTTCGCTTCCTTGGTGAGCGCCGCGTGGTCGGCGGCGAGCGTCTCCGCCTGCTGGCGATATTTGGCCGCGCTGCGGGAGGCATCCTGGAAGTCGAGCCACAACTGCGCGGCGTTGGCGGCGTGACGGCGCGAACCGGCCAGCTCGGCTTCGCGCACCTCGTGGAATTCCTTGTAGAGCGCCAACGCCCCGGCAAGGTCGCCCGCCTGCTCGAACACGCCGGAAAGCGCGGCACAGGCTTTGGCGAGCCCACTCTGGTTGCCCGCGCGCCGGGCCAGCGCTGCAGCTTCCCGCAGGCACGCGATGGCATCAGGCATGGGCCCGGTCGCCGCCAGCAGAACGCCGCGCTCGCGCAAGGCCTCCGCCTGAAGGTGGGGATCGTCGAGCGCCCGACCGAGCGCCAATGCCTGCGCAAGCGCGTCGTCCGCTTCCCCGTACCGGCGCAGCAAACGCAACAGGATGCCGGTATCGCACAGGCAATACGCCTCGTCGTAGGTGTTGCGCAGGTCGCGGGCAAGCGCCAGCGCCTGCGTCGACTGGGCCAGGCCCTGCGCATACTCCGCGCTCGCGCCTGCGGGGTCATCCACTTCCATTTGCTGGCCGCGTTCCTTGGCCAGCAGTGCCTGGTTAAGCAACAGCTTGGTCAGCAGACTGGTGTTGCCGGCGGCTTGCGCCAGTTCGATGCCTGCGGCCAGGTAGCGCGCCGCCTCATCGATGCGCTTGGCTTCGAGCAGCACCGAGCCCAGTGAATTGTGGATATTGACCTCGAGCGTCTTCATTTCCTGGAGCCGCGCGGAATCGAGCGCGCGCAGCAGCCATGAGACAGAGTCGTCGAATGCGCCCAGTCGGTGCTGGCAGATGCCGATGCCCGCGAAGGCAGTGGCGGTTCCCGCAAGGTCGCCGCAGGTTTCGTAGCGCTTGGCGGCATCGAACATCAAATCGAGCGCCGGCACGAAGTCGGCGAGGTAGAAGTGGCAGCGCGCCACCGCATGCCTCGTTTCGGCGTCGAGCTGCGGGTCGCCTACCGTGGTGGCAATGTCGCGGGCCTCCTGCGCGTGTGCGTGTGCACGCCGTGCGTTGCCGGTGCGTGCCAGTTCGGTCGACAACGCCGTCAACGCCCGCGCGCGGGCCACCGGATTGACGGCGGCCGTGACGGCGGCTTCGAGCGCGGGCAGGATGTCCATGGGTGCGTGTCCGCACGCCGGTGCGGGGCCATAAAGGCGAGTGCGGGGCGATATTGTAGCTCCGGCCGTCGCGATCGCGGGGGCGGGGTGCCACGCCCCCGCCGGGACGGTGCCCCGGGCGGCGGGTGGGGAACGCTAAAGGACTTCGGGCCGCGGGCAGGAAGGACGCTAGAGAACTTCCGCCGCGTGGTCGGCCAGCCGCGAGCGCTCGCCGCGCTGCAGCGTCACGTGGCCCGAATGCGACCACCCCTTGAAGCGGTCGACCACGTAGGTGAGACCGGAACTGCCCTCGGTGAGATACGGCGTGTCGATCTGCGCGATGTTGCCGAGGCATACGACCTTGGTGCCCGGGCCTGCGCGCGTGATCAGCGTCTTCATCTGCTTGGGCGTCAGGTTCTGCGCTTCATCGATGATCAGGAACTTGTTGATGAAGGTGCGTCCACGCATGAAGTTTAGGCTCTTCACCTTGATGCGCGAGCGGATGAGATCGCGCGTGGCGGCGCGGCCCCATTCACCGGCTTCATCGTCGGTCTTGTTAAGTACGTCGAGGTTGTCTTCCAGCGCACCCATCCACGGATTCATCTTCTCCTCCTCCGTGCCCGGCAGAAAGCCGATGTCCTCGCCCACGGGCACGGTGACGCGCGTCATGATGATCTCCGTGTAGACCTTGAACTCAAGCGTAAGCATCAACCCGGCCGCCAGTGTCAACAGTGTCTTGCCGGTGCCGGCCTGGCCCAGCAGGGTAATGAAGTCGACCTCCGGATTCATCAGCAGGTTGAGCGCAAAGTTCTGCTCGCGATTGCGCGCCGTGATGCCCCACACGCTGTTCTTGGCGTGGCTGTAGTCCTTGAGCGTGGATAGCAGCGCCGTCTTGCCGGTGACTTCCTTCACGATCGAGTAGAAGGGCGCCTCGTCCTTCTTTTCGCGGTACAGGAATTCGTTTTGCAGGAGCGACGGGATCAGTGGACCGGAAAGGCGGTAGTAAGTGTGGCCGCCCTGCTGCCACGACTCCATGCCTTTGCCATGCTTGTCCCAGAAATCGGCGGGCAATTCCTGCGTCCCGGAGTAGAGAAGCTCGGTGTCCTCCAGTACCTTGTCATTGAAATAATCCTCGGCGGACATGGCCAGCGCGCGGGCCTTGATCCGCATGTTGATGTCCTTGGACACCAGGATCACGCTGCGCTTGGGGTGGGTATGCGCCAAGTGCATCACGACGGCGATGATCTGGTTGTCGGCCTTGCCGCCGGCCAGCGAGGCGGGCAGTACCGTGGCGATGTTCTCGGTCTGCAGGAAAAGTCGCCCGGTGGCCGCACCGTTGGATTTTTCCGCCAACGGGATGCCCTTGGCGATGCTTTCGCTGGTTTCGCCGTGCGCCGTGACAAGATCGTCGAGGAATCGGCTGACCTGGCGCGCATTGCGAGCCACTTCGGTCATGCCTTTCTTGTTGTTGTCCAGTTCCTCGAGCGTGAGGATGGGCAGGTAGATATCGTGCTCCTCGAACCGGAACAGGCTCGTGGGATCGTGCATCAGGACATTGGTGTCGAGGACGAAGAGTTTCGTCGCGGTCGCAGGACCGGACTTGGCCGGCTTGCGGGAGGGCAGCAGTTGCAGCGTGGATGGAGCGGGGCGCAGCTTGCGTTCGACCATGGGCCTCCAGAGGTTTGGACTGATGCGTTCGACTCCCGCCTATCGTGCCCCCGAATGCCGCCCGGCACAAGCCCTAGTGGTTTGACCGGACGGACGGCGCCGCCGCTTGTGGTGGAAAGCGGACAGCCCCGTCGCCTCCGGTCCGGCTTGTTACAGCGCCTTGACGTACGCCAGCACCTCATCGACATGGCCCGGCACCTTGACGCCACGCCACTCCTGCACGAGCTTGCCCGTGCCGTCGATCACGAAGGTGCTGCGCTCGATGCCCCGCACCTGCTTGCCGTACATGTTCTTCATCTTGATCACGTCGAACATCGCGCACAGCTTTTCGTCGATGTCGGCGATCAGGTCGAACGGAAAGTCGAGCTTGGCCTTGAAGCTTTCGTGCGACTTGAGCGTATCGCGCGAGATGCCGACGACGATCGCATTGGCCTTGAGGAACTTGGGATACGCGTCACGGAACTGGGCGCCCTCGGTGGCGCAGCCGGGCGTGTTGTCCTTGGGATAGAAATAGAGGACGACCGTGGTGCCTTGGTGGTCGGCCAGCTTGAATGGGCTGCCGGTGGCGGGCGCTTCGAAGTTGGGTACTTTCTTGCCGAGCATGGCGACTCCCTTGTGGTGCAATGAAAAGAAGGGTCAGGCAAGAACGACCTCACCCAGGAACTCGGGGCCCTGGACCAGCAGCGTCCCCGTGCGGCCGGCGATGCTGCCGGGACCCGTGGCGCAGCGGGGCAATGCCATCGGCTCCACTGCGTCGAACAACATTCGCGTGGGTCCGAGCGTCCAGCCCTGGGCCTTCCAGCCGACCAGCAACTGCTCGAACGCCGATGCGAGCCGCATGCCTTCGAGTTCGGCGTGCAGCGTGAACACCTGGTCGCCCATGTTCGCGTCGCGCGTGCGCTCGAGCAGGTGGGCCGCCACGTTGTCTTCAGTGACGTCGTCGATGCCGACCATTTCGTCCAGCGTGGGCAGCGTGGTGGGAAATTGTGGACAGCGAACCAGCTCGGCGTTCCACACCGGCAGGTACGGATGCGTGCCGCGACCGTCGGAGCAGTAGTCGAAGCCCAGTCGCTGCGTAAAGCGCATCGCGTGCACGTTCATCTGCCATCCCGCGGCGCCGTGGGTATGCGGCGGTTCGCGCATGATGTCGGTGAAGCGGTCGCACGCCCGGCGCATTTCGTCCAGCGTCCACTGCGCATCCGCGGTGGCCAGACCATCCTGCCAGCGGATGTGATCCCAGCAGTGCACGCCGGTCTCATGGCCCGCGTCGCGGACGCCCTGCATCACATCGGCAGCGCGTCGTCCGATGTCGGGGCCTGGCAGCAGCGTGCCATACAGCAGGGTCTTGACGCCGTAGTGCTTGAGGACGGAGGTGCGCCGCACCTTGCCGACAAAGCCTGGCCTGAACACACGCTTGATCGCGCGGCCGGTGTGGTCGGGGCCGAGCGAAAACAGGAACGTGGCGGTGATGCCGTGCTTGCGCAGCAGTTCAACCAGCCGGGGGACACCTTCGCGCGTGCCGCGCAACGTATCGACGTCGATCTTGAGCGCCAGCCTCACGGATAACTAGTCGACGAGTCCGCGCGCTTCGGCCACCTGTGCGCGGTATGCGTCGAGGATGCGGCGCAGCGCATCTTCCATCCCCACCACCGGTTTCCAGTCGAGATCGGCGCAGGTATTGGTGATCTTGGGAACCCGGTTCTGCACGTCCTGGTAACCCTTGCCATAGTAGGACTCGGCGGTGGTGTCGAGCAATTTGACCTTGGCGGCGTTGTCCGCGTACTCGGGATACGTCTTCGCCATGGCCAGCATCTTCTCGGCCAGCTCGCGCACCGACCAGTTGTTGGCCGGGTTACCGATGTTGTAGATCTTGCCTGATGCGATGCCCCCGGGGTTGTCGATGATCTTGACCAGCGCGGCGATGCCGTCGTCGATGTAGGTGAAAGCGCGCTTCTGCGTGCCGCCATCGACGAGCTTGATGGGTTCGCCGCGGACGATGTGACCGAGGAACTGGGTGATCACCCGCGAGCTGCCTTCCTTGGCCGTGTTGATCGAGTCAAGCCCCGCGCCGATCCAGTTGAAGGGCCGGAACAGCGTGTAGTCGAGGCCTTCCTGCATCCCGTAGGCATGGATCACGCGATCCATCAGCTGCTTGGCGCACGAGTAGATCCAGCGTGGCTTGTTGATAGGCCCCAGGACCAGCTCGGACGCCTCGGGATCGAATTCGGCATCGCGTGACATGCCGTAGACCTCGGAGGTGGAGGGAAAGACGATGCGCTTGCCGTAGCGCACGCAGGATCGCACGATGGGCAGGTTGGCCTCGAAGTCGAGCTCGAATACGCGCAGCGGCTCTTTCACATACGTGGCCGGCGTGGCGATGGCCACCAGCGGCAGGATCACGTCGGACTTCTTGATGTGGTATTCGATCCACTCGCGATTGATCGTGATGTCGCCTTCGAAAAAATGAAAGCGCGGGTCGCCCAGCACGTCGCCCAGCCGGTCGGACTGCATGTCCATGCCGTGAATGTGCCAATCCGTATCCGCAAGGATCTTCTTGGACAGGTGGTGGCCGATGAAGCCGTTGACGCCGAGGATCAGGACACGTTTCATGGATGGAGGCCCGCAGGGTAACCAGCCATTTTACGTCAACCACCATCCCTGCGTAACCAACGCTGCATGAACCGGTCGATACGCAGCGGAGAGAAATGGATCAGCAGCATCAGGGAATACGTGTAAAGCGAGAGGCGGGTGTTGACGAAGGCGAGGCTGATCGCCAGCAGGGGTACCAGCGCAAAGACCAGCAGTCGTCGCCGGACATACGCGACGACAGCCGGCGTCAGGTCGGCCGCGGCGAGATGCGGATTGCGCGCCAGGTAATTGAGGTTGACGATCAGCGTGATGACCAGCAGGAACAGGTTGACACCGTAGATGACGATCGGCACCAACAGCGTTTCGTAGGAAATGAGGAGGTTGGTCGTGAACGGCACCAGCGTCACCAGCAGGCTGAACATGAGGCTCATCCATAGCATGTTGCGGTCGACACGCTTGACGTAGTGAAATTGCAGCGTGTGCGAGATCCAGTACATGCCAAGCACGATGAAGCTGATGAGATAAATGCTGAAAGTGCGCTCTACTTCCAGCAGGTGACGGATCAGGTGGGCATCCGTCAGGATCGCATCGTCGGGCGGAACCTTGATATCGAGCACCAGGATCGTCATCGCCACGGCCAGGATGCCGTCCGTGAGCATCTCCAGTCGTCCCTTGTCCATCCCTTCGCTGGCCAGCTTGCCCAGTGGCGGCTCCTCACCACGGTCCATCAGGCATCGCCCAGTGGCAGCGTGCCGCTGCCCAGTACCCGGACCATCGCGTCGGCGCTCACCCGGCGGCCATCCAGTTCGAGGTCAACGATATGCAGCACGCCGCCGCCGCCGCAGTGGGCGAAGAATTTTCCGTCGCCCATCGTCAGCGTGGGCTTGGTAACCGGTCCGGTCGCGGTCACCACGCGGGCACGCAGCACGCGCGCGGGGTGCATGCCAAGCGTCGTGGTGGCGCCGGGGTAGGGCGGCGCGACGGCACGTACGAGATTGTGGATGCGCAGCGCATCCTGCGACCAGTCAATGCGGCCATCTTCGGGCTTGCGCGCGCCGTAGTAGCTGCCGGACTTCAGGTCCATCGCGAGGCGCGGCGCCGTTCCCGCGATCAATGCCGGCAGCACACGATCCAGCGTGATTTCGGCGGCGACGCACACTTTGTCAAAGACCTCGCGCGCGGTGTCGTCGGGCAGGATCGGCACCGCGGTCTGGTCGACGATGTCGCCGGCATCGGGTTTGGCGGCCATCACGTGCAGCGTGGCGCCGGTCTCCCGCGCGCCGTGCAGCACCGCCCAATTGACAGGCGCGCGGCCGCGGAATTTCGGAAGCAGCGAGCCATGCATGTTGAACGCGCCGCGCGGAGCGAGCGCCAGCAGCGCGGCGGACAGCATCTGCCGGTAATAGAAGCTGAAGATGAAATCGGGCTGGAGCGCGGCAATGCGGGCGACGATGTCCGGCGTGTTCGGATCGTCCGGCATGACCACGGGAATGTCGAGGCTTGCGGCGACATCGGCCACGCGCTCGAACCACAACGTCTCATGGGGATTGTCCGCGTGCGTCACCACCAGCTTGACGTCGATGTCGTGGGCGCGCAGCACGCGCAGGCACCGGGCGCCGACGTTGGAGTAGGCAAAGACAACCGCGGAGGTGCGTGCCATCGGGTCTGTCAGCCGCGCGGCACGGCGGACTCGTTGCGGTGAGGGGGCGGCTGCGGCGCGTCGTCGGGTCGCGTTTCCAGGACCGCCTGGATCGTATAGCGCGGGCGCTCGCGCACCTGCATGTGGATCCGGCCGACATATTCGCCGACGAGTCCGACACCGAACAGCACGACACCGGTGAGGAAGAACTGCAGAATGTCGCGGTCCCACAAGGCGGAGATGCCGCCGAGAAAATCGCCTGCCAGCGCGCGCCTGACCATGACCACGGCGTACATCAGGACGGACATGGCCGCAACGAACATGCCGAACAGCGAAAAAATCTGCAGCGGCACCAGCGAGAAGCCGGTGATGAGATCGAAATTGAGCCGGATCAGCTTGTAGAGCGAATACTTCGACTCCCCGGCGGTGCGCTCCTCGTGCGCGACTTCGATTTCCGACGGATTGTGCGCAAATGTGTAAGCCAGCGCCGGGATGTAGACGCTGACCTCGCGGCTGGCGGCCACCGCATCCACGATCCCGCGGCTGTACGCACGCAGCATGCAGCCCTGGTCGGTCATCTTGATGTGCGTGATGCGTTCGCGCAGGCGGTTCATCGCGCGCGATGCGGTCCGCCGCCACCAGGCGTCCTCGCGGGTGCGCCGCACGCCGCCCACATAGTCGTGCCCTTCGTCCATGCACTTCAGCAGCGCGGCGATTTCCTCGGGCGGATTCTGCAGGTCGGCATCCAGCGTGACCACGCGTTGGCCGCGCACGCGCTCGAAGCCGGCGATGATCGCCGTATGCTGCCCGTAGTTGGCGTTGAACAGCACGACGCGGGTGACGTCCGGGCGCGCCGCGAACTGGTCCTTCAGCACCGCGGCCGATGTGTCGCGGCTGCCGTCGTTGACGAAGATGATCTCGTAGGAAATGTGCAGCGCATCGAGCGCCGGATACAGCCGCGCGAACAGGGTGGTGAGGCCATCGGCCTCGTTGTAGACCGGGATGACGACGGAAAGCTCGGGTGCAGTCATTGCCATCTACGCCCGATGGGCAGCCAGCACATCGGCGCAGACACCGCATACGCGGTCGACGTCGGTGTCGGTCATCGTCGGGAAGAGCGGCAGCGTCACGGTGGTGTCGGCAATATGTTCGGTGTGAGGCAGGTCACCGCGATGATAGCCGAGGTGCCGATAGGCGGTGGCCAGGTGTGCCGCCTCGTAGGACACGCCGGTGCCGATACCGCGTTGCTCCAGCTCGGCGCGAAACACGTGCCGCGAAATCGTCAGCTGCGACAGTGGCAGCAGCGGCGCGAACATGTTCCAGCTGTGCCCGGCTTCGTCACCGGTATAGCCCGGATGGGGCAATTCGCAGGCCGGGTCGGTGCGGAAACGCTCGAAGTAGCGCGCCACCAGGGCTCGCCGCCTCGCGTTGAATTCCGGCAGCTGCGCCAACTGCCGCAGGCCCACTGCGGCATTGACGTCGGGCAGGTTGAATTTGCCGCCGGCCACCATGACGTCGCGCGTGCCATCGGGAAACTTGCGGATACCATGAAAGCGCAGGACCTCGACGTCCTCAGCTTCGCGGGCATCGTTGACCACCAGCGCGCCTCCCTCGATCGTCGTGATGTTCTTGTTGGGATGAAAGCTGAACACGACGAGGTCGCCGAAACTGCCGATCGGGCGTCCGCGCCACGATGAGCCGATGGCCAGCGCGGCGTCCTCGATCACGCGCAGCTTGTGCTTCGCCGCCAGCGCGTAGAGCCCGTCCATGTCGCACGGCAGGCCCGCGAAGTGCGTGGGCATGATCGCCTTGGTACGGTGGCCGATGCGCGCGGCGACGGCGTCGAGGTCGATGTTGCGGGTGGTCGGATCGACGTCGACGAACACCGGTGTGGCGCCGACTTTCACGATCATGCTGGGTGCGGCAAAGAACGTCATCGCCGGCGTGATCACTTCGTCGCCGGGGCCGACGCCGGCCACCTGCAGCGCGATTTCCAGAGCGGCCGTGGCGGACGACACCGCGCGGACCGTGCGGCCACCCACGTGCGCCGACAGCGCGCTCTCGAAGGCCTTGACCTTGGGGCCGCTGGTGAGCCAGCCGGAACGCAGCACGGCACCGACGTCTGTCACCGTGGCTTCATCCATCGTGGGTCGCGCAAATGGCAGGTAGGCGGGTGTCGTCATGGTTGCCGTAGGGGTCAGGTGCGCGCGACCAGCCAGACACCGAGGATGATGAAGCCGATGCCGAGCCAGCGTGTGACCGACACCGCTTCGCCGAACAGGTAATGCGCGGCGACCGCGTTGATGATGTAGCCGAGCGAGAGCATCGGGTAGGCCACCGACACGGGCACGCGCGACAGGCCCATGATCCACACGACGAGGCTCACCATGTAGAACGCGACGCCGGCCACGAAGAAACCCTGCGTGCCCATGCGCCAGAACGTCTCGAACCAGTTCTCGCGGGTGAGCGTGATCACGCCCAGCACATTGGTGCCGGCCTTGAGCAGCAATTGCGCGCCGGCATTGAGCAGCACACCGGTGAGCAGAAAGGCAAAGGCGGTCGCGGTCATGTCGCTATGGTATCGAAGATCACCGGCGAGCCACGAAGGCACGGCGCGGATCGGTCGCCAGGACCCGCATCGGCACGCCCCTGGCGGCAAGATCGGCGGCAGTATCGCGGGGCATCACGGCATAGGCTTGGGGCGCTGCCTGCCACAGGACGAGCCATTCGGCCTCGTTGAATCCCTTGTGGGGCTCGGCGGCGAGCCCCAGCGACATTTCGTCGCGGTACGCCACAAGAGGCGTGGGCCGCTGCAGGTAGAACGGCAATGTCTGGTCGTAGCTGTGCACCTGGTACACCGGTAATGCCGGGTCAAGCGTGCCGCCGCCGGCACGCTGCGCGGCGGCCAGCAGATCCCACGACGAGCGCACGTTACGGAACGAATCCTGCCCGATGAACGCGAGTTGCAGCGCCAGCAGTGTGGTGAGCGCCAGTGTGGCGATGCCCCAGGTCTTGGCCGGAGCGCTCCCGCGCCGGAAGAGCGCGAGGGCCAGGGTTCCGCCGGCCGCAAACACGGCGAAGGTGGCACCGATCCACGGCCCGAATTCCTCGTAGATCGACGCCGGCGTGATCGGGTCCGCCAGCACGGCCACCAGCCGCGGATAGGCGACCAGCCACGCGACGAAAAGCGCCGAGGCACCCACGGCCAGCGGCAGCGCAATCCAGGCCAGCGCGCGCGTCGACAGCCGCGTCATTTCGTAGCCGACGACCAGCGCCAGCGCCGGGAACATCGGCAGGATGTACGAGGGTAGCTTCGATCCCGACATACTGAAGAACACGAAGATGAACGCGGCCCAGACAATGCAGAAGCGTGCCCACGCGAAGCCGTTGGCGGCCACCGCGGCATCGCGCCAACTGCGCGGCAGCGTCACCATCCAGACCAGCAGCCACGGCATGATGCCCAGCACGAACCACGGCACGAAGTACCACCACTCGCCCGTGCGGTTATGCGAGTCGCCCAGGAACCGGTCGAGGTGTTCGTGGATGAAGAAGAAGCGCAGAAACTCCGGATTGGCGCGCGCGACCAGCACGAACCACGGCGCAGTCAACGCGAGATACAAGAGCGTGCCCGATCCCGCATGCAACCGCCGCCATGGACCGCCATCGCGCGTGACAAGCGAATACAGCACCAGCGTCGCGCCCGGAATTGCCAGCGCCACGAGTCCCTTGCTGAGCGTGGCGCCCGCGGCGGCCGCGTAGGCGATCCACATCCAATGCCGCTGCGTCGCGGCGGACAATCCGTCGCGCTGCGCCAGCAGAAATCCGCACAGCGCCAGCGTCAGCCAGAACGAGAGCACCGCATCGAGCGTGAGGATGTGCGACAGGCCCGCGTGCCACACGCACCCCAGCAACGCGAACGCCGCATAGGCGCCGGTGGTGGGGCCGGCCAGTCGCGCCCCCGTCCAGCCGACCACCAGTACCGCGAGGAAGCCGGCCAGCGCCGCGGGCAGGCGCGCCGTCCATTCGGTGACGCCAAACGCCTTGAACGCGAGGGCGCCAACCCAGTATTGCAGTGGTGGCTTTTCGAAATACTTGAGATCGTTGAGGCGCGGCGTGACGAAGTCGCCGCTGACCGCCATTTCGCGCGCGATCTCGGCATAGCGACCCTCGTCGGGATGCTGGAGCCGCCGGGCATCGAGCCCCGCGAACCAGATCAGCGCGGCAGCGAGCGCGAGCAGCCACCAGGCGCTGCGGGAAAGGGAGGCGAGCATGGGCAGGGAAGTGTGCGCGAATGCGGATGCGCGCGGCGAATTCTACCTTGCGCGCACGGGGGTCGCGCTTGCCGGTTGGTCGTGGCTGGCATACCATCCACCGCATGGCTCCCACCCAATGGTACTCACGCTGTTGCCCCCCGGACGTTTACGGGCGGTGCCCGCGCGCCTGACGACTGCTTCATGGTCCGCAAAGCCGCCGGTGTCGAACCCGGCGGCTTTTTCATTTCGGCAAGGAATGTCCCGATGTCCGCTTCGCTCATGCTTTACGACAATTTTTCCCGCACGTTGCGCCCATTCGTGCCGCTGGCGCCCTCGGGACCGGTGGGTCTCTATACGTGCGGCCCCACGGTCTACGACTACCAGCACATCGGCAATTTCCGCACGTTCCTGTTCGAGGACGTATTAAAACGCGTGTTGCGCTGGAACGGCTTTGACGTGAAGCACGTTATGAACATCACCGACGTGGGGCACCTGACCTCGGACGCCGACACCGGCGAGGACAAGATGGAAAAGGGCGCGCGCCGCACCGGCAAGACGGCGTGGGAAATCGCGCAGCTCTACACCGACGATTTCATTGCCAACCTGGCACTGCTCAACATCGAGAACGCCACCATTCTCTGCAAGGCCACGGACCACATCCGCGAGCAGATCGAATTCATCGCGGACATCGAGAAAAGCGGGTTTGCCTACGTCACGTCCGACGGGGTGTATTTCGATACCGCCAAGCAGCCCGACTACGGGTACCTCGCGCGGCTCGACATCCACGGCCAGGAGGCCGGCAAGCGCATCGACGTCGGCGAGAAGCGCAGCGCCACCGATTTCGCGTTGTGGAAATTCTCGCCGCCCGGCGAAGTCCGCCAGATGGAGTGGGACAGCCCGTGGGGACGCGGATTTCCCGGCTGGCACATCGAGTGCTCGGCGATGGCGCAGAAATACCTCGGCAATTATTTCGACATTCATTGCGGCGGCGAGGATCACATCCCCGTGCACCACACCAACGAAATCGCGCAGACGCAAGCGCGGGTGGGCACGCGGCTGGCCAACTTCTGGCTGCACGGATACTTCCTGCTGCTCAACGATGCGAAGATGGCCAAGTCGGCCGGTGAATTCCTGCGCGTGCAGTCGCTGCTCGATCGCGGCTATGATCCGCTGGTGTACCGTTACCTGTGCCTCACCGCGCACTACCGGACGCAGATGAGCTTTTCGTGGGATGCGATGGATGCTGCCGTGACGGCCCTGACGCGCCTGCGCAACGGCCTTTACGCGCTGCCGGATGAGCAGGGCACCGCGCCTGATGCCGATGCCATGGCGCGCTTCACGGCCGAGATCAACGATGACTTGAACGTGCCGCGCGGGCTGGCGGTGGCATGGGACGTCCTGCGTGGGGGGCTGCCGCCCGCCGTCAAGCGGGCGACGCTGCTGCGCTTCGACGAAGTATTGGGCCTGGGGCTGGGTTCGTGGATCCCGCAGGTCGAAACGGCGCCGCCGGAAGTGCTGGCGCTGGCGACGGCCCGGGTCGAGGCCCGTCTGGCGAAGCAGTGGGCCGACGCCGACCGGTTGCGTGGGGAACTGGCCCTGGCCGGCTGGGAAATGGAAGACCAGGCCGGCACCTATCGGTTGAAGCGGATCATGAAGCGCTGACGGAGAGCATGCGATGGCCCCGTGATGCGCGTTCGGGGTGTATCGTATAGACCCTTGTTTTTGCTAGGCAACCGGTATCGTGCCCACCGCCGGTCATCAGGTCGTTGAATCGCCGCATCGGTGGCCCGCCCACCGCGGGCGGTTGCCGCTGGCATATTTCCTGCATACGCCCTCCGAAGCGGGCAGTCGGGAAGGCCAGTGCCGCCCACCGGGACGTGGGATGGCCTTCGCCGATGGTCCGCTTTCATGATGCGGGGCCAGATGAAACGCAGGGTGTTTTCGCAAATCAGCGCGGTGATCGGACGCTTTGCCGGACTGAATCAGGCCCGCGAGCGCGATCCGGATATCGAGCAGGCCTGGATCCGGGTGGGCCTTACCGGGATCATGCTGATCTACGCCGGCTCTATCGTTGCCACCGACGAAGTCTCGGATGGACTGCGGCTCGGCATCGGCGCCGCTGCGACTTCGATGGCGGCCGGGATCTGGATGTTGTGGCGTTTTCGCCACAGTGCCGCGCGCACTTCCGGCATGCGGCTCTTCGGCATCTGCGCCGACCTGATACCGCTTACCGTCGGACTATGGGGAGTTGGTGAAGCCGGCGTCCCCCTGGTCGGCCTCTACCTCTGGGTCACTGTCGGCAACGGTCTCCGCTTCGGACCGCGCTATCTGATGGCCGCCTACTGGCTGTCGCTGGCCTGTTTCACGATCCTGCTCACGTTCGTTCCGTTCTGGACCGCGCACCGCGCTATCGGTTTCGGTTTCGGCTTACTGACGGCGTTGATCCCGCTGTACGTGCTGGTGCTGCTGTCGCGCATCACGGCGCAGAAAGATGCGGCAGTGCAGTTGTCGAATGCCAAGAGCCGGTTCGTGGCCAATGTCAGCCACGAGCTGCGCACGCCGCTCACGGGCGTGTTTGCCGTCTACGACTTGCTGACGCGCCGGCGCCTGGCGCCCGACGAAAAAGAGCTGGTCGGTTCGCTGGGCAGCGCCATCACCACGCTCAAGTCGTCCGTGGATGCAATCCTCCAGATGAGCAAGCTCGAGGCCGGGGCCGAGCGCTCGGAGTCGCGTCTCTTCAATTTGCGCTTTTTCCTCTGGCAACTCGATGCGCTGGTGCGGCCGCAGGCGGAGGCCAAGCGGCTCGCCTGGTCGCTCGTGCTCGCCCCGGATCTACCCTCGGCCATCATGGGCGATTCCGCGCACCTGCAACATGTGCTGGGCAATCTCGTCAACAACGCGCTAAAATTCACGCCGAAAGGCGGCGTGACGCTGCGCGTCGAACCGTGCGCTGTCGGTGTGCGTTTTGAAGTCGTCGATACCGGCATCGGAATTCCGCTTGAAAAACAGGAAACGCTGTTTGAGCGTTTCGTACGGGTCGACGAATCGGCCACGCGTCGTTACGGCGGTACCGGGCTGGGCACTTCCATTGCGCATGACCTCGTGTTGCTGATGGGCGGTACGATCGGCGTGCACAGCGCGCCGGGGCAGGGTTCGACGTTCTGGGTGGAACTGCCGTTTGCGTTGCCACCACCAGGGGTCGTTCGTCCGGAGTGGGACGCCACATGCCGTTCCGTTCTGGTGGTCGGCCGCAACGAACCCGCGCGTGAGGACGTGATGCGCACGCTGGTCACACTGGGATTGAAGCCCGTGGCCGCGGAGACGGTCGCGCAACAACCTCCGCCGTTCGACCCGGAACGCTATGTCGCGGCGCTGCTGGTGCTGCCGGTGGGGGAAGCGGCCATCTACACCGACGAGCTGCTGCGCGACCGCGCGGGCCTTATCTGTCCGTGGCTGGTCGTGACGACAGTCACCTCCCCCATGCAGGCCGGTGCGCTGCTGCGCAGCGGTGCCGCCGGGTTGCTGGCGCAGAATGTTGCGCCGGAGGAATTGCATACGCAGCTGGCGGCCCTCGTGCATCGTCGCGCCGTGGTGCCGGACGACGTGCCCGCCCCGGCCAGCAGCGTCAGCCGTGCGCTCACCATCCTGCTGGCCGACGACAATCGCAGCAACCAGATGCTGCTGGCGCGGATTCTCACCGATGCCGGTCATGCGGTAAAGTTGGCCGAGCGTGGCGACGAAGCCTACGACCTGATGGCGGAGGGCGGCTTCGACCTCGCGATCCTCGATCTCAATATGCCGGAGATGTCGGGTCCCGACGTGATCAAGCTGTATCGCGCCGGCGAAATTGGCACGGGCAATCGCCTGCCCATCGTTATTCTCTCGGCGGATGCCACGCCGGTGGCGCAGCATGAAAGCCTCGAAGCCGGCGCCAACGATTACCTGACGAAGCCCGTGACGGGCGCCAACCTTATCGCCGCCATTGAACGGTTGATGGCGGGTGCCAAGCTGCGGCAAGCCGAAGCTGGCGGCGTGCGACCCGCGTTGCCCGCCGACCGGATCGAGCCACCCGCAGCCGTGCCGATGACGCCGGCCATCGCGGCGCCATCGAATTCCGATGCACCAGCGGTGCAGCGGCGCGAGCCTGCGTCGCTGGCGCTGGTCGACTCCGATCGTATCGAGGCACTGCGGCGGATCGCGAACCGCGATCAGAATTTCCTGCAACGCTATACGGCAGCCACCTTCGATGACCTCGATGCGGCCGTGGCCGAACTCGGCAAGGCCGTGGCCGAAGGCAACATGCGGGTAGCGCGCGATGCGCTGCACAAGATCGACGGCACCAGTGCCAACATCGGGGCCATTGCACTGGCGGCCAACGCCAAGAGCATGCGCGACTACCTGTCGTCCGCGCCCGATTCGGATGCGGCGGCCGCGCTGGCGGAACTGGCGACCACCACGGCGCTCACCAAATCAGCGGTATCGGCCCTGCTGCAGGGCGGCCGGATCGCCAATCGCAATCCGCGCCAGGCGTGAACCGCCGCCGGGTCAGGCGGCCGGTTGCGGGTTCTGCAGGAGGCCGTTGATGAAGTCCACGGCTTCCGCCACGGTGGTGGCGCGGAATCGTTCCATCGGGATGTCGATCTCGAAATGCTCCTCGAAGCGAAACACCAGATCGACCGCGTGGAGCGAGTCGATGCCAAGATCGCTCAACTGCGCGGACGGGATAATTTTGGAAGGATCCTGCCCGAGGTCTTCGACGAACTGGCGCACTACCGAGAGAATTTCTTCGTTGCGGTTCATGGTCATCTGCAGTCGTTGGAAAGCGCGAGTCTAACGCGTGCCCGCAGCCGCGGGTATCGCCTCCAGCTCGGCGAAGGTCACCCAATGGTGGTTGCGGCTGTCATAAAGCTGACAGGTACGCGTAATCGCGAGGTAACGCCGCCAGCTGACCGCCCGCCTGGGGACGTCCGAAGGATTGGCGGCCTCGAGCGCGCGCTGGGCCGCGGCCAGCCGATAGCATGGGATCGCGGGATTGACATGGTGTGCCGTATGTTCGAGCGCATTGTGCAGCAACAGGTCGAAGCGAAACGGCAGCTGCGTGCCGTGCGTGCCGTCGAGATTGGGTTGCGCGGCGCGCCATTCCACTTCGTCGTCGAACCAGCGGGCAGTCTCGTCGGTGTGGTGGAGATAGAACACGAAGCCCGCCATCCACAGCCACAACAGATACGGCAGCACGATGCCCAATCCGATCAGCACCGCCGGCGCCTGCCCGGTGACGTGCGCAAGCCACGCCATCAATGCAATCTGGGCCGCGAGAAACGCCGTCACCAGCCAGGAATCGAGCATGAAGACACGGCGCACCTTGCCGCGCGGGAAAAACTGTTGCCGCCACCAGATATCGAGGCCGTAGTAGAGGCCGGCACCCCACCACGAGCGATAGGCCCGATAGAGCCAGCGCGCACCGCGCGAACGCGCGAGATACGCTTCCGGCGACAACGGCACCCACGCCATGTCCTGGCCGCGCAGTCCGGTGAAGCCGTGGTGCGCAAGATTGTGACCGGCGCCCCACAGGCTGTAGCACGTAAGCGACGGCAGAAAAACGATGCGCCCGAACCAGGCATTGGCGCGGCGCGAAGGCGTCAACGACTGGTGGCATGCATCGTGTCCCAACACGAACAGTCGGGCGATGGCGAGGCCGGCGACGATTGACGCCAGCAGTTTCCAGCCCACGCCGGGAAGCGCGACGACCCCGAAGAGCGCGCCGAGATAGAGTGTGCAGTCGAGCACCAGCAGCGGCAGCGCGCGCGCAAAACTCGGCTGCGCGAAGGGGCGCAGAAGGGCGCGCACGGCCTTGCGTTGCTGCGACCAGTGGATCGTGTTCGACATGCTATTTCCGCGTCGGGTTGGCGCTCACGCGTTTTTCACGACGACGAGGCTAGCCGCCGTGCCGCCGAATCCGAAGGCATTGCTGATTGCCGCGCGCAACGCCGGCGCGCTGCGGCCGGCGTTGGGAATGTAATCGAGATCGCATTCGGCGTCGGGATGGTTGAGATTAGCGGTGGGCGGTACCTGTCCGGAGGTCAACGCCTTGACGCACATTATGAGGCCCATCGCCCCGGCCGCGCCCACCATATGCCCCACCATCGACTTGGTCGAGCTCACGGCAAGCTGCGGTGCGTGGTCACCGAATACCTGCTTGATCGCTTTCGTTTCCACTTCGTCGTTGAGCCGGGTGGCGGTGCCGTGCGCGTTGACGTAACCGACCGCGCCGCCGTCGATGGCGGCATCGGCCAGAGCTTGCCGCATCGAACTCGCCTGGCCGTCCACCGACGGCTGCGTTAGATGGCCGATGTCGGCGGTGCATGCATAGCCCGCGAGTTCCGCATGGATGCGCGCGCCGCGCGCCAAGGCGTGGTCCCAGTCCTCGAGCACCACGTACGCGGAGCCTTCGCCCAGCACAGTGCCGTTGCGCGTGGCATCGAAGGGGCGGCAACTCTGCGCGGGTTCTTCGTGCAGTGGCGCCAGCAATTGCGCGGAGTACCAGCAATTGATGGCGGAGTAGGTGAGGAGCGACTCGGCGCCGCCGGCGATCATCACGTCCGCGTAGCCGTGGCGAATCTGGCGGGCGGCCTCGCCAATGGCCACCGACGACGACGAACACGTGGTGCTGTACGCCAAGGCCGGTCCGGTGAGTCTATGCGCCGCCGCGACCAGCGCGGTGGGCGCGTTATACATCGTGCGCAGCACCGTGAATGGATGAACCTTGGGACGATGCCGCAGGTAAATGGCGTTGAAGCCGACTTCCGTCTCGGTGATCCCGCCCATGCAGGTGCCCGAACTGACGCCGATCCTGCTGCGATCCTCGCGCTCGAATCGCAGCCCTGCATCGGCGATCGCTTCGGCCGCTGCCATCAGTGCCAGACGGCCGAAACGATCGGACCACGCGAGGTCGGATTTGGGCACCGGTCGCAGCGCCGCATCCGGGATGCTGGCCGCCGGTACTGTGAGGGTCGCGCCGGTGGCGGCATTGGTGAAGGTACGCGATGCGATCGCCGAATGGCCGGCCATGGCACTCGCCCAGACGGCCTCTACCGCGCCGCCGAGCGGACACACGACTCCCATGCCGGTCACTGCAACCCGTCGCCGCATTCCCACTCCATGTTTGTTTGATCGACATACGCAATTTTATCCGGACTTCGCGCGCCGTTTGATGACTGCCATCGCCTGTTTGTTCACGCAGCGACACGATCGTCGCAAGTTGCCACCTCGAGCGGACGGCCGAATGCGGCGAGCTGCTGCTGGTGCAGGCGGCGCATCCACTCGATGCTGCGGGGGGTCATCTGCATCGCGCAATCAACCCACAAACGCACGACGTCGGTGAGTTCGCCGAGGGTGACGGGATTCAACATCCGGTCGACCGAGTTCATTGCCGAATGCGCGCCGTACTGCTGTTCGCGCGTGCGGATGAGTCGCGCGGCTGCTTCGGGGGCTTCGCCGGTGTCGACGACCTGGTCGATGACGCCCATTTCGAAGAGCTCCTGCGCGGAGTAGAGGCGTCCGGTACGCGACAGCTGGTTGGCGGTCTGGCGCCCCACGCGGCGGGAGAGGAAGGACAGGCCTCCCATGCCGGGGAACATGTTGAACAGCACCTCGGGAAAGCCGGCCTTGATGTGCTTTTCCGCGATGACGATATCGCATGACAACGCTGATTCGAAACCGCCGCCCAACGCGTCACCTTCGAGCAGCGCGATGGTCGTCACGCCTGACAGGTCGTGAGCCGTGTAGTTGCGGTACGTCACGTTGACTGCAGCGCGCGCGTATTCGGTGAGTCGCGCGCGATCCTGCGCCGTGATCAGCCGCAGGAAATAGCCGAGGTCACCGCCGGCGCAGAACACGTTCTGCACGGCGGAGCGAACCAGAATGTGGCGCAGCGGGTGGCGCGCTTCCGCGCCGCTGAAATAGCCTTCGATCGTCTGACTGCCACGCTCCAGGTCGTGCAGCAATTCGACATTGAATGACGGTACGCCGTGCGGATCCCACAGCGTCGTCAGCAGCGCGCGCTCCCGCTCGTAGCGAAACGACAGCTGCGATGAAACGGTGAAATCGGCGTTGCCGTCGAGATGCTCGATGACATCGCTGGGACTACGTTGCGAGAGCAATGCGGAAGAGACGAACGCGTTCATGGTTGTGCCCTTTGGAAGTTGATCAGATGCGCCAGCTCGAAGGTGAAACGCCGACTACGGGACTAGGCGGCGCTGTAAGGTACAAATCGACTGTATCGTAGTGATAGACAGGAAACAACCGGTTTCGCAACGCAACGAACCCAACAGATCAACAAGTTGGGATTTAACCCTGATGCGGGTTCGAAGTGATGCCCGGGAATTCTCGGCGCTACTTCCGGCAGACATGGGCGCGAGAAGCGCATTTCGGGGGTTTTAGGCATTAATTATGAACATTAACTAGAGTATTCAGATTTATGATTATTTGAAGAAAAATGCACCATAAATTCCATACCGGGAGCATGGGGAAAACAGGGTTTTCGTGGCGAGAGGATTGATGGATACCAACGGTACCGATCATAATGTAGCGTACAAAACAGCGTTTTCGATAGGACAGGTGGCTGTATCAAAAAAGCCGATTGCGCCGTGCGCCCGGACTTGCCCGGAGACTAGTTGGCGTCCTGCAGTCGCAGCCTGCGGGCGGCGTCCTCGAATCGTGCATCCTCGATTTCCCGCAGCACGCTGTCGAGATCGACCTCTTTCTCGATGCGTTCGAAGCGGCCCGACAACGGCGAGTCGGGTGCGAGCTTGCCTGCTTCAAACAACGCCCAGATTTCGCGACCGTAATCGGTGGCCAGCAAATCAGGCGCATAGCGGCCGAAGTAGTTGCGCAGGTTGGCGACATCGCGCTCGAGCATCTTGGGCGCGTGATTGTTGCCGGCCGCGTCCACGGCCTGCGGCAGGTCGATGATCACCGGCCCGTCTGCGCCGAGCAGTATGTTGAACTCGGAAAGGTCGCCGTGAATGACGCCGGCACAAAGCATCCGCACCACTTCGCGGATCAAATTTTCATGATGCTTGCGCGCCACCTCCGGCTTGAAGTCGAGGTCATTGAGGCGCGGTGCTGCTTCGCCATGTTCGTCGGCGACCAGTTCCATCAGAAGCACGCCTTCGTGAAAGTTGTAGGGACGGGGCACGCGCACGCCGGCTGCGGCGAGCCGATACAGCGCATCGACTTCGGCGTTCTGCCAGGCCGCCTCCTGGGACTTGCGCCCGAACCGCGTGCCCTTGGCCATGGCGCGGGCCTGCCGCGTATTCTTGGTCTTGCGATTTTCGGTGTAGTCCACCGCCTGGCGGAATGCGCGCTTGTTCGCTTCCTTGTAGACCTTGGCGCAGCGCGTTTCGTCGCCGCAACGGACGACGAACACCATGGCCTCCTTGCCGCTCATGAGCTGCCGGACGACGCCATCGATCAGGCCGTCTTCGAGCAGCGGCTCGAGACGCTTGGGAATTTTCATCGGATGGAAAACACGCGATCGAGAACGACCGGCGCGTGGCGCCGCCCGGCCGGCAATGCAGTGCCTGACCATCCCATCGCCGTGGCCATGGAATCCCGGGAGCTCAATACATCCGCTCGAGCTTGCCGGAATAAAGCACGGGCCCTTGCGGTGCGCCCGTGGTCGAGCCGCCAGCCGCTTCCAGGCTGACGGCCAGCGCCGGCACATTGGCGAATGCGACGTCCGGAAGACTGGGCAAGGTGACCTTGGCGACGGTGCCCCGGGCAAGTACGCCCAGCGAGCGCGGTGGCTGGCCGTCGGGCAACATCCACAGTTCCAGCGCCTTGTCTGGCGGGACGTTGGCGGCGCCGATCGACTTGACGGTCAATATGCGGTCGGCGCGCGCCATCGTGGCGATCAGCGCGGGCTTGGCATCGGGTCCCGCAAGCACCGCGACGATGGCCTGTTCCGGTGCCACAGGCGCGGGAGAAAGCAGCATCACGCCGAGCGCGAACACGGCGACGAAGCTGGCGAGAGTCAGTCCGCGCCATAGCGCCACACGATTCCACCATGACGGTGGCGTCGTGGCACGCACGGCGTCCAGCCCGAGGCGCAGCGTGATCAGCTTCCAAAGGCGGGGCGACGGCGTGATCGGCGGCGCGCCTTCGGCGAGCGGCGACAGGCGCTGCTCCCAGCTGCGAATGGCGGCGGCAACCACGGTGTCGGTCTGCGCCATGCGCGTGAGCCGCGCCCGCGCGCGTGCCGGCAGCGTGCCCAGCGCGTATTCCGCGGCAAGCAGGTCGAGACGTTGCGTTCGGTCGGGGCGGGAGAGGTTCATTCGGAGCGGACGTAGCCGGCGCGGTCAAGGCAGGTCTTCAGTTTTTCAAGGCCACGGCGCACCCAGGACTTGACGGTGCCCAGCGGCTCGCGGAGTTGCGCCGACAATTCGGCGTGCGACAGGCCGTGATAGAAGGCGAGCGCGATGGCCTGTTTGGGCCCCGCGTCGAGCGTGTCGACGCAATCCCGGATCGAACGCGCCTCGGCGCCGGCCACCAGCATGGCGGCGGGCGATGGTGCATCGGAGGGCGGATCGTAGGCAGGAGCATCGTCGTCGTCGGAGCTAAGGGTGACCGTATCCAGTTCCCGCCGCCGCAACTGATCAAGGCACCGATTGCGGACAATCGTGGTAAGCCACGTCAGCGGCTGGCTCTTGGCGGCTTCATAGGAGCCGGCGTGGTGCCAGACGTTGACGTAGGCCTCCTGCAGGATCTCCTCGGCAGCAGACGGGTCACGCAAGATACGCAGCGCGACGCCATATAGATGCGACGAAGTTTTTTCATAGAACTCGCCGAATGCCACCTGATCGCCCATCGCGACGCGCGACAGGAGCGCCGTGAGGCGGATGCTCTTCTCGGTAGGAGCGGCGACTGCCATCGTCGGGTCAGCCGCGGGCGCGGCCCTTTTGCCAAAGCACATCCGGCGTCCCGGCGGCGCGGTTGACGGCGCGCGCCAGCACGAACAGCAGGTCGGAAAGGCGATTGACGTAGACCCGCGCATTGCCGGTCACGGCACCGTCGGTGGCCGCTTCGATCAACGTGCGCTCGGCGCGGCGACACACGGTGCGCGCCACATGCGCCAGTGCAGCGCCGCGCGTGCCGCCGGGCAGTATGAATTCCTTCAACGGCGGCAAAGTAGCGTTGAGCTGCTCGACCTCGCGTTCGAGGCGGTCGATGTGCGCCGGCGTGACCATCGTGGCACCTGGAATCGACAATTCGCCGCCAAGGTCGAAGAGATCATGTTGGATGGTGAGAAGGCATTCGGCAATGGCCGGCGGCAACGGTTCGGTGAGCAGGAGGCCAATGACCGAATTGAGTTCATCGATGGTGCCGATGGCCTCGATGCGCGGCGACGTCTTGGCCACGCGCGAACCGTCACCCAGGCCCGTGGTGCCGGAATCGCCGGTGCGTGTAACGATCTTGGAGAGGCGATGACCCATGGTGGCAACTTGTAGGCGAGGTGCGCCGAGGGTAGCGAAATCGAGCCCTAGGGGCAAGCAGCGAATCGGGCATTTGCTACGATGGTTGCCATAACTAGAAAGTTCCGGAGGGATGGACCATGAATGCATTTGTCGAGGGTCTCGACCGCAATGGCGCCAACTACGCGCCGTTGACGCCGCTGTCGTTGCTGGCGCGCACTGCCAATATCTGGCCGGAACGCGTCGCGATCATTCACGGCAACCGGCGCACCACGTGGCGTGAAGTCGACCTCCGGTCGCGACGGCTGGCCAGCGCGCTGGCGCGCCGCGGCATCAAGCGCGGCGATACCGTGGCGGCCATGCTCAGCAACACGCCGGAGATGATCGAGGCGCACTTCGGCATCCCCATGCTGGGCGCGGTGCTCAACACCCTCAATACGCGTCTCGACGCCGAGGCACTGGCGTTCATGCTGGACCACGGCGAAGCCCGGGTGCTGCTCACCGACACCGAGTACTCGCCGCTCATCAAGGCAGCGCTGGCGCTGGTCAAGCGCCGGCCTGTGGTGATCGACATCGTCGACGCCTCGGGTCCCGGTGGCGAGTTGCTGGGCGACACGGATTACGAGGCGCTTCTGGCGGACGGCGATCCCGCCTATGAATGGCAGCCGCCTGCGGACGAATGGGATGCCATTTCGCTCAACTATACGTCAGGCACGACGGGCAATCCGAAAGGCGTGGTGTACCACCACCGCGGCGCCTATCTCAACGCGATATCGAACATCGTCGACTGGGGCATGCCGCGGCATTCGGTCTACCTGTGGACCTTGCCGCTTTTTCATTGCAACGGCTGGTGCTTCGCATGGACCATGGCCGCCAATGCGGGTACCAACGTGTGCCTGCGCAAGGTCGAGGCCGGCGCGATCTTCGATGCGTTCCGCGACCACAAGGTCACGCACTACTGCGGCGCGCCGATCGTGCATTCGCTGCTGATCAATGCGCCGGAGGCCATGAAAGGCGGCATCACGCAGCGCGTATCGGCGCTGGTGGCGGCGGCGGCTCCGCCGGCGGCCATGATCGAGGGCATGGAGCGCCTCGGCATCGACCTCACGCATGTCTATGGCCTCACCGAAACCTATGGTCCCGCGGCGGTGTGCGCACGGCAGGACGCCTGGGCCGCGATGGACATCGGTGCGCGCACCGAGCGCAACGGCCGCCAGGGGGTGCGGTACACGATGCAGGAGGGGATGACCGTGATGGATCCCGAAACGATGCGCGAAGTCCCACGCGATGGAGAAACGATGGGTGAGATCATGTTCCGCGGTAATGTCACGATGAAGGGATATCTCAAGAACCCCACGGCCACCGCGGAAGCGTTTGCGGGTGGCTGGTTCCATTCGGGCGATCTCGCCGTTCTGCAACCCGATGGTTACGTGAAGATCAAGGATCGCAGCAAGGATGTGATCATTTCCGGCGGCGAAAACATCAGTTCGCTCGAGGTCGAGGACGCGCTGTATCGGCACCCCGCCGTGATCGCGGTTGCCGTCGTGGCCCAGCCCGACGCGAAGTGGGGCGAGACGCCATGTGCCTATGTCGAGTTGAAGCCCGGCGCAGCGGTCACCGAGGCGGAAATGATCGAACATTGCCGGGGCCTGCTCGCGCGTTTCAAGGTGCCGAAGAAGATCGTGTTCGAGGCGCTGCCCAAGACCTCCACCGGCAAGATCCAGAAGTTCGTGCTGCGCGCCCGCGCGAAGTCGGCGGCCGCGATCGAGTAAGTTGGGTGGTCGGCGAGGCTTCAGTCTCGCTGCAATGCATGGCGGATGGCCTGGCCGATGGCGTGATTGCTTTCACGGCGTGGACTCGGTCAGTGACAGCAGCGAGGCATTGCCTCCTGCAGCTGTCGTATTGATCGCCAGCGTGCGCTCGCACACGAGGCGCGCGGTGGCGTAGGCGCCGTCGCACGGCACCAGCAAGGGAATCAGCGCGCCATCCTGTGCCGCCAGGCGTTGGCGCAGCAACGCCGCCGCCGCTGGGCTGCCGGCGAACATCACTGCATCGGGTGCGCCGGCAAGGGGATCGGCCATGATCTCGCACCCCGCACCGGCGTCCCTGGCAATGCCTTCGGCGATGGTCGAAGCCTGGAGCAGCACCGTATTGCCGAGCGCGAGGGCCGTGCGCACCTGCAGCGCCAGTGCCTGCGCATCGGCAGCGAGGCAGGCGATGCGACCGCGCGGATGCAGCGTCAGCGTGTTGGCTTCGCCGGTAGGGCCGGGCAGCAGTGTCGGTTGATTCATGGCAGCGGGTTTGATCACTTCGGTCTCCTGCACCAGGCGGCGCAGGTAATGCGGACCACCCGCCTTCGGACCCGTGCCCGACAGGCCATCGCCGCCGAATGGCTGGACGCCGACCACGGCGCCGACCATGTTGCGGTTGACGTAGACGTTGCCGGCCCGCACACGCGTGCCAATGAAATCCACCGTTTCGTCGATGCGCGTCTGGATGCCGTGCGTAAGTCCATAGCCCAGTGCGTTGATGGCCTCCAGCAGCGCCCCCAGCGCGCCTTCGCTATAGCGCACGACATGCAGCACCGGTCCGAAGACTTCGCGCCGCAGCTGCGCCGCTTCCGCAAGACCGATCAGCGTGGGCGCGAAGAATGTCCCGCGCGCCGTCGACGCGGGCAGCGCCGGTTGCTCGATGGCGGCGCCGCTGGCTCGCAGCTGCGCCACATGGTCGGCCAGCGCATCGCGCGCCTCGGCGTCGATCACCGGGCCGATATCCGTCGCCAGGTCGCGCGGATCGCCCACGGCGAGTTCGGCCATCGCACCACGCAGCATCGGCAGGATGATGTCGGCCACATCGTCCTGCACGCAAAGCAGGCGCAAGGCCGAACAGCGCTGGCCTGCGCTGTCGAACGCGGACGTGATGGCATCCTGCACAACCTGCTCGGGCAGCGCCGAACTGTCGACGATCATCGCGTTGATGCCGCCGGTCTCCGCGATCAGCAGGGGCTCGTCATCGCGCTGCGCGAGCGTGCGGTTGATGCCTTGTGCAACAGCCGTGGAGCCGGTGAACAGCACGCCCGCAATCCGGGCGTCGCCCACCAGCGCCGCCCCCACCGTTTCGCCGCGGCCGGGCAGCATTTGCAACGCGGAAGCGGGAATGCCGGCACGATGCAGCAGTTCTATTGCCGCCGCGGCAATGCACGGCGTCTGCTCCGCGGGCTTGGCCAGTACCGAATTGCCGGCGGCCAGCGCCGCGACGACCTGGCCCACGAAAATCGCCAATGGGAAATTCCACGGCGCAATGCAAACGAGCGGTCCGTGCGGCGACGTTCCATCAAGCTCGCGCCTTGCCTGCGCGGCGTAGTAGCGACAGAAGTCCACCGCCTCGCGCACTTCGCCCATTGCATTGGGCAAAGACTTGCCGGCCTCGCGTGCCAGCAGCACGATCAAGTCCGGGCGTTCCGCCTCCAGAAAATCGGCTGCACGCTCCAACAACGTGGCCCGCGCCGCGGCCGGTGTCGACAGCCAGGGGCTGGCCAGCGCCGCGGCGACCGCATGGGCGACGTCCTCGGCGTTGGCTGCCTGCACCATGCCCACGATGTCTTCGTGATCGGCAGGATTGCGGATGGTGGCCGCTTCGCGAGGCGCCACCTTCGCAGCCATCGCGAGCATGGGCAGCACGACGCGGATCGCTTTCGGCGCACGCACGGCCGTTGACAGGATCGCCAGCACCGCCTCGTCGGTGAAATCCATGCCGCGCGAGTTGCGCCGGTCGGAGAACAGATCCGGCGGCAACGGTATGCGCGGATGCGGCGTGCCTCCGCTGGCTTGGGCACGCGCGACGTGGTCGTCGACCAGGTCCGCGATGCCAACCGACGGGTCGACGATGCGATTGACAAAGGAGGAGTTGGCGCCATTTTCCAGCAGGCGCCGCACGAGATAGGCCAGCAAGGTTTCGTGCGAACCCACGGGCGCATAGATGCGGCAGGGCCGATGCAGGGGTCCAGTAACGATGAGCTGGTCGTAAACCGATTCGCCCATGCCATGCAGGCACTGGAATTCGTAGTCGGCACCGCCGGCCAGCGTATGGATGGCGGCGATCGTGAAAGCATTGTGGCTTGCAAACTGCGGGAACAGCGCGTCGGGCGCGTTCAGCATCGCCCGTGCGCAGGCCAGATACGAAACGTCGGTATGCACCTTGCGCGTGAACACCGGATAGTCGGCCAGCCCGTCGACCTGGGCCCGTTTGATTTCGGAATCCCAATAGGCACCCTTCACCAGCCGCACCATCAGCCGGCGCTGGTGGATGCGCGCGAGCGCAATCAGCCAGTCGATCACCGCCCGGGCGCGGCGCTGGTAGGCCTGCACGACGAAGCCCAGGCCGTCCCAGCCGGCCAGTGCAGGGTCGCCGGCGAGCGCCGCCAGAATATCGAGTGAAAGCTCGAGGCGATCGGCCTCCTCGGCATCGATGTTGAAGCCGATGCGGTAGTCGCGGGCGAGCAGTGCCAGCGTCCGCACCCGGGGCAGCAGTTCATGCATCACGCGCTCGCGTTGCAGTCGCGTATAGCGCGGATGCAGTGCGGACAGCTTGACCGAGATGCCGGGTCCGTTCTGCGCGCCCGCATTGTCCGCCGCCTTGCCGATCGCATGGATCGCATGTTCGTACGCATCGTAGTGGCGCTGCGCATCGGCAGCGGTGAGCGCCGCCTCGCCCAGCATGTCGAAGGAAAAGCGATAGCCGCGCGCTTCGCGCTCCCGTGCGTTGACCAGCGCCTCCTCGATCGTACGGCCGGTGACGAACTGGCGCCCGAGCATGCGCATGGCTAAGTCCACACCCTTGCGGATCAGCGGCTCGCCGCCCTTGCGCAGCATCGACGCGACCGCGCGTTCGAGCGCCGAATCGCTGCGCGAATCGACCAGGGTTCCGGTGACCAGCAGTCCCCATGCCGCCGCGTTGACGAACACCGAGGGACTGCGTCCGATATGCGCGCGCCAGTCGCCACGGCCGATCTTGTCGCGAATCAGGCGGTCGCGCGTGGCGGCGTCCGGAATGCGCAGCAAGGCCTCCGCCAGGCACATGAGGGCCACGCCTTCGTTCGATTCGAGCGAAAACTCGAGCATCAGCGCATCGACGCCGCCGGACTTGGTGCGGGCGGCGCGAATGCCCAGCGCCAGTTGCGTGGCGAGTCGTTGCGTGGCGGCCAGTACCGCCGGCGCGAACATGGCCTCGTCGACGAGCGCCTGCATCACAGTGGGCTCGGGCGGACGATGGGTGGCGGCGATGCGGGCGCGGGCGGAGGCGAGCGACGGCGGCGGTGAGTCGATGGTCATGACGAATCGTCGGAAATCGGCGTAAGGTATGGGGATAATAGCCAGTAGATAAACTGGTTTGCAGCAAATGTCGCTTGATTCCGCGTTGATGAGGGTTGATGTTCACCGGCGACGAAGGGTGGAGAACCGCGTCGGCCCGGTGTCGCCTGCGGGCTTGCAAACGCCGGATTGACCTGCCCGATGAGTAACGGAGAAGTCCCATGAACGCACCCCTTGAAGCGGACCTGCAGCCCATGCTCTTGCGTGACGTCGCCAACGGGATCGCCACGCTCACGATGAATCAGGGCGATCGCTTCAATGCGTTATCCACTGCGATGATCGCAGCGCTTGATGCAGCGCTCGACGCGATCGCCGGTGATGGCGCGGTTCGCGTGGTCGTGCTCGCCGGCGCCGGCCGGGCGTTTTGCGCCGGTCATGACCTCAAGGAAATGCGCGCGCATGTGGATCACCAATGGCAGCGCCAACTGTTCGATGCGTGCGCGCAGATGATGCTGAAGTTGACGCGGCTGCCACAGCCCGTAATCGCCCGCGTGCACGGCCCGGCGGCGGCGGCCGGATGCCAGCTGGTGTCGATGTGCGACCTCGCGGTGGCCGCCGAAACGGCCAAATTCGGGTTATCGGGCATCAACGCCGGCATCTTCTGCACAACGCCGGGCGTAGGGGTCGGGCGCAACGTGCCCCGCAAGCGCGCGATGGAGATGCTGTTGACCGGTGAAATGATCGACGCGCCTACGGCAATGGATTGGGGCCTGATCAATCGCGTGGTCCCCGCCGCGCAGCTCGATACCGCCATCGGGTCGCTCGCCGCGATGATCGCGGCTAAAAGCCCGGCCGCCGTGGCCATGGGTAAACAGGCGTTTTACGCGCAAATCGAGCGGACCCTGCCCGATGCGTACGCACTGGCAGGCGAGTCGATGGCTTGCAACATGCTGGATCCCGACGCCAAGGAAGGCATCGATGCGTTTCTCGGCAAGCGTGCACCGCAATGGCGCACGCAGTGAATAAGTCGCGGAAAACGCGAATGCAGGTTGCGCCAACGGCTGCCACAAAAGCATAATCCGCCGCCCGCACTTATTTCCCGCTCTCGGAATCTACCGCCACCCGCCTGCGCATGCCCACTGACACCATCCTCGAAACCCGCAAGCTCACCAAGGAGTTCAAGGGCTTCGTTGCCGTCAAGGACGTCGACCTGGTCATCCGCCGCGGCACCATCCACGCGCTGATCGGCCCCAACGGCGCCGGCAAGACCACGTGCTTCAACCTGCTCACGCACTTTCTCACGCCTACGCGCGGCCAGATCTTCTACAACGACCGCGAGATCACGGGGTCGCATCCCGCCGCCATCGCCCGGATGGGCCTGGTGCGTTCGTTCCAGATCTCGGCGGTGTTTCCGCACCTGACGGTGCTTGAAAACGTGCGCATCGCGCTGCAGCGGAAGCAAGGGCATTCCTTCGATTTCTGGCGTTCGGCGCGCGGCCTCAATGCGCTTGATGCTCGCGCTCTCGAATTGATCGACGCGGTGGGCTTGTCCGAGTTTGCGCAGAACACCGCCGTCGAATTATCGTACGGCCGCAAGCGTGCGCTCGAAATCGCAACCACGCTCGCACTGGAGCCGGAAATGCTTCTGCTCGACGAACCGACGGCGGGGATGGGCCACGAGGACGTCGAGCGCATCGCAATGCTGATCGGCAAGGTCGCCGTCAACCGCACGGTACTGATGGTCGAACACAACCTGTCGGTGGTCTCCACGCTGGCCGATCACATCACCGTGCTGGCACGCGGCGAAATTCTTGCGCAGGGCGATTACGCTACCGTGTCGAAGAATCCCGATGTCGTGCAGGCCTACATGGGAGCGGGACATGCTTGAAACCGCCCCGGCGGACCTCGCGCAGGGCAGCGCCGCGGCGCTGCTGACCGTCAAGGGCCTCAATGCCTGGTATGGCGAGTCGCATATCCTGCACGGCATCGACTTCGAGGTGCGCGCCGGCGAAGTGGTCACGCTGCTTGGTCGCAACGGCGCGGGCAAGACCACCACGCTGAAGTCGATCATGGGTATCGTGCCGCGGCGCGAGGGTGCCATCCAATTTGAAGGGAACGAGCTGATCCGCATGCCGTCCAACCGCATTGCGCGGCAGGGCATCGCCTATTGCCCGGAAGAGCGCGGCATCTTTGCGTCGCTCAACGTGGAGGAGAACCTGCTGTTGCCGCCGGTGGTGCGCGCGGGCGGACTCTCCGTGGCGCAGATCTACGAGCTCTTTCCCAATTTGCTGGAACGGCGCACGAGCCAGGGCACCAAGTTGTCGGGCGGCGAGCAGCAGATGCTGGCAATCGGGCGCATCCTGCGCACCGGCGCGCGCCTGTTGCTGCTCGACGAGCCCACCGAGGGCCTGGCGCCGGTCATCGTCCAGCAGATCGGGCGCACCATTGCACGCTTGAAGGCGCAGGGATTCACGATCCTGCTGGTCGAACAGAATTTTCGGTTTGCGGCTACCGTTGCGGATCGTCACTACGTCATCGAGCACGGACGAGTCGCGGACATGATCCGCAACGACGACCTCGATGCCAACATGGGCAAGCTGCACGACTATCTCGGGGTCTAGCAACAGCGTTCCCCATCACCAAGGAGGCAACATGAATACATTCAAACGCAGCATCCTCGGCCTTGCCGTCGCCGCCACCCTGACCATGGGCGCGGCGCAGGCGCAGGTCTCCGACAACCTCATCAAGATCGGCGTGCTGACCGACATGTCGAGCCTTTACACGGATCTGGCAGGCGCGGGCTCGGTGCTCGCCGCGAAGATGGCGATCGAGGATTCCGGTATCGAGAAGCGCGGCTACAAGGTGGAACTCGTCTCCGCCGACCACCAGAACAAGCCGGACGTCGGCTCCGCCATTGCGCGGCAGTGGTATGACACGGAAAAGGTCGACGTCATCGCCGACGTGCCCAACTCGGGCGTGGCGCTCGCCGTCAACCAGATCACCAAGGACAAGAACAAGGTGTTCCTGGTCTCCGGCGCGGCATCATCCGACCTCACCGGCAAGGCTTGCTCGCCCAACACCGTGCACTGGACCTACGACACGTGGATGCTGGCCAATGGTACCGGTGGCGCGATCGTCAAGACCGGTGGCGACACGTGGTTCTTCCTGACCGCCGACTATGCGTTCGGCCAGGCGCTGGAGCGCGACACGGAAGCCGTGGTGCTGAAGAATGGCGGCAAGGTGCTGGGCAAGGTGCGCGCGCCACTCAACACGCAGGACTTCTCGTCGTTCCTGCTGCAGGCGCAGGCCTCCAAGGCCAAGATCATCGGGCTGGCCAACGCCGGCGGCGACACCACCAACTCGATCAAGCAGGCAGCCGAGTTCGGCATCGTCAAGGGTGGCCAGAACCTCGCCGGTCTCCTCGTGTTCCTCACCGACATCAATGCGCTGGGATTGCCGACGGCGCAGGGGCTGATCGTCACCAACACGTTCTATTGGGACCAGAACGACGCGTCGCGCGCCTTCGCCAAGAAATTCGCGGCGGGCGACAAGGGCATTCACCCGACGATGGTTCACGCCGGCGTGTATTCGTCCATTCTGCATTATCTGAAGGCGGTGGAAGCGCTGAAGTCCGACGATGGCGCGAAGGTCGTCGCCAAGATGAAGGAAATGCCCACCGACGATCCGTTGTTCGGCAAGGGTTCGATCCGCGTCGATGGCCGCAAGATCCACCCGGCGTATCTCGTTGAAGTGAAGAAGCCGGCAGAGTCGAAGGGACCGTGGGACTATTACAAGGTCAAGGCGACGATTCCTGCCGACCAGGCGTTCCGGCCGCTGGCCGATGGCGGTTGTTCGCTGGTCAAGTAAGTGCTATCCGTCACGCCTTGTGGGAGTGTCGTTTTGTCACCCGCGCATTGGCGTGACGGATCAACTGCTCGCGTTGGAGCGGCGCCTGTCGGCGCCACTCAACGCTCGCGTTCTCGGCGAAAGGGTCTGATTGTCCCGAGCCGTTGCGGTGTCGTGCTCGTGCCTTTGGCACTTGCGGTTTGCGTGGATCCGTTTTGACTGAAATCTTCGGCATCCCGGTGCAGGCCCTCTTTGGGCAACTGCTGATCGGACTCATCAACGGCTCGTTCTACGCGATGCTGAGCCTGGGACTGGCCGTCATCTTCGGCCTCCTCAACATCATCAATTTCACGCACGGCGCCCAGTACATGATGGGCGCATTCTGCGCGTGGTTCATGCTCGAGCGTTTCGGCATCGGCTATTGGTGGTCGCTGCTGCTGGTGCCAATCCTGGTCGGTGCCACCGGCGTGGTCATCGAGCGGACGATGCTCTCGCGGCTCTACAAGCTCGACCATCTCTACGGTCTGCTGCTGACTTTCGGCCTCGCGCTGATCGTGCAAGGGCTCTTCACCAATTATTACGGCAGTTCCGGGCAGCCGTATCGATTGCCCCCAGAATTTGCCGGCGCGTTCAACCTGGGTTTCATGTTCCTGCCGAAATACCGGCTGTGGGTGATCGTCGCCTCGCTGCTCGTTTGCCTCGGCACGTGGTTCGTGATCGAGCGGACCAAGCTCGGCTCCTACCTGCGCGCCGCCACGGAGAACCCGGCGCTGGTCCAGGCGTTCGGCATCAACGTGCCGCGGATGGTCACGCTCACCTACGGCTTCGGTGTCGGGCTTGCCGCCCTCGCGGGCGTGATGGCGGCGCCGATCTACCAGGTCAGCCCGCAGATGGGGGCGAACCTCATCATCGTCGTATTCGCCGTGGTGGTGATCGGCGGAATGGGCTCGATCCTGGGCGCGATCCTCACCGGCTTCGGCCTCGGGATCGTCGAAGGCCTGACCAAGGTGTTCTATCCGGAGGCCTCCAACACCGTGATCTTCGTGATCATGGTGCTGGTGCTGCTGTTGAAACCGCAAGGCCTCTTCGGGCGGGAACGCTGACATGAACGCACCTGCTGCCGCACTCACTGCCACCACCGCGCCTTCGCGCAACCGCATCGTGCTTGCCACCGCGCTGATGGTGGCGGCGCTGGCCATCGCCCCATTCGCCGGCGTGTATCCGGTGTTCCTGATGAAGGCGCTGTGCTTTGCGCTCTTCGCCTGTGCGTTCAATCTCCTGCTGGGCTTCGGCGGGCTGCTGTCCTTCGGCCACGCAATGTTCCTGGGGTCGGCTGGCTATGTATGCGCGCATGCGGCCAAGGTATGGGGCTGGTCGCCGGAATTCGCCATTCTTGCGGGCACCGTGGCGGCCACTGTGCTCGGCGTTGTCGTCGGCTTGCTGGCCATCCGGCGGCAGGGCATCTATTTCGCGATGATCACGCTGGCGCTCGCGCAGATGATCTATTTCTTCTGTCTGCAGTCGCCGCTGACCGGCGGCGAGGATGGCATCCAGTCGGTGCCGCGCGGCAAGCTATTCGGGATCATCGACTTGTCCAATACGCTGGCGATGTACTTCGTGGTCCTGGCGATCTTCGTGCTCGGGTTCCTGCTGATCTACCGGATCGTGCATTCGCCGTTTGGCCAGGTGCTGAAGGCCATCCGTGAAAACGAGCCGCGCGCGGTCTCGCTTGGCTACGATGCCGACAAGTACAAGCTGATCGCGTTCGTGCTGTCGGCGGGACTGTCGGGGCTGGCCGGCGCCACCAAGGCCATCGTGTTCCAGCTGGCTTCGCTTACCGATGTGCATTGGTCGATGTCGGGCGAGGTCGTGCTGATGGTGCTGCTGGGGGGGATGGGGACGATCTTCGGCCCGGTGGTCGGCGCGTTCGCGATCATCGGACTCGAGAGTTACCTGGCCAGCTTCGGACAGTGGGTCACCGTGATCACCGGCCTCATCTTCGTCATTTGCGTTCTCGCGTTTCGCCGCGGCATCGTCGGCGAATTCGGCGCATGGTGGGCCAGCCGCCGCGGCTAATCCGCCGCGCGGCCGGGGCACTGGCCATGGCGGCTATGGCCGCCGCGGCCGATGTGGCCGCGCAGGAGTACGCGATCGACGCTGGCTGCCGCGAGGGCCAGCCGCACGGTGCCTACGCACTGCGCGATGGCAGCGGGCGCGTGCGCGTCGTCGGTGCATTTGCGCGCGGCAAGCGGTCGGGCAGCTTTTTCTTCTGGTCGTCGGCGGGCGTGCGGATCGCGCAATTGCCCTTCGATGACGACGCGCTCTCCGGCACGGTGGCACTGTGGTATTCGACGCCCGACCGTACCGGCGAGGGGCAGCAAAAGCTGGAGGCCGCCTATGCCGGCGGTCGCCTGCACGGTCTCAAGCGAACCTGGTACCCGGACGGGCGACCGCGCGCCGAATTCCGCTACGACATGGGCACGCTGGTCGATGCGCGGGCGTTCAACGAAGCGGGCGGGGCGCTGTCGGCGGCGGAGGCCAAAGCGCTGGCCGCAAGCGATCTCACGACCGATGAGCGCTACTACGCCACGTTGAACGACATCGTCCGGAGCCATCGGCCGCGCTGCGTCCCCGCCGCGGATCGGTTGGAGCGATCGTAGCGGTGGCATTGCGCCTGCAATAGTGGCCTCGGCAGCGCGGGTTTGTCGGCGCTTTGACCAGGCGGCACCGAGGCATCGCCCAGGGCCCGGGAGCAGGCGTGTGGACCGAGGGCGGTGTGCGGGTAGGGAGCAACGATTGGCGGGTTTGACGCACTCCGGTAACCAAGCTAGATTGCAGAGCCACAGCCGGAAGGCGCCATTCGGCCGGACTGTGCCCCCGTGCGTTTTCTTCACGATGTCGAGGCGTTCATGCCGGTAACACACCGTTTGCATCTGTTTGCCGCCGCGGTTGCCGGCGCGTCGTCGCTCGCCTTTGCCGCACCATCGCCCGTGCAGATACTGCAGATCGCCGTGGCCACCGACATCACGTCGATGGTCCCGTACTTCCTCAAGCCCTCGGTTCCAGTTCACGATTTGGGCCACGCGGTAGGCCGTGCAGTTCACGCCGCGCACAGGCCGATACACACGCCCTCTCCACTTCATGCCGGTCAAGGGGTGAAGTAGAAAGGAAGGAGCCAGCGGATGCTGGTCTTCATCATTCGTCGCAGCATGCAGAGCGTGGTCGTGCTGCTGCTGATGTCCCTGCTTGTATTCGTCGGCGTGTATGCGATCGGCAACCCGATCGACATCCTGATCAATCCGCAAGCCGATCAGATCGACCGCGAGAACGCGATTGCCGCGCTGGGACTCGACAAGCCCTTGTGGGAACAGTACGTCGTCTTCCTCAAGGGCGCGTTGACCGGCGATCTCGGTCGCTCCTTCGTGCATGCCACGTCGGCGCTCGGGCTGATCCTCGAGCGGATGCCCGCGACGATGGAGCTGGCGATCGCCGCGATGATCATCGCCGTCGCGCTCGGCATTCCGCTCGGGCTGTGGGCGGGATTGAAGCCCAACGGCATCGCCGGCCGGTCGATCATGGCGGGCTCGATCCTGGGCTTTTCGCTGCCCACGTTCTGGGTAGGCCTGATGCTGATCATGGTGTTCTCCGTGATGCTGGGCTGGCTGCCCTCCAACGGTCGCGGGCCCACCGTGAGGCTGTTCGGCCTGATTCCGGTGTCGTTTCTCAGCTGGGAAGGCCTGCGGCATCTCATCATGCCGGCCACCAACCTGGCGCTCTTCAAGCTGGCCCTGTTGATCCGGCTCACGCGTGCCGGCACGCGAGAGGCGCTGCTGCAGGATTACGTGAAATTTGCGCGCGCCAAGGGCTTGTCCAACCGGCGCGTGATCGGCGTGCACGTGCTGCGCAATATCCTGATTCCGATCGTGACCGTGATTGGCCTTGAGTTCGGCAGCGTGATCGCGTTCGCCATCGTCACGGAGAGCGTGTTCGCGTGGCCCGGCATGGGCAAGCTGCTGATCGATTCGATCAACCTGCTGGATCGCCCCGTGATTGTCAGCTACCTGCTGGTGATCGTGACGCTGTTCATCTTCATCAATCTCGTCGTCGACGTGCTGTATTCCGCGCTGGACCCGCGGGTGCGGCTGACGGACACCAAGGGATGAGCAGCATGTTGCCGGTTTCGCCAGCTGCCTCGGTGGAGCGTGCAGCCGAGAGTCCGCTGCAACGGGTGGTGGCGGATTTCCTGTCGAATCCAGTGGCAGTGGTGGGCTTGGGCATGCTGGTCCTCATCGTGCTGGCAGCAATCTTCGCGCCGTTCATTTCGCCGCAGAATCCCTACGATCTTGCGCAGCTCGACGTGATGGACGGGCGCCTGCCGCCAGGCTCCGCATCGCCCACGGGCGGGACTTTCTGGCTGGGCACCGATGACCAGGGCCGCGACATGCTGTCGGCCATTTTCTACGGGCTGCGCATCTCGCTGGCCGTGGGCACCGCCAGCACGGTGCTGGCGCTGATCATCGGCCTGTCGGCCGGCCTCGCCGCCGCGTATTTCGGCGGCAAGATCGAAACGATCATCATGCGGATCGTCGATATCCAGCTGTCGTTTCCGGCGATCCTGATTGCGCTGATCCTGATCGCCGTGCTGGGGCAGGGGACCGGCAAGGTGATTGCGGCACTGGTCACGATCCAGTGGGCGTACTACGCGCGTACGGTGCGCAGCGCCGCGCTGGTCGAGAAGCGCAAGGAGTACATGGAAGCCGCGCGGTGCCTCGCGCTGTCACCGCTGCGCATCGTGTTCCGGCATCTGCTGCCCAACTGCCTGCCACCGATGATCGTGGTGGCCACCGTGCAGGTCGCTGCCGCGATCGCGCTGGAAGCCACGCTGTCGTTCCTCGGCCTGGGGCTGCCCATCACCGAGCCGTCGCTCGGATTGCTGATCGCCAACGGGTATCAATACCTGCTGTCGGGCAAGTACTGGATCAGTTTCTTCCCGGGCGTCGCGCTGCTGCTCACCATTGTCAGCATCAATCTCGTCGCCGACCAGCTGCGCGACGTGTTGAATCCCCGTCTGCAAAAGTAGAGCGCACGTGGACGCTCCCGTACTTACCGTTGAAGGATTGCGCACCCATTTCTTCACGAAGGCCGGCGTGGTGAAGGCGGTGGACGACGTGTCGTTCACGGTCGGTCGTGGCGAAGTGCTGGGCCTGGTCGGCGAATCCGGTTCCGGCAAGTCGATGACCGGTTATTCGCTGATGGGCCTCATCGATGCGCCGGGACGCATTGTCGAGGGCCGGATCGTGCTGGACGGGACCGACCTGCGCGCGCTCAATGCCGAACAGCTGCGGCATATGCGCGGCAATCGCATCGCGATGATCTTCCAGGATCCGATGATGACGCTGAATCCGGTCCTGCGCATCGACGTGCAGATGATCGAGGCGGTTCTCGCGCACGAGGCCGTCGGCAAGGCGGCAGCCCGCGCCCGGGCGCGTGAAGCGCTGGTACGCGTGGGCATCCCCTCGCCGGACGAGCGCCTCGAAGCGTATCCGCACCAATTCTCGGGCGGCATGCGGCAACGCGTGGCCATCGCGATCGCGCTGCTCAACAGCCCCGCCCTCATCATTGCCGACGAGCCAACCACGGCGCTCGACGTCACGATCCAGGGCCAGATCCTCTACGAGATGCAGAAGCTCACGCGCGAAACCGGTACCGCGCTGATCTGGATCACGCACGACCTCTCCGTGGTGGCGGGACTGGCCGATCGCGTCTGCGTGATGTACGCAGGCCGTATCGTCGAGGAAGGGAGCTGCGAGGACGTGCTGGCGCATCCGGCCCACCCGTATACGCGCGGCCTCCTTGATTCGGTGCCCGCCAACAACGAGCGCGGCCACCGGTTGAAGCAGATCCCCGGAATGACGCCGTCGCTGCTCGATCTGCCGCCGGGCTGCCCGTTTCGCGAGCGCTGCACCAACGCGACCGTTGAATGCGCGGCGTCGCCGCCGACCCGCGAAATCGACGTCGGTGGCCACTTGGTACGGTGTTTCCATCCCCTGGTTCCGGTGGCGGCATGAGCGTAGTCGCCACGCCGCACGAGGTCGACCTCGCCGCGCTGGTGGAACTGCGCGGCGTGTCCAAGCGCTTCGTCAAATCGCTGGATCTCGCGGCCAAAATCGGTAATACGCTGGGCGCCCACATGAAGGAAGAGGTGGTGCACGCGGTGGATCGCGTCAGCCTTACGGTGGCTCCGGGTGAAGTGCTCGGTCTCGTCGGTGAATCGGGTTGCGGCAAGTCCACGCTCGGCCGACTTGCCGTCGGCTTGCTGTCGCTGTCCGATGGCGAACGCTACTGGAAGGGCGCATCGTTGGCGCGACTCGATGCCGCGGCGGCGCGGAAGCAGCAGTTGAAGATGCAGATGATCTTTCAGGATCCCTACGCTTCCCTCAATCCGCGGATGCGCGTGGTGGACATCGTCGGCGAGGCGCCGGTGGCCCATCACGTGATCTCGCCCAAGCAGCAGACCGAGTATGTGGGCCTGATGCTCAATCGCGTGGGCCTCGATCCCACGTTGATGCGGCGTTATCCGCATCAGTTCTCGGGCGGTCAGCGGGCGCGTATCGGCATCGCGCGGGCACTGGCTGTGAAGCCCGAGTTCCTGGTATGCGACGAATCGGTGGCAGCGCTGGACGTGTCGATCCAGGCGCAGGTGCTGAACCTCTTCATGGAACTGAAGAGCGCGTTCAATCTCACCTATCTCTTCATCAGCCATGATCTTGGCGTGGTGCGCTACATCGCCGACCGCGTCGTCGTCATGTATCTCGGCCGCGTGGTGGAGAGCGCCGCATCGGCAGAACTGTTCCGCCAATCCAACCATCCGTATACGCAGGCGCTGCTGGCCGAAGCCGGCAAGGTGGAGCCCAGGAAGCGCACCTTCGTGCCGATCAAGGGCGAGATCCCGTCTCCACTCGATCCACCGCCGGGCTGCCACTTTCATCCGCGCTGTCCGCATGCGATGGACCGCTGCCGCATCGAAGTACCGCCGCTGCGCGAGATCGCGCCGCGCCATCTGTCGGCGTGCTTCCTGAACGACGCGCTAGGCCATGCAAGAACCCTGACATGACCCATCCGTTCGTCCGCCACGATCCATCCGGCGAGCCGCTGCCGCTGGTGCTCGATTCGCCGCATTCCGGCGAGTGGTATCCGGACGATTTCGATCATGCGCCGCCACGTGCGATCGTGCGCCAGGCCGAGGACACGCACGTGGCACGGCTGTGGCAGCGGGCCATGGCGCACGGCGCCACGTTGCTCGAGGCGCGCTTCCCGCGGGCGTACATCGACGCCAATCGCAGCCTCGCGGATATCGACCTTGCGTTGCTTGAAGACGGCTGGCCCGCGCCGGTGGCGCCGTCACGCAAGACCGAGCAGGGCATCGGCCTCGTCTGGCGCCTGGCGCGCGGCGGGGTGCCGATGTATGCGCGCCGGCTCACCGCGGCCGAAGTGCAGGCACGCATCGGCCGTTGCTGGCAGCCCTATCACGACGAACTGCAGTCGCTGCTCGACGCGCAACATCGCGCGTTCGGCGGCGTGTGGCATGTCAATTGTCATTCGATGCCCGCCGTCGGCGATGCGATGGCCGACGACCCGGGCCACACGCGAGCGGATTTCGTGCTGGGCGATCGCGATGGGACCACGTGCGAGCCCGCGTTCACGCAGCTGGTCGCCGATACGGCGCGCGGCCTGGGTTACACCGTGGCGCTCAACGACCCCTACAAGGGCGTGGAACTGGTGCGCAAGCACGGACGGCCGGCTGAGAATCGCCATAGCCTGCAGATCGAACTGAAGCGCACTCTCTACATGGACGAAGTGACCCTGGAGCCCAACGCCGGCTATGCGCGGCTGGCGCGCGACCTGGCGCTTCTGGCGGGCGCATTGGCCAGGTTCGTGCGGCGCCGCACAGCACGCTGAACCGCGTTCTCGATGTGCGGCCTGGCATCGGCCCCGCAAATGTTGTGGGCGCGGACAATTGGTCCGACCACTTGACCGCTTCCGGGCGCGCTGCTAACGTCCACACGCGTCCAGCGCGAAACACCCGGCAGAGGTGCGCGTGGAACAGGCATCGACCCATTGTCACCCAGGAGGAAGAAATGAAATTCATCTCGCGCGCGGTTCTCGCGCTCATTGCGCTCGCCGCTACCGGCGTCGCGCTTGCGGCCTACCCCGATCGTCCGATTACCTTTATCGTGCCCTGGGGCGCCGGCGGCGGCACCGACGGCACCGCCCGCTACTTCGCCACGATGCTGGAAAAAGAACTTGGCCAGCCGGTCAACGTGGTCAATCGGACGGGCGGCAGCGGCGTCGTGGGCCACAGCGCCATCGCGCAGGCCCCGGCGGATGGCTACACGATCGGCATGATCACCGTCGAAATCACGATGATGCACTGGCAGGGCCTGACCGAACTCAACCCGACGTCGTATACGCCGCTGGCGCTGGTCAATTCCGATCCCGCGGGCATGACGGTGCGCGCCGACTCGCCCGTACAAGTCCGTGAAGGACGTGGTCGATGCGATCAAGGCCAATCCGGGCAAGCTGAAGGCCTCAGGAACGGGGCAGGGCGGCATCTGGCACCTGGCGCTGGCCGGGTTGCTGGAAGAATTGAAGCTCCCCGCCAACGCGGTGCCGTGGGTGCCGTCCAACGGCGCGGCCCCGGCCATGCAGGACCTCGTCGCCGGCGGCGTGGATCTCGTCACGTGTTCGCTGCCGGAAGCGCGCGCGCTGATCGAAGCCGGCAAGGCGCGGCCGCTGGCCGTGATGGGCGCGACGCGCTCGGGCATCTTCCCGGACGTGCCCACGATGCAGCAGGCGATCGGCGTCAACTACGATGTGGCCGCGTGGCGTGGCATTGCCGGACCCAAGGGCATGCCGGCCGATGTCGACGCCAAGCTGTTGGTCGCCATCAAGAAGATCGCCGAAAGCCAGGGGTGGAAGGACTTCGCCGCCAGCCGCGGTTATGGCACCGCGTGGGCACCCGGCCCGGAATTCGCCGCGTTCATGGCCAAGGGTGACGCGGCCATGGGCAAAACGATGAAGGCAGTGGGACTCGCGAAGTGATCCTGCGCAGTCGCGCACGAGGCAGCGTCGTTGCTGCCCCGTGCCGTCTGCTTGCAGAGGGAGGCACGCATGAAGATCAATGACGCGATCTTCGGCGCGTTCTTCCTGCTGCTGGGCCTGGCAGTGCTGGTCCATGTCCAGAGCTTTGCGCGCATTCCGGGGCAGCAGGTCGGCCCCGGATTGTTTCCCGGCGTGATTGCTTCGGCCATGGCCGTCTGTGGCGTGATGTTGATGGTTCTTGGCTATCGCCGCCGGGCGACCGAGCCTTGGGGCGAGACCGCCGCATGGATGCGCTCCGGTCGCCATCTGCTGGCGTTTGCCGCCGTCATTCTCGGCATCGCCGCGTACGTGCTGCTGGCCGAGCGCGTTGGCTTCCTGATCGTCGCGCCCATCCTGATGTGGACCTGGCTCAGCGTGCTCGGCGTGCGCCGCATGCCGGCACTGGTGGTGGCGGTCGTGGCCACACTGATTATCTGGTATGCGTTCTACAAGCTGTTGCGCGTCCCGTTGCCCTGGGGGCTGCTCCAAGGATGGGCATTCTAGTGCAACAACGCCCACGCTCACATTGCCCGCGACTCCCGGTGCGGGCGTACCAGCCCCTCGGAGCGGACTGGCGGAACTGATATGGACGCAGTTGCCCTGGCCTTCAGCATGGTGTTCAGCGTCAAGACGCTGCTGCCGATGCTCTTCGCCGCACTCTACGGCCTGTTCGTCGGCGCGATCCCCGGGTTGACCGCGACGATGGCCACCGCGCTGCTGGTGCCGGTGACCTTCTTCATGGACCCGATCCCGGCCGTTGCCACCATCGTCACCGCCACGGCGATGGCCATCTTCTCCGGCGACATTCCCGGTTGCCTGCTGCGGATGCCCGGCACGCCGGCCTCGGCCGCCTACACGGACGAAGCCTATGCGATGACCAAGAAGGGCCAGGCCGAAACCGCGCTGGGCGCGGGGCTCGTGTTTTCGGCGATCGGCGGCCTGTTCGGCACCACCGTGCTGATTCTGTCCGCGCCGGCGCTGGCGGATGTCGCACTGCGCTTTTCTTCCTTTGAATATTTCTGGCTGGTGCTGCTGGGCTTGACCTGCGCGATTGTCATTACCGCAGAGCAGCCGCTGAAGGGTGTGGTGTCGCTGCTGATCGGACTGCTGATCGCCTGCGTGGGGCTGGGCAATCCCGCCGGCTTTCCACGCTTCACCTTCGGCAGCACCGAATTGATGGGCGGCATCGGCATGATCCCGCTGATGATCGGCATGTTCGCCGTCTCCGAGATCATCCGCTATGCGGTCGATACCAACCCGCCCCTTACGATCGTCGACCAGCCGATCCACAACGTGTTCAAGGGCATGTGGGCGCTGACCGTCAAGTATCCGCTGCAGATCCTGCGCGGCAGCATCCTCGGTACCTTGGTGGGAGCGCTGCCCGGCGCTGGCGCCGACATCGCGGCATGGATGTCCTATGCGATGAGCAAGAAGCTGTCGAAGGAGCCGGAGAAGTTCGGCACCGGGCACGTCGAGGGCATCGTCGAGGCGGGTGCGGCCAACAACAGCGCGCTGGCCGGCGCGTGGATTCCCGCGCTGGTGTTCGGCATACCCGGCGACTCGATCACGGCCATCGTGATCGGCGTGCTCTACATGAAGAACATGAATCCCGGGCCGACGCTGTTCACGCAGAACCCGCAGAACATCTACGCCGTCTACATCCTGTTCATCCTTGCCAACATCATCATGATCCCGCTGGGCTTTCTGTGTATCAAGGTGGCCAAGAAGATCCTGCTGGTCCCGCGCAACATGCTGATGCCGGTCATCCTGCTGTTCTGTATTGTTGGTGCATTCGCGATCAACAACACGCCGTTCGACATCGGCGTGATGCTGGTGGCCGGGGTGGTTGCCTACGTGCTGGAAGAGAACGGATTTCCCATCGCGCCGGCCATCCTGGGGGTGGTGCTGGGTGGCATGCTGGAGGAAAATTTCATCACGTCGATGATCAAATCCGATGGCAATCTCGTTGCCTTTTTCACCCGACCGCTGGCGGCCACGCTGGGCGTCCTGACGCTCGCGGCATGGTTCCTGCCCCCGCTCATCAAGCGCGCGCGGGCGCTGGCGGGCGCGTAATCCGGCCGCCCCGGCCGGCCTTTCCCGAAGGCGGTTTGACCCCCTGTGCTGCGGCGCGGTAAAATCTCGGGGTTTTGGCGGGTCTTTTCGCCGAGGGAGCCTGCGCCCGCTAGAAGCGGCCGGTGAAGGCACCTTCTGGCAGCCCGGGCCCAGAACCGAAACCGGGATACGCGTTCAAACGAAATGCGCAGCAAGCTTGTCGTTGGCAACTGGAAAATGAACGGCGGGCTGGCCTCCAATGCCGCGCTGTTGACGGCGCTGGCCGCCGGTTGGCAAGGTAAAACGGGCCGGGATGTTGCGGTTTGCGTTCCGTTCCCTTATCTAGGGCAGGCCCGGGACGTCCTGGCGGGCACCGCCTGGCGGTGGGGAGCGCAGGATTTGAGCGAACATGCCGCAGGCGCCTATACGGGTGACGTGGCCGGCGGGATGATCGCCGAGTTCGGCGCTGGCATGGTGCTGGTGGGGCATTCCGAGCGGCGACAGTTGCATGCCGAAACGGACGCCCAGGTGGCGGCCAAGGCCGTGGCCGCACTGGCGGCGGGCCTGACGCCCGTGGTGTGCTTTGGCGAAACCCTGGCGGAACGCGATGCCGGGGCCACGCAGGCGGTGGTTGGGCGACAGTTCGACGCTGTTGCGGCGGTATTGCAGCAGCGACTGGCGCTGGTCGTGATGGCCTACGAACCGGTTTGGGCCATCGGCACCGGGCGTACAGCGACGCCAGAACAGGCGCAGGCAGTGCATGCTTTCCTCCGGGAGCGCCTGCAGCGTGCCCTGGCCCCCGAGGTGACGCTGCTGTATGGCGGGAGTGTGAAGTCAGGCAACGCCGGGGCGCTGTTTGCGATGCCGGACATTGATGGCGGACTGGTAGGCGGCGCGTCGCTGGACGCGAATGAATTTTTGGCCATTGCCGGTGCCTGAATCGTTAGGCGACAGGCACGGGCGGAGATCGGAAGAAACATGGCAATCCTGGAGTCGTTGTTGTTGGTGGTGCATCTCGGCGTGGCGGTGGCGCTGTGCGGCCTCGTGCTGCTGCAGCATGGCAAGGGTGCGGACATGGGCGCGGCCTTCGGCAGCGGCTCGTCGGGCAGTCTCTTTGGCGCCTCCGGCTCCGCCAATTTCCTGTCGCGCAGCACCGCAGTGCTGGCAGCCGTATTCTTTTTCTCGAGCCTGGGGCTCACGTATGTCGGCTCCACCAAATCGGCGCCAAGAGACGTGATGCAGCAGGGCGTGATGGGCAACGCCCCGGTCACCAAGGCGGTCGATGTGCCAAAACCGGCAGTATTGCCGGGCGCGCCCGTGACGCCGGCCGCCGATGGCGCGCCACAAAGCGTGCCGTCCAAAGCCGGAGACGTGCCGAAATAGAATCCTTTTTGCGTGGGGTGTCCGAACCGGGCGCCGCAGGCAATCCGCAATACGATCTTTGCAATGCCGACGTGGTGAAATTGGTAGACACGCTGTCTTGAGGGGGCAGTGGCGAAAGCCGTGGGAGTTCGAGTCTCCCCGCCGGCACCATCCGCAAGTCGACGCGCACGCATGACGCGGGTCGTTCGTTTCAAAACAGGCAGCGCGGCTATCGTTTACCGCGCGGTGCTCGTCGTTCAACCGGGCAAGGCGGCGTACTTCACGCCAGGGCAATCCGCGATGCTGGAACAGTATTTCCCGATTCTTCTCTTCATCATCGTCGGGCTCGGGCTTGGGGTTCTGCTCCTGTCGCTTGGCTCGCTGCTGGCGCCCAACCGGCCCGACGCGCAAAAGCTCTCGCCCTACGAGTGCGGCTTCGAGGCCTTCGAAGACGCGCGGATGAAGTTCGATGTCCGCTATTACCTCGTGGCCATCCTGTTCATCCTGTTCGATCTCGAGATTGCGTTCCTCGTGCCGTGGGCGGTGGTGCTGCCCGAGATTGGCTTCGAGGGCTTCGTCGCGATGATGGTGTTCCTGCTCATTCTGGTGGTGGGATTCGCCTATGAATGGAAGAAAGGGGCTCTCGAGTGGGAATGAGCGCGGCGGGCGGGGCCAAAGGCCGAGCCGAGGCCCGAAGGGCGCGGCGCCGCGCGATTGACCTGCGGCCGACACGCAGTCGTTGCGGCCAACGTAACGGTACAAGGAGGCCGCGAATGTGTGCCCGAGTGAACCATGGCCATTGACGGGGTATTGGAGCAGGGCTTCGTCACCACGACGCTCGACAGTGTCATCAACTGGGCGCGCAACGGCTCGATGTGGCCGATGACCTTCGGCCTCGCCTGCTGCGCCGTCGAAATGATGCACGCCGGCGCCGCGCGCTACGACCTCGATCGCTTCGGCATCGTCTTCCGGCCCAGTCCCCGCCAATCCGACGTGATGATCGTCGCCGGCACGCTGTGCAACAAGATGGCGCCCGCGCTGCGCAAGGTCTACGACCAGATGGCGGAGCCGCGCTGGGTGATCTCGATGGGCTCGTGCGCCAATGGCGGCGGCTATTACCACTACTCGTATTCGGTCGTGCGCGGCTGCGACCGCGTGGTGCCGGTCGACATTTACGTGCCCGGCTGCCCCCCCACGTCCGAAGCGCTGATCTACGGCATCCTGCAGCTGCAGAACAAGATCTGGCGCACCAACACCATCGCGCGCTGATGACCACCCGCATCGACAATCTGGAGGCGGCGCTGCCCGCGGCATTCGGCGACCTGCTGCAAAGCATGGTGGTCGATCGCGGCGAGATCACCGTCGTGGTGGCGCCCGAACATCTGCGCGACGTGATGACATCGTTGCGCGACTCCGCCGAACTGAGCTTCGAGTCGCTGATCGATGTCTGCGGCGTCGACTATTCCACCTATGGCGACGGCGTCTGGGATGGCAAGCGCTTTGCCGCGGTGTATCACCTGCTGTCACTGGCACATAACCGGCGGCTGCGTGTGCGCGTGTTCGCGGCCGACGACGGGTTCCCGGTGCTGCCGAGCGTGCAGGATATCTGGCCGGCGGCCAACTGGTTCGAGCGCGAGGCCTTCGATCTCTTTGGCATCGTGTTCGACGGCCACCCCGATCTGCGCCGCCTGCTCACCGACTACGGCTTCGTCGGACATCCTTTCCGCAAGGATTTCCCGCTGTCCGGCTATGTCGAAGTCCGCTACGACCCCGAGCAGCGCCGCGTGATCTACCAACCGGTCACGATCGAGCCGCGTGAAGTCACGCCGCGGGTGATTCGCGAAGACAACTACGCAGGAACCAAATAGTGGCGGAGATCCGCAACTACACGATGAACTTCGGCCCGCAGCATCCGGCGGCGCACGGGGTTCTGCGGCTCGTGCTGGAATTGGACGGCGAGGTGATCGAGCGCGCCGATCCGCATATCGGGTTGCTGCACCGAGGCACCGAGAAGCTGACCGAGCACAAGACCTACATCCAGTCGCTGCCGTACATGGATCGCCTCGACTACGTGTCGATGATGTGCAACGAACATGCCTATTGCCTGGCCATCGAGCGTCTGCTGGGCATCGAAGTGCCGGAGCGTGCGCAGTACATCCGCACGATGTTCGACGAGGTCACGCGCATCCTCAATCACCTGCTGTGGCTGGGCGCGCACGCACTCGACGTCGGCGCGATGACGCCGTTCCTCTACGCCTTCCGCGAGCGCGAGGACCTCTTCGACGTCTACGAAGCCGTGTCCGGCGCGCGGATGCACGCGGCCTACTACCGGCCGGGCGGCGTCTATCGGGACCTGCCCGACCGCATGCCGCAGTACCAAGCCTCCAAGCTGCGCAACGCGCGGGAGATGGAACGGCTGAACGAGAACCGCCAGGGATCGCTGCTCGACTTCCTGCAGGACTTCACCGACCGCTTTCCCACGCGCGTCGACGAATACGAAGAACTGCTGACCGAGAACCGGATCTGGAAGCAGCGCACCGTGGGCATCGGTGTCGTTACGCCGGAACGCGCGCTCGCGCTGGGATTCACGGGGCCGATGCTGCGCGGATCCGGCGTGCCGTGGGACCTGCGCAAGAAGCAGCCTTACGAGGTCTATGACCGGCTGCAGTTCGACATTCCCGTCGGCGTGAACGGCGACTGCTATGACCGCTATCTGGTGCGCATTGAAGAGATGCGGCAGTCCAACCGGATCATCCAGCAGTGCATCGCATGGCTCAAGGCCAACCCGGGCCCCGTCATCACCGGCAACCACAAGATCGCACCGCCGGATCGCGAAGCGATGAAGGCGAACATGGAAGAGCTGATCCATCATTTCAAGCTCTTCACCGAAGGCATGCACGTGCCGCCGGGCGAAGTCTATGCGGCTATCGAACACCCGAAGGGCGAGTTCGGCGTCTACATCATCTCCGACGGCGCCAACAAGCCCTATCGCGTCAAGCTGCGCGCCCCCGACTATGTTCACCTTGCGGCGCTCGACGAAATGTCGCGCGGCCACATGATCGCCGACGTCGTCGCGATCATCGGCACGCAGGACATCGTGTTCGGATCGGTCGACCGATGAACGCACGTGGCATTGTTGTCCTGGCGTTGGCCGTTGCCGGTTTCGCCGGAGGCCTTGGCGTGGCCAACGCGGCGATGTCGCCCGAAGAATCACAGGCACTGAATGCGGCGGAGCGCTGGCTGGTGCCGGTGGACGCGGGGAACAGTGCCAATGCGTATGCGATGGCCGCGGCCGAGTTCAAGTCCACGGTTTCGCGGGACGAGTGGCGCGTTGGCATGCGCGACATCCGCAAGCCCTTCGGCCGCGTGGTGCTGCGCAAGGCCGAGAAGCTCGCGTACACCACCCCCGACCCCAAGGGCGAACCGGGTGAGAAGATCGTGATCCTGTTCGACACCAAGTTCGCCGCCAACAAGAAGGCCGAGGAAGAGGTCACGCTGGTTCGTGAAAGCGACCGCCTGTGGCGCGTCACCGGCTATTACATCCGCTGATGGACATTCGCATGCTCTCCGCCCAGCTCCAGCAGAAGATCGATCGCGAAGTGGCGAAGTATCCTGCCGACCAGAAGCAGTCGGCCGTGATGTCGGCGCTGGGCTTTGCGCAGGACGAACACGGCTGGCTTTCCACCGACGTGATGGATGCCGTGGCAGGGTATCTCGGCATGCCGCCGGTGGCCGTCTACGAAGTGGCCACGTTCTACACGATGTACAACATGAAGCCGCAGGGACGCTTCAAGATCTCGATCTGCACCGGGTTGCCGTGCGCGCTTTCCGGCGCTGAGGGCGCGGCCGCGCACCTGAAGGCACGGCTCGACGTCGGCTACAACCAGACCAGCGCGGACGGCGTGTTCACGCTGAAGGAAGGCGAATGCATGGGTGCGTGCGGCGATGCCCCGGTGCTGATCGTCAACGACCGGCGCATGTGCAGCTTCATGAGCGGCGCACGGCTGGATGAACTGGTCGACGAGCTGAAAGAGGCCGCCGCGCGCGGCGAGGGCCGCCAGGGTCACGGAGACGCCGCATGAATGCGCCCGCCGAATTTCTGGACTATGGCCCCGACGCCATCCTGATGACGGGCTTGAATGGCAGCAACTGGCGGTTGAAGGACTACATCGCGCGTGGCGGCTACGAGGCGCTGAAGAAAATCATCGCGGAAAAGATCTCGCCCGACCAGATCGTGGCCGAACTCAAGAAATCGGCGTTGCGTGGCCGTGGCGGCGCGGGCTTTCCCACCGGGCTCAAGTGGAGCTTCATGCCCAAGAATTACGTGGGCGACAAATTTGTCGTGTGCAATTCCGACGAAGGCGAGCCGGGCACGTTCAAGGACCGCGACCTCCTGCGCTACAACCCGCATGCGGTGATCGAGGGAATGATCATCGGCGGCTACGCGATGGGTGCCACGCGCGGCTACAACTACATCCACGGCGAGATCTGGGAAGCGTACCTGCGCTGCGAGGAGGCGGTCGAGGAAGCCTACGCGGCGGGTCTCCTGGGCGACAATATCCTCGGCTCGTCGTTTTCGTTCCATCTGCATAACCACCATGGATTCGGTGCCTACATCTGCGGGGAGGAGACCGCGCTGCTGGAATCGCTGGAAGGCAAGAAGGGGCAGCCGCGGTTCAAGCCGCCGTTTCCCGCGTCCTTCGGCGTGTACGGCAAGCCGACCACGATCAACAACACCGAGACGTTCGCCGCGGTGCCATGGATCATGAATCACGGCGGCGAGGCCTTTCTGGCACTCGGCCGGCCCAACAACGGCGGTACCAAGATATTCTCGGTGTCGGGTGATGTCGTGCGGCCCGGCAATTACGAAGTGAAGCTCGGCACGCCGTTTGCCACCTTGCTGCAAATGGCCGGCGGCATGCGCGGCGGGCGCACATTGAAGGCCTGCATCCCCGGCGGTTCGTCGATGCCGGTGCTGCCCGGCGAGGTGATGATGGCCACCGACATGGATTACGACTCCATCGCCAAGGCGGGGTCGATGCTGGGGTCGGGCGCCGTGATCATCATGGACGAGACCCGCTGCATGGTGAAGTCGTTGCTGCGGCTGTCCTATTTCTACTACGAGGAATCGTGCGGCCAGTGCACGCCATGCCGCGAAGGCACCGGCTGGCTATGGCGCATGGTCGATCGCATCGAGCATGGCCAGGGCCGCAATGAAGACCTCGACGCGCTGAACTCGGTGGCCGACAACATCGCGGGCCGCACGATTTGCGCCCTGGGCGACGCCGCGGCGCTGCCGGTGAAGAGTTTCATCAAGCATTTCCGCGACGAATTCCAATACCACATCGATCACAAGCACTGTCTTGTGCCGACCTACGTCTAGCGCCTGAAGCCGACACGTCCATCATGTTGAACATCGAAATCGACGGCAAGCCGGTGCAGGTCAATCCGGGCAGCACCGTCATGGACGGCGCGACGGCGCTCGGCATCTACGTCCCGCATTTCTGCTATCACAAGAAGCTGTCCATCGCAGCCAACTGCCGGATGTGCCTGGTCGAGGTGGAAAAGGCGCCCAAGCCGCTGCCGGCCTGCGCCACCCCCGCCACCGAAGGCATGAAAGTCTGGACGCAGTCGGCGTCGGCCATCAAGGCCCAGAAGGGCGTGATGGAGTTCCTGCTGATCAACCATCCGCTCGACTGCCCCATTTGCGACCAGGGTGGGGAATGCCAGTTGCAGGACCTGGCCGTCGGTTACGGTGGATCGTCGTCGCGCTACAACGAGCCCAAGCGCGTGGTGTTCCACAAGGACATCGGCCCGCTGATTTCGGCCGAGGAAATGAGTCGCTGCATCCAGTGCACGCGCTGCGTGCGCTTCGGCCAGGAAATCGCCGGCGTGATGGAACTCGGCATGATCGGCCGTGGCGAGCACTCGGAGATCGTGGCCTTCGTCGGCAAGACGGTCGATTCAGAACTGTCCGGCAATTCGATCGACGTCTGTCCGGTAGGTGCGCTGACTTCGCGGCCATTCCGCTACGCTGCGCGGACATGGGAATTGTCACGGCGCAAATCGGTGTCGCCGCACGACGGCCTCGGCAGCAACCTGGTCGTGCAGGTGAAGGGCAACCGCGTGATGCGCGTGCTGCCGCTGGAAAATGAAGCCGTCAACGAATGCTGGATCTCGGACAAGGACCGGTTTTCCTATGAAGCGCTCAACGGCGATGAGCGACTCACCGCGCCCATGATCAAGCAGGGTGGCGAATGGAAAGCGGTCGACTGGGCCACGGCCCTGGAGTTTGTCGCCCATGGGCTGACGGACATCATCGCCAAGCACGGCGCCGGCGCGGTGGGCGCGCTGGTATCGCCGCATTCGACGCTCGAGGAACTCACGCTCGCCGGCCGGCTGGTACGCGGCCTGGGCAGCGACAACATCGATTTTCGCCTGCGGCAAAGCGATTTCCGCGGCGATGGCCACGCGGCCGGCGCGCCTTGGCTCGGCATGCCCATTGCCGACATCAACACGCGTGATCGGGTGCTGGTGATCGGCAGCTTCCTGCGCAAGGACCAGCCGTTGTTGGCACAGCGGCTGCGCCAGGCGGCCAAGAGAGGCACCCAGGTATCGTCGCTGCACTCGGTCGATGACGATTGGCTCGTGCGCCTCGCGCACAAGGCGATCGTGCCACCGTCGCAGTTGCCGCTGGCGCTTTCCGGCATCGTCGTCGCCGCGGCCAACGCGGCGGGGAAGCCGGTGCCGCCGGCCTTGGCCGGCATCGAACCGACCGCCGTGGACGTCGCCATCGCTGCCAGCCTCGCCTCGGGCAAGACGCCGGCCATCCTGCTCGGCAATTATGCCGTTCAGCATGCGGAAGCCTCGGCGCTGCTGGCGCTTGCGCAGGCGTTGGCCGAGATCACGGGTGCCAAGTTCGGCGTGATGACCGAGGCGGCCAACACCGTCGGAGCGCACCTGGCCGACGCGCTTCCGCGACACGGCGGCATGAATGCGCAGGCCATGCTGGACGACGCGCGGCGCGCCTACCTCCTAATGCACGCCGAAGCCGAATTCGACTTTGCCAATCCGCGCGCGGCGCGCAATGCGCTCGAAAAGGCCGACCTCGTCGTCGTGATGAGTCCGTTCCAGCACGGCCTGAGTTACGCGGACGTGCTGTTGCCGATCGCGCCGTTCACCGAGACTGCGGGGTCGTTCGTCAACTGCGAAGGCCGCCTGCAGGAGTTTCATGGCGTGGTGCCGCCGCTGGGCGAAACGCGTCCCGGCTGGAAAGTTCTCCGCGTGCTGGGCGCGCTGCTGAAATTGCCGGGCTTCGACGCGGAATCGGCGCCCGACGTGCGTCGCGCGGTGCTGGCCGACGGTGCGGCCGCCGCGGCCCGTCTCGACAACGCGACAAGCGTCCCGGTCGCAGCGCCGGCATTGCCCACGACCGGCATCGAACGCGTGGCCGACGTCCCCATCTATTCCGCCGATCCGTTGGTGCGGCGCGCGGCGCCGTTGCAGTTGACGGCGGATGCCCGGCCTCCGAAGGCGCGCATGCACCGGTCGTTGTTCGACACGCTGGGGCTCGTCGACGGCGGCCAGGTCAAGGTTACGCAGGGACAGGGCGAGGCGGTGCTCACCGCGGTGATTGATGCGGGCGTGCCGCCGGGGGTGGTGCGCATCGCGGCAGCGCATCCTTCGACGTGCGGCCTCGAAGGATTGTCCGGCCCGATCAAGGTCGAGCGGGCCTGAACATGGCAGACCTTCTCGCTCCCGTGCAGCAATGGCTGGGTCCGGTCTGGATCGTGGTGTGGACGCTCATCAAGATCGTCGCCATCGCGATACCGCTGATCCTGTCCGTGGCCTACATGACGTATGCCGAACGCAAGGTGATCGGCTACATGCAGGTGCGCATCGGACCGAATCGGGTCGGGCCCTACGGACTGCTGCAGCCTTTCGCCGACGTGGCGAAGCTGCTGTTCAAGGAAATCGTGGTGCCCACGGGCGCCAACCGGTACCTTTTCTTCATCGCGCCGCTGCTGGCGATCGGTCCTGCGCTGGCGGCCTGGGCCGTGGTCCCGTTCACCGACACGATGGTGCTGGCCAACATCAACGCGGGCCTGCTGTACGTGCTCGCGATGTCCTCGATGGGCGTGTACGGGATCATCCTCGCCGGCTGGGCATCCAATTCCAAATATGCGTTCCTGGGCGCGTTGCGCTCGGCCGCGCAGATCGTTTCCTACGAGATCGCGATGGGCTTCGCGCTGATCGGCGTACTGATGTGCGCCAACAGCCTCAACCTCACCGACATCGTGCGTGGCCAGGAGGGCGGCGCGTCGTCTTGGTATGTGTGGCCGCTGCTGCCGCTCTTCGTCGTGTACTTCGTGTCCGGCCTGGCCGAGACCAACCGCCATCCGTTCGACATGGCCGAAGGCGAATCCGAGATCGTCGCCGGTTTCCATGTCGAGTATTCGGGTGTCGCATTTGCAGTGTTTTTCCTCGCCGAGTACATGAACATGATCCTGATCGCGGCGCTGTCCGCGCTCATGTTCCTGGGCGGGTGGCTGGCGCCGTGGCCGCTCCTCAACCAGATGACGGTCTTCGGTTTGGCGCCGCTGGGCGACGGGTTCATCTGGCTTGCCGCCAAGATGGCATTCGTGCTGCTTTGTTTCCTGTGGGTGCGCGCGACGTTCCCGCGCTATCGCTACGACCAGGTGATGCGTCTGGGCTGGAAGGTATTCATTCCGGTCACGCTGATCTGGATCGTGTTCCTCGGTGCCATGATGCAGACGCGCTTCGCGCATTTTTTCCACTAGGAGAACCCAGTGTACGCACGCGTCAAGGGATTCTTCGATACCTGGCTGCTCGCCGAGTTGCTGAAGGGCATGTCGCTGACCGGACGCTACTTGTTTGCGCGCAAGGTCACCGTACTTTTCCCGGAAGAAAAGACGCCGCAGAGCCCGCGTTTCCGCGGCCTGCATGCGTTGCGCCGGTACCCCAACGGCGAGGAGCGCTGCATCGCCTGCAAACTCTGCGAAGCGGTATGTCCGGCGCTGGCGATCACCATCGAGTCCGAACAGCGCGCCGATGGCACGCGCCGCACCACCCGCTATGACATCGATCTCACCAAATGCATCTTCTGCGGCTTCTGCGAGGAGAGCTGCCCGGTGGATTCCATCGTCGAGACGAGAATCCTGGAATACTGCGGAGAGAAGCGCGGCGACCTGTATTACACCAAGGACATGCTGCTGGCCGTGGGCGACCGGTACGAGCCGCAGATCGCGCGCGATCGAGAAGAAGACGCCAAGTTCCGATGAGAAAACTTCTAGTGGACCTGTCGCGATCGCCCGAAGGGCTTCGCCGCCTGGCGGGCGCCGACTATAGAATTTTATGACCTTCGCTGCCGCTACTTTCTATCTCTTCGCCGCGATTCTCATCTTCGCGGCGTTGCGTGTCATCACGACGCGCAACCCGGTGCATGCCGCGCTTTGGCTCGTGCTGTGCTTTTTCACGGCCTCCGGCCTGTGGATCCTGCTCAAGGCCGAGTTCCTGGCCATTACGCTGGTCCTGGTCTACGTCGGCGCGGTCATGGTGCTGTTCCTGTTCGTCGTGATGATGCTTGACGTCAATTTCGACAGCCTTCGCACCAACTTCCGCAGCTACGTTCCGGTGGGCGCCACCGTGGGCCTGCTGGTACTGCTCGAGATGGCGCTGGTGCTGATCGGCAGCGGCGTCGGTGGCAGCGAAGCGCCGCCGGAGCCCGCCGGCAGCAACACCAAGGCGCTGGGCAAGCTGATCTACCTCGATTATGTGTATCCGTTCGAGATTGCCGCGGTGCTGCTGCTGGTGGCCATCATCGCCGCCATCGCGTTGACGCACCGCAAGCGCCGCGACACCAAGTATCAGGACCCCGGACAGCAGGTGAAGGTCCGTCGCGAAGATCGCGTGCGGCTGCTCAACCTGCCTTCGGAAACCAGGGAATGACCGGGGCGCGTGGCTGGCACATGGACGCCGGCGGCCGTCGCGACACGAACAACACAGGGACATGATGTCGTCACTCTTCTCCGCGCCCACGCTGGCGCATTACCTCGTGCTGGGCGCCGTCCTGTTCGCCATCAGCATGGCGGGTATCTTCCTCAACCGGAAGAACGTGATCATCATCCTGATGGCGATCGAGCTGATGCTGCTTGCCGTCAACATGAACTTCATCGCGTTCTCGCGCTATCTCGGCAACATGGATGGGCAGGTATTCGTGTTCTTCATCCTGACTGTGGCGGCCGCCGAATCGGCGATCGGCCTGGCGATCCTGGTGCTCCTCTTCCGCAATGCCGGCACCATCAATGTCGAAGACCTCGGCAAGCTGAAGGGTTGAGGCGCCGACGATGACGATGCAAGGCCTCTATCTCCTGGTTCCCATGGCGCCGCTGCTGGCCGCCGTGGTCGTGGGTCTCTTCGGCACCAAGTTGCCGCGGTCCGCCTCGCATTGGCTCACGATCTTCGGCGTGGCGGTGGCGTTCGTCGCGTCGTTCGTGATCTGGCGCGACGTCAACGCCGGAAACGTTTTCAACGGTGACCTCTACACGTGGATGCTTTCGGGCGACGTGAAGATGGTGATCGGTTTTCTCATCGATCCGCTGACCACGACGATGATGCTCGTCGTCACCTTCGTGTCACTGATGGTCCACGTCTACACGATCGGCTACATGGCCGACGACCCGGGGTACTCGCGGTTCTTCTCGTACATCTCGCTCTTCACGTTCTCGATGCTCATGCTGGTGATGAGCAACAATTTCCTGCAGCTCTTCTTCGGCTGGGAGGCGGTGGGCCTCGTGTCCTACCTGCTGATCGGCTTCTGGTTCACGCGACCCACTGCGATCTACGCGAACCTGAAGGCCTTCCTCGCCAACCGGGTGGGCGATTTCGGTTTCATCCTCGGCGTGGGGCTGGTGCTGGCGCATTTCGGCACGATGGACTACGCCACTGCGTTCGCGAAGGCGCCCGCACTGGCCGATGCGAAGATCATGCTGTGGGGCGGACACGAGGTGTCGCTGCTGTCGGTTACCTGCATCTGCCTCTTCATCGGCGCGATGGGCAAGAGTGCGCAGGTGCCGTTGCACGTGTGGCTGCCCGATTCAATGGAAGGCCCCACGCCCATTTCGGCGCTGATCCATGCGGCGACGATGGTCACGGCCGGCATCTTCATGGTGGCGCGAATGAGCCCCCTGTTCGAGCTGTCCGATACCGCGCTGTCCTTCGTCACCATCATCGGCGCCACCACGGCGCTGTTCATGGCGTTCCTCGGCATCATCCAGAACGACATCAAGCGCGTGGTGGCTTATTCCACACTGTCGCAGCTAGGCTACATGACCGTGGCGCTGGGCGTCTCGGCGTATTCGGCCGCGATCTTCCACCTGATGACGCACGCGTTCTTCAAGGCGCTGTTGTTCCTCGGCGCCGGCTCGGTGATCATTGCCCTGCATCACGAGCAGGACTTGCGCAAGATGGGCGGGTTGCGCAAGTACATGCCCATCACCTACATCACCGCGGTGATCGGCTCGCTCGCGCTGGCGGGCATTCCGCCGTTCGCAGGATTCTTCTCGAAGGACGCGATCATCGAGGCGGTGCACCTGTCGGCGATACCCGGCCACACGTATGCCTATTTCGCGGTGATGGCTGGTGTGTTCATCACGGCGTTCTATTCGTTCCGCATGCTGTTCCTGGCATTTCACGGGGCGCCGCGCTTCGACACGGCCGATGCGGGCCACGAGCATGACCACGACCATGGTCCTGCTGGTGGTGCCCGCGACACCCACGCCACGGTGGCCGATCCCGATCACCAGTCGCATCCGGTGGCGCATGTGCACGAGGAGCCGGCGGACGATCATGGCCATCATGGCGGGCCACCGCAGGAAAGCCCGTGGGTGGTTACGCTGCCGCTGATCCTGCTGGCCATTCCCTCCTTCTTCGCCGGCTTTGCCTATATCGAGCCGATGCTTTTCGGTGAGTTCTTCGGCAATGCGATCGTGGTGCGCCCGGATCACGCAGTGATGGGCGAACTGAAGGAAGAGTGGCACGGCGTGGTCGCGTTCATGCTGCATGGCCTGATGAGCGCGCCGTTCTGGCTGGCCGTTGCCGGCATCGTGGCGGCCTGGTACTGCTACATCGTCAACCCCGCGCTGCCGGCGCGGCTCAAGGCACGGGCAGGGTTCCTGTACACCTTGCTCGACAACAAGTACTACTTCGACAAGTTCAACGACTGGTTCTTTGCCGGCGGCGCGCGTCGCGTGGGTGGCGCGCTCTTCAATGTCGGTGACCGCATGCTGATCGACGGCTTGCTGGTCAATGGTTCCGCGCGCGCGGTGGGGTGGCTCTCGTCCGTGCTCCGCCAGATGCAATCGGGTTATGTCTATCACTACGCCTTCACGATGATCATCGGCCTCTTCGCGCTGCTGACGTGGTGGGTCATCCGCTGATCGAATCATGGCTTCGTATCTCTCCTTAGCGATCTGGGTGCCGATCATCAGTGGCGTGGCGGTGGTCGTGCTCGGGCGCGACCGTGATGCCGGCACGGCCCGCTGGATTGCGCTGCTCGGCGCCATCGCGGGCTTTCTCGTCTGCCTTCCGCTATACACGCACTTCGACAACGCCACCTCCGCAATGCAATTCGTCGAGCGGAGCGACTGGATTCCTTATTTCGACATCTACTATCACCTCGGCGTGGACGGCATCTCGGTGTTGTTCATCCTGCTCAACAGCTTCACGACGTTGCTGGTCGTCTGGGCCGGCTGGGACGTGATCAAGTCGCGAATGGCGCAGTACATGGCGGCGTTCCTGATCATGTCGGGACTCATCAACGGCGCGTTCGCGGCGCTGGACGGCATCCTGTTCTACGTTTTCTTCGAGGCGATGCTGATCCCGATGTACCTCATCATCGGTATCTGGGGCGGCGAGCGCCGCGTCTACGCCGCGATCAAGTTCTTCCTGTACACACTTCTGGGTTCGCTGTTGATGCTGGTCGCGTTCATCTACCTCTATCAGCAGACCGGCTCGTTTGCTCTGGCGGACTGGTACCTGCTGCCGATGTCGCTGTCCACCCAGGTGATGATCTTCATCGCGTTCTTCGCGGCCTTTGCCGTCAAGGTGCCGATGTGGCCGGTGCACACATGGCTGCCGGATGCCCATACCGAGGCGCCTACCGGCGGTTCGGTGGTGCTGGCGGCGATCACCCTCAAGATCGGGGGCTATGGCTTTGCCCGGTTCATCCTGCCGATCGTGCCGGATGCCAGCCACTATCTGGCCCCGTTCGTGATCACCATCTCGCTGATCGCCATCGTCTACATCGGTTTCGTGGCTCTCGTGCAGTCGGACATGAAGAAGCTGATCGCCTATTCGTCGATCTCGCACATGGGCTTCGTGACCCTGGGCTTCTTCCTGTTCAACCAGCTCGGTGCAGAGGGCGGCCTGGCCCAGATGGTGTCGCACGGCTTCGTATCGGCAGCGATGTTCCTGTGCGTGGGCGTGATGTACGACCGCATGCATACGCGGATGATCGCCGACTACGGCGGCGTCGTGAACACGATGCCGAAGTTCGCGGCATTCATGATGCTGTTCGCGATGGCCAATTCCGGACTGCCCGCCACCTCGGGTTTCGTCGGTGAGTTCCTCGTGATCCTGGCCGCCGTGCAGGTCAATTTCTGGCTAGGCTTCATTGCCGCCATTTCGCTGATCCTTGGCGCCGCCTACACGTTGTGGATGTACAAGCGCGTGATCTTCGGCGCCGTGGCCAACGCGCATGTTGCCGCGCTGGCCGACCTTTCGCGCCGCGAATTCTGGCTGCTGGGCACCGTAGCTGCCGCCGTCCTGCTGATGGGCATCTGGCCCCGGCCCTTCATCGATGTCATGCACGTGTCCGTCGTGGATCTTCTCGCGCACGTCGCCAAGAGCAAGATTCCCACGCCATGAATACGATGACGCTCAACCTGATGACGGTCCTGCCGGAGCTGGTCATCCTGATCGCCGCTTCCATCATCCTGCTCGTCGACCTGTTCCTGCGCGACGACCAGCGGCATCGCTCGTATTGGCTGACCCAGTTCGCGCTGCTGCTTGCACTATCCGTCACGATCAGGACGATGCACCTCGACGTGGTACGCGTATTCCACGGCCTGGTCGTCGATGACCTGATTGCCGATTTCCTGCGGCTCTTCAGTTTTGTCGCCGTTTCGCTGGTGCTCTTCTACTCGCGTACCTATCTGACGGCGCGCGACCTGTTCCGCGGCGAAACCTTCGTGCTGATCCTGTTTGCGTTGCTCGGCATGCAGGTGTTGATCACCGCGAACAGCTTTGTCACGCTGTATCTCGGTCTGGAGCTGATGTCGCTTTCGCTCTATGCGCTGGTGGCCATTCAGCGCGACGAGACGGCGCCGGTTGAAGCGGCGATGAAGTACTTCGTGCTGGGCGCGCTGGCGTCGGGTTTCCTGCTCTACGGCATGTCGATGATCTACGGCGCCACGGGCACCCTGCAGATCGATCAGGTGGCCCAGGCAGTGCTCAATCGCGGCGACAATCCGATCCTGCTGATGCTCGGGGTGGTCTTCGTCGTATCGGCCATTGCTTTCAAGCTGGGCGCCGTGCCGTATCACATGTGGGTGCCCGACGTTTACCAGGGCGCGCCCACGGCCATCACGCTGCTCATCGGCTCCGCGCCGAAGTTCGCGTCATTCGCGATGATCCTGCGCCTGCTGGCCGGAGCGCTGGGCGGCGCGGAAGGCAACTGGCAGGGTATGCTGATCGTGCTTTGCGTGCTGTCGATGACGCTCGGGCACCTCGTGGCGATCGCCCAGACCAACTTGAAGCGGATGCTCGCCTATTCATCGATCGCCAACATGGGTTACGTGCTCATGGGATTCATGGCCGGCGACGTCACCGGATTTTCGGCGGCGATGTTCTACATCGTGGCCTATGTCCTCACGACCCTTGCCGGGTTCGGCGTGATGTTGCTGTTGTCGCGGCGCGGTTTCGAAGCAGACAGGATCGACGACCTGAAGGGCCTGAACCAGCGTTCGCCGTGGTGGGCTTTCGTCATGCTGCTGGTGATGTTCTCGTTGGCGGGGCTGCCGCCCACAATCGGCTTCTACGGCAAGCTGCTGGTGCTCCAGGCGGCGATCAACGCGGGCTACGTCTGGCTGGCGGTGGTCGGGGTCGTGGCCGCGCTGATCGGGGCGTTCTACTACCTGCGCATCGTCAAGCTCATGTATTTCGACGAGCCCGTGGACCGCGCGCCGATCGAGTCGCGTACCGACACCCGGTTCCTGCTTTCCGCCAACGGCCTGTCCCTGCTGCTGTTCGGCATCCTGCCGCAACCATTGATGGGGCTGTGCGCCGTGGCGCTGGTGCAGTCGCAGTTCTATTGACCTGAACCGCCCCCGTTTGACGTGTCGGCCCGGCATGGTCACCATGCTAAGATCGGCGGCCTGATCTGGGCATCACTATGCGCGTCGGATTCTTCGTCACCTGCCTCGTCGACCTGATGCGTCCTTCGGTCGGCTTTGCCGCATTGAAGCTGCTGGAAGCGGGCGGCGCGGATGTCTATGTGCCTGCTGCGCAGACCTGCTGCGGCCAGCCTGCCTATAACTCCGGCGATCGCGCCGACGCCATCACGCTGGCCCGCAAGCTCGTGGGTGAGTTCGAGGGCTGCGACTACCTCGTGGCCCCCTCGGGTTCATGCAGCGGCATGATCCGTACCCACTACGCCGATCTCTTCGCCGACGATGCCGCCATGCTGGCGCGCGTGCAGGCCCTTGCGACCCGAACATTCGAACTGACCGATTTCCTCGTTAACGTGCTCAAGGTGACGGCGGTACCGGGTACGTTTTCCGGCAAGGTCACCTATCACGATTGCTGTGCGGGATTGCGCGAGATGGGCGTCAAGACACAGCCGCGCACCCTGCTGGCCACGATGCCCGGCCTCGAGCTGACGGAAATGGCCGAGTGCGATACCTGCTGTGGGTTCGGCGGCACGTTCTCCATCAAGTTCGGCGAAATCTCCACGCGGATGGCCGACAACAAGTGCCAGCACGTCAGCAATTCCGGCGCCGTGGCCCTGGTGCTGGGTGATCTTGGATGCATGCTCAACATCGAAGGCCGGATGCGTCGCCGCGGCGATATGAATACCCGGGTGCTGCACATCGCCGAAGTACTGGCGGGCGTCACCGCCGATACCCAATCCTGAAGCGGGGGGCTGATGCAAGTCGCGTCGATGCACTTCAAGGAGCGCGCGCACGTCAAGTTGAATGACGAGGTGCTCCAGGGCAATCTCGGCAAGATCAAGGGCAAGTTCGTCGCCAAGCGGCGTGCCGGCATCAGCGAACTCGACGATTTCGAGGCGACCCGCGAGTCCGCCCGCGCGATCCGCCAGCGTGCGCTGGATAGCCTCGACGTCTGGCTCGAGATGTTCGAGCGCAATGCCGCGGCGCGGGGCGCCACGGTGCTGTACGCGCAAACGCCGGCCGAGATCAACACGCTGGTCCTGGAAATTGCCACGCGTCACAACGTGCGCAAGATCATCAAGTCGAAATCGATGGTCTCCGAGGAGTCTGCGCTCGACCACGCGATCGAGGCGGCCGGCCTCACCGTGGTCGAGACCGACCTCGGCGAATACATCCTGCAGATCAACGACTACGAGCCACCTTCGCATATCGTTGGCCCGGCGTTGCACAAGAGCAAGGAGGAGGTGGCCGAACTCTTTCACGTCAGGCACGGCACGCCGAAGAAGACCGTCGTCGAGGAGCTGTGCCTCGAGGCCCGCGGTGTGCTGCGCGACCACTACCTCACCGCCGACATGGGCATTTCCGGTGGCAATTTCTTCGTGGCGGATACCGGCTCCGTAGTGCTGGTCACCAATGAAGGCAACGCCACGCTGACCACCACGCTACCCCGCGTCCATATCGCGATTTCCGGCATCGAGAAGATCGTGCCCACCCTCGAAGACGTCGCGACGCTGATGCGCCTGCTGCCGCGCTCGGCTACCGGCCAGTCGATTTCCAATTACGTCGACCTGCTCACCGGCCCCAGGGGGCCGGGCGAATTCCACGGCGTTGACGACATGTATTTCATCATCGTCGACAGCGGCCGTACCGACGTGCTGGCCAGCGACGTCAGCGAGGCACTGCGTTGCATCCGCTGCGGCGCCTGCATGAATCATTGCCCCGTCTATCAGAATATAGGCGGCCAATCGTACGGCTGGGTCTATCCGGGACCGATCGGCTCCATCCTCACCCCGATGTACGTCGGTCTCGAAAACGCGCTCGACTTGCCGCAGGCGTCCACGCTGTGCAACCAGTGTGGCGTGGTGTGCCCCGTGAAGATTCCGTTGCCCGACCTGCAGCGCAAGCTGCGCGAAAAGGAATTCGAGGATGACCTCCGGCCCTGGCATGAGCGCACCGGCATCAGGTTGTGGGCATGGTTTGCCGCGCGACCAGGAATGTATGCGTGGGCCACGCGCGTCGGTGTTCGCATGCTGCATGCGCGCGCCAATGGCCACGGCATGATCAGGCGCCTGCCGCTGGGCGGCGGCTGGACCGACGGGCGTGACATGCCGGCGCCCTCGGGCCGAACTTTCCGCGACCTCTATGCGGAGCAACAGCGCAAGGCAGGAGCACCTCCCCAATGAATGCCCCCCACAGCGGCAACCTCGCGTTGCCGCGCATTTCCCGTCGTGCCGAATCGCTCGGAACCGAAAATGCCTTCGTCGTGCTGGCAGAGGTCAATGCGTTGATCCGCGAAGGCAAGGACATCATTTCCTTCTGCATCGGCCAACCCGACTTTCCCACGCCGGTCAATGTGCAGGACGCTGCCATCGCGGCGATCAAGGCGGGCAAACACGGCTATACGCCCAGCGCCGGCATCGACGAGTTGCGCGCGGCGGCGGCGCACGATCTCGGCTCGCGTCGCGGTCTGGACATCGCGCCCGCAGACGTCGTGGTGGGCGCCGGCGCCAAGCCATTCATCGCCTACACCATCGCCTCGGTCACCGACTATGGCGTGGGCGACGAAGTGATCTATCCGGTGCCAGGATTTCCGATCTACGAATCGCAGATCGCCGCCAATGGCGCGGTGCCGGTGCCGATCTTTCTGCGGGAGTCGCGCGGCTTTGCTTTCGATCCGGCGGAACTCGAGTCGAAGATCACGCCCAAGACACGTCTTCTCATCCTCAATACCCCGCAGAATCCCACCGGCGGCATCCTCGATCGCGAGAACCTCGACGCCATCGCCGGGATCCTGCGCCGGCACCCGCACGTATGGGTTTTCGCCGATGAAATCTATTCGCGCCTCGTGTACGACGGCCGCTTCGATTCTCTGGCCACGCGCCCGGGCATGCTCGAGCGCACGATCATCAGCGACGGCGCATCCAAGACGTGGGCCATGACCGGCTGGCGCATCGGCTACGTGGCCAACAGGACGTTGGCGCCGGTCTTCACGCGCTGGATCACCAACACCGAATCGTGCGCGTCGCAGATCTCGCAATGGGCCGCGGTGGCGGCACTGACCGGACCGCAGGATGCCGCTGATGCGATGCGCGCCAGCTTCCTGGCGCGCCGCGATCTCATCGTGGCCCGGCTCAATGCCATTCCCGGCATTGCGTGTGCGACGCCGGGCGGCGCCTTCTACGCATGGCCCAACGTCACTGAGGCCTGCAAGATGACAGGTTGCGCCGACTCGGAAGTGTTTCGCAAGCGCCTGCTGCACGAGGCCGGCATTGCGGTGCTGGCCGACATCCACTTCGGTCGCCGGGTGCCCGGTGACGGCCAGCACATCCGCTTCTCGTATGCCGCTTCCAACGACGCGATCGAACGCGGCACCGAGCGGCTGGCCGCCTTCGTCCGCAAGGGCAAGTAGCTGCCATGGCCATTGCCGACAACAAGGCGTCGCGCGACGCCATCCTGGACCGGGTGCGCAAGGCGCTGAAGGTCGACGGCAACCGCGATTCGGCGCGTGCCGCGGCCGAAGCCTATGTTGCGGCCCATGCGCATGGTCCGCGACCGGCGATGCCCACGGATCTGCTTGGTCGCTTCATGCAGCGGGCCACCGACATGGCCAGCACGGTGGAACGCATCGGCTCGACGGCTGAAATCCCGGCAGCGGTGGCGCGTTACGTCGATGCACTGGCGCTTCCACCAATGCTGGTTGCGCAGAAATCCCGTCAGGGTGTGTGCTGGCCCGAATTTGCCATGCTCGACTGGCAGGGCGCCGGCCTCGCCATCGAAGCACGGCCCACGATCGGCAACGACCGCCTGGGCATCACCGGCTGCTGTTGTGCCATCGCCGAAACGGGCACGCTGGTATTCACCACTGGTGCGGATACGCCCACCGCCACGACGCTGTTGCCGGATACGCACATCGCCGTGCTGCGCGCGGATCGCATCGTCTCCGGCATGGAAGAAGCCTACGCGTTGGTTCGCCGCGAGCGCGGGACGATGCCGAGGGCAGTCAACATGATTTCGGGACCGTCGCGCACCGGCGACATCGAGCAGACGATCGTGCTGGGCGCACATGGGCCGTTTCGTGTGCACATCCTGGTCTTGAGCTGAACTCCGGACACGGCGTCGCCATGACGCTCTTCGCACTGGTGTTGTTGCCGTTCGTGGCCTCGCTCGCCTGCGCGCTGTTGCCCAATCAGGCGCGTAATACCGTCGCGTGGGTAGCCGGACTCACCGCGCTCACTGGTTGCGCATTGCTTGGATTGATTGGCCCGTCGATCTTCGGCGGCGAAATCCTGCGCGCGGCGATGCCATGGTTTCCGGGCGTGGCCTTCGGCTTCCGGATGGATGGACTGGCGTGGACCTTTGCCGGCATCATCTACGCCATCGGCGCGCTGGTGGTGCTGTATGCGCGCTATTACCTCACCGACGACGATCCACCGGCGCGGTTCTTTGCCTTCCTGCTCGCCTTCATGGGCGCGATGCTCGGCATCGTGCTGGCCGACAATCTCATCCTGCTGGTGGTGTGCTGGGAACTGACCAGCCTCACATCGTTTCTGCTCATCGGCTTCTGGAACCATCGGGCCGATGCCCGGCAGGGCGCGCGGATGGCGCTGGCCGTGACCGGCATGGGCGGGCTATGCCTGCTTGGCGGGGTGATCGTGCTGGGCCATATCGTGGGCAGTTTCTCGCTCGATGTCGTGCTCGCCGCCGGCCCGCGCATTCGGGTCGATCCGCTCTATCCGGTCGCGCTTGTGCTGATCCTGCTGGGCGCCTTCGCCAAATCCGCGCAATTTCCATTCCACTTCTGGCTGCCGCACGCGATGGCCGCGCCCACGCCGGTGTCCGCGTACCTGCATTCGGCCACCATGGTGAAGGCGGGCGTCTTCCTTCTGGCGCGGCTGTATCCGGCACTGGGCGACACCGACTTGTGGTTCGTGATCGTCACCAGCACCGGCCTCATCACGCTCACGCTGGGCGCCGCCTTTGCCATCTTCCAGCAGGACCTGAAGGGCCTGTTGGCGTACTCCACGATCAGCCATCTTGGCCTCATCACGCTGCTGTTCGGCCTCGACTCGCCGTTGGCGGTGGTTGCCGGCATCTTTCACATCCTCAATCATGCGGCATTCAAGGCGTCGCTCTTCATGTCGGCGGGCATCATCGAGCACGAGACCGGCTCGCGCGACATGCGGCAGTTGAACGGCATGTGGCATTTCATGCCGATCACCGCCACGCTGGCCATGGTGGCCTCATGCGCAATGGCCGGCGTGCCGCTGCTGAACGGCTTCCTGTCCAAGGAAATGTTCTTTGCCGAGACGCTGCAACTCACGATGCATCCGGGGTTCGAAGTCGCGGTCCCGGTGATCGCCGCGGTGGCCGCGACGCTGGCGGTGGCCTACTCGGTGCGCTTCATCCACGACGTTTTCTTCAATGGCGATCCGATCGGGCTCACCCGCACGCCGCATGAAGCGCCGCGCTGGTTGCGCATACCGGTGGAGATCCTGGTCGTGGTGTGCCTCGCGGTGGGCATGGTGCCCGCGTTCACCATCGGGCCGGTGCTGGAGGTGGCCGCGCGAAGCGTCCTGGGCGCGAAAATGCCGGGATACAGCCTCGCGCTCTGGCATGGCTTCAACCTGCCGCTGTTGATGAGCGTGCTTGCACTGGTGGGCGGCATCGCGCTGTACTTCGGGCTGCAAAGCAAGGTCAATCTGCACACGGTCACGCAGTTGCCCATCAACGGCAAGTTGATTTTCGACCGGACGATGCGGAAGCTGGTGGATCAAGGGCGCCGCATCGTCGCCTGGTCGCCCGGTGGCAGCCTGCCAGGGGGATTGGCGTGGATCATCGTGACGGCCATCGTGGCGATGGCATGGCCACTGTACCGCCTTGGGTTCGGCGTGCCCGACGTCGCCATGGCGCCGCTTGGAAGAATTCCGGTGGTGATCGGCACCCTGATCTGGCTATTCGGCTCAGGCGCGGCCATCGCGGCCACGATCTGCTATCGCCACCGCTTCATTGCACTCCTCTTGATCGGCGCCACCGGTCTCGCGGTAAGCCTCGGCTTCGTGCTGTTGTCGGCGCCGGACCTGGCACTGACGCAACTGCTGGTCGAGATCGCCACGATCGCACTCATCATGGTGGTGCTGCATTTCCTGCCGCAGACCTCGCCGCCCGAGCCGACCCGATGGCGGCAATGGCGCGATGGCATCGTCGCGGTGGTGGCGGGGGTCGGGATGACCTTCGTCGCGCACGCGGTGATGACCCGTCCCACCGCGTCAATCGCGCCGTTCTACCTCGACCGTGCGTTGCCCGAAGGCGGCGGCACCAACGCCGTCAACGTGATCATCGTCGACTTCCGCGGCTTCGATACGCTGGGTGAGATCGTGGTGCTGGGCATGGCCGGCCTCATCGTATTCGCGCTGTTGTGGAATTTCCGGATACCGCGCGAGGCATCGCCGGCCGAATCCGCCGGTCCCTGGAATCCGCTGCTGGTACGCACCGTCATGCGGTTGCTGCTGCCGCTGGCATCGATGGTCGCAATCTTTCTCTATCTCCGCGGCCACAACCTGCCCGGCGGCGGCTTCGTGGCGGGGCTCACGCTGGCATGTGCAATGGTGGCCTTGCGCATCGCCGGCGGTGGCGCCGCAATTCTCGATCCGCGGCAATTGACCTACCAGTTATGGGTCGGCGGCGGCCTGCTTGCTGCGGGCCTCACCGGCGTGGGCAGCATGCTGCTCGGCTATCCCTTCCTGACCACGTCGTTTGCGCATCCAGTGCTGCCGGTGATCGGCGAAGTGCCCATCGCAAGCGCGATGTTCTTCGACCTCGGCGTGTTCATGACCGTGGTCGGCGCCGCGCTGCTGACCACGATCTCGCCGGGCCTCCTGCCGGACGGTCATATCGGGGAGCCCCCGCCATGACGGCGTGGCTGGTCGCGTCGGCCGTGGGCATCTTCACCGCATGTGGCGTGTGGCTGTGCCTGCGTGCGCGTACCTTCGACGTGGTGCTGGGACTGACGCTGCTGACCTATGCCGTCAACGTGTTCATCTTTGCAATGGGCCGGTTGACCTTCAACCTGCCGCCGATCGTGCAGCCCGGCGTACCGGCCACGTTGGCGCACTACGCCGATCCGCTGCCGCAGGCATTGGTGCTCACCGCCATCGTCATTTCGTTTGCGATGACCGCGTTGGTGCTGGCGCTGGCGCTCAAGTCGCGCTTCGTCAACGGCAGCGATGCCTGCGATCCGGAGCCGCCGGGCGAGGGCACATCCGTCGACGGGTCGCAACCATGAACCCGCAGTGGATCATCGTGCCGGTTCTGCTGCCACTGCTGATGGCGCCGCTGCTGTTGCTGTGCGCGCGCTGGTGGCCCCGATGGCAGTTGCCAATGGCAATGCTGTCCACGCTGGCGGTCGGCGCGGTGTCGCTGGGGCTGGTCCTGATGGCGGACGCGGGCACCATCGGCGTGTACCTGCTGGGCAACTGGCAGGCGCCGTTCGGCATCGTGCTGGTGCTCGATCGGCTGTCGGCGATGATGCTGTTGTTGACGGCGGTCGTGGCCGTGGCAGCGCAGGTCGCCGCAGTATCGCTGGCCCGGCACGGCCCGCATTTCCACACGTTTTTCCAGGTGCAGCTGGCGGGATTGAATGGCGCCTTCCTCACGGGCGATCTTTTCAACCTGTTCGTGTTCTTCGAAGTGCTGCTGATCGCCTCGTATGCGCTGCTGTTGCACGATGCCAAGGGCAGGGCACTGCGCGCCGGACTGCACTACGTCGTCATCAATCTGGTCGCCTCTTCGCTGTTCCTGATTGCGGCAACCCTGCTGTATGGCGTCGTCGGCACGCTCAATATCGCGGACATGGCAGTCAAGTTGCCGCAGCTCCCTGCAGGCGATGTGGGCCTCGCGCAGGCCGCCGCGTTGCTGCTCCTGGTGGTGTTCGGCATCAAGGCCGCATTGCTGCCGTTGGGCTTTTGGCTGCCGGGCACCTATGGCGCGGCTTTGGGTCCGGTGGCGGCAATGTTTGCGATCATGACCAAGGTCGGGCTTTACGGCATCGTCAGAACCTCGATGCTGCTGTTCGGCGGCGGCGCCACTGCGCTCACCGGCTGGGGGGGCGATGCCATGTTCGCGCTGGGCATTGTCACGATGGTGTTCGGCGCGCTATCCGCGCTGTCGGCCCAGCGCCTGGGCACGCTGACGGGCAGCCTGGTGCTGGTGTCCTCAGGCACGCTGATCGGTGCATCCACGATGGGTGAGGATGCGCTGGCCGGCGCGCTGTACTACATGGTGCACAGCACCTTGGCGATCGCGCTGATGTTCCTGGTGGCCTACGCGATCGGTCTCCAGCGCGGTGCCGTCGGCGAACGCTGCACCGAGGGGCCGGCGGTCGCCCAGCCGGTGGTCCTGGGCCTGCTGTTCATGTATGCCGCCGTATCCGTTGCGGGCCTGCCACCGCTGAGTCGGATTCATCGGCAAGGCATTGCTGCTGTCGGCCACGATCGATGCTCCCTACATGGCTTGGTACTGGAGCGCGGTGATCGGCAGCAGCGTGCTCGGCATCATGGTACTGGCGCGCGCGGGCAGCCGCATATTCTGGAGCGTCGGGGGACCGGCGACCGGTGCGACCTCGATGCCGCTTGCGTCAGTCGCCGGCGTCGGGGTGCTGGTGGCGGCCTCGGTGTACTGGATGGTGTTGGCGGGGCCGGCCTATCGATACGCAGCGGATACCGCGCAGCAGCTTGTGCAGCCCCGCCAATACATCGATGCGGTGATGCAGACGGCGCCCGTGCCGTCGCCCGCAAAGGACCACTGATGCGTCGCCTGTTGCCGCACCCACTGTTGTCGCTGGTGCTATTAGGGGTTTGGCTCGCGCTCAACAACACCGTGGCACTCGCCCACCTCGTGCTGGGTGCCGTGCTGGCCGTGGGGATCCCGTGGGCAGTGACCCACCTCTGCGACGGCCGGTGGCCGACGTTGCGTCGTCCGGATGTCATGCTGCGACTTGGCCTTGCGGTTCTCTACGATATCGTGGCGTCCAATGTCGAGGTCGCCCGGCGCGTGTTGGGACCGTCTGCGGCGATCCGGCCCGGTTTCATCGAAGTGCCGCTTGAACTGACCGACGACTGGGCCATCACCTTGCTGGCGGGCATCATCACGATGACACCCGGCACGCTCACGGCCGACGTGGCTGTCGACCGCTCGCATTTGCTGGTGCATGCGCTGCATATCGACGATGCCGATGTGCTGGTGGCATCGATCAAGTCGCGCTACGAAACGCCATTGAAGGAGATCTTCGGATGACCGCCACCCTCCTGCCGTGGATCACCGGCGTCTTTGCACTGTCGCTGGCGTTGAACGTTTATCGGCTGGTGCGCGGGCCCTCGCTGCCCGACCGCATTCTCGCGCTGGACACGCTCTACGTGAACACCATCGCATTGCTGGTGCTGCTGGGCATTGGCTTCGATACGCAGCACTATTTCGAGGCGGCGCTGGTGGTGGCGCTGCTGGGCTTCATCAGTACGGTGGCGCTCGCCAAGTACATCGTGCGCGGAGACATCATCGAATGAACGCGCTCGACCATTTGCCACTATGGGCCGACATGCTGATCGCGTTGCTGCTGCTGGTCAGCGCCGTGACCGCCCTTATTGGTTCATGGGGCCTGGCCAAGCTGCCCGATTTCTTCATGCGGCTGCACGCACCCACCAAGGCCACCACGCTGGGTGTGGGTGGCGTACTCATCGCCTCCGCGATCTACTTCACCGTCCGCGGTCCCGGATTTTCGGTTCACGAGTTCCTGATCACGCTCTTCCTGTTCCTGGCAGCGCCCGTGTCGGCGCATCTTCTGGCGAAGGCGGCGCTGCGGCTGCGCATGGCAAAGGACGTCAAGGGAGAATGATCGAGGGGCAAGCCCGAACGGTGGGCGACGTGCGCGAAATGCTCGGACGTGCAGTCGCAATGCACCAGGCCGGCAATCTGGCGGCGGCCGAGCGTGGATATCGGGACGTGTTGGCCGTGGTTCCGGAGTTTTTCCACGCGTTGCATTGGCTGGGTGTGATCATGGCCATGCAGGGTCGTCTCGACGAGGCGGCGGATCTGCTCGGCCGGGCCGTTGCCGCCGATGGCACGTCGGCGCAGGCGCTCGCCGACTACGCGAACGTGTTGCTGTTGTTGCAACGCCACCACGACGCGCTGGCCCTCTATGATCGCGCGCTGGCACTGGACGGCAACCTCGCGCAGGCGTGGAGCAACCGCGGCATTGTGCTGCAGGGCCTGCATCGCTACGAGGAGGCGCTGGCCAGCCAGGATCGTGGGCTGGTCCTGGAGCCCGGCAATGCCGGCTCCCATAACAATCGCGGCGCCACGCTGATTGCGTTGGGTCGCTTCGATGACGCGGTGGCCCCTTACACGCAGGCGCTGGCCATCAAGCCAGACCTGGTCGAGGCCTGGGAAAGTCGCGGGGGAGTACTGTCGCGTCTTGGCCGCTATCCTGAGGCTGTTGCCGATCTTGAGCGCGTGCTGGCACACCATCCCGACAAGCCCTCCCTGCGCGGTCAGCTGTTGCATGCCCGCATGTACTGCTGCGATTGGCGTCATCTCGCGGAGGATTCGGCGACGATTGTCGACGCCGTGCATGCGGGCCAGCCGGTGGTGACGCCGTTCGCATTCATCGCGATCACCGACTCCGCGCCCGACCAGCTGCAGTGCGCGCAAACGTGGGCGCGCCATCAAGCAACGCGCCTAGACGTCGCAACGCCCGCGAATGCACACTCGCGCCACGACCGCATCCGCGTGGCGTACCTGTCGTCCAGCTTCTGCGACCATGCACTTGCCTACCTGCTGGTCGGCCTGTTCGAGGGTCACGACCGTACGCGCTTCGAGACCACCGGCATTGCCCTCGGCCCGACGCCCGCCGACGCCATGCGCCTGCGGCTGGAAGGTGCCTTTGATCACTTCATCGATGCCAAGGCAATGGCCAACGCGACGATTGCCGCGTTGATGCGGGACCGGCAGATCGACATTGCCGTTGCGTTGGATGGCTGGACTACCGGCGATCGTGTTGGCGTGCTTGCCGCGCGTCCGGCGCCCATCCAGGTCAATTACCTGGGATTTCCCGGTACGATGGGCACCGACTTCATCGACTACATCATTGCAGACCGGTTCGTGATTCCCGAGTCCGCGCAGATGCACTATGCGGAGGCGGTGGTCCACCTGCCGGATACGTTCCAGGCCAATGATTCGAAGCGCGTCATCGCCGCACGTGTGCCCACGCGCGCGGAAGCTGGACTGCCGGCCCATGCGTTCGTCTACTGTTCGTTCAACAGCCAGTACAAGATCACGCCGCGCATGTTCGACATCTGGATGCGCCTCTTGTGCCGGCGCGAAGGCAGCGTGCTGTGGCTGCTGGGCGGCAACGCGGCCATTGAAGGCAATCTGCAGCGCGAGGCGCGTGACCGTGGCGTGGATGCCGCACGGCTGATTTTTGCGCCGCGCCTGCGCTACGCCGAGCATCTCGCGCGTTACCCGCTCGCCGATCTCTTTCTCGACACGCTGCCTTTCAACGCCGGTACCACGGCAAGCGATGCACTTTGGGCCGGCTTGCCGGTGCTCACATGCCCAGGCGAGGCATTGGCGGCGCGGATGGCGGGCAGCGTGCTGCAGGCGCTGGGGCTCCCGGAGTTGATCGCGCCATCGATGGAGGCCTACGAGACCATGGCCCTGGCGCTGTCCGCCGATGCCACGATGCTGGCGGGCATCCGCCGCAAGCTGGCCGACCATCGCGATCGCTATCCCGCCTTCGATACCGATCGCTTCTGTCGGCACCTCGAAGCGGCGTATGAGGAGATGTGGGAGCGCCATGAGCGCGGTGCGGCGCCAGCCGGATTTGCGGTGCGTCAAAGCGCTGCACCGCGGGCATAAGGCCGTGCGGCTGGTATCGTTTGCTCCCAGGTCGTGGCCAGGCAGCCGCGTCCCTGACGATTGCCGATGAGGAGTTTGCCCATGCTTGGCCTGATGCAGGAAGTGCCGCTGTTGATTTCGTCGTTGATCGTCCATGCCGACCGCCATCACGGTAACGTCGAGATCGTGTCGAGACGCGTGGAGGGCGACATCCACCGCACCACCTATCGCGAGTTGCACGGCCGTGCCAGGCGCCTGGCCAATGCGCTGGATGCGCTGGGCGTGGGCCAATCCGACCGCGTGGCCACGCTGGCGTGGAACGGCTATCGGCACATGGAGCTTTACTACGGCATTGCAGGGAAGGGCGCTGTTGTCCACACCATCAATCCGCGCCTTGCGCCGGACCAGATCGCCTGGATCACGCGGCATGCCGAGGACACGCTGCTGTTCTTCGACCTGACCTTCGTGCCGATCATCGAGAAAATAGCCGCGCAGTGCCCGACCATCAAAGCGTTCATCGCGATGACCGATCGAGCGCACATGCCCGCCACCACGTCCATCCCCAATCTGCTGTGCTATGAGGAACTGCTGGCCGCACAAAGCGACGTTTACTGCTGGCCGGTATTCGACGAGAACCTCGCCTCGTCGATGTGCTACACGTCGGGTACCACCGGCAATCCCAAGGGCGTGTTGTACAGCCATCGTTCCACCGTGCTGCACACCTATGCCGCGGCGTTGCCCGATTCGATGTCGTTTTGTGCCAGAGACGTGATCCTGCCGGTGGTGCCGATGTTCCACGTCAACGCCTGGGGCATTCCCTATGCCGCGCCGATGGTAGGTGCCAAGCTCGTGTTTCCCGGCGCCGCGCTCGACGGCCAGTCGCTGCACGACTTGATGGAGGCCGAGGGCGTGACCGTTTCCAACGGCGTGCCTACTGTCTGGCAGAACCTGCTGGCGTACATGGAGCAGCACCACCTGCGCTTTTCAACGATGCAGCGCACGATCGTCGGCGGCTCGGCGCTGCCGCCCGCCATGCTGCGCACTTTCGAGGAGAAATATGGCGTCACCGCCATCCACGCATGGGGCATGACCGAAATGTCGCCGCTGGGTACCTTGTGCGGACTGCGCGCCAGGCATGACGGGCTGGACCACGAATTGCAGTTGGCAGTGAAGGCCAAGCAGGGCCGCGTGCTGTTTGGGGTCGACATGAAGATCGTCGATGCCGATGGCCATGAACTGCCGTGGGATGGCGTGAACTTCGGCGACCTTTATGTGCGTGGCCCGTGGATCACCAAGAGCTACTTCCGCGGCGACGGCGGCAACCCGCTGGTGACGGCTGCTGACGGGCACACGTGGTTTCCCACCGGCGACGTGGCCACCATCGACGCCGACGGTTACATGCAGATCACCGATCGCAGCAAGGATGTGATCAAGTCCGGCGGCGAATGGATCAGTTCGATTGACATCGAGAACATCGCCATGGCGCATCCCGCCGTGGCAATGGCCGCGTGCATCGGCATCGCGCATCCCAAGTGGGACGAGCGCCCGTTGCTGGTGGTGGTGAAGAAGCCGGGCAGGGACGTGACGCGCGAGGAATTGCTGGCCGACTACGACGGCAAGATGGCCAAGTGGCAGGTGCCGGACGATGTTGCGTTCGTCGATGCCATTCCGGTGGGGGCCACCGGGAAGATGCTCAAGACCAGGTTGCGCGAAATGTTTGGCAAGTATCGGTTGCCGGACAGCTGACGCGTCGCGTCAAGACTGGATCGCGTGGCCGGCGCCAGGACGTCGGCCATCGCTGTTACGATTTCGGCCCCACCCGGGTGCCGCCAGTATGGCGCGAACCTCGGGACCCGCTAGCCGGCCCACGCAAATGGCGCAAAGTGTCCGTTGCGGGTGCCACTGGAATCGTTCCACTTCATGCCAAAGACATTGAACACGCTGCGCGTCGCCCTGGCCAGGTTGAGCCGGCTGTTGACCGGGTGCGCTGTGTTGTCCACGCCTACGGCCTGCCCCGGTGCCGATGCGCTGGGCACGCCCTCGCAGGCCTGGTCAACGAGGTCACCGGCGCGCACAGTGCGTTTCATGCCATCCATCTCGAACTGAATCGGCCGGCGCTCGACGCCGGCGATCTTCCCCACCAGCGGCGCCAGCGACGCCATTGGCCCGCCGGCCGCGCCGGTGGCGATGGCGCTGATGGCCTCGACCTGCGCATCGGATGCACGATCGTCGATGATCAGTCCGACCGTCATGTTGCCGGCACCCATTACGCCCGGCGAATGGAGCATGACGATGAACGACACGCCATCGAGCTTGACGCCATCCTTCTCGCCTTTGTCGATGCGCAACGTGATCGCCGCCTGACAATCGCCTTCGGTAGGCTGCGCCGCCAGATTCGAAGTGATGCATGGGCACAGGAACGTGCAGTTGCAGGTTTCCATGTACTCGCCACTGATTTTCCAGCTAGTCATCGTCGCTCCTTGGTGGTGACCCGTGTGTGGCGTCGGTGGTGAACGTCGGACCGGGTACAAGCTCCAGCGACGGCCTCATGGCGTCGCGTTTGCGGCTCCCCTTATTTGTACCGTAGCGCCGTTGCGCGCCAAACGCAAGCCCAGGCATCGTGCGCTGCATGCAGGGCGCCTTTCAATACCGGTGATCACGGTTGACACGGAGCGCAGCGCAGCGGATGGTGGACGGATGCCTGATGCGACGACGAGCCTTACTCGATGACTGGGCAAACGCCAGATCGATTGACGCAGAGTGCGCTGCCCATGCGGTCGTCGAAACCGATGGCATGGTTGCTGGGGCTCAGCGTTGTCGGATGGGGCCTGCTGGCCTGGATTGCCTTCGACATGGGCCACCCGGTGGCACAACTCACGATGCCCACGTCATCAGCTTGGCAGTGGGACAACCTGCTGGCCATTTGGTGCATGTGGGCGGTGATGATGGCGGCGATGATGTTGCCGTCGGCACTGCCCATGGTGCTGGCTTTTGTTTCGTTGTGTCGTCGCAACGGCGAAAATTCGCGCTCGCGCAATTTCGTGGTCGCCTATCTGCTGGTGTGGTTCGCTTTCAGCATGGTGGCCACAGGTCTGCAATGGCTGTTGCAGGCCGCGGGCTTGGTCAGTCCGATGATCGTCAGCACCTCGGCTGCACTCACGGGGGCGCTGCTGCTCGTGGCTGGTGCGTACCAGTTCTCGCCACTCAAGCGCACCTGCCTTGCAAACTGCCGCACGCCCATGGGCTTCCTGATTGGCGAATGGCGTGGCGGCCAATCCGGCGCCTTCATGATGGGGCTGCGTCACGGCCTGTTCTGCCTCGGTTGCTGCTGGGCATTGATGGCGCTGCTGTTCGTCGGAGGCGTCATGAACCTTGCCTGGATCGCTGCGCTGTCGATCGCGGTGGCGATCGAGAAGCTGATGCCGCAGGGGCAGCGTTTGGCGGCGCTGCTGGGACTGGGCCTGATCGCTGCCGGCGTTCTGCGGTTGTACGCAATGGCGGGCTGACCAGCACGAAGTGCAAATTGCTTTTGAGGGATGTTGCGGCATCGGCAATTGATGCGACCACGTTGACACTGGCGCGTCGCGCAGATTTCCCATCGCTATCACTTGCGGGCCGGTGCATCGACGGGTTCCCGCGTCAACGTGGTGTATGCGATCCACCGCACAGACAGCATTAACGGTTAAGCGCGATCATCGTTCAACCTTCGCGTGTTCGGACACGCCACCGTCTTGGCGTGCCGACCTCGCGATGACGAATCGGGTCGTTGTTGCGACAAACTGTGCACGACAGCATCGAACGAGGCAGCAGACCCGATCGACGATGAGGAGGGCTCAATCATGTCGATCTACAAGGGTTTTCGCAGACCGCTTTCCGATCTGCATGTGCAGGAGCAGGTAATCGATCGCACGGCAGAACGTGAGATAGCGCGCACTGAGGCGACCCACGCGCCACTGCATCTGAGGCGTGCCAAACCCTGTCCCAACCTGCTGGCGCCGACCGCGCGGTGGCTTGCTGCGCTACCGGAGGGCGTTCGGCCGACCGCCCTGGCAGAACAATTCGCGCGCATTGCCAACCAGATTTTCACGACGTGGAACGATCCTCCGGAGTGCCAAAAATACTTCGAGACGCTGTTTTCCGACCATCGGGGTCCGCGGCAGGGGTTTCCGGAAGAAGTGTTGCGCGATATCGAACGATTGCGCGCGTACCACTGCGAGACCTATCCGCTGGCAGAGGGCAATGCGTGGATGCGGGTGATGCTCCATGTGGCCGAGCGTGCGTGATCGACGGTTCGTGTAGGCGTTCGTACGCACAGACAGCGGTGGCCCGACAGGCGGATGCTGATTCAGCCACACGAGCGATTCGCATCGAGTCGTCGCGGGACATACGAAGGAGTCGCATGGAGATCCTGGTTCGAGGTCATGCAATGTATAGCCGCAAAGGGTGGGCGCTCGGGTTCACGTTGGTCGAAGTGCTGATCACCGTGGCGATCGTCGGCATTCTCGCCGGCATCGCGCTGCCGAGCTACCTTGCCTACGTCCAGCGCGGCAAGATCGTCGAGGCTTCAGCCAGCCTGAATGACATGCGGACCAGGCTCGAGCAGTATTACCTGGACCATCGTCGATATCCGGACGGTTGCATCGCCCCGGCCTCGGGCATGCCACCAAGAGGCACGATCTATCTGCCGAGCGGCTCGAAGTACTTCGGAATCACCTGCGACTTCCCCAGCAAGGACACCAGTACGATCACTGCGACCGGAAACGCCGCGTACGGCATGGACGGATTCGCCTACACGATCAACGAGAGCAATGTCCGGCGAACCACGAGCCTGCCTGCCGGCTGGGCCGGTATCGGCAACGCCTGCTGGGTGAATAGAAAGTCCGGGGACTGCTGACATGCGCGCCCGCGATACGACCGCCGGATTCACGTTGATCGAATTGATGATCGGTTTGGCTATCGTCGCGCTGCTGTTACTGCTCGGACTCCCGTCGTTCTCGACTTTCTTGCGCAACGCCGAGATACGCTCGACCGCCGAATCGATTGCCAATGGCCTGCGCGCCGCGCGGACCGAAGCTGTGCGCGAGAACGCGCAGGTCGCGTTCACGTTCCTCAAAGGGGGAACCGATCCGAGCTGGGTCATCCGCCGGATCGACCGCGACACAATGGAACTGAAGGAACCGCCGATACAGGAATTCACGACCGCCGAGACGGGAGCCAATGCCATGGCGATCCGCATGCCCGTGGCCGCATTGTCGGTGGTCTTCGACGCGATGGGGCGCGTTGCGTCGCCAACTACGCTGCCTGCGTCCGGACTGCAGCAGGTTGAGGTGATGTCGAGGTTGGAGAGTGGCGGACAGCGCTTGCGCGTCAACATCGACAACGCCCAGGGCATCCGCATGTGCGATCCCGATCCCGAGCTTGCGTTGATCCTGCCTCCCGACCCGAGGGCATGCTGACATGGTCCGAACCCGCAATGCCAGCGCTGGCGCGCACTTCGTGCAGCGCGGCAACTCGTTGATCGAGATCCTGATTGCAATCCTGATCTTCGCGGTGGGGGTACTCGGCTTGGTCGGCATTATCGGCAGTTCGGTGCGTGCGACCAATGAAGCCCGCTATCGGTCCGAGGCGGCGAATCTGGCTAACGCGATGGTCGGCGAGATGTGGACGATGACTGCGGCGCAGATGGATATTAAGTTTGCCAAGGGGGGCGCGAAGTCCAAGGCCTATACCGGTGACGTCGAGAGCCTGCTGCCTAATGCGAACGCGACGGTCGACTTGACCCAGGCGGGTCTGTCATCACAGAGCAGGACGGTAGTCGTGACGATCGACTGGACCATGCCGGGTTCGACCGACAAACACGAATATGTAACCAGTGCGCAGATCGGCAAGAACGGATGAGCGCGGATAGCACCCGCATCGGACCAAGTACGCGCAGCCGCGGGGGAAGTCTCGTGGAGCTGATGATCAGCCTGGTCATCGGCATGCTGATGGTGATCGTCATCTACCAGGTGTATGTCTTCAGCGAAGTCCAGAAGCGGACGATCACCGGCGGCAGCGACGCCCAGCAGAGCGCGAGCTACGCGATGTTCGCGCTCAGCCGCGACCTCTCGATGGCCGGCAATGGCATCGCGTCCGCGGCGCCGGCACTTGACCAGTGCGTGCTCCTGCGGTCGTTGCCGGTGGTCATCGCGGGCGGCGCTTCGGCCGCGACGCCGGACACGATCACCGTGCTTTATGGCGGGTCGGCATCCCTGTCCACGCCGGTGGCATTCATGAACAGTGCAAGCGCGGCGACCCCCTACCAGGTTCGCGCTCCCGTCGGATTCAGCCCGGGCAACGTGATTGCTGCCGTGATGGGGACGAACTGCACGTTGTCGACCATTGACGCCGGCGGCGTCGACGTGGCCGCGAACGGTATCGCGACGCTCAGGCATACGGTGATCAGCGGCCCCAGCGACTTCGTCTATCCGGCGATCACCGCCTCGGTCGTGAATCTGGGGCCTGCGGCGATGCTCGGTCGTGTTCGCTTTGAAATCGATCGCAATATCGAAACGCTCGCATCACAGAACTTGTTGCCGACGGAGGGGCCGAAGAATCCGATCGGAGCCGCGGTGATCAATCTCAAGGCGCAGTATGGTCTCGACACCGACAACGACGGCGGTGTCGATGTTTGGCAGGACCCTCAAGGGGCCGTCTGGTCCTCCGACAATCTGGTGGTCCAGCCGATCGCGACGCTGCGCCAGATACGCGCAGTGCGAGTTGCCATCGTCACGCGCAGCGAGCAATACGAGCGGGACATCGTCACGCCGGGGCCGCTCGTGTTGCTCAACGAGACGGTTACGATGCCGCTTACGGACGATCAGCAGCATTACCGCTACCGCATTCTCGAAACCATCGTACCGTTGCGCAACGCCATCTGGAACGCGCCATGAGGAGACGCGGGCAGCGTATGCCGGGTGCACCGATCTGGCAACCCGGGCTGCGGCGCGAGCGGGGGCTGGTGCTTTACATTGCGCTGATCGTGATGGTCGCCATGGCCCTCGCGGCCATCGCACTCATCCGGTCGACGGATACCGGCACGCTGGTTACCGGAAACCTGGTACTGAAACAGGCAGCCATGTCGGCGGTGGATCGCAGCGTGGAACACGCCATCCATGCGCTCTGGGACCCGCCGCTCCACATTGCGGACCCCACCCGGCACAGCCTGACGGAGAACTATTACGCGTGTGTCCGCAATGCCGCTGGCACGGCGTGCCTCGACGCGAACAGCCCGATTCCCGACGTTCCCGCCGTGCTGGCTTCGCCTGACGCATTTAGTGCCGCTGGCCTCAGCACAGGGTTGATCGTCGACGACGACGCCGACAACAAAAGCTACTTCGTGATCGAGCGTATGTGCCTGGACGGCGCAGTGGGTGTCAAGCCCACCGGCAACAACTGCAACCTTTCCAGCGCGTCGATGGGTGCCGATCCGGGGACGCAACACTACGAGGGCCTGATCCGGCCGGGCAACGCGTACTACCGCGTCACGGTGATGGTCACGGGTCCGCGCAACACCGTCGCATATGCGCAGGCGATGCTGCAATAGCCTCGTCTATCGGAACCACCAGGAGCCGCTTCATGAAGAACTCACGGGCAACGATATACCGACGCCTCCAGGCCGTGCTGCTGTCATCCGCACTGATGCTGCCATCGTTCGGCGTTCACGGTGCGACGATCACCCCAACGCTGGCCGAAGTTCCCCTGCAGGGCCTGAACCCGGTCAAGCCGAACATCATGTTCACGCTGGACGACTCCGGCAGCATGGCATGGGATTTCATGCCCGACTATGCGCAACCGGGAACTGCGAATGTCGCGGGTACCGTTCTGCATTGCCGCGACAAGCGTGAATGCGGCAGTTCGTCGGCGCTGGATCCGCCGCTTCGCAGCAGTGCCTACAACGGCATCTACTATGATCCCGAGACGAACTACACGGCAGGCGTGCGAAGCGACGGCACCGCGCTTCCCTGCGAAGGTTCCGACGGCGCCTGCGGGTCTCCTTGGACGGCTGTTTACTCCGATGGATTCGCGAGTTATCCCGCTTCCAATCGCGGCGGGAGCATCAACCTCACCACCAATTATCCAGATACGGTCTGGTGCAACACGACAAAAACCCCCACGTCCAATCAGATCCATACCGCGATCACGCCCGCGCTCGGCGGCACCGGCACCGGTACCGACTGCCGCCTCAACGGCATTCCCTATCCGGTCGACGGCAACAGTCCGAATTTGTCCCCCGCCATCACGGCCGGCCACAACTATCCGAATGCCAAAAGTCCGACCACCGGCGCGAACACGACCTGCCCGGCCAACAATGCCAAGTGCATGTTCACCCGGGCCGCCGCCGTCACCCTCAATCCGTATTACTTCACCGTCGCGTCTGTGGAGTTTTGCCCGACGCAGGACGCTGCCGGCTGGGGTACCGGGGCATGCACCGCCAACTGGAACTCGACCTTGTCGAACTACGTGCGTTTTGGCGGCGGCAGTTTCAGTCCGACCGCCTTTACTCGCGTGGACATCCGCCCCACGGGCTTCGTTGTCAACGGCGTCAACGCGCCCAACCCGACGGGACGCACCTACGCCGCGGAGATGGCCAACGTCGCCAAGTGGTATGCGTTCTATCGCACGCGCATCCTCGCGATGAAGGCGGCAGGCGGGATCGCGTTCTCGGCGCTCGACAGCAATTCGCGCGTTGGATTTCATACGATCAACTACGGGGGCAGCAGCGACTTCCTCAACATCAATGCCTTCGACGTCGCCCAGAAGGCCAGCTGGTTCGCCAAGCTTTATGGCGCGAGCGCCTCGGGCGGAACACCGCTGCCCGCCGCGATGTGGCGGATCGGGCAATACTTCTCCAACCTTCAGACAGGGATCTCCGGCGCCTCCGATCCCTTGGACGCGACCACCGGTCGTTGCCAGCCCAATTTCCACCTGATGTCGACTGACGGCTACTGGAACGCCTTGCTTCCCAACGGATCGATCAATCCGTACGACCAGGACCAGACGGTGCCGAACCTTCCCAACCTGCCGGGAAACACCGGTTTTGCGATCGGCGCGGTTTTCCCTTCGCCGTACTACGAGGGACCGGCGGGGACCAGCATCACCAGCAACACCCTCGCGGACATCGCCATGAACTACTGGCTGCGGGACCTGCGCCCTGCGCTGGCTGATAACGTCAAGGATGCTGTCGCACCGTGGCAGCACGTGGTGTTCTACGGACTGTCGATCGGCGCGCGCGGCAACATCGCCTACCCCAATGGCATCGTCGGGCTGACCAGTTGGCCCAGAACGCTCACGAGTCCCAGCGGAAGCTCATCGGACCCCGCGGCCATTGACGACCTGTGGCATGCCGCCGTCAACGGCCACGGCAAATATTTCAATGCGCAGAATGCGCAGCAGCTGGCGGAAAGCATCGTCAGCTCGCTGGCGGATTTCACCGACCAGGAGGGCACGGGCACCGCCGTGGGCATCGCGGGAGCGCAATTGAGCACGACCGCCAAGTACGCCTACCAGACGAGCTATGCCAAGGGCTGGACGGGCGACCTGCGCAAGTATCCGCTCGATCTCGACACCGGCCAGATTCCATTGGATGCGTCGGGCAACCTGGTGGCGCCGATCTGGTCGGCGGCGACGCGGTTGGATCAGCAGGTTGCAGTCGTCCCCGGACCGCCCGTGGTCAACGGCTGGGATGTCGTGCGCAAGATCGTGACCCTACGCGACGACACGAACGCGGTCGTTCCGTTTCGCTTGGGCAGCCTCTCGCCGGCCCAGCAGTCCTCGCTCAATGCCGGATGGACGAGCGTGGCGCCGCAGCCGACTGCGCAGTCGGTGCTCGACTATTTGCGCGGCGATGCGTCCAATGAAGGCGTCGGCTCCACGAATTTCCGCGTACGCGGCGACGGCGCCGATGCCAACGTGCTGGGCGACATCGTCTATTCAGCCGCCGTGCCGGTCGGGGCGCCCAACCTGCCGTACGAAGATGCCGGCAATCCCGGCTACACCGCGTTCAAGGCCGCCAAGGTCAATCGCACGCCCATGGTCTATGTCGGCGCCAACGACGGTATGCTGCACGCGTTCTCCGATAGCGCGACGGTCGCGGACGCCGGCAAGGAGACATGGGCGTTCGTCCCGAGGGCGATGTTCGCCGTCGGCAATCCGAACGACACGGCGCACGCGGTCACCGCGGACTTTCAGATCGGCGCCCTGACCTATCGGCGCGGCGGCATCCCCCTGTTCCACCACCGGTTCTACGTCAATGCCACCCCGCGCGTATGGGACATCGATGTGGCGAACACGAATACAGCGACTGCGCCGCAGTCGGGCAACGACTGGCGCACCATTCTCGTGGGCGGGCTGGGGGCCGGCGGTCGTGCCGTATACGCGCTCGACGTCACCAATCCGGTCGCGTCGTCCGAGACCGAAGCCAGCGTCGCCGCGTCGAGCCGGGTGCTGTGGGAATACAAGGAAGCCAATCTCGGTTACGTCTTCGACGCCCCGACGCTGGTCAAGACGCGCGCGAAGGGATGGGTCGCATTGGTGGTCTCCGGGTACAACAATCCCGGCGGGAAGGGCTTCCTCTACGTCCTCAATCCGTATCCTTCCAGCAAGTCTGGCGAATTGATCGCGAAGATTCCGCTGCCGGGCGACACGGGCACCGACGCCTATCCCACCGGGCTTAGCACCGTGCGCGCCTATACGCTGAGCCGCAAGGATCCCTATGCGCTGCAGGCCTACGGCGGCGACCTGAACGGCAATATCTGGCGCTTCGACCTGTCGGGCAACACGGTGGCCAGCTGGAAAGCCGAGCGCATCGCTGCACTGACCGACGCCGGCGGCAAGAAACAGCCCGTGACCACCGGTGTGCGCATCGAGATCGACCAGAACAACAACGTCGATCGCTATATTTTCGTCGGCACCGGGAGGCTGCTCGATCAGCCCGACATGACCGACACCAGCGTCTACAGCTCGATGTACGTGATCAGGGATGGCACCCGCACCACGCCCGATGCGGCGCCCGCGACGCCGTGGTCGCGAGCGGACCTGAACGCCGTGTCGGAAACCTCGATCGTAGGCTTTGTGACCCCTGCCGCGGGTACGCGCGGCTGGTACCAGGACGCGACCAGCGCCGACCAGAAGATCGTGACCGATGTGTATGCCGACGTCCAGACTGCGGTGTACGCGTTTGCCTTTCCATCGGCCGACCCTTGCGAGGCCATCATGCAGGCCAGGCTGTTCGCGCGCGACTATTCCACCGGGACCTCCGTGCTCACGCCCGCGGGTGGGGGCAACGTGGTGGCGAGCATCTTTCTGACGTCGGGAATCGCCGGAGCGCGTTTGGTGCAAGGGCGCCCGGGAAGCGGCGGTTACGAGAGTGGGGAAGTCCGCCTGCAGGTCACCTCGCTCGACGGTCAGGTCTTCACGTTTGCAGTAAACCTGACCAGCGCGATTTCCGCCAGGCACCGCGTGTCGTGGCGGCTCTTCAGCGGGAACTAGCGGGAACGCCATCCACCCGGGGCAGGGTGGGCGCTTCCTGGCGCCGGGCAGGGCAACCCGGCAGCGAGCATCGGCCTCGCTGCGGGTGCATGCGCACCATGTCCCTGTCGTCGATTTCAATCCGGAAGAAGCACGGGTGGCGAAGCGCTTCGGCACGTACTAGAAACGCGTGAGCACCCGACGGGTGAAGTCGCGCCGGGGCGCAGTGTCGGCGTCAAGCGTTTCGAAGCGAAGCATGACCAGTGTGTCGTGACGACGCGCCACAAACACTGCCGACCTGCCGCGGGTGGACGAGAACGCTGCATTGCCGAACTCGGCCTCGTCCCGAATCGTGTTGCGCGGGTCCTTCTGGTATTTGGCGCGCTCGGCTTGCAGCACTTCCGGACGCGCGGCCGGCACGTACATCAGCGCGATGACGCCCGATGCACCCTCGAGCTTGCAAGCGGGGCCGGCATCGCGCGAGCCGCTGCGGGTCTCCTCGACCCGGTCGCCGAGCAGCGCCGTCACGCGCTGCGAACGGAGGACCTCGCAGGGGTCGAGGTCCGGCAAGCGATTGCTTGTTTCGTTGCGGGCAACGCCGCTCCTGGGGACGAGGGTGACAACCGTCAGCTTGCGGTCGCCTTGCCAGCCTGTCGGGCGACGTTCGAGATTGTCGCGGAACGCAACGCGCAGCTGGCCGCGCTCGGCGCTGTAGATCATCCAGCCGGGGCGCTCGCTGGATGGAGGCACAGGTGTCACATGAAAGGCCTTTGGGTTTGCCGACGCATCAGGCGACACCGTGTAACGCTGAATCTTCCCGGCGCCGGATTCGACCATGAGTTCGTTGCCGCGGAACGTCCAGGTCGAGCCGGTCAATTCGTCGTCGCCGCGGAGTTCGCCCCCGAAGGTCATGTTGGCGACGCGCCAGGCACCGGCCAGCGCCGGGTCCAGTCCCGGCGTCGCCTCGATGGCCATGGCCGCCTTTGGAGCCGGCCCGATCGCCGTCGTGGCCCTGGGCGCCGGGCCAGGCGGCGGACGATCGGAAAACTGGACCTTGCCGTCGGCATCCGTCCACTTATAGACCTCGCCCATGGCGGTGGTGGCGGCCAGTGGCAAGACGGCAAACACGATCAGACGCAGCCATGTACAAGTCATCCGGAACTCCCCGCAATCCGTGGCAACAACAGCGTTAACGAATCAGGATCCCAGAAGGGGTCAGGGGAAGGGTACGCGCAATCTGCGTCTTGAGGATCGGCGCATCGTCGCCCGTGGCGGACTTGGGGGCGCCGCGGAAGCACTGCTCGCTCACGTCCGGCTTCTCAAAGGACCAGGGGCCGAGCATGTCGACGGCGACCACCGCGGATGTTCCGAAAGTGAGCACGGCGGCAAACAAAAAGGTACGCAAGAAGAATCTCAGCCGACGTTGTGGGGGTCAACCTACTGGAGGAATTTGCCCCGGGCAAGCCCAGCGTGCACGCGGCTCGGTCAGGGGCGGTAGCACGCCGATATCCGGACCGCAATTCATCCAAATGGATGAATGCGCGCAACCACCAGTTCGGTCATCCTGAACGCGTCTTCAGCAACTGCCGCAATGCAACCAATTTGCCGGACCATCTCGACCTGCTTGACGCAGTTGGCTGATTCGATTCCATGGTTGTGAGGTTACAACTTGCTCCTTCATGGCGTTTTGTGGCGGATAGCGCACTGGATACTTCCGGTGGCGTTTTGCATGCTGGCCTGCGCCAGCCCGACTGCTTCGGCCCAGCTTCGCTTCCTGGAGTCGGATGTCATCGATGTAAGCGCCAGCGAGGTTGCGTTCGATGCTGCAGGCGTTGCGCATGTGGCCGGGATCGTCGGTGCCTACAATATGCCGGGGTTCGACAGCAGCAGTATCACCAATGCCGGTTACGGCTTGCGTTATGTTGCCAAGATCGACCCTGCCACGAGCAGACCGCTCTGGATTGCGGCTGTAGGCGCTCCCGGAAAGGACCTGGCGCTTGGCGCGCGCCACGCGTTTGCAGAGGACGAGGCGCGAGGACTTGCCGTGCATGCCAATGGCTTTGCCTATCTGGTTGCCTACGACGGAAGCGTCAACTACCCATTGACCGGGGGACAGTATCGCGTTGCCGCCAGCAAGCATGTGTTTCGCGTCAGCGCCGCAGGGCAGGTATCCAGGTACTCACCGGCACTTGATCCCGCCATTCGACGGGTCGGCGCCATTGCCGTCGATATGGGCGGCAACATCTACCTCACCGGCAGCGCCGGCAGCGGCCTTGTCACCACCGCCAACGCACCATTTCCCAGCAATAGCGTCGCGGCGGGATGTATCGCACCTTTCGTGATGAAGCTCGATTCTGCGGGCCAATCGACGCTCTATTCAACCTACCTTGGTTATGCAGGAACGTCAGGCGAAACGTGCGGCGCCGGGTCGTCGAATGGTGTCTTTGATCCCACCGGATTCGCGATAGCAGTCGATGGATCAGGCAACGTGGTCGTGGGCGGTCAGGCCGGTCCCGGGGTGCGGGCGACGGCGGGGTCGCCTGACTTCGCTCCCAAGGTGCCGTCGTTGTATATACCCGTGATCGGGTACCACACGTCGCACGCGTTTGTCTCCAAGATCAATGCCACCGGCACCGCGATGGCGTTTTCCGCCCGGCTGGGAGGATCGGAACGTGATCGCGTCACCAGTGTTGTGCTCGACAGCGCGGGAGCCGTATACGTCGGGGGCAAGACAGCGTCCAGGGACTTTCCCATCACGGCCCATTTCGGACCGGTGGCGCCGGTGTCGCTCATGTCGTGCCCAGGTTTTCCCAATGCACCCGAAACGGGATTTGTCGCCAAGCTTTCAGCGGACGGCAAGCAATTCCTCTATTCAGGCTACCTGCCGGTGTATGGCGAACAACTCGCCAATTGTGGCGGTAGCCCGTACGCGACATTTGATCCACTGGTGATTGCACTCGATAGCACTGGCAGGATCTACGCCGCAGGCACCGAAAGCTCGCTGCGCATCTATACCGCGCCCGCCAATTCCATCCTCACACTCAATCCCATGGGTGTTTTCTTCGTGATTGCTGCGGATGGCAAGAACCTCGAATATTCGACTCGATTCGCCGGATCGGCGCCACGCGCAGCGGCAATTGATCCATGGGGTCATTTTTGGGTTGCCGGCAACGTCGTCAAGCGATTCACAAGCAGCACCTTTCCCGTTCAATTCACCAACGCGATTCCGCTATGCGCAGCCGCCGCCAAGATCAGCGCACGCGTCGCCGGCGCCAACAATGTCGGCGCCGTCGAATTTTTCGTCGATGGCATCAGCGCTGGAACCGCCAACGTGACCAACGACGTGGCCACGAAGACTGTTGCGATCACAGCCGGTGCACGGCAATTCGTCGCGACCTATCACGGCTCGAGCTACTTTGACGGCTATTCCAGCGCACCGCAGTACATGCCAGTAAACCAGGCTGGTGCATGTCAATGAAGCCGACCGGGTGGATCGCCGTTTTCGTGTGGCTGGTCATATCGGTCAGTGCCGATGCCTCTGCCGCGGCCGTCTGGTGGAACAACAATGCCTTCGTGTCGCGTTTCGAACCCGAAACCGCGTACCTGCGCACGCTGGCGCCGCCATCCCGGATTCGCGCCGTAGCGGCCTTGGCAGACGGCGGCGCATGGGTTGTGCATGGTCAAACATTGTCGCGCCTCCGCGCCGATTTCAGTGTGTCAATCAACGTCGACCTGAACCCCGGCAATCAGGACGCGCGCGTGCTCGTCGTCGCGGCAGATGACGGCGGAATCTGGGTTGCCAATGGCAGGATGGTCAGGAGATTTGATGGGGAAGGGCGCGCGTTAGTCGAATGGATGCATGCCAATCCAATCGACGCCCTGGAAGTGAATGGTCCCTGCAGTCTCTGGATTGGCGATGCGCAGGGCATTCATCAATACACGGAGGATGGCACGCCGCAGCGATTGATTGCATTGCCGGATGGCGCGCCGCTTTCGGCCCTGCTGGCCGATTCCGCGGCCGGCTACTTATGGATGATCACCTCGCGTCACGCCATTCAATATGACGTCCTGGCCGGATTTGCCGAGCACGTGCGCTTGACACTTCCGATCGAAACGGCATCGGCGGCAATGGACACTGCAACGGGCACGCTATGGCTTCTTTCGAGGCAGCGGCTCCACGCGTTCGATCGCGATGCGTTACCGGTATCATCGTGGCCGATCCCCGGCGAGACGGTTTTCGCAGCATCGGCGCTGGCTGTCGATACTGGCACGGAGCGGCTCTGGATCGGCGACTCCGGCGGCATCGTTGCCGTCAATCTCCAGGCCATGCAATGGATTCGGCTTACCAGTGGGGATCCCGCCACTGCTGTTTCGGCGGCGCATTTTCACCTGAGACCCAACATTGTGCTTGGTGAGGTTACTGCCGGGCCGCCCGCGACGATCCGGCTGCAAATAGGAGTGCTTTGCAACGGCGAGCCGTGCGTTGTTGCTCCCCGATATCTGCAGCAGATCGAACTGCATGCCAGTCTCTCCGGCATCGATGCCACAGACCAGTTCGTCGTCGACCGCGACGCCGCCACAGCTGAACTGCGCAATGCCGAAGCGTTGTCCATTGCGCCAGATCCACTTCGGGTGTCGGCCACCGATGTTTATGGCAATCGGTCCAGGGTCATCGAACTCGACCTTGCTTCACTGCTTGCGGAGGGCAGGTTCAAGCAACGGGTCAAGCTCAACGCGCTTCCCGCCGTCAGCGTCACCGCGCCAGCAAACAATGCCTCGTTCGTCGCCCCTGCCAGCATCGCGATCACCGCCGTCGCATCCGATAGCGACGGTACGATCGCCAAAGTCGAGTTCTATCGCGACGCAGTCCTTCTTGGTACCGACACCACTTCGCCATACGCATTCACCTGGGCAAACGCGCCCGTCGGCAACTACGCCCTCACCGCCAAAGCCTACGACAATGCAGGCGGGGTCAAGTCCTCGGCCATTGTCAATGTTCAAGTCAAAGCCAACGTCGCCCCCACGGTGGCGATCACTGCGCCCACCAACAACAGCAACTATGTTGCCCCTGCCACGATCAATCTTGCTGCAAGTGCGTCCGACCGCGATGGCACCGTATCCAAGATCGAATTTTTCCGGGGGTCGACCAAGCTCGCCACCGTCACGACGCCCCCCTACAATTTCGCCTGGACCAGCGTTGCGGGAGGCGCCTATAGTCTCACTGCCAAAGCTACCGACAATAAAGGTGCGGTAAGCACCTCTCCGGCCGTTAACGTCAAGGTCAACAAACCCCCGGTGGTTGCACTTTCGGCGCCTGCGGACAACACTATTCTGCAAACGCCCACCAGCATCACCATTACGGCCACCGCGAGCGACGGCGATGGCAGCATCAGCAAGGTGGAGTTTCTGCGCGATGGCATCGTGCTCGGCTCGGATGCGACGTCGCCCTATAGTTTTGTGTGGTCCAACATTCCGACCGGAACCTTCGTGCTTACTGCCCGGGCTACCGACAATCTTGGCGCCACCACGACTTCGGCGGCGAAGACGCTCAAGGTCAACGCCAATCAAGTGCCAGTTGTAGTGCTCACGCCGCCGGCCGGCGATGCAAAGTTCATCGATGGCGTCCCGGTCACCCTGGCGGCTACGGCAACCGACGCCGACGGTACCATCGTCAAAGTCGAGTTCTTCGCCAACACGGTCACCTACGGCAACCGCCAAGTCGGCACGGATACAACAAACCCCTACAGCATAAACGCCACGCTCCATGTGGGAAGCAATATCCTGACTGCGGTTGCTACCGATAACAAAGGCGCGCAAACAACTTCTGCGCCAATTACCATTGCGGTGGTCGCCAACCTGCCTCCTGCGATCACATTGACCAGCCCAATCAATGGGCAGTCGTTTCCTGCAATGACGCCACCCGATATCATGGTGTCAGCAAACGCCTCCGATCCCGATGGCAGGATTGTCGACGTCAAATTCTACGTTCTTCCCTCCGCAAGCGCCGACAATCCCGTGCCTGTTCCAGTACTTATCGGCACGGCGCTTGCACCGCCATATCAAGTGGTCTGGCGGGGAGTTCCCTTTGCCGAGCGATATGAAGTGACCGCATTGGCCACCGATGATGGAGGCTATGAGGCAGCAGACACCGCGTACGTTTCCGTTGTGAACGCGTCGCCATGGTCTATCCAGATCACCGCGCCGGATGATCGATATCCCATTGTCTTTAACGCTCCCGCAACGATTGTCCTGAACCTGGCGACAATCGCACAACCCGCAGCGGGTGATCCAGTTGCCAAGGTGGAATTCATCGCGGACGGCAACGTCATCGGTACCATCCTCGGCTCCCCGAACGGTGCCAATGGCGAGTATGTGCACGTCTGGCGCAATCTGGGGTCGGGCACCCGTCTCGTCACCGGTCGCTTGTACGATGCCGCCGGGTTTATCGTCGAATCGCCTCCCATCACCATTCGTGTCCGTGATGCCACGCAGTCACCCACGGTGGCGGTGACCGCCCCGGCAAATGGTCACAGTGTGTTGCCGTTGGTCAGCGGGCTTCCGACGGATACCTATGTCACAGCGATGGCCAGCGACATTGATGGCGCTATCACTCGAGTGGAAATCATTACGGACGATGCCGTCCGGTTTGTTGGTGCAGGCGCCTCGCTCACTGGAATTTGGAGTGGGATCAGCGCGGGCGTGCATGTGGTCTCTGCGGCCGCGACTGACAATGGATTTGCGCGCGCCACTGGCAAACCCGTTTACATCGAATCGGTGCCCATGCCGCGCCTGCAGGCCGTAGTACTTACAAGTCCCTCGCCCGGCGCGGTCACTGTTCCATTCGTACTTGCGGCAGACGTCGGTGCGCCCGATGGGAACATCGAAAAGGTGGTCTTCTATGACGGGACCACGTTGTTGGGTACCGTAACCACGCCTCCCTATAGCCTGTTGATAGCATCGGGCAACGGGAGTCGTTCCTTTACGGCGATGGCGAAGCTGCACAATAGTGTAAGTGTGACGTCGACCCCGGTCGCCGTTACCGTGAGCGGATCCAATTCCTTGCCTACGGCCAACCTTACCGCGCCCACGACTGGGCAGGTGTTCAACGTTGGCGCCGTCGTTCCCATGTCTGCCAACGCATCCGATTCGAACGGATCCATTGCAAAGGTCGAGTTCTTCGTTGGTACAACGCTGGTTGCTACCGCGACGACCGCACCCTATACCGGCTCCTGGATTCCCGCCGCAGCTGGTGCCTACACAATCAAGGCCAAGGCTACCGATAACCAGCTGGGGACAAGTTGGTCCAATCCAGTCAACGTCACCGTAATCACCAATACGCCTCCGCAGGTATCTCTGACCGCACCGGCCGCCGGGCAAACCTTTTTTGCCGGAGTTCCGTTCACCATTTCCGCCAGCGCAACGGATACCGGCGGCCAGGTCGCCAAAGTGGAGTTCTTTGCGGGCTCGACCTTGATAGGTACCGTCACCTCGTTGCCCTTCGCGATCAATTGGAGCGCGCCGGCTGCGGGAGCCTACGTGATCACAGCCCGGGCGACCGACAATTCCAATGCAAGTACGACGTCAAGTGGCGTGAGCGTCACCGTCGCGGTAAATGCCATTCCGACCGTCGCACTGGCGATGCCTCGGACCGGGCAAGCCTTCGTAACGGGTGATGTCATCAGCCTCATTGCTTCAGCCGGCGACGGAGAGGGTGCGATCGCACGCGTGGAATTCTACGCGGGGACGTCGCTGCTTGGCAGTGCCGTCGCGGCACCGTTCACGTACGCATGGACCGGGGCCGCAACCGGAAACCACGTACTCACCGCGCGTGTCGTGGACGTAGTAGGCGCCGTCACAATCAGCGCGCCAGCGATTATCACGGTGCAACCACTGACATTGACCGTGACGTCGCCGGCGCCAAGTGCCAGCGTCGCGGCGGATTTCATCCTGATCACCGGAACCTTCACGGCGCCGGCAAACAGTGGAGTGACGGTAAATGGAGCTGTAGCTGCAACTGACGGTCAGGGAAAGTTCGTCTTCAATAACCTTCCGCTGGAATTTGGAAGCAACTCGGTTGAGATAACCCTGACGACGCTCTCTGGACAGTCGATTAGCCAGAATTTGACCGTAACCAGCACCGGCGATTCCCCATTCCAGATCGTCGTGGACCCCGGGGAAGGTATGGCACCGCTGCAAACGAAACTTCGTTACTCCGCGCGCGCCGGCAGCGTTGCAAGCTTCCGAGTGGATAACCTGGGTAGCGGGTCCTTGGACTCGTCTCAATTCGGTCCGGAAGTCCTGGGTGTTCTCAATTTTGCCACGCCGGGCATATACCAGCCCCTGATCACAGTTGTTTACGATGGTGGCCTTACATATACGCAGGCGCTGTCGGTAATAGTTCGAGATCCCGCTGCTGTCGATCAAGGATTCCTGTGGATGCTTTCGGATTTCACGACCGCGTTGAAGCATGAATACAAGTCGGCAGCGATGCCGCTTCTTAGTGCACCAATGCAAGCGAAATTCGGACCGATTTTTGACACTTTAGGTCCAACCTTGCCTCATGCAATGGAAACATTTAAAGGCTTTGGCGCCATCTATCTAGGAGCGGAGATCGCGTCTTACGCAGTAAAGCGACAGTCTATTGGCAAAACCAAGATCTATATGTTGGATTTTCTTCGTGATCTTGACGGTGTGTGGCGGATAGATTCAATGTGAGGTGGCGCTTATGAAGAAATTGTCAAAGGCATTGCAACGGAAACGCGGCTCAACGTCAATTTGCGGCGTCGCACTAGGAGTGATGTTGTGCATGTCTACGCCAGCATATTGCCTTAGCTACTCAGCCTCGCCTATCTCCGCATTTGTGATTGATGAAGAAACCAGGCAGCCCTTGGTAGGGGCGATCGCCTTAATCATTTGGGAACTGCAAAATTCGGATGGAGGAGGAGGCGGATACTGGATCTTTGAAGAAGCGGTAAGTGATAAGCAAGGACGCTTTTCGTTTCCAGGCTGGGGGCCAAAGGTGGTTCCGCAGAAACGTGGTGAACCGCAATGGCGACTTGGACCGGACCAACCATCAATCTACATTTTTAAGTCGGGGTATCCACTCGGTACCGTGTTCAATCCATGGGAATCCTGGATGCTTGGCAATCGCAAATGGACCGGAGACCCGACCCGGTCGTCAATTTGGAATGGCAAGACAATCGAACTCCGAAAATTTCAGGGCACTGAGCAAGAATACCTTGCCGCACTGTCACGGCGCGCTGGACATTTACCACTTCAATCATGTCGATGGTCACAAATTCCGCAGTTTACCGCTGCACTTGTTCGCGAGAGGGGAGACAGAATCAAATTTCCTGCCTTCAGTAGTCTTCCGACGATTCAAACGCTCTCAGAAGACGCTTCGGATGCCGCTGGTTGTAGGCCGCCGATCGAAGTTCTTGGCCGATATCTAAAATGATTCGCTATTTTGGATTCATTTTCACGGTGATATCCCTGACCATTCTGGTCGGAAGAGCGAGCGCATTCGAAACGCCAACCCATTGGCAGATATCGAATGCATCATATGATGAATCGAAATTGTCGACATCTAACGTCATCTTTCAACTTGGACTCAAGGATATTGCGAGCCGAAGAATTTTTCGGCCTTTGCACGCTGAGACCGATCCAGACCTTTTTACCGTGGGTGTCACGTGCGATCCGAAGAGCCTTATGCGCCTCCGGCAGTTGTTAGTGTGCGGGGCCATGTTTGAAGACATACCGGGGGTTCGGTCCTTCAACCACTTCTTTGATCCGATCAGTGGTGATCCACTAATGGTAGGGAACAAGCCGCCAGGAGCAAATCTTGGCGTTCCAAATATGACATCACCAGATTGGTCGATTCAGGATAATAACTACATCGACGCTCAGCAATATTCATACCGGCGTGCACGAGAACATTTTCTAAAAGCCCTTTCTACAGAGGGTGCTTCGAGTATTTCAAATGGTCGCAATGTTCATTGGGCTCACACTTTTCAAGCGCTCGGACATGTAATTCATCATGTCCAGGATATGGCGCAGCCGCAACACACGCGCAATGATGCGCACGCTGACTGGTTGACTTCATTGTTTGGACTTTGGCAGTTCCATCAACTTAGGCATCCAAGTCGATTTGAAAAATACTCGAGGTCACCGCCGGGGAGCCTGAAGATTGACCAGGCCATTGCGAATTCATTTCCGCCAGCGTATCCAACTTATTCACAGTATTTCAAAAGGCCGCGGGATTTCTGGAGCGGAAATGGCCACGGTCTCGCAGATTATTCAAATAGTAATTTTGTGAGTCAGGGAACTAATTTTTCTGCATCAGGGCAAGGGGCTCTAAGTGCCAATAGTAAGTATCCGTCACCCGTCCCTAGTGGATTTGAAACGGTAACCCTGTCGAATGCATTTGGTACCGAAGCCATTCCACAAGGTATCGCCAAATTGTGTCAGGACGTGGGGCTTGAATATTGTGAAATGACCTTTTATTCGAATGCGTGGAAGGACCCGCTAACGAACACTGCAGTAACAAATCGTCGCGCTTCGACGGTATCAATATTCGATGAAGATCTAAATGGGAGGCCTTTTACATATAGCTTAGATGATATGCAGGTAACCACTACTAGGGCGTATGCGCTGAATCAATTGAATTTTGATGCGGCATACGCATTCCTTGTTCCAAGGGCAGTCGCATATTCTGCCGGTTTGATCAACTATTTCTTCCGTGGACAAATGGAAATTACGTTGCCGGCGGACGGTATTTACGCGTTGGTTGATCATCATGCGCAGCGCTGCAAGGACAACTGTGGATTCGGCAAGGTCAAACTGAAAGTTAAAAACATTACCTCTGGCGAAGGAATGAGTGCTGGCAACTTACGAGCGGTTGCTAAATTTCACCGCAACAATTGTTACCGGGATGACCTCTCGGGGGACCCGGGCGGTCCAGCGTTTGCCGGCATCTCATGCCGGAGCCCAGAGGAAGAAATTGTTGTCTCCGCTCCCATGGCGCTTTCAGTGTTGGAGGAGCAGGAAGAGCGTGAGATTGCATTCACGTTTCCCAAGGTCATCCCCATCAACGCCACCGACCTCTATTTACAAGTGGTATTCCAGGGCAAATTGGGCGAGGAGGTGGACGCAGTAGCGGTCGCCACCAAAGACATCTCGGAGGCAAACTACTTCGCATTCACCCGTCGAAACTCTCGATGCAGCCGTTCTGCATGGGCCGGCCCGGCTCGATCAGCAGGTGCACGATGTGATGGGCCTGCGCCCAGCCAATGAAAGCCCGGCTGGTGAATTCTGGGCCGTTGTCAGTACGCACGGCCATCGGATAGCCGCGAAAGATGGCGGCCTGATCCAGCAACCGCGTGACGTAGTTACCACCGATGCCGAAGTCCGCGGTGATATCCACGCACTCGTGGCTGAAATCATCGGCCACGGTCAGACACTTGAAGCGGCCGCCGTTGACCAAGCTGTCACTCACAAAATCCATGCTCCACACTTCGTTAACGTCACCCAGCGACATGCAGAGGCAGCCGCTCGCTCGCCGGCCTCCGGATCTTCTTGCGCTTGCGCACCGCGAGGTTGGCCTCCCGGTAGAGCCGGTACACCCGTTTGTGATTGACGTTGGGATACGCCGGTCGCAGCAGGTCGTGAATGCGCCGATAGCCGAATCGGCGGCGCACATGAGCCACCAACGTCACGGACAAGGCGTATGACTTTGGTGACCACAATTTTCATGCGTTGCCCTACAAGTCGTACACGGTCCCCGACCCCATTTACGGCGTATCAATCGCGTTCAATGACGGCGCGCCACCTTTGGCGCAACTAGCGCAGCTCGACGCTGCAAACCACGCGCAGTTGGCATTCCTGACGGACCCTGGCCGGCAATTTGTCGACATCAGATATACGTCGCACCGGTATACGGTGGGCAGCCCTATCCGGGGCACGATCCCGGTTTCGGAGTTCGTTGGGGATCCCGACGCATCAACATACGGCAGAAGCGTGACGTTTTCTCCATCCCGCGGGATGTATCGCAATTACTACGAATACCATCGGCTGCCTGCCGATTTCACGATATACGATTGCAGAGTTGAAGTTGAGCTTTGCACGCAATCGACGATGACGCCATTTACACCGGCGTCGGCAGTGGAGTGGACAATCAATTTCTGATGGTCGCGCATGCGCGCGCCCATTGTCACCGTCGCTTACCAGCTAAACGCCACTCCAATCGCTGGCCCATTGATCGTCAAGTCCTCGATCTGCGAGCTCGACTTGAAGCTGTAGTCGAGATAACGCCACACGCCAAACACCTCGCCCCAGCTGTATTTGTAGCCAACGCCGGCAATGCCTTGCCACGTGAATTCTGACTGCCCGGTGCCGATGTCGACGTAGTACGGCACGAACCACTTCTGGTCGGTGCCGAAGTTGGCGCGACCTTTGACGCCGATGATCGCATCGGTCCTGGTGCCCTTGACCTCGCTGCTGCCGGTGCGCCGCGTGGTGCTCTCGTCGCCGATGTCGGCGCTGAACTGCCAGCCCAGCGTTGTCTTGATATCCAGAAGACGGGCGCCGGCCAGGACATCCAGCTTGGCGCCAGGATCGTTTACAACCCGATAGGTGCCGGCCAGCGTCCAGATCAGGGCCTTCAGGTCAAGCTCGGCGTCGGCCGTCACGCCAACGGGCAATTCATGCCCATCAACGGTAATGTCGCGGGTCTTGTTCTTCGATCCGCCGACATCCATGTAGACGACGTCGGTGAAGATACCCCAGCGACCCTTCTGCGCCTCGAAGGTCCCCATGAAGGTGAACTTGAGGCTGTCGAGGATCTGGTTGGCGTCGACGTTGATGCTGCTGCCCGTACCGGCGGGGAAGGTAGTCTTTCCGCCGATGTCGGGCAGCCAGCCATAGATGGCGGCCTTGTATTCCCATTTGTTCGACATGTCCTGCGCCTGCGCTTGCGCGGCCAGAGGCACCCATGCAGCTAGTGCCAACAGCGCAGCTCCGGCCGCGCGTTTCGACATCACATTCATCATTCTCTCCATGGATTGAAGCTTCGAATTGTTCTGACTATTTCGTGACCTGCAATGATACTAGCCGGGCAATGATAACGGCGGGGTAGAGCTGGCCGACAAGGGCTTCGAGAATGGCCAGTGTGCGGGCGCCGCGGGCCACAGCCGTGATGTCGCCATAGCCCACCGTGGTCAGCGTGACGAAACTGAAATAGACCCAATCCGGGGGCGCGTCGTCATGGCGCTCCACGCCGGCAAAGGCGCCCGGAATCGCGGCGTCCACCGCCGCATACGCCACGGCCCAGATCAGGCCCAACAACAGGTACAGCACCACGGCGCCAAACACGCGGTCGCCGACGGCATGGCCGGCCGCGAACACGTTGATGCCCACGGCGCAGGCCAACACCAGCATCGCGCACAGCGACGAGCCGAAGCGAAAGGCCGGCAGAATGCCCAGCGGGACGACCCACTCACTCCAGCGGACGGTGAGGACCACCAGCGACAGCACAGCCAGTACCGTGGCCAGGCGGCGATGATCCGCCACCGCCACGACGCCGCTCACCAGGATCAGCGTAAGCATCACGTCATCGACCAGGCGCGCGTGCCGGATGGCATGCACGAAATTGGGTACCACGAAGACGGTGAACAGCAGCAACAGCAGCAGGACCAGCATCCCGCTTTCGCGCAATCTCGACACAGGCCTCGTCACAATGGGCGTCATCACGCATCCGCTTCGCGCCAACGGCGCACGGCCAGAGGGTAGCCTACGTTGCGCGAAAGAATCCAGCCCCGAGCGCAACGAATCCATTGAAAGAGGCCAGGGTCGAATGAAAAGCCAACAGCAGGCATTCCATTCGATCCTGGCCTCTTGCGGAACCAGGGGCGTGTCGAGTGAATCCGGTCAGTCGCCAAATTCCTCGACGATGGCGGCGATCTTGCTTTTGTCGGCCAGGAAAGCGTCGATGCACGTGGGGTCGAAGTGCTTGCCGCGCTGGGCTTTGACGAAGTCGATGGACTCTTCCATTTCCCACGCCTGCTTGTAGGGCCGCTCGCTGACCAGCGCGTCGAACACGTCGGCCACCGCCACTACGCGCGCGACCAGCGGAATGTCCTCGCCGTGCAGTCCATTGGGGTAACCGGAGCCATCGAACTTCTCGTGATGCCCAAGCGCAATGATGGCGCCCATTGACAGGTACTTGGATGGGCTACCCTTGAGAATGTCGTAGCCGATGCGCGGGTGATTCTTCATCACGTCGATTTCGCCGCGCGTCAACGGGCCGTCCTTCAGCAGCACCGAATCAGGGATGCCGATCTTGCCGATGTCGTGCATCGGTGCCGCAACTTCAAGCACATGCACGGTTTCCGCGCCCAGGCCGAGGTGCGCACCGATCAGCGCCGAATACTTGGCCATGCGCATCAGGTGATTGCCGGTGGTCCGGTCGCGGAATTCGCCGGCCTTGGCCAGCTTGGACAGCGTTTCCAGTTCGCGTTCGTGAATCTCGGCCACGGACTTGTCCACCTGGTACTGCAGCACGCGCGCCTGATCGGATAGCACGATCTTGTGGCGGCGCAGTTCCAGCAGATTGGCGCAGCGAGCGCGGGTTTCGTGCTCGTCCAGCGGCTTGATCAGGAAATCGGTGGCGCCTGCTTCCAGCGCGTCGTAGCGGATCTTGCGGTCGTCGACCACGGTGATCACAACGATGGGCACGTCCACGCAATGCGGGAGGGCACGAATCTGCTTGACCAGTTCGATGCCGTCGAACTCGGGCAGCTTGTAATCGGTGAGGACGATGTCGACGCGATTGTTGCGGGCAAATTCCAGCGCCCGCGAAGGCGTGTCGAACAGCTCGAGGTTCAACTTGCCGTCGATCTGGCGGACGATTTCGGCCAGCAGCAGGCGGCTGGAAAAGAGGTCGTCGACGATTAGGACGGTGTTTCGCTGCGCGCGGGCAAACGCCAACTCCGATACGACGCCGGAGCTGGCTGCGTTGCTACGAGCTGAGGCGATCATGGGTTTCCCCCTGGAAAATAAACGCATGTCTTGTGGACCGAAGCAATAACGATGCCATTGACATGTCGATGTGGCTAAGGCGTCCGTAGAACCGCAACACCGGCCGGGCCCCGGTTTTCGAGAAACCGGCCCCAAATGCTCAAGTGGTCGGGGCGAGAAGATTCGAACTTCCGACCCCCTGCACCCCATGCAGGTGCGCTACCAGGCTGCGCTACGCCCCGACCGAACTTCGAATTATACCTTCGCCGGGCGTTCAGGACGAACCTAACAGTTGCCGGATTTCTTCCAATTCCTGCCGTATCTCGGCAGGCTCCAACGTATTTTCAGGCGCGACGGTGACCACGGTGGCGCTGCTGGTGGCCGCACGGGCCGCAGCGCGCGGCTCGGCCACTTCGGATTCGAGACGATGCCGGGCGCCGTTGATCGTGAAGCCTTGCTCGTAGAGCAGGTCGCGGATGCGGCGGATCAACAGGACTTCGTGGTGTTGGTAGTAGCGCCGATTGCCGCGCCGCTTCACCGGCTTCAACTGCGCGAATTCCTGCTCCCAATACCGCAGCACGTGCGGCTTGACCGCGCACAGGTCGCTGACCTCGCCAATCGTAAAATAACGCTTGGCGGGAATCGGCGGCAGATCGGAGTTAGCTCGGCTGGGATCCGGCATGGTTCGCGGCTTCGACCATGACCTTCAATTTCTGGCTGGCGTGAAACGTCACGACGCGGCGCGCCGTGATCGGAATTTCTTCGCCGGTTTTGGGATTGCGGCCAGGGCGCTGAGGCTTTTCACGCAACTGGAAGTTGCCAAAACCCGAAAGCTTCACAGCTTCGCCGGCTTCGAGCGCAATGCGCACTTCCTCGAAAAAGCGCTCGACCATGTCCTTGGCCTCGCGCTTGTTAAGTCCAAGCTGCTCAAAGAGCAGGTCGGCGAGTTCTGCTTTGGTAAGGGTCATCACTGGCTCTACTGGCGTCGCGTCGCGCCGAATTGTTCATGGGCCACGGAGAGCAATTGGGCTTCCGTGGCATCGATGTCGGCGTCAGTCAAAGTGCGAGAAGTATCCTGCATAAGCACTAGAATCGCAAGGCTTTTTCTGCCTTCCATCAGTCCGCGCCCGCGGTAGACGTCGAAGAGCTCCACCGCGATCACGTGTGCCGGGCTGCCGGAGCGCAGGGCATCCAGCAGCGTCTGCGCCGGCAGCGCCTCATCCACCACCAGGCCCAAGTCGCGGCGAACCAGCGGCTGCCGGGAAACGGTTTGGCCCGCCGGCATGCCCCGCGCCATCAGCGGGGCCACTTCCATCTCAAATACGACGGGCGGCTTGGGCAGGTCGAAATGCGAGACCAGTTTGGGGTGCAATTCGCCCATCCATCCGGCATCGACGCCGTCCAGCATGATTCGCGCGGAACGCCCGGGATGCAGCGCCGGGTGGAGTGCAGCGCGCGTCGTCAGCACGGCAGGTGCCGCCAGCGCCTCAAGGTCCCCCTTGACGTCGTAGACGTCGACGTCGCGCGTGGGCTGGCCCCATTGCTCGGGCAGCGAGGGGCCATAGCCCAGGCCGCCCAGCCGCACGGGCTGCGCAAACCCGGCGCCCTCGCGCTGGAACGTACGGCCCAGTTCGAAGAGGCGGGCGCGAGGCGCCTTGCGGTTGACGTTGGTGCGCAAGGTATCGATGAGGCCGGGCAGCAGCGTCGTGCGCATCACGTCGAGATGCGCGGCAATCGGATTCTGCACGCGCACGGGCTGCGCCGACGGATCCAGCGCTGCCTCGGTCACTGCCGAAACAAACCCGAACGTGACGATCTCCTGCCAGCCGAGATCGACCAGTGCGTGCATGATCTGGTGTCGTGAGCGTTGGCCCTCCGGATCGGGCAGCATGTGCTGTACGTGTGCCGACGGCGTGGCGGGAATGTTGTCGTAGCCATAGATGCGCGCCGTCTCCTCGATGAAGTCTTCTTCGATCGCGAGGTCGAAGCGCCGCGACGGCGGCGTGACCAGGAAGTCGTCGCCACTGCGCAGATGCGGCAGGCCCAGCAGCGTGAAGGCATGGGCCGTGGCTTCGGCGGGAATGGTCACACCGAGAATGCGCGCGATGCGCGCGCCATGCACCCGCACTGCATTGCGCTCGGGCAGGTCGTCGGGGCTGGTGGTCTCGGTGAGCGCGCCGGCGTGGCCGCCGCAGATATCGAGGATCAGTTGGGTGGCTCGTTCGACGGCGGTGGCACAGCCATTGAAGTCGACGCCACGCTCGAAGCGATAGCCGGCGTCGCTGCTGAAGCCCAGGCGGCGCATCTTGCCCTGAATGACAGCGGGATTCCAGAACGCGCCTTCGAGATAGACACGCGTGGTGTCGTCGGCGATGCCGGAATGTTCGCCGCCCATGATGCCCGCGAGACCCAGCGGCTTCTTTTCGTCCGTCACCAGCAACAGGTCGGCCTCGAGTTGCAACACTTGCCCATTGAGCAGCGTGAGCGTTTCGCCCTCGCGCGCAAACCGCACCACCACCGCGCCGTGGAGCAGACGGTCGTCGTAGGCGTGCAGCGGCTGGCCCATTTCCAGCATCACGTAGTTGGTGACGTCCACCACGGCGGAGATGGAGCGCAGGCCCGAGCGTTCGAGGCGTTGCTTCATCCATGACGGCGTGGCGGCCCTGGCATCGATGCCGTCGATCAGGCGCGCGACGAAGCGCGGACATCCGGCCGGCGCATCGATGCGCACGGCGCGCACGCCGTCGAAGGTGACCGGTGTAGCCGCCACGATGGGCAAGGACAGCGGCGTGCCGGTCAACGCGCTCACGTCGCGCGCGACGCCGGCCACGGACAGGCAATCGGCGCGGTTGGGTGTGATCTTCAGCGTGATCAGCGTGTCGTCCAGCGCGAGCGCTTCGCGCAGCGGCGTGCCCGGCTTCAGCGCCGGGTCCAGCCCGAGCAAGCCGCTGGCATCGTCATCGATACCCAGTTCCTTGGCCGAGCACAGCATTCCCTGCGATTCGACGCCGCGCATCCTGGCGCGCTTGATGGTGAAGTTGCCGGGGAGCACAGCGCCTTCCATGGCGCATGGGGCCAGCATGCCGGCCGCCGCATTCGGCGCGCCGCATACGATCTGCAGCGGCGCGGCGGCGCCGACGTCGACACTGCACACGCGCAGGCGCTCGGCATCAGGATGGGGCGCGATCGACGCGATGCGTCCGACCACGACACCGGAAAACGGCGGGGCGGCCGGGCGCGCCTCTTCCACTTCGAGTCCACCCATCGTGAGCTTGTCGCACAGCGCGGCGCTATCGATGGCTGGATTGCACAGCGTGCGCAACCAATGTTCGGAAAATTTCATGCGTGCAAACCTTTACGCGAACTGGCGCAGGAAGCGCAGATCGTTTTCGTAGAACAGCCGCAGGTCGTTCACGCCATAGCGCAGCATCGCCAGCCGGTCGGGGCCCATGCCGAAGGCAAAGCCCTGGTATTCCGCCGGGTCGATGTCGACCGCACGCAGCACGTTGGGATGCACCTGTCCCGAGCCTCCAATCTCCAGCCAGCCGCCGTCGCCGAAGGCCATGTCGATTTCCGCCGACGGTTCGGTGAACGGAAAGAACGACGGGCGAAAGCGCACCTTCAGGTCGTCGCTTTCGAAGAACCGGCGCAGGAACTCGGTGATCACACCCTTCAGGTCGGCGAAGGTGACGTGCCTGTCGATCCACAACCCTTCAACCTGGTGGAACATCGGCGAATGCGTGGCATCGCTGTCGACGCGATACACCCGTCCTGGGGCGATGATCTTGATCGGTGGCGCGTGCGTTTCCATGTAGCGCACCTGGATTGGCGACGTATGCGTGCGCAACACCATGCCGCCCTCGACGTAGAACGTGTCCTGCATCGAGCGGGCAGGGTGGTTCTCCGGCGTGTTCAGCGCGGTGAAATTGTGGAAGTCGTCCTCGATCTCGGGGCCGTCGGCGACAGCAAAACCGAGCGAGCGGAACAGGGTCTCCACGCGTTCCAGCGTGCGTGTCAGAGGGTGCAATGCGCCCACGCCACGATGGCGACCGGGCAGCGACATGTCGAGCGCGTCGGCGGCCAATTGCGTTGCCAGCCTGGCATCAGCCAATTCGGCACGGCGCGCGTCGAGCGCTGCTTCGAGTTGGTACTTGGCGTCGTTGATGGCGGCGCCCGCGGCGGGGCGCTCAGCTGCGGACAGCTTGCCGAGGCCCTTCAGCAGATCGGTCAGCGCGCCGGTCTTGCCCAGGAATTTGGCCTTGGCATTCTCCAGCGCGGCAGGGTCCGTGCATTGCGCAAATTCGCGCCGGGCATCGGCGACGATCGTGGCGAGTGGATCCATCGGTTTCGTGTCGTATTCGTGGAGCGAAGTCAAAAAAAAAGGGAGGCGCTTCACGCCTCCCTCGTTGCCGCGGATTTGCTCAGGCCAGAGAGGCTTTGGCCTGCTCCGCGATTTTCGTAAACGCCGCCTTGTCGAACACGGCGAGATCGGCCAGCACCTTGCGGTCGATGTCGATGTGCGCCTTGGTCAGCCCGTTGATGAACGTGCTGTAGGTCATGCCGAGCTCGCGCACGGCAGCGTTGATCCGGGCGATCCACAACCGGCGGAATTCGCGCTTCTTTTGCCGGCGGTCGCGATACTGATACTGGCCGGCCTTCATCACCGCTTCTTTGGCGATGCGGAAGACGCTGTTGCGGCGGCCGCGGAAACCCTTGGCCTGGTCCAGGACTTTCTTGTGCCGCGCGCGCGCGGTCACGCCACGTTTGACTCTTGGCATGGCTGCTCCTTACGCGTAGGGCATCATGGCACGAACGGAATCGATGTTCGTGCTATGGATTTCGGCGGAACCACGAAGCTGACGCTTGGTCTTGGTCGACTTCTTCGTGAGGATGTGGCGCTTGAACGCCTGCGAGCGCTTGATCGAACCGCTTCCGCGCACGCGGAAGCGCTTCTTCGCGCCCGACTTGGTCTTCATCTTCGGCATGACATCAACTCTCTTCTTTGCTGCTTTCGGCGGTGCTCTCCGTCACTTGCGCGGCGGGCGAGGCTTTGGCGGCGTGGGCCGCACCGTCCTCTGGCTTGGGTTGTGGATGCTTCGCTGCCGGCGCCGGCGCTGCTGCCACCGGTTTCAACAGTACGGCTTTCTTCGGGGCCAGCAGCATCACCATTTGCCGACCCTCGAGCCTCGGAAAGGACTCGACCACCGCATGGGGCTCGAGCTCGTTCCGAATGCGTTCAAGCAGGCGCACCCCAAACTCCTGGTGCGCCATTTCGCGCCCGCGAAAGCGAAGCGTGATCTTGGCCTTGTCGCCTTCAGACAGGAATCGAACGAGATTCCTGAGCTTGATCTGGTAATCGCCTTCGTCAGTGCCCGGCCGGAATTTGACTTCCTTGACCTGGATCTGCTTGAGCTTGAGCTTGGCCTCGTGCAGTTTCTTGGCTTCCCGGTACTTGAACTTGCCGAAATCCATGATGCGGCAAACGGGAGGCTTGGCCATCGGCGCGATCTCGACCAGGTCGAGTTCAGCCGCTTCCGCACGTGCGCGTGCGTCGGCCAGGGAAACAATTCCGAGCTGCTCACTGTCTTCACCAACCAAGCGGATTTCTGGGGCGGTGATTTCCGCGTTGATCCGCTGATGCTTATCGAGCGCTATTGTCTATTCTCCAATGACGACAAAAAACGGCCATGCCCCGAAGGACGCGTCCCGGCTTGAAAAACCATTGCTTTCAAGACCTTAGTGACGCGCCGCGACCTCTTGAGTGAGGCGCTCGAGCAAGGCGTCCAAGGCAAAAGCCCCTAGATCCTCGCCGCTGCGGGTACGCACGGCCACCGTTCGTGCTTGCTGCTCCTTGTCACCCACGATCAGCTGATAAGGCAGCTTTTGCAAGCTATGTTCCCGTATTTTATAGGTTATTTTCTCATTACGCAAATCGGCGAAGGCCCGCAAACCGGCGGCCTTGAGGGCTGCCACGACGCTTTCCGCGTAGGCGGCTGACCGGTCCGTGATGTTGAGCACCACCGCCTGCTGCGGGGCCAGCCAAAGCGGCATCGCTCCCGCGTGGTTTTCGATCAGGATGCCGATGAAGCGCTCCATCGAACCCACGATCGCCCGGTGCAGCATCACCGGCACCTTGCGGGTGTCGTCCGCGTCGACGTACTCGGCGCCCAGGCGCCCGGGCATCTGGAAGTCCACCTGCATCGTGCCGCATTGCCACGACCGGCCGATCGAGTCCTTGAGGTGGTATTCGATCTTGGGGCCGTAGAACGCGCCTTCGCCAGGCAACTCCGTCCATTCGACGCCACATTCGCGCAAGGCGCTGCGCAACGCATTCTCGGCGCGATCCCATGTCGCGTCGTCACCCAGGCGTGCGTCCGGGCGCAGCGCGATCTTGATCTGGACGTCGTTGAAGCCGAAGTCGCGGTAGACATCCAGCGCCAGCTTGTTGAAGGCCGTGCACTCGGGCTGAATTTGCTCCTCCGTGCAAAAGATGTGGCCATCATCCTGGGTGAAGCCGCGCACGCGCATGATGCCGTGCAGCGCGCCGGAGGGCTCATTGCGGTGGCAGGCGCCGAATTCGCCGTAGCGCAGCGGCAGGTCGCGGTAGCTGCGCATGCCCGCATTGAAGATCAGCACGTGGCCCGGACAGTTCATCGGCTTGATGGCGAAATCGCGCTTCTCCGACTCCGTCGTGAACATGTTGTCCTTGAAGTTTTGCCAGTGGCCCGAGCGCTCCCACAGCGACTGGTCGAGGATCTGCGGCCCGCGCACTTCCTGGTAACCGTTGTCCTGGTACACGCGGCGCATGTACTGCTCGACCTGCTGCCAGATCGACCAGCCCTTGGGGTGCCAGAACACCATGCCCGGTGCCTCGTCCTGCGTGTGGAAGAGGTCGAGCGCACGCCCCAGCTTGCGATGGTCGCGCTTTTCCGCTTCCTCGAGCCGCAGGATGTAGGCGTCCAGGTCTTCCTTCTTCGTCCACGCGGTGCCGTAGATCCGCTGCAGCATCTCGTTCTTCGAGTCGCCGCGCCAATAGGCGCCGGCCACCTTCATCAGCTTGAACACCTTGAGCTTGCCGGTGGAGGGCACGTGCGGTCCGCGGCACAGGTCGATGAACTCGCCTTCGCGATACAGCGAGATCGGTTCGTTCGATGGAATCGACGCGATGATCTCGGCCTTGTAGTGCTCGCCCAGGCCCTCGAAGAACTTCACGGCATCGTCGCGTGGCATCTCAGAGCGCTCGACGCGCTCGTCCTTCTTGGCGAGGTCGGCCATGCGCTGTTCGATGGCGGCGAGATCCTCAGGCGTGAACGGGCGCTTGTACGAGAAATCGTAGAAGAAGCCATCCTCGATCACGGGGCCGATGGTCACCTGGGCGTCGGGGAACAGTTCCTTCACCGCGTAGGCGAGGAGGTGGGCGGTGGAGTGGCGAATGACCTCGAGGCCGTCGGCATCCTTGTCGGTGACGATGGACACGCGCGCGTCATGGTCGATCATGTGCGACGTGTCGACGACCTTGCCGTCGACGCGACCGGCGAGCGCTGCCTTGGCGAGACCCGGGCCGATGGAGAGCGCGACATCGCGCACGGAGACGGGGTGATCGAATTGACGGACGGCGCCGTCGGGCAAAGTAATCGAAACCATGATCGAACTCCAGAAAACAAAAAAGTGCGGTCGCAATGCCGCACTTCGTGGTCAGACTGCTACAGGCGTGCGGGCGCGCTTCTCCGGTTAGCGGGTCTCCGTGCACGTCAGCGGTGTCATAACCATGATCTCGAATCCTTCGTTGCAGCGAGCGGTCAGTGATTCCGCATTATTGCCGAAATCGCCACCCGGCGCCAGTGCGCCAGCGGCGCCCAATTGCCCAGACCTTGACCGAACATAATTTTGTATACATAATTGCGCCTGCGTCACTGATCAACCATCTGGACGGACCTTGGTGAAATGCTTGTGAACGAAGTTCCGGCGCCACCTGCCGACAGTCTTCGCCGCATCGTGCGGGCGACGCTGCCAGCCCAGGTGGCAGAGCGCTTGCGCGACATGATTGCCACCGATGAGCTGTCCGCGGGCGCCAAGCTCAACGAACGTGAACTGTCGGCGCATCTCGATGTATCGCGCACGCCGCTTCGCGAAGCCATCAAGATGGTTGCGGCCGAAGGGTTGATTCAACTGGTGCCGAATCGCGGGGCCTTTGTCGCCGATCCCTCGGCCGAGGAAGTGGAAGACATGCTCGAGGCCATGGGCGCGCTCGAGGCGCTGTGCGGCGAGCTTGCGTGCATCCGCGCCAGCGACGCGGACATCGACGCGATCGAGCAGGCGCATGGCCGCATGGTCAGGGCGTATGAGCGCCGCGACCGCCGCGCCTACTTCAAGCTGAACCAGGAAATCCATGGCCGGATTGCGAAGGCGAGCCGGAACGTCACGCTCGGGCGACTGCACGCAACGTTGAACGCTCGACTGTATCGAGTGCGGTTCATGTCGAACAAGACCGATCGCTGGCATTCGGCGATCGAAGAACACGAGTCCATCGCGCGCGCCTTCCGGCAGCGCGATGTTTCAGCGGTGCGCGAGCTGCTGCGCGCACACCTGGCCCACACATGGAAAAAGGTGAAGGCGTATGGCTTCTGAAATCGCTGCGCATAGCGGGCACGGCGATTTGCCGCGCATCGGACTGTTGATGGGCGACCCCAACGGGGTCGGCCCAGAGCTCGGGGCCAAGCTGCTCGGGTTTGCGGAAATTCATGAACGCGCACGCATCGTCGTCATGGCGCCGACGGCCGTGTGGGAGGCCGGGCAGCGTGTCGCCGGCGCAACCATCGACGCATTGCCGGTAGATGCCATCGACAAGCTGGTGTTTGCGCCCGGGCGGCCGTCGTTGCTGTCGCTGCCGGCGCTGGATCAAGATTCGGGTACGGTCGGCAAGGCGGCACGTGGCGCCGGCGCGGCCATGCTGCGGCAACTCGCCTTCGCCGCGGACGCGCTGGCCGCCGGTCAGCTTGAGGGCGTGGTGTTTGCGCCACTGAACAAGCAGGCGATGCGCATGGCCGGTCTCGCACAGGAGGATGAACTCGAGTACGTGGCCGAGCATCTTGGCGTGCGCGAGCCGGTATGCGAACTGAACACGCTCGATGGCCTGTGGTCCTCGCGTGTCACCTCACACATTCCGCTTCGCCGTGTCGCTGACATGGTGACCGTCGATGCCGTCTGTAACGGCGCTTATGTGATCGACAAGGCGTTGCGTATGACCGGCATCGCCCGGCCGAAAATCGCGGTGTGCGCGCTGAACCCGCACGCCGGTGACGGCGGCACCATGGGCCGCGAAGAAATCGACGTCATTGCTCCGGCAATTGCGCGCCTTCAGCATGAAGGCATCGACGCCAGAGGCCCGTTTCCCTCGGACACCGCATTTCTGCTCGCGCGCCGGGAACATTACGACGCCGTGTTGACGATGTACCACGACCAAGGCCAGATTGCGCTGAAGACGCTGGGGTTCGAGCGGGGCGTTACCGTGATGGGGGGATTGCCCTATCCAGTGGCAACCCCCGCGCAAGGCACGGCGTTCGACATTGCGGGCAAGGGAGTGGCCAGCGCCGAAGCGATTCGGCGGGCGTTTCATGTCGTGGCCGACATGGCAGCCCGGACGCATTAGGCGTACCGGGTTGCTGCGGTCGAATTGATCACAGGAGGAATCGTCATGCTCAGATTGCGCTTTGTTTCCCAACTCGCCGCCATCGCTGTTGCGCTGGCCCTGTGCCCGCTGCAGGTTGCGCAGGCCCAGGCACCCCTTGAAATTGTCTTCGCCATCAGCGCCGAGAACGGATCGCTGCAGGCACTCACCGGCGAGGAGTTCACTCGCCGTGTCAACCAGAAGCTGGCCGGCAAGGCCAACGTCAAGTTCTTCGCGTCGTCGCAGCTCGGGGGTGACAAGGAACTCATGCAGAAGCTTCGCCTGGGCTCGGTGCACCTGTCGATGCCGTCGTCGAACATGTCGACCGTCAGCCCTGAATTCGCGCTGTTCGACATGCCATTCCTGATCAAGGACCGCGCGCAACTCGCGCGGATCGCGCCGACAGTGTTCTGGAAGATGATCGCGCCCACGACTGAGCCAAAAGGCTACAAGGTCCTCGGGCTGTGGGAGAACGGGTTTCGCCAGATCACCAACAACACGCGGCCGATCAACACGCCCGACGACCTCAAGGGGATCAAGCTGCGCGTCCCCGGTGGCGCTTGGCGGGTGAAAATGTTCAAGCTGTGGGGCGCCAATCCGACCCCGATGGCGTTTTCAGAAGTGTTCGTCGGGCTTCAGACCGGCGTGATCGACGGCCAGGAAAATCCGTACACCAACATCTATGCGGCGAAATTTCAGGAAGTGCAGAAATATCTCTCCGTCACTAACCATGTCTACACGCCGTCATTCCTGACCACCGGGACCACCACCTGGACGAACTGGCCGCAGAACGTACGTGACGTCATCGCCCAGACGGCCAAGGAAATGGAAGCGTGGGCCTATGAACGTGGTGCCAAGGATGACGACACCCTCAAGGACAAGCTGGTGGCGGGGGGCATGAAACTCAATGTTGCCGATCGCGCTGCCTTCGTCAAGGCGAGCCAACCCCTGTATGACGAATTTGAAAAGGAAGTGCCCCACGGCAAGGAGATGATCGAGGCCACGCTGCGCGCGGCGAACTGATCCGCGACATTCCCGTGGGTAAGTTGACGATGCTGGCGCGAATACGGCGGTGGCTGGACCTTGCGCTGCAGGTCCTGACCATTGGCCTGCTGCTGGGCCTTGCGGCACTGGTGATCGCCGCCGTCGTCTTTCGCAAGTCCGGCTCGTCGATCATCTGGTATGACGAACTGGCGTCGGTGCTGCTGGCGTGGCTCACGTTCCTGGGTGCTGCGCTTGCCGTACTGCGGCATGCCCATCTGGGCTTCCCGGGGCTCGTGTTCATGCTGCCGCTGGCGTTGCGCGTGCCCTGCTTCGTGCTGGCGAAAGCGGTCGTCCTCGGATTCTGGGTGACGGTCGCCATCGCAGGCACGCGGGCCCTCGAGCTCATGGCCGGCGATGCCCTGGTGACGCTGCCCTGGCTGCCCATGCAACTGGTGCAAAGCGTGGTGCCGCTGGCTGCGGCGCTGGTCATCGTGGCCGAACTGCTCGATCTTCCCGAAGGCCTTGTACGCGTGCGCCGGGGCATCGACGACGAGACCCAGGAGATCCAGGACGCGGTCGCACAGGGGCTCGCGCGGTCCCGCGAGCTCGATAGCGCAGAAGGCAGCGCGCGATGACGATTGCAATGGTGCTACTGTTCCTGATCGCGCTCATCCTGATCAACGTTCCGATCGCGGTGGCCATTGCCGTCGTGGCCATTGCCGGCATGGTCGCCGCGCATGGCGCGACGGCGATGGTGAACGCGATGCTCACCTTCTACAGCGGCGCGACCGGCTTTCCCATGCTGGCGATTCCGCTGTTCGTGCTCGCCGGCGGATTGATGAACACATCGGGCATTTCGCGGCGCCTGATCGCGTTCGTCAGCGCCTTGGTCGGGTTTGTCCGCGGTGGGCTGGCCATGGTGACCATCATGGTGTCAATGATTTTCGCCGAGATTTCCGGGTCGGCCGTGGCAGACGTCGCCGCGCTCGGTTCCGTGCTGATTCCGGAAATGAAGCGGCGCGGGTATTCAGGGCGCTTTGCCGCCGCGGTGAGTTCCTCGGCTGCCTCGCTCGCGGTGATCATTCCGCCATCGTTGCCGATGATTCTCTACGGCGCGATGTCCGATACGTCGATCACCCAGCTGTTCATCGCCGGCGTCATCCCCGGCATCCTGTGCGGATTCGGCATGATGGCGCTCTCCTACTGGTATGCGATCAAGTTCAACCTGCCACGGGAACAGGCCTTCAGCCTGCGGCGCCTGTGGGACTCATTCAAGGAGGCCGGCTGGGCGCTGACGCTGCCGGTGATCATCCTCGGAGGCATCTTCAGCGGCTTCGTCACCGCCACCGAAGCCGCTGGCCTGGCGGTGTTCGCGGCGCTCGCGATCGGCGTGTTCGTCTACCGCGAACTCGACGTCAGGCTGCTGCACAAGTCGCTGGTCGACGGTGTCGTACAGACTGCCGCAGTCATGCTGCTGGTGACGGCCTCGGCCGTGCTGGGCGGTTATCTCACCGAGCTGCAGGTGCCGGTTCGCCTCACGCAGGCCATGCTCGCCATCAGCGAAAACCGCTATGTCGTGCTGGCCATGCTGAATGTGCTGTTCTTCGCGCTGGGCTGCGTGATGCATGGCGCGGCTGCCATCGTCCTGGTGGTTCCGATCGTCATGCCACTGGTGCACCGCCTGGGTATCGACCCCGTCCATTTCGGCATCATCGTGACGCTGAACATCGCCATCGGGCAGCAGACGCCGCCCGTTGCCAGCGTGCTCGCCGTGGCGTGCTCGATCGCGAAGGAGGACATGTGGGCCGTCACCCGCGTCAACCTGGGATACATAGCGTTACTCATTGCAACGCTGATGGTGGTCACCTACGTGCCCTGGTTTTCGACCGGGCTGGTTCATGCGATCTACCTGCCATGAACGTATGATGGTGTTGGTAGGCGCGATTGGACTCGAACCAGTCGCCTGCACAAACTCAACGGTTTGACTTGATCGCAATCCCGCGGGATGCCGACGCTTCGAGTTGTGGGTAAACGGAAAATGCGTGGCAAATCCATCTCAGCTCCGGCTGGATGGCAGAGGCAGAGCGGGGCATGTCATGTGGTTCCGCACTTTCCTTCATGCGGGGGCTCTCGACAAACGTAGCAACTCGACCGCGAAATCCGGGCCAAAGCGGAACTCCTACGCGTTTGACCAGTATCGGCGTGCCAGCATTGCGGTCTTGCGGTGTTGCCGCGTTTCGCAGCGCGGTTTCCACCGGCTTTTGGAGGCTGTCGCAGTCTCAGCGGTAGGACCGCGTCGTTTTGCCATACGGCTGTGCCGACTGTTCGATTCGCCGCTGGGAAATCGGACGCTGGCGCCCGCTATTGCATGGCGGTGAATGAGCAGGCTTTACACCTAGTACCGGTGTGCCTGCCGAATGCGCATCGGCATGCCTACTCGGTTGTACGTTGCAATCCGCACAGCGAGAAATGTGGCCTCCCTACTATCTCGTGACACAGCTGGCGGAAAGAGTGCCGGCATTCAGCTGGTGAATGTGGCGGGGATTTGTCCAACTAACTCCGAGTGTGCTGCGCGATACGCGTGCGCGAGGATCTTGTAGTCGAAGAGGTAGATGAAAAAATCGAAGCGATCGTCGGCCCACTCGGTGTATTCACCCGGACTGTTGAGATACATGCCAACGCGGCTACCGACGTTGCGCGCGCGCCGCGTGATCTCTCGTACGGCCTCGCGCACACGAGGATGCGTCGGCTGACCAGGCAGCCCGAGCGCAGTGGAAAGGTCGCCCGGGCCCGGCATTACGGCGTCGATGGGAGAGGTGGCGAGCAGCTGATCGAGGCGGGAAATGACGTCGACGTCCTCGACAACTCCGATGGTCAGCAGATTGGCATTGCCGTCGCGGACGCACTCGGCAAAGGGGTGCAGCGAATAGGCCGTCGACCGGACGCCGCTGCAGCTCGGACGGTGTCCTGCAGGCTCATACCTGACGATGCCGGACAACGAGGCGCTCGCGCGCTCGTCCACTCCGAAGTGGGACATCACGATGCCTTCGACGCCGGCGTCGAGAAGGCGACCGCAGGTGGAAATCTCCGCGGGTGGCACGCGTACCAGCGTTGCGCAGCCGGCAGACGCACCGGCACGAGCGTGGTGCTCGACCTCCGCCGGGGAGACCGTCGTGTGCTCGGTGTCGACGATCACGAAGTCGAATCCGGCAGACGCCACGATTTCGGTGTTGGCCGGGTCGTGCGAGAACACGAAGCTGCCTAGCGCCGGACGACTTGCGTTCCAGCATTCGCGGATGCGGTTGCCGCTCATAAGAGGACCTTTCGCCAACGTTTTGGATGGTGCGGCGATGCTAGCAGAGGCCTGCCCATCGGTCGGGAGAGCAATTCGCAAAATTCATATATGTGGAATATACAACCACACATGTAGAGTCACGGCGTGACTTTGCTTAGAATGGCGGCACGACGAGCGACGACCGGATCCTTCGAGGATCGTCGCCTACTTTCCGGAGGAGCGGCGCGAGCAGCGCCCTCATGCAACGTGCATTTCCGCTTCAATGCCCCTGATTGGCCGGCCGCGGCATCCGCGCTGCGGTCGGACGTCCGCCGCTTTCTTGCGGAGGCGCGCGAGCGTGGACTTTTCGTGCCACAGATCAATTCGTGGATGCGCCACGACGCCGAGTTCTCCGCGCGTTGCGGCGAGCGTGGCCTTCTTGGCATGACGCTGCCGGTGGAGTACGGCGGACAGGGGCGCTCGGCATTGGAACGGTACGTGGTTTGCGAGGAAATGCTTGCGGCCGGTGCCCCCGTGGGGCTGCACTGGATCGCGGACCGGCAGAGCGGGCCTCAGATCGTCCGTCACGGATCGGAGGCGATGAAGCGCCGGATCCTGCCCGAAATCGCAGCCGGCCGCTGCTGCTTCGGCATTGGAATGAGCGAGGCAGGTGCGGGTTCCGACCTCGCAGCGGTGCGCACGCACGCCGAGCGGACCGCCCATGGCTGGCGGCTATCCGGCTCAAAGCTGTGGACGTCCAATGCGCACCGCGCGCATTTCATCATCGTGCTGGCGCGCACGGCCCCGGTCGAAAGGAACAGGCATGCAGGACTCACGCAGTTCGTCGTCGACATGTCGCTAGCGGGTATCGCCGCCAGGCCCTTCGCGGATCTCACCGGTGCACGTGATTTCTGCGAGGTGGTGTTCGACGGCGTCGAACTTGCCGAGGATGCCGCGCTCGGAACCCCGGGCGAGGGCTGGCGCCTCGTCGCCGGCGAGCTCGCCTTTGAGCGCAGCGGTCCGGATCGCCTGCTATCGACTTTTCCGCTGCTTACCGAGGCGGTCGACGCGTTGCGCGACTGCGGCGACCGCGGCGCGTGCGAAGATATCGGTCGTCTGGTCACCCAGCTCTATACGCTACGCCAGATGTCGGCCGGCATCGCCGGCATGCTGGACCGTGGCGAGTCGCCGGAGGTTGAGGCTGCATTGGTGAAAGACGCCGGCACGGCGCTCGAGCAGGCCATTCCCGAAATCGTACGCGGGATATGGCATCGCCAAGCCGCTTCCGGCAACCCTGCGCATGCTTCACCGCTGCTCGCCGACGCAATGCTCGCCGCGCCGGCCTTCACATTGCGCGGTGGGACGCGCGAGATTCTGCGCGGCATCGTCGCCCGCCAGATGGGGATGCGATGAATGCGCCGGAAGCACTGATCGCCCATACGTCGGATCGCGTGTTCCGCGAGCTCGCCGCGGCTCCCGCCGGAAATACGATCGCCGCGCTGAACGCTCGCTGGACGGCGATCGACGCAACTGGTCTCGATCGCATTCTTGTTCCAGAGGCGCAGGGGGGCATCGGCGCCGATCTTGCCGACGTGGTCGCCATGCTACGACTCGCAGGCTGCCATGCGGTGGAAGCACCGGTATTTGAGGCGACAGTGGGCCGTTGGATAAGCGCTCGCGCCGTCCTCGCGGAGCCCCCCGGACTGGTCGTGCTCGCGACTCCAGCGGCGAGTCGGGCTGGCGGCGCGCGTCGTGTCGACATTCCCTACGGCCGCGCGGTGGGAAATGCATGCTTCCTCGACTTTGCGGGAGCGGCGCCAGTCGTGGTCGCATTCGCCGTTGATACCGATCAGCTCGAATGCGACGAGGATCTCGCGGGCGAGCCACGGGATCGCATGACGGTGCCGGAGAATGCGGCGCGCGGGAGACTCGACATTACCCAGGACCGCTTCGAAGGATTGTGCGCGTTGCTGCGCGCCGCGCAGATGCAAGGTGCGATGCAGCAGGCGTTGTCCATCGCAATCGAGCACGCCAATACGCGCGAGCAATTCGGCCGGCCGATCGGCCAGTTCCAGGCGGTCCAGCAAATGCTTGCGATCGCCGCGGCGCAGGTCGCCGGCGTGGCAGCGGCGGTTGACGGCGCCACCGCCGTCATGCGCGACGAGCGGGCGTGGATCGGGGGGGCGCTCGCCAAGGCGCGCGCCAGCGAGGCGGCGGCCACAGTCGTCACGGTGGTCCACCAGGTCACAGCCGCGATGGGCTTCACTCGCGAATTCCCGTTGCACCGCTTCACGCGTCGCCTCTGGGCCTGGCGTGACGAATTCGGCTCCGAGCAAGTCTGGCATACCCGCATCGGCTCCCTGGTGCTCGCGCGCGGCGCTGGTGCGTTGTGGCCATTCATCGTGGCGCCCGAGACCATGATGGAGAGCCGATGAACGGCGGCGGCGTCAAATCTGCGATCCGCGTCCTGGAGGTGCTCGAACACTTCGATGCGATCCAGCACGAGGCAAGCGTCACCGAACTGGCCCGGGTGCTGGGGTATCCGGTGTCGAGCACATCGGTGCTGCTGCAAAGCCTCGCCGATCGCGGCTATCTCGAACAGGATGCGCGTCGGCTCTATCGCCCGACGGCACGCGTCGCGTTGCTCGGTGCCTGGATCGATCCACAGTTGACGCCGGATGGCCCGGTCATGCAGATGATGAAGGAATTGGGTGTGCGGACCGGCGAGACCATCATCCTCGCGGTGCCACGTGGGATGGCGGTGCGCTACATCTACGTCGTACCCGCGACCAAGACGCTGCGAATGCATGTTGGACCCGGGACGCTGCGCCCATTGGCGACGTCCGGCTTCGGCCGCCTGTTTCTCTCGGGCCTGTCCGACGACGAGGTGCGCCAGGTTGTGTTCCGCCACAACGCTCAGAACCCAGATGAGGGCGCGCAATTGTCGTTGGCTTCCGTGCGCCGCGATGTACAGGCCATTCGCGCTGCGGGACATTCGGTGTCGTTCGACCGGGTTTCCCCGGGCGCGGGCGTGGTCGCCGTACGGCTGCCGTCAGTCGAAGAGGTGACGCCGATGGCGGTCGGGATCGGCAGTTCCAGTCAGACGATTCGGGCGAACGCCACGACTTTCGCAAGCCTGATGAAGGACTCGATCCGCCGCAACTTGGGCGGGACAGCACGGGAGCGGACAGCGTGAGAATACGATGAGCGAGCCAGTCCATCTGGAGCGAAGCGGAGCGATTGCGATCGTCACGCTGGCGCGACCGGGGACGCGCAACGCACTGGACGACGAGATGGTGGACGCACTCGTTGCTGTTGCAGAGGCGATCAACGCCGATACGTCGATCGCGTGCGCGGTCGTCACCGCGGAGGGACCGAGCTTCTGCTCCGGAGGCAACTTGAAGGATATGGTCGCCGGACGCGGGATGTTCGCCGGCTCGCCGGCGGAGATGCGCGAGGCCTATCGGCGGAGTGTCCAACGCATACCGCTGACCGTGTTCGGCATCGACGTGCCTACGATCGCGGCGGTGAATGGGCCGGCGATTGGCGCCGGCTGCGACCTCGCGATGATGTGCGACCTGCGGATCGCTGCCGACTCCGCGGTCTTCGCGGAAACCTTTGTTCGTCTCGGGCTCGTGGCCGGTGACGGTGGTGCGTGGCTGCTGCCGCGGATCGTCGGACTCGCGCGTGCCTACGAAATGACGTTGACGGCCGATCCAGTCGACGCCGCGAAGGCCTTGGCATGGGGACTTGTGTCCGCCGTGCATCCGGCAGCGCGCCTCAGGGACGAGGCGTTGGCCCTGGCCGGCCGCATCGCTCGGCACCCGCCCCAAGCGCTGCGGCTCAACAAGCGCCTGCTGCGCGACTCGGAAGGCACGTCCCTCGCGCGAAGCCTCGAAATGGCGGCCGCACTGCAGAGCCTCGCGCAGCACACGGAAGACTACCGCGAAGCCCTCACTGCCTTCGTCGACAAGCGCGAGCCGCGCTTCGTGGGACGCTAGAGCATGCAAACTGCATTGCCCACCGCAGCACAGCGCGACACTTCCGTCGACGTGCCGGCGTTCCTCTTTCAGGGACTGCCGACGCGGACGGTGATGCGTGCGGGCGCCATCGGCGACCTGCCGCGTGAGCTTGAGTTCGCAGGGATCACACGTGCGATGCTGGTCTGCGGTCCGCGTACTGCACGTTCGGAGCTGGTGCGGCAGGTGCGTGATCTCGTCGGACGGACGCTGGTCGTTGCGATTGATGACGTCGCCGAGCATTCCGACGCGGCAGCAGTCGAGCGCGCCGCGCTGCGTGCGCGCGATGCTCGCATCGACGGCCTGCTTGCGATTGGTGGCGGCAGCGCGTCCGATACCGCCAAGGCAATTGCGATTCTACTTGCGGAAGGCGGTCCGCTTGCCGCCCATGCCAACGTCTTCACGCCGCCGGACCAATACGTGCAGCGCATCCTGCCGCACGCGAAGTTGCCGATTGTCGTCGTCCCGACTACCGCGTCGGCGGCCGAAGTCACGCCGGGCCTGGGCATCCGCGACGCCGGAGGACGCAAGTTGCTGTTCTGGGATTCGAAGCTCGTGCCACGGGTCATCATTCTCGATCCGCTTGCGAACCTTGAGGTGCCGGTTGCCGTCATGGCGACCTCCGCAATGAATGCAGTGGCGCACTGCATCGAAGGTCTCTATTCGCGCGTGCGCAATCCGATATCCGATGCGCTGGCCATGGGTGGGCTGCGCGCGCTCATTGCCGGGATGCCGGTGATGGTGCGCGACCCGGGCAGTGTCGCGGCGCGCAGCGACGTCCTCATCGGCGCGAACCTGTCGGGAATGGTGATCGCCAATGCGCGTGTAGGCGTCCACCATGGAATCTGCCATGGCCTCGGCTCCCTGGGCGGGCTGCCGCACGGCGTGGCCAATGCGATCCTGCTGCCACACGCGATGAACTTCAATCGCGATGTCGCTGCGGCGCCATTGACAATCGCGGCGCAGGCGATGGGCTGTGCGGTCGCCGATGCGTCGCCGGGGGCTGCCATCGAGCGAATCGTCGCGCTGCAGCGCGCGACGCAAGTGCCCACTCGCCTGCGGGACGTCGGCCTCGACCGGGCACTTTTTCCGCAGCTGGTGCAATTGGCGCTAGGCGACCGTGGACTGTATTTCAACCCGCGTCCGGCTAACGCCGGGGATGTGCGCGAACTTCTCGAGGCCGCGTGGTGACGCCCGCCGCCTCGATCGTCCGCGACGCGGGGGATGCCGTATCGAATACGCTCGATGATGCGGTGGCGCGCCTCGCGGCCGGCGATGTGCGCACACTTTCGCGCGCGATGAGCCTGGTTGAAAACCATGATCCGCTGGGGGCGGCGCTGCTCGAACGCAGCTTTGGGCATGGCGTCGAGCCATGGGTGATCGGCCTCACTGGGGTGGGGGGCGCGGGCAAGAGTTCGCTGCTGCCTCTGCTCGCACACGGGATGATCGAGCGGGGAGAGCGCGTGCTGATCCTCGCGATCGATCCATCCAGCCCCTTCACGGGTGGCGCGCTGTTGGGTGATCGCATCCGCTCGGTTCGCGACGCTCCGCATGAGGTGCTGTTCCGAAGTCTTGGTTCGCGCGGCGCCAGCGGTGGCATCGCGCGATGCGTCGCGGACCTCGTGCGCATCGCCGGTGCGGGAGGGCGCACCGCCGTGATCATCGAGACCGTCGGTGCAGGCCAATCCGAAGTTGCGATCCGCGGCGTGGCGCACACGGTCGCGCTGGTGACGGCGCCAGGCTTGGGCGACGACATCCAGGCGATCAAGGCGGGCATCCTCGAGATTGCCACGCTTATCGCAGTCAACAAGGCGGACCGGCCCGACGCGCAACAGGCCGCCAACCAATTGCGGCAGGCATTGCGGTTGCCGGTGGGACGACAGGCGCTCGAGGAGGGTGCCAACACGCTAGCCCCAGGCGAAACATGTTGGTTCCCGCCGGTGTTGGAGATGTCGGCCGCAAAGGAAATGGGGGTCGATGTACTCGTCGACTGGATGTATGCACATCGCGATTACCTCGAGCGCAGCGGGGAGCGCGCGCGACTCGCATGCGAGCGCGCGCAGGCCCGCTTCCGCGACGAAGTGCGGGAAGTGGCGTACGCGCGCGAGCGCAGTCGTGCTGAAGCCAATGGTCGCTGGCAGGCGCTGGCCTCGCGGGTCGCAGGCGGTGCGCTTGATCCGATCGCCGCAGCACACGCACTTCTCGAAGACTCGGACCAGGAAACAAATCTACAAGGAGAAACGCAATGAAGAAGTTATGGCTCGTAATGACAATGGTGCTGGCCGCTGCGGCCGCCCAGCCGGCAATTGCGCAGAAGGTCACGCTGCGCGTCGCGGACGTTTACCCTACCGGGCATCCGGTTGCGGAAAGCACGGCCAAGATCTTCATGGAAGAGGTCAAGAAGGCAACCAATGGACAGGTTGACTTCCAGTACTATCCTGCCGAGCAGCTCGGCAAGGGCAAAGACCTGCTGGCGCTGACGCAATCGGGCGTTGTCGACATCGGCCTCATCGTGCCGTCCTACATTTCCGACAAGATGCCACTGTCGGCGGTCGCGGAGCTGCCCGGTGGTTTCGCAAACTCGTGCGCAGGTACGATGGCGCTGTACAAGCTTGCGACCGATGGCCTTCTGGCCAAGAGCGAGTTCGGCCCCAACGGCGTGCGTGTGCTGATCGCGCATGCCTTCTCGCCGTTCCAGCTCGTCAGCACGAAGAAGTTCACCTCACTCGCAGGAATCGAGGGCCAGAAGCTCCGCTCGCTGGGCGCGGCCACCGACAGCACGATTCGCAAGATAAAGGGTGTGCCGTTGCGAATTCCGGCGCCGGAGATCAACGAGTCGATGTCGCGCGGCACCATCGACGGCGGGCTGATGGGCTACCCGACCGTGCTGTCATACGACCTGACCCGCCTCGTGAAGACTGCGACGGCGGGTGCGAATTTTGGTGGCGCAATCGTCACGTATGCGATCTCCGACGCGAAGTGGAAGACGCTTTCCCCCGACGTGCAGAAGGCGATGATTGTCGCCGGCGAAAAGGCGACCCGTAACGGTTGCGAGGCTGCCGACAAAGCGGTCGCGCCCTCAGTCGAGAAGCTGAAGGCGGGCGGCGTGCAAATGCTCGAGTTCTCGGCCGACGATAACAAGGCATTCGCAGTGGCGGTCGCGTCCGTCGCCGACGAGTGGGCAGCCGATCTCGATAAACGCGGCAAGCCCGGCACCGAAGTCATGAAGGCGTTTCGTGCGGCCGTTGCCGCCGAGCGCTAATCCACGCCCCATTGCAACAGCCGCTCACCGGAGAGAACGATGAAAGCTTCGATCAAGATCACGCTGGCCACGGCCGTCGCCACCTTGTTCGTCACGGCGGCGCCCGGCGCGATCGCGCAGGGCAAGACCGTGCTGCGCTTTGGCGATTCGCTGCCCGCCACCCATTTCTTCACTGAAACCGTGGCGAAACCCTGGATGGCCGAGGTGACCAAGGCGACCAACGGTCAGGTCGAGTTCCAGCACTACCCGGCCGAGCAACTTGGCAAGGCCAAGGACATGCTGCAGCTCCTGGAGTCAGGGATCGTGGACGTCGGGTTGGTCGTGCCGCCGTATATCGACAAGCTCCCGTTGTCGGGTGTGGCGGAACTGCCCGGCGGCTTCGCGACGTCGTGCGCCGGCGTGAAGGCGCTCTGGAAGAATCTGAACGGTGGCACTCTCGACAAGGCCGAACTTCAGCCCAACGGGTTGCGCGTGTTCGCCATCATCGTACAGCCGCCGTTCCAGGTCTACACGACGAAGAAGAAGATTGAGTCGGTCAAGGATCTCGATGGCCAGAAGCTGCGCACGACCGGTGGCGCGATGGACCTAATGGTGCGCAAGCTCGGTGGCGTACCCGTTCGCTTGTCCGCGCCCGAGGTCAACGAGTCGATGAGCCGGGGAACGATCGACGGTGGGGTCTTGGCCGTGGTCTCGGTTGGCGCGTACAAGCTGACGCCGATGCTGAAGTTCGGTACGCAAGGCGAGAACTTCGGCAGCGCCGCGCTCTACTACGGCATCCACGACTCGACGCTCAAGAAGCTTTCGCCCGCGGTGCAGAAGGCGATTTTCGACGCCGGCCGCAAGGTGACCTTCGACGCCTGCGCGAAGGTCGACGAGAGCGCCGGCATCGACGAGAACAAGATGCGCGCGAGCGGCATCACCCTCACGCAGATCGCCGCCGCCGACCGCGCGCAGGTGAACGCCGCCTTCGACGCCGTCGGCTCGGATTGGGCCGAAGGCCTCGACAGGCGCGGCAAGCCCGGCTCGGCGGTGCGCAAGGAGTTCCTCGATGCGCTGAAGGATAAGAACTGATGATGCACCGCAGTCGGCTGTCGGCGGCGGCGCGCGTCATTGCGCGCGTGGAGATCGTGCTCGTCACGCTGTCGGCGCTTGCCGTTTTTGCGATCATGATGATCGTCGTCGTCGACGTGACGCTGCGCTATGTGTTCAACGCACCTCTCTCCTGGTCGTTCGACCTGATCTCGAGCTACCTGATGGGTGCGGCATTCTTCCTCGCGTTGTCGGAAACGCTGCGCCGCGACCACCACGTCAATGTCGACATCCTGTATCAGCACTATCCGCTGCGTGTACGGCGCGTCTGCAAGGCGTTCGCATGGACGCTGACGAGCGTCCTTTTCGCGGTCATGACATGGCTCGCGGCGAAGACGTGTGTCGAGCGTTTCCTCAATAACGATGTGATAGCCGGCGCGATCGCATGGCCCACGTGGATTCCTGCGGCAATCGGCGCGGTGGGGCTCGGCTTGATGACGGCGCGACTCGTCGTGGGTTCGCTCGCGCTGGTGCTCGCGTCGATCAGTGGCGGACGCATCGATCCTGCAATCGCAGGCCACGACGTCGCTTTGCCGCAGGAAGCGCTCTAGATGACGATGCTTCTGCTCGGGACCGTCGTCGGCATGTTCGCGCTGCTTGCAGGCGGAATGCCCGTGGCGTTCGCGCTGGGCGTTGCCGGCGCCGTCGGACTGTACCTCTTCGGCGGCTTCCCGATGGTCGTCGGCATCCTGACCACCACCCCGTTGTCATCGACGGCCTCGTACGAACTCATCACCGTGCCGATGTTCCTGCTGATGGCCGAGTTCGTGATCCTCTCCGGCGTTGCGAACGATCTGTTCAAGGCAGCGGCGACGTGGGTCGGGCGCGTGCCCGGGGGACTGGGGGTGGCCACTGCCATCGCGGGTGCGGGCTTCGGCGCAATTTCGGGTTCCAGCACGGCGGCGGCGGCGACGCTCTCCGCCACGACGATCCCGGCAATGATGCAGCAGGGCTACGAGCCGAAGATGGCCTGTGGTGTCGTTGCGATCTCGGGCACGCTCGCGATGCTGATCCCGCCGTCAATTGCACTCGTGCTCTACGGGATCATTGCCGACGTCAGTATCGGCAAGCTGCTGATCGGCGGCGTCATCCCCGGGCTTCTCGTCACGTTCACAATCGCGTTGACAGTCGTCGTGCTCGTGTTCCTCGATCCCAGCCGGGCCCCTGCCGGGCGTCGGTACTCATGGGCAGAGAAGTTCGAAAGCCTCAAGATTACCGGCCCGATGCTTGGGCTGTTTGTCGCGGTGACCGGCTCGATCTATCTCGGCATCGCGACGCCTACGGAGGCCTCCGGGCTCGGCGCCTTCGGGGCGCTGATCCTCGCCTGGCGCGCCGGCAAGATCACCTGGCCGACGCTGCGCGGGGCGCTGATCGATGCTGCGACGACGAGTTGCATGATCTTCATGATCATTCTGGGCGCGCGAATCTTTGGCTATTTCTTCACGCTGACGCAGGTCACGCAGGCGCTGGTTGCGGCTATCGCGGCCTGGGCCGTTTCGAAGTGGGTAATCATCGGCGTCATTGCGGTGATCTACCTGATGCTGGGCTGCGTCATGGACCAGATCGCGATCCTGATCCTCACGGTGCCGGTGATGCTGCCGGTCGTCAAGGCGCTGGGCTTTGACCCCGTCTGGTTCGGCGTGCTGGTGATCGTGATAGCCGAGGTCGGACTGCTGACGCCACCTGTGGGCCTGAACGTATTCGTCGTGTCCCGCTACACGGGCCGTTCCGCGAGCGAAGTGTTTGCGGGCGTATGGCCGCATGTGTTAGCGCACCTGATCCTGATCACGATTTTCATCATTTTCCCGTCGTTGATCCTCTGGCTGCCAGGCAAGATGGCCTGACCCAGGACGACACCCGTATTCGGAGCACCGCCATGAACAAGCCCGATCATTCGCAACTCGCCACACCCGATGACGCACCCGATACCGCATGGGCTGCACGGCACGCCACGGCGCTCGCCACCGGCTGGAAGGCGTCCTACATCACGTCGAGCGGCATACCGGTCAAGCCGCTGTATACGCCCTACGACCTGACACGGATCAACTGGACTTACGAGCACAGCGTCGGCTATCCGGGCGAGGCGCCCTACACGCGCGGATTCGTACCCAACGGTTATCGCCGGTCGCTGTGGGAGATCGAAATGTATGCCGGATTCGGGTCCGCCGAGGACGCGAACAAGCGCTACCGGTACCTGATGGCGCAGGGCAGCACGGGCGGCGTTTCGATCGCGCTCGACCTGCCCACGCAGATTGGTTACGACTCGGATCATCCGATGGCGCGTGACGAGATCGGGCAGATCGGCGTCGCGTTGACCTCGCTAGCCGACGTCGAGACGGTGTTTGACGGCATCCCGCTCGACAAGGTCGGCCACATCTTCACGACCGCGAACTGCATCGGCCCGATCGCGCTCGCGTGGTTCCTGGCGCTCTATGAGAAGCGCGGTACGCCGACCGGTGACTGCATCGTGCAGATTCAAAACGACCCGATCAAGGAGTACATCGCGCGCGGTACGCAGTTCCTGCCGATCGAGGCATCGGTACGACTGGCCACCGACGTCGTCCAGTACTGCAACACGGTGGCGCCCGAGTGGCTGCCGATCTCGGTCTCGGGCTCGCACATGAAGCAGGCAGGCGGCACGTGCGTTCAGGAAGCGGCATTCACGATCTGCAATGCCATCGCCTATGTCGAAGATTGCCTGGCGAAAGGCATGAAGATCGACGAATTCGGACATCGACTGGAGCTCCACTTCTGCACGGAAATGGACTTCTTCGAGGAAGTTGCCAAGTACCGCGCAGTGCGCAAGGTATGGACGAAGCTCGTCCGCGAGCGCTTCGGAGGCACCACCGCGCAGGCACAGCATTTCCGGCTGCACGCGGCGACGTCAGGCCGCCCGTTGACCGCGCAACAGCCGCTTAACAACATCGCAAGGATCACGTTGCAGGCGCTGGCGCAGATATTGGGCGGCTGCGAGCAGACGCGCACGGCGTCGTTCGACGAGGCGCTTGGCATACCGACGCAGGAAGCGGCACGGACGTCGATCCGGGCCAACCAGATCATCGCCTACGAATCAGGCGTGCCCTATACCGTCGATCCTCTGGGCGGCTCGTACTACGTCGAAACGCTGACGGCGGAGTTCGAGCACCGCATCTGGGCGACGATAGAAGAGGTGGACCGGATGGGCGGGGCACTTCAGGCTGCGCGCCAAGGCTATTTCCAGCGGGCACTGGCGGAAGGTGCCTACCGCGAGCAGTGTGCGGTCGAGAGCGGTGAACAGGTGATCGTTGGCGTGAATCAGTTCCAGGCAGACGAAGGGCGACCAGTTCCGCTTTTCAAGCTTGACCCCGACGTTGCGTCGCGGCAGACGGCAAAGGTGGAGGCCGTGCGCGAGCGGCGCGACAACGTGGCGGTGACGGCGGCACTGGCGCACTTGCGCGAGGTGTGCCGCGGCCCCGCCAACGTGATGCCCGCCGTCCTCGATTGCGTCCGGGCCTACGCGACCGTCGGGGAAATCGCGCAGGTTTGGCGGGACGTGTTCGGCGAGTACGTGCCGGAATCGGTACGTTTTTAGGCAATCGGAACGTAAGAGTGGAGCGGGCCATGACAGAAGCAGGAAAGCGACCGATCCGGGTCGTGCTGACCAAGGTGGGACTCGATGGCCATGACCGCGGCGTGAAGGTCATTGCGCAGGCGCTGCGCGATGCCGGCATGGAGGTTATTTACGCCGGTCTGCGCCGCACGCCAGAGGAGATCGCGCGCATCGTGCTTGAGGAGGATGCCGACGTACTGGGCCTATCGATCCTCTCCGGCGCGGTGGTGCCGCTGTCGCGCCGTGTCGTCGAGGCACTCCGCGGGCAGGGAGTGGACGACGTGCTGGTGCTGGTCGGCGGCATCATTCCCGTCGACGCGGTCTCGGAGCTCAATGGTTTCGGTGTCAAGGGCACGTTTGGACCAGGCACGCCGATGAAGGAAATCGTCGAATTCGTGCAGGCGAACTCGCCTGCGCAGCGCGTTCTGTAGAAGCTGCCATGACGAGACCAGTCTATATTGCAGGCGTGGGTTACCACCCGTTCGGCAAGCATCCGGACAAAACGCTGAAGCAGCTCGCGGCGACGGCGGCGCTCGGTGCGCTCGACGACGCCGGCATCGACGCGGACGGCATCGACGCGGCCTTCTGCGGAAATGCCTACGGCGGACTTCTCACCGGGCAGGAATCGATCCGCGGCCAGACGTGGCTGCGCAGCATTGGCGTCGGCGGCGTGCCCAGTGTCAACATCGAGAATGCGTGCGCCAGCGGCGGCTCGGGCGCGCACCTCGCCTATCTCGCGATCGCCTCGGGCGCTTATGACACGGCGCTCGTGATCGGCGCCGAGAAGATGTTCGTCGGCGACACCGCGCGTACGATCCGCGCACTGGCGTCGTCGGCCGATCTCGAGATGACGGCAGACATCGGCCTGCAGTTTGCGGCCGTCGACGCGATCCGCGTGCTGAAAGTGATGGAAGAGGAGGGCCTTGACGCGAGTGACCTCGACGCCGTTACGGTCAAGAATCACGCCAACGGGGTCCACAATCCCATGGCGCATTACCGCAAGGCCGTGACCCGCGAAGCGGTGAGCGCGTCGCGGATGATCGCCGAGCCGCTGCGGCTCCTGATGTGCAGCGCGATCTCCGACGGAGCCGCTGCGCTGGTGTTGTCGTCGCAACCGGGTCGCGGGCGCGTGCGCATTCGTGCGTCGGTGCTGGCGTCCTCGCCGGTGCGCGAACGTATGGGCGAGCGCACGACCGCTGAGGTCGCCGTGGCGCGTGCATACGAACTGGCGGGCGTGGGTCCGGACGACATCGATTTTGCGGAGGTTCATGATGCGGTCTCGCCGGCCGAATTCCTCTATTACCGCGAGTTGGGCTTCTGCAAGCCCGGCGAGGTGCGCGATTTCGCGCGCAGCGGCCGGGCGGCGCTCACCGGCGACAAGCCGGTGAACCCGAGCGGCGGCCTCAACTCGCGCGGACATCCGGTCGCTGCCACCGGGGTGGCGCAGCTCGCCGAGGCCGCGCTGCAGTTGCGCGGCGACGCGGGCGGGCGACAAGTCCGCAACGCACGCATCGGCCTAACGCAGAACGCCGGCGGCTGGATTGCCCGCGATCCGGCGGTAAACGTTCTCCACATTATCGAACGCGAGCAGTGACATGGCGCAAGGCACCAACCCCTACCTCTTTTCAATCGATGCCTTTCCAGGCGGACCCGCGCTCAACGGCACGCATTGCCGAAGCTGCAGTGAATTCGCGCTGATGCACCTGCCTGTGTGTCCGCAGTGTCTATCGCGCGAGGTCGAGGACGTGCCGCTCGGCCGGACCGCGAAGCTGCGCTACTGGTCAGTTGTTCATCATCCTGCCGATGGCTTTCCCGCACCCTATGTCATCGGCGAAGTCGAGACCGAGGAAGGCCCGATTGCATTCGCACCGATCGTCGCGGATCCCACGCGCCTTGCAGCAGGAGTCACGCTCACATTCCGGCTGCGGCCGACCGCGGACGGCACGCGGATGGGCTTTGCGTACATGCTGCCCGAAGCAGCGCCATGAACGTCGTGGATCAACTGCGCCGCGCCGCGCGTCTGTATGGGGACCGCACGATGGCAGTTTCCGGCGACGAAATGCGCACCTATGCGGAAATCGACGCACGGACCGATCGCCTTGCGCAGGGATTGGCGCAGTGCGGCGTACATCAGCGTGAGCGCGTCGCGACATGGCTCGTCAACTCGCTGCGCTGCGTGGAGACCGACTTTGGGCTCGCCAAGGGTGGCTTCGTACGTGCGTCGATCAATCCGAAGCTCCCTCCGCGTGACGCCGAGTACATCATTCTTGACTCAGACGCTCGCATGCTCGTCTATGACGAATCGTTCGATGCCGCGGTTGCCGAAATCCGGACACGGTTGCCCGCGACCATTCAGCTGATCCGTGTCGGTGGTGCGCGCGACGACGCCGAGGATTACGAAGCAGTACTGGAGGGCGCGTCGACGGACGAGGTCACGGCGACCATCGATCCGGAAGACCTCTACTGCCTTTTCTATACGTCCGGCACCACCGGTCGGCCGAAAGGCGTGATGCTGTCGCACCGGGCAATCCTGCACGTGTCATGGAACCTGCTGATGGAGCTGGGACCGCTTGCAGCCGGTGAAAAGATCCTGCTGATGCAGGCCATGAGCCACGGGGCGGGCTTCTTCGTGCTGCCGTACCTGATGAAGGGCGGCACCGTCTTCATCATGCGCGACTTCGACGCGGCCGAAGTGCTGGACCTCGCAGAACGGCATTCCATCGAGACGGTGAAGCTCGTCCCGACGATGCTGCAGCGGATGCTACACGTTCCTGGCATCGAGCACCGCCGGTTTCCGCATCTGCGGGCCATCGTGTACGGCGCCAGCCCGATGCCGACGGAGCCATTGCGCCGTGCCATCGAGATCTTTGGCCCGCGACTGATTCAGATTTACGGACAAAGCGAGTGTCCGGTGACACTGACGATCCTGCCGGCCGAGGAGCATAAGCTCGATTCGCCGCATCCGGAGCGCCTTACGTCGGCCGGACGTCCCTGGGCAACCGTGCAGACGCGCATCGTCGACGAAGCCGGCCAGGACGTGCCCGCCGGCGTACCGGGCGAACTCATACTGCGCGGGCCGAATCTCATGAGCGGCTACTGGAAGCGGCCGGACCTGCTCGCGCAGACCGTGCGCGACGGGTGGCTGTATACGCAGGACATGGCGCGCCACGACGAGGCCGGGATGATCTATCTGCTGGGGCGCAAAGACGAGATGATCATCAGCGGCGGCTACAACATCGCGCCACGGGAAATCGAAGACGCCCTGTACGAGCAGGCGGGCGTGCTGGAGGCGGCCGTGCTGGGTGAATCCGACGCGGAGTGGGGGCAGGCGGTCGTTGCCTATGTGGTGCTGAGTGACACGGCCATTGACCTCGATGTGATCCTCGCCGGCGTCAAGACGACGCTCGGATTCAAGCGGCCGAAACGCCTGCACGCCATCGCCGAGATGCCCAAGAACAGCGCGGGCAAGATCCAGAAGAAAGTTCTGTCACCGTCACTCGCGCTGCGTTCCGCAACAACCGCCGAGGGGCGATCGTGATCGAAGTACTGTCGAATCGCGTGGCGCAGGTGCGCTTCGCCAAGCTGTCCGTCGCGGCTCAGGAGCATCTGCTGTTGTGTTTGCTCGCGAACCTCTCGGTGGCCGTGGCCGGGCCCGCGAATACCAGGCTGCCAGTGCCGCCTTCAGCCGAGAATGGTCATCTGCTGTTCAATGGCCGCCGGACTGCGTCGGCGCGTGAAGCGGCATTCTGGAACGCCGCGGCAATGCATGCGCGCACGCAGGATGATTTTCATCCGGTAGGCAACCTGCACCTCGGAACCGTGGTGATTCCGGCCGCGATGGCCGCAGCGGAGAAGTGCGGCGCCAGCGGCGAGGCGCTGCTTGACGCGATCGCTGCCGGCTACGCGACCGGCGTGGCACTTTCGCGGTCGGTGTCAGCACACACCACGCCGCGCGGATTGCGTTCAACATCCCTTTACGCGCCGTTTGGTGCGACCGCTGCCGTGGCACGCCTTGAAGGTCTCAATGTGGCGCAATTGGGCAATGCGCTTGCGCTCACTGCATCGATGGCCGGTGGCACGACGCAATGCTGGGTAGACGGTAGCGACGAGTGGCAGCTCCACGTCGCACGTGCCGCAGACGCCGGACTGTTGGCGGTTGGCCTCACGCAGGCGGGCGTTCAAGGCGGTATGCATCAATTGGACGGGCCGTCTGGCCTTTTCAACGCCCTCGCTGGCTACATTCCCGACGCGCAGCAAGTGGTCAACGATGCCGACCCCGATGCAGCCATTATCGAGACTGTGTTGAAGCGCTATCCGGTCAGCGGCATCTGCCAGCCGATCGTGATGCTTTCCGAGCGCCTCGCACCTCGAGTCGCAGGACGCATCGAAGCGATCAAGTCCATCCGAATTCTGATGAAGCCGTTCGAACTCAACTATCCGGGCACGCTGAATCGCGGCCCCTTCCGCTCGTTCTCCGATGTATTGATGAGCGCCGCTTACTGTTGCACGTCGGTACTCGCCAACGGCCGCTTCGTATTCGAGGACCTGCTCGACCGCCGACCCAGCATCCGCGACCAGCTGATTGGGCGCACCGAAGTGCTGCCGGACCCGAGACTGGGCACGCTCTCATGTCGTATCGAAATTGCGCTCGACGACGGCAAGCTCGTCGCCGATGAGGTCCATAACGGCGGCGAGCAGCTGGCGCTGTCGTGGGACACGATCGACGATTGGGCGACCGGTTTGTGGCGTCACGGGGACCGTACCGACGCGAAATATGCGGCCTTCCGCGCCGCGGTCCGTAACCTTGCGTGTATGCCGGCTGCGGCGCTGCTGGAGGCCCTCGTCAAATAGTCGAGAGGCGCCGTCGTGGGTGACGGACCGCGCGGGGATGTTGCGACTACGCGATCGAAGGTGGGCGCAAGTGCAACGAAAGACCCACTGTCCAACGCCACGGTGCCGAGCGCAACCGCGCCGTCACGGGTCCGCCGTGACACGTTGATCGCGCGCCAGGCTCGTAACGATCAATGTTGCTGGAAGGTGATCTCGGGAGATAGCCTTGGTAGGCGCGATTGGACTCGAACCACTAGCCCGGCACCGGCTCTCAGGGTAGTACAGGGTGGAAGGAGGCGCAAGTGAGCCCCTCCGTGCCCCTAGGCGCCCCCGCCATTTCCCCGCAAATTTCCCCGCTGCGGCCACCGGTGCAGCACGCCGCTGGCTGGCTCGGGTTGCACGAAACGATCGCGGCCCACCTTCCGCCAGGCGTGCGGATCGCGTCAGCCAAGGAAAAATTCGGGCGCCTGGTGTTCTGCCTGTCTGGGCCGCAGCCCCTCTACACCGCTGACACGAATGCGCTGGCGGCGTGGGCCAGGGACGAGTCGCTGTGCACTTGTGAGGTTTGTGGGTCGGTTGACGCCTGTCTCCGGCGTCTATCGTTCCGCGCCAGGACCCTTTGTGACCGGTGCAACGACGCCGACCATATCTGGCCGGGGGCCTGATAACCATGGACCTCACCCTCTTCAACCCTGCCCGGGTGCGGCTCACGCACGCGGCCCTCGACCAGGACATCGAGGCCGTCATGCTCGCCATCGACGCCGGTGGCTCGCCCTACGAAGCTATGTTGATGTGTGCCGCCTGGCGCGAGGGTTTCGAGTTCGTGCTCACGCGAACGTCGCCCACAGACCGCGATCGTTTCTGTCAACGCGTCGGCGCCAGCGAGCAACAGTGTGGCCTCGTGCGCGCCCACGGCCTCCGCGAGCAGCTGCGGCTGCTGCTGCCATGACGCGTCAGCCAAGCGACGACGACTGCTGGTGGGCGGCGATCGCTGATCGCGCGCTCGCCGCTCTCCAGGAGATCGACCCGGGGGCCACGGTCGCGATGCTCGAGGAGGCTGGCGGCACGTTGACCGTCCACTTCAACAGCACGGCACCGCGGCGCCTGAAGAAGTGTGTTCGCGACTGGGCCCGCCACGAATCCTGTTGCACATGCGTACGCTGCGGCTCCCACGACAGCGCCTGCCTCCGCAGCTGGTCCACCCAAGTCGCCTTCCGCCGGACCTTGTGCGACGCCTGCGACGATCACGCGCAGTCGCGCTGACCATGTCCGCCCTCCGCCCCTTCACGTTGCCGTCCATACGCCTTCGTTCGCTTCACGCGATCGAGTTGATTACGGACACGATTCATGCAACGAAAGGGAGAGGCCATGAGCCCCAAGAACGAACTGGATTTGAAGTGCCGCTATCCGCTGGTCACGCGCGCGCTCGGCAGCATTGAGTGCGGTGATGGGTGGGTGCTGCTGTTGCGGAGTGTGCTGGGCAAGCTGGATCGCATCGCGCAACGCGATGTGATGTCGCGGCCGCGGCAACCGCATCTGGTTGTGACGCGGATCAGCGAAAAGCACGGCCTGCTGGATCTGCACACGCGCACGACGGATGGCGAGATCGAGCGCATCGTTGCGGAGGCCTTCAAGGCGGCGGAGACGACGTGCGAGACGTGCGGGGCGGTGGGCCGGCGACGGCTGCTGGCGAGCGGGCTCGTGCGGTGCGTGTGCGATCGATGCTGCGCGAAGTAATGGTTCTCGATCATCGTCAACCATGCACGAACATACGAAAACATATTTGTACATAGTGAATACACTGACGCGCGGTTTTTGCTCACATTTCCTGCCCAAGTCAGGTTTCCCTTACATACAGTTGCGCGGAAGATGCGTACGCTGGATCCATGCTCTCGACATCCAGCCCGGCGCCGCCGGCGGTGAGCGGGGCGGAGATGAAGATGCAAACCCAGACCAACGCCGCAGTAGCTGGCATCGCAATGAAGGCCTCCCGCGCAGTCTCGATTGATGACGCTGCCGCCGTCATGGCGATGATTGGCGCGGCACAGAATGGCTGTCGCGTGCGCTGCATCTCGTACGCGACGGTCAAGGACATGACGACAGCGCTGGAAAAGCGGCTCGCGAGCATGCTGCTGAAGCGCGACTGGCCCGGCTGCCAGTTCGTCGTCGACGTCCACGCTCAACACTTCCCGACTTGCTATCGACGCAAAGGCCGTCCGGAGTCGACCGCCTTCACCGTCGGCTACACGAAGAGCGGCTGGAAGGTCATTGGTGTCCGTCGCGACACCACGCACAGGCGCTTCCGCGTGATCTCGCGTGGCCTCGAAGATAAGGCTGCCGAACTCGCCGCGTTTGCGTCCAGTGACCGCGCCTGGGACGTGGAGTAACCATGTACACCGCCCCGATTCCGACGCAGATCTCGCGACGATCAGGAGCAACCTCGAGTACATCGCGCAGCGCGGCATAGTGCTCGAATGCTTCGACGGGCTCATCGCGCGACCGGAGCTCGCGGAACTCGAGGGGGCAGCAAAGTGAACGCCCGCCCATCCATCGCCGCAACCTTGGGGGTCGCCGCCAAGGCGGTTCTTTGGTGGCGGTCCGGAATGCCCACACCCGGGGAGCTCGCAATGCCGAACGAGTCCGTCATCGCCGTCTACCAGCCCCGTTCGCCAGCACACACGCCGCACGCCGCAGCCGGCCCAGTCACTGGTGGCATGACGTTCGCCGCCGCAGCCCGCTTGGCCGAGCAGCGGGCACTCCCAGAGTCGCAAGACGCCGCCCGCCAACGCATCCACCGGGGGCGCATGGCCGCTAAGCGAGCGCCCGACGCCGCGGCCAAGGCGACGCGGTCCATCGCTGAAGTGAATGCCGAGCTAGCGTGCATGGCGAATGTGAAGTGCAGTCACGCTGACGCGCAAGCGGCCGAGGCGATGAGCTTCCCGGTGGGCACACGGCCGGAGGTGGTATGAGAGCCAGCATCCACCGCACCCTAGACTTTGCGCTGAGACACGGCGCCGCTCAGACGTGCATCAAGGGCCGCAACGGCCGCTGACGCATGCTGAGCTCCGGCTACGGGAGGATGCGCTACACGAACGGTTGGAGCGACGCCACGATAACGGCCAGCGAGCTCGTTCTCGTGCGGGATCGCGCTGTCGTCATCGGCAAGATGGCGCCAGAGCACGGCGAGATGCTCGCCGCTTACCGCGCCCGCGCCGCAGCCCGCCGCACCCTTGAGGGCGCGCTGGCGGGGGAGGCGTAATGCAACCCGCCCACCGCCGCCTCGCAGCCGCGTCACGCATGATCGGCGCCGCGCTCACGCTCATACGCGGTCGCAACGGCTGCAGGCGGTTGCTCTCGTCCGGCGGCTCCGAGGCCGTCTACACCAACGGCTGGAGCCGCTTCAGGATCACGACCAGCCAACTCGTTCGCATTCTCGATCGCGCCGACGTCATCGAGATGGGGCCGGAGCATGCGGCGATGCTCAACGCCCACCGCGCCCGGGAGGCCGCCCGCCGCACCCTCGAGGCCTCGTTGGCCGGGGAGGCAGCGTGACCGACCTAGTCATCGTTAATCCGGCCGGCGCGCGGCCTGTGCCCCGCACCTCTCAGCTGTTTCAGGGGCACGCCGTCATAGGCTCGCTGCACCGCGCATCCACCGGCGCGACTCTTGTCCGCGGCCACAACGGCTGCTTCCGCGTGCTGACGACTTTTGTCGACGGCGCGACCTACGCAAACGGCTGGACCAAAGCTGAGCTGCCGCAGCGGCACATCGTTCGCGTGCTGGATCGCGCTGTCGTGATAGGCAAGATGGCGCCCGAACATGCGGCGATGCTGCGAGCCTATCGGGCTCGCCAGGCGGCGAGGCGTGCGTTGGAGATGGCTTCGTGATCACCACCCAGATTGTGTGCGTTAGCTATGGCGACCTGCGAGCATGCAGGGCTCCAAAACCTGATCACGTTTTCGTGTCGACCGACGACGGCTTCCGCTGGGCGTACTGGCGCGCCTCCGGCACCACTGATGTGCGCTCCGTATCCCCACGCAACGCCATGCGCCTGCTCGCCCTCTGCGACCATCGTCAGCAGTCGCACGAGAGCGCGTATCGCGCTCACCACGCCCGCCAAGCCGCCCGCCGCACCCTCGCCGCCGCGATGGCCAAGGCGGTAGCGTAGTGAACCTGGCCGACGTGTCTTTGACCCGGATCTCGCGGTCCGCCCGTGGCGCCACCGCCACCGCTCCCGCTTTGCTCATCGGGCGGCCTGGGAGCTGGCAGTACCTCTCATCCGGGAGGACGGCTATCGTGACTCTCAGCGACATTTCCGCACTCACCTTCATCGCCGCCGCCACCCGCTGGCTCGAGCTTGACCCCGCCGCCAGGGTTTCCGTCGACGAAACGCACGCTGCCGTATTGCGCGCTTTCCGCGCCCGCGCCGCAGCCCATCGCACCCTGGAGCTCTCATGCCCGCAATGACCACCAGCCGTACGCCCACGTCGACGCTCGCACGTCTCCCCACCACCGCGGCGCCGGATCTCGACACGATCGCGCCCGCCACGTTCGCGCGCTACCTCGCCACGTACTCGGATTGTCCGTTTGCGTGATCACGCAAGCGAAGGCCGCGGCGATCGTCGACGATGAGAAGCGGCGCGCGTTGAATGGCTAGTTCGCGATGCGGGTGGCGACGGGGGGATGGGCGATGAAGGCGCGGCGGATGGACGGAAGCGAAATACTCGAACAGGCGCGCGTGAGCGGCGTCGGGTCTAGTTGTTTCGCGCGAGTGCGCGCGAGCGGAGCGTGGCCGCCGCATCATGAGCTAGTCAGGCATGGCGGGAGCTGGCAATACATCCGCCTTGGCGAGCCTAACGGGCGTGACGGATGGCGCGTTGTCGAGATCTCGCCGCAGCGTGCGATGCGGCTTGTGAAATTGGGCCTCGAGGTTGAGGTCTGTTTCGAAAACCCGAGGCTGCTTGAGGGCCGTCCTGGGTTGGCGCCGCTGGCCGCTGCCATGTGCGATGACCACGCCGCGGCCTACCGCGCCCACCGTGCCCGCGCCGACGCCCTTCGCGCCCTCGAGGCCGCACCATGCTAGGCAAGCCGCTCTCTGGCTACGTGCTCCCTCCCGAGGCCGATCTGACCCACCTGTTCTCTGCCGCGGCAGACGGCTCGCTAACCCGCGCTCGCGTGCTGTCGCGCGTCGACTCGGCGTGGGTCTATTGCGCCAGGAACACGGCGTTCGCGATCACGCCCGCCGCGGCCATGCGCCTCATCGCCGTCGGTCTGGCCATCGAGCGGCACCCCGATCGTCGCGTCGCCCTCCGCGCCAGCGTCGCCGATGAGCACGCCGCGATCTACCGCGCCCACCGCGCCCGCCAGGCGGGCCTACGCGCCCTCAGGAGCGCGGAACCGTGACCAAGGCCCTCACGCTCGCGTTTCTCATCGGCGCCGTCTGGGGGGCGCTATCGCAGTCGACGTTGTCGCAAAGCTTCGTCCCGCGATCGTGATTGCGCAGTCGTGTCCAACCCTGCCGGCGTGGCCCGCTCCCGCCCTGCCGCCGCTTAAGTGAAGGAGATCTAAATGCCGGAATTCTTCGTGGTGCGGTTTATCGATGACCCAAGCTGGGAGCATCCGCGCTTTAGAAGGGTGGGGGAGCCGTACGCTTCCTACGAGCTCGCCGCGGCCGCGGCAGCGGCCCTTGGGGATGATTGCGATGCCCGCCGCGCGGAGCCGTTGTTGCTCTTTAAGACCACCGACGCTGAGTACATCGCGAAGCTAGACAGCGTCGATTTCCTGACCCCCGGGGAAATCGGGATGGCGAAGATGTTCATCAGACGGAGCTCTGTGAAGCGCGAGGCGTGGAACCGGTGGTGCGCGCGGACGTGCACCACCGGACAGCTCGTCAGTAGTGAGGAAGCCTGTGACGACGCGCTGGCAAAACCGGCTCGGCGGCGGGCTCCGCCGGCGTGGTGGTGATGCGTTGAGCCTTCGCCGCCACCTTGGCCTGCACCGCCGCGACGTCCCGCGCGTCGGGTGTGACGGACAGCGAGCCGCGGCCGCACCTCCTGGGCGCGTAGTTCTCGCCAGCGGTGGCCTCGTCCCCGTGACCCATCAGCGCCGCGACCTCGGCCCGCGAGTGGCCAGCGCTCTTCGCGTCGGCGCCGAACATGTGGCGTGCCGTGTAAAGCGTCGGCCTTTTCAACCGGCTGGGCCAAAGCTGAGTCGACGTGCGGTAGACGAGTTTGCGACACTGTTTATAGAACAGCGGCCACGTCCCCGCCATCAGGTGGGCATTGGACATGCTCAGGTGTTCGTAAACGACGTGCGTGTCGATCTTCGTGAAACCCGCCAAGCCAAGGCGGCGGTGGGTGCCGTGAGCGCGTCCGTTGCTGTGTTTAGCGTTTGGCACGATCAAGCGCAGCTCGCCCGCCTTGGTCTTAACCATGCGCGTCCCTCGCCATTCGCTCGGGCGCAGCCCGGTGAGCACGCTCGAAGCGAACCACTGGGCGGCATGGCGGGACCACACGCCGCCTTGGGCCAGTAGCGCCCCGTAGAGCCGGATCCCGTCCGGCTGCGAGAACCGTTTCGCTTTTTTCGCGCTCGTGCGTGGCTTCCAACGCAGCTTCAGGCGCTGCCGCCGGATCGATTCGAGGTCGTACGTCAGCGTGTCGCCGTCCTGGTCGCGCCGGTGCAGCCGGTCAACGAGTTCGTCGGCATCGTCGAAATCGCTGTCGTAGATCACGAACTGGATGGCGGCCCGGTACAAGCGCGCCGTCCTCTTCGCCCACGATCCCTCGTTCACCAAAAATGCATCCACGACGGCGCTTGCATCGACGATGCCGTCAGCATCGGGAATGCCAAGTCGTGCAACGCGAGCGAAGATCAGCTGGTACTGCCTGACCGTGTCGACGGTGCGGGTCGGCTCGAGCTCGTTTGTCGTCTTCATGCATATCCCCGTTACTGCCCCAAATTTCTGGGCGACCAAATCAATTTAATCGAGGAATAGCCATGTCAAATCCATACCGTCTTCCGGCGGACCAGAAGCGCTGCAGCGACGCGAAAGCGTGCAGCCAGGCGGCGACATGCCGCCGTCAGAAGACGCAGAACCGAGATGTGAATGCACCGACGCACTATTACAATGCGGACATCCCGGCCGCGATAGGCGCCCGCAGGTGTTCGCAGCGGACCAGTGGGCAGAGACTTGATCAGATCGAGGCGGCGACGGCCGCTTTGCGCGCTACTGCCGGAGTTTGGTGCTGTGGTGCCGGAACGGTGCGCTGTACCGCTGGTAAGCCAAAGGGCGATAGAGCTTCAGTGAGCCAGGCCGCACGACCAGTGTCCCAGATCGCACGTCTGGTGTCGCACACAGCACGACCGGCGACGCATACGGCACGATCGGTGACGAACACGGCACGACCGATGTCGCAGACGGCACGAGTGGAAACAGTGACCGCAAGAAACGCCGACTGCCGAGCCGGCAACGCGATTGCCATTTCGCCGGGAGAAGGTCGCTCGCTCGCGCGATGACGTCGACTCCGCGAATCTTCGCTCTCATAACCATGTGTTATCAAGTAGCTATACGTCGACGGCCATGCCTCCCCGAACATCTGCGAGTGTTAATGTTTCGGGGACGATCGCCTTCAGTGGGTCTGAAGCGGAAACGGAGAAGTTGGGTTGGCCAAAGGCGGTCAGCGGCCGGGCTGATGCGCGACTTATGGCCTTCCGGCGTAGCTTTTGCTTGGAGTCCCTCTTTTTAGTGCCTTGGACCTTATGTCGCGCCGCAGCGGGCACAATCTGATCGAGCTGGCACGGATGCCATGGTGGGCAAGTGTCGTCTTGGCGGCGACCACCTTCGTGGCGTTGCGCTGGGCGGCCCCTGAGTTGGCCGGATCGAGGCCCGTGCTTATGCCGCTAGCGCAGGTGGCGGCCCAGCTAGCGCCGTGGTTGATGCTGGTCTTCCTTCTGCCGGTGCCGTTTAGCGTTTTAGCGGCCCAGCGGAGGCGGCGGCTTGTGTCGATGCGTCCGAGCCTCGAACGCCTCCGCACGTTGTCGTGGCGCGACTTCGAGCAGCTGGTTGCCGAGTACTACCGGCGCAGGGGGTATCGGGTTCGGGTCATCGAGCGCGGCGGCGCTGGCGCTGATGGCGGGATCGACCTCCAGATGCATGCCGGCGGCAACACCATCGTGGTGCAGTGCAAACGCTGGCAGGCGAGAGCCGTCGGCGTAGCCCTCGTGCGCGAGCTGTACGGCGCCATGACAGGTGACCAAGCGGACGCCGCCCTGTTCATCACCACCGGCCAGTACACGCCGGATGCCATCGATTTTGCCGTGACAAGCCCATCCAACTTATCGTGCCGCCGCACGCCGAAACCGGCTAGTGCGGAGCAGTCGCGTGCAAAAGCCGCAGCGGCATCTCGCCCAACGGCCAGTCCTCAGGCCGAGATCGGTCAGTAGCGGGCGGACACGCGGCCTTTGGCATGTCTTTCGCTACTGGGCGACGAAGCAGTGCGCTCATTGCGACGCTATCGTTCGTCGCCGCTCGCGGAGAGTCAAATGGACGCAGGAACGACCGCCACAGATGTCTCGATTCCTATCGTAGGTGCACGTAAATTCGCCCGCCTGGTTCTCGCCGAGCTCGCGAAGGCGCGCGCGCAAAACAAGGAGTTGCGTGCGCAGCTCGAACAGTTGGGCCACTTCAGACATGAGGAGTTGGCTAAGCGCCTCAAGTCAATGGACGACGCTGTCGCCGCCCAATCGAAACGTCTGGCGGACGAGAGGCAATCAACCGCCGAGCACGTCAATCAGCTGCGTAGCCAGTTGCAAGAGTTGACTCGATCAATCGTTGCAACCGAAGAAGTCGCGATGCTCCAAGAGGCAGGCGTATATGAGTACCGCCACCCGTTGACTCAGGTCGTTGCGTACAAGGCGCGACTCGATAGGATCGAGGCTGAATACAAGCAAATGGCGCGCAAAGACGGTGGAGCAATTCTTGCGAGCACCGATTGGACAGTGAACGGCTCCAAGACGGAAGGAGCCGCAATGATCCGAGACTTCTCGAAGCTAATGCTCCGGGCATTCAACGCTGAAGCCGACAATCTCGTCCGAACACTGAAGCCCTATAAGGTCGACGCCGCCATTGATCGACTCAAGAAGGTAGGCGGGACAATTCAACGGCTTGGAGCGAGAATGAATATGCACATTGCGTCGCGATATCTCGCTCTTCGCGTTGAAGAACTGGAACTAACGGCCGATTACATGCAACGCGAGGCCGAGCAGAAGGAAGTTGAGCGTGCTGAGAAGGAGCGCTTGAAGGAAGAGCGGAAGGCGCAGCAGGAACTGGAACGGGAGCGCGAGCGTCTAGAGAAGGAGCGTCAGCACTACGAGAATGCGATTGCAGCCTTAACCACGAAAGGAGACTCGGCGGGGGCTGCGCGAATTCAAACTCAAATGGCTGATGTCCAAAGGGCGCTTGAAGACGTGGATTATCGAGCGGCTAATATCCGCGCCGGATACGTGTACGTAATATCAAACATCGGTTCGTTTGGCGAATCAATGGTGAAAGTCGGCCTCACACGACGCCTCGATCCCATGGAGCGCATCCGTGAGTTAAGCGATGCCTCGGTACCGTTCAACTTCGACGTCCATGCGGTCTTCTTCTCAAAGGATGCAGTCGGAATCGAGACCGCCATGCATAATCGTTTAGCTAACTGCCGAGTGAACATGGTGAACTTGCGACGAGAGTTCTTTCAGGCCACGCCTGCAGAAGTCAAACTCCACCTAGCGGAACTCGCTGGTGAGCTTCTGGAATACCGGGACGATGCTGAAGCCGTCGAATATCGGCAATGCCTGCACACGAGGGCGACGACCTCACCGGTTGTGGCCATGCGCGAGATCGGGGCGGCCGGTGCATAGCAATATCTTGCACCGCCTTGGGGTCCGCGCCTAGGCCGGTAGCAAGCCTCGCTGTCATGGACTGCTCCACGGACACCCAGAAGATGTGGCGAAGCGACTAAGTGCTTTGGTATCGCCGTACGGCGAAGTATCACCCCGAGATAAGTGGATGCCGCGAGGGTTCGACGACATTCTGGAATGCCAACTCCATAAACGATCGCCAGTCCTCGACTCCGATCTCTGCGACGAACTGCGTAGTTGGTGGCTTGCTTCGGCGAGCTCGAGCGCGTCGACGCCGAACTTCGACATTGCAAGCACCTGCACGATCGGAGACGCGACGGGGTTGCTACTGGTAGAGGCTAAAGCACACCAAGACGAGCTGGCAAACGAGGAAGCTGGACGACGAATCGATCCCCGGACGCCTGAGCGAACAGAGAGCCACGAGCGAATCGGGAACGCAATTGTTCAGGCTTCCAAGGGCCTCACGCAGGCCACCGGGTCGGAAATAAATATCAGTCGCGATAGTCGTTACCAGATGTCAAATCGCTTCGCCTGGAGTTGGAAACTTGCTGCAAGCGGGATTCCTGTAATTTTGGTCTATCTCGGCTTCGTCGATGCGAGAGACAGGTCGTCGTGGGACGTAATTGAATCCGACGAGCACTGGACGCATCTCGTGCTAGCACATAGCCAGCCGCTGTTTCCGCAATCGATTTGGAACCATGTGTGGCTGGTTGAAGAGACGCCATTGGTTCCGGTCATTCGGTCGCGGCACTTTCCTCTGCCTACGTAGGCGCGTGCACACGGGTGATTACCAGAGCTGACGTCGCGCAAGTTCGACGAACACTACGTAATCAAGGCCATCCTCGTATGGCACCACGAGGTATGAGGTTTGCGCGCAACAGCGGCCAAGTGACGCGACGGAAGCACTCCGAGTTGTGACGAGATTATTGAGATCGAGCGCAACAGGTAGTGAGATTGGCCTAACGCCAGAATTAGTCAAACGGCTCTTGGTAAATGTTCCTGTTTCACGGCGTCAGTCCCAGTCCCATTAAAGGCCCCTACCTGGGGCCTTTGTTGTTTCCAATTGGGATTGCGATCGGCGAACGGTCTGCTTCCGGCCGAGGCTGTGTGGAAACGCAGCCGGTAAGTGAAGGTGGAAGCTCGCGTGGCATTCAATTGCGATGCCAGGGGACGCCGGGAGTGCGGGCTGGTCTGACGTTTACCGCTCGGATCTATGCCTTCATGAATGCAATCAGGGTCTGCGTGCCGAAGATCTGCAGCGTCCGCTTCAAGTTGTAGGCCAGGACGTGCAAACTCATTTCCGTTCGGACCCGCGGCAGGGTTTTGGTGAGGAAGTGTGTCGAGCCCATCCACGCCTTCAGCGTCCCAAATGTGTGTTCTACGGTCTGTCGGCGTATGCGCGATGCTTCCGGTGTGCGATCCAGGCGACGCTGCATGTCGTCGAGCACTTGCTCGTGCTCCCAACGCGTGATGCGTCGATAGGGGCTGGGCGTGCATTGTGACTTGATAGGACAGCGTGGGCAGGCAGATGGCCAGTAGCGGTGAAGCGTCTGCCCCTTCTCGACTGTTGTCATGCGCCAGATCGCGCGCTCTCCAGCCGGGCATCGATACTCATCGCTCTTCGGGTCGTAGATGAAGTCGCGTTTGTCGAACCGTCCGTCCGCTTTACTATTAGAGGTGAGCGGCTTCGGTACCAAGGTCCTGATGCCCGCTCGCTCACACTGCAGAATCTCCTCTCCCTTGAAATAGCCTCGGTCAGCCAGCGCCGTCATCTGTTGGTGCGCGATCGCATCGCGCGCCGCCGTTGCCATGGCGGTCAGCTGCGTTCGGTCATGGCCGACGTTGGTTACTCACATGTGGTGTTTCGCATCGACGGCCGTCTGCACGTTATAGCCGACGATCCCTGTGCCCCGTCCACTGGTCGCCATCGAGCGAGCATCAGGATCGGTCAGCGAGACCTGCTGATCCGGCGCTTGGAGCATTTGCTGCTCGATCTTGCGCAGCTTGCGGACCTGGGCCCCGACCGCAGCGATCTTCTCCGGCAACTGCGAAACCCGCGCCGCCGGTACTGTAGCCGGCTCGCGATCCGCCCGATCGAGATCATTCAAATAGCGCGCAATGCTTTCCTCGAGCTGCTTCATCCGCGCTTGCAGCTTGTGTGGCGTGAAGTTCTTGTCCCGGTTGTTGACTGCCTTGAACTTACTGCCGTCGATCGCCACTACGCCTTCGGTGAACAATCCCACCTGGCGGCTCAACTCGACGAACTCCCGGCAAACCCGGCGGATCGCCGCGCCGTTGTCCTTCCGAAAGTCGGCAATCGTCTTGAAGTCCGGCATCAGCCGGCCGGTGAGCCAGACCAACTCGACATTGCGCTGGGCCTCCCGCTCCAGGCGCCGGCTCGACTGGACGCGGTTGAGGTAGCCATAGATGTAGATCTTCAGCAGCGTCGCCGGGTGGTACGCCGGCCGACCCGTGGCTGCCGGTTGCGCCCCCGCAAAACCCAACTCGGTCAAATCAAGCTCGTCGACGAAGGCGTCGACCGCGCGGACCGGATTGTCTTCCGTAATCCAGTCCTCAAGCTGCTCTGGAAACAGCACGCTCTGCGTTCGCTGTTCCCCCTCGATGAATCGGCTCATCCGCAACTCCGCCAAAGTCGACCTGCCCACTCTGACCACGGACGCGGCAAAGAGTTTTCACACAGCCTCGGTCGGAAGCGGGATTCGAGAGAGTCCGCTTCCGGCCGATTCTGTTGAAAAACGCGATGTTGGAACGAGTTTGTAGGCACCGGCATTGTTCGATTCCGGCGGTCCTTGCCGAATATTCTGTGGTTTTGGATCGAGGTTGTTGCCCGACTCGCCCTTAAACGGGTGCTAGTTCCTCTTTCGTTGTTATCGGTGCAAGCCACTTCGCCATTCGTCTGAGATTTTGCGCGGTGGCTGCCAGCAGGAATTCGTCTTTGGCGCCGCTAAGCCCCCGTAATCGTAGGCGGTCCAGCTTCATGATGCGCTTGAGGTGCGCGAACAGCATTTCAACTTTCTTACGATCTTTGCGCGATTGCTTGTAGCCAGCGGTCTTGGCAACGTCGCGGGCGACATTGCGTGCCGATTCATGCACGCTGCGGGCGATTTTTCGGGTCGGTGTGTTCGGGCAGCAGCGATCCTTCATCGGGCAAGCCGAGCAGTCGGCCTGGTTGGAGCGATAGATGATGGTGTCGGCTTTGGTAACGTGAGTACGCAGGTTCTTGAAAGTGCGCCATTGGCTGCGCAGTGCGCGGCCCTGCAGGCAGCGGTATTCGTCGGCCTGCGCGTCCCACGCGAAGTCACTGCTGGATAACGTGTCATCGCCGCGTTGGGTTTTGTCCCACACCGGTACATGCGGCTCGATCTGCTTCTCGTCCACCATCCAGCCCAGCAGTTCAGCCGCACCGTAGGCCATGTCGCCGATCAGGCGATCTGGCGTCAAGTCGAACCGTTCCTGTACCCGGTCAATCATTGTGCGGGTCGCATTCACTTCATCGGTGCGCAGGGCGGGTGTCGCCTCAACATCCACAATGATGCCGGCGTCGACATCCACTAGATAGTTGGCGGAGTAGGCATAGAACGCCGGCCCACCGGGTGCCGCCGTGTAGCGCGCGGCTGGGTCCGTCAGTGACACCGATTTCGGTGGTGTATCCGTTGGATTGGCCGCTTCCAGTCCAGCCACGTATTCGCGAACCGCTCGGCTCGCGCCGTCGCCACTCTTCCAGTTCATGGCCTCTGCGCCAGGTACACCGCGGGCACGATTGGCATCTGCTCGGACGACGCTTGCATCGATGGCGAAGCCTTCTCCCCCGACCATGCCCTCGGTCATGCAGCGGCGCAGCATACTCTCGAAGACATGCCGAAACGTATCGCTCTCCCGGAAGCGACCGTGGCGATTCCTGGAGAAAGTCGAGTGATCTGGAATCGTGTCTTCCAATCCCAGACGACAGAACCAACGATAGGCAAGATTCAGGTGGACCTCTTCGCAGAGGCGGCGCTCGGACCGGATGCCGAAGCAGTAGCCAATGATCAGCATCCGGATCATCAGTTCGGGGGCAATCGACGGCCGACCGGTGCTGCTGTAGTAGGTGGCGAGATGCTGACGCAGCTCGCTCAGATCAAGAAAGTGATCCACACCGCGCAGCAAATGATTAGCAGGAACGTGATCTTCAAGGTTGAACGAATAGAACAGTCGCTCTTAATTGCCACCCTGTTCGCCCATCATGGCGATGATCTCCCGTCGTCGCCGAGCTGATTACTCAGACGCGCTCAACCATCGACAGTTCAGGGGTTTTTCAACAAAATAGGCCAACAGCCGACATCGCACGAAGTTGCCGAGAGCGGTCATTGCAGTACTTGTTTCAGTCCGGGAACAGGAGTTCGTACAATCCCTTCGTCCTGGGCGTCATGTTCTTGGGGTCGGGCCGCAGCACCTTGTTCTCGGGCGCGAGAAGCTTCGCATAGACCGCTTGGTAGACGCGCTTAACCACGCCAGGCGCGACCAACTCGCGGTCGTAGCCGGGGAAGAACCCGAGCAGGCGGTAACCGGCCTGTTCGAGCCCCTGCTGCATGTACGGATGCTTGAGCGTAACCAGGGCATAAATGAACGCCGCGCCCATTCGCCGCCCGGCTTCTTCCATACCGGCGATGGTTCGGCGTGTCAGCCCGACGCGGGCGTGTTCGGGTGATATCGCGACCAAGCGACCCCACAGCGCCAGCGAATCGACCTCGCGCTCGCCGGACCAGACACCCACCAATTCGTCGCCGCGCCAGAGAGTCAGCGCGATCACGTCCTTGTCGATCGCGCCGTCGAGGCACACCCTCTCGCGGTAGAAGTTCTCGCGCAGGAAGCAGCTGTTCACACCAAAGTTGATCTCCGGATACCACCGCCGCAATGCTGCGATCGCGGTGTCGATGTGATCGCGCCGCATCGGCTGTGCCTGGAAGCCGGGCGGCAGCTGGAGAAGCTCTAGCGTCTGGTCCCAGGGCAACCAGTTCATGGCTGGGCGGCAGCGCCGGGCTGCGGGAACAGCACGTCAAACAACGCGCGGGCGTGCGGGGTGAGGTTTGCCGGGTCCGGCCGTATAAGTTCGTCCTCGGGCACCAGCACCTTGCAGTAGACGCCTTCGAAGACGCGCCGGATGTCGCCCGGCGCAACCTCCTCGCAGTCATAGCCGGAAGTAAAACCGATCAGCTGGAAGCCGGCCTTCTCGAGCGCGTTCTGCATGTGCGGGATCTTCAAAGTAGCTAGGCCGAACAGGAATTCCGCGCCCATCGCGCGTCCGGCCGTCACCGCTAGCGGCATAACCTGGGATGCCAGCTTGGCGCTGCGATGCTCGGGCGAGATGACGATCAAGCGGCCGTATATCGAGCGCGTGTCAGGAATGCGCTCCCACGACCACATGCCGACGAGTTCGTCCGCGCGCTTGAAAACGCAAACGAAAACGTCCTTGTGGGTCTCAACATCGAGGCAGACACTGGCCCTGTAGAAGGCTTCGCGCAGGTAGCAGCTGCCCCCACCCACGGCGATGTCGGGATGCCAGCGCTGGATGCCGGCGATCAGCGGCAGCACGTCTGCAGCGGACAACTTCTCGTAGTGGTAGCCGTCAGGCAGCGGTGCCAGCGTCGAGATGCGCGCGATCGTGGGCCACTCCATGAACGACTCCCCCTCTTTTTTGGAAAGGAGAGCAGTATGCGGGCTAGGTCCCGACGCATCAACCGGGCAGCGCAAATGGTTCAATGAACTAGCGAGGTCGCGCCCTACACGGCGTCCCAACTATGTCCGCATTGCTATCAACGACTCTCTGCAACGGGTCGATAGTTCGCATTCCCCCAGCGGCGTCCGACGGCTCCTTACCCGTCTGTTGCGGACGCTCGCGGAAGTTCCTCGTAGACCGCTCATCGACAGGTGAAGCAAAGTCAATCTGACATTTTTCGTAAGATCAAATCACGGCTTGCAGAAGTTAAGCTAGCTCATTCGGCGCGGGGAGCGTTGTCGCACCATGCGGTCGCCCCTCTGTTTTAGTACAGTCGACCAAATTCGGTTGAGCAGACGGCTTTGGGATGGTTGCCGTTTGGTTACCGAATGTGCCGGCTTACGTCGAACGAACCCGAACGAACCCGCACCCTTTGTCCGACGTAAACCTCTGAAAATGCTGAATTGTTTGTTCAGCTTCATTCGTCTTCATTCGCCCACTAGAGATTTGCAGTCGCCTGTTAATCCGCAGGTCCCTGGTTCGAGCCCAGGTCGGGGAGCCAATAGAGAACAACGAGTTGCGATTTTAAAATCGCAACTCGTTTGCATTTGTGGCGCTGCCGTGACCGCTTCGTGGCCGTTGTGCCAACAAAACTTTCTTGGTCGCTGAAGAATCTTCGATCTCAGTTGTGCGTTTGCGAACTCGACAAGACCCCAACCGTCAGGGCCAAAACGCAACGGAAGGTAGGAACTGGGCTGAGTTATGCGCGCGCGCTTGGTGTCGCCATCGACACCCTGCTTGGGACGGGAGTGGGTGTAACCAACGCCCAGCGAAGGCCAGACGAACGCTTCAGGCCAGCATTAGAACCTGCGTCACATGATTTCAACTGTGAAATCTCTAGGAAGTGCGCATTCTCCCAGCGCCCGCCGCCCCGTTCGTAGCCGCGGGGCTTGCAGACCACGCGAAGTCCCGATTCAACGTAGTCCATGTTGTCGTGGGTATGGCCGTGCACCCAGAGCTTCGGCACCGCAAACAGATCCCCAAGATTGGATGCGAAAGCCCATTGAGCAAATCGCCCTCGAATTGAGGTGCGACTGAGCGTAAGTGGGGGAGGTGGTACGTCACCACCACAGTTGAACCCGAAAACGGCACTGCAAGTTGCTGTTGCAACCATTTTCTGGAGTGGAGACTCCACTGGCGCGTATGTTGGGGAGTCACCTTCACTCGACTACTTCTGGGTGCCCCTTCGTCGAGTGCGCCGTGTAAATCGATGCCCGTGTAGTTGTACATATGAGCCTCAGCCTCGTCATGCAGCGTTGACGCATGGCGGGTCCGTACAGGTCGAAGTCGGTCCACAGCGTTGCCCCGGCACATCGAACGCCACCCAACTTAGTCGTTAGGCATCGCAAGGAGGCGGTCTATCCTGCGGCCATTGGCGTTTCCGTGTGCATGGCGCACCGCCATCCACCACCAACCTTTACCCAAGTCGACGTGTCGCTCATCTGCTGCTCGGTTTCCTCCGACTTTCCTCTCGGAGAGAGCACCTGCTTCACCTTATAGCTCAGAATCGCGGTGTTCTCGCCAACGAACGTCGCGTCCATCTCGCCGAGTTCATAGCGTTTGATCACCATGCTTCCATGCTCCGCCATTTGCCGATAGGTTGCATGGTCGAACTTCATTGCTCCTTGAGGGCTCACCATAAACGATGGTTCGGAAAGCATCTCCAGCGCAACGTCTGTTTTCTCGTCGACAATGGACTTCCAAAACCTCTTCTCCATTTCGATCAGTTTGTCCAGATCAGCTGCCATGCTATATCTCCAAGTGGTCACGTGTACGTCACCGTGCCACTAGTGTCGCGTTGCGCTTAGCAGCACTTGGCTCGCCGCCGCGTCAGAGCTCTCCTACAGGCGCGGCGAGGACTAAGATGGCGTTCGGAACCCGCGCGTCGATGTCGTGGCGAGCACGCGGTTGCGCACGAAGCCTGCGATGGAAACTTCCAACGCAACGCCTTCGACCTCATTGCGCGCGATGACGGGTGCGGCTGCGGCGTGAAACGCGAGTGGGTTGTCGCGGCGTCCTTACGCGTCTCGGCATTGAGGCAGACGCTGGCTTCGTAGAAGGCTTCACGCGGGTAGCAGCTGCCCCCACCCACGGCGATGTCGGGATGCCAGCGCCGGATGCCGGCGATCAGCGGCAGCACGTCCGCAGCTGACAACTTCTCGTAGTGGTAACCGTCAGGCAGCGGTGCCAGCGTCGAGATGCGCTCGATCGTGGGCCACTCCGTTAAGGACTCCCCCTTTTTTGGTAACGCGAGCAGTATGCGGGCTAGGTACTGACGCATCAACCGGGCAGCGCGAATGGATCAATGGACCCGCGAGGTCGCGCCCTCCTGGACTCCGCTATGTCCGCTTGGCTGCCAACGAATGTCTGGAACGGGTCCGCAGCGGGCTTCGAGCCAACCCTGGTCAACTGGTGCTATCGGCCAGAAGCGGATTTTAAACTTGGCAGGCAAGCGGTCATTCGGGTTCGCGGGCGGTCAGAACTGTTGGCATCAGTGTCTTAGCTTTGCGTCATGCCAGTTCACCTCGGCCATTTCCCCCGCGACTAGATGCGCAAGTGCCTTGAAGTCGCCGAAACCTCGTGTCGCGCGCTGAGTCACTTCGTACACGTAGATCTGCTCATCCGGAGAGTTGCTGATCCTTCGGCTCGTTACAAGGGTCACTTGTGGGGCTTCAATAGGCCCTGTCCCAATGGAACACGCCAATTACGAACCTTTGCCTAAGGAATCCCCCAGCCAAAACATCTCTCTTCTGTCCAAGAATCCGCTTGGGCCGAACTCACATTCAGCCTCGCATAGCACAACGAACTCTTCAATCGAGGGTAGCCTGCTTGGCGCCACGTTATCTAACAACTTGGAAAGTTCGTACCCACGATGTCGATATACGTCACGCTCACTTTGATCGGTTAGCGCCGCGGTTGGAATCAGACGCCAAGTCAATCCGTAGTTCAGGTCATATACCCAGTCCATTCAGAAGGCGGTCTTTCGGGGCATATCTCCGACAATTGTGGAGTCGGATAAATCCTACATTGGACAGTAATGCAGGCCGACTCCGGCGCGCGCTTAGCCGCGGAAAATTGCGACTTCCGAATCAATGAAAGGAGAAACGACATGACCGAAACGACGATCAGCAGAACGAATCCGGGTACCTCTGACCAACCAATAGACGAGCAGCGCGCCGAACTTTTCAAACGTCTTGAGAACACGCCAACCTGCATGCTGATCACCCACGAGGAGGGCGGTAGCATGCGGGTACGACCGATGACGACCCAACGCGTTGAAGAGCCCGGCGTAATCTGGATGTTCATGGGCGCCAGCAGCCGCCTCGCTGCAGACATTGAAGCAAATCCCAACGTACTTTTGACCTACGCCGATACAGGTGACAGTGCGTTTGCTGCGGTACGTGGCTTTGCCACCGCGTTGCGAGATCCGGCTAAGGCAAAGGACTTGTGGTCGAAGTTTGCGGAAGCATGGTTCCCGGACGGACCGGACGACGCCAACCTATTGCTCTTGCGCATTGCGCTCTCGTCTGCCGAGCATTGGGAACCGCCGCATGGGAAAGTCGTGCAGTTCCTGCAGATTGCTACTGCGGCCATCACGCACAATCCGCCTGATCACGATGATACCTATCGCAACCTGAAGTTCTAATCGACGAAGATGCGCGATTTCTAAGGTATAGGGCACGTGTTTGGCCTCGTGACCGCACGATGATCTCTCGCCGCGAAGGTCACCTCCCATGAAACGAACCTCACTCCGCTTCGGCAAGGACTTCAAGGTTGTCTTGGGCAATGCCCGTAGCCAAGCAGCGACAATGGTCATTGCGCCAGGAGATGCAGAAGGCCACGCAGGGAATAAGCATAGGGGAGCCGATCAATGGCTCCTCGTAGTGAGCGGCGAAGGTCGTGCAACCGTCAATGGCCATCGCTACCAGCTCAAACCAAGTGTCCTGGTGCTCATCGAGCGAGGTGATCGTCACGAGATTCGCAATGATGCCACCGTGCCGCTCGTCACACTTAATTTCTACGTTCCGCCAGCGTATCGCTTGGACGAAACCGAAAATCCGGCAGGTAAGCCGGCGGAGAGTGGTAAGCCTCCGCGCAGATTGGCGATGTAAACCATCTAAAGTCGTAGGCAGCCTTGATCGTCGACCGCGGTGTCATGGATGTCGCTTTCAACTGGCAACGCGGGAGGCAGCTGGTCGGCGGCACGCCTCGTTGCACAACTTATCATTTCTCGGCTCCGTGGGCTGCGCTTGGGTGGCTGAGGCAGCTCTTCTCGCGCGACCCTTGTCGCGGTCGGAGTGCCAATATCGAATCGTGCTCCCATGAGCACCATTGCAGGTCCACTTCCCACTAGCGACTCATCGCGCAACTAGGGGCTTGGTTCTTTTGATTAGTGCCAAGCGTGCCCGGCGCCTAATATGGAGTCCAGGTTATTCTTGGACGGATTGCCGGATCACGTGGCGCTAGCTTTTGTAGGAACGGCTCGGACATCAGGTTCAGACGCTGACTACCTGACCTTCGCGCGGTCCACTTTTATTCTCTTTCGTCGCCGGCTGGCCTGTGGGAGTCCAGTCTTTGCGACGAACTAAGGAGAAAACATGAAGCCCGAACAGCTTAACGACCTCATTCTTCAATCGCTGGAGCACGAACTCGGGGGTGTCAAGATCTACGAAAAGGCGGTGGCGTCCGCCATCCATCCAGAACTTCAAGAGGAATGGGAAAAGTATCTTGCCGAAACCAAGACACATGTGGAAATTCTGACAGCTGTGTGTGAAGCATTCGATCTCGACCCTTCCCAGGACACACCGTCTCGGCAAGTGGTAAGGACCGTGGGAGGAGGTTTGTTGAAGGCCATGGATCTGGCCCGCGCGTCCGGAAATCCAGAGGCGGCACAACTCGTAGCTTGTGAGTGCGTCGTGCTTGCCGAAACTAAAGATCACGCCGACTGGGAACTATTGGGAAAGTGTGCCGAGAAGACAACTGGTCCTCGCGGCAACGCGCTGAAGGCCGCCGTTGCCCAAATAGAGGATCAGGAAGACGAGCACCTGTATCACACCAAGGGATGGTGCCGTGAACTGTGGATAAAATCACTGGGAATGCGCGCTGTACTTCCGCCGCCTGAAGAAGAGCATCACGTGAAGACGGCCATCGGCGCGTCTCGCGCGGAACAGGCAAGCGCAAAGTCCCGTTGACGTACTTTCACGTGACCGCGCGATCCGTGGGCGCGCGCGGGCACGGAACTATTTTTACGCTTAGCAGCAATTGATGTGCCGCGCACCGTGACGGAGGGGCAGCAGCCCGTCCATTGAGACGTGCCCTGAACCGGGTCATGCTGTATTGCGATGCCCACATGACCTACATGGCGTTCCTCCTCCTGCATATTCTCGGTGTCATACTGTAGATAGGCAACATCACGGGGACTTCGGCGTGGAAATTCTACGCGGACAGAACGAACGACTTGGCCGTGGTGGCGTTCGCCCAACGCCTCGTCATCTACACCGATATTGCGTTTACAGCATGGGGGGCGGGACTGATCATGCTGGGTGGCTACGGCATGCTCTGGACATCGCAGATCAGTCCGTGGTCCTCTCCATGGCTAATATGGAGCCAGTTGGCCTTTGGCGTGTCCGGCGCTATCAGGGTGGCGATACTAATTCCCCTGCAGGTGAAGCAGAGGCGTGCTGCAGACGAATCGCTCCGGACGGGTATCCGTCACTCGAACTTCGCTCGCCTACGCCGTCTGTGGTTCGCGTGGGGCTTTATCGCCATCGTACCGTTAGTGGCGGCAATGTGGCTCATGGTCGCGAAGTGATGCTATTTTGGGTCAGCGTGGCCGATCGCCCTGGGAAAGGAGAAGCGCACTGTGGAAGCCCCACGCGAGACTGTCACCGATCCCCGATGTGCATCTGCAATGGCGCGGAGCAACGCAAGTCGGACCGTTGACTTCTCGACTGTCCTTGGCTTCGACTCCACTTCGGTCGACTTTGTCGGCAGCGTTGCTTTCCGCCGAAATCTCATCGCCGGCTTCTATTGAGTATGCCTCCCGGACGAATTCGGTACGCAGATGAACGGTCCTTCCCGTGCGTAACACCGTCGACATGTGGCGTACCATCAGGCCGACGGCTCGCTCGAGCAACCTTCTATCCGCGCACACCGGTTGGTTTGTCGACGGCAAGTGGAAATGCAACGTCTGTTGCTTTTCGCCCAAAGCCTCGGCCTGCGCGCCGGCACCGGCGCGAACGGCTTCTTCCAGGTCGAATGTCGAAAGCGATAGCTCGAACGAATCTGGCGAGAGCTTCGCGACATCGGACAGCATCTCCGCCAACCCGACCAGCTCCTGCATCTGGCGCTCGATTAGTTGCAATGCCCACGTCGATTGTGAGCCTATCGCGCCCTTGGATCGCAGGATGTGAACGGCATTTTGTACTGCACCCAGCGGGTTGCGCATTTCGTGGCCGACCGACGACAGAAACTCGCTGTTGCAAGCATCGCTATGTTTACGGCCCGTGATGTCGATCAACACGTTGCAGGCGCCCAGAACGTTGCCATCCTGGCTATAGATGGGACTGATGTGGGCGAGCGCCGTTACACGCCTCCCACCAGGTTGTTCGATGATGATTTCAACGCCGTTGTACTCGCGCCCTTCCACCATGGCCCGCGCTATCCAGGATTGGTCGTGGGGACAGGCGATCCGTCCTGGGAATACATCTTGTGCGAACCGCAGTAGCGATCCTTGAGGTCGTTGCAGACAGGTTCCCGTCCCCAGATCGCTGAGGCACGGCGATTGAAATAGGTGATCAGACCATTGCGGTCGCAAACGTACGCTGCCGCTGGCAGATTCCCCAAGACCCGTTTGTATTCGTCAGGATTCCATACGGTCGAGGTGACGACCGTTCGGCCGCTATCCATCGCACTATCCCGTCCAGTGACGAGGACGATTGGAACGTTGGGCTGAGTCGTGCGCGTCTGTCGGGCGAACTCAATTCCACCTATGCCGGGCATGACCACGTCGGTGAGGATGAGATCGAACGCGTCGCCGGAGCGCAACTGCATGAGGGCATCCTCAGCACTTCCGCAACCAACTGTCTGGATTCCAGCGCCAGCGAGTAGGACCGCAAGCGTTTCGCGGTGCACGGCTTCGTCGTCCACAACCATAACGCGTCGACAATTCATCACGTTTCTCCGGATTGGGGATTCAGGATCGAATGTGATTTCCTCCGACCAGGAAAGTCAGGATTTGCCGTCGCGAATTTTAGGGCAGTCCCGGTCCTCCGTAAGTGATCTTGGACTACAATGCAGCGACAAATAATTATAGTAAGTTCAGTAGCTTACGAAACCTATAATCCGATCTCGGCGTCGGCTCGCAGAGCTAGTTCGACCCGTCCGCGTTTAGGACATACGCTTGTCGTATCGTGCGAACCCTTGGGGACTTTCCACGGCGGGCGCAAAGGACACGAATGAACACATCGGAACGGGCATCCGCTCTCAACTATGGCGCGGCACTCGCGTGCATTGCAGCGGCACTGCTGATGCGTTGGCTGCTTGATCCCGTATTGGAGGACACGCTCCCGCTCACGACGTTGTACGGGGCCATCGGCATTGCCGCTTGGATCGGCGGGTATCGTCCCGCTCTTCTCGTTGTCGTTCTCGGCTACTTGGCCTGTGCGTATCTGTTTATTCAACCCCGCGGGCAACTCGGCCTGAGTGACGCTCGTAATCTCATCGGCTTGTTGCTGTTCCTGGGAACCGCGGCCGTCATCATCGGCTTGGGTGAAGCCCTCCGCCGGGCTCTACAGCGCTACCGGATGGGGGAAGGGGAGGCACGTCAGCAGGCCGAACGGATGCATACCACGCTCGCCAGTATCGACGACGGGGTCATCGCTACCGACCCCGATGGACGCGTGACCAGCATCAACGCCGAACATCGCGACGCCCGCCAGCAGCTCGCTACTACGCTCGAAAGTATCACGGACGGATTCATGCGATACGACCGGGACTGGCGGATCGTGTATGTGAACGCAGAGGCCGAAAAGATCAACAATCTCACGCGTTCAGAAATGCTTGGTAAGTCGCTTTGGTCGTTGTTCCCCGCTTTGGTCGGGACAAAGTTCGAGTCTGAGTACCGGCGGGCGGTGGCAGACCAGGTGACGATCGAGTTCGAGAACTATTACGAGCCATTCGGCCGGTGGTATTCGCTGAAGGGCTATCCCACGGCAGATGGCGGACTTACGACGTACATCCGGGATATCACCGAGCAGAAGCAGTTTGAACAGCAGCTCGTGCAAAGCGAGGCCCGCTACCGGGCCATCGGGGAATCCATTGACTACGGAGTGTGGGAGTGTGACGCCACAGGCCGTAACACCTATGCGAGCGAGTCCTTCCTGCAGCTCGTCGGCATAACCCAGCAGCAGTGTTCCGATTTCGGTTGGGGCGACGTTCTGCACCCCGAGGACGCCGAGGCGACCATTGCCGCCTGGAACGAGTGCGTCCGCACGCAGGGGCGGTGGGACCGGGTACACCGTTTCAAAGGGGTGGATGGGCAGTGGCATCACGTCCTGGCGCGCGGGGTGCCGCTCCGGAACGCCGCCGGTCAAAATCTCGGCTGGTCGGGACTTAACCTCGACATCGGTCGCCTGATCCAGGCGGAGCAGGAGATCGTGCGCATGGCTGCGGAATCCGAGCGGCAGCGACGCTTGTATGAAACGGTGCTGACGAACACGCCGGATTTTGTCTACGTGTTTAGCCTTGACCACAAGGTTCTGTACGCCAATGACGCGCTGATCAAAATGTGGGGGCGCGGCAGTGAGGGCGCAATTGGAAAGACCTTCTTGGAAATCGGATACGAGCCGTGGCACGCGGAGATGCACGACCGCGAGATCGACCAAGTACGGGCCACGGGGCGGCCCATCCGTGGGGAAGTTCCGTTCAGCGGGACGAGCGGACGGCGGCACTACGATTACATCTTCGTGCCCGTTTTCGGCGCCCACGGCGAGGTCGAAGCGGTCGCCGGGACGACCCGCGATGTGACCGAGAGGAGAGAGGCCGAGGAGCGGCTGCGGGCGAGCCAGGAACGGCAGTCGTATCTGGTCAGGCTCGCCGACACGTTGCGCCCGCTCTCCGATCCCCGTGAGGTTCAGGCCCAGGCCAGCCGTGTTCTTGGTGAGCACCTTGGTGCGAATCGCGTCGTTTATTTCGAGGTACAGGGCGACGACTATGTGGTCGAACGGGACTACACCGACGCGGCCGCGTCTGTCGTGGGCCGACACCACATCGCCTCGTTCGGGCCCGAACAACGCTCCCTGTACGAGGCTGGTTGCACCGCCGCCGAAGCGGACGTGGACGCGCTGCCGTCCCGGACGCCTGGCGAGAAAGAAGCATTTGCGGCTGTCCAGATCCGTTCCTACGTGGGCGTCCCCTTGGTCAAGGGCGGTGCTTTAGTCGCTGGCCTGGCCGTGCACGTAACGAAGGTGCGGGAGTGGAGCGGGACCGAAATCGCCATCATCGAGGACACCGCAGAGCGAACTTGGGCGGCGGTCGAGCGGGTTCGGGCTGAGGCCCGTTTGAGAGAAAGCGAGGAGCGGCGACGCTTGGCTCTCGACGCGGCAGAGATGGGGGCGTGGCATATTGACCCGGTCTCCAAAACCCTCACGACGGACGACCGCTTCCGCAGCATCTTCGCCGGCACGACGGAAGCGATGGACTCCGAGCAGGCGTTCGCGTGCGTTCACGCGGACGACCGAGGGCGAGTGCGGGATGCAGTTGCGGCGGCGACACGGGCTGATGATCCCGCCCCTTACGCCGAGGAGTATCGAGTTATTCATAAGGATGGTTCGGTTCGTTGGGTTTTCGCAAGGGGTCGCGCGAACTTCGACCGCTCGGACCCCCGACGGCTCGTCAGCTTCGACGGAACGGTGGCGGATGTCACCGAGCGTAAATGCATCGAGGATGAGCGTGAACGGCTGGTCGGTCAGCTGCGGGATGCTGATCGGCGAAAGGATGAATTTCTTGCAACGCTGGCTCACGAACTGCGCAATCCGCTGGCACCCATCCGCAACGCGCTTCACATAATGCGGCTGTCCGGAGACAGCGGTACGATCGAAAAAGCACGTGCCGTGATGGAGCGGCAACTGCTGCAGCTAGTACGCCTCGTCGATGACCTCCTCGACATGAGCAGAATTACGAGCGGAAAGCTGGAGCTTCGGCGGGAACCGGTCGAACTCCGGCAGGTGATCGACGCAGCCGTGGAGACAAGCCTACCTGCCATCGAGCAGGAAGGGCATGCATTGAACGTGTTCATGCCGGACGAACCGGTCATCGTGGAAGGCGACGCTATCCGGCTCGCACAAGTGGTGTCCAATCTACTGAATAACTCGGCAAAGTACACCAAAGTGAAAGGAGATATCCGGTTAAATGTGCGGCGAGAGGACGGCATGGCGGTCGTCATGGTTGCGGATGACGGGATTGGCATCCCGCCCGCCATGATCGATAGGGTGTTTGATATGTTTACGCAAGTAGACCGCACGCTGGAGAAAACAACCGGCGGACTGGGCATCGGGCTTTCGCTGGTCAAGGGGCTTGTCGGGATGCACGGCGGCACCATCGAGGCACGAAGCGAAGGCGAGGGCCTGGGTAGCGAGTTCATCGTGCGCCTGCCGGAAGTGTTATCGACGGTGCGGAAAGTCGAATCGACAATTGTCGATGAAGCGCCTGGGCCTTCGAGCCGACGCAGCGTTTTGATTGCGGATGACAATGCAGATTCGGCCGAATCGCTGAAACAAGTGCTCGAATTGCTTGGCCATGATGTCCGTATCGCGGACAATGGCGTGCATGCCGTGGACCTTGCGCAAGTGTTTCGGCCCGATGTGATCTTGCTCGACATCGCGATGCCGAAGCTGAACGGATTCGAAGCCTGCCGCCGGATTCGAGGGCAGCCTTGGGGTAAGAACGCTATCCTCGTTGCGATAACGGGATGGGGGCATGACGAAGACCGGCGACGGTCACGGGAAGCAGGATTTGATCATCACCTCGTCAAGCCGGTTGATATTGAACGCCTGGAGAAGCTGCTGGCGGTGCTCAGGCCGGAAGAGTCTTCACACTAGTGTCGAGCCCGCGCCTTTTGCACGTTTACGCAAATTAAGAAATTCCACTCGCCCTGAAGTAAACCGATTTGCCGTTTTTCCAAACTTTGCTTTCTCCGATGCAGGGACACCTGAACTGTTCGCTAGTACCTCAAGCGTAGCAGCCGCTCCGTCGTTGAAATGCGCACCCCATGCATCTCTACTATGGGTGCGACGAGCCATATCGTCAGGGGCGAGGTGCGCCGTAGCTTGAATGACGACATTCTTTGCACCAGGGCATTTTAAAGAAAGAACATCATGCTCAAGCTCTACGGCTTTTCGAAGGTAAACGCTGCCGCGCGCGGCAACACGCGAGACCTGCGCGTGCTGTGGGCTCTCGAAGAGATGCAACTGCCGTTCGAGCTTGCGGGCATGGACCACCCCGCACACGACCTGAACACCGAAGCCTATCGCCGGCTCAGCCCGTTCGAACAGATTCCGTCGATCGACGACGATGGGTTGGTGCTGTCCGAATCCTCCGCTATCCGAAGAAGTCCGGCCGCATGATCCCCGTCGACCGCGCTGGCGAGGAGCAGGTGGTGCGTCAATCGTTGCAACATCACCAACCGTGGAGACCATGAAAGCCGAATCCGTGAACGAACTCATCTTGCAGGCGCTTGAGCACGAGCTCGGGGGCGTTAACGACTACGGCCGGGCGATCGAGTGCGCCATCAACGACGACCTGCGCGAGGAATGGGAGAAGTACCTCGCCGAGACGCTGACTCATGTCGAAATTCTTACCGCAGTGTGTGGCGAGTTCGGCCTTGATCCCGATCCGCAGATACCGGCCCGCGTCGTCGTGCGCAGTTTCGGAAAAGCGTTGGTTGACGCAATGGACCTGGCGGCGGAGACGGGAAATCCGGAAGCGGCGCAACTGGTCGCCTGCGAATGCGTGGACATGGCCGAAACTAAGGACCATTTGAACTGGGAATTGCTGGGCAAGTGTGCGGACAAGCTCACCGGCCCTCGGGCAGGGGTACTTAGAGGCGCCCGTGACCAAGTCGAGGACCAGGAGGATGAACATCTCTATCACAGCAAGGGCTGGTGCCGCGAACTGTGGATCAAATCGCTGGGCATGAAGGCCGTGTTGCCGCCACCGGAGGAAAAGCATCACGTGAAGACGGCGATCGGCGCGTCGCGTGCCGGACAGGCTAGTGCAAAGTCCCGTTGAGCGGCGCGCTACTGCGGCTCATCCGACGCGACCGGGGTTGCATCACGCACTTCCCGGTTGCGCACTTCCAAGTTCGTGGCCTGCTTCGACGAAGGTTCGATCGCGGGAAGCACTGCCAGAACGATCCACGCCAAGGCGGCGACTGCGGTAGCCGTCGCCAATTGCCCAAGTCCCACCGTCATGCCGATAGCGGCGGTCACCCAGATGCCTGCGGCGGTCGTAAGACCCCTGATTTCGCGCCGGTCGTCGAGCTTGATGATAGCGCCTGCGCCCAGAAAGCCGACCCCGGTGATCAGGCCTTGCACAACTCGCCCCATCGCTTGCGAGTCAAAGCCCGCGCGGAGGGCGACGATCACGAACAGGGCGGCCCCAAGTGCCACCAGGATGTGAGTGCGCAACCCGGCCGGTCGATCGTGGCGTTCACGGTCATATCCGAGTACTGCCCCTAGAGCTACCGCCATCAATAAGCGCACCCCCAGTCGACCCGAGTAGACAGGATTCTGCAGGTCCGAGAATTCATTGATGGCGCCATTCCACGCCTCTGTCCACCACATCTACGTCGACCGATCAGTGTTGGGTGACATTAGAACCATGCGACTACTGGACTGCAATCGATACCGGCACCGTCCCAAACTCGCTGTAGGACTCCACTGACGTGACTGGAGTGACGACGATTATGTCAACTTGACGAGCGAACACGCGACCGGCTTATTTAACTTTCCCATTATTCGCGCTGGTGGGGCTGGTCGCGTGCGGCGACGGCGCGAAATGGAAGGTCCTGTCCGTGATGGCGGCGCGCCTGATCTCGGCGTAGCGTTTTTCCCCAACCTCATCTTGACAATGGGTTTTCGGTCTTGCGGGCGCCACGCAGATTTATGAATGCCAATCCACCCTGCAGCACGATTAATGCGTAGGCGCCAGCGTGCACTCCCCAAAGTGTCCACAATAGGTTGCTGCACAAGAACAGCCAGAACGCGAAGTTCCGGCGACTCCTATCGCCCGACGCCACACACCAGGACGCACCGAGGGTAACCGCCATCGCCGGCCACTGCAGCCAGTCAAAAGAAAACATCGGCAATCGAGTGGGCTTGGCACGATGGAGGCGGGCCGTCGCAATAGTGAGCGCTGCACGCTTTCCTAGTTTGCGTCGGGCCCCACCAGGCGCACTCCTCCATCATTTGCTTCGCTTCGAGTAGCTCGAGGTCCGCGTCGGGGTCGTGTCGACGCCGAGTTCAGCCAAGGTCCGCGCGTCGGGGTCTCCGGTCGGCGGCAGCGCATTCGCCTCCTGGAACCGCGTAACCGCGTTGGCAGTAGATGCGCCCCACTGGCCATCGATCTTGCCCGGACTGAACCCCTTGTCCTGCAACGCCGTCTGAACTTCGCGAACCATTGACGAATCAAACTGACGATAGTTTTCCTGGGCCGCAGGCGTCCTTGAATTGGCATCGCTACTCCCTACCTGATTGCCCGCATAGGCTCCTCCTCCCGCGCCTGCCGCGGCGTCGACAGGTCCGCCTACAACCGCTCCAGCCACTGCCCCCGTAGTGCCTCCCACCGCTGTGCCTTTGTCGGCATGGTCCATACGATCCCATGCGCAGCCTGTCACGAGCGAAGCCATCGCGACCGCGACGCTCAGATGTGCGAATCGAGTCTTATACATTGCTTTACTCCGTCGGTTGGTAGTACGCGGCCTTTCGCCGCAGGCTGTCGCGATACAACACAGCCTCACGTTCAGATTACTTATGATCAGTTGGCAGGCAAGTAGCCAGTTCGCCGATTTGGCCGTAGGAGAACCCACCGGTTCGAAGCCAGAAAGCCCCGCGGCCAGCCGCGCGCGGCAAGGCACCCTTAGGTCTCCGCAGGTTGCCCCAGCGAATATTGCCCGTAACTATCCATGTAACCGATTAGTCGATGCAGTTGGCCCGTATGCCGCGCCAGTGGTGTACGAGAAATCCTACGCAAGAAGCGGCGCCAGAGGGATTTCGCCAGATCTTTATTTGGCTAAAAATTCTCGCATGCCGATGCGTGACCAGTATGGCTTCCATCTCAGCGCATCGAGTGCAAAGGAGCGGCTCGACCAACGGTTCAGCAGTTCCTTTTGACCCAAGGAGGAATTAGGATGAACATACTTCGCAAACGCAGTTATTTGGCTTTGTTGCCAGTCGTGGGCCTTACGATGGCATTGTCGGCGCAGGCCGCTGATACGACGGCCGGCAAAACGATGGGAATGCCGGAGGCAAAGGCGCCCATGCATCAGCCGGCAACGATAGCAACGATGCATGACGCGCGTGTGAGCAAGCTGATCGGCACTGATGTGGTCAATGCCAAGGGTGAAGATTTGGGAGAGATCGAGGACTTGGTCATCGATACAACCAACGGTAAGATTGACTACGCGGTATTGTCCTTCGGCGGCTTTCTCGGAATGGGCGACAAGTTGTTTGCATATCCGCTGACACAATTCAAGCCGTCGGCGAAGGATCGTGGCACGCTCGCATTGAACGTCTACAAGGACAAGCTCAAGGGTTCGCCGGGATTTGAGGCGAAGACCTGGCCCGACTTTAACAAGGGTGAATATCGTGTCCAAGTTGATCGTTACCATGGCTACAAGAGTGGTTCCGCGCAACACCGGTACGTGCGAGCCAGCGACGTGCTGAAAGGTGACGTGAAGGATGCCCAGCGCAAAGACATCGGCGACATCGAAGACGTTGTCGTCGACCTCTCCAGCGGCAAGGTGCAGTTCGTCGTGGTGGAATTTGACCGCGCCTGGAACCCCTTCGACAAGCTGGTTGCCGTACCTATGCGTGCGTTGACGTCCGAGGATCGCGACGGCACCGACCTTGTGTATTCGGCCTCGCGGGATGAATTGAAGACAGCGCCGTCGTTCAAGAAGTCCGATTGGCCGGACCTGTCAGCCGACATGCGATTCCGTTCGGACATGAATCGGTATGACAAACAATGGAAGGGAACACCGCAGATAACCAGCGCTGCAATTCCGCGTTCGTGAATATCTGCGGCTAGCCTATCCAATTGGGTCTCACCCTGGCCCCAGTAGACAAGATCCGGAGCGACGGGCTGTCGCTCCGGACTGCTATTGCGGTTGCGGTGCTACAACAGGCGGCTCGCCCGCTGCACTCAATCAACCCTTCCTGGAGAATTGTCATGAGCCAAGGTGGCAAAGAGAGTTATACCGACAAGCAGAAACGGCAGGCCCAGCATATTGAAGAATCGTACGAGGATCGGGGCGTATCCGAGAAGGAAGCGGAGGCGCGCGCGTGGGCTACGGTAAACAAAGAATCGGGAGGTGGCAAGAGAAGCGGAAGTGGCAGAGCCACTTCACGTTCGTCTTCTGCTAATTCGAAGAAACATTGATCGACCGAGTGCTCAAGGAGCTTGGTTGGCTACAGGCACTTGGATCCGATGTTATCAATATTGCGCGTCGTGGGCATCAAAGCCCCCGATCGCCTACTGCGGCGCCTCGGTGAAAGAACCGCGGCGGCCCAGTCCCAGAGCGACTGGGGGCCCCCAAGTCATTGAAGATGCCGTCATACCCCTGTTCACGGCCGGTTAGCGTACCTGCTGTACGGGTATTCATCAGATCCCATATCGCCAAAGCCAGTACCACGAGAAAGGTAAAGCCCGCTAAAAGTGCCAAATCCAATCGCCGACCCGACGCATGCCGACGGCCTAAAGGAATTTCATGAAATCCGCCGTATCTAAGACGGCGACGTAGTGTTTGTGAATAGGCCAGCACCCCTACATTTCTGCCGCTACTGGAACTGCTTTCGCATCCTTAGCGTAATGGACTGCTCGACGTCGACGAACTTGGCCCACCGATCCTGCGTACGGGCAGCGAGATACCCAGGTGCGCTACGCAAATTGAAATGATCGTTCCGCATGTCGTTTGCGAGTTCCTCCCATGCGATGGGCATGGCAACCGGAGCGCCGGCGCGTGCGCGCACGACGTACGGTGCGATCACAGTTGCGCCCTCCGTATTGCCCAGGTAATCGATCAGAATTTTGTCCTTGCGCGTTTTTTTTTCGCGAACGTAGCGGTGAACCGATCGGGGAACGTGCGGCCCATGAAATTGGCCACCGCCTTGGAAAACGCCTTGGCCGCGTCCCAGGACAGTGTCGCGCGAATTGGCACCACAAAATGGAGACCTTTGCCGCCAGTAGTCTTCAGGAACCCAGTTAGGCGAATCTCCGCGAGTAGCCTACGGGTTAGCCCAATAGCGACCACGAGGTCCGCCCGCGGCAAGGTGGGGTCCGGGTCGAAGTCGAAGATCAGGCGGTCCGGGCGATCGAGGTGAGGCCTGCGCGAGCCCCACGGGTGCATCTCAACAACGCCCCATTGCACGAGCGCTACGAGCGCCTTGGCGCTATTCGCGCCAAGATAGGTGGCCTTGCCGTCACCCTCCGGCACTTCGAGTCGCGGCACCGCCGCATTGACACTCTTGCCGCGTGCTTTTGGTAAAAGCATTCGCCCGACCAGCCGTCCGGGCAGCGCAAGAGGCTAAAGTGGCCGGCCCACGACGTGCGGGAGAAGCTGCTCCGATATCACTTCGTAGTAAGCAGCAACGTCTGCTTTCGTGATGCCAGCCTCAGGTAAGTATGGCTTTCTCGGATTGGAGAGAGTGCCACCGGCTATCACGGAGGGCGCCGCCTTCTTGCTCGCACCCAATTTCTTTGTCGCAACTACCCTCTTCGTGGCTGCGACCTTCTTCACCGCCACCTTCTTTGCGGGTTCTACGGAATCGGCAGCCTTTTCGCGCACTACCTCCGCAGCTCGCTTGTCCGGCCGCAACCCTTGAAAGGACGGGTGTCCTAGCGCGCCGTCGCGCGTCCCGTTGGGAAATGCGATCTCGACGACGAGCTCCGGGCGGATCCAATGCGCGCCCTTCGCTGCGTAACCCCGTGGCGGATCTGCGAATGGCGCGCGGGCGATATCGCGCTTTTTCAGTTGCGGGGACCGTCGGCGTAACATTGCATCGTCGAAGCCGGTACCCACTTTGCCTGCGTACCGAAGCTTGCCGTTCTCGTGGTAGCCGAGAAGCAGCGCCCGAATAGGCGACCGTCATGAGCAACAGTGGGAGAAAGGCGAACAAGACCAGGCCGTGTGGCGAGCGCACCGGCAACAGGATCCTCAATGCCCATTCATGTCCGCATTGAATGCGGATTGCCGCAACCGGCAACTAAATGACCGGCCGCAACGTGACTTGACCTGGCCCCGGACCCTGCCCTCTGGCAACCGGTGCAGAGAAGTAATAGGCCAGACCCAGCAGCGCATAGACGCCGATCAGCAGGACGCCCTCAAACCATGTCGTCTTGCCATCGTTCGCGATCGAGTTGACGATGAACGCCGTACTGACCACGGCGAAGAGGCTGATCAGGTTGCCGAAGACCAGCGTCATCGGCTGACCCATCAGCCACGATCCGAGCAACAGCAGCGGCGCCACGACCAGGGCGACTTGGATGGCCGACCCGACGCAGATGTTCAGCACCAGGCCTGACGCGCGAACCAGGCCGCGGGGAATAGATCCGACGCCGTACCCACGAGGGCCAGCACGATTACGCCGATGAACACTTGCGACAGTCCGAGCGCGCTGGCCGTGGCCCCAAGCGCGCCCGAAAAGAGGTGACCTTCGAGGGCAATGGCCGCGGTTGCTGCGACGAGCAGGGCGATGGATTGCCATGTCTGCCAGCCTGGGGTAGCCGACCCATCACCCATTTCGCGGGACTCCTCGGACGCGAATATGTCGCGGTGGGTGACGAGCGTGTAGACGAGTTTGGCGTCATATACCAGCAGCATGACGACCGTCACGGCGATGCTGAAATGCTCTTCCGTCACAATCGGGTCGGCCTGCCCCGTCAGATGGCGTGCCGTGTAGTCGAAAACGGCCGGCAGCAGCAGCGCGATTAAGACCAGGATGAGCAGGCTGCCTCCCCGCCTTATTGCGGTTGAACCGCAATCGGGTGCGGCCGACACTGCCGACGACGATCGCTAACCCAAGTCCGAACAAACTCGTCGCAATGATGGAGCCGGTGATCTGTGCACGCACGACGGCGACATTACCGGTGGCGAGTACGAAGACGGCGAGGATCACCTCGGCGAGGCTGCCGAAGCTCGCGGTGAGACGACCGCCGACGGCAGATCCGGCCCTTGCCGCAAGATGTTCCGTTGCTCGCCGAACCCAGTCTGCCAGAACGCCGATCGCGATCGCGCCCGCGAGAAAGTTCTAGATGGCGCCGACGGCGGTGAGGTAGTGCAGGGCCGGGGCGACCAGAACTACCAGCAAAAGTCCTAGCGCCGGGGCGAGTTTGCGCAGGTTCATGGCTTTAACGAAGGGACGCGTCATGGTTGTGCGTCGAGTCCTAGAGCGACGCCATTAAATAGACTGCACGCCCTTCCGGAATCATGGGCAGCAGTCTATACCGGCAGTGAGGGTCAAGTTTGTTGTCGCGTTTGCGCACGCAAAGGACCATCGCGAGCTTCGCAGATGCAACGGCTCGCGCATTTTCCGGCGAGGTTCTCGTCATGCACGACTAGCAGTGGCCGGGAACGACGTCGCCACATACAAATTCTCTTGGAGTGTTGCTGTAGGACCAGTACTACACGTGCTTGCGGCGACTCTCCGATGTTCCCGCGGCCGCATGTCGCGCAGCCTAAGAGAAAGGATCTCCATCTCGGCTGCCCTCCCGGAGGTCTTGGAACAATATGGACAATAGTTGCCATGCCTTGCCGCATTTGAGCCGCCGAAAAGCGTTGTATTTCGGGGCGTGCGGTATCGCTGTAGCTGCCGGGCTGCTGCCAAAAGCCTTTGCGGCGGCACGAACCGGCATCGAGGTATCGGGTGCCTTGTTGCCACCGCTGGCGGCTGCGCCGTCAAAGTCCTACATTTACTTCACTACTGCCGAGGCGGCCTTCGTCGATGCGGCCTTGCAGCGGTTGATTCCTTCCGATGAGCTGGGTCCCGGTGCAGTCGAAGCCGGCGTGACCACATTCATCGACCGGCAGTTGGCTGGCCCCTTCGGACAAGCCGCCGACTGGTACATGACCGGACCATGGCAGGACGGCACCACCCAGCAAGGCTTCCAGAGCAAACGCACACCAGCGCAGATCTATCGGGCTGCGATCGCTGCGATCGACGCCAAGGTGTCGGGGGCTCGCGGCTTCGCCGGGCTCGATGCAGCCCAACGCGACGCCTGGCTGAAGGACCTGCACGATGGCAAGCCGGAGCTGCGTGGGGTTTCGGCCAAGACCTTCTTCGACCTGCTGTGGCAGAACACGCAAGAAGGCTTCTTCGCCGACCCGCTGTACGACGGCAACCAGGGCTTCGCCGGCTGGAAGCTCGTGGGTTACACCGGCCCGCGCTACAACCAGGTGGCCGCAATCGGCCGCTTCGGTGTGCGTGATGAGCGGCCAGTCGTCGGCCTGATGGGCCGCGACCCTGCGCGTCGGCCGCAGCAACTGCCATGAGCCCCCGCCCGGTCGCTGCGAAGGGCGCTCGCACCGGAGAGCGCAGCACAGAGGTTACGCGGTGAGCGAGAAGCTGAAAGAAGTCGACGTCGTTCTGGTCGGCTTCGGCTGGACCGCCGCCATTCTCGGTCACGAATTGACCGAAGCCGGCCTGAACGTGCTGGCCCTCGAGCGGGGCAAGTACCGTGACACCGTGCCGGACTTCGCCACCACGCACATTCAGGACGAGTTGCGCTATGCGGTGCGCCGTGCGCTGTTCGAGCGCCCGGCGCGCGAGACGCTGACCTTTCGCAACAACGGCTCGCAAACCGCCTTGCCAATGCGCCACCTAGGCTCGTTCCTGCCGGCCGCCGGTGTCGGTGGCGCGGGCGTGCACTGGAACGGCCAGACTTGGCGCTTTCTTCCCGAAGACTTCGAGGTGCGCAGCCACACTATCGCTCGTTACGGCAAGGGCTTCATACCCGATGGCATGACGATCCAGGACTGGGGTGTCACTTACGCCGAACTCGAGCCGCACTACGACCGTTTCGAATATCTGTGCGGCGTGTCGGGCGTGGCCGGCAATATCGGTGGTGCCATCCAGCCGGGCGGCAATCCCTTCGAAGGTCCGCGCGCGCGCGGCTACCCGTTGCCGCCGCTGAAGCGCAGCTTCGGCACCATGAAGTTCGACGCCGCAGCGCGCGAGGTGGGATTCAAACCTTTCGCCTGCCCTGCGGCGAACACCTCCGAGCCCTACAAGAACCCGCTGGGCGTGCAGATGGGCCAATGCACCTACTGTGGCTACTGCGAATGGTTCGCCTGCGGCAATTATTCGAAGGCGTCGCCGCAGACGACCATCCTGCCGGTGTTGCTGGCGAAACCGAATTTCGCCTTTCGCACCGAGTGCGACGTGGTCAAGGTCAACCTCGATGCCAGCGGCCAGCGTGCCACCGGGGTGACCTATGTGGACGCTGAAGGCAAGTACGTCGAGCAGCCGGCGCAACTGGTGATCTTGTGCGCCTTCGCGCAGCACAACGTGCACCTGCTGCTGCTGTCGGGCATCGGCAAACCCTATGATCCGGCCAGCGGCAAGGGCGTGACCGGGCGCAACTACGCCTACCAGATCACTTCGTCGGTGGACGTGTTCCAGGACGACATCGTCAACCCGTTCATGGGCGCCGGCGCGCTCGGCCAGGCGATCGACGAATTCAACGGCGACAACTTCGACCACGGGCCGCACGGCTTCATCGGCGGCGGCTACATTGCTCTGTGGAATACCGGCGGGCGGCCGATTGCACAGCAGACACAAGTGCCTGAGGGTACGCCCAAGTGGGGCGGCGAATGGAAACGCGCACGTGCCAAGAACTATCTGAGTGCAATGTCGATTGCCACGCACGGCAGCGTGATGAGCTTTCGCGATGCCTACCTCGATCTGGACCCGACCTACCGCGATATTTACGGCAATCCGTTGTTGCGCATGACCTTCGACTTCCATGCCAACGAGCACCGCATGTCGCGTTTCCTGACCGATAAGGCGGCGCTGATCGCCAAGGCGATGAAGCCGCGCTCGATCAAGGTGAACTACCGCGAAGGCCACTACTCGATCGTGCCGTACCAGACTACGCACAACACCGGCGGGGCGGCGATGGGTGCCGACCCGAATACCAGCGTCGTCAACCGCTACCTGCAATGCTGGGATGTGCCCAACGTATTCGTCATGGGCGCCAGCGTGTTCCCGCAGAACCACGGCTACAACCCCACTGGCACGGTCGGTGCGCTGGCCTTCTGGGCGGCCGATGCGATCCGAAACCGGTACCTGAAATCACCGGGTCCACTGGTGTGAGATGACCACCCTCATAGCGCCTCGGGCGCTCCCCCCAGGGGGCGCCATCAGCGGCCGGGCCAAGCCGGTTCCGCGATGGCCGCTTGTTGCGGGGGCCGCAAGATCGGCGTTTGCCTTGTGCGCGGGCCTGGCGCTATTGGGGCCAGCCGCCGCCCAATCGCAGGTGGAACAGGGTCGCTACCTCGTGCGCGCCGGAGACTGTGAGTACTGCCACACCGCCGACGGCGGCAAGCCGTGGGCCGGCGGGCGGGCAATGCCCACCGGCATGGGGGTGATCGATACGCCGAACATCACACCCGACAAGGCCACCGGCATCGGCGGCTGGAGTAGCGACGACCTCTACCGCGCGCTGCATAGCGGCCACGACGACGAAGGCCATGCGCTGTACCCGGCCTTCCCATATCCGTGGTTCACCAAAGTGCGGCGCGCCGATGTCGATGCCATCAAGGCGTACCTGGACACCTTGCAACCGGTGAACCAGCCGAACCATCCGCTGCCTTGGTGGTTGCGCTTTCGGCCGCTGCTGGCCGGCTGGAACCTGCTCAACTTCGACAAAGGCGAGTTCCGCGACGACCCACAGAAATCGGCGCAGTGGAACCGCGGCGCCTATCTCGTCGAAGGTCTCGGCCATTGCGGCGATTGCCACACGCCGAAGCGCTTCTTTGGCGGCACCATCGACAGTGAGCATCTGAGCGGAGGCGCCACCGAAGCCGGTTTCGGCATCGGCTGGTTTGCGCCCAGCTTGAACGGCGACAGCCGTTCCGGCCTCGGCCAGTGGAGCGTGCACGATATTGCCGCGTATCTGAAAACGGGGGTCAGCCGGCGCACCGCATCGGCTGGCCCGATGTCCGAAGTGATCCGCAATTCCACCAGCCACCTGAACGATGCCGACTTGACGGCTATCGCTCTCTATCTGAAGGACCAGCCGCCGCGCGACGACGCACTGGCGCTGGCGCCGCTGGGCAGCGACGCGCTGCAACGCGGCCAAGCGTTGTTCATCGACCAGTGCGCAGCTTGCCACCGAGACGACGGCGGTGGTCTGGCCGGCGTGTTTCCAACGCTGCAAGGCAGCTCGGCGGTGCAGGCGCGCGGGCCGCAGACCGTGCTGCGCATCGTGCTCAAAGGCGAGCAGGTGCTGCCGGCGAAGGGACAACGCGGTCACCTGGCCATGCCGGGTTTCGGCTGGAAGCTCAGCGATGGCGAAATCGCCGACGTCGTCAACTACGTGCGCAACGCCTGGGGCAACCGCGCGCCAACGGTAAATGCCGACACGGTGGCCGACATGCGCAGCTCGATGCTCAAGGGCTCGCCATGAGGTGCGCTGCCTGATGCGCCACACGCCGCTTTGCTCCGTATGGCTGCTATGCGGTGCGGCCGTCGCGCAGGCTATGCCATCGCCACCGCTGGCCGCGCCGCCGGTGGTGACGCAGCAGTGCACCGCCTGCCACGGGCTGGACGGCATGCGCACCGCCAACGGCGTGCCGCGACTGGCGGGGCAGAACGCGGCCTATCTGCTACGCCAGTTGCAAGCGTTCGCCGCCCAGGGCCAGCGGCGCGCCGGCGGTGTGATGGGGGCGATGGCGGTGAACTTAAGTGAGCAGCAGATGAGCAGCGCTGCCGACTACTACGCGAGTCAGCCACTGCACGCGCCAGCGCCGTGGCCCGCGCAGACGGACCAACAGCGCAGAGCTGGCGAGCACATTTATTTCGACGGCGTGCCGTACCAACACGTCGATTCGTGCGCCTCGTGCCACGGCGTCGATGCCGCCGGCCTTCACCAGCTGTTCCCGCGGCTGGCTGGACAGCACCCCGACTATCTCGCCGCACAGTTGCGCGACTTTCGCTCGGGCCGGCGCACGACAGACCCCGAATCCATGATGCGCCGCGTCGCCAGGTCACTGTCGGACCTGCAGATCGATGCGGTGGCGGCCTACCTCGGAAACCTTCGTTGATCTCACGCGGACGACATGACCATGCAAAAAAATGCCCCAACCATCCGCACCGCCGCCGCATGGGTCGCGTCGGCAATGCTGCTGTTGGCGGCAGGCGGCGTCAGGGCCGCACCGCCCGAACCACAGTTTGCTGACTCCGCGGGTGCCACCTCGGCCAGCGCACCGCGCAATGGCGCCCGCGCCAACTTCGCGCCGAACGATCCACCCGGCGAATGGCACAGCCAGGCACGCGACTACGCCAACACGCGCTACAGCCCTCTGAACCAGATCACCGCCGACAACGTGTCCAAGCTGCGTGTGGCCTGGAGCTTTTCCGACGGCACACAGAACGGCCACGAAGCGGCGCCGCTGGTGGTCGGCGACACGATGTTCCTGGTGACGCCGTTCCCGAACCTGGCCTACGCGCTCGATCTCAGCAAACCTGGCGCACCGATCAAGTGGGCCTTCGACCCGCAGCCCACGCCGATGGCCATCGGCAAGGCCTGCTGCGATACGGTCAACCGTGGCAGTGCCTATGCCGACGGCAAACTTGTCTACAACTTGCTGGACGACCACACCATCGCCGTCGATGCCAAAACCGGCAAGGAAATTTGGCGTACGAGGATGGACGACGTGAGCAAAGGCGGCACGATGACGATGGCGCCGCTAATCGTCGGCGACAAGGTGTACGTCGGAAACAGTGGCGGCGAGATGGGCGTGTGGGGCTGGCTGGCCGCGCTCGATCTGAAAACCGGCAAGGAGCTGTGGCGCGCCCACAGCACCGGCAGCGACAAGGACGCGCGCATCGGCGAAGACTTCAAACCCTTCTACCCGTGGATGGTCGGCAAGGACCTGGGGCTGAATAGCTGGCCGGCCGGCATGTGGAAAACCGGCGCCGGTGGTGTGTGGGGCTGGGTGTCCTACGACCCCGACAGCAAGCTCATCTACTACGGGACCAGCAACCCTGGCCCGCGCGTGCCGGTGCAACGCCCGGGTGACAACCTGTGGACCAGCGCCGTCTTTGCGCGCGACGCCGAAACCGGCATGGCTAAATGGGCCTACCAGTTCACGCCGCATGACCAGTGGGACTACGACGGTGTCAACGAGAACTTGTTACTCGATCTGAACTTCAACGGGCAGCCGCGCAAGGTGCTGGTGCACTTCGACCGCAACGCCTTTGCCTACACCATCGACCGGCTGACTGGCGAGGTACTGGTGGCCGAGCCCTTCGCCTACCAGAACTGGTCGGACGGCATCGACCTGAAAAGTGGCCGGCCGAAAGTGGTGGCGGCGATGCAGCCGAAACCCAATGTCAAGCTGCACAACCTTTGCCCGCCGGATATCGGCGGCAAGGACTGGCAGCCGGCGGCGTTCTCGCCACGCACTGGGCTCGTCTATGCCGGCATCTTCAACATCTGCATGGATGTCACGGATCACCCGCAGTCGTACATACCCGGCACGCCCTACGACGGCATGGAGATGAAGCGCTACGCCGCACCGGGGGGCAACTGGGGCGAGTTCATGGCCTGGGACCCGGTCGCCGGCAAGAAGGCCTGGGCGATCAAGGAGCAGTTCATGGCCATGAGTGGCACCCTGGCCACTGCCGGCGACGTGGTCTTCTACGGTACGGTGGATGGCTGGTTTCGCGCGGTGGATGCGCGTAGCGGCAAGGTGCTGTGGTCGCACAAGCTCAGCAGCGGCATCATCGGCCAGCCGATGTCCTACCTCGGACCCGACCAGCGGCAATACGTGGCGGTGTATTCGGGCGTCGGCGGTGCAGCCATGGTCAGCTCGTCGGAGAAGGGATTCCCGGCACGCGGTGGCGTGCTCTACGTGTTCTCGATCGATGGCGAGTCGCCGCATGGCGGCGCCGGCATGTATACCACCGAAGGCGGTGCGGCGGCCGCGCGCAACGATCACGGGATGGGGGGCAAACCGTGAAAGTGGCGTGGGCCATCGCTGCGGCCGGGCTGTTCCTCGCTGGCTGCGATCGCTTCGAAGGTGGCAGCACGACCCGCACGCCCCAGCCCATGCTTCCGGACATGAGCGCCATCGCGGCGGTCCCGCTTGGTGATCTGGCCGGTGCAGCGCACAGCACGCTGGCCACGCAGTTTCCCAACCCGTACGAAGGCGATGAGCGGGCGGTGCAGCAAGGTCACGCGCTGTTCATCAAGATGAACTGCGCCGGTTGCCACGGCTACGGCGGGCCCGGCGGCATCGGCCCCAGCCTGAAGGACGGCTACTGGCGCTACGGCGGTACACCGGTGGCGGTGTTCAAGTCGATCCACGACGGCCGCCCGCAGGGCATGCCGGCATGGAACCCGGCGCTGCCGCCGCAGGAAATCTGGAAGATCGTGGCCTATATCCAATCGCTGGGCGGCACCTACAAGACCGATCAATTTCAGGCCTCGATGCAGGGCGACCGGCCGGGTGAACGAGTGGCCCCCGAAACCGTACCGACCCTGCCGGCATATGGGGCCGGTGCCAGCCAGCCGGCCGGCGCAGAGACGGCACCTGCGGCAGCGCCGCCGAACCCTGATGAGCCGCCACCGGTGGGCATCATCAAATGAAATTGTGGCGCAGTGCCTGCTTCGGCCTGCTGTGCGCAGTGCCGCTGCTGGCGCGTGCCGATCCGTCGATGTCGTACCTGCGCACCTACGGCCCGGCGGGTGACCCTGCCACGAAGCTGGGCTGGGGGCTGGGGCTGGTGTCGATCGCCGTCACGCTGGTCATCACCGTGCTGTTGCTGATGGCCGTGTTGCGCCGGCATGCCAAACCTGCCGACCCCGCCGCGCTAGCGGTGCGACGTGATGAAGGCGGCATGCTTTGGCTGTACGTCGGTGTCGGCGTGTCCAGCGTGGTGCTGGTGGCGTGTGTGGTGTGGACGCTGTTCACCGTAGCGGCGGTGGCGATGCCGGCGCACACCGTGTTGACCTTGCAGATCGACGCGGCGCAGTGGTGGTGGGGCGTGCGCTACCACAACGAGCAGACCGAGCGAACCTTCACCACTGCCAACGAGATCCACATACCGGTGGGCCAGCCGGTGCGCATCGAACTGAGCACACGCGACGTGATCCACTCGTTTTGGGTGCCGCAGCTCGGCGGCAAGATGGACGTGATACCAGGCAAGACCAACGTCATGTGGCTGCAAGCCGATCGTGCCGGCACCTACCGTGGCCAGTGCGGCGAATTCTGCGGCGCACAGCATGCCAACATGGCGCTGTACGTGGTGGCCGATTCACCGCAGGACTACCTGGCCTGGAGCCGCAATCAACTGCGTCCGGCGGCCGTGTCCGACAGCGAACCCCAGCACCGCGACCAGCAGGTCTTCATGGCTGATTGCGCAGCCTGCCATGCGGTGCGCGGCACGTTGGCCGGCGGCATTCTCGGCCCCGACCTGACGCACCTGATGAGCCGCCAGACCATCGCTGCCGGCATGCTCAGCAACACCCCCGCTCACCTGGCGGCCTGGATCGCCGATTCGCAAGCACTCAAGCCCGGCTCGCGCATGCCCACATTGAACCTGTCGGGTGCCGATCTGAACGCGGTTGTGCGCTACCTGCAAACCTTGAAATAGGAGCCGCCTTGGCCAACACAGACGCCCTCCGAATCCCGGTCATTGCCCGCCCGGGCGACGACCCGAGCATCGCGCCGCGGCTGCAGCGCATCTGGGAAACGCGTGCCGGCTTCTTCGGGGCGCTGGCGTCGGTGGACCACAAGGAAATTGGCATCCGCTATTTGGTGACTTCGTTCGTCTTTCTGATCCTGGGTGGGCTGGAAGCGGCGGTGATGCGCTGGCAACTGGCGTTGCCGAACCAGACCGTGCTCAGTCCCGAGCAGTACAACCAGTTGTTCACGATGCACGGCGTGACGATGATCTTTCTCTACGCGCTGCCGGTGCTGTCGGGCTTCAGCAATTTCCTGTGGCCGCTGCTGCTTGGTTCGCGCGACATGGCCTTCCCGCGGCTGAATGCCTTTTCGTATTGGGTCTTCCTGTTCGCCGGGCTGTTCCTGTACGGCAGTTTTCCTCTGGGCCAGGCCCCTGATGCCGGCTGGTTCAACTACGTGCCGTATTCGTCGCTGGCCTACAACCCGGGCATCAACATCGACCTGTACGCGTTGGGCATGGTGCTGCTGGGTGTGTCGACCACGGTAGGTTCGATCAACTTTGTCGTTACGTTAGTCCGCACGCGTGCGCCGGGCATGTCGATCAACCGCGTGCCGATCCTGGTGTGGGGCACGTTGACCGCGTCGGTGGGCAACCTGTTCGCGGTGCCGGCGGTGAGCCTGGCGTTCCTGATGTTGTGGCTGGATCGCCGCTTCGGCATGCACTTCTTCGACATCGCCGGTGGTGGCCAGCCGCTGCTATGGCAGCACCTGTTCTGGATGTTCGGCCACCCGTGGGTCTATGCCATCGTGCTGCCCGCAATGGGCATCGTCTCCGACGGGCTGCCCACGTTCTGCCGCCGCCCGCTGGTGGGATACACGGCGGTGGCGCTGGCCACGGTGACGACCATGGTGCTCGGTTTCGGCGTGTGGGTGCACCACATGTTCGCAACCGGGCTGCCGCCGCTGTCGCTGTCGTTCTTCAGCGCGGCCAGCTTTGTCATCGTCATTCCCAGCGCGGTGGCGGTGTTCGCCTGGCTGGCCACCGTTTGGACCGGCCGGCCGGTGTTCACCAGCGCCTTCCTGTTCTTCGCCGGCTTCGTCATCGTCTTCGTCATCGGCGGCGTCTCGGGATTCATGACCGCCGCGGTGCCGGTGGACACGCAACTCACCGACACCTACTTCGTAGTCGCCCACCTGCACTACGTGCTGATCGGCATCAACGTCTTCCCGGTGGTCGGCGGCATTCACTACTGGTTTCCGAAGTTCACCGGCCGGCTGATGAACGAGCGGCTGGCCAAGTGGAGTTTCTGGGTGATGTTTGTCGGCTTCAACGTCGGCTTTTTCCCCATGCACATCCTCGGCCTGCTGGGCATGCCGCGGCGCATCTACACCTACCCGGCGGGGCTGGGCTGGGGCACCTGGAACATGGTCGTCACACTGGGCGCCTACCTGTTCGCGATTGGCGTGCTGCTGTTCATCATCAATGTCTGGCGCAGTTTGCGCGACGGCCAGCGCGCCGGGCCAAACCCGTGGCACGCGCCGTCGCTGGAATGGGCCACCGCATCGCCGCCGCCGCCATACAACTTCGCGGTGATTCCCAGCGTGGCCAGTCGCTATCCGCTGTGGGAGCCGCAAATGGAAGGGCACCGCGGCGAGAGCGTCACCGACGAAGGCTTCCTGCTCGACGACGGACGCGAGACCATCGGTACCACGCCACTGGACGCGCTGCCCGACGTCATCCTGCGCATGCCCGGCGACTCACTGGCGCCGCTTCTGCTGTCGATCGCGCTGGTCCTTATATTCATCGGCCTGCTGCTGCAGTCGTGGTGGTTGTCCGGTGTGATGCTGGTGGCTTCGATTTTCGCCACGATCATCTGGTTGTGGCCCGAAGCGAAACTGGGGCAGACGATGGACGTGGTCCATGAATAGCGGCGCCGAGACTCAGATCCTCTACACCGGCGAGCCGCTGCCGGTGGGCAGCAAGGGCCGGCTGTCTTCCGGCTGGTGGGGAATGGTCAGTTTGATCGGCACCGAAGCCGCACTGTTCGCCTACTTGCTGTTCAGCTATTTCTATGTTGCTTCGCAACAAGTGCAGGCGTGGCCGCCGGATGGACCACCGAAACTCACGCTGGCGATCATCGGCACCGTCGTGCTGCTGCTCGGCAGCGTCACCATGTGGTGGGGTGAGAAGGGCATTCGCTCCGGGCGCCAGCGACAACTGCTGATCGGGCTAGGGCTGTCGGTGCTGTTGGCGCTGGCCTTCGTCGGTCTCGAAGGCAAGGAGTGGAGCGACAAGCACTTCACGCCGAAGACCAACGCCTACGGCTCGCTGTACTTCACTGTTACTGGCTTTCACCTGGCGCACGTGCTGGTCGGCGCGCTGATGCTGGCGATGCTGGTCGTGTGGACCCTGCTCGGTTACTTCGGCGCGCGCCGCCATTCCACCGTTTCCATCGCGGTGATGTACTGGCACTTCGTCACCGCGGTGTGGGTTGCGGTTTTCCTGACCTTCTATGTGTCGCCTTATCTGCGATGAAAACGATGAACAGCGCGACTTCGGCGACCGCTTCGGCGGGCCAATCGGCACACGGCCAGCCGCATCCTTCGCCACACCGCGCGCGTGTACGGGGTTGGAGCCTGTGGTTCGCCATCGTCGGCGCGCCGCTGGCCTGGGTCATGCAACTGACGGTCAATTCGGTGCTGGCTGGCAATGCCTGCTACCCGCACGATGTGCCGCTGGCACAGCCGGCATGGCCTGACTTGTTATGGCTGTCCGGTGCCGTCGAGGTGGTGGCCTTGCTGGTGTGCGTGGCCGCCGGTGCCACGGCATGGCGAAACTGGAGGCGCAGCAGCGCCGAGGTACCGGGCGGCGCGCGGGAGCTGGTAGCCAGCGGCGACGGACGCACACGGTTCATGGCCATGGTCGGCATGTTATGCAGCGGGCTGTTTCTTGTGGCCACGACGATCGCCTTCGGGTTCATGGGCACGGTGCCACCATGCGCCGGATGACACCGTGCTGAAGCGCTCCTGGCGCAGCGGGTTTCGCACGGCGATACTCGGTGCCGTGTTCGTCATGCTGGGTACGACGGGGCCGGCGCTTGCTGCTGGACCGCGCTATGCCGTCGAAGGGGGCGATGTAGCGCGTGGCAAGGCGGCTGTCCAAGCGCGCGGCTGCGCGGCGTGTCACACGGTTCCAGGAGTCGATGGCGCGCGCGGCAATGTCGGTCCGCCGCTCACCCGCTTCGGCGAGCGCAGCTATGTCGCTGGCGTGCTGCGCAACACGCCGCCGAATCTGGTGCAGTGGCTGCGTCATCCGCAAGCGGTGGTACCGGGCAACGCGATGCCTGACATGGACATCGGCGAGGCTGAAGCACGCGACATCGCCGCCTTTCTGTACACACTGCGTTGAGAAGCGCGTGTAGAACCTGCGTTGGGAAATCGACAGCAGCATCGCGTTCTGCCAGCGACTGGGCTAGCTCGGTGCGCGACAGTTGAATTACGGTGGAAACAAGCACGACTGGACGGTCTGACGCATGCTAGGGTAGATGTGGTGGTGCTGTTGTCGGCCCACGCCGACAGCCCGCACCTGAAGCTTCTTGGCTACCGCGTGCCACCATCTGTTCAGGGCGGAATAGAAGGTCGTGACACGGCCGATCGGTTGGTCTGGCAGGTGCAAGTGGGCGACGTTGCATGCGTACAAATGTCGGCCGGCAACTGCGCAGTGCGCGCAGATCCCGATGGCCATCTCTACACTCTCATGAACCGAGCGCCGGTGCTCCGATATCCATGATGGGCGGCTCACGCAACCAGCGCGCACCCAGCACCAGCGCGCATAGCAGGTAGACGAAGCCGCTCGGTACCCACATCACGATGCCGCCCAACTGCTGATCCTGCAGTGCGTTCAGGCCGAAGTGCGACGCGCTGACCGCATAGCTCGGGTACCAGACCACGTTGGACAACGTAAACAGCGCCCCGAGCACGCCGGTGTACACGAAGGTCGTGAACAGCGAGAGCAGCGCGACGCCGCGACCGCGCCGCGACTGGCTGCGCAAGATGCTCCACCAGAAGATCAGTGCCGTGCCCAGAAAGCAGAGGTGTTGCAAGGCATGCAACGTATCGTGATGCAGCGCGGCTTCAAACAGCACCGGCAAGTGCCACAACCACAGGGCCAGTGCGTGCAGAGTCCAGGCCCATAGCGGCGCCGTCAACAGCAGCCATGGACGCCGCCATCTCTGATGATGGAAGACCCCGCCGACCGCACCGCGCCAGGCCGGTGGAAAGGCCCATAGCCAAGCGCCGAGCGGTCGCGAGATCACGACCAACGGTGCGGCGACGAGCATCAACAACTCGTGCTGCACCATGTGCGCCGAGAACAGAGCTTCGCACAAGGTGTCGAGCGGGCTGAGCAGGGCGGCCACCAGGCTAATCCAGCCGGCTGCGAAGGCTAACGCTTGGGCCGGACTCACCCCGCGGCCGGAACCGGCGCGCTGCCACAGCCGCCATAGGCCCGCACCGTACAGCAGGGCGCTGGCGCCGAGCAGAAACACTTCCCAGGATTCGAAGGCCCATGGCAGTGGGCCTAGCGGGCCGAATGCATGTTGCGCTGTGTGGCCGGCGTCATGGGCCGAGGCCGCCGAAGCCACCACCGAGACGGCGAGCGCAGCGCAGGCGCTCGCGGACGAGCGTACCGACGCCAATGGCAACGCCAAACGGCGGAGGGAGCAACATTTGTGATTCACGCTAGGCTGCACGATGCAATCGCATTCCACTGGACGTTCGGCGCCGATGATCGACGCGGGGTGGGTTCATTGTAGTCGGCCGATTGCCATCGAGTTCCTTCCAATTGAGAACCGACTGTTCGAATGAGTGGCACCGCTGCCGAGTAATTCGGCTCAACGACGGGGGTGCGGCGTAAATCTTGGACTGGTTAAGCAGCAAGTCCGAGGTCCCGTCGATGCTCGACGGGACTGCGGAAGCCCAGTGAGATTTTTGATCCGCTTCTCGTTGTACCAACGGATGTACGAGTCCAACGCCTCGATGAACTGGTCGATGGTCGTGGATAGCCAGTTCGTAGGGTAGAAAAATTCGGTCTTTAGACGGCCGAAGAAGCCCTCTCACGTCGCGTTGTCCGGAGAGTAGACCTTCCGCGACATCGAGCGCACCAGCTTCGCGTCGGCGATCCGAGACAGGCATCCAGGCCATCGGTAATGGGCGCCGCGGTCAGAGTGGACAACGGGCCGGTCGTTGCTGGTCGCGATCGGCTGGATGGCAGCTTCCAACATCGTGTTGACGAGATCAGCGTCCGGGAGCGTGCTAATCGGCCAGCTGACGACCATGCCATCGAAGCAGTCGATCATGGGTGACAGATACACCTTGCCGGCCGGGATCTGGAAATCCGTGATGTCGGTGAGCCATTTTTCGTTTGGCGCTGTCGCGCCGAAGTCGCGGTTGAGGATATTGACTGGCGCCGGACTGATCTCACCCAGGTAGGAGCCGTATCGGCCGCGTTTTGGCGTGACGGCGGCCAAGCACTCCTGCTTCGTCAGGCGCTGCACCGCTTTCTCCGATATGCACATGCACTGCTTGCTCAGCGAAGCCTGCATCCGGCGGTAGCCTTAGCAACGATGGTTGCGCTCGAAGATGTCGGCCATGGTGCGACACACCTCGGCGTGCTTGTCGGGGATCTCGAGCCGAATCTGATGGTACAAGTATAAGCTGCGTGCCAAGCCTACTTCGTCTAGCAGCTCCGGCGGCGTGTACGTTTGCCTCAGGGCATCAACCCGCTGCGTCTTCTCCCGATTGGTCAGGCACTGCCGGTCGATGCCCACGTCTATTTTTATGATCTCATTCGCCTTCTTCAGCGGGTCTTGCTCGAGCTGCAGGCGCCGGATGTCTCGTCGGAGTGCATCGAGCTGCTGTTCCAGCTCCACATGATCGGGGCATGGCGGGGAATCTTGCCCGCGCTTCATGGATGCGAGTGCCTCGTGGCTGAGTAGCTGATACTTCCAGTTGTACAAGTCGGCCTGCTCACGCCAAGCTGTTGAGCAACCGCCTGCGCACCTCTTTGCCGCCTGCACAGCGCGATGGCCGCCGCCTGCTTCAGTGCAGGCGTCAGCCCTTGGGATCTGGCAACAACGCGGGGCGTGTCTACGGATGCAGCTCTTGCACCCACGCGGCAAGCGATCTACGCCCGGGATAGCCCAGCGCCTTGATCGTTGCTGAGATGCAGCGGTCGTGCTCCAGATAGTATTCAACTGCCAGCTGCTTCGGCGCCTGCGAATACTCTGGCAGGCGCACGTAGCCAGTGGGCAAGTCAAGACGCTGCCGGTACTCGCGGTGCCAGCTCTTGAGCGCGTTCTTTGTCGGGTATCCCAATGGACGAATTGTCACCGCGATCCGTTTGCCCAGCTTGACGTAGAGCCGTGCCGCTCGAACTCGATCTTCGTATGAATACATGAACTACCTCCAGGTAGTCCAAGTTTTCGTCCGCACCTCCCCCGGTTCAAGATTCGGTGCAAATCATCATCCGTGACTTTGCCGCGTTGGTATCGGCAAGCCGATCATCGGGGTTGGGTGCGTCCGACGCCGCCGTGCTCAGATCGTATTCGGCGTTCCCGGCAAGCTATCTAGCCACGGTTGTTGCATGCCACCGCCACACGCGACCGAACTGTTTGCCTGGCGGCATCTGGCGACGCTTTCGTTGGTTCATGACGCTCGGTGAATCCGCAGACCCTTGCGATGTTGGCGGTAGCGATCATCTCCGATCCCTCGCTACGAGATGTCGAACGACAGAATGTTCCTCGACCACGGCCGGAAGTTCAGGCGAAACCTTTGCTTGCCGGTTTCAGGCCCATCTGGGCAAGCCGGTGGATCTTGAGTTGCTGCGAAATACCATGGCGTGGCTCGCGGCGCAGTCGGACGCGTAACTCAACCCATTTGAGAGGGCTGCCGAGGAGCACCTGGTGGTGCGCGTGCTCAAGGAAGTCGCAGTGATGCATTGCCGTAACAACGCTTTATTTGCCGCCCTGTGCACAAAGTCGAAGCCCCCCGATCGCGGCATCCGGAAAGCGGGCAAACTTCATGTGGTGGATCACCAAACCCATTTCGCATTGCGCCATTTAAACCTGGTGCAGACCGCAGAGGATGCCGAAGGTTCGTGAAACACCGGCGCGCCTTGGGAGGCCGGTTCGGTCATCGCTTGGCCATTTCAAATAGCAACGTGCGCTGCGTGGTTGCCATCGCGCCATGCTGCATCGTGGGCTCCGCACAGGGCCTCGCTACGTTCGAGCTTCGCCGGTGGCTCCACCGTGACCGTCAGCGCCTGCCGGGCATCGGTCGGCGCCGACGACGGGGCTTCACGCAAGCGCCAGCACCAGCAGATTCGGTATTTGCTGCTTGGAGGCGCGCCGCATCCCCATGCATACCGTGACAAGCTAACCAAGGTCAACCCGCGACGCTCTCCGCCGCGTTGATCAACCGACACAGGTAAATTCGGGGTCGGCGATGCGGAAGGCGTCATCGTCTTCCCCGCGCATGTGTCCGACGAGCGGCCTCAGCAAGCGACCAGCAACGGTGTTCAAGATTTCGTCATGGAGCAGTAGCGGCTTTCAGTCACGCGGTGAAAGTCAGCAAAACGAGCTCGGGCACAACCCGGTCGGCCAATTGTCGGTGGCTGGCTGACGACGTTTTGAGATTTCTGAGCGGTCCCTTACGATGAAATTGGCGGCACCATTGCACCGTTTGCCGCTGCCCTGTCACCTCTCGACGCCACAATGCCATTGCACAAGACGGACCCCTCGCTAATCCCGCGGCAAGAATTCGCATTGCGTACCCCTGCGGACACGCGACCATCCGCAGATCCTGCGGAGGCGCCGGACGTTGCGGATGCCAACGAACTCTCCTTTCTGTTCACGGTGCAGCCGGCAGATGCGCTAAGGGAACTCGTCAACAGGGGGTTGGACCATGTTCCGCCTGCCGCAAGTGGATACACGTTGCAGCGCTGGCGGCGGCTCTCCGAGGTCGCGGCCATAAATTTGTCAGTAGGCCGGCTCTTCGAAGGTCACACCGATGCGCTGGCCATCCTCGCTGAATTGAACAATTCGCCGCGGCTGTCCCGTGAACGCTGGGGCGTGTGGGCGGCGGAAAGCAGGGGGGCGCGGCTGCAGATGACGCTCGACGGTCTGCGAATGGTACGCCTTAACGGCATCAAGCAGTGGTGCTCCGGAGCACGCGATCTGACCCATGCACTCGTCACGGCGTGGCTGGACGGCGATGGTCCTTATCTGGTTCGCCTGGCGGTGGAACAGCCGGGCGTGACTTTGCGCGATGGGACATGGATCGCAGTCGGCATGGCCGACACGAACAGCATCGAAGTGAACTTTGACGGCGCAAGGGGTCGAATTGTCGGCCAGCGTGGCGACTATCTTCAGCGCCCTGGATTCTGGCACGGCAGCATGGGCGTGGCGGCGTGCTGGCATGGGGCGGCGACATGTTTGGCACGTCTTGCACGGAAGCATTCGGGCGCCGATCTTGCGCCTGAGCAGGCGGCCGGATTGGGCCGGATCGACATCGCGATCCACGAAAGTGCAGCCACGCTGCGTGGCGCCGCGGAATGGATCGACGCGAATCCGCGCAGAGACGCACGAACGTTGGCAATGCGAACGCGAAACGTGGTGGAACGGACGTCGTTGACGGTCCTGGACGAGGCGGGACGCGTACTGGGTGCCACTGCGTATTGCATGAATCCACTTTTCGCACGGATGGCCGCGGACCTTCCGGTATTCCTACGCCAGAACCATACCGAGAAAAATTTGCGAGGGCTCGGGGACGCGGTCACTCGCGAAGAACCGGGTGGGTGGCTGTTGTGAATCCTCGCATTCATGGCTTGGGCACGATGGAGTCGCAATGGGAGCGCTGGTTCAGTGATTTCGCCCCGCCATCGAAACTACCCGCGCAATTCGCGGAGACCACGCGCCGCCTGATCGTGGTGGCGCCCCATCCCGATGACGAAGTCATCGGGATGGGCGGTATGCTGGCCGACCTTGTGGCCGCGGGGCGAGCGGTGTTCGTCGTGGCAGTCACTGACGGAGATGCAAGCCATCCGCCGCACGCGCGCTGGAAGGGCCGGCGCATCAGGGACGTGCGCGTACGCGAACGTGAGGAAGGACTGCGGAGGCTAGCGCTGCCCGGATGCAGGATCCACCGGCTGCGCATTCCCGACGGAGAAATCGCGCGCTATCGACCATTCCTTGTGGCGTCGTTGAAGGATCTGGTCGGCAAGGACGATTGCATTGTCGCGACCTGGCGTAGCGACGGCCATCCCGACCACGATGCGACAGGCGCGGCGGCGGCATACGTAGCGCATACCAAGGATGTGCCTTTTGCCGAAATCCCCATCTGGATGTGGCATTGGGCGCATCCGGCCGACGCTCGCGTGCCATGGCATCGTCTGGCGCGCATTGCGGTTTCCGGAGATGCGCAGGCACGTAAACTGCATGCCCTCGCAGCCCATCGAAGTCAGCTGACGATCGATTCCGTGACCAAACGGCCGCCGATATTGCCGCCCACGATGCTCGCGCGAGCCGGACGTCCATGGGAGGCCTTGTTGACATGACGCTCGCTGCCGGATATTTCGAAAATGCCTATGCCAAGTCGAGCGACCCGTGGTCGTTTCGAACCCGTTGGTATGAACAGCGCAAGCGGGCCATCGCTTTGGCGATGCTGCCGCGGTGGCGATTTTCCCGCGCTTTCGAGCCCGGCTGCTCCAATGGTGAACTTACCGTCGAATTAGCCGCCCGTTGCGACGAAGTGTTGGCCACGGACTGCGCAGAGGCAGCGGTGGGGCTGGCCCGCCAGCGGGTCTGGGGATGCGCCAATGTCAAGCTACTGACTCAATCGATTCCCAATGACTGGCCGCGCGGGAAGTTCGATCTGATCGTGATTAGCGAAGTCGCGTATTACCTCGACAAAGCCGGTGCGCTGTCTCTCACTGGCAAGGTCCGCGAATCGCTCGGGGCAACGGGTGTACTCCTGGCGTGCCATTGGCGGCACCGCGTCGCTGACTACCCGCTCACCGGCGACGCGGTGCACAGCATCTTTGCCCAGTCGCTGGCGCTGCCGCTGGCGGCCTCGCATATTGAACAGGATTTCGTCATGCAGATGTGGACGCGCGACGGATTTTCCGTGGCGAGGCGGGAGGGGCTGGTTTGATCGGAGTCGTGGTACCCGCGCACGATGAAGAGGCAGTTCTGCCGGCCTGCCTGGCAGGATTGACGCGCGCCGCATCTGATTCGTGCTTGAATTGCGAGACTGTGCGTATTCTCGTTGTCCTGGACCATTGTTCGGATAATTCCGGCTCGATAGTGGCTGCAGCGGGCGTCGAGTCAGTAGAAGTCACTTTTGCGAATGTCGGTCGCGCGCGCGCACTTGGCGCGGACCTGCTGCTGCGTGCAGGTGTGCGTTGGCTGGCATTTACCGACGCGGACACGGTAGTGTCAGAAAACTGGCTGTCATCCCAGCTTGCGCTGGGGGCCGATGCGGTTTGCGGCAGCGTGGCCGTCGACTGGCCTTGCGGATCAGAGCTGCTTCGCCAACGCTACGAAAAGGACTATTGCGATGCGGATGGCCACCGGCATATTCATGGCGCCAACCTTGGGGTCGCTGCGGAAGCCTATTGCCGTGCGGGCGGGTTCCGATCGTTGGCGTCGAGCGAGGACGTGGCGTTGGTTCGCGACCTTACGCTCGCGGGTGCGCGGATTGCGTGGAGCGCAAAGCCACGCGTGGTGACTAGCGCACGTATGCGGGGGCGAACGAGCGGAGGCTTTGCGGATCATCTCGCCCGGTTGGCGTATCCTTCGATGCGCTTGTCGGCGCTGGCCAGGGATGGCCAGCGCGGGGACACAAAACGTCAGATGTTCGCAAACGACGGTGGCTGATAATGCATTAAGGTTGCTGACAGAACCAGCCAAGGGCCTTCCCGAATTCGTTCTAGGATTTGGGGCAGCGATCACCCGTTCCCCAGGGCTATGGCTTCGTCGCGCTTTCCACGCGCCGCGAATATTGAGTATCACCAATCCTATTTGCAAAGCAATCAGGGCGAATGCCTGAACATGCCACGCCCACACGGTCCAAAGCACGTTGCTCAGCAGAAAGGCCCCGAATCCACCATTACGGACGCGTTTCGAAGGTGACGCAACCATCCAGGACGCGAGCAGCGTGACCGCCATCGCCGGCCACTGCACGGCATCGATCAGGTCTGCATTCATGGCGCAACCGATCTCGTAGATGCGCTGGTTTGCTAGTTCCGGTAGCGCCGCGTGGATCGGCAGGCCGGGATGGCCGCGAATCCGGGCCACCGTTTCGTGTAGGACGGCGGCGGACATGACAATTGGGATAAGCACGATGCGATCGTTGCAAGGTTTGATGCACACTCGCGTCAGTTTACAAGAGCCATTTAGCAGGCGGAGTGCGAAGCGCATTCGGTGCATCTAGACTGGGTATAGGAGATGATTTCGCATTCCACCGGACCATATGCTCGTTTTCAGGGGCCTTGGAAAGAGACGAGTTTTGGCGCACGTGCTGGCACTTGACCGCTTGTGCCGGGCCGAGTCACACCCAATTGGAGTTCGAATGTTCGTCAATGGTCTCGGCGCAGCCAATCCGTCGCGACGGTACAGTAAAGCCGAGTGCTGGGAAGCCTTCAGGACCTCCGAGTGGTTCCTGAAACTGGACCGGCGCGCGCATATGATTGCCGAAGCGGTTCTGACCAAAGACAACGGCATCGAGTCCAGATCGCTGGCCGTCGACTCCCTGAGCGAAGTCTTTCAGATCGATCCGGATACGTTGCACGCCCGATTCCTGGCCAATGCGCCGGCATTGGCCACCGCCGCCGGTCAGGCGGCATTGAACGATGCGCACCTTTCTCCGGACGAGATCGATGGCGTGGTCGTCAGCACCTGCACGGGTTACCTCTGCCCCGGATTGACCAGTTATGTGGTCGAGCGCCTCGGGCTCCCGGCCAACGTTCTGGCGTTCGATCTGGTGGGGCAAGGCTGTGCAGCGGCGTTGCCGAATTGGCGACTCGCGGACGCACTGTTGCAAGGCGGATCGGTTCAGCACGTCCTGTCCATTTGCGTCGAAGTCAGCAGTGCCGCTATGTTTCTCGACAATGATCCAGGCGTATTGATCAGTGCCTGCCTGTTTGGCGACGGCGCAGGCGCGGCGGTACTGTCGAGAAATCCTCGCCCTCAACGCCGCAGCCTCGAGTGGAAGGCGTTCGCCTCGCTGGTCAATCCTGCCGAGCGCAACGCGCTGATGTTTGAATCCCGGAATGGCATGCTGCGCAACATCCTGACCCGACCGGTTCCACGGCTGGCCGCCGAACATGCCGAGAAGGTGCTGCACTCCGTCCTCGACACCACCGGCCTGAAGCCCACCGACATCAGCGCCTGGATCATGCATGCAGGCGGGCGCGACGTGCTCGAAGCACTGCAGCGACGGCTGAACCTCGGTCCCAACGACCTGCGCTACAGCGCGGACATGCTTTATCGATACGGCAACATGAGCAGCGCATTCGTCTACTTCGTCCTGCAGGCCGCACTCGACGATGACGCCGAACCCGGATGGTGGTGGATGTCGGCGTTCGGTGCCGGGTTCAGCTGCCACGGCGCATTGCTCAAGGCGGCGTGAGCCGACCGGCGCCGAACCCCATGGACCTGAGCCTACCGCGCCGCGTGGAGCCGGAACTGCTCGATGGCCTCGCCGCCGAGGATCTGCGAGCGCGTCGCTCAAGAGCTGATTTGCAGCGCATCCACCGGGCCATGGCGACGCTTCCCATCGTCGAACGTGCGCTGGATCGCGGCATGTCAGGCCACGTTCCGAGAACGCTGCTCGAACTTGGGGCCGGTGACGGATCGCTCATATTGCGCCTGGCGCAGAAGCGGGCGGCGCGTTGGCCGAACGTCCACGTTACCCTGCTGGACCGGCTGAACCTAGTCACGCCGCAGACGCTCGACGGTATTCGGGAAGCCGGCTGGACACCAACCGTCGTGGTGACGGATGTCTTCGACTGGCTGGCGCAATGCGACGACTCGCGCTGGGAAGTCGTTCTCGCCAATCTGTTCGTCCACCACTTTACATCAAGTGAGTTGCAGCGACTGCTCACGGGAATCGCCGCGCGCACGAATGTCTTTCTTTGTTGCGAACCACGGCGTTCTGCCTTGGCGCTCGCGGGAAGCCACATGGTCGGACTGCTGGGCGCGGGTCCCGTGACACGACAGGACGCGGTATCGAGCGTACATGCGGGATTTCGGGCGCGGGAGTTGTCGAGCCTCTGGCCCGATGGGCAGGATTGGGAGATGCGCGAATATTCCGCGGGCTTGTTCAGCCACTGCTTTCTGGCGAGCCGAAAGGAGCGATAGATGCAAAACGCCTACGACGCGATCATTGTCGGCGGGGGGCCCGCCGGAGCTACGTCCGCCTTGCTCCTGGCGAAGGCCGGGTGGCGCGTTGCCGTCGTGGAGAAGGCGCCTTTCCCGCGTCGAAAAGTGTGCGGCGAGTTCATTTCGGAGACGACCTGGCCGCTGCTGCAGCGGTTGGGCGTCGCGGGTCCGTTGCTGAAGATCGCGGGCCCCCGCATACGCCGCGTCGGCCTTTATGCCGCCAAGGTAATGGTCACGGCGGAGCTGGGGTCGACCACCGGGCGGGCGCAGAACGGCGGCCGGGCCGTGGGCCGCGAACAGCTCGACACGTTGCTGCTCCAGCGTGCCGCCGCCGCCGGTACGGAGGTTTGGCAACCCTGCGCGCTCTCACAGTTTGTCGACAACGATGGTCGCTACGAGTGCACCATCGTGAAAAAAAGCACCGGGCAGACCCTTGTCTTGCGATCACGCATCATCATCGCCGCGCACGGTTCCTGGGAGTCCGGCCCGTTGCCGACGCAGGACTTGCGCCGGCCGTCGCGCCCTGCGGACATGTTCGGCTTCAAAGCCAGGTTCACTGGCAGCGCGCTTCCGCAGGACCTGATGCCATTGCTCGCTTTTCCAGGTGGCTATGGCGGCATGGTGCAAACTGATGGCGGTCATGTCAGCCTCTCGTGCTGCATTCGTCGCGACCAGCTCGAGGACTGCCGCCGGAAGTGGCCTGACATGCGCGCCGGTGAAGCCGTTCTATTGCATATTGAGTCGTCATGCATGGGCGTTGCACTGGCACTGTCGGCGGCGACGCTGGATGGCGTCTGGCTATCGTCCGGACCGTTACGAACGGGAATTCGAAGCTTCGGGCGCGATGGCGTCTTCGCGGTCGGCAACGCGGCCGCCGAAGCCCATCCCATCGTCGCCGAAGGCATCAGCATCGCCATTCAATCGGCGGCGTTGTTGTGCGACCAATTGAGCGCCCACCCGGAACTAAGATCCGCCGAGGCCCCTTCAGCCAGGTTACTCAACGGCATCCGGGATGAATATGAGCGAGCCTGGCGCGCTAATTTTTCACGACGCCTGTTCGTGGCGGCTGCATTCGCGCACATCTTCATGCGGCCTGTTTCCACACGTATCGCAGCCACGTTGCTGGAAGTTTTCCCAAAGCTGCTTACCGAGGGCGCCCGGTGGAGCGGCAAGGCGGACCCGTTGCGCGGTACGCGCTTACTCGACGGATTAACGTCGTGAGTACTGTGCGGGGGTCGCATCGACTGCCCGCTGACGGATGCCATTCAACCCGTTCGAGGAGAACGCTCGATGACGACATTGCAATCAATGCAGGGTATTTTCAAAGCCAACTTCGACCTTGAGCCCGAAGTCCTGCAACGGGAGGCGGTACTGGAAGATCTGGAAGTCGATTCACTGTCAATGATCGAGGTCCTGTTCGCCGTAGAGGACGAATTCAAGATCGTCGTTCCTCACGAGCCCGCTGCGTGGCGGGGACAGACGAGGACATTTGGCGACCTAGTGGACTATGTCGACAAGCTCATCGCAGCACAGCATCCAGCAATGGCTGGCGGGGAAGTGCCAGCTTGAGACGGGTCGCCGTCACCGGGATCGGCGTAATTTCCCCGCTGGGAAACGATCCGTACATCTTCTTCAATGATCTCGCCCGCGGTCGTTCGGGAATCGTCGCGTTGCCGGCACCGGCAAATGCACTCGCTGGCCGGCCAACCGGCGAACTCCCACGGAATCACATCGGTGGCGCCGCGGCATTTGATGGCGCCCGATACTTTCCCGCACCCAAGCTGCGCATGCTGGATCGGGTGAGCCAGTTTGCCCTGGTGGCCGCAGCGCAGGCCCTGCGCGACGCAGATCTGGTCTTCGACGACAGGGCGCGGCAGCGCGCCGGGGTCTTCGTCGGCACGGGCATGGGCGGCGCGCAAACCACGGACGACGGCTACTTCACGCTGTATGCGGAAGGCTCCGAACGCGTAAAGCCCTACAGCGTGCTGATGGCCATGACCAACGCGGCGGCATCCTGGATCGGAATCGAATATGGCTTGCTAGGGCCGAACCTGACTTATTCCACTGCGTGCTCCTCTTCCGCGGTGGCGATCGGCGAAGCCGCGCGCCGCATCGCCACTGGCGATGTCGACGTGATGATCGCCGGCGGCAGCGAGGCGCCGCTCAACTACGGGACGCTGGTGGCCTGGGATGCATTGAAAACGCTCGCCACCCCAGACCCGGACGATGTCAGCACCTCGTGCAAGCCCTTTGCCAAGGACCGTAGCGGACTGGTGCTGGGTGAGGGCGCGGCAATGGTCGTGCTCGAAGATTGGCAACTTGCACAGGCGCGAGGTGCCCACGTTCATGCGGAACTCATCGGCTACGGCCTTTGTACCGACGCGACGCACATCACGCGCCCTTCGATCGCGGGTCAGGCGGCCGCGATGCGGCGCGCGCTGGATGCCGCGGGCATACGACCGGACGAAATCGGATACATCAACGCACACGGGACAGCAACGCTGGCCAATGACGCTGTGGAGACCGCGGCGATCAAGGACGTGTTCGGACCACATGCGTACCGCATTCCTGTGAGTTCCACCAAGTCCATGCACGGGCATCTGCTCGGTGCCGCTGGAGCACTGGAGTTCGTGGCGACGGTACTCGCGCTGGAGCGACAGATCATTCCGGCGACCATCAACCTCAGCGAGCCCGACCCCGAATGCGACCTCGACTACGTGGCCAGCGGCGCACGATCTGGCGTCAGGTTGGCGGCGGCCATGTCGAACTCGTTCGCATTTGGCGGCACCAACGCAGTCCTCATCTGTCGCCCGGGCTAGCGACCAGCCTGAGGCTGTTGCAATTCCGGCGAGGAACCCTCGCGCAAGCATTGGCCCGTCGGGCCGATTCCCAGGGGTCTACTGCGTCGTCTTGCCGTCGAAGTGTTTCTTGTTCGCCTCCGCGTCAACGTGGGTATGGTGGACAACGCGATCGCGATGGTTGGGCGGCGAAAGGAATTTGATCATCCGCGTCCCGACCCGTAACGTAGATACCGCAGCGCACCGGCCGAAGCTCCGCGACCCATCACGGATCACGGTTCGCGCGTTGCCGCAGTTCGTCCGGGAGAATCGTCGCTTGTCATGGGAGCCCACTGCAATGCGCGACAAACGCAACGGCACCGCATCCGAGTTGGCGAGTCTCGCGCCGCTCAGGATGCTATTTGAAACGAGCCGCGTCAGGGCAATACCGCTCCCCCCATGTTGGCGCGTCTCTACGGTTGCCTACGAATGCCGGTGCCGCGTACGCGCATTGATGTATTCAGAAATTTCGTGACCACGCTGGACGGCGTCGCCTTGCTCAACACGGAGGGCCACGCCAGAGGTTGCGACGTCAGTGGATTTAGTGCCCGAGGTCGCATGGTGATGGGACTGTGCCGCGCCATTGCCGACGTACTGATCATAGGTGCCGGTACGCTCGCAGCCGACCATCGGTTAGCGGCCAGATCGGGGTGCGGGCCATCACCTTTCGCACGCGGCGTTGGCGAGCTGTCCTCGGCTTTCAAAGTCCGCCACTCCTTGCATTTAATAGTTGCGCCGGGAGCGCTACGGCAGGGACCGCTTCCTCGGAACCGCATTGGTCCCAATAGCCGCGTTCGCCGCCCGCACTGATCTGGCTCAATTTATCGCCGGGGGTAGTAACCGCCGAGTCACCGATGAGCTTCGCCGCGTCCACCACTTGGGCCCCGGGTTCGCTCCGACCGTGCGGTCGATACCGGAAATTTCGGCTTGTCGTCCGAGTTTTGAAGTATTTCTATTGCGTGCGGCCATGAATTTCTCCCGATTGAGCACGCGGAACGTGAGGAGACACAAAGTCGAGCCATTGCCGAGCGGACTAGTCAAAAAGGGGCGAAGTTCGAAGTCGACATCGGCGTCGTCAGGGATGAACGTCGCAGTGGTTAACCTTGCATGCAGTAGGGCGCCGCCTGCGAACGTAGCAAAGGTTACAACTTCACAGACTTTCGAATTAGAAATAGACAGGAAGACAGTTGCAGCGAGAATCATGGCTATCGCCAAGGCACGGGTGGCCGAGCGCAAAATCGTCGAGGGTGTCGGCAAGGATGTGAAAGCTGGGGGCCGGACGATCGAAAGGCTGCCGACAAGGCTAAGACCCACTAGAGTTAAGTTCACAAGGTCGAGTGCGCGTGACGCGAAGCGGCGTAGCAGGCACAACGGTGTGGGCTTTTAGCCGCCATCCGTAGCAGTGCAGGCGGAGGATATTCACCCTCCTGCACAACGAATCGCCGCCTACGTGCCTTTTTCATGTTGCTGTTGGCCGTCAACGCGGAGAGTCACCTGAAGGTTCGTTGCACTGCGAATGTCCGCAGGCACAGCTTCCCTGTCGGGCTCTCTCTTCCTTCGAAGCGCCCGCAAGAGTTTCGCAATGGTCGCTGCAAAATCGCTTGGTGGAGGCAACCATGCAATTGCACGATGCATGTGCGCATTTCTGGTCGGTAGTGCGGCTGGATTCCTGCATGGTAGCTCTCCTTGTGTTGTGTGGGTACGGTACTGCGCCGTTAGCTATGGCGGCGGTCAGTCGCGTGCTATCGGATTCGACCTTGCCGTCCGCCAGTGTTTTCCGTCTGCTGGCGCGGCAGGTCCAGCGGGCGCTTGCGCCGGAGGCGACCGGCTGTAAATAAATCAGTCTCGATTTTCCCTATCGAAAGTGTCCGCGGCCAGTCGGTGAGCGCCTGCACGTGATGTCATCCAAATCCTACGCCAGACGTCTCGTTACATCGAGATTGCGTGCGCGTGTTCCTTTGAACAGCGGCGAACTTATGCAAGTCGTTGTTCGCGTTTGCGAGCGTACCCTGTGCCGATGTGTACGAGAAGTCCTACGAAAAAACTGGCGTACGGGGGACTTTGCCGAATCTTCATAGCGTTCACACTCCTCCCATGCCGATGCGTCTCAACCTTACTGCCTTATAGCGCATCGAATGAAAAAAGAACGGTACGCGCCAACGGTGCACATTGTTCTTTCAACCAAAGGAGAATTTGGGATGAAACTATTTCGCAAACGCAGCTACCTGGCTTTGTTACCAGTCTTGGGCCTGACAGTGGCATTGTCCGCGCAGGCCGCCGACGCTCCCGTTAGCAAAGTCACAGCAATGAATACGACGACGCCAATTCAAAATCCGGCGGCGAATGCATTGATGCATGACGTACGCGTCAGCAAGCTTATCGGTACAGATGTCGTCAATGCCAAAGGCGAAGATCTGGGCGAGATCGAGGACCTGGTCATTGATACTGTCACAGGTCGTATCGAATATGCGGTGCTTTCCTTTGGCGGCTTTCTCGGCATGGGCGACAAGTTGTTTGCTTATCCGTTGACTCAGTTCAAGCCGTCAGGCAAGGATCGCGGGAAGCTCGCATTGAACGTCGACAAGGACAAGCTGAAGGGCTCGCCGGGATTCGAGGCCAAAACCTGGCCCGACTTCAACAAGGGTGAGTATCGCGCACAGGTTGATCGTTACCACGGCTACAAAAGTGGTACTGCACAGCCGCGCTACGTACGTGCCAGCGACGTGCTGAAGGGTGACGTGAAGGATGCGCAGCGCAAGGACATCGGCGACATCGAAGACGTGGTCGTTGACGTTTCAAACGGCAAGGTGCAGTTCGTCGTGGTGGAATTCGACCGCGCCTGGAATCCCTTCGATAAACTGGTTGCCGTCCCAATGCGCGCGCTGAGGTCGGAAGACCGCGATGGCACGGACCTTGTGTACTCGGCGTCGCGGGAAGAGTTGAAGACTGCGCCGTCATTCAAGAAGTCTGAGTGGCCGAATTTGTCGACCGACACTCGATTCCGGTCAGAAATGAGTCGCTACGACAAGCAGTGGAATGCAACTCCTCAGAAATCCAGTGCGGCTGCCCCTCGTTCATGAGGTGATCTGCATAGCATATCCGACATTTACTCGTCCCAGGACCATAGCCGAGTTAGATATAGTCAGGAGCGATGGCGAGTCGCTCCTGACTTCTTTCGCGGCCGGAACGGATGCCCACTATCTTCCAAGAAAGGCATTGCACTAACAATCTACATACAACGAAAATTTCCAAAATGGGAGAATTGTCGTGAGTGAGGGCAGCAAGGAGAGTGACACGAACAAACAGAAGCGGCGCCGGACGTACTGCGCCGATGATCGAGGCCGGATGGATTCATTGTAGACGGCTGATTGCCATCGCTTGGCGCATAACGAATAGGTGCAGCGCGATAGTTGCGCAAGAAAGTCATTATCCGTGCGAAAAGCCGTCTAAACGAGGTGCCGCGGTGCCACGGTTCTCGTGATGGCCATGTCAGCGAATCCGCCAGCTCATGCAGCATCTGACGAGGGTTATTATCGATCGGCTACTCGTGCTACACCCGATACAGACGAACAAAAACGCGGATCACTGAAACAGTGGTAACCGCAAGACCTTGGAGTCCTCGACCACCGCCTACTTCACAACTGCAGGAACCTGTCGTCCGTGCCGGCACACCCTGCCATGTGCGGCAGCCAACCACCAAAACCGCCTGCGTCCCGGATGTTGTCGACCACGTCGTTCAGCAGGAGAGCCGTTTCTCGCGTTTCCGTCGAGGTGGTGCATTCACCGGTCATGGTGGGCTCACAGTGAATAGAGGGGATCGCCGATCGAATGTTAAATTTCCTTAAATCAGTCAGACACGGAAAATGTTCGCGATGCGATGTAGGTGGAGGCCTACTGTGGCCGGTGACGGCGGGCGCAGTAGAATGTGAAGGACTGCCAATGCCGACGATTACCTACAACAAAACGGGAAGGTGCGAACTACCCTCCGACGCTGGGGACGACGACACTGAAGTCACGGCATCGTTGCCGTCATTCAGGAGTGTTCCCATGGAAAAGCATGAGAAGTCCGAAAACAAGGGTCAGCTCGGGTCGACTGACAAGTCCAAATCGCACGGAACCGCGCAACACCAGCAGTCCAACGCGGATCAGCGGTCGGATAATCGCAAGAATCCGGGCGTAGCGATGGATGAAGTTCGCAAGGGTGGTTCCAAATCGCAGCCCGATCCGGCCTCGAAATCGAAAGAGCGGTAAGTCAATTTGGCGGGCCTCGCTGGCCCGCCATTCTTTTGACGACGATGGCTATCCGCAGATCCTGTACTTCGACCGTTATTTCGACCTGTACTTCGAACATTGAAGCGTGGGTATGATCGCGCGCGAGTAGCACGCGCTACTCAAGTTGTAACGGTGAGCCCACGTCGTGGTCGAAATATCAATAAAATGTACCAGGTTGGAAAGCCTTCGACGGCAACCATTCCATGCGGCAGAACAAAACTGCCGAAGGGGTGCCGGCGGCCTTTGAAAAGTGTAGTGGAGACGATGAGGACGTCACCGCCTCCACATTGCTCACGCCGCGCTTTCCAGGGTGAGCGACGTCCTCGCAACGAGGGTCACATATAGTCGGAACCGGGGTAGCCCCAAAATTGAACCCTATTTCCCCGCGGCCTTCTGTATGCAACTGTCGAGCGTTGAATGCAGCATCCCCTATTGCGCGAGCGGCTGCTTGCATCGGGGGTATTGCCGATGTCGAGCACGCCGTAGGCACTGGGCAAGTGGTCAAGTTCGAGCGGGCGAAGGTCAGTGATAGGGCGAAGGCCGCGCTGATTGCGTCGGAATAATGGTGCCGATTTGCCGGGCGGCGGCGGCCACTTTGCCGTCGCGCCGCTGGCGGGATGCGCGTAGACGTCGTCGACCTCCGGCGTGGCGGTGCAGGACCACCAGGGTCCACCGCCGCCTCCCAGCGCGGGATTCAACCCGTACTTTGACCTGCCCCTCGATGTCGAAGATCAGTTGACGACGACTGGACGGGAGCGCCGATGACGACGGTCGTCGAACTCTATGCTTCGCTGGTGGACGCGCAGCAGGCTATCACCGAACTAATTGACGGCGGATTCGATCGGCAGCGCATCAGCTTCGTGATGGCAACTGCGCGCGTCGTCAATAGTGCCGCAGGCGTTTCGGCAGGCGTCGTCGTCGACGATGGCAACGATCGTTCGATCAAGTGCGCGTCCGGCGAGCGGCGCGGCGTCTTGGTGGCTGGGCCGCTGGCAACGAGTGGACGAATGCGGCCGCTGTTTGGTTCAGAGTGGTCGATCGCCGAGGCCATCCAGGATGCCGGGCTTGCGCGCTTCGCCGTAATCGAGCTTGTCGACGCTATTTGCGCCGGTGCGATCCTGGTCGCCATCAATTGCGATGATTGTCATGCGCAGACTGCGCGGGATATTCTCGGCATCGGCTCGCTGTCCCATATTCTTGGAGTGACCAGGGCGGGAAAATTGCATGCGTTTACCGCCAACACTGCCACTGCGGTCTAGCCGCGGGTCGGAAATGCGTCCCGGGCGATATGGAGCAAGCGGCGGGTGCATGGCACCCTCCGCTTTGCACTTCTATACCCTCGCAAGGGGGGCGCCCACCGGCGGATAGCCGTGCGCGCGGTCTGCGTAGGTGGTCGAGCCTTTCTTGATGCTGAGACGGTCGATGATGGCCAGCACTAGAACGGAACCGATGATCCACAACGGCAGCATTGCATCCATGTCTGTACTCCTGGGTGAGTTGAAAAATGTAATGCTAGACCAGAGTAAATCTGTTGCAGTGGGTTACATGTAGGAAGTGGGACGAGAGGTGTGTCGGACGATTCTGAAAGTTGCCTGGCGGCCGAGCGAGGGATGGAAGACCGATCATCCAACGCACCTACATTCGAATCAGCGCAATTCCTAGCCCCGCTCGCCGGCGCTGAAGCGATGATCGCAATCGAGAATCCGGCCACCATCGAGACGAGCAATGACAAAACCCAGAAAGCGCGCACCGTCGATACGGCGCGCAGCGCTCCCCGTTCAACCCGTTCCCCCGTTCCCGCGCCAGCACCAAACGGGGCCAGGGATCGAAGCCCTGTTGCGTCCAGCGCCTCGATTCGAGGCCCCACTTTATCTTCCGGCGGGCAAACTACGTGGCAAGGTCGCGCTGATTACCGGAGGCGACTCAGGGATCGGTCGCGCTGTAGCCGTGATGTTTGCCCGTGAAGGTGCAAATGTCGCGATCAGTTATTTGCCGCAAGAAGAGTCGGATGCCGATGTCACCCGGCAGCATGTCGAGGATGCAGGTCGTGAATGTCTGTTACTGCCTGGAAACCTGACCGATGCGGCGTATTGTGAAGAGATTGTCAAGGCAACGATCGCTCGATTGGGCTCGCTGGATATCCTAATTAGCAATGCCGCCCATCAATGCCGCAAGGATGATATTGGAGTCCTGACGGACGACGAGATGGCGCGCACGTTTGAGACCAACATCTATGCGTATGTGCGGCTAGCGCGAGCCGCGTTGGTCCACATGGGGCGTGGTGGAGTGATCATCGCCACGAGTTCAGAAACCGGCATCCTGGGATCGCGCAAGTTGCCCGATTATTCGGCAACCAAGGGGGCGATAAACGCCTTTACGAAGTCGCTGGCGCAGGACGTGATCGAGCGCGGAATCCGCGTCAATGCGGTCGCGCCAGGGCCGGTCTGGACGCCGCTCAATCCGTCGGACGAAGGACTTGTCCCAACCAAGGTGGCACGGTTCGGCGCGGACAGTCCCATGGGACGACCCGCTCAACCGGAGGAGGTGGCGCCCGCATACGTGTTCTTGGCGTCGAATGCCGACTCCTCCTTCATCACCGGCACGATCCTGCAGGTGATGGGGGGAGTAACCAGCGGCGGATAGATGACCGAACCTGAAACGGCCGTCGCCGCGGGACTGAAGTACGTGTCGGGCGATGAACCAGGAATTCGCCGGCTTCAAGGTACGGCGGGATCCCGCTATCTCGATTATGCCGACAACGAAATTAAGGACGTGGCCGTGCTGGAACGCATACGCCACCTCGCGATTCCGCCGGCTTACGAACGTGTCTGGATCTGCGCAAATCCGCGCGTCCATCTCCAGGCCACCGGGCGCGATGAGCGCGGCCGCACGCAGTACCGCTATAACGCGAGTTGGCGTGTCGCACGCGACGGCGTGAAGTTTGCCCGGATGAAATTGTTCGGCGCCGCATTGCCGGCACTCCGGGCACGGGTGCGCCGAGATCTCGCGAGATTCTACCCATCGAGTAAGCCTCGGGAAACGACGCGGAGCATCGCATCATCATTTAAAAATTTCGAGGGTTGCGATGTGGGACTGCGCCGTCAACCTCAGACGCCGGTCACCATTCGGATAGGTCGAAATGCTGCGCCATGATCGTGCGTAGCGTGTCAATGGAATAGGGTTTGACGATTGCCACTGTTCCTTCGGCAAGTACCGCGTCGAGCGCACTGTCGCGCCCGGTGACCAAGATCACGGGCGTGGCCGGTGCCAACGTCTTAGCCTCACTTGCAAAGGTGATGCCGTCCATTCCCGGCATCACGACGTCGGAAAGGATGAGGTCGAATTGCTTGCCGGCGCGGAGCATTGCAAGCGCGGCCGTCGCTGTCTCGCAACATGTGACGTGCACGCCGGCGTCGCTGAGGATCGCCTCCAACGTATCTCGGTGAATTGCTTCGTCGTCTATGACCATTACACGCTTGGTTGCTGCTTCCATGACACCCCCGAAGTTTGCAATGCGGGAAAAGGTTGTTTTGGAATCGCAGAGGCATGACAGCATGACGGGCGAGAATGTACGCTAAAAACGGTTCACGCGGGCTTATTTTCCTGCCGCCGGCTGGCTAGGACATCCCCGATGGCCTTGACCAGTACGGAAGCTTCGCAGGGTTTGGCGAGCACGTCGAAGTTATATGCCCTAGCGTCGGTAAGGGAAGCGGCGTTTCCGATCACCGAAATGACCGGCAGTGCGGGACGCAGCATTCGCGCCTGCCAGCGCAATGCCGTCAAGGGTGCCTTTCATGACGATATCGCTCAGCATTAGATCGAAGGCGTGCGGTTCCGCCTCCAAGAGTGCGAGCGCATCCTCTGTGGCACAACATCGCCGGACCTCACTGCCCAGCGATACAAGAACGGCGGTTGTGGCCTTCGCAACATCGTCGTTATCCCCCACCAGCAGGATGTGCAGGTCCTTCATGTGCTCCGCGGAAGCCATGCGGTCGTCGACCGAGAGTTCCGGTTGGGCTGACGCAATGGGCAGCAGCAACAGCACGGTTGTGCCGCGGCCAGATTCGCTCTCCACGCTTGCCTTGCCGTGTGCCCGCTTACAAAAACTATAGACTTCACTCAAACCAAGGCCAGTACCTTGTCCCAGGGGTTTGGTGGTGAACAGTGGTTCGAATACACGCCCAAGCAGCGCTGCCGGAATGCCGATGCCGTTGTTCTGTACGCGGATGTTCACGAAATCGCATGGCAGGCCCGGTGTCGGGGGCGGGTGATTCTCGGCCCCGATGTGAAGCGTGCCGCCAGTGTTCATGGCGTCCTTGGCATGGCCTTGAGCTAGGGTAAGAATTCCCTGCGGAATGCGAGGCCCACAAGTGGACCAATCGCTAGTGCTCAATGCGTGAAGGCTCTTCCCGGACGAGTAACTCCCTGAGGGTATCGTATGCGACCGGCTTGGTGAGGTGAAAGTCGAAGCCAGCCTCGCACGAACTACGCTGATCGTCTGTTTGGCCATATCCCGTAAGGGCGATTAGCCGCACATCGGTGCCGTTTTCATGGGATCGGATGGCTCGCGCGACTTCGTATCCGTTCATTTCCGGCAAACCAATGTCCACCAGCACCACATCGGGATGGAAGGAGTCGAACTTCGCCACGCCCTCCCGGCCGGTCGAAGCAGTTTCGACGCCGCGATGGTCCAGCTCCAACAGCCTGCGCAAGCTGTCACGCGCATCTTGCTGAGACTCAACGATGAGTACGCGACCCTGGGCGAACTGCGGGGGCGACGTGGGCGGGGGTTGCCGCATATCGGGTGGCGGTGATTTGGGCAACCGTATGGTGAACGTGCTGCCCTTGCCGGGGCCCGCGCTCGCAGCGTGGACCGTTCCGCCGTGGGCAACTGCGAGGCGCTTGCACAGCGCCAGTCCAAGCCCCAGTCCACCTGGCCCGCGATCCGATGCCTGCTTGTCCTGGACGAAAGGCTCGAACAATGTGGGTAGCAGATCCGCAGGGATGCCGTCCCCGTCGTCCGCCACGGCCGGTTCGACCCCATCACCATTTTCAGTCAGCTGGATCGATATATTGCTCGCGCCATACTTCCTGGCGTTGTCAAGTAGATTCTCGACCATCTGCCGAAGGCGGGAGGGATCTATATTGGCCCAGGCACGCGCTCCGCCTACCTGGACGCTGACTTTTCCGTCGTATCGCAGCGGGAAAGGACGCCGCGACACTCGACCTCTAGTCGAGCAGTGAAACGACCTGCGGATCCAGTTTCACTTTCCCATATATGCTGCGCGAGACATCCAACAAATCGTTCAGCAACCCCCGCAGGTGCTCGACCTGGCGCCCGATGATATTCACAGCCGAGGCCGCGTTGTCGAGCGCACGACGTCGAGGAGCTCGCCGAGCAGCTTCGCGAGCGTGGAGATCTGACGGTTGATGATTTGCATCGCATCCACAATCGACTTGTCACCAGAATGCTTGCGCGCGAGAAAGGCCGCCATCGTGCGGATGGCGTGTATCGGATTTCGCAGTTCGTGTGACAAGACTACGAGGAACTCGTCCTTACGACGGTCGACCTCCCCCAGCTTACGCTGCTTCACTTCGAGCGCCGAACTGGCCTGGCCAAGCTCGGCGGTTCGTTGGGCCACACGCGCCTCGAGTTGCGCGTCAGCCTCATGCAACGCGCTCTGGGCGACCTTTGCGTTGGGCGATCTCAAGTTTGAGTGCTTCTTTGGCCTCGCGTAGCTGCGAGGTTCTGGGCAGCGCGAGAGCACGGGGAACCAGCAGGAACAGCAGGATTGCGGTCGGCACGGACGCAGCCGCCGTGACGGCCTTGATCAAGGTGGCCAAGCCGTACTGCGGACGAACCCGATGAGCTCCGCAAACGTCAACCAATAAAGTGCGACTTGTTGCTTTTGACATCGGCGCTTCGAGGGCCGAAGTCTCGGTCCTTCCCTTAGGCGTTCATTCCTCCCGCAAGGTGTCAGACGTTTGCTTACGCTCAATTCGGGTTTGAGATACTAGTGAGCACATTTGGAGGTGGCTAGCATCGGCAAAATGCTCTCAAAGCGTTTTTCAAATGAACTGTGCAATTGCCGTTTGCACGCACAATCAACTCAACCCAGGATCTACGTGACGCTCGAAATGGCTGCAGCTTGTTGTTCGTGCACTGGTTTGCTCGAATATGTGTTCGAACGTAAAACCAACAAACAACTCAAAAGTGGTTTGTGATCCGTCCACATCATGAGCTCGGAGAGAAATATCAACGCCTCGGATTTACTCTATCCGACAACTGTCGGATTGTAGTGGAAGCCTTGTCGCTTCTGCCGGTGGGCATTATCGACTCTGACTATTCCTCAATTTCACCCGCCGCCCAGGTCTAAGGCGCATCACTACAGGTCTATTGACGTTTATCGGGAACTCAAAATGCGCTTCAATACCCAAGACATTACTGGAAGTCAAACCAGGATCCGCTACAGCGTAGATCTAAACTACGAGATTTCAGGAACTTCAACCTTTCTCTTCAATGTGCATGCTGCGCAAACCGTTCGGCAATCGGTCGTGGAGGAAGTCTTTGCAACGTTACCTTGTCAGCCGTTTAAGTTGGATCATGATCCCGTTACGGGGAATCGAATTGCGTCCTTAGAGGCTGGACCACTCGGGTTACAAGTGCGGTATGCGGCAGTTGTGGATATTGCTCATCGAGTTGTAGACCCGGAGGAAATTGTTGCGGAAGTGCTGGTGGACCTTCCTATTGCCACACTTCAATTTCTTTACCCGAGTCGATATTGCCAGGCCGACCTTGTACAGCAGCAGGCGTGGGATCGATTCGGTGGTATCGGACGAGGCTATGCGCAAGTGCGGGAAGTCAGAAATTGGGTCCATCAAACACTGCGGTTCGAGCCTGGAACGTCGCATAGCGCGACATCGGTCGTCGATACGCTTCGCGATGGCGTAGGCGTTTGCCGAGATTTTGCGCATGCAATGATTGCGTGTTGCCGGGCACTGAATTACCCCGCGCGCTTTGTGACCGGCGTTGATTACGGCGCCGACCCTGCGTTAGGACCTCCCGATTTCCACGCTTACGTCGAGGTCTTTGTTGGGGGCGCTTGGTACCTCTTTGACCCTACAGGCATTTCTCCCGTGACCGGTCTAATTCGCATTGGCACCGGAAGGGATGCCTCAGATGTGTCCTTTGCGACCATTTTCGGCCCTGTACAAACCGGAATGCCGATTATCCAATTTGGCGCCGATGATGATCCGATGGGAGGATTCGTGTTGCCGACACAAACGGAACTAGCCATATCGACCGCGGATTGATGTAGCGCCATCACGGGACTCTTCTCTGGACTGCCGGGTTGGTAGAAGCTACATTCGATCAGGTCCGCCATAACGCCAGCGGGAACGTCCCCGTCATGCGGGAACTGCTGCAGGCGATCGTGCTGGTTGCCGATCAAACGCAGATTGGGGAACGCAGGGCGACACTTCTGCAGCACGCAAAGCTCGTCGCAGACCTTGGCGAGCGGACCTTGGTGGTCGAGCATGATCGCGAGCGCGTCAGCGCGGCCGCGCGGAAGGCCATCACCGAACTCTGCAAGCCCCTCGCCAACGACCTGAGTTGAATCGAAAGGCCGCGCACCCTCGCATATTAGTATGGAGGCAGCGACTACCACGACAGGCCAGAATCACACGCTCGAGCGTATGCTCACCCACAAGGCGCTGGGCTGATTCACCGGCCGCGCCTTGTCCTGGACCCGACGCACATATACCGATGCTCGATATCCTCGCTGCTTGCCTCGTCATCACCGCGCAGTTCTCCTGGCTCAACCACCGGTTCGTGGGCCTGCCCACCGCCATCGGAGTGATGGTAATCGCCCTTGTCGTGTCGCTCGCGCTGGTGGCGCTCGATGCCTTGAGTTGGATAAATGCGGCGCGCGCGTACGAGGAGCGACTGCTTAAGTCGATCGATTTCTCGTCCGTTCTCATGCAGTGGATGCTTTCGTTTCTGCTCTTCGCGGTCGCATTGCACGTAGACCTGCGGGACCTGCGCTCGCAACGGCGGTCGGTTGGCGCACTTGCCGTCCTGGGGACTGTCGCGTCGACGCTCGTCGTGGGATTCGGGCTGCTGGCTGTCGCTGCCGTGGGTTGGACTTCCGCTCGACCTGATTTATTGCCTTCTCTTCGGGGCTCTTATCTCGCCAACCGATCCGATCGCCGTGATGGGCATCGTAAAGGCGGCAGGCGCGCCAAAAAAGGTCGAGCTCCTGATCGCCGGTGAATCGCTGTTCAATCGACGGCGTTGGCGTGGTGGTGTTCGCGATCCTCCTCGGGATGCTGGCAAGCGGCGAGGTCCCCTCATGGCATGCCGCGCTCGGCCTCCTGGCACGCGAGGCGGGAGGTGGCCTGATCTTTGGTGCCGTGCTCGGCTTCGTGGCCTATCGCCTACTCAAGAGCATCGATCAGTACCAGGTGGAAGTGCTCGTGACGCTGGCAATCGTAACGGGTGGCTATGCAATGGCCAGCCATCTGCACGTTTCGGGTCCCCTGGCGATGGTGGTGGCCGGCCTCGTGGTCGGCAACCAAGGCCGCGCCGAGGCCATGTCCGACACGACTCGTCGTTACGTCGACATGTTCTGGGAACTTCTGGACGAAATCCTCAACGCCGTGCTGTTTGTGTTGATCGGAATGGAGGTCCTCCTCATCACCACGTCGCCTGCGCGCGTCGGTGGTGGCGTCATCGCCGTGCTCATGACGTTATTGGCACGCATCCTGTGCGTCGGGATTCCCGTACGCATTGCCCAACCTCAGTTCGGTCTTCCGAAAGGCGCTTGGAAGGTTGTCACTTGGGGCGGCCTCCGCGGAGGCATTTCGGTGGCGCTCGCGCTATCGTTGCCTCCCGGGTCGGAGCGGGAAGCCGTGGTGGCGCTAACCTACTCAGTTGTGGTGGTCTCGATCCTCGGGCAGGGACTCACGATCGGCCCCTCGTCCGTCGCGTCTTTCCGCGTCGGCGCCCCTGACGCCCGGTCTCGGGTCGTTGGTGTGGCGTCGGAAAACAACCGTATCGCAAATGCGTCCTACTTCTGGACTAGGAGGAAGCGCGCATGGACAAGGTATGGGAATACGTTGCGCGCTCCTAGAAATGCACATCTGCCGCGCCTCGCCGGCGCGCGGGACCCTGCGAGTTGAGCGTGGCGTCGTGGTTCACTGCTGCGATGATCGAAGTTCAGCCGTTGTTTGCGACGTAGAGTTTCTGCACGAGAATCATCATTACCACCATGAGCGGCGTTGCGAATACAGCTCCTGGAATGCCAAACAGGAGCCCGAACACAACCACCGCGAGCATGCCGAGTGCCGGCGGCAGGGAAACCGTCCAGCGCTGGATGAGGGGCATCAGAATGAAGCCCTCGATCTGCTGAATGCCAATGCACAGGATCGCCACGTACAGAGCTTGCTGAGGACCTTGCGTGAAGGCGAGGACGACGGCCAGGAACCCGGACGCGATGGCCCCGAAAAACGGGATGAAGCCGAACAGGCCGGCAATGACCCCCAGGGAGAGGGCGAGCGGCATGCCCAGGAGCGACAGGCCCAGCGCCGTCATCGTGCCCACGGCCAGCATCGAGAGCATCTGTCCAAACAGCCAGCGCTCCAACCCTTGCCCCGCCGCAACGGTTGCGGTGGCGACTTGCGGCCGCACTCCGCCGGTAACGAGCTGCAGGAATCCGCGGTAGTACATGCGTGGGTCCCCAGCGAGATACAGTCCCAGCACGACCATCAGCACTGCGTTGGCGACGCCGCTCGCTGCCGCGGTGGTAAACAAGGCAACTCGCGACCACGGCATGCCACCTTCCTTCGCGGTTTCATATAGATCGAGCAGCGTCAATCCGAGCGACGAGCTGTGCAGCCACTCACCCGCCGTGCTCATCGCCTCAGGGAACGTGCTGCGCAGCGTCGCGAGCTGCGTGGCTAATCGGCCGCCCAGCAGCCAAGCCAGAAGCGCGGTGACCACCACGATCATCAGCACGAGCACCGTGAGGGACCATCGCGGAGACAGCGAAGTGAAGCGGGCGAGCCGCGACGCACCGGCGTGCAGCGCAATCGCGAGAATGATACCGCCGAAGAGCAGGATGAAGACGCTCGACAGCCACCACGCCGCGGCAAACAGCGCGGCAATCGCCAGTGCGATGCATACCCGCACCGCGAATCGAGCCAAGGCGTTGGGGTTGTCCGCTGTGGTGTTCAAACGGAACCTCTCCAGTAGATGTTGCGAGACCCCACCTTACCGTAGGATCGTAGCGCCGGATGTAGGCAGGATCGACCATTACTGTAGTCCTGCAGGTGCCCCGTTTCGCACTCTCTTAGTCGCGGCGACGCGGCGTACTCCTACGGCGCATTCCGCGACTGGAGTCTAAGCTCTGTTACAGCTACGAGGGAGGGGAGCGGCATGCCAAAGACGAGAACCCTGCTTGCCGGACGCGCGGCTGGTGGAGATCGAAACGCAGCAATTCCCAGACTACCCGCGGCATGACTTTTACCAAGGCGTCAATTCTATGGTTGGGCGGATGTCTTTTGATACCGCACGTTTTTTTCGCGATCTGTACGAGCAAATCCGCGAGGACAATGTCTTCAACGGCGCTGCGGCGCTCGCGTTCTATCTCACGCTGGCCATCTTTCCGACCCTGATTGCGCTGATGGCAATGATCCCCTACCTGCCCATCGTGCGGGTCGACGAAGCGATCATGGATTTGCTGGGGCAGGCGCTTCCGCAACGCGCTGCGGCCGTTGTTTCCAGCGTGGTAGCGGAGGTCGTCGGCGAACGGCGCGGTGGCCTGCTCACGGCGGGACTCGCGGCCGCCGTATGGGCATCCTCCACGGGGATGTACGCCATCATGCAACAGATGAATATCGTATACGGCGTCGCCGAGGGCCGCCCGTTCCTGCGCGCGCGCGTCACCGCGCTAGGACTTACACTCCTGTTCGGAGTACTGATCCTCGGGGCATTCTCGCTAGTTGTGCTCGGCGGGGTTATCCAGAGCTGGCTGGCCCAGCGGTTCGGCCTGAGCGCTGCGTTGCTGGCCCTCTTCGTTGTGTTTCGTTGGGCCGTGATCGTGATGGCGCTCGTGCTCGGCATCGCTCTCATATACCACTTCGCCCCCAATCGCCGACGCCCGCTGGCGCTGATGACGCCAGGTGCACTGTTGGCGACCGTACTCCTCGTCGGCGCGTCGCTGGCATTCCGCTTCTACGTGGAGCGTTTCGGCAACTACAGCGCCACCTATGGAAGTATCGGCGCAGTTATCGTATTGATGTTGTGGTTGTACCTCGCAGGTTGCGTCATCCTCGTGGGAGCCGAGGTCGATGCGATGCGCGAAGGTGTCCGTTCGAATCAGTCACTCGATGCTCGGGCAGCGTCGCATGTCGAAGACGCAGAAGCCTGCGATGGCGTAGAGCGTGGTGCCCGACAACGGGGAATGCCATCGTAAGTGCGGCCGGCAAATCGCGTTGGCTCGCCGCGATGGCGGCGGCACTCTCCGGCGAAGTAGTCCTCGAAGAATCCGTTTTCCGCCATGTGCGGTACCCCGCCCGCGACGGCCTCATAGGCGTCACTGCCATTTCCAATTGTTCCAATATCAATGATCCATGTCTGCATTGGGTCGAGGCTGTGTGGAAACGCAGTCGGTAAGTGAAGGTGGAAGCTCGCGTGGCATTCAATTGCGATGCCAGGGGACGCCGGGAGTGCGGGCTGGTCTGACGTTTACCGCTCGGATCTATGCCTTCATGAATGCAATCAGGGTCTGCGTGCCGAAGATCTGCAGCGTCCGCTTCAAGTTGTAGGCCAGGACGTGCAAACTCATTTCCGTTCGGACCCGCGGCAGGGTTTTGGTGAGGAAGTGTGTCGAGCCCATCCACGCCTTCAGCGTCCCAAATGTGTGTTCTACGGTCTGTCGGCGTATGCGCGATGCTTCCGGTGTTCGATCCAGGCGACGCTGCATGTCGTCTGCAGATCCGGATTTCTAATCCTAAAGCGATCATCATCGTAGGGCGTGATCAGATTGGCGGTGCAAACATGACTGGAAATCAGTTATTGGACTTCGAAGTGATAAAGCGCAAATACGCGAATATGATGGACATCATTACTTATGATGACTTGCTGCGACGGCTCGACAACACCATTGTTGCGCTAGGTGGTTGAGGCCCGAACGGAACGGAGCTGCAAATTGACGAAGACGCTTCTGCCGGTTTGAAGGAGGGACGCGGAAACGTCCGCATTTGCCAGGTGAGAGGACAGTATGGATGGTTCGCAGCGCGTAGCGACGGAGGGCAATCGGCCAAGGGCTGTCGTACAGGAAGTCGACCACAAGCGGTCGTTTGATGACCATACCCACCTGGCGGACACTACGGGGGCTGACTTTTAGCTCCGTGGCGGGCGCACAGTCCTAGGGCGATGGAGGCAGAAACGTGCATGCTTCGGAAATTCACGCATCCGGATTTATGTGCTTTGGACCGGACAATCCCTTGTCGCTGAAACTCCGGCGCGGGTTGAACATCCTTGTAGGGCCGAACGATTCCGGGAAAACTGCCATCATCGATGCGTGGCGATTCGTGTTATGGACACGAGGCGATGACTTCCTCCGGCTTGAGCCAGGCGACTTTCATTTTAAGCCCGACGGGACAAAAGTCGGCGAGCTATTCGTGCGCTGTACCTTTGAGAGTCTGACGCCGGACGAGGAAGCCCGTTTTCTCGAATGGTGCTCCAATGAAGCTGGCACGCTGCGCCTGCATGTTTGCCTACGGGCCAGCCTGCGCAAGGCCGCCCCAATCCGTTCACCTGGGCCGACCAAGAATGGTCAGGTGGGCAGCGCCCGGAACGCCTGTAGGAATTCCTGGTTGACGTTGCCGAGCAGAATGCCGTCGCGGTAGTCGCAGCCGAGGGTTGCGGCGATTCGTTTGCGCATTGCCTCGGGGGTGGTGCTGAGCAAGTCGCAAGCGAGCTGAAAGGGGTACGGAGTTTCGGCGCCGTTTAGCCAGTCGAAGGCTGTCTCGCTGGCGGTGGGGTGAAGCGCTGCGCATGCCGCTGCATCAAAGACGGCCCCGCGAGCGCGAGCCTTAGCGTGCCGATTGGCTAGCGCGTCGGTGAGCGCCGGATTGTGGTCGCCAAGGTCCGACATCGCGCGCACGATCATCGCGGCCGCGAGTTTTTTGTCGCCGCCGGTGAGGGCGTTGACGTGAGGGAACAGCGGGTTGGCGGCGGGGTCGGGAGGATAGATCACGATAGCTCAGAGTCAAACGACTTCGGTGGTGTCAAGGATTTCGAGCGGCCCCGACGACGTGAGACCTGTCTCGCGCGCTATTGCCTCGCGCATGCGATGCGGCCACTCGCCCAAGCCGGCGCACAGGCTTTCGAACGTTAGCGGGGCCTCGGCGCCGTTGAGCCACGCGATCGCGAGGTTGCGGTCTTCGAGGGCGTCGTCCGCGATGGCGCCGGTGACGCGCGCGCGCTCCGCAAGGTCGGCGTCGTCAGGCTCTTCGCTGGTGCCGATGGCGGAGGCGAGCGCGATCGCCTCACGGGCGGCTGCGATGCGGATGTCGTCAATGGCGGATCTCAGCGTGGCGGCGAGGAGGCGGAGGTACGGGCGGTCCTCGAACGGGAGGTCGGCGTAGAGGTAGGTCAGGTACGGTAGCGAGTCGCTGTAGCGCGGCGGCGGCGGCTCGAGCAGGAGCTCAAGCTGCAGGTGCATGTACGGGCCGCGTTGGATGACCACTACGCGACTCCTGCGGCGCCTGGGGGGGTGGGTGGGCGCGGAACGACGCTATCGAGGCCCAGGGACGTCCGCCAAGCCGCGTAGCGGTCAGACGCCCACGAGGCGCTGTACGGCAAGCCCAGCACCACGACCGGCCGAAGTTCGTCGCCGATCGCTGCGAGCACGACCGCGGGCCGGATGCTGAGGGTCTCGCAGCACAGATCGAATGTCTCGCCGCCATCGCTGTCGCCAGCGAACCAGGCGAGGTCACCATCCTTGATCGCCCAGCGCAGGCCGGCCGCGGCGAGGCGTTGGTCGGGCGTCAGCCCGTGCAGCTGCTTCGCGATGTTGCTGTAGTTCACCCGGCTGCCGGTCGTGTGTTGCAGGAAGATAGCGTATGGCAACACGGCCATGGGACAAAGCGATTGCGTGTAACGCGGTGGCACGGTTTGTAACGTCGGCAGGCGGTCAATCCAGCTGACGAACGGCGCGGCGCGGAAGACGTGCGTTCGAAGCCATTCTTCGCGTGCTGCAGCTGCCGGACGGGCGCATGTGAAGGCAAATGGCCATGCCGCACAACTGTTTTTCAGAATCTAGGTCCGCTAGCCTGACGGCGTCGGCGGTGGTGGGGACCCCGGGCGGCGCGAAGGAGACAGCGATGGATGCAGATACAGCAGCGGCGGGGCCGGCGGAGGCGATGAGCCACCTGCTCAGCGCCGCGATCAGCGGGCCGGCGGGAAAGACCACGGTGGCCGCGGCCGCGAGCCTGGCATGGGAAGAGCGCTACGGGCGCGACGGGGCGTATGCCGCTGCGCTAGGCGAGGTGGGGATGCGTGTTGCGGAAGAGGAGGGCAGGCCGGTGCTGATGCTGAATCCGTCATCGCCAGCGCTCGAGCGGATCTTCGCTGGCACTCGGTGGTCCGGCCGCAGGGCGCATCTCGTGCTGCGCGGCGTCGCCGGCGTGAGCCGCAAGCTGACGCCGAATGCCGTGCGCATCGGCGGGCGCCTGGTGCGCGCCCAAGCGGTGCCGCTCAACCTCGTGGCGGGGGTGGAGCCATGACCATGATCGTTAAAGACGCCGAGGGCAACGAGACGCTCGCTACTCGCAAGCCCATGCGCTGGGTGAAGCTGATGACTCGCATCCTGCACACCAAGAAACTCATCAAGCGGTCGAAGCCGGCGAAGTTGCTTTTCTACCAGTCGCTCGCGATCGCAGGCGCCAACGGCAAGGGCGGCGAGCTCGGAGATGCCGAGGACATCAGCATCGACGTGCATGATGACGATATCCAGGGCGCTCTAGACGAGCTCGTCGAAAACGAACTTTTCAGTGTCGATGGCGACGGCGTCTACACGTTGGTCGAATTCGAGGTCACGCAACTCGACAAGGAGTCGTCGACGGAGCGGGTGCAGAGGCACCGCGCCGAGCGGAGGGCGGACGAGGAGGCCGAGGCGGCTGCGAAGGCAGCGCTCATCGCGGCGGCGACTTCTACGACCACCAAGAACGGCACAAATGTTTCTGAAACAATTCAGGAACCAAATGGAACAGCAGATTTAGATTCAGATGAAGAGAAAACCTTAACCCCTTTTGTCGACTCGGCCTCGGCCTCATCGACAGGAAACGGGGATATGGGCTTTGTTCTCACCCCCACGTCCACCCCGGTCGCACCGCCAACCCGGCCCACCCCGTCGCCCGCCCTTGCCCTTGGTGCTGGTGTTCCAGGTGCGCCGCCGCCGGCGCCGGCGTCGACACGCAACCCTAAGGTCCCGCCGGTGCCATACGAGGCGATCCTCGAGCTCTTCGATCGCATCCTCGCCGCCGACATTGACCGCGCGCCCCGCGGCAACCAATCCAGCGCAGCTCAGCGGAGCCGCGTGAGCGGCGTTGGAAGGCGCTGGGAAGACGTGTTCCTCTCCGGCGGCGACATGGTGCCAAAGACGCAGGCCGATGGCCTGCTGTGGTTCGAGGGCTTCTTCGAGAAGCTCGCCGAAATGGACTGGTACTGCGGGCGCGACCCCAATTCGAACGGCTGGAAAGCTGATTTCGATTGGCTGATGCTCTCGCCCAAGAACTTCGAAAAGATCCTCCGCAAAATCCGCTCAGGGAGCAAGAAATGAACGCACCACTGGCAATCGCACAACCCTTCTCGGCCGAGGCCGAGCAGGCTCTCATCGGCGCCATGCTGGCCGACCCCCTCGAAACCATCACGCAGGTTGGCGATGCACTGCGCGCCGACGATTTCTACAATCCGTTTTGGCGCTTGATCTGGGAAACGTCGGTCCGGATCCTCGACGAGCAGAAGATACCGGATTGCGCGACCTTGGTGGCGCGGCTCGACGGCGTGATCAACCTCAGCCCGCAGCAGATCGCGGAACGCCTGCTCGGGATGTTCCACATCTACCCGGGCCCGATCAATGTCGCTTCGTGGTCCAGGATCATCGTTGACAAGGCCTTGGAGCGCGGGCTCGCCCGCACCGGCGAGCGGTTGATGGCGCTCGCGCACGCGCAGGACATGTCCGCCGAGGAGAAGCTCGAGGAGGCTAGCCGCCTACTCGCCGAGACTCACGCGAGCGTCACGCCGAACGCGGTCGACGAACCTAACGCCGCTGAAATCGTGGCGCTCGCAATGAAGGCTATCGACGATGTGCAGGCCGGCATCACGCGAGGGCTGACCACGGGAATCCCTGCGCTCGACAAGCAGACCGGCGGCCTCAAGGCCGGCGAGCTCTACATCCTCGCGGCCAGGCCCAGCGTCGGCAAAACCACGGTGGCGACGAAGATTGTCTCTGCCAACCTGCTCGACGAGAAGCGGGTTCTGATGTTCTCGCTCGAGATGGGGGCGGACAAGATCATGACTCGGATGTTCGCCGCGGAGGGTCGAGTCCACATGAATCAACTCTTCAACGGCGTGAAGCTCAGCGCCGACGACAGGGTTCGCCTGAATGCCGCGGCCGCGAAGTTCGCCGGTTCCGCGCTCACGATCGACCGGTCGTGCAACAGCAGCGTGCGCGCGATTGGCCGCGCCGCACGGCGCATGATGGCCCGCTCAGGGCTCGATCTCGTTGTGGTCGATTACCTGGGGCTGCTCGAGGCTGACCCCGGCGGCAATGGTAAGCAAACGCGCAACGAGGATGTGGCGAAGATGTCGCGCGCACTCAAGCTTCTTGCGATGGAGCTTCAGATCCCGATCGTCGCGCTCTCGCAGCTCAACCGAAACTCCGAACACCGCGTCGACAAGCGCCCGACGCTCTCGGACCTTCGCGACAGCGGTGCTGTTGAGCAGGACGCCGACGCGGTGTTCTTCCTGCACCGCGAGAAAATCGGCGTGGCGGCGGAGGGCTCGCTGGACGCGACCACCGATGTTGCCGAAATCATCATCGGCAAGCTGCGGAATGGCGCGCGCAACACGGTCTACGTCGAGTTCGACGGCGCTCACAACGACATCCGCGAGACTGACCGCCGGCCATCACCGCCCACCAAGAAGGGCGGCGACAACCCGTACTTCTAGTAACCGTCGCGCAGCACCAAAAATCCGACCTTTCACGCTCCCCCGAGCCTCACGATCGCGACGGTTGACGATATCGTAAATACATGATTGACAACACAAGAACACACAAGCTATCTTCCGTTTCGTGCAACAAGCACGAAGCGGGGGATTGCGATGGTGGCCAAGAGGTCGGCGTCGGAGAAGCACGGCGGCAGGCGGGAGGAGCCGAAGACGCGGCAGGCGACCGTGACAGCCACGGGCACGGTGCCGCGGCTGATGCTGCTGGGCCGCGGTCAGCTACACGGCAGAAAGCTACACGCGATCCGGATCAAGCCGGAGGTCGTGGATCGCCTGGCGGCAATTGCGACGGGGCCGATGTACTTGTTGATCGAGCTTGCGATCAATCGACTCATCAAGGAGCTCGAGTCGCGGCCGGCAAGTCAGATAGAAGTCCTGCGCGCGGAAGACCTGGGTTAGCGTCCGCGCGTTTCGTGCAACCGCTGGTCTTCGAAGAAATCAGCGGCTATACGGAGAAAGCGGTACGCAGGAAGGTCGAATCTGGAGCGTGGGTGGAGGGCCGGGAGTACCGGCGAGCCCCCGACGGAAAGTTGCTAGTTGACATCGTGGGGTATGAAAAATGGGTACAGCGGGGCGCGGAGTAGAGATTCGACCGGGGAACCTGCGTGTGGGTTTCCTGTGGCAAGGCAAGTGGGTTAAAGAGACGCTCGATCTCGCTCCGACGCCGGCAAACATCACGCACGCGACGCGTCTGGTCGCGAGGATCCGCGAGCAGATTAGCTGCGGCGTGTTCGACTACGGCGCGACGTTCCCGAACAGCAAGCGCGCGCCGGCGGGGCCTAAGGGAAAGACTTTCGGAGACTACTGCGACAGCTACATCATTAGCATTGGGCGGCTGGAGGACGCGACGCGATCTCAGTACGGGCTGGCAATCGATTTCTGGAAGTCAAAGTTGGGCGCAGACACCCTAGCGTCGTCTATCACCGCAACGCAGATGGATGAGCTGGTTGGCGGGCATCCATGGCCGTCGGCGGAGATGTGCAACAACAGCCTGATTCCGTTGCGCGCAGTTTTCAGGAAAATCGCCAAAGCCACCGGCGGCGTCAGCGCCATGGCGGAAATCAAGAATACCAAGCGGCAGAAGAAGGTGCCGGACCCGCTCACGCTGGAAGAGCGGGATAAGGTCGTCAAGACGTTGTTCGAACACGCCCCGCGCGGGGTCGCGCTGTACTTTGAGTTTGCGTTTCTCACGGGCCTACGGCCCGAGGAACTTCTAGCACTGGAGGATCGAGACGTGCATTGGGATCTCGAGGTGCTGCACGTCGCACGCGCAAAGACATTCAAGGGTCGCACGAAGGGCACGAAGACCCACGCGGCGCGAGATGTTGATCTGGTACCTCGGGCGCTTGAGATCTTGCGCGAGCTACGGCCGCCTGGTGGCGCTCCTGACCGCCCCGTGTTCACTGCTCCTGGATCCGGCAAGGCATGGCACGATGAGCGGACCCAGCGACGGCTGTGGCACGCGGCGCTGAAGGCCTGCGGCGTGCGCGGGCGCAAGCCATACGCTACCCGCCATACGTACGCCACGGCGGCCCTGATGGCCGGGGTCCCGCCTGCGTATATCGCCAGGCAACTGGGTCACACGACGACGGCGCAACTATACAAATCGTACGCGAGATGGATCGATGGGGCAGACCGCGGCGTGCAACGTGCGCGCTTGGCTGCGGCACTGATTTCCCCCTCGTTTCCCCATGTAGAACCAGAAAATGAAAAAGCCCCTAAAGATCAAGGGCTTATGCCTTCGTTTTCTGGTAGGCGCGATTGGACTCGAACCAACGACCCCCACCATGTCAAGGTGGTGCTCTAACCAGCTGAGCTACGCGCCTACAGCCAAATATTATAGCGGGATGCGGCGGCCACGGCAAATTCCGACGCGCATTCCCACAAAGCTTACGCAAGGCGTAATCGAGACTGAAGCGTCGCCTAAGGATGCATCACCATGGCCGCGAGATTCACCAATCCAAACAGCACCGGCTGATGGACAAGGTAGATGGCGAGGCTGTGGCGCCCGAGGGCGCCAAGTCCGGCAGGCAGGCGCGCCAGGGGCGCCAATGCGCGGAAGTCGTTACGCTGAAGTGCATGCGCGGCGGCCATGCCCAGCAACATCACGCCGGTCCACGGGAACAGCGGCACGTAGTCCTCGGTGGGCGGCTTGGCCGTCATGAAGCCAAGCCAACCCCATGTGCGACCGTCGAACGCCGGTGAGGCCCAGACGTTGCCGGCCACGATCACCGCCATGCCCAGCCCCAATGCCATCCACGGGCGATGGGCCAGCGGACGCAGCAGGATCAGCGATACTGCGATGGCATGCAGCACGCCGAACCAGATGTAGCGCTGAGGAAAAACGAGGTAACTGGCCACGCTGACCAGCACGGCCGCGCCGGCCACCCGCGCCACCTGCCGCCAGAATCGCGCGCGTCCGTGCGCCGTGGACTGCGCCAGCACCAGGCTCAAGCCCGCCAGGAACAGGAAGGATGACAGGATCGCGGTGCGGGCATGCAGCCAGAACGGATCGCGATAGAAATCGGCGTGGGTGAAGCCGAAATGGCGCAGGTCGAAGCTGAAGTGAAACACGACCATCGCGATGATCGCGAGGCCGCGCAGGTTGTCGATCGCCGGCACGCGCGCCGACGTTGTCGTCGCCGCAAGTCCGGCAGTCGTCGCTGGCCGCGCGGCGCTTCGCCGGACCATTACCGCCCGCCGTTGCGCCAGGTGACGCGAACCGCACCATCGGCGCCGGGCCTGCCCATGCTTGCCAGTGCGCGCACCAGTGCCGGTGGCGCGCCCGGCGCAGGCGTGATCGTGATGTCGCCGTCGTTGCTGCTCGAAGTGAAGTTGACGGTGCCATCGACGCGCACGTCACCACCGGCGTTGGTCACGCGCGCCTGCAGGCGCGCGTCCTGCGGCGTCACCACTACGTCGACAGTGCCAAGGTCGGCCATGCCCGAGGCGGTGGCGAGGCGCGCGCGCAGCCAGTGGGCGTTGAGGGTACCCTGGCCACTGCTGCCGCTCCACGTGAGCGCGCTTGCATCGACAGCGATGTCGCCGCCCAGTGCCGGCGCGTCGCGCAGCGGCAGCCAGCGGGCCAACGCCTGCGCTGGCACGGTAGCGTGGAAGTCCGTCAGCGCGATACCGGTGGTGCTGATCCCGATCGCGCCCCGCGGCTGCGCAGCGTCACGCAATGGCGCCAGCGTCACGTTGAGTACGCCGCGCGCAAGTGCCGCAGGCGCCACCGACCATGCGAGTGGCAGTTGCCACGTGTTGCCGGCGTCGGTCAGGGCGCCCGTGCCGCGCCAGACGGTGCCCGTGGCATCGGCAACGCGCAGGCGGCCGTCGGTGGCTGCTGCAAGGCGACCGTCGATCAGCGCCGCGGGCGCCATGGCGACCAGTGCGAATGCAAGTAGCAGACCCGCCGCGACAATGATGCCGAATCCTTTCATCACGGCGCGTGCCTAGCCACGCACGAACGTGAGCTCGGCGCGAATGGTGCCGGGTTCGACGCGGGTCGTGAGTACCGCGTCGGCGAGGCGCACGCCGTCGGTACGATGGAGCGCATCGAGCGCTTCCGCCAGCGCCTCGAATTGCACGCTGTTGAAGAGCACGCGCACGCGACCGTCCTGGATGTCGATGGAGGACACCGCAGGCCGCAGGCCACGTTCGGCAATGATCCGCTCGACCACGGCGCGCGCGTCGGCGCCCGGCACGACTTTGGCGTCGCGCGCCAGTGCCGCCAGGTCGGCAGCCTGCGCCCGTGCGGCCGCCAGCACCCCGTGGTCGCGCGCGTTGTCGCGTTGCAGGCGCGCAATATCGGCCGTCATCGGCTGCCACACCAACGTCCAGCCCAGGGCCGCGAGAACCACGAGCGCGGCCGCGCCCAACAGCGCGCGCTCACGTGACGAGGCCTTTTCCCACCAGCGCACGGCGCCGGGGGCATATCGCTGCATAAATGGCGCGATCACGGTCGTTCGAGCCCCGGTGCCAGCGTGGCGCGCAGGCGCGTGCCGCTGGCATTGGTGGCAGCGAGTGCGCGCAGGCCTGCGTTCGCGAGCTGCGATTCGAAGGCCGCCAGCGCGGCGGGATCCATCACCGCCAGGTCGAAGGTCCATTGGCCGGGGCCGAAAGTCGCGCTTTTCAGCGTGCCTTGGGGCAGCGCGCCGAGTGCGGGTGCCACGCGCGCCAGTAGCGGTAACGCATCCCCCGGCACGGCCAATCCGGTGCGATGGCGTGCGTCGGTCCAGCGCCGGGTCAGTGCGGCAGCGGCCGCATCGGCATCCTCGACATTCGTAATCCCGGCTTCGTTGGCTGTGGCGACAATGGCGCGCGCGGTGCGCCAGCCATCGAAGCGTAGCCAGGACCACTGCACGATGGTGGCAAGCACGGCGCCGATCAGTGCAGCGCCCGCGATGGCGCCGGCCCGGCGCAGCGTGCGTCCCGCAGCGGATTGGTCGCGACTCGCGGCGTCGCCGCCGGTGCGCGGACCAAGATCGGGAAGCGTGTCGAAGAGCGCGCCGTCACGGTCCCAGCGCCATGGCTCGGCACGGTGGAACGGAATCCGCGAAGTCAGGGACCACGCTTCAAGTTGCGCATCGGTCACGGCAAACGCCACGTCCACGGCCTTGGGCGGCGGAAGTCCGGGGCCGCGTTGTGCCAGCGCCATCGCAAGCTCCGCCGGCAGCGCCATGCCGTCGCGCGGATTCGATACGACGAAAGCGGCGCCATCGGGTTGGCGGATGAAGGTGTCGAGCGTGGCTGAAGGCAGCCATAACCAATGTCCGGGGCGGGGCAATGGGGCCAGCGCGGGTTCTGCAATCACGCGTGAAAAATCGCGCGCCAGCGTGTCGACGAAAGTGCGCTCCGTCACCGTCACTACCACGTGGCCATGCGCGTCGCGCGGCGAAGCGTGCATCGCATGCTCGCTGGCGGGACGGGCAAACGCGTCTTCGAGCGCGAACGCGGCGGCATTCGCAACACGGTCGGCCGGCATGGGCGGCAACGTCAGCGCAGTCACGCGCACGCGCGATGCCGCCAGCACGGCTTCGCGGCGTTGTGCGTCCGGCCACGACGCGGGAACGCCATGGCCCGACTGCAGGCGATGGCCGTGCGGATCGAACAGCGCCCACACGTCGGCGCGCGTCGCAAGCGGGGCGGCATCGAGCACAACGCGGAGAACGGACATGGTGGAGGCTGACATTGGAGGCGCGTAGTGTAACCGGGCGCCGTTATTCGAGCGTTTGCCAAACGACAGTGGGGTAGGCACGACCTTCGCGCTTCAGCAGCGCACGCGCCTGGGCGACGGCATCGCCCTGGTGCGAAAGCACGGTCACCATGAAATAGCTGCTGGACACGCTGAATGTTGCGTCGTCGGCAAACGCCACGCCGCGAGGCAGCCGCGACCGGAAGTCGGCGATGCTGGTGAAGGGCGCTCGCGATCGCTCCGCGAGCAGACCGGCGAGCGCATCGCCGCGCAGGTCGGGCAGCGCGGCGGCCAGCGCTTCCGCCGACGCAGTGTTGACGTTGAGCGCCGTGCTGGTGGGCAGCGCAATCACGAAGGGCGCGATGGCCATGTAGGCGCGTGCGTTCACGCCGCGCACCGCAGTGATTTCCGCAGCACGGATCAGCGGCGCGTTGGCCGCCAGCGACGGCGGCGAGGTCTGGGCGTAGACATTGTCCTCGGCGCCGCCAGCCTGCGGGGTGGAGTCGACGTCCACCCAATCGCCGATCGCGCCCAGCAGCGCTGGTGAAACGCCCCGGCTGGCAAAGAGCCGCGCCAGGCGCGTCCGCTCGACGAGGGCGGCGGGATCGTCACCGGCGAGCATGTTGAGATTGAAGCGCGCCTGCGCATCCTCGATGCGGCCCTGGATCGAACCATTGGCAATCGGGGTGGCCGGTAGCGGAAACGACCACGGCTCGCCCAGGTAATCGAGCGATGAACCGCGCGCGTCTTCGCGCATGATCTGGCGCGCCCACTGCACGCCGGCCAATGCAAGCGATTGCGCCTGCACCTGGTCGCGGCGATGCGCGACGTCCGCCAGCCAGCGCTGCTGGTCGGCCGCCAGCGCCACCGCCACCGTCGCCGCGAGCGCGGCGATCAACATGGCCATCAGCAGCGCGGCGCCGCGGGCGTGTTGTTTCATCGCAGCACGAATGCGCGGTCCACGCGCATGCCATCGGCCAGCACGAGTGTCATGCGCACCGCGCGCGGCAGGTCGGCGTCGGTGCCACTGGGCCAGCGATCGCGCCACCCGCCGTCACGCCCGAGATACGCGAGTTCGAATTGCGCGACCTCCGGCACCAGCGCGAACACGGCGGGTGTGCCGCCGTCAGGGCGATCGAGATAGGGCCAATAGGCGATCTCGATGGTGCCTTCGCGCCAGCGATAGCCGACCCGCTGGCCGGCCAGTCCGGGCTCGACGCTGAATTCGGCCCCGGCGCGGCTGAAGATCAGTGAGCCCTGGCGTCCGGGCCCGACGTTGCCCATCCACGGCGCCTCGCGCACGCCGCCCACACGCACGCTGCGCGGCACCGCCTGCCGGATGTCGGCTTCGAAGCGAACGAAGAAGGACTCGAGCGTGCGCCAGCGTTGTGCCTCGGCCGATAATCGCGACTCGCCATCGGTGAGGGCTGCCGTGGCGCGATAGGCGAGCACCGCGATGGTGGCAAAGATGGCAAGCGCGAGCAGCGCCTCGACCAGCGTAAAGCCGCAGGTTGCGCGGCGATTCATGGCAGCGGTTCAGCCGTGCCGAGGAAGCCGATCAATCGTGCCAGCGCATAGTCCGGAACCTGTGGGTCGGCCACCGTGATCTCGATGCGCCGAAAGGAGGGATTGGGCGTGTTGCCGACCACGGCGCGCCATTGGAAGCGCGTGCCCGCCTGCTCGGCCTCGCCTTCGCTCTTGCCGAGCGCGGGCCACGGCACGGCGATTTGTGCAGCCGCCAACTGATTCTGCGCGACCCACAGCGCCAGCGTGCGCGCCTTGAGCGCCGAGGCATTGTCGGCGCTTTGTGCCAGCGCCCGCATGCCCGCCGCAAGCGCCACTGCGACGATGGCGAGCGCTACCAGGATCTCGACCAGCGTGAAGCCGCGACTGCGCGTCATGGCAATGCGGTGTCGGACAACCGGGTAAGCGCAACGCGATTGAGCGGATCGGCAGCGACTTCGAACGTGACGGTGGCGGTGGCGAGGGTGAACGCGAAGGGATCGTTACGGCCGGTGGGGCGCAGCGGAAGGATGGCGTCGGCCGCTACCGGCGTGCCGGCAAAGTTCGTCGCGCGCAATTGCATCGCCGGGGGCAGTGCGCGCGGCGCCAGCACATCGTCATCGGCCAGCGGTTGCCAGGTGCCGCGGTCAGGGTCGCGCCGCCAGAAACGCCAGCCCGTGCCTTCGGCCGACACGCCGAGCGTTTCGGCACGCACCTGGGCCCGCGTGGCGGCGTGCTCGATGGCGCCCGCAAAACGCCGTGCCTCGCGCGTGGCGACTCCGGCATCGTCTCCGGAAAAGGCCATGGCGGCCGCGACCGCGGCGATGCCGAGCACAACGATCACGACCAGGATCTCAATCAGCGTGAAGCCGGCACCGCCGGCCGCCGAGGGACACGAACGCCGCACCGGCAACCGCGTCAGAGATCCCATGAGCCGATGTCGGCGTCGATCCCGGACCCGCCCGGCTGCCCATCGGCGCCGAAGCTGAACACTTCGATTTCGCCGCGGACGCCGGGAATGACGTACACGAACGGCCGGCCCCAAGGGTCCTTCGGCAGCCGCTCCAGGTAGCCACCGGGCTTCCAGTTGGGTGGCGTGGGCGGCAGCTCGGGCTTGGCGGTCAGCGCCGGCAAGCCCTGCTCGGCAGTAGGGTAGCGCTGGTTGTCGAGGCGATAGAGCTTCAGCGCCTGCATGATCGTCGCGATGTCGCTCTTGGCAGCGATGGCGCGTGCCTCGTCGGGTCGCTCGAGCACGCGCGGGACCACCAGCGCGGCCAGCACACCGAGGATCACGATCACCACCATGATCTCGATCAGCGTGAAGCCGCCGGATGAAAGGCGACGCGACGGGAGCTGGCGACAGGCGTTGGGCATGGGCCGATTATAATGCGCCGCTGCGCGCGACCGGGGTACGGTGCGGACGCGCAGGACCCCTCATGTCCCTTGCCCGCGTCCTCCGCTATGTCCTCGTGCTGATCGCGCTTGCCGCCGCGGTCGCGGTTGCGTTCGGGTGGACCGTGCTTACGCGGCCGCTGCCACTACCCCAGTCACCTTTTGAGTTCGAGGTGCGGGGCGGCGCGTCGCTGGGGTCGGTGGCGCGGGAACTGGAGGCCGCCGGCGCTTTGCCACAGGCGTGGACGTTGCGCCTGTTGGCCCGCTGGCGCGGGCAGGACCGGACGATCAAGGCCGGCAGCTACGCCGTCGAGTCCGGCGTCACATTGCCCCAGCTGTTGTCGACACTCACCCAGGGCGACGTGACGCAAAGCGCGTTCGTGATCGTCGAAGGGACGACGTTTGCGGAGGTACGAAAGGCGATGCGGGCGACCCCCGCGTTGCGCAACACCGTGCTCGACCTTCCCGACGCCGACCTGATGGCCAGGCTGGGCGCGGCAGGTACCTCGCCCGAGGGCGCTTTCCATCCGGACACCTATTTCTTTGCCGCCGGCAATGCCGATGTGGCCGTACTGAAGCGGGCATTGCACGCGCAACAAACGCGTGTGGCCGACGCCTGGGCGCGCCGCGCGCCGAATGTGCCGCTCAAATCACCGGCGGAAGTGCTGGTGCTGGCTTCCATTGTCGAGAAGGAAACGGGACGCGCGTCCGACCGTCCGCTGATCGCCTCGGTATTCGTCAACCGCCTGCGCTACGGCATGCGCCTGCAGACCGATCCCACCGTGATCTACGGCATGGGTGAGCGCTTCGATGGCAACCTGCGCAAACGCGACCTCGAGGCGGACACGCCGTGGAATACCTATACGCGCGACGGCTTGCCGCCGACCCCGATTGCCATGGCCTCGCAGGCATCGCTCGACGCCGTCGTGAATCCGCCGGCCACCGAATTCCTGTACTTCGTGGCGCGCGGCGACGGCAGCTCGCATTTCTCGACCAATCTCGCCGATCACAACCGGGCCGTGTCAAAATTCCAGAAGGGCGGGCGTTGACGCGCGCCTTTCCTTTTCAACGAGAACGCCAAGTGAATCCTCCCCGCGGCCGCTTCATCACGCTTGAGGGCGTCGATGGCGCCGGCAAGAGTTCGCACGTCGACGCGCTGGCCGAGGCCATCGTCGCGCTGGGGCACCGCGTGGTTGCCACGCGCGAGCCCGGCGGCACGCGCGTTGGCGAGCAGTTGCGCGAAATGTTGCTGCACACCCCGATGACCCACGAAGCCGAGACGCTGCTGATGTTCGCGGCGCGCAGCGAGCATGTCGAACAGGTGATCCGGCCGGCGCTCGCGCGCGGCGACTGGGTGCTGTGCGATCGGTTCAGCGACGCCACCTATGCCTATCAGGGCGGCGGTCACGGCGTTGCCGCCGAGCGCATCGCTGAGCTCGAACGCTTCGTGCATGACGATTGCCGCCCCGACCTCACGCTGCTTTTCGACGTGCCGCCGGCGGTTTCACGCGAGCGGCTCGACCGCGCGCTGGCGGACGGTCGCGAACTCGACAAGTTCGAAGTGGAGCGCGAGGACTTCTTCCAGCGCGTGCGGGCGGCCTATCTGGCGCGCGCCGGGGCCGAACCTGCGCGGTTTCGCATCGTCGACTCCGCGCTGCCGCTCGAACAGGTGCGGGCGCGACTCGTGCAGTTGCTGCACGAATGAGCGAACCGGTCGCCGGCCCTGCCGACGGTCCGCCATGGCCCGCGTTGCTGCCGTGGCAAGTGGATTTCGCGCGCGCGCGGCTCGCGGGCCGCGCCACGTGGCCGCATGCGCTGCTGCTCGACGGTCCGCGCGGCATCGGCAAGCGCGCGCTGGCGATGAACCTCGCGCGGTCGCTGCTGTGCGAACAGCCGCAGGCGAGCGGACTCGCCTGCGGCGTCTGTCCCAGTTGTATCTATGTCACCGCCGGACAGCATCCCGACCTGCGCATGGTGGAGCCGTTCGCCGTCGAGGATGACGGTTCGATCAAGATGCTGGATGCCATTCCCGTGGATGCCATCCGCTCGCTCACGCGGTGGGCGCAGGTCACCAGCCATCGCGGGCGCGCCAAGGTGGCGGTGATCGTGCCGGCGGAAGCCATGAATGCCGCGGCCGCCAATGCGCTGCTGAAAACGCTGGAAGAGCCGCCCCCGGAAACCTTCCTCATGCTGATCGCCCATCAACCCGGCCGATTGCCGGCGACCATCCGCAGTCGCTGCCGGCGTGTGCCCGCGCCGCGCGCGGACGCTGCCGCCGCACAGGCCTGGATGGCATCGCTGGGTGTGGCCAACCCCGGATCGCTGCTGGGGCAGGCCGGGGGCGCGCCGCTGGTGGCGGTGGCGCTGGCCGATCCGTCGCTGCAGCAGGAACGCAAATTCTGGCTGGACGCGCTGTCGATGCCGAAGGCGATGTCGTCCGTGGCGCTGGCGGCCCGCATCGATTCCGCTCCGCGCGACGAGCGCAAGGCGCGGCTGGGGCAGGTCATCGATTGGCTGATCGCCTGGACTGCCGATCTCGGTCGCGTGGTCAGCGGCGGCGCGCCGATGTTCAATCCCGATTTCGCGGCTCCCCTGGGTGACCTGGCCGGCGCGGTGGCGCCCCGGGCGCTCTTTCGCTATCATCGATCACTATTGCGCCAGCGCCTGCTGGTGGCGCACCCGCTGCAGCCGCGCCTGGTCGCGGAAATGGTGCTGCTGGATTACCGGAGTGTTTTCCCCTGATCATGGTCGACCGCAAGGCACCTCCTCCCGCACCCGCTGCCAACGCCGCGCGACCGGGCGTGTTGTCGCTCAACATCCGCGAAAAGGCGGCACTGTATGCCGCGTACATGCCTTTCCTCAAAGGGGGCGGCATCTTCATTCCCACGTCGCGGCAGTACGCGCTGGGCGAGGAAGTCTTCATGCTGCTCTCGTTGATGGACGATCCCAACCGCCTCGCCGTGCAGGGCAAGGTGGTCTGGTTGACGCCTGAAGGCGTGCAAGGCAATCGCACGCAGGGCATCGGCGTGCAATTCACGCTGGACGACACCGGTGCGGCCGCGCGCGCGACCATCGAGAAGATCCTGGGCGAGACGCTCGCGTCCACGCGACCCACGCACACGATGTAAGTCGCGGGCGCGGTTGCCGCGGATCGCGCGGTTGCCGTACTCCTTTCCTTTCCAGATCGTCGGTCCCGCCGTGTTTGTCGATTCGCATTGCCATCTCGATTTTCCCGAACTCGCGAGCGAACTGCCCGCCGTGCTGGACGCCATGCGCGAGCATGCCGTCACGCACGCGCTGTGCATTGGCGTCGATCTGCCGGCATGGCCCAAGGTCGTGGCCATCGCGCAGGCGCACGCCAACCTCTACGCCACGGTGGGCGTGCATCCGGACTATGTGGACACCCCCGAGCCTACGGTCGCCGAACTCGTCACGCTGTCCGCCACGCCCAAGGTGATGGCCATCGGCGAAACCGGACTCGACTATTTTCGCCTCGAAGGTGACCTCGAGTGGCAACGGGAGCGCTTTCGCCGGCACATCCGTGCCGCGCGGGAAACCGGCAAACCACTGGTGATCCACACGCGCGCCGCCGCCGCCGACACGATCGCGATCATGCGCGAGGAGGGGGCCGACCAGGCGGGTGGCGTGATGCACTGCTTCACCGAGCCCTGGGATGTCGCGCAGCGCGCCCTCGACCTCGGTTTCCATATTTCGTTTTCCGGCATCGTGACCTTCAAGAACGCGCTGGCGATCAAGGATGTCGCGCGCCGGGTTCCGCTCGACCGGATGCTGATCGAAACGGACAGCCCCTATCTCGCGCCTGCGCCGCATCGCGGCAAGCGCAATCAACCCGCATGGGTGCCGCTGGTCGCCGCGGAGATCGCGCGCCTGCGCGAGGTTCCGCTCGAGACCATCGCCGCCGCCACCACGGCCAATTTCTTCAACCTGTTCAAGATCGACGCTCATGTCCCAACGCCAACACATTGATCAATCCCGCGCAGCCGACTTCCTCCGTTGGGCCGGCGCCATGCTGCTTGCGGCGTTTGCCGCACAAGCCGCATGGGCGCAGCAGAACGACGACATGGTGTTCGCGGCCGTCAACGACCGGGCATCGCTGGTCAAGGAACTGCTGGCCAAGGGCGTGGATCCCAATTCCGTCGATGCCCTGGGCGAGCCGGTGCTGGTGATCGCCGCGCGCAACAATTCGGCAGCGGCCGTCGACGCGCTGCTGGCCGGAGGGGCCAAGGTCAATGCGCGCAACCCGTTCGGCGATTCGGCGCTGATGTACGCGGCCCTGGTCGGTAACCTGGAGATTGCCAAGAAGCTGCGTCAACGCGGCGCCGAACTGGAAGGGCCGGCATGGACGCCGCTGATCTATGCGGCCACCGGTGGGCAGGAGGCGATGGTGACCTATTTGCTGGCGGAGGGTGCCAACATCAACGCGGCGTCGCCCAATGGCACCACCGCCCTGATGATGGCCGTTCGCGAAGGCAAGGGGCCGGTCGTCACGCTGCTTTTGACGAAGGGTGCCGACGTCAGGAGGCGCAACCAGAATGGTGCCACGGCGCTGTCGTGGGCCATTCGTGGCAACGAAAAGGCCATGGCTGAGGCGCTGCAGCGCGCCGGCGCCACCGAATGATCAGCGCGTAGCGGAAACCACGTCGGGCGCCGCGGTGACGGGTGCCGACGCGGAGAACCTTGGCGTGTCGGCCAACGCCGGGGAGATGACGCTGGGCACCAGCGCAGGCAGCACCCCCACCAGGCGGCGGGCGCCATCGAAATGTTTTTGCCAGTACGATTCCGACAATCGCGCGATCTCCACCTCGCCGCCGGTGGCCGGCGCGTGGATGAAGCGGTTGTCGCCAAGATAGATGCCGACATGCGAGAACTGGAAGCGCCGCGTGTTGAAAAACACGAGATCGCCCGGTTTCAAGTCGCCCAGTCCAATCTTGCTGCCGATGCTGCTCATCTCGCGCGACGTGCGTGGCAGGGTCACGCCGGTGACTTCCTGGAATACGTAGCGCACAAGGCCGCTGCAATCGAGGCCGCGGTCGGGCGTGTTGCCGCCGAACCGGTAGTCGACGCCGATCAGGCCCAGTGCGTAGATCGCCACGTCTTGCGTGCCGCTCCATACCTTGCCGGCCGTCGTGAGCGCCGACGTGGACAACGGGCGAGAGGCCGTGGTGTCCTTGGCGTGAGCCGTCGACCATGCGCAAGCGCAGGCGACGCAGGCTAAGGCAATCGAAAAGCGGCGTGGGACGAGCGCGGGCATCCGGCCATTGTCTCGGATTGGCGCATTGCGCGCAACGCCGGGGGTTGATCAGCGCCGAGGGGCGAGGGCGGCGCGGGCCAGTCGCGCGGCCTTGGCATCGATTCGCAGCGGCCGCGTCAGTTCGACGCGATCGCCGTCGCGCAACGGGGTGGAGGGGTCGGCGCGCTGGCCGAAGATTGCAAACGCCAAGTCCGAGGGGGCGAGGCGCCACCGCGCGAGCAAGCCGCTGGCGGTGACCGCATCCGCGATCGTGGCAGAAAAGGGGAGTTCGAGTTCCACCGCGGCCTCGATGCCCGGCGCGGCGTAGACCACGGTGACGGCAACCATTATCCCGGCGCGGGCGGTTCGCACGTAGCCTCGGCGCGGCGAACGAAGGCATCGATGAACGTGTTGGCAATGTGGTTGAACACCGGCCCGACAATGCCTTCGAGCACGACGGTGGCGAACTCATAGTTCAACGCAAACTCCGCCTTGCTGGCCTGCGTCGCCAGCGCGCGGAAGCGCCATTCGCCATGGAGTTTGCGAAAGGGGCCATCCTTCAGCACCACGACGATCGACTTGCCGGGCACGTTGATGTTGTCCGTGGTGAAATGCGCGCGCACGCCGCGGTAGTCGATTTCAAGGCGCGCCGTCTTGGTGTCCGCGGCCTGGGCGAGCACGGTGGCGCCACTGCACCACGGCAGGAATTCCGGGTACGCGGTGACATCGTCGACGAGATCGAACATCTGCCTGGCGCTGTACGGAACCAGCACCGATTTCACGACGCGATGCATGCTGATGTTCCCAGGGTTGTTAACATACGTTGAACCCGTCGCCTGTCCGGCGGCAAGATCGGATCCGCCATGAGCATCGTCGAAAACCGGAAAGCCTTCCACGACTATTTTATCGAGGAACGCGTCGAAGCCGGTCTTGCCCTCGAAGGCTGGGAGGTCAAGGCCATCCGGGCGGGGCGCGCCAACATCAAGGAAGCCTACGTCGTGATCAAGAACGCCGAGATCATGCTGATCGGCGCGCATATCTCGCCGCTGGCCACCGCCTCCACCCATGTCCATGCGGATCCCACGCGTTCGCGCAAGCTGCTGATGCACCGCGAGGAAATCAACCGCCTCGTCGGCAAGGTCGAGCGCGCGGGGTATACCCTGGCCCCGCTTGACCTGCATTTTCGCACCGGTCGCATCAAGCTTGAAGTGGGGCTCGCCAAGGGCAAGAAGCAGCACGACAAGCGTGAATCCATCAAGGAGCGCGACTGGGCAAGGGAGCAGCAGCGGCTTTTGCGCAATCGCACGGGCAGTTGAAACCGGCGCGCGGGCGCCGGTGGGCCCGGCATGGCCCCCGCCTAGCGCGCGTTGAGCGCGAAGCCGGACAGCGCCACTTCCATCTTGTTGCAGCTCGGATGCGATGCCGTGAGAACCGCCGACGGCCCGATGGAATTGGTCTCGAGCCTGGACAGATTGAAATCCCCCTGCGGACCCTCGGTGCAGGCATAGGTCCCGCTGACCGACCCCACGCGTCCATCCTGACGATAGGTGCCGGTGAAGGTGCACACCGACTTGCGACCGTCCCAGGTCAGCGTGAACTTCGCGCCGTCCTGTTCAACGTCCATGATGCCATCGTCGTAGATGAAGGCTGGCGTGAAATCCGCCGCGCAGCCGAAATAATTGGCACGGAGCGCGGCGCGGTAGATGCCGGTCCAATCCTTGTCCCGGAACGTGAAGCGGCGGACGTTTTTCTTGATCGTCGCGCCGTTGTAGGTGTACTGCAGCGTTGCGGACGCGGGACCGGTGGCCTGGAGGCTGACGGTGCCGACCGGCGTGGCCTTCACCTTGGTCGGGTCGAAGGGACCGCCTTGCGGCGGGCCCGACGTGGCGTACAACGCACCGGCAAAGCCGGGATTGCCCTCGGCGTCGATGCCGAAACGGGTGGTGGTGGCGGTCAACCACAGCGGCGCGCCGCTCGGTCCATAGACGAAGAGCACCACGAAGGCAATCTCCTCCTGCTGGGTCACGCTCAGCCCCCAGCCGGATTCGCTTTCGATCCACCAATGGTCGGTCAGATCGGCGGCGGCGGTTGCGGTGCGCGCTGCTGTAAGAGCCAGGACAAGCAAAGCGAGGAAAAGGTGGCGGAGCATCGTGCAACTTTCGGCAGGGAGCCACGCATCGGGTGGCGACGTCCGCATGATGCGTACGCGCCGCTTACGGATGGCTGACGGATGACCGTTGTCGCGTCACGATTGCGATCAAAAGCGCGAGAAGGACAACCGTCAGCGGCGATCCTCCAGCACGGCGTGCGCCGCGGCGACGCCACTGCGGACGGCGGCCTCCAGCGTGGCGGGAAACTCGGCGTTGACGTAGTCGCCCGCAAGGTAGAGGCCGGGTGACAGCCGCGGCGCCGCCGGTCTTGGCCGTCCCGGCGTGCACGCGTACGTTGCGCGCTTCTCGACGATCACCTGCGACCAGATGCATGCCGGCCAGCCGGGGCGCAGCCGGCGTAACTGCGCGTCGACCACGCGGACGAGCTCGGCATGCGCCAGTTGCAGGTGCGGTCCGTCGGCACTGATGATCGCGGCCAGCATTTGCGCGACGGGTGGTCGCGCTTGATCGTTGGCCGCACGGACCAGTATGTCGGGGCGGTCCACCAGCCATTGCCCCGGCGCATCGTCCAGCCGAACGATGGGTGCGGGCAGCGGCATGCGTCGGTCATAGCCCAGCCAAATGGTGGTGATCGATTCGTAGCGCAACAATTGCAGCACGTCGATCGCGGCGGCGAGCGCCGGAGCGCTGGCCACGAATTCCGGTGCCAATGCCTGCGCGACCTGATGCGGACCCACCGCCACGATCACTGCGCCGACGTCGACGGCGCGTGCCTCACTGGCCAGCATCGCGCGCCCCGCGCTTGCGGCCAGCACCTGTGCTCGCCGCCCCAGCGATACGGTGCCCCCGGCAGCCACGATCGCGCGCTGTGCGCCTTCGGGAAAGAATGCGGAAAGGTCCTCGGTGGCGAGCACGAAGTCGCTCGCGTCGGCGGCGCCGGCGAAGGCGGCGCGCAACACGTTGGCGAAGATCTGCGCCGAGGCGGTCGCGGCCGGCGTGTTGAGCGCCGCGAGGCAAAGCGGTTCCCACAATTGCGTAGCCACGCGCCGCGGCAGCGGCCGCAGCATGGTGGCCACGGTCTCGGTCGCGGGACGCACGAAACCCTGGCGCTGCAGCGCGGAGAACCAGCGCAGGTTGTCGATGCGCTCGCGCCACGAGAGCCCGCGCGCGGTCAGCAGCCCTGCCAGCAGGCCGAGGCGGCCCGGCGCCGTGCGGGCGATCAGCGTCATCGCATCGGGCTGTGTCGGCGCGAAGGGGGCGAGGATCAGCGGCCTGCGGACCAGGCGCCCGCGTAATGCCGCCTGGCCATGCACGCGCTCGAGCAAAGCCAACGTTTGCGTGTAGGCCCCAAGCAGCAGGTGCTGACCGTTGTCCAGTGGCAGTCCATCGCGGTCGACACGGCGGGCGCGACCCCCGAGCACGGGCCCCGCTTCGTGCAAGGTCACGGGGACGCCGGCATCGGCGAGCGCGAGCGCTGCGGCGCAACCGGCCCAGCCGCCCCCGATCACCGCGACCGGCGAGGTCACGCGGCCCGGGATGTCTTCCATGCGATGTAGAGCTTGCGCAGCGGCGTGAGGGAGGTACGCCGGTCGAGCACGCGATAGCCGTCACGCGCGATCTCGGTGAGCAGGGTCTGGTAGATGCCGGCCATGATGAGTCCGGTGCGCTGGGCGCGCCTGTCGGCTGCCGGCAGCTGCGCCAGCGCCCGCGCGTACCACGCGCGCGCGCGGTCCACCTCGAAGGCCATCAGCTTGACGAAGGATTCGCCGTAGTCGGCGCGCAACAGCGATGACGGCGCGACACCGAAGCGCGACAGATCTTCCTGCGGCAGGTAGATGCGGCCACGGCGCGCGTCCTCGCCGACATCGCGGCAGATATTGGTGAGTTGGAAGGCAATGCCGAGGTCGCGGGCATAGCCGAGCGTGGCCGGATCGGTGTACCCGAAGATCGAGGCTGACATGAGGCCCACGACCCCCGCTACGCGATGGCAATACCGCTCGAGCGTCGCAAAATCGAGATAGCGCGTCTGCTCGAGATCCATCGCCATCCCGTCGATGACCGTGTGGAGGTGCGCCTCGGGCAGATCGAAGTCGCGCACGATCGCAACCAGCGCCTGCGCCACCGGATGCTGCGGCGTGCCGGCGTAGATCGTCGAGACTTCCTGGCGCCACCACGCGAGCTTGGCGCGGGCGACTGCAGGGTCGGCCACTTCGTCGACGACGTCGTCCACTTCGCGGCAGAACGCGTACAGCGCCGTGATTGCGCGCCGACGTGGCGGAGGCAGGAACAGGAAGCTGTAGTAGAAGCTCGAGCCGCTCTGCGCGGCCTTCTGCTGGCAATACTCGTCGGGCGTCATGCGGTACGGGCGCGGGATGGCAGCAGCGCATGGTACGCGACCACGCACCAGTCGCGCGCCGCGAGCTGCGGTCGATGCGCGAACACGTCGCCGCGGACGTCGTCGATGCGGTCGAGGATGCGCAGGCCGCCGGCGATCACGGCCGAGAGTTCGAGCCCGAGGCGCCACGGCAGCGCACGGGTGAGGGGCCGGCCCGACACGAGCAGTGCGCGGGCGCGTGTCGTCTCGAACGCGAGAAGCGCGCGCCAGCGGTCGTCGCTGCGACCGGCGGCAATCTGCGTCAAAGGCACGTTGAAGCGCTCCAGGTCCTCCTGCGGCAGGTAGACGCGGTTCTTGCGCCAATCGACGGCGACGTCCTGCCAGAAGTTGGTGAGCTGCAGGCCGGTGCAGATCGCGTCGCTGTGCTGCAGGTTGACCGGGTCATCGGCACGATAGAGGGCAAGCAGCAAACGCCCGACCGGATTGGCCGAGCGGCGGCAATAGTCGGCGAGGTCGGCGTAGGTGCCATAGCGGCTGACGCTGACATCCTGCGTGAACGCGGATAACAGGTCGTGGAACGGCGCCATCGGCAGCGCATGTTCGCGAATGGCGGCGGCCAGTGGGGGAAAGGGCGCCTCGGCCGGCGTTTCACCGGCCGCAATGCGGTCGAGCGCGTGGTCAAAGGCCGCCAGCGCGGCAATGCGCTCGGCCGCCGGCGCGTCGCCTTCATCGGCAAGGTCGTCGGCCGTGCGGGCGAAGCGATAGATCGCCACCACGGCCGGGCGCAGGGCTGCCGGCACGAGTCGCGATGCGACGGGAAAATTCTCGTAATGACCGACGGACACGCGAATCTCGCAAAAACGGGGATAAGGACAAGCCAGCGGCGGGGTCCCCGGTGCCTGCGCGCGGGGTTGGCTGGCATGAACCGGGCCGATCCGCTATACTAACCCGTTGCGCGAAAGCGGCGTTCCCGACCTGATGGATGCCTGCCGGGCAAGTGCGGCGACATTCGAGGCACGGCGCCATCAACGCCCTCGCGGCCGGCGAAAGTGGCGGAATTGGTAGACGCACCAGCCTTAGGAGCTGGCGGGGCAGCCCGTGGGGGTTCGAGTCCCCCCTTTCGCACCATCCCAAGCAAGTCCAACTACCGTATCAAGGATTCATACGAGCATGCAAAGCACGCTGGAAACCCTGGGTCAACTCGAACGCCGGCTGTCCGTGGCCGTGCCTGTGCAATCGATCGAAGGCGAGGTCGAGAAGCGCCTTGCGCGCCTGGCCAAGACGGTCAAGATCCCGGGCTTTCGCCCCGGCAAGGTCCCCATCAAGATGGTGGCGCAGCAGTATGGCCCGCAGGTTCGTTCCGACGTCATCTCCGACGCCGTGCAAACCAGCTTCAACGATGCAGTGCGCGAGCAAAACCTGCGCGTGGCCGGTTATCCGCGCATCGAGCCCAAGTCGCAGGCCTCCGCCGACGGCAGCCTCGAGTTCTCGGCGGTCTTCGAGGTCTACCCCGAAGTGACGGTGGGCGACGTCGCCACGGTCACCATCGAGCGGCCCGTGGTCGAAGTCACGGCGGCCGACCTCGATCGCACGCTGGACGTGCTGCGCAAGCAGCGCGCCGTGTTCGACGTGGTTACGCGTCCCGCGCAGGCCGGCGATCGCGTCACGGTCGACTTCAGCGGTTCGATCGATGGGGTCGAGTTCCCCGGCGGCCAGGCCAAGGACTTTGCCATTGCGCTGGGCGAAGGCCGCATGCTGCCCGAATTCGAGGCGGCGGTGATGGGTGCCTCCACCGGCGAATCGAAGTCGTTTCCGCTGACGTTTCCCGCCGACTACCACGGCAAGGAAGTGGCGGGAAAAACGGCCACGTTCGAGCTTACGGTGAAGGAAGTGGCCCAGGCCAACATTCCGGCACTGGATACCGAGTTCGCCACCGCCTTCGGCATCAAGAGCGGCAAGGTCGAGGACCTGCGCAGCGAAGTTGAAGCCAACCTGAAACTCGAATTGAAGCGCAAGCTCGAAGGCGTACTCAAGGACCAGGCCATGAAGGGTCTGCGCGAAAAAACGCAGGTCACGCTGCCCAAGTCGCTGGTCGATCTTGAAGCGGTCCAACTGATGCGCCGGATGGGCGCCAATCTCGAGCAGCAGGGCATGAAGGCCGACGACATCAAATTGACGCCCGACCTCTTTCGGCCGCAAGCCGAAGAACGCGTGGCTCTTGGCTTGATCCTGGGCGAGTTGGTGCGCACGGAAGGCCTGCAGGCCAAGCCGGAGCAGGTGATGGCGATGGTGAGCGAAGTCGCGCAGACCTACGAGCAACCCGAGGCCGTGATCCGCTGGCATTTCGAAAAGCCCGAGCGCCTCAACGATTTCGAGGGCCTCGCGGTGGAACGCAATGTGGTGGACTGGGTGCTGGCCAAGGCGCAGGTCAAAGATGTCCCGACAACGTTCGAGGCGCTGATGGCGCCCGCGCAACAGTCCTGAACTTTCTCCCCGCACCTGCGGGACGTTTGTCGGCGCCGCTTGACGTTCGCGCCGTCCGGACCCATCTTGCAGGTTCATCGCGCTCGAGCCCTGCGGTCGTTGTAAGCCACAACTGTCTCGATGCGCCGTCGCCCTCGTTGCCGCCGCGAACTCCGCGGCAGGCGTTCACCAGGATCCCATCGTGATTTTTCAGCCCCAAGTGCCTTCGAACCTTCCCGTTGAACCGCAAGCGCTGGGCCTCGTGCCCATGGTCATCGAGCAAAGCGGCCGGGGTGAACGCGCCTACGACATCTATTCGCGACTGCTGAAGGAGCGCGTGGTGTTCCTGGTCGGCCCGGTCAACGACGGCACCGCCAACCTGATCGTTGCGCAGATGCTGTTCCTTGAATCCGAAAACCCGGACAAGGAAATCTATTTCTACATCAACTCCCCGGGCGGTTCGGTGTCCGCCGGGATGGCCATCTACGACACGATGCAGTTCATCAAGCCGGACGTCTCCACGCTGTGCGTGGGCATGGCCGCCAGCATGGGTGCGTTCCTGCTCGCCGCCGGGGCGCCCGGCAAGCGTTTTGCGCTGCCCAACTCCACCGTGATGATCCACCAGCCGTCGGGCGGATTCCAGGGCCAGGTGTCCGATATCGAGCGCCATGCGCAATACGCCATCAATCTAAAGCGCCGGTTCATCGCATTGATGGCAAAATTCACCGGACGCACGCCCGAACAGGTTGAACTCGACCACGACCGTGACCGTTTTCTGTGGGCGGAAGAGGCCCAGGAATACGGTTTGATCGACAAGGTCTTGCAAAACCGCATCCCGAGCGCGTAAAGTTGATCGAGACTTCTCTACAGGTTCCCAAGGCAGGTCGTTGAATGGCCGATAAATCTTCTGGCGACAAGCTGCTTTATTGCTCGTTTTGCGGCAAGAGTCAGCACGAGGTGCGCAAGCTGATTGCGGGCCCGTCGGTTTTCATCTGCGACGAGTGCATCGAACTTTGCAACGACATCATCCGGGAAGAGGGCGCGGGCAGCGAAGCCGCGCGCACCGATCGCAGCAAGCTGCCCACGCCCCACGAGATCCGCCAGAGCCTCGATCAATACGTGATCGGTCAGGAGCCGGCCAAGAAGATTCTCTCGGTGGCGGTGTACAACCACTACAAGCGACTCGAATCGGGCAGCAAGGACGACGAGGTCGAACTCGCCAAGTCCAACATCCTCCTGATCGGCCCCACGGGGTCGGGCAAGACGCTGCTGGCGCAAACGCTGGCGCGGCTCCTCGACGTCCCCTTCGTCATCGCCGATGCCACCACGCTGACCGAAGCAGGTTACGTGGGCGAGGACGTCGAGAACATCATCCAGAAGCTGCTGCAGAAGTGCGACTACGACATCGAGAAGGCGCAGCGCGGCATCGTCTACATCGACGAGATCGACAAAATCTCGCGCAAGAGCGACAACCCTTCGATCACGCGCGACGTGTCGGGTGAAGGGGTGCAGCAGGCGTTGCTGAAGCTGATCGAGGGCACCATCGCCTCGGTGCCGCCGCAGGGCGGGCGCAAGCATCCCAATCAGGAATTCGTCCAGGTCGACACCACCAACATCCTGTTCATCTGCGGCGGCGCGTTCGATGGTCTCGAAAAGATCATCCGCCAGCGCACCGCCAAGACCGGCATCGGCTTCGGCGCGGAGGTGTCGAGTCCGGAAGATCGCAAGAACGTTTCGATGCTGTTGCGCAACACCGAGCCTGAGGACCTGATCAAGTTCGGTCTCATTCCCGAGTTCGTGGGGCGGCTGCCGGTGGCCGCCACGCTTGACGAGCTGGACGAGGCGGCGCTGATCCAGATCCTGGTCGAGCCCAAGAACGCGCTGCTCAAGCAATACCAGAAGATGTTCCGCATGGAAGGCGTGGAACTCGAGATCCGCGAGGCCGCGCTGCGGGCCATCGCCCGCAAGGCGCTGGCGCGCAAGACCGGTGCCCGCGGCCTGCGTTCGATCCTGGAGCAGGTGCTCCTGGACGTCATGTACGATCTGCCGTCGCAGACCAACCTGTCCCGGGTGGTGGTCGACGAGTCCACGATCACCAATGACGGCAAGCCGCTGCTGATGTTTGCCGACCCGCCCAAGATGGCGGCGTCGCAATCCTAACCCTCTGCTTTACAAGGGAATCTGATGCAGTCACCCCAAGGACGGCTTGACAGCCGGCCTTGTGACCCCCATTTTCCGATCAGTACCCCTACCTGAGAGCCGCCATGTCTTCCACGCCCAGTCTCCCCGCCGACCTGTCCGCGCTGCCGCTGCTGCCCCTGCGCGACGTGGTCGTGTTCCCGCACATGGTGATTCCGCTGTTCGTTGGACGCCCCAAGTCCATCAAGGCGCTCGACGTCGCGATGGATACCGGCAAGCACATTTTGCTGGCCGCGCAGCGCCAGGCCGCCAAGGACGATCCGGCCGGCAGCGATCTCTATGAGATCGGCAGCATTGCCACGGTCCTGCAGATGCTGAAGCTGCCCGATGGCACCGTGAAGGTGCTGGTCGAAGGCGCGCAGCGTGCCCGCATTGCCAGCGTCGAAGATCGCGGCGACTACCTGGTCGCCGAGGCCGTGCCGCTGGCCCCCGATGCCGGCAGCGCGAACGAAGTCGAAGCGATGCGCCGGGCGCTGCTCGCGCAGTTCGACCAGTTCGTCAAACTGAACAAGAAGATCCCCCCGGAAATCCTGACGTCGATGTCCGGCATCGACGATGGCGGCCGGCTGGCCGATGCCATTGCGGCGCACCTGCCGCTGAAGCTCGAGCAGAAGCAGCAGATCCTCGAGATGGGCGAGGTGGGCAAGCGCCTCGAGCACCTCCTGGGCGTGCTGGAGGGCGAGGTCGACATTCTGCAGGTGGAAAAGCGCATCCGTGGCCGTGTCAAGCGCCAGATGGAGAAGAGCCAGCGTGAGTACTACCTGAACGAACAGGTCAAGGCGATCCAGAAGGAACTTGGGGAGGGCGACGAAAACGCCGACCTCGAGGAGATGGAAAAGAAGATCAAGGCCGCCCGCATGTCGAAGGAGGCCGAGGCCAAGGCGATGACGGAGCTGAAAAAGCTCAAGATGATGTCGCCGATGTCGGCTGAGGCCACGGTCGTGCGCACGTTCATCGACACGCTCACGCAACTGCCGTGGCGCAAGAAGAGCAAGATCAGCAAGGACCTGGCGGCCGCGGTCAAGATCCTCGACGCCGATCACTACGGCCTCGAGAAGGTCAAGGAACGCATCGTCGAGTACCTCGCCGTGCAGCAGCGTGTGGACAAGCTGAAGGCGCCCATCCTTTGCCTCGTCGGCCCCCCCGGCGTGGGCAAGACCTCGCTCGGCCAGTCGGTGGCCAAGGCCACGGGCCGCAAGTTCGTGCGGATGAGCCTGGGCGGCGTGCGCGACGAAGCCGAGATCCGCGGCCATCGCCGCACCTACATCGGTTCGATGCCCGGCAAGATCCTGCAGAACATGACCAAGGTGGGCGTGCGCAATCCCTTGTTCCTGCTCGATGAAGTCGACAAGATGGGGCAGGATTTCCGCGGCGACCCGTCGTCGGCACTGCTTGAAGTGCTCGACCCGGAGCAGAACGACACGTTCGTGGATCACTACATCGAAGTCGAGTACGACCTCTCCGACGTGATGTTCGTGGCTACGGCCAACTCGATGAACATCCCGGCGCCGTTACTCGACCGGATGGAAGTGATTCGCCTGTCGGGTTATACCGAGGACGAGAAGATCGCCATCGCCAAGCAATACCTGACGCCCAAGCAGATGAAGGCCAACGGCATCAAGCCCGACGAGCTGCACCTGGCCGAAAGCGCGCTGCGCGACATCGTGCGGTATTACACGCGCGAAGCCGGCGTACGCAGCCTCGAGCGCGACATCTCCAAGATCTGCCGCAAGGTGGTCAAGGCGCTGCTGCTGAAGGAATCCGAAGGCAAGGGCCGCAAGGCCAAGGGGCCGGTCGAGATCAACTCCAAGAACCTCGACAAGTACCTGGGTGTGCGCCGCTTCACCTACGGCATTGCCGAGAAGCAGAACCAGGTGGGCCAGGTCACCGGCTTGGCGTGGACCGAAGTGGGCGGCGACCTGCTGACGATCGAAGCCGTGGCATTGCCGGGCAAGGGCAAGACCACCAGCACGGGCAAGCTCGGCGAAGTGATGAACGAGTCGATCGCGGCTGCGCTGTCGGTGGTGCGCCACCGCTCGAAGCAGCTCGGCATCGCTGCGGACTTCTACACGAAGACCGACCTGCACGTCCACTTGCCCGAAGGCGCCACGCCCAAGGACGGACCGTCGGCGGGCGGCGCGATCGTCACGGCCATCGTGTCGATTCTCACCGGCATTCCGGTGCGCTGCGACGTTGCGATGACGGGCGAGATCACGCTGCGCGGCGAAGTGCTGCCGATCGGCGGCCTGAAGGAGAAGCTGCTGGCGGCCGGCCGTGGCGGCATCAAGACGGTGCTGATCCCGGAAGAAAACGTGAAGGACCTGGCCGAGATTCCGGACGAGATCAAGAACCGCCTGGATATCATTCCGGTGCGCTGGATCGAGCAGGTGCTGGAAGCCGCGCTCGAGCGGCACCCGGTGCCGCTTGGCGATGACAGCCCGAAGACCGACGTGCCCCCCGTGGCGCCGATCGCGGGCACCGACGACAAGGCCGCCGTGCTGAAGCACTGATCAGCATCGATTGATCGACCTCGAACGCGGGCACGGAAAGTGCCCGCGTTTTTCTTTGTTGCATCCATGTCGCGCACCGTTGCCGTGCGTTGCAGAGCATCAATTGCATTTCTTCAATCATGTGCGTGGGCTTCCTCGCACACAACGCGAAACAACGGCGCAATGACCACGGTTTGTTCGCCACTTCAAGGTGGATTAATTCTTGACACGGCGAAATCGCGGGCGCTATAACAGTTCTCCGGCACGTCGTTTTGCGCGCCACCAAAATTCTCGATCCCTGATCGAACTCCCGAACGCAATGCAGCCATGAGGGGACGTTTGTGAACAAATCCGAACTGATCGACGCGATTGCCAAGCATGCAGATATTTCGAAGGCGGCGGCGGGGCGGGCGCTCGATGCCACGGTGACCGCGATCCGCGGCTCGCTCAAGAAAGGCTCGATGGTCACGCTGGTGGGCTTCGGCTCGTTCTATGTCGGCAAGCGCACGGCACGTGCCGGTCGCAATCCGCGCACGGGCGCCGCCATCAAGATCCGCGCCGCCAAGGTGCCCAAGTTCCGGGCTGGAAAAGCGCTGAAAGATGCGCTAAACTAGCGGACTTCGCACACCGGACTCGTTAGCCCAATTGCACCCGATGGGCACGTGATCGGCGTGGTCCCGGGTGCGCTGCGAGGCCCAGGGGTGCTTAGCTCAGTTGGTAGAGCGTCGCCCTTACAAGGCGAATGTCGGGAGTTCGAGCCTCTCAGCACCCACCAGTTTCATCGGTGCGCCGATGCTTCAAGCGCGCCGGATTCAGTTGTACCTGGAGTGGTAGTTCAGTTGGTTAGAATACCGGCCTGTCACGCCGGGGGTCGCGGGTTCGAGTCCCGTCCACTCCGCCAACATACGTAAAAAAGGCGAACGCGAGTTCGCCTTTTTTTGTTGCTGCAACGCCTGCCTGCAAATGTCTTGAGACGCTCCCCGCGTGCTCGATTAAGGAAGTTGTGCATACCTTGAAGTTGCGCTGACGGTAGCCTGCGCTGCAAGCCGCTCGTGGTGGTATAGTTCACGCGAAACAAGCAGTTACACCACTGTTGCCATCCGGCAGCCGGTCTCGCTCGAAGGCCATGCATCGGACTTGGAGGACGCGATGGCATCGTTGCCTCTTGTCGTGTCATTCCAGTCGGGCCGGATCCGGATGGATGTTTCTGCGCGCGTGGTCGTCGTTGATGACCAGTCCGCCAAACTTGGTGGTCGAGCCTTCGATCTGCTTGAGGCGCTCGTTGTTCGGCGCCACCGCGTGGTACCCAAGCAGGAGCTTCTCGACGTGGTCTGGCCCGGCCTTATCGTCGAGGAGAACAATCTCCAGGTTCACGTGGTCACCCTGCGCAAGCTCTTGGGCCCGCAATCGATCGTCACGGTCCAAGGTCGCGGATATCGCTTTGCGCTTGCGCCCGACGACGATTCCAGTCGTTCCGACCCGGTTTGTATCGATGCCGGGGCATTTGCGGGTTTGGCTGACTTCGATGCCTCGCGTACTACGGCACTGGTTGGCCGCGAGTCGCTGATCGCAAACGTGTCCAAGCGTCTGCGCAGCCATGACGTACGAATGCTCACTCTCACCGGACTCGGAGGAGCGGGCAAGACGCGCGTCGGGCTGTAGGTGACGGCCGAGCTCGCCCATGACTTCGCGGATGGCGGCTACGTCGTCATGCTTGCGGCCGTGCGCGATGCGGCGTATGTCGCAGCGGCCATCGCCGCCGTGCTGAATTTGCAGGAGTCCGGCGGGCGACCCGCGGCCGATCTCATCGTCAGTCATCTGCGCGACCGGGAAGTGTTGTTGACGCTCGACAACTTCGAGCACGTCCTTGGCGCCGCGCCCATGATCTCGTCACTGCTCGACGGCTGCCCGCGCGTCAAGTTGCTGATCACCAGTCGTTCCGTGCTGAAGCTCGACGCCGAGCACGTGGTCATGGTGCCACCGCTCAGGGTGCCTGACCGCTTGGTGGACGGCGGGCAGCTATTGGATTCCCCCGCCGTCCGGCTCTTTTGCAATCGCGCAGGTGCGGCGGGCCGGGACATCGGCGATCACGCGGAGGACTTGAAGGTCGTGGCCGAAATCTGCCGCCATTTGGACGGACTGCCGCTGGCGATCGAACTCGCTGCGGCGCGCCTTCGTGTCCTGTCACCACGAGCCTTGTCGGAGCGCCTGGGCAGTCGCCTCAGCATGCTGAAAGGAGGCGCTGTTGACCTGCCGGCGCGACAGAAATCGCTTCGCAATGCGATTGACTGGAGTCACGATCTATTGGACGCCGACGAGCAAGTCCTGTTTCGCCGGTTGGCGGTGTTCGTCGGTGGCTGGACGCTGGAGGCCGCCGAAACCGTTGCCAGTAGCAACGATTTGCGGGAAAGCGTACTCGATCTACTTTCCTCACTGATGGACCATAGCCTGGTCCAGCGGGTTGACGACGTTGACGGAGAGCCACGCTTCGCCATTCTCGAGACCGTCCGCGAGTATGCGGCGGAGCAGCTCGACGCGAGCGCCGAGGCCGCAAGTCTCCGGCAACGCCACTTCGATCATTTTCTTGCCTTGGCGGAACGGGCCGAGTCGCAGCTTACGAGCGCGCAGCGCAAACCCTGGTTGATGCGCCTGCTGGCGGATTACAACAATCTGCGTGCTGCGCTTTCGTGGGCAGCAGTGGAAAGCATCGACAGTGCCGCCGCGGTGCGCTTGGCGGGCGCATTGCCGTGGATGTGGTATTTCGCGGGCCGGTTCGGCGAAGGCCGGGGATGGATTCAGTTGGTGCTTGGCCTGCCCGGCGCCAACCGGCGAGACGCAGCGCTCGCCAAACTGCTGTCCGGCGCTGCGCGTCTTGCCATCTACTCGGGTGCGATCAACGATGCCGTCGAAACGAGCCGGGAGAGCGTTGCACTCTGGCGCGATCTGGGCGATCGCCGCGGTCTGGCCTTCGCGCTTGTCCATCAGGCGATACCACTGATGATTTCACACCAGCGCCAGGCGTCGTATGCACTGATGCGAGAAAGCCGGGACTGCTTCGCCGAATTCGATGATGCCTGGGGAATCGCTTACGCAACGACATACATGGGCATTTCGCTCGCCTACGAGCCAGGTGCCGAAGACGATGCGCGGCCCCTCCTGACCGAAGGCCGCGCGCGCTTTCGCGCACTGGGCGATGAATGGGGTGTCACTACGTCGTCTCACTATCTGGGAAGCATTGCACTGCGCCAGGCCGACTATGCGGCGGCACGGGAACTGACCGAAGAAATGCTCGCGGATTCGCGTGACCTGGGTGACAACTATCGGGTATCACGCAATCTGCACCAGCTCGCTGAAATTGCACTTGCAGAGAATGATCTGGCGCAGGCGCGGCACCAACTGACGGCCAGCCTCAGGCTCAACCGTGAGCAGGGACGTATTGGCGACGCGGCGCTGCAACTGCGCCTGCTTGCCCGCATCGAGCTGAAACAGGATCATCCAGCGCGGGCCGCGCGACTGTCGGGCGCCGCATCACCGTACGGTGCCAAAGAGCGAACGCTGCCGACCGACGATACGGAAGCCAACGCCGCAGTACTTGCCGAAGTCCGCCAGGCACTCGGCGAACGGCGCTTCGAGTCGGAATGGGCGCACGGCGCGGCCATGTCGTTTGATCAGGCCGTGACTTTCGCCATCGAAGGTGGTGCGCGAATCAGCGACCAGTCCTGACGCGCACCTCGGCAACACGTTCGCGGACGAATGTCTCGAGCGAAGTCAGTTCGACTGGATAGTCGCCTAACAGGTTGCCCGGATCGAAGGTCTCCGGGCAGCAGTCGTCGGGCATGCCAGACAGCTGCATGATCCGACCGATGCCCGGATGCAGCGGCCGGACGATCCAACCGATCGCATTGACCAACTTTGCCGGGATGTGCTGGATCTTCGCTTCGATGCCGGCAATTCGCGCATAGAGTTGTGCGACTTCATTGTTGCTGAAATTACCCGGCCCACCAATTTCCAGAACACGACTTCGCATCGGCGTAGTGCCTAGTGCCATGACGGCGAATCGCGCTACGTCAGCCGCGGCAACGAAATTGCGCCGTTTGTTGCCGGTTCCAAGCAGCACCGTGCGCCCGTTTTCCAATAGGGGCTTGCCATTAAATATATGGGCGTGCCATTCCATCAATGCCGATGGTCGCAAAATCGCGTAGTCGAGACCACTGTGTTGTAGGTACTGTTCGATCGCGTACTTGGTGCGAAAGAAGTCGACCGGGTGATCGGGAGCTGCGCCGAGTGCGGAGGTGTATACGAAACGTGCGACACCCGCGACCTTTGCCGCGTCGACGAGCGCACGATGCCCGATATCGTCGACGGCCTCCGATCGGTACCGGCCGCGGCCGAGTGCCGAGTGTGCGGCAACGAAGACCTGATCGACGCCAAGGCAGGCGCGCGAAAGCGAGCTGCGGTCGATAAGATCGCCGCTGACCAATTCCGCGCCCAGGCGCGCGAGCGCGGGACCTCGCTCTGCGGAGCGAGTCATCGCGCGTACGGGCACGCCATCAGCCAGTAGCCGTCGTACGGTCTGTTGCCCCAGCACGCCCGTTGCACCCACCACGAGAACGGTCATACGGGTCCCTCCGTGACGCCTGCGAGGCCACCGCGCGGATGCTGTGCGCGCGGCATTGCATGACACTGATTATCGCGGACGGGCTACGCGCGAGTCCAGAGCGTAATCTCGCGCACCGATCACGATTCAGAACGTTTAAGGCCTTGCGAGAGGCCTTTTGCGGCACATTGAACACGCCTCACCGGCGTCGTATCCGTCCGTTGGCGCTTGGTCGCCGATGCTGGAGCCATATCGCTGTGTGTGGCCGGGCGCGCGCGGACCGGCGTGGTCGAATCGACTCAATAACCGAAGAGGAGAAGTCATGAACAAAGGACTGGTCATTGCGGTGATTCTGGGCGTCGGGACGTCGTCGGCGCTCGCGGCCGCGCCATGTACCCAACAGACGACACGCGGCAACTGGGCCTATACGTGCGAAGGAACCCTGCCCACTCCGTCACCGACATCCACGCGCATGTTGGGTACCTGCAACGCCAGCAAGTCGGCGTATTGGACCTGCGAAGGCAACGTGAACCTTGGAGGGCAGATCATTCCGCACTCACTGCAGGGGCAAGCGAGCAACGATGCCAGTTGTACTGGCTTCATTTCATACACGCATACGCTTGGTGGCGCGCCGGCCGGTACGTTGGATATCACGTATGTCATCACCAACGGTGGCGACGAGCTAAGCGGCTTGCCCGTGAACTCTGGTGGTGTGCTGTCGTGCACACTGAAGCGTATCGGTGGTCATTCCGACTGACTGCAGTTGTCGGCAACGTCTCGCGATGCGGGTCAACTTGCGTGGTGGCCTCTCCCCGTATCTGGGGAGAGGGAGAACCCAAGAAGTGCTTCCACCATCCCCGTTACGCCGGCGCGCACATCACGACGGTATCTGCGCCATCACCTTCCGCCAGCCAACCTTTGACCACCATCTGGTCGCGCACGGCGCGGGAGGTCGTGTAGCGATGGTTGGCGTCGGCTCGGTTGCTGAACACGCGATAGACCGGCACCTGACCCGCGGCGCAATTGCCGAGTGTGGGCGGATACAGGTAGAAGAACGTGCTGGATTCAAGGATGAACGTCGGATTCTTGGCCATCGTGCCATCGCATTCATTGGTGTCGCGGCCGAAGAAATGGCCGTCGCCCTTGCCGGGGGGGACGTAGATGCGGCAGACGGCGGACGTGCCGCTCTGCGTCGTGGCCCAGGCGTTAAACGACAAGCCTGTGCGTGCCCAGCCGTTGTACGTGCCGTTGTCGAGCTTGGCGATTTCGTCGGCGACGTAGCTGATGAAGTAGTGATCGAGAGAGGCGTTGTAGAACTCGATGACGGAGACGGGCGTGGAGGTTGCACTGCCGATTACGGTTATCGATTTGGTGGCGGACGCGGTGGCACCAAGGCTGTCGGTAACCTGCACCATGAACGAATAGGTGCCGGGGGCATTGAGAACACCGGAAAACACGCCAGTGGTCGCATTGACCGTTGCGCCCGGTGGCAAGGCACCGCTCACGACCGACCAAGCATAGGGCGGACGTCCACCATATGCGCCCACCGACGCCACGACATTGTCGCCAGTATCAACTTCAATGGACGGCAGCAGGTCGATTGTGGCGGCAAGCACGGCAGGCAGCGGTGGCGACGCAAACGGTGAACCGAGTACGGGCGTAAGCGTGCCAGTGGATGGATTGTTGCGGAAGCCATAGATGTCTCCGGTTGCTGTGTTGCCGACATAGACCAGGTCGGCAACACTCACAATGGCGGTGGTGGCCCGCGTAACTGATCCTATTGTCTTCGGTACTCCGGCCGGCGTCAGCGTTCCGTCCGCCGCGATGGAATACTCGTGCAGGAGTCCGTCGGCGTCGTCGACGCCATAGAGAAATCGGCCCGTCGGATCGACCGCCAAGCCGTAGAAGTAGCCAGCGCGCGAGGCGATGCGCGTGGGCACACCTGTGACCGCGTTCACCGAATAGGTTGTGAGCGCCGAATCACCGGTAAACAGAAAGCGGCCGTCTGGCGAGAGCGCCATTGCCGCCACGCGGCCGAAATTGGCAGCGTTGGGAAACGGCGACCCCGGGATGTGCGAAAGCGCCCCTGTTGCGGCATCAATTGCCATGACGGCAATCGATCCATCGAAACTGCCGACGCTTTGACCCACATACATGAAGCGCCCGCTGCGATCGATCACGACAGGAGTCGGAAGAAAGCCGCCCGTCGCGAAAGGTGAGCCCGGCAGTGGCGTGGGTATCCCCGTGATCGGGTCGATGGAGAAGCCTGACATTGTCCCGCCGAGGTCTCCCTGTCCGGCTACATATACAAATTGACCCGACGGTTCGATCGCGACGGCTCGGGGGTTACCGCCCACCGCAGCAGGTGTGGCACCGGATGGCGTGACCGAGGTCCAAATCTGCGTCGCGGGGTCGATCTTGAATCCGCACATCCGTCCTGGTGAACCGAACCCGCCGCTCATGTAGACGAATTTTCCGGACGGGTCCAACGCCAAACCGAGTGTTCCGATGCAAAAATCCGACCCCACAGTCCCAGGAACCGGGGTAAGCGCACCGTAATTGGCAGGAATTTTGGTGGCCGAATGAGTGGGCTTGGTCGGTGGGATAAAGTGGGCAATAAACTCGGCCATCTTGGGCGAAACCTGCGGAGTGGCGCTCTTGCTGAAGTCATTTGCGCGCGTCATGACAGCGGGGGACGGAGTACGGATTTTCAGTATTTCGACGGCGCGTGCATTCGGTACCGCACTCAAAGCCGACAGAAACATAGTCATCGCGAAATAGGTAGCCAGCGATTGCGGCATTAATGCGCGACGGGTCGTCATGTTTTCTCCCAGGGTCAGTGAGTCAGGATGTTCTGCAACGTGGACATGAAGTACGGCATGCGTCTCGGGTGATGGCATAGGAATTTCGTTGAGTGGCAGGGAGGTTCACGCACCGTTCACCCGCGCCGCAATGCGAACTTGAAGCCTTGCCCGGGGAGGCAATTCACGACTCCACGTGTTGTCACCCCGGCGCGCACATCACGACCGTGTCCGCGCCATCCCCTTCCGCCAGCCAGCCTTTGGCCACCATCTGGTCGCGCACGGCGCGCGACGTCGTGTAGCGATGGTTGGCGTCGGCACGATTGCTGAACACGCGGTAGACCGGCACCTGTCCCGCAGCGCAATTACCCAGCGTGGGCGGATACAAATACAGGAACGTGCTGGACTCAAGGACGAATGTCGGATTCTTGGCCATCGTGCCATCGCATTCGTTGGTGTCGCGGCCGAAGAAGTGCCCGTCGCCTTTGCCGGGCGGGATGTAGATGCGGCATACGGCTGACGTGCCGCTCTGCGATGTGGCCCAGGCGTTGAACGACAGCCCTGTGCGGGCCCAGCCTTTGAACGTGCCGTTGTCGAGCTTGGCGATCTCGTCGGTGGCGTACGTGATGAAGTAGTGGTCCAGCGACGCGTTGTAGAACTCGACGACGGAGACGGGTGTTGGTACGGCACTGCCGACTACGGTGATGGATTTGGTGGCGGACGAGCTCGCGCCGAGGCTGTCGGTCACCCGCAGCATGAACGAATAGGTGCCCGGCGCATTGACCGATCCGGCCAGGATGCCGGTGTTGGCGTTGAGTGCCAATCCGGGCGGCATCGCACCGGCCGTGATCGACCATGTGTACGGCGCCCTGCCGCCGACCACTCCCAGCGGCGCGACCACGTTGTCACCCGCATCGAACTGTACCGAGTCGGCAAGAAATCCACGACCCGCCAATGCCGAGGGCTTGGAGCCCGTCGTGAAAGGTGAGCCAAGGACGGGGGTGAGCGCACCGGACCCCGGGTTGATGCGGAATCCGAAGAGCTTGTTGCTGCCCCGGCTGGTGGCGTAAACCAGATCGCCCACGACGGCAAGGCCAGTCGATTGGGTGCCAAGCGCCTGGGGTGCGCCCGCCGGCGCCAACGTGCCGTCGGCCGCGATCGAGAACCCAAGCAGCGTGTTGTTGGTGGTGTCGGTCGCGAAGAGAAAGCGACCGGTGGGGTCGACGGCCACGTTTCCAATGTAGATGAAACGCTTGGCTCCCCGGATCAGCGCGCCGGTGGCGGCATTGACGGCGAATGTAGTGACCGATGATCCGCCGGTAAACAGGAAGCGCCCATCGGGCGTGAGCGCAAGCGACGTCACGTTGTCCGAGTCGGTGCCATTGAAAGCGGGAAATGGTGAACCCGCGATGTGCGTCAATGCGCCCGTGGCCGGGTCGATCGAGAACACCGACACGGACCCGCCTGCACTCGCGAGCGAGTTGGAGTTGGCCACGTAAAGGAAGCGACCTGCGCGATCAATGACCGCGGCTGTGGAAAAGCCGCCGTTGGTTGCAAAGGGCGATCCGGGGATGGGGGTCGGTTGGCCCGTGGTTCGATTGATGCTGAAGCCCGATACCGTGTTTTGAATAGCGCTGACGGCATACATGAATTTTCCGGACGGCATGATGGCGATGCCGCGCGGTTCCGAACCGACATTGGCCGGTGTGCCGGCGAGCGGCGTGAAGGCCCCTGTGGCAGGATCGATCCTGAATCCGCACAGCTTGCCGGGGGACCCCGTGCCCCCGGTGAAGTAAACGTACCTGCCGGAGGGGTCCACGGCAACGCCGCTGGAGCCGAGGCAGGCGTTGTTGAGGAGGGCGCCGGGGATCGGCTCGACGCTGCCGTAGCGCGGTGCGGATTTCAGCTTGGCCGATGGGACAAACGGTGCAACGTAGACATCAAGAAGCTTCAAGGCCCACGGGTTCTTGTTGATGAAGTCCACGTAATCATCGTAGGTCTGGAACAGCGAAAAATACGCTTCGCCGGCCAATTCGGACAAACCTATTTGTATGAGGTCCTCTTCGGAAACATCGGCCGGTTGCGCGCGGAGCGCCGGCATGTTGACGAGCGCGACAACGATCAGTGTGGCGATCGGGATCAGCTTCAGGAGCCAATGCCGGGATGCTGCGGGTTGTTGGGTCACGGCGGTCCTTTTGATCGACTGGTTGTCTCCGGGGATGGTGGCCCAGTGCCGAAGGTGCGGGTATTGGAGCACCCGTCAGGCGCAGGAATCATGATGCTATAATTATGGCAAAACAAGCGGTTACGTCACGTGACATCAGGTGACATCACCATATCTTCCCGTTGCCACGGGGAATAAGGGCGAACGCACGGTTCGCCCTTTTTGATCGTTGAAGGTTGCTCATGTTCGATCTGGTTCAAAAGCACAAGCGCTTCGCGCAGATCATCCTGTTCATGATGATGGTCCCGTTTGCGTTCTTCGGCGTCGACTATTACTTCCGCGGCGGCAGTTCCGACACCGACGTGGCCACCGTCTCCGGCAAGAGCATTTCGCAGGCCGAATTCACCGAGTCGATGCGGGAGCAGCAGGACCAGATGCGCCGGCAGCTTGGGCGCAACTTCGATCCGGCGATGTTCGACTCGCCCGAGGTCCGGTTCGCGTTGCTGGACCAAGTCATCAACCAGCGGCTGATCACCGACAAGGCGCAGGCCGAGCACTTCCGCGTGTCGGACGTGCAATTGCAGCAGTTCATTGCCGCGCTGCCGGCGTTCCAGGCGGACGGTGCGTTCTCGCCCGACCAATACCGCCAATTGCTCGCCACGCAGAACATGACGCCGCTGATGTTCGAGCAGCGCCTGCGCGAGGATCTGCTGCGTGCCGCCGTACAGGAGCCGATCGCCGGCGCCAACATCGTGGCGCGCACGTCGGTCGAGCGCTATCTCGGCCTGCTGGAGCAAACGCGCGAAGTGGCGGTGGCATTCGTCGACGCGGCCCCGTTCCTCAAGGACGTGAAGGTCAGCGACGCCGATGTCCGCGCGTTCTACGACAAGAATACGGGGTCGTTCCAGACGCCCGAGCAGGCCAGCATCGAGTATGTGCTGTTGACGCAGGAGGCCCTGGCGTCGCGGGTGGTCGTGGATCCGGCCGAGGTGCGCAAGCAATTCGACGCGAATGCCGCGCAATACACCGCCGAGGAGGAGCGCTCGGCTGCGCATATCCTCATCCCGGTCAAGCCGGATGCGAGCGCCGCCGACAAGGCGGCGGCGAAGAAGCTTGCCGATGAGGTCTACGCCAAGGTCAAGGCTGCGCCGGCGAAGTTTGCTGACCTGGCGAAGGAATTCTCGAAGGACCCGGGCTCGGCTGCGAACGGCGGCGACCTTGGACAGTTCGCGCGCGGCGCGATGGTGAAACCCTTCGACGATGCCGTGTTTGCGGCCAAGGAGGGTGAGTTGCTGGCGCCGGTGCAGACCGATTTCGGCTGGCACATCATCAAGGTCACCGGAGTGCGCCCCGCACGCACGCTGGCCTTCGACGACGTGAAGGGGCAGATCGAATCCGAACTGCGCAAGCAGAAGGGCGCGCAAAAATTCGCCACCGCCGCGGAGCAGTTCCAGAACCTGGTGTACGAGCAGGCCGACAGTCTCGGCGGCGCCGCGAAGGCGCTTGAATTGAAGGTCGAGACCACGCCGCTGATCACGCGCTCGCAGGCCCAGGCATTGGCCCTGGGCAACGCCAAGTTCGTGGCAGCCTTGTTTTCGCCGGAATCCCTGCAGGGCAAGCGCAACACCGAGGCGATCGAGGTCGCGCCGGGTTCGCTGATCTCGGGCCGCATTCTCGAATACAAGCCGGCTGCGCCGCGTCCGTTCGACGAGGTCAAGGAGGAGATTCGCGCGCAGCTGGTGCGCAAGGCAGGCACCGAACTGGCGCAGGCGGCCGGGCAGGAAAAACTGAAGCTGCTGGAAGCGGGCAAGAGCGAGAAGGACGCCGGCGTGAGTTTCGGCAAACCCGTAACCATCAGCCGCGGGCAACCGCAGCCGGGACTTTCGCCCGAAGCCCTGGGACGCGTTTTCGAGGCCAATCCAGACAAGCTGCCTGCATTTACCGGCGCCATCAACGACAAGGGCGGCTTCTCGATCGTGAAGGTGCTCAACGTGTTCACGCCGTCGCCCACCGACAAGGCGCGCCTCGAGCAAGCCTCGGCACGGTTGTCCGAGCAGGTCGGACGCGAATTGTTCCAGTCGTACCTGGCCAGTCTGCGCGCCAAGGCCAATGTCAAGATCAACCAGGCCAATCTGGACAAGAAGTAAGAACTGTGGGTGCGGCACCTCGACCCACCAATGCAAAACGGCGACCGCGAGGTCGCCGTTTTTTTGCCGGTGCTGTGGCGGGCGGAATGACTAGCTGGTGGAGCAGTTGGCTTTGATCCAGATGTCCAGCTCCGCGCGTTCGCGGCGACGCACGGCGATGTCGACGAAAACATCCTCGCCCTTTTCGTTCCTGCGCATCAGGGGTACTTCCTCGGCGGCCAGCGTGCGCGACTGGCCGAGTGCGCGCGTGCACATCTCATTGCGCTTGACCTGGTCGGCCCGCTCGGCGTCGGATTTTTTCGTGTTCTCTGCCGCTTCGAGCTGGCGTTTCTTGAACTCGCCTTCCTGCTTGTAGAGGTCCTTGACGGCGGATGCATTCGCCGGCGGGGGTGGCCCCTGGACGACCTCGAACTTGACGCTGCCCGCCGGCGGCTGGTCGGAATAGACGACGCGGCCGTTGGCGTCGGTCCATTTGTAGAGGTTGGCCGCAGCCGGCCCGGCCAGCAGCATCAATGCTGCAAGCAGGACGGGTAGCGCGCGGCGGATGCAGCCAGGATCGCTCATGCGGGTGGTCGAAGGCACGCGACCGGTAGCCGCGCACGCTGAATTATGACGTTGGCAAGGTACTCCAGCCGCTGCACGGGGTCAATCGAGGCCCGATAGGAGGGCGGTACCTGCTGCCGGCCCATGTTGCATTCGCACCCGCTTGGGGAAGGGGGTCGACGCGGGTATAATCGATATTTGCGCATAGGAGAAAGTTCAATGCGTGTTGTCCGCAAAGCGCTGACCTTCGACGACGTATTGCTGGTCCCCGCCCACTCCACCGTCGTTCCCCGCGACGTCTCGCTTGCCACCCGCCTTACGCCCACGATTGGGCTCAACATCCCGCTGATTGCCGCGGCGATGGATACCGTCACCGATGCCCGCCTCGCGATCGCCATTGCGCAGGAAGGCGGCATGGGCGTGATCCACAAGAACATGACGCCGGCGCGGCAGGCGGCCGAGGTGGCCAAGGTCAAGCGTTTCGAAAGCGGCGTGGTCAAGGATCCGATCACGGTGCCGCCCACGATGTCGGTGCGCGAAGTGCTGGCTCTCACCAAGCGCCACCGCATATCCGGACTGCCTGTGGTCGACGGCAAGCGGGTGATCGGCATCGTCACCAACCGCGACACGCGCTTCGAGACCAATCTCGACCAACCAGTGTCGAACATCATGACGAAGGGCGAAGCGCTCGTCACGGTGCCGGAAGGCACCGAGCTCGAAGTCGCCAAGGCACTGATGCATCGCAATCGCCTCGAGCGCGTACTGGTGGTGAACGGTGACATGGAGCTGCGCGGTCTCATCACGGTCAAGGACATCCTCAAATCCACCGAACATCCGCTGGCGTCCAAGGACGACCTCGGCCGGCTGCGCGCAGGCGCCGCGGTGGGCACAGGCGCCGACACCGAAGAGCGCGTCGACGCATTGGTCGCCGCCGGCGTCGACGTGATTGTCGTCGACACGTCGCATGGGCACTCGCAGGGCGTGCTGGAGCGGGTGCAGTGGGTCAAGCGCCGCTATCCCAATGTGCAGATCATCGGCGGCAATGTGGCCACGGCCGCCGGCGCCAAGGCGCTGGCCGACCACGGCGCGGATGCGGTCAAGGTAGGCATCGGTCCCGGTTCGATCTGCACCACGCGCATCGTGGCGGGCGTGGGCGTGCCGCAGATTTCGGCCATCCAGTTTGCCATCGAAGGCCTGGCCAAGACCGGAGTGCGGGTCATCGCCGATGGCGGCATCCGCTATTCCGGCGACATCGCCAAGGCGCTGGCCGCTGGCGCATCGTGCGTGATGCTGGGCAGCCTTTTCGCCGGCACCGAAGAAGCGCCGGGAGAAATCGAGCTGTACCAGGGGCGCTCGTACAAGAGTTATCGCGGCATGGGCTCACTGGGTGCGATGCAGGAGGGCAGCTCCGATCGCTATTTCCAGGATGCCGAAGGTGAAGGCGCAGCCGAGAAGCTGGTGCCGGAAGGCATCGAGGGTCGCGTGCCGTACAAAGGTGTTCTGGCCTCCGTCATCCACCAGTTGATGGGCGGTTTGCGCGCGTCGATGGGGTATTGCGGCTGCGCGACGGTGGAGGAACTGTCCACCCGCGCCGAGTTTGTCGAGATCACGTCGGCAGGCATCCGCGAATCGCATGTGCACGATGTGCAGATCGTGAAAGAGGCACCCAACTACCGGGTGCAATGAGTCCCATGTCGCGCGGGCCGGTGCAGACCGGCCCGTTTCCATTCAGCCCTCGCAACCTCTGCGGAATCTCATGGCCGCCGCCTCCCATTCCCGCCTCCTGATTCTCGATTTCGGTTCGCAGTTGACGCAGCTGATCGCGCGACGCCTGCGTGAAACGCACGTGTACTGCGAGGTGCATCCCTGGGATGTATCCGATGACTTCATCCGCAACTTCGCACCCAAAGGCATTGTGCTTTCAGGTGGACCCAACAGCGTGATCGAAGGCGATACGCCGCGCGTGCCCGATGCCGTGTGGACGGCGGGCGTCCCGGTGCTGGGCATCTGCTACGGCATGCAGGCGATGGCGGCGCAATTGGGGGGCGGTGTGGAGCTGGGACATGTCCGCGAGTTCGGCTATGCCGAGGTGCGCGCGCGCGGCCACTCGACGCTGTTCCGCGACATCCAGGACCGCAGCAACACCGAAGGCCATGGCCTCCTCGACGTGTGGATGAGCCACGGCGACAAGGTCACCGCGCTGCCGCCGGGATTCAAACTGACCGGATCGTCCACGGCTTGTGCCATTGCCGCCATGGCCGACGAAGCGCGCCACTTCTACGGCGTGCAGTTTCATCCCGAAGTGACGCATACGAAGCAGGGCGCCGCGCTGCTGTCGCGCTTTGCGCACGACATCTGCGGCTGCGGCGACGACTGGAACATGCACGACTATGCGGGCGAGGCCATCGCGGCGATCCGTGCCAAGGTGGGCAACGAGGACGTGCTGCTTGGACTGTCCGGCGGCGTCGATTCGTCCGTGGCAGCGGCGCTGATCCACAAGGCGATCGGCGACCGCCTTACCTGCGTCTTTGTCGATCACGGCTTGCTGCGCCTCAACGAGGCCGAGGATGTGATGAAGACCTTCGCCGACAACCTGGGCGTGCGCGTCATTCATGTCGACGCCAGCGAGGAATTCCTGGCCGCGCTGGCAGGCATCAGCGATCCGGAGGCCAAGCGCAAGATCATCGGTCGCCTGTTCATCGACGTGTTCCAGCGCGAGTCGGCCAAGCTTTCGAAAGTGAAGTGGCTGGCGCAGGGCACGATCTACCCGGACGTGATCGAATCGGCCGGCGCCAAGACGGGCAAGGCGCACACGATCAAGTCGCATCACAACGTGGGTGGCTTGCCGGAGACGTTGCACTTGAAGCTGCTGGAGCCGCTGCGCGAACTCTTCAAGGACGAAGTGCGCGAGCTGGGGCTCGAACTGGGGTTGCCCCGCGACATGGTGTTCCGGCATCCGTTTCCGGGGCCGGGCCTCGCCGTGCGCATCCTGGGAGACATCACGCGCGCCCGTGCCGACCTGCTGCGCCGTGCCGACGCGATCTTCATCGAGGAATTGCGCAACACGCCCGCCGACAACGGTCGCACGTGGTACGAGCAGACGGCGCAGGCTTTCGCGGTTTTCCTGCCGGTGCGCTCGGTGGGCGTGATGGGCGACGGCCGCACGTATGAGAATGCAGTGGCGCTGCGCGCCGTGCAGACCACGGATTTCATGACCGCGCATTGGGCGCATCTGCCGCACGAGCTGCTGGCCCGTGTTTCCAATCGAATCACCAACGAAGTACGCGGCTTCAACCGCGTCGTCTACGACATCTCGAGCAAGCCGCCCGCGACGATCGAATGGGAGTGAACGAGGCGGGCGAGCGCAGCGAGCCAAGGCCCGCAGGGCGCGTCGCCGAGTGAGCGACCAGCGACCGCCGCCGGTTGAAACGGCGCAGTGTTTGCCTTGACATTGTGCAAAATTCGATCGACGCGCCCGCGAACGGGTGAAAATTGTCTGGCCGATTGACCGGGTTTTTGGGTATATTTCGCGTTCGCGCGGACCACGAGAACGCGATGGTGGCCTCGTGCACCGTATTGGATCGATCGAAGTCGGTCAATCGACCGTGCGGGCGTGTCCATCCGCGCATCGGTTGAAGTCCATTGAACTGTTGCCGCCAAGACGCGGCAGAGAGGGGAACATGTCAAAGTTTCTGGGTGTCGTCGCGTTCGCAAGTGGCCTGGTGCTTTCGGGATGGGCCGCTGCGCAACAGGTCACCGGGACGTTGGGTTCGCCCAGTGCCACCACGACCGTCAGTCCGAAGCAGCTGCCGCCGCCCGCCCCGAAATTCGGCGGCGTGATCAAGGACGACGCACTGCAGTCGAAGCCCTGGTGGGCGCCGCGCGTGGTGCCGCCCAAGAGTGCTCCCAACGTGCTGTTGATCATTACCGACGACGCCGGGTTCGGCGTGCCCAGCACCTTCGGCGGCGTGATCCCAACGCCCACGATGGATCGGCTCGCCAAAGATGGCCTGCGTTACAACCGCATGTTCTCGACCGCACTGTGCTCGCCGACGCGCGCGGCGCTGATCACCGGACGCAACCACCATTCGGCAGGCTTTGGCGTCATTTCCGAACAGTCGACCGGCTTCCCCGGCTACAACAGCATCATCGGCAAGGACAAGGCGACCATCGGCCGCATGCTGCTCGACAACGGCTACGCCACGGCGTGGTTCGGCAAGGACCACAACACGCCGGCCTTCGCGGCCAGCCAGGTCGGCCCGTTCGACCAGTGGCCGACCGGCATGGGCTTCGAGTATTTCTACGGCTTCGTCGGCGGCGACACCAACCAGTGGCAGCCGAACCTGTTCCGCAACACCACGCAGATTTATCCGAACTTGGGCAAGCCAGGCTGGAACCTCATCACCGGCATGGCCGACGATGCGATCGACTACATCTCACGCATGCACCAGACCCAGCCTGGCAAGCCCCTATTCATCAAGTACGCCCCCGGGGCTACGCACGCACCGCATCACCCCACCAAGGAGTGGGTGGACAAGATCCGCGCAATGCATCTGTTCGACGACGGCTACAACAAGCTGCGCGAGACGATCTTCGAGAATCAGAAGAAGCTCGGCGTGATTCCGAAGGATTCCAAGCTGACGCCCTGGCCCGACGAAGTCCTGAAGCCCTGGGACAAGCTCGGCGCCGAGGAGAAAAAGCTCTTCATCCGCCAAGTCGAGGTCTTCGCCGCCTACGCTGCCTACAGCGACTACGAGATCGGCCGCGTTCTCCAGGCCTTCGAGGACCTGGGCCGGCTGGACAACACGCTCGTCATTTACATCAACGGCGACAACGGCACGAGCGCCGAGGGCGGGCCGCTGGGCACGCCCAACGAGGTGGCCTTCTTCAACGGCATGAACGAGATCCCCGTCGATGTGCAGATGAAGTTCTACGACGTCTGGGGCACCGACTTGACGTACAACCACATGTCCGCCGGCTGGTCGTGGGCATTCGACACGCCCTTCGACTGGTTCAAGCAGAACGCTTCGCGCCTGGGGGGCATCAACCAGAACATGGTGGTGTCGTGGCCGGCGCGCATCAAGGAGAAGGGCGCCCTGCGCGAGCAGTTCATCCATGTGATCGACGTCGTCCCCACGATCCTCGAAGCTGCCGGCATCAAGCCGCCGGAAATGATCGACGGCATCAAGCAGGCGCCGATCGAAGGCACAAGCTTCGTCTACACGTTCGACGAGAAGAACGCCAAGGTGGCATCTCGGCACAAGACGCAGTACTTCGAGATGATGGGGCAGTGGGCCTTGTACGAGGAAGGCTGGTTGCTGAGCACGAAGGTGAACCGCGCCCCATGGGAGGCATTCGGTGCGGCGAATCCCGACCCACTGAACAATCAGGTGTTCCAGCTCTACGACCTCTCGAAGGACTTCAGCCAGTACGACGACATCGCGGCGAAGTACCCGGCCAAGGTCGCGGAGATGCGCAAGAAATTCATGGCCGAGGCGAGGAAGTACCAGGTCCTTCCGCTGGATGCCTCAGTCGCGTCGCGCCTCGTCGCACCGCGGCCGAACATCACTGCCGGGCGCAGCGAGTTCGTCTATACGCGTCCGATGGTCGGCCTGCCGCAGGGTGACTCGCCGCTGCTACTGAACACTTCCTACACGGTCACCGCCGACATCGAGGTCCCGCAGGGTGGCGCCGAAGGCATGATGCTCACGTCGGGCGGTCGCTTTGGTGGCTATGGCTTCTACCTGCTCAAGGGCAAGCCGGTTTGGCTGTGGAACATGGTCGATCTCGAGCGCATCAAGTGGGAAGGCTCGGACGCGCTCACGCCGGGTCGGCACTCGGTCGAGTTCGAATTCAAGTACGACGGTCTCGGGCCCGGAACGCTGGCGTTCAATAACTTCACTGGCGTCGGCCGTCCGGGGACGGGGACGCTCAAGGTCGACGGCAAGGTCGTCGCCACCAAGTCCATGCCGAAGACGCTCCCGTTGATCCTGCAGTGGGACGAAAGCTTCGACATCGGCTCGGACACGCTGACCGGCGTCAACGATGCCGACTACAAGCCGCCGTTTGCGCTGACCGCCAAGATGAACAAGTTGACGATCAAGATCGACCGTCCCCAGCTTTCCCCCGCCGACATTGCCAAACTCGAGGCGGCGATGAGGGAGAAGGCGAAGCACGACTGATGATGCGGAAAGCGGCGCCCACAGGGGCGCCGCTTGCGAACCGTCGAACGCGGCGCGAATCGTGGTCCGCACGGCAGTCTCGTGGCCATAGCCAAGGTGCGGACATTGGCCGGCGGCGCCCGCATCATGTACGCGCGCAAGCCCGGATCGCCGACCGTTTCTAGGCGTCGGTCGGCGCCTGCCGTCGTGCGAGCAGCGGCGCCCAGCGCGAATCGCCGTGCAGTTTGGCAAAACTCGGGTCGGCTTTCAGCATCATCACATTCGGGTCGCGCCGTGCGATCGCGTCGTCAAGATGCGCGAACGCGTGGTCGTGGCGACCACACCGCGTGGCGACGATGGCCAATGTGTAGGGCGATACCCGGCTGGCTCCAAAGCGGGTGAGGGCGGCGGCCACCGTCGCGTCGGCGGCCGCGACGTCGCCGGCCATGCCCTGCGCTGCCGCGAGGCATGCATAGGCGTTGGGATGATCGGGGACGATCGCGCATAGGCGCTCGTAGAGCTCGACCGCGGTGCGCGGCTGCTCTCGGAGCATCGCAAGCAATGCGGCGAGCCCCAATGCCGGCGCGTTGGTGGGGGCGATGTCGCGCATGCCTTCAAGCTCGGTTTCCGCGTCCGCGAAGCGCCGCTGGGCAACACGCAGGTTCACCATGTGCAATCGCGTGTTGACGTATTGCGGATCGAGTCGCCGCGCCATCAGCAGTTCGCGTTCGGCTTCGCCAAGCTCGGCGCGGGCGAGCAGGTGGCACCCGAACGCGGAGTGGACGAAGGCCTGCTGCGGTGCGAGTGCAATTGCGCGCTCGAAGCGCGCGCGCGCCGCCGGCCAGTCGTATTCGAACTGGTGCAGTATCGCGCCCAGCAGCGTATTGGCCACCGCGTGGTCAGGGTCAACTTTAAGCGCGAGGCGCAAGGCTTCGGCCGCGTGCTCGGCGGCGGGTCGCGGGTCGCCGTGCCATCCGGTGGCGAGGTTGAGCCACGCGCGGCCCATCCCGGCGAGCGCGGGTACATAGCCGGGCGACTCGCGCAGGGCGGCATCGAATCGGGCCAGCGCCGCCTCAAGGGTGGACTTCGACAGTGGCTGCCGCAGGAAGTGTTCCCCCCGTTCAACCAGGTCCCTGGCGCGGCGTGTGCCAACGTCGACCGGCCCTTCGCGATGACGCAGTGTCGGGACATAGCTGCCTACAGGCAGGCGGATCTCGAGTGTCGCATCGCTGCCTTCGCCGCCGTAATAGCGTTCGAGGCGCTGGCGCAACCGCCGCGCCTCGACGCGCACGATGGTGTCGCGGGCGGGGTCGAAGGCGTCGATCGGCCGATCGAACACCTCGCAGGCCAGCACATGCTCCTTCAATGCGCCCCTGTTGCCGGCGACCGCCTGTTCCACCAAATGTCGCAGCAGTTGCTGGTGCCGCCGCGACGGCCGGAACGACTGGCTGAGCGTGATGCGCGCGAGTTCACTTTGCACGAGCGCGGGCGAAATGCCTGCATCGGCCCGGAGGGCGGCGTCAAGGTCGTCAGTGTCGGCGTGGTCGGGCACGGGTGGCGGCTGGTGAAGCGGCGCTGTGTCCCCGCAGTGTAGCGCAGCCAATTGGCACCCTGCCGCGCGCTCGTTGCGCAGGCTGCGACCTAGCGTGGCCGCGCCTGACGCGTCGCCCGGCCACGCACTTCATTGAGCAGCGCTGTCTGTTCGGCAAGTCTGGCCGGGCAGGACTTCCGTGTTTCGCAATCGCGCACCAGGTCGCGACAACTCCATGGCACCGCGGCGGCTGAAAAATCGGGCGGCTCGGACGGGTCGCCCGCCTTGCGCATCGGCGACCCGATCCAGGCATCGAGGAGGGTGCGTTCGCGGCATACGGATGCAAGTTCATTGACGACGCTGGAAGAGGCCGATGGCGCCGCCGTCAAGCCGACTCCAGTATTGGACACGATGCCGGCGGCTGCGCGAGCGGCGTCCAGTGCCCGGCGTTCGCCCGCCAGCCTGTTCGCGCATTGGTTCGCCGCGGTGCAGTCCCTGAGGATGTCCCGGCAACCGGACGGGATGCCTTCGGCGGATGGATCGGGCGGCGTTGCCGAAGGTTCGGCATTGCGCGCCCGCCGATCGGTCCACGCTTCCAGCACCACCCGCTCGCGGCAGACAGTGGCCAGATTGGCGGCCGCCGCTTGTTCGATGGCCGGGTCAGGAGGCGTGGGTAGCACGGCGATGACCGCCGCGGGATCGAATAGCACCGTGCGCACGCGATCCGCGCCGAAGTATTCGGAGTCGGAGTTCTTGCGGCCGCGATGCCACCAGTTCACGCGGACGCCATTTTCCCGAACGCCGGGGGCATCGAGGTCGAAAATGCGGCGCTCGCCGTCCGCGATGCGGATATTGGGCGCGCTGGCGGGAACCCACGGCCGCCCGGGAACGTCGTTGTTGTAGTAGTAGATGTCGGCGCCGGAATGGTTGACGATCACGAGCTTGTCGCCCTCGATCGTCACCTTGACGTCTTCCGGGTCCTTGCTGCTGCAGCCGGCAAACAACGACAGGACGAGGATGAGAAGGAGGACCGGCAGGAGCAGCGGCGCGCGCATCGAATGGGTCCCGGTTGGACAGAAGGATCGATCGTGCGGTGCTGGATGCATGAAACCTGCCGCGCGACCGATCGAATCGAAATGTTAATGCATTGGCGAAGCGAGCGACGCCCATGCCACAATCATGACCATGCCATCCACCGATCGTTCGCGCATGCTTGCCGACGCGCCGCCTGCCGCAGACGAAGCCTTCATGGATGAGGCGCTCGCGCTCGCCGCGGTGGCTGCGGCCCGCGGCGAAGTGCCCGTCGGCGCGCTGGTCGTGCGCGACGGCGCGGTACTGGGCCGTGGCGGCAATGCGCCCATCGCCAGCAACGATCCGACGGCGCACGCGGAGATCGCCGCGTTGCGCGACGCCGCGCGTGCCGTGGGCAATTACCGGCTGGTCGGCGCGACGCTCTATTCAACGCTGGAGCCGTGCCCGATGTGCGCAGGGGCCATCCTGCATGCACGCATAGCGCGCGTGGTATTCGGCGCCCACGACCCGAAGTCCGGCGCGTGCGGCTCGGTGATCGACCTCTTCGCGGAGCGCAAGCTCAATCATCACGCTCAGGTGGAAAGCGGCGTACGCGCCGAGGCCTGCGCCGGCGTGTTGTCCGCGTTCTTTGCGGCGCGGCGGTGACCGCGGGCCGATGAAACCCCTGTCCGCGCGCGCCGGCATCGGTTTCTACGCGCCATCGGGATTCGCGCTCGATCCGGCGGCCGTCAATCGAGCGGTCGCGCGTTTCGAGGAACGCGGCCATCGCGTGGTCGTCGATCCCACCTGCCAATCGCGGCATCAGCGCTTTGCCGCACCCGACGACGAACGGCTCGCCGCCGTGTTGCGCATGGCGGCAAACCCGCAGGTCGATATCGCGATCACGTTGCGCGGCGGCTACGGCTGGTCGCGGTTGCTGCCCCGCCTCGACATGGCCGCGCTCGCGGCCACCGGAACGCGCTGGCTTGGCTACAGCGACTTCACCGCATTTGCGCTGGCTGCGCTGGCCCAGGCGCGGATGACCACCCTGGCGGGACCCGTAGTCAGCGACTTCGGCGCGGTGGCGCCGTCCGGGTTCACGCTCGAACATTGCTTTGAAATGCTCGAGCATGGCCGCGAAGAAGTGGTGTGTGCGATGGAGGGGCCGGATGTCGCCTGCGACGGCACGTTGTGGGGCGGCAATCTGGCCATGGTCGCGCATCTCGCGGGGACGCCGTTCATGCCGGCGGTGGAAGGCGGCATCCTCTTCCTGGAGGACGTCGGCGAGTCGCCCTATCGCATCGAGCGGATGCTGTACCAGTTGCATCTCGCCGGAATCCTCGCGCGGCAACGGGCGATCCTGCTCGGCCGGTTCACGGAGTTTGCGCTCTCGGACAACGATGGCGGCTATGACCTCGATGCCGCCATCGCGCAGCTTCGCCGTGTGTGCACGACGCCGATCCTCACCGGCCTGCCGTTCGGCCATGTCCGCGACAAATTGACGTTGCCGGTGGGCGGTCGCTGTGCACTGGAGCTTCGCGCCGGCACGGCCACGCTGGTAATGTCCGACCATGGCTGAAAAAACCCTGCCGTATGCGCTGCGCGTGATCGATTGGACGGGCGATCCGCAGCCGCTGCGCGCCGTGCGCACCGCGGTCTTTGTCGTCGAGCAGAAGATTCCGGCGGAACTCGAGTGGGACGCCTTCGATGCGGTGAGCGTGCATGCGCTGGCCGAGGATGCCGCAGGGGTGCCGATCGGCTGCGGTCGCCTGCTGCCGGATGGTCATATCGGGCGCATGGCGGTGCTGGCGGCATGGCGCGGGCACGGCGTGGGCGCGGCACTGGTGGAGCGGTTGATCGAGATCGCGCGGCAGCGCGGCGACACGCGCCTGCGGCTGAATGCGCAGACGCAAGCGATGCCGTTCTACGCGCGGTTCGGATTCGCGCCGGTCGGGGTCGAATTCGTCGAGGCCGGCATCCCGCACCGGACGATGGAGCGCGTCCTCGGGCGTTGACGCAGCAGCGCGGTGATTCCGGCACTTCGTGTGCCACCGCACCGACAGGGGGCAGGCGTACCCGGATACTGAATCCGCGACATCGTGAATGGCAGTACCTGCCAGCGCATGTCGCGGAAAGGGCCAGCGCCATGAATCGAAAACTGCATCCGTATCCGATACCCTACATGGTCACCTCGGTGGTCGAAGCCAAACGGGAACTGGACGGCCCGCCGGCCGAGGTCAAGGTCATTGATTGGTCGCGCCGCCGGGCGCCTGCGGTTCCAACGGCTTCCATTGAGTCCACCACAGGCACATGGATCACTGCACTTCCCGCGAAGGTGCAGCCGCACGAACTTGCGCGCCACTATCCACGCATCGCCAACAGGATCTGCGCGCTGTGGGACGAGCCGATCCCCTGCACGCAATACCTGAAGGAACTCATGATCGTTCGACGCGCGAAGCGACAGGGCTTTCCCGGGAACATTGCGGGCGAAATCGGCGCACTGACCCTCCACTATCAAATGCTGCACCCCGTGGGTCGCGTCTGGGCTTGACACAGGTCCGCTGGATCAGCAGCCGGCGTGTGGGAAGGACCCGCTTCGCGAGTCAGAGCGTGGCCGGCGAACCCGTGCGTTGTACGTTGAAGGTGTGAATCACGTCGCCGGTGGCCGCGCCGTCGGGCGCAAACGTCCGTTCGTGAAAGGTGGCGTGTCCGCCCCGATCGATTGCCAGCACGGTGGTGCAACGCGTGCCATAACCCGGGTCGACGATGAAGGGCGTGGCCAGCAATCGCTCCCATGCGTGCGGCACGCCGGTTGCGGGAAGTGCCGCATCGGGCACCGGGGTGCGGTCGGCCAGCATCGCGAACAGCGGCGCGAATTCGCTACTACCCCGCGCCGCCCATCTGCTCATGGCGTTGGTGGCACGTTGAACCTTGGGCCATGGCGTATCGAGCGCGGCATTCGACAACGCGGCAACCCCTGCTCCAATGCGCCGGACCGTGCCGGCACGATTGGACCACCATGCTGCGCCTGCAGCGGAACCGGCCAGCACATTCACGCCGGCATAGGCGCCTGCGTCCTGGCGCAGCGTCGCTAACGCCAGCACCGGATCGGCAGCCGCGGCCAGCACGCGCGGCACCAGTTCGCCGCGTGATCGCTGGCCCGCATGCCTGGCGTCGCCACCACGCACGTTGGTGACGAGTGCGAACCGGCCATCGCGATGTAGGCCAAGCCACGTACCACCGGCGTCGCAGTCGCGTCCGGCCAGGATGTCGCGCCATGGTGGCAGGGTGCCCCACGCGGCGGCCGTGGCGGCGCGGGCGTGGAATTCGTCGCGGTTCGCGGCCACGACCAGCGCGAAATCCGGATGCACATCGAGCGCGATGACGGCGAGGCACATGTACGATTCGCCTTAGCGCGCGGCGACGAAGGCTTCAAGGTGCCGCGCGCCGTCGTGCGCAATGGAGGCCGCATCATTGCGCGCAACCGCCGCGGTCAATTCGCGTTCGAAGACCGTTGGGGCCGCGACTCCTTCGTAGATTTCCATCCACGTCGTGGGATCGTCGCGGCGGACGAGGACGCGACCGCGAATCGCCGTCCGTGCCGCGACGTCATCCTGCAGCGCGGCGATCGCACGCTGCGCGTCCGCATGGCTGCCTTGCACGCGGTACCAGACGTAGTAGTGCGTTTCGCGGACAGTCACGCTCACGCGAGCTTCGGCCGCTGCGGCGCGACCTGCGCCGGCACGGCATAGGGCAGGTCCAGCAAGGTCAGTGCAGGCCCGTCAGTGGACCCGAGGTGCAGCTTTGCGTCGAGCACGGCCTGCGTTTGCACGACGGCCAGGAGATCGCTGCCGCCGTCGGGCGCAGGCGCGGCGTTCACGACCGCTCCGCAGGCCTGGTCGCCGAACACGTTGCTGTAGAGGGACGTGCCGGGAGTCGGCGGCGCGCCATCAACGTGAAGCCGGAAGAGCCGCTCCTTCAGTTTGCCCAGGTATTGCATCCGCGCGACGATTTCCTGCCCCGGATAGCAGCCCTTGCGGAAATTGACGCCGCCGACAAGGTCCCAGTTAGCGGCCTGCGGGATGAATAGATCCTGGGTGGCCGCCACGACCGCCGGAATGCCCGCGACGATGGCCAACCAGTCCCAGTGGGTCACATCCACGCCCGTTGCATGCGCGGACAGGCTCTGCGCAATGTCATCACGTGCCGCCGCGGACGCATGCACCATCACCCGGCCGTCTGGCGTCGTGACGATGTCGCAGCCGTTCTGCGCCAGGCCATGGCCGGCAAGCTCGGCGGTGCCCAGCGCGGCGCGGGTGGCCGCGACGGCGCCGGGACCGGCGATGCCGAAACAGATGCCCCCTGGCGTGCGGTCGGTGACCGTCACCCTGGCCCGCATGACAAACATCGACAGGCGCTTGCGCAGCGACTCGGCAAGGTCGGCGGCGACGAACGCCCGAAAGGACGTTTCGGAGGCGCGCCATAGCAGCATGGTCGCCAGCATGCGTCCCTTGGGCGAGTTGTAGGAGGACCATTGCGCGTCACCGATGGCCAGCGCGGCGACATCGTTCGACAATTGCCCCTGCAGGAAGGTGGCGGTGTCCGCGCCATCGAATTCGAGGTAGCCGACGGTGCCCAGGGGCGCGAACGAAGCGGCCGCGGGCGACGCGGTGCCGGCGAGGCCGGAAGAGAGGGAGGGCGTTGCATTCATGTCCGTAGGATGGGTCCAATGGGGGCCGGCGACAAGTAGGGCACGGCACCGATGTCAACCGGATCCCGGAGGCGCTGGCCGCAGGCGCGGTCCGGGCCACGGGTCGCCCTGCGGGCGGGCAGCGTCCGCGGTGGCGGGGAGCCACGAAACCGTGCTAGAATAACAAGTTACCTCGATCACCCTGCCTGCCGGGAATCGTCCCGGCCAGCGCAGACCACGGCGTGGCCGGTCACGGCGCGTCCGGTGTTTCGAGAATTCCGCACACCTCGCGGTCTTTAGGGTGTCCCGCCGGCAACGGCCAATGGCAAGCCATTGGCCAATGAGGGCAGGGATCACATCCGCAGGTGGAGGCTCAACCCTGAAGGGAGTATCACCAATGTCGGTCACGATGCGTCAAATGCTGGAAGCCGGAGTCCATTTCGGCCACCAGACCCGTTACTGGAACCCGAAGATGGCCGATTACATCTTCGGCCAGCGCAACAAGATTCACATCGTCAACCTCGAAAAGACGATGCAGTTGTACCAGGATGCGATGAAACATGTCCGTCAGCTGGCCAGCAACCGCGGCACCATCCTCTTTGTCGGCACCAAGCGCCAGGCCCGCGAAATCGTGGCCGAGGAAGCGCAGCGCGCCGGCATGCCCTTTGTCGATCATCGCTGGCTGGGCGGCATGCTCACCAACTTCAAGACCGTCAAGGCGTCGATCAAGCGCCTGAAGGACCTGGAGCAGATGGCGGTGGACGGCACGCTCGAGCGTATGACCAAGCGCGAGGCGCTGTCGCACAAGCGCGAACTCGACAAGCTGGTGAAGAGCCTGGGCGGCATCAAGGACATGGTCGCGCTGCCCGACGCCATGTTCGTCGTTGACGTCGGCTATCACAAGATCGCCGTCACCGAAGCCAAGAAGCTCGGCATCCCCATCATCGGTGTGGTCGACACCAACCATTCGCCGGAAGGCATCGCCTTCGTGATCCCGGGCAATGACGACTCCAGCCGGGCCATCCGCTTGTATGCCCGCGGTGCCGCCGACGCGATCCTCGAAGGCAAGAGCACGGTCATGCAGGAGATCGTGCAATCGGGTGACGAGTTCGTCGAAGTCGCGGAAGAAGCCAAGGTCTAGACGGCGGCAAGCCGCGCTGCGATCACCACGATCGCGCGCGGTGTTTCGTTCCGGGCAGGTGGTCGCCAGGCGAAGGCCTGCCCCGGAACCCAACGCGCGGCACGACTTTCCGAATGTGGAAGGGCCTGTCGCGACGATCAACGAATACGGAGCAGCAAATGGCGGATATCTCCGCAAGCACGGTAATGGAACTGCGCCAGCGCACCGGGCTGGGCATGATGGAATGCAAGAAGGCATTGCTGGAAGCCGAAGGCGATCTCGTCAAGGCCGAAGAGCTCATGCGAATCAAGAGCGGCGCCAAGGCCTCCAAGGCCGCCGGCCGCATTGCCGCCGAGGGCATCGTCGGCGCGTATGTCGCGCCGGATGCCAAGTCGGGGGCGATGGTCGAGGTCAATTGCGAAACCGACTTCGTGTCGCGCAATGACGATTTCGTCGGGTTTGCGAAAAAGGTGGCGCAGCTGGTCGCCGAGCGCGATCCTGCCGACGTGGCGGCACTGTCGGCCATGGCGATGGATGCAGGCACCGTCGAGTCGCTGCGCCAGGCGATGGTCCAGAAGTTGGGCGAGAACATATCGATCCGTCGCTTCACGCGCTTTGCGACTGCCGGTCGCGTGGCGCAGTATCTGCACGGGGGCGGCCGCATCGGCGTCACCGTTGAATTCGACGGCAGCGACGACCAGGTGGGACGCGACATCGCGATGCACGTTGCGGCCGGTGCGGCTCCCGGCGCGATCCGTCCGGTGTGCGTGTCACGTGCCGAGGTGCCGGCGGACCTGATCGAGAAGGAGCGCGCGATCTTCACGGCGCAGGCCGCCGACAGCGGCAAGCCCGCGGACATCGTCGCCCGGATGGTCGACGGACGCATCAACAAGTACTTGGCCGAGGTGACTCTGCTGGGGCAGCCGTTCGTCAAGAATCCCGACGAAACGGTGGAGAAATACCTGAAATCGAAGGGCGCGACGGTCAAGGCCTTCACGCTCTACGTCGTCGGCGAAGGCATCGAGAAGAAGAAGGACGATTTCGCCGCTGAAGTGGCGGCGATGGCCAAGGCCTGACGCCCGTCCGGTCATGGGTACCAACCGCGCGTGACCTCCGCTTCACGGTCCGCGCGGCGCACCACCGCACCACCGCACGCTTGCCGTCCTGCCAGAGCCACATCGAGGGAGTCCGCATGAATCCGCCCGCCGCCGCCTCTGCTGCCACGCTCGACCCGGCACCCCTCGTTCCTGCCGGGGCCACCACTGAAACGCCCGCCTATCGCCGTATCCTGCTGAAGCTTTCGGGCGAGGCGCTGATGGGCGACTACGCGTACGGCATCAAGCGCGAGGTCATCGACCGCATCGTCGCGGAAATAGGCGATGTGATGCGCGCCGGCGTCGAGGTTGCCATCGTGATCGGCGGCGGCAACATCTTTCGCGGCGTTGCGCCCGGCGCCGCCGGCATGGACCGCGCCACGGCCGACTACATGGGCATGCTGGCCACGATCATGAACGCGCTCGCGCTGCAGGATGCGCTGCGCCGCGCCGACGTCGAGTCGCGCGTGCAGTCGGCGCTGCGGATCGACCAGGTCGCCGAACCCTACATCCGCGGCCGTGCGCTGCGTCACCTGGAGGAAGGCCGCGTGGTCATTTTCGCGGCAGGCACCGGCAACCCGTTCTTCACGACCGACACGGCGGCGGCATTGCGCGGGCGCGAGATGGGCGTGGACATCGTGTTGAAGGCCACCAAGGTCGACGGTGTCTACACCGCCGACCCGATGAAGGATGCGACAGCGGTTCGTTACAAGGAACTGACCTTCGACGAGGCGATCGTCAAGAACCTGAAGGTGATGGACGCGACCGCGCTCGCGCTTTGCCGCGACCAGGACATGTTGCTGAAGGTGTTTTCGATCTTCGTCCCCGGCGCGCTGAAGCGCGTGGTGATGGGGGGCGATGAAGGCACCTTGGTGCACTGCTAGTCACTTTCAACATTGGCAGGAGGGCGCATGATCGCCGACGTGAAGAACACCGCTGAACAGAAAATGGCCAAATCGGTCGAGGCGCTGAAGACCGACCTTTCGAAGGTGCGCACCGGCCGTGCCCACACGGGTCTCCTCGACCACATCCAGGTCGACTACTATGGATCGATGATGCCGTTGACGCAGGTGGCCAACGTCACGCTGGCCGATTCGCGCACGATCGGCGTGCAGCCATGGGAGAAGAAGATGATCCCCGTGGTCGAGAAGGCCATCCGCGACGCGGATCTCGGGTTGAACCCCGCGACGTCCGGCGACCTGATCCGCATCCCGATGCCTTCACTCACCGAAGAGCGCCGCAAGGAACTCATTCGCGTCGTGCACAAGGAGGCTGAAGCCGCGCGCGTGGCGGTGCGCAATATCCGCCGTGACGCCAACGATCAGTTCAAGAAACTGCTGAAGGACAAGCAGTGCTCGGAGGACGACGAGCGGCATGCACAGACGGACATGCAGAAACTCACCGACCGTTTCATCGCCGACGTGGATCGCGTCATGCAGGCGAAGGAAACGGACCTGATGGCTATTTGAAACTGCCGACGCCTTGTGGTGACCATCGTATCGGTCCCCCCGGCGCCTTCCACGTGTTCAAAAGCTCCACCTTCGAGATTCCGCCGGAACGCGCGGTGCCGCGGCACGTTGCGATCATCATGGACGGCAACGGGCGCTGGGCCAAGCAGCGGCACCTGCCGCGGGTGGCGGGACATCGACGTGGCGTCGAGGCCGTGCGCACCACGGTGCGCGCCGCCATCGAGCGCGGCGTCGAATACCTGACGCTTTTTGCATTCTCCAGCGAGAACTGGCGTCGACCTGCCGACGAAGTGACCATCCTGATGGACCTTTTCGTCCGCGCGCTCGAACAGGAAGTGGCCAAGCTCCACGACAATGGCGTGCGCTTCAAGGCCGTGGGCGACCTGTCGCGCTTTGATCCGCGCATACGCGAGCTCGTGGCCGCCGGTGAGTCGCTGACGGCGAAAAACACGCGGCTGACGCTGACGGTGGCGGCCAACTATGGCGGTCGGCGCGACATCGTCGACGCTGCGCAGCGCTACTTTGCGGCCCATCCGCAGGCGGCTCCAGGCGGCCCGGTGGCGCCCGAGGCACTCGACCCCTATTTCTCGATGGCCTATGCGCCGGAGCCCGATCTCTTCATTCGCACCGGTGGCGAGCAGCGTATTTCCAATTTCCTGCTCTGGCAGCTTGCCTACACCGAGCTCCACTTCACCGATCTGCTGTGGCCCGACTTCGATGCGGCTGCGCTCGACGTTGCCATCGCCTCGTATGCAAGCCGCGAGCGGCGCTTTGGCCGCACCAGCGAGCAGGTCAAGGCAGCGCAGGGCACCTGATGCTGCAGACGCGGATCCTGACGGCGCTGGTGCTGGTTCCGGCCGTCCTTGCGGCGCTGTTCCTGCTGCCAACCTTCGGTTGGGCGCTGGCCACACTTGCCGTGGTGGCGATTGCGGCGCAGGAGTGGTCGCGGCTGGCGGGTTTCACCGTTACCGGCGCGCGAATCTTCACGGGTGGTCTCATCGCGTGCGGCGCGTTGTTGCTGGCCTGGGGCTGGTCCGCCGGCGGCTGGGCGCCCGGTGTCGTGCTGGTGGTGTGCGGTGGCGCCGCCCTGTTCTGGCTTGCGCTGGCACCCGCGTGGGTCGTGCGGCGGTGGTCAACGCGCCATCCCGCCACGCAAACGCTCGTGGGATTCATCGTGCTGCTGGCCACTTGGGTGGCCTTGGTCGAGATGCAATCGCGGTCGCCGTGGCTGGTGCTGGCGGCCATGGCTATTGTCTGGATTGCGGATACGGCCGCCTATTTCACCGGCCGCGCATTCGGCCGCCGGAAGCTGGCGCCCATGGTCAGTCCCGGCAAGTCGTGGGAAGGCGTGTACGGCGCGTGGGTTGCGGTAGTGCTCTACGCGCTGCTGCTGGTGCCGCTGGCGGCGGCCGCAGGCTATCGCCTCTCCGTCGACGTGGTCACCGTCGTCATCTGGCTGGCGCTGATCTTCGTGATCGCGTCGGCGTCGGTCGTGGGCGATCTATTCGAGTCATTGCTGAAGCGCCAAGCCGGCGTCAAGGACAGTGGCACGCTGTTGCCGGGTCACGGCGGGATCCTCGATCGCATCGACGCGCTGTTGGCCGCGATGCCCTTGGCCGCGGTCGCGGCGCAACTGTTCCTGGTACGTCCCGCCGCATGATGCGACGACTCGCCCTGCTGGGTGCCACGGGCTCGATCGGCGCGTCGACGCTCGATGTCGTGGCGCGGCATCCCGATCGATTCGAGGTGGTGGCGTTGGCGGCGCATTCCAATGCGGACGCCATGCTGGCGCTGTGCCGGCAATTTCATCCCCGCTACGCCGCGCTCTTCGATCCCGTCGCGGCTTCGCGATTGCAACGCGCGCTTGCGGGCGAGGGCGCGACCACGCAGGTGCTCGCCGGGCCGGACGGCCTTGCCACGGTGGCCACGTTGCCTGAGGTCGACACGGTGCTGGCCGCCATTGTCGGCGCGGCGGGACTCCCGTCGACGTTGGCGGCGGCGCGCGCGGGCAAGCGCATCCTGCTCGCCAACAAGGAGGCGCTGGTCGTGGGCGGGGCGCTCTTCATGGCCGCGGTGGAGGCGGGCGGCGCCACGCTGCTGCCGATCGACAGCGAACACAACGCCATCTTTCAATGCCTGCCGCGCGACTTTGCGCGCGATCCCGCGCATGGCGGCGTGCGCCGGATTCTTCTCACCGCATCGGGTGGCCCGTTTCGCACGCGCGCGCTGACGGAACTCGCCGCCGTAACACCAGACCAAGCCTGTGCCCATCCGAACTGGTCGATGGGCCGCAAGATCTCGGTGGATTCCGCAACGATGATGAACAAAGGGCTGGAAGTGATCGAAGCGCGTTGGCTCTTCGGCGTGCCGCGCGCAGCGATCGAGGTGGTGATCCATCCGCAGAGCGTCGTGCACTCGCTCGTCGAATACGTGGACGGCTCGGTCCTGGCGCAATTGGGGCATCCCGACATGCGTACACCTATCGCGCAGGCACTGGCCTATCCGGAGCGCATCGATGCCGGCGTGGCCTCGCTCGAACTCGCGCGCCTTGCGGCGCTGTCTTTCGAGGCGCCTGATCTTGCCCGGTTTCCATGCCTTCAGCTCGCCTTCGATGCACTGGCGGCCGATGGCACGGCGCCGGCCGTGCTGAACGCGGCCAACGAGGTCGCCGTTGCCGCGTTTCTGGATGGTCGCATCCGCTTCACCGACATTCACGCCGTATGCGCGGACGCGCTTGCCGCGGTGCCCAGTTCACGGATCGGGTCGCTCGACGACGCGCTGGCCGCCGACGTCCACGCGCGCCGTGTGGCGGGTGCTTGGGTCGCGGCCCGCGCCGGGCAGGGTACAGTGCTGACATGATCGAACTTGCCTACAAGGTACTGGGCTTCCTGCTGACGCTGGGTGTCCTCGTCATCATTCACGAACTTGGCCATTACCTGGTGGCCCGGTGGTGTGGCGTCAAGGTCCTGCGTTTCTCGGTCGGCTTCGGCCGCGTGGTGGCCGCGCGCCGCTTCGGCCGCGACGGCACCGAGTGGGCGCTGTCTGCCATTCCGCTGGGTGGCTATGTGAAATTTGCCGACGAGCGCGAGGGCGATGTATTGCCGCAGGATGCGGCGCGCGCCTACAACCGGCAAAATGTCTGGAAGCGGATCGCCATCGCGGCCGCGGGACCCATGGCCAACTTGTTGCTGGCCGTCGTGCTGTTCGCCGGTACCTTCATGGCGGGTGTTCCCGGACAGCGCGCATTGCTGGCGGAGCCCGCGCCAGGTTCCGCCGCGGCCACGGCGGGCCTGCATGGGGGCGACCTGGTCGTGGAAGTCGGTGGCGAGGCCGTGCGCAGCTGGCAGGACCTGCGCTGGCGCGTGATCAAGGCGCAAGGCCAGGAGCTGCTCAATGTGGCGGTGCTGCCGGGCGGGCCGCGCGCGGGCGACCCCCCGCAGACGCGGGTCGTGCCCATGGCCGCGCTGCAAACGGCCGACTGGGAAGGCAACCCGTTGGGTGCGCTGGGATTGCGCGCCGATTTCGGGCCGCCGCTGATCGGCGAGCTCGTACCCGGCAAGCCTGCGGAGCGCGCGGGCCTGCGGCCGGACGACCGTATAGTGGCCATCAACGGCGAACCGATCCGCTCGCCGACCGATGTGGCCGCGATCACCAATGCCAACGCCGGCGTGCCGCTGGTCTTTCGCGTCGAGCGGAAGGGCAGCGTAGAGGAGTTGACCGTTGTCCCGGAAGCGGCCGAGCAGATGGGCAAGGTCGTCGGCATGGCAGGCGTGCGGCTCAAGATCGATCCGGCGGCGGCGGACAGGCTCGCCATCACGCTGCGTTACGGCCCCATCGAAGCACTTGCAGAAGGCACGCGTAAGACATGGGAACTGTCGGTATTCACTCTGAAAATGCTGGGCCGCATCGTCACCGGCAATGCATCGCTCAAGAACATCAGCGGTCCGCTGACGATGGCGGACTTCGCGGGGCAATCGGTGCAGGCGGGGCCGCTCGTCTTCGTCGGCTACCTTGCGCTGATCAGCATCAGCCTCGGCGTTCTCAACCTGCTGCCCGTGCCGCTGTTGGATGGCGGGCATTTGCTGTATTATTTTGTGGAAGTCATCAAGGGAAGCCCCGTATCCGACCGAGCATTCGAGGTCGGGCAGCGCATCGGCATGGCGATGCTTGCCGTTCTGATGGCTCTGGCACTATTCAATGACGTTTCCCGACTGTTCTGAAATGTTCGCGCGACGTACATCCGTGCGCCACGCACCTTCCCACATCCCCGACCAATGCCCCGGTATTCGACGGCGCGTGCTGTCGGGTATCGTGGCGGGGTTCGTGGCACTTTGCCTTGCGGCATCGGCCGCGGCCTTCGAACCGTTCACCGTCCGCGACATCCGCGTCGAAGGCGTGCAGCGAACCGAGGCCGGCACGATCTTTTCCTACCTGCCCATCAAGGTGGGCGAGCGCATCGACGATGAAAAGGCCGCGACCGCCGTCAAGGCGCTCTACGCCACCGGGTTCTTCCGCGATGTCCGCATCGAAGCCCAGGGTGAAGTGCTGATCGTCACGGTGCAGGAGCGCCCGACCATCAGCTCGCTGACTTTCGTCGGCAACAAGGAATTCGACACCGACACCGTCAAGAAGGCGCTGAAGGAAGTCGGCATCGTCGAAGGCCGCATCTTCGATCGGTCGGCACTCGAGCGCGCCGAGCAGGAATTGAAGCGGCAGTACATCACCCGCGGCAAATACGCCGCGCGAGTGGAAACCACGGTCACGCCGCAGGAACGCAACCGGGTGGCCATCAACTTCACCATCGTCGAAGGCGACACGGCCAACATTGCCCGCATCAACATCGTGGGCAACAAGACTTACTCCGAGAAGGTACTGCGCTCCGAGATCGCGCTGTCGACGCCCAACTGGCTGTCGTGGTACACGAAGGACGATCAATACTCGAAGCAAAAACTGCAGGCCGATCTGGAGACGCTGCGCAGCTTCTACCAGAACCGCGGGTACCTCGAATTCACCATTGAGTCCACCCAGGTGGCCATCTCGCCGGACAAGGACGAGGTGTACATCACGATCAACGTGAGCGAGGGCGCGCAATACACGGTCGGCAACGTCCAGATCGCCGGCGAGTTGGTGGTCTCCGAACCCGAGCTGCGCCGCTTGCTGCAAGTCAAGCCCGGCGATGTGTTCTCGCGCTCGCGCATGCAGTCGTCGGTCAAGAACATGAGCGAGCGCCTTGGTATCGATGGCTATGCCTTTGCCAACGTCAATGCGGTACCGGAGCTCGATCGCGTCAAGAATTCGGTGGCATTCACTTTCTACGTGGATGCCGGGCGCCGGGTGTACGTGCGCAAGATCAACATCACCGGCAATCCCAAGACGCGTGACGAGGTGATACGGCGCGAATTCCGGCAGCTCGAAGGGGCGTGGTACGACGGCACCCGGATCGAGCGTTCCAAGGTGCGGGTGCGCCGCCTCGGTTACTTCGAGGAGGGCAGCGTCAACGTCGAGTCGCCACCCGTGCCGGGCACCACCGATCAGGTCGACCTCGAAATGACGGTGGCGGAAAAGAACACCGGCAACTTGCTGGCGGGCGTGGGCTATTCCAGCAGCGAAGGCGTGGTGTTCAATGCCTCCGTGTCGCAGCAGAACATCTTCGGCTCCGGCAATGCGTTGGCGCTCGCGGTGAATACCAGCTCGATCAACCGGACTATCTCGCTCACCTACACCGAGCCGTACTGGACGGTGGACGGCATCACACGCACGTTCGAGCTCTACAACAAGAACATCGATCCCACCGGCCTGTCCGTGGCGCAGTACGCGTCGTCGACGCTGGGGGGCGCCGTCGGCTTCGGTGTGCCGGTGTCCGAAATCGACACGATCAACTACGGCTTCCGGGTGGAACACACGTCGCTCACCCTCTACGACAACAGCCCGCCGATCTACTACCAGTTCGTGCAGGATTTCGGCTACGTCACCAACAGCTACATCCTGTCGGCAGGGTGGTCGCGCGACACCCGCAACGACATCCTTTACCCGACGTTCGGACGATTGCAGTCGGCACTGGTCGAATTCGGCCTCCCCTTCGGCGATCTTGCGTACTACAAGCTTCAATACATCAACCAGTCCTTCTGGCCGGTGTATGGCGATTTCGTGCTGATGTTGCGGGGCGAGCTGGGCTACGGCGATGGGATGTCTGACAAGCCGTTCCCGTTCTTCAAGGCGTTCTATGCGGGTGGCGCAGGCTCGGTGCGGGGCTACCAGACGGGCTCGCTCGGCCCGCGCGACATCTACGGCAACACGCTGGGTGGCAAGCGCAAGATCATCGGCAATGCCGAGCTTTTCTATCCGATCCTGAAGGGCGAGCGCTCGGTGCGGATCTCTGGCTTCTTTGATGCCGGCCAGATTTACGTCAACGGGTTCCAGCCCAATTTCGAGAACTTCCGCTACTCCGCGGGTCTGGGACTGGCGTGGAATTCGCCGATCGGTCCGCTCAAATTCAGTTATGCGTTCCCGATCGACTCGATTCCTCAGGATAAAATACAGAAATTCCAGTTTCAGGTCGGCACGGTGTTCTGACCTGTGGTCCTGAGGATCCGTCGCAGGAGTTCATACGTGAAGCGTATTTCAGGTTTCATTGCCGCATCGCTGCTGCTCGCCGCCGTGGGAGTCGTCCATGCCGCGGAATACAAGATCGGCTTCGTGAATACCGAACGTTTGTTTCGCGAAGCAGCGCCGGCGAAGCGCGCGCAGCAGAAGCTCGAAAAGGAATTCGCGGCACGCGACGCCGACATCCAGCGACTGTCGAAACAGGTCCGCGACCTGCAGGCGCTGCTGGACAAGGACGGCGCCACGATGGCGGATGCCGATCGACGCAACAAGGAGCGCGATCTCGTCAACCAGTCGCGCGATCTGCAGCGGATGCAGCGCGAAGCCCGCGAGGACCAGAACCTGCGCCGCAACGAGGAACTGGGCAGCCTGCAGGAACGCGCCAACAAGGTGATCCAGCAGATCGCCGCCGATGAAAAATTCGACCTCATCCTGCAGGACCCGGTGGTCTTCGCCAGTCCGCGCATCGACATCACCGACCAGGTCATCAAGGCGCTCGCCGACAAGTAGCCCCGCTCCACGCCGGGCCGCCCGGTGCGGTCTTCCGCGACGGTGCCGGGTGCACAATGCCACCCATGCCGACCCCTGTCTTCACGCTTCGTCAATTGGCCGATGCCGTCGGTGCCGCCGCGCATGGCGACGCCGATGTCGTGTTGCGCCGCGTGGGCACGCTCGAGGGCGCGGGGCCCGATGCGATCACGTTTCTGGCCGATGCGCGGCACCGCGGCCAGCTAGCCGGCACGCGCGCGGGTGCCGTCATCGTCACCCCGGGTGACCTCGACGCCACGACGTTGCCGAGGCTGGTGCACGCCAATCCCTACCTCACCTACGCGCGAGTGGCCACGCTGCTGCACCCACCGGCTGCCGCCGCGCACGGCATCGCCAGCCAAGCCTGTATCGATCCCTCGGCGCGCGTGGATGCTACGGCGGGCATTGGACCGTGCGCCGTGATCGGCGCGCGCGCCACCATCGGTCCCGGCGCATCGGTCGGCCCCGGCGCGTACATCGGGGACGATGTCGTGTTGGGCGCCGGCGCGCACGTCCATGCCCATGCCGTGATCCATGCCCGTTGCGTCCTCGGCGCCCGTACGGTGGTCTTTGCAGGGGCCGTTATCGGCGCCGACGGATTCGGCATGGCCGACGACGGCGGACGCTGGCTCAAGATTCCGCAGGTCGGCCGGGTAATCATCGGCGCGGATTGCGAAATCGGCGCCAACACGACGATCGATCGTGGCGCCATCGACGATACGGTGATCGAGGACGGCGTGAAGCTCGACAACCAGATCCAGATCGGTCACAACTGCCGCATCGGCGCGCACACCGCTATTGCGGGTTGTGTGGGAATCGCCGGCAGCGTCGTCATTGGCGCGCATTGTCGCATCGGTGGTGCCGCGATGATCGCGGGACACCTGTCCATCGCCGATGGCACCACGGTATCCGCCGCCACTCTGGTGTCGAAGGCCATAACGACCCCGGGCGGCGCCTACACGGGGTCCTTTCCCAGCTTGCCGCACCGCGAATGGCAGCACGTGGCCTCGGAGTTGCGCCGCTTGCGCGACCTTGCCGCCCGTGTCGCTGCGCTCGAGAAGCAGTTGCAAGCAGGCGCCGGCGAACGAGGAGGAACGGCATGACGTTGTCACTGGCCAGGCTCGAAACACTGCTGCAGTCGCTGCCGAATCGGTATCCGACGCTGCTGCTCGATCGCATCGACGCGGTGGAGCCGGGACGAGAAGCGCGCGGCATGAAATGCGTGACGATCAACGAGCCGTGCTTCCAGGGACATTTTCCGGGGTATCCCGTGTTGCCGGGCGTACTGGTGCTGGAAGCCCTCGTTCAGTTGTCGATCGTGCTTGCGCACGCCACTGATGCGAACGCGTCATTCGGCGTGACTGGAATCGATGCCGTGCGGTTCAAGCGGCAGGTGGTCCCGGGGGATTTGCTGCGGCTCGAGTCGCGCATGGACGCGGGTTCCGCGTTTGCTGTGCAGGCGTGGGTCGGCGATCAGCTTGCCGCCGAAGCGCAGGTCACGCTGGGCGCCGGGGCGTGAGTCGCGTCATGCCCAGCATCCATCCTACCGCCGTCATCGATCCCTCCGCCGAGCTGGCCGCCGACGTCGCGATCGGGCCGTATTCGATCGTCGGTGCCAACGTCAGGATCGGCGCCGGGTCGGTGCTGGGGCCGCACGTCGTCATTTCGGCGCGCACGCATCTGGGCGAGCGCAACCGCGTGTTCCAGTTCGCCTCCATCGGCGAGATCGCGCAGGACCGCAAGTACGGCGGCGAGCCGACCACCACCACGATCGGCAGCGACAATGTGTTCCGTGAGTATTGCACCGTGCATGCCGGCACGGCGCAGGATCGCGGCGACACGGCGATCGGCGATCACAACCTCTTCCTCGCCTACACCCACGTCGCGCACGATTGCGTCGTGGGCAGCAACGTCACATTTTCGAACAATGCGCAAATTGCCGGTCACGTGGTGATCGAGGACTGGGCCGTGCTGGGCGCCTTTGCCGGCGTGCACCAGTTCTGCCGTGTCGGCGCGCACACGATGCTGGCGGCGTATGCGGTCGTGCTGCAGGACGTGCCTCCGTTCGTGACCGTGCAGGGTTATCCGGCCAAGCCTCACGGCACCAACAACGAGGGGCTGCGCCGTCGCGGCTTCACAGCGGAAGACATCCTCGCCGTGCGGCGTGCGTACAAGATCCTCTACCGCGAGGGACTCACGCTGGACGAGGCCAGGGCACGGCTGGTCGCCGCAGTGGAAGCGACGCCCGCGCTGATGCCGCTGACGGCATTCCTGGGCGCCACCACTCGCGGCATCGTGCGTTGATGCTGGACGTCGCGGCGGGTTTGCCAGCCGTGATCACCATCGGCATCGTCGCAGGCGAGGCGTCGGGCGATGCCTTGGCCGCCAGCCTGATCCGTGCCGTGCGCGCGCGCCACCCGAATGTGCGTTTCGTCGGGATCGCGGGGCCGCAGATGGAAGCAGCGGGCTGCGACGCGTGGTATCCGCTCGAGCGGCTCTCGGTGCGTGGCATTGTCGAGGTGATCGGTCACCTGCCGGCGTTGCTGCGCATTCGCCGCGAGTTGCGCGCGCGGTTGCTGGCCGCGCGGGTGCCGCTGTTCATCGGCGTGGACGCGCCCGATTTCAACCTCGGTCTCGAGGCGAAATTAAAGCGCGCCGGCGTGCGCACCATTCATTTCGTCAGTCCGTCGGTGTGGGCCTGGCGGCGCAAGCGGCTGGCGACGATCGGCCGCAGCGCCGATCGCGTGCTGGCGCTTTTTCCATTCGAGGTTCCGCTGTATGCCGAGGCCGGCATTCCGGTGACCTTTGTCGGCCATCCGATGGCGGCAATGGCGGCGACCCATGGCACGCGCCGGGAAACGCGGGACTTGCTGAAGCTAAAAAGCGCGACGCCGGTGTTCGCACTGCTTCCGGGCAGCCGCATGTCGGAACTGCAAATGCATTCGCAGCTACTGCTGGGCGCTGCCGCGCGCATCGTGGAAGCGCGCGAGGATGCCCGCTTTCTCGTGCCCTTTGCCACGCGGGCCACACGCAATGCCTTCGAGACGATGATGCATACCAGCGGGCACGAACGCCTGCCGATCACGTTGCTGTATGGGCATGCGGAGGATGCGTTGCGCGCGGCCGATGTGGGCATCGTCGCCTCCGGAACGGCGACGCTGGAAGCGGCACTTGCCCGTTGCCCGCACCTCATCTTCTATCGGCTGTCGGGGCTGACTTACCGCATCGTGCGGCGGCGGTTGTTGCTGCCCTACGTCGGCCTGCCCAATGTGCTGGCGGGACGGTTCGTGGTGCCAGAATTCCTGCAGGAAAATGCCACGCCGCGCAATCTGGCGCAGGCAGCACTCAATCTCTTCGACGATACCGTCACGCGGCGGCGGCAGGAGGCACTTTTTGCCGGCTTCGCCGCGGAGCTGAAGGCCGACACGGGTGCTTTGGCAGCGGAGGCGGTCGCCGCCGAGTTGGGGCGCGCGGGCATCGCATGCTGATCGCCGGCGTGGACGAAGCAGGGCGGGGGCCGTTGGCGGGACCGGTGTTCGCGGCCGCGGTGATTCTCGATCCCGACCGCCCCATTGCCGGTTTGCGCGACTCGAAGACCTTGAGCGCGCGACGGCGCGAAAGCCTGGCGGACGCCATTCGCCGTGATGCCTTGGCATGGGCGATCGCCAGCGCCGACGTCGCCGAGATCGATACGCTCAATATCCTGCAGGCGACGATGCTCGCCATGCGGCGCGCCGTGGCAGCGCTATCCATCGAGCCTGCCGAGGTGCTGGTCGACGGCACGCATTGCCCGAAGGTGCGATTTGCCGTGCGCGCGATCGTGAAGGGCGACCGCGACGTGGCGGCCATCTCCGCAGCGTCGATTCTTGCGAAAACCGCGCGCGATGCGTTGCTGTGCGAACTGGATCTGCAGTATCCACACTATGGATTCGCGCAGCACAAGGGCTACGGCACGGCGGAACACCTGGTCGCGCTGCTGTTGCATGGACCTTGTCCGGTGCATCGGCGATCGTTTGCCCCGGTGGCGCAGGCGGCGCTGTTGTTCTGACTTCCGCATTCGGGGTGTCAGCCGCTCCAACACTGCGTGAAGCCGAATCCGCGGCAGGGGGCGCGACAGGCGCCGTGCCAGGACGGGCGGTACAGGCACCGGCTTGCGCGACTGCAACCTTGCTTATCGAAATGCGCGGCACTCCGGCCTAAGCGTTGCTGCCGATTTCCGCCCAGTATTCATGGTGTTCGGTATTGACGCGCGATAAACGATATTCCACCGTCACTTCATTGTAGGTGCGGGCGAGACGCCGGATCTGCAGCAGTGGTGAACCTTCGGGGACATCGAGCAGGTCCGCGAATTCGGCGTCGGCCAAAGTGGCGCGCAGACGCTCGCTGGTACTCACCACCGAGATGCCATACGCCTCCTGGTAGAGGTTGTAGATCGTCGACGGCCGGTCGCGGAACTGCGCTTGTGTCAGGGCGGGAAAACGCGCGGCCGGAACGGCAATGTCGTCGATCATCACCGCTTTGCCGGCCAGCCGCAGCCGGTTGCGCGCGCGGAACACCGGATCGCCGACGGCAATGCCGAAATGCTTCGCAAGTTCGGCGTCGGCCTTGCCGCGCGCGAAACGGACAAACTCGACGTTGGGATACGACTTGTCGCCGGCCTGCGGCACGATATGGAAAAAGTAGAACAGGAGACGGTCTCGCGTGTGGCTGGCGACAAACGTGCCGCGTCCTTGTTGCCGTATCAGGATGTTCTCGGCCACCAGCTCGTCGATGGCCTTGCGCACCGTGCCGATGCTGATTCCGAAGCGCGACGACAGCCTGCGCTCGGCGGGAATGGCCTCGCCGGGCCTCCACTCGCCCGTCGTCAGCGCCTCCATCAGCGTGCGCTTTATTTCCTTGTAGAGCGGGGTGGCGAGCGGAACGCCGGGCGTGGTTGCATCGGTCATGGGCGGACGCGGCCGCGAAGAATGCGGCTGCTGCGCTTGCACAGTGTAACCGCCCCAGGGCAAGTGATGCAAATGATATAGATGATCTAGTTGACTTCCGCCAAACTAGCGTCTAGCATTTTCGATCAGCGGCCCGTGGCAGCAACACGGGCGAATGCCGGCGCCACCGCGCGGGCGACGATCAAGGCCGACGGCCGATCGACTTTCTGCGGAGTTTTCCATGATCCACTGCGTTCTCCACGATCCCGCCGATTCAGTGGCGGTTGTCGTCACCGAAGGCGTCACCGCCGGCGCCACGCTCACCGGTCTCATCCTCGACGAAAACAGGACGATTTCGCTGCCGTGCGTGCAGGACATCCCGCTCGGCCACAAGGTCGCGCTGAAGGACATGGCCGTTGGCGACACCGTGATCAAGTACGGCATCGACATCGGCAAAGTCGTCGCCCCGATCAAGATGGGCCAGCACGCCCACGTTCATAACATCAAGACCAAGCGCTGGTAGCCGGCCGCGCGACAACGAGATCAATATGCAAACCAAATTCTGGGGTTACCGCCGTGAGAACGGCCGGGTCGGTGTGCGCAACCACGTCATCATCCTGCCGGTGGACGACCTGTCCAACGCTGCATGCGAAGCCGTGGCCAACAACATCAAGGGCACGCTCGCCATTCCGCATCCGTACGGACGCCTGCAGTTCGGCGCCGACCTCGACCTGCATTTCCAGACGCTGATCGGCACGGGTTCCAATCCCAATGTCGCAGCGGTGGTCGTGATCGGGATCGAGGAACAGTGGACCAAGAGGATCGTCGACGCGATCGCGGTCACGGGCAAGCCGGTCGTCGGCTTCGGCATCGAGTTGCACGGTGACCACGACACGATCATGCGTGCGTCGAAGGCCGCCAAGGAATTCCTGCAGGCGGCGAGCGAAAAGCATCGGGTCGAATGCGACTTGAAGGAACTGTGGGTGTCGACCAAGTGCGGCGAGTCGGATACCACGTCCGGCTGCGGCGCCAATCCCACCGTCGGCGATGCCTTCGACAAGCTGTACGCGGCGGGCGCGACGCTGGTGTTCGGCGAAACGACCGAATTGACCGGCGGCGAGCAGATCGTCGCCGCACGCTGCCGCGACGACAAGGTGCGTGCCGACTTCATGCGGATGTTCGATCGCTACCAGGAAGTGGTCAATCGTCACAAGACCAGCGATCTGTCCGATTCGCAGCCCACCAAGGGCAACATTGCCGGCGGCCTGACCACCATTGAGGAAAAGGCGCTGGGCAACATCCAGAAGATCGGCAAGACCTGCATCGTCGATGGCGTGCTCGACAAGGCCGAGGTGCCGACGCATCCGGGCCTGTGGTTCATGGACTCGTCGTCGGCGGCAGCGGAAATGGTCACGCTGTGCGCCGCATCGGGCTACGTCGTGCACTTCTTCCCCACAGGGCAGGGCAATGTGATCGGCAACCCGATCCTGCCGGTGATCAAGATCTGCGCCAATCCGCGCACGGTGCGGACGATGAGCGAGCACGTCGACGTCGACACGTCCGGACTGTTGCAGCGGGAAATCACGATGAGCCAGGCCGGCGACAAGCTGCTGGACATGATGTTCCGCACGGCCAATGGCCGGCTGACGGCGGCCGAAGCACTCGGTCATCGTGAATTCGTGTTGACGCGCCTTTACGAAAGCGCCTAGGCCGGCGTGCCGGCCTATCGATATCCCATGATCGCCGCCAATCGTGTCACCCGCTGGTGTTACCGTTTGTCGATCGGCCTGATCGGGTTCTACGCCATCTATGTCGTGCTCGGCAAGATCGGGCAGAAGGCGGGTTTCGAGTTGCCCTTTCGACTGGGCGACATCGGCGAGTCACTGGTGGTGCTGGCGGGGATGGCAGTGTTTGTGGCGGGGCTTTTGCTGACCGCGCCGCTGGAGGAGCAGGACGAGCCGTGAGGTTCGCAACGCAGGTTGGCAACCTGGATACCGAGGCGCGCCAAGTCCGCGCCACACATCAACGTCGTAAGGAGGAAAGCATGCGCAACAGCAAGGACAACACCCCGGCAGCACCGGCGCGGCGGCGGTTTCTTGAAATCGCTTCGCGCTATGGCTTCACCACCGCCGTGCTCGCCAGCACTGGCGGCTACCTCTGGAGCGACGTCGCCATCGCGCAAAGTGCGGCCGATGAGGAGGCCAAACAGAAGGCCGCGAAGATGACGATGCTCTTCGCCACCGAATACAAGATCGAGGACTACGTCAAGTATCCGGTGATGCAGGCCGCGTTCAAGAACAACGTCGAGACGCTGACCAAGAACCAGATCTACGTGAAGCTCCACCCGGCCGGCCAGTTGGGCGTGGGCGCCGCACTGGCGCAGAAGGTGCAGGCGGGCACCGTGCAGGGCGGCGCGGTTTCGCTGTCCAATTTTTCGCCGTTTGCGCCGTCCGTCGACCTGATCAACATTCCCTACTGGTGCGGCGAAAACCAGAAGTACGCCAATCTCGTGACCTCCGCCGCCTGGAATAACGAGATCACACCGAAAGTGGTGGCCAAGGGCTACAAGCCGATGTTCTACTTCACCGTGGATCCGCGCACGGTGGCCACGCGCAAGGGCTTCGACAAAACGATCAAGACACCGTCGGACATGCAGGGCATCAAGATGCGCGTGCCGCCCTCGGCGCTGCTGCAGCTCTTCTATCGTCTCGCCGGCGCCAATCCCACGGTGGTGCCATGGGGCGAGACGGCCACCGCGATCAAGCAGGGCGTGGCCGATGCGCTCGACCCGTCGGTAGCGGCACTGGCCACGTTCGGCTTCGTCGATATCCTGGGCTCGATCACGACCGTGAAGAGCGTGCCCGATGCGCAGATGTTCGCGGCCAACGCGGCATGGTATGACGCGCTGCCCAAGGACCTGCAGACCGCCTTTGACGCAGCCTCGGCCAAGACGCAGATCGAAACCTTTGCGCAGATCGCACCGGCGCGCGACGTGTCGATGAAGCTGATGCGTGCCGGCGGCACGCAGTTCTACAACCCGACGGCGGCAGAATTCAAGCAGTGGGTGGACGCCTGCGGCGAGCAGCGCAAGGAGTGGGACGAGCACAAGATCAAGCTTGCGGGGTCGATGGCCAATTTCGACAAGCTGAAATTGGCGGCCAACACCAAGGGGCCGATCACTGTCGGCGACTACACGGGCTGAAGGTCGTAGTTTCAGCATGAGCGGGACGGTGGGGTGGGGCCTTGCGGGCCACGCCATCACCGGACCCGCATTCCAGGTTTGCCGCGTGGCAAACTGCGCCCCGGTGCCACCGAGCTGCAATGAGACGAATCTACCAAGCGATCGACGCCAACGCCGAGCGATACCTGATGCTCGTGTTCTATTGCTTTTGCGTGTTCGTGATCGTGCAGGAGGTGGTGCGCCGTTTCGTCCTCAACTATTCGTCGGCGTGGGGTGAGGAGGCGGCGCGCTACGCCTTCATCTACCTGGGCTGGATCGGCGCCGCCTATGCAGTCAAGGCGCGCGCGCACATCCGCTTCGACATCCTGCAGCAGCGCCTGCCGCGGCGCTGGCATGGCTATGTGTTCATATTCGGCGATCTTTGCACGCTGGCATTCGCGTGCATCGCGCTCTACTGGTCGATGCACACGATTGGCACGTTGCTCAAGTTCGGCGCCGAGTCGCCGGTGCTGCGCGTGAACAAGACATGGTTCGAGGCCGCCGTGCCCATCGGTTTTGCGCTGATCATCTGGCGTCTGCTGCAATCGATCCGGCGCGATATCGCCGATGTGGCGGCCGGGCGCGAAGCCTATGCCGGCAAGTCGATGTTCGAGGAGTAGCGCGTGGCCGTCGTGTTGTCGCTGTTGCTGATTGTCGCGTTGCTGCTGGTAGGCGTCCCCTTCTGGGTCACGCTCGGACTCGGCACCTTCGTTCTTTTGTGGTCCACCAACGTCCTGCCACTGACACTGATTGGCGAGGGCCTGTTCGACGGCGTGGATTCGTTTGCGCTGATCGCGATTCCGCTCTTTGTGCTGACCGGCGATGTCATGGTCCGCAGTCGACTGGCCTACAAACTCCTCAATTTTGCGGAAGCCACGTTCGGCAGCCTGCGTTCGGGCTTCGGTACCTCCACGGTGATGGGTTGCGGCCTCTTTGCCTGCATTTCCGGCTCCGACGCCGCCGATGCGGCGGCCATCGGACGCATCACCATGGACCGCCTGGTCGAGAAGGGTTATCCCAAGCCCTATGCCTGCGCGCTGGTGGCCTCCGGCGCCTGCACCGGCATCCTGATCCCGCCGTCGATTGCCTACATCATCATCGGGCTGGTCCTCGGCATCTCGTCGTCGACGCTGTTCATCGCAGCCTTCGTGCCCGGGGTCCTGGTGCTGCTGGCGGTCATCGGCACCAACGTTTTCATGAACCGCATTCGCGGGTACGAGAACACCACCGGGAGCTTTTCGTTCGTACGCTGGCTCTCCGCGCTGAATGAGGCCAAGTGGGCGCTGTCCATTCCGGTCATCATCCTCGGCGGCATTTATTCGGGCGTGTTCACGCCTACGGAATCAGCCGCCGTGGCGGTGGCGACTGCGCTGGTGATCGGGCTTGTCCAGCGTACGCTTACGCTTGCAGATTTTCCGGCGATGCTCGGTACCAGCGCGCGCGTATGCGGCGTGGTGCTGCCGATCATAGCCGTGGCATTGCTTTTTTCGCAGGCGCTGACGGTCGTCGACGTGCCGCAGAAATTCGTCGCGTTCATCCTGTCCTTCGGCACCGGCAAGGCCACGATCATCCTGCTCATGCTGTTGATCTGGATCGTCGCGGGGATGTTCATGGAAACCGGACCCAATATCGTGGTGCTGGGTCCGTTGCTGTATCCGCTGGCGCAGAAGATCGGCATGGATCCGATCCACTTCTGCGTGTTCATGATCACGACGCTGGGACTCGGCTTCATCACGCCGCCCTTTGGCCTCAACCTGTTCGTGATGGCGGGTTTGACCCGCACACCGATCACGGCGATTGCGCGCGAGGCCTTGCCTTTCGTGCTGGTCATGGTCGTGGTGGCGGCGACCATCGGCTTCGTGCCGCAGATTTCAATGTTTGCGCTGGGCCGTTAGCACGGTCGGCGCCACGCCCCGGGAGCGATGCATGGCAATCACCTATCTCAAGAAAGCGACCAAGACCGCCGAGACCGAAACGGCCAACGCCCGCGATGTGGTGTCGCGCATGCTGGCCGACATCGAGCGCGACGGCGAAGCCTCGGTGCGCCGGTATGCGCAACAACTCGACCACTGGACCGGCGACATCGTGGTCACCGCCGCGGAAGTCGAACGCCGCACCGGCAATATTCCCGCGGGCATCAAGGCCGACATCGATTTTGCGGTCGCGCAGGTGCGCCGCTTTGCCGAGGCGCAACGCGCGTCGATGCACGAATTTTCCGTCGAGATCCATCCGGGGCTGGTGGCAGGGCAACGGCTGATCCCCGTGAATGTGGCCGGTTGCTACGTGCCCACCGGCCGCTATGCCCATATTGCGTCGGCGTACATGGGAGTGGCAACGGCCAAGGCCGCAGGTGTGCCGACGATCATTGCCTGTTCGACACCGTTCGAGGGGAAGGGCATCCATCCGCAGGTGCTCTATGCGATGCAGGCCGCGGGCGCTGACGTGATGATGACGCTGGGCGGCGTGCAGGCCATTGCCACGATGGCTTATGGGCTGTTCAGCGGCAAGCCGGCGGACATCATCGTCGGCCCCGGCAACAAGTTCGTGGCGGAAGCCAAGCGCATGCTGTTCGGCAAGGTCGGCATCGATGTGTTCGCCGGACCCTCGGAAGTTTGCGTGATTGCCGATGACACGGCAGATCCTGCCATCGTCGCGTCGGATCTCGTCGGCCAGGCCGAGCATGGACATGAATCGCCGGCCTGGTTGATCACGACGTCCCGGCCGCTGGCGGAGGAAGTCGGGCGGCTGATGCCTATACTGATCAGTGCCTTGCCGCCCACGGCGCGCGATGCGTCCGGGGCGGCGTGGCGCGACTACGGCGAACTGATCCTGTGTGATTCCCGCGAGGAGATGGTGCGCATCTCGGACCAGTACGCCTCCGAGCATCTGGAAGTGCACGCGCGCGACCTCGACTGGTGGCTTGCCAACCTCACCTGCTACGGTTCGCTGTTCCTCGGCGAGGAGACCACCGTCGCCTTCGGTGACAAGGCGTCCGGTCCCAATCACATCCTGCCCACGAAGGGCGCGGCGCGCTATTCGGGCGGCCTTTCGGTACACAAATTCATCAAGACGGTGACGTGGCAGCGGATGACGCGCGACGCCAATCGCGACGTGGCGCAGGTTACGGCTCGCATCTCGCGGCTGGAGGGAATGGAAGGACATGCGCGCACCGCGGATGACCGCTTGCGCAAGTATTTCCCTGCCGAGTCCTTTGCGCTGGAGCACGACGTACGATGACCGCTGGCGGACCCGGCGCGCTGTTCGACCTGACGGGCAAGGTAGCCCTGGTCACCGGCGCATCCTCCGGCATCGGTCGTGCGTTGGCATCCACGCTGGCGCAGGCCGGTGCTGCCGTGGTCCTGGTGGCGCGGCGTGCCGATGAACTTGCGACCGCGGCCGCGGACATCCGGGCTGCGGGCGGCCAGGCCGCGACGGTAGCCGTCGACCTTGCCGAGCGCACGGCATTGCGTGCCGCGGCGGTGTCGGCGGCAGCAACTTTCGGCGCGCCCGACATCATCGTCAATGCGGCGGGCATCAATGCCCGCAAGCCGATGCTCGAGGTGTCGGACGACGACTGGGACCGCACCATCGCCATCAACCTCAGCGCGCCGTTCTTCCTGGTGCAGGCCTTGGCGCCGGCGATGATGGCGAAGGGCTGGGGTCGCGTCATCAATATCGCGTCGCTGCAATCGGTGCGCGCGTTCGCCGACAGCGCACCCTACGGCGCATCCAAGGGTGGCATCATGCAATTGACCCGCGCGCAGGCGGAAGCGCTGTCTCGCCATGGGGTGACAGTCAATGCCATCGCCCCCGGTTTTTTCAAGACGCCGCTGACGGGGCCGGTGTTCGCCGACCCGGCACGCGCGCAGGCAATGGCCGCGCGCACGATGGCGGGTCGCAACGGCGAAATGGACGACCTGGCGGGCACGCTGCTGTTCCTGGCGAGCCAGGCGTCGGCGTATGTCACCGGGCAGACGCTGTTCGTTGATGGCGGATTCAGCGCCGGCTAGGGTAGCAAGCCCGACAACTGAGGACATTCAACCATGCGAGCACTGGTCTACACCGCGCCCAACGAGATGACGCTGCGCGACGTGCCCCGCCCCGAAAGCGTTGCTGGCGAAGTGGTGTTGCGTATCGACGCGGTGGGCATCTGCGGTTCCGACATGCATGCGTTCCACGGCCACGATCCGCGCCGCAAGCCGGGCCTGATCCTGGGCCACGAACTGGCCGGTACGATCGTGGCAGGTCCAGGGGAAGGGCGGCGAGTCACGGCCAATCCGCTCATCACCTGCGGCGTGTGCGACTACTGCATGCAGGGCCGCGACAATCTCTGCAGCAATCGCACGATGGTGGGGATGACGCGCCCCGGCGCATTCGCCGAGTTCATGGCGATCCCGGCCCGGAGCCTCATCGAGATTCCGCAGGACATGACGGCGCGACAGGCCGCCTTGACCGAGCCGGCGGCCACCGCACTGCATGCCGTCGATGTCGCGACGCGGGCGTCGCATCGGCCGCCGGCGGAGGGGCAGGTGCTGATCATCGGTGGTGGTGCCATTGGCATGCTGGCGGCGTTGTTGTTGCGCTCGCGCGGCGCTGCCGTGACGCTGGTGGAGACCAATCCGCTGCGCCGGGCGTCCATTGAGAGCCACGTCGGGTGCGTCACGCTCGATCCCAAGGCAGGGCACGCGCCACGGGACGGTGCTTTCCCGCTGGTGATCGATGCGGTGGGTGCCAAGGCCACGCGCACGGCGGCGATGGCGGCGGTCGCGCCCGGTGGCGTGTTGATGCATATCGGCCTGCAGGACTGGGCCAGCGAGATCGACATGCGCCGCCTCACGCTGGCAGAAATCACCCTGATCGGCACCTATACGTATTCCACCGCGGACCTCAGGGCGACGGTGGCTGCCCTCTATAATGGCGCGTTCGGCGATCTGGCCTGGGTAGAGGAGCGACCTCTCGCCGAGGGTGCCGCTGCCTTCGCCGACCTCGATCAGGGGCGTGCCGCGTCGGCGAAGATTGTCCTGCTTCCGCACTGACGCGGCGCTGCCGCCGGGAGTTTTCACGATGTTGCTGCACCGCTTGCCATGAATGCCACGCCGGATCTCGCGCTGCCCGATCTTGCCGCGATTCGCGCCGCGCACGCGCGCATCGCGCCGCATGTCCATCGCACGCCGGTCCAGACATCCCGCTCGCTCGACGATGCGGTCGGCGCGCAACTGTTCTTCAAGTGCGAAAATTTCCAGAAGGTGGGTGCATTCAAGGCGCGCGGTGCGTGCAATGCCGTGTTCTCGTTGCCGTCGGAGGTCGCCACGCGCGGCGTGGTCACGCACTCCTCCGGCAACCATGGCGCGGCCCTTGCCTACGCGGCACAGCGGCGGGGGATCGCGGCGCATGTGGTCATGCCCGACAATGCGCCGGCAATCAAGGTGGCGAACGTGAAGGGCTTTGGCGGCATCGTTCATTTTTGTGCGCCGACGCTGATAGCGCGCGAAACCACCTGCGCGGAGGTTGCCAGTGCGACCGGCGCCACGCTCGTTCATCCCTATGATGATCCGGCGGTCATCGCGGGGCAGGGTACCGCCACGCTCGAATTGATCAGCGACGTTGCCGACCTCGCGATCATCGTTGCGCCCGTGGGCGGCGGCGGCCTGCTGTCCGGCACCGCGATTGCCGCCAAGGGCATGGTCCCGCGCATCACCGTGCTGGGCGCCGAGCCGGCCGGCGCCGATGACGCCGCGCGCAGCATGGAGGCGGGGGCATTGCAGCCGGCGCCGATACCCCACACGATTGCCGATGGCCTGCGTGGCGCGCTGTCGCCGCGGACTTTTCGAGCGCTGTCGACGCACGTGACCACGATCGGCACGTGCAGCGAGGACGCCATCGTGGCCGCGATGCGCTTGACGTGGGAACGCATGAAGATCGTGATCGAACCTTCGTGCGCAGTGCCGCTGGCCTGCATGATGGAAGGCTCGCTCGACGTCAAAGGGCAGCGGGTCGGCGTGATCCTGACCGGTGGCAATGTCGATCTCGACCGGCTGCCATGGCAGTAATGACCTGCGTTTGCCCCGGCCCCCGGAGTCTTCGCGCGAACACAATGTACACGTTGCACCAATGGAGCATGCCAACATGAGTCACCATCTTCCGCGGAACGACTACCCGCGCTTCCACCTTGCCTTCCCGGTCACTGATCTTGAGGGGGCGCGCGCGTTCTACGGTGCCTTTCTCGGATGTGCCGAAGGGCGCAGCTCGCCCGATTGGGTGGACTTTGATTTCTTCGGCCACCAGATCGTGGCCCACAAGGTGGCGGCGCGGCAAATGAGTGACGCAACGAGCCTGGTCGATGGCGACAACGTGCCAGTGCGCCACTTTGGTGTGGTCCTGTCGTTGTCGGAATGGGAAGGCCTCGCCGCACGCTTCAAGGCCGCCGACGTGGCGTTCGTCATCGAGCCGCACGTCCGTTTTCGCGGCGAGCCGGGTGAGCAGGCCACGATGTTCTTCCTCGATCCCTTCGGCAATGCACTCGAGTTCAAGGCCTTTGCCGATCCCGGTCAGCTGTTCGCCACCTGATAGCGTTGTTCGACACGCAAGGAAGACATGCGCATCATCATCAGTGAGTTCATGGACGACGAGGCAGTGGCCTCGCTCGCCTCGCAGTTCGATGTCCTGTACGAGAAGGATCTTGTCGATCGGCCCGACGCACTCAAGGCAGCGCTTGCCGATGCGGACGCATTGCTCGTGCGCAATCGCACCCGGGTCAATGTCGAATTGCTGGCCGCGGCGCCGCGGCTGCGCGTGGTCGGGCGCCTGGGCGTCGGGCTCGACAACATCGACATGCCCGCGTGCGCGGCACGCGGCATCACGGTGATCCCTGCCACTGGGGCCAATGCGCTCGCAGTGGCCGAGTATGTGATTGGAACCGCCATGCTGCTGCTGCGCACCGCGTACCAGTCGACGGCGGCCGTTGGCGAAGGCAAGTGGCCGCGCGGAGCCTTGTCCAACGGGCGCGAGATAGCAGGGAAGACGCTGGGCCTGATCGGCTTCGGTGGCATCGGCCGGTTGACCGCCAAGCTGGGACGCGGCCTTGGCATGCGCGTGATCGGCTTCGATCCCCAATTGCCGGCGGCCTCGCCGGCGTGGGGTGACGCGCACACGATTTGCGTGACGCTGGAGGCCGCCATTGCGCAGGCTGACGTGCTGTCGTTGCATGTGCCGCTGACGGCCGAGACGCGCAACCTGATCGGAACGACGCAGCTGGCGCGAATGAAGCCGGACGCCATCCTGATCAACACGGCGCGCGGCGGCGTGGTGGATGAAGCTGCCGTGGCGACGGCGTTGCGCGCCGGCAGGCTCGGCGGGGCGGCACTGGATGTATTCGATACCGAACCGTTACCCGCAGGTTCGCCGCTGGCGGGTTGTCCCAATCTGCTGCTGACACCGCATGTCGCGGGCGTTACGCGTGAATCGAACGTGCGCGTGTCGACGATGATCGCGGATGCGGTGGCCACTGCGCTGCGCGCATCCTGACGGAGCCGACGATGCCACGATTGACTGCCGATGAACTCCGCGCGGTCGCCGTGCGCGCATTGCACAGTGCGGGCGCCGGCGACGCGATGGCCGCCATCACCGCGGCTGCGCTGGTCGATGCCGAATTGCAGGGCCTGCCGTCGCACGGACTCTCGCGGATTCCGCAATACACGACGCACCTGCGGAATGGCCGTGCAGATGGCGCGGCACTGCCGACGGTTGCCCGCGGCAGAGGCGGCGCAGTTTTGATCGATGCGCACTCCGGGCTCGCGTTTCCAGCCTGCGCGTTGGCAGTGCAGGAAGCCATCGCGCGCGCCCGGGAGTTCGGCGTCGCCTTTGCCGGCGTGACCAACAGCCATCATTTCGGCGTCGCGGCGTGGCATCTGCTGCCGGTTGCGCAGGCGGGCATGGTGGGGCTCGCATTCGGCAACTCACCCGCGGCGATGCCGGCGGCCGGCGGCAAGCGGCCGCTGTTCGGCACCAACCCGATCGCGGCGATATTTCCGCGGCGTGATGGAGCGCCCCTGACGATCGACCTGTCGCTCTCGGAAGTTGCACGCGGCAAGCTGATGGTTGCCGCCAAGGACGGCAAGTCGATACCGCTGGGCTGGGCATTGGACGCGCAGGGCCAGCCCACCACCGACCCCAAGGCCGGACTCGAGGGTTCGATGCTGCCGATGGGCGGCGCCAAGGGCGCGATGCTCGCGCTGATCGTCGAGTTGCTGGCCTGCGCACTCACCGGCGCGGCGATGGGATTCGAAGCCGACTCATTCTTCGTCGATGCCGGCAATCGGCCGCGGATCGGACAGGCCTTCCTGGTGATCGACCCCGGCGCACTGGCTGGGCAGGCTGCCTACCTCGATCGCGTCGAGACGCTGATCACGGCGATGCTGGCCGACGAGGGCGTGCGTTTGCCCGGTTACCGGCGCAATGCCCTGGCCACCCGCGCGGCTGCCGAGGGCGTGGAGATTCCACAGGCGCTTGCCGATACGTTGCAGCGTTTGGCGGGATAGCGCGCTCGTCGGCCGGGCTTCCGCCGCGCCAACGGAACGAAGCTACAGCCGCGCCAGTGCGATCGCTTCCCGCAGCGGATTGAACACGCCGGGCGTGGCGGCGATCACTTCGTTGGTGCGCAGGAAATCGGTGCCGCCCGCGAAGTCACCGACGCGGCCACCGGCTTCCTTCACCAGCAACGCACCAGCCGCCACATCCCAGGGCTTGAGGCTCATGACCCAGAAGCCATCGAGGCGCCCGGCGGCGAGATAGGCAAGGTCGAGTGCGCAGGCGCCGGCGCGGCGGATCCCCGCGCACTGCCCGATCATTGCGTTGAAGAGTGGCAGGTACGCTGCAAGATGCGGGCTCTCCCGCGTGGGAAACACGGTACCCACCAGCGCGTTGTGCAGATCGAGACACGACGACACCCGCAGGGGCGTACCGTTGCAAAACGCACCCTTGCCTTTGGCGGCCGTGAACAATTCGTTGTGCACCGGATCCAGCACGACGGCGTGCGTGATCTCGGTGCCGCGCGCCAGTGCGATCGAGATCGCGTAATACGGAAAGCCATGCACGAAGTTGGCCGTACCGTCGATCGGATCGACAATCCATTTGTAGCCGCCGCCTTCGCGCGCGCCCTCGATGAATCCCGACTCCTCGCCCAGGATCGCGTGATCGGGAAACGCCGCCCGCAGCGTGGCGACGATGGCATCTTCCGCTTCCATGTCGGCGGTCGACACGATGTCACCGTGCTGCTTGGAAAACGTCGGCAGGCGCCGCAAATCGAGCGACGCGTCGGCAATCACGCTGGCGGCGGCCTGCGCGGCGCGAATGGCCACGGCAAGCACGGGATCGTGCGTGGCGATCATGGCTTGGCGGTGCTCAGCGCGTCCTGTTCCATGCGCAGATAGGTGCCCCAAGCGTTGATGCGGTTGGCCTGATCGAAGGCCGGCAGGCTCTTGAAGCGCGACCAGTCGGTTGCCGCATAGGCGTCATCGAAGGACTGCAGGTTGTCCACTGCCTCGCCCATCGTCTGGCGCAGGAACTTGAGATAGTCGCGCGTCAGGACCAAATCGCTTTGCACATCGCGTGACGCCGGGCCATGGCCGGGGATCACGACCAGCGGATCCAGCACGATCAGCTTGTCCATTGCGCGCAGCCAACTCGCGCTGTCGGCGTTGCCTACAAAGGGCACGCGGCCGGCATAGAGCAAGTCGCCGGCAAACAGCAGCCGATCTTCCTTGACGAACAGCATCAGGTCTTCGGGCGAGTGCGCGCCGCCGGTGAAGATCATGTCGAAGGTGAGTCCGCCCAGCCGAAAACTGGTATCGCCGTCCAGCCATTGCGTCGGGGGGACGATGCGCGTTTTTTCGTCCACCCATGGAAACAGGTCGGTGCGCCGTTGCGCCAGCCGTTCGAGGGGCTGGCCCGATTGCAGGTATTTTTCCGCGTTGCGATGCGCATAGATCGTCACGCCCTCGGCCGCGAGCGCCTGCAAGCCGTAGAAGTGATCGGCGTGGTAGTGACTGATCACGATGCGCCGGATCGGCTGCGCGGTGACTTTGCGAATGGCCACGCGCATCGCTTCGCCGAGAGCGGGCGTGCCCAGCGTGTCGAACACCACGACGCCGTCGGTGGTGACCACGAAGCCGGCGTTGGACATGTAGCCCTTGTTCTGCGCGCTGGCCATGCCGGCGTCGCCCTGGAAGAACCAGCCGTGGGCCGAGACCTGCTTGGGGACCAGTGTGATCGGCGCGACCTGCGCGGCGAGGACGCCATGGGCGACAATGGCAACACCTGCCATGAGCAGCCACTGGTGGACGTAACGCTTGGCGCGGGGCCGTGGGTCGACGGCGTGCATGTTCGGAATCTTCATGCCGTCCATTCTAAGCCGGGCCGACCGGAGAACCTTGAGGTGGAACATATTTGGCGACGAAACGGCGATCGATGGCATCCTTCCAGCGCCACACCCAATCCCCTTCGACGACGAATGGCCCGCGCGAGGCGATGGCATGGCGGTCGCCCGTGGAAATCAACGCGAGCGCGTCACGCTGCGGCCGGTAGCGCTGCAAGGGCTCGGCGTGCGCGGCCCGGCGCAGATTGGCCGCCAGCGGCGGACCCTGGCGTACGGCGAATACGCCGGATTTGGGCCGGGGCGCGTCGATCTGGGAAGCGCAGTCGCCCGTGGCAAACACAAACGGGTGCGTGGGTGACTTGAGGTCAGCATCGATGGCGACAAAGCCGGCAGCATCGCACTGCAGCCCGGAGGCCGCCAGCCACGCTGCCGGTGCGGCCCCGGTAGCCCAGACGATGCGATCGGCCGCAATGCGCCGGCCACGCGAGACAAGGACGTTGCCCCGCTCCACGCCGATGGCGGCGCAGTCCAGATGCAGCACGACGCCGCGCGCCACGAGGATGCGCCCCATGCGCGCACGAACACCGGGGACATGTTGCGCGAGTATATGCGGCTGGTCCGTGATCAGCGCGAATCGCGGCGCGGCCGGCCCCATTGCCTGCTGCAGCCGGTACTGCAGGGCCAACAGCACCTCGACGCCGCCTGCGCCAGCGCCGACGACGGCGATGGTGTTGATTAGGCCGGCCGCCGCGTCCTTACGCATCTGCGCCCACGCTGCAAGGAATGGCCCGACAGGCTTCACGCCGAGGGCGTGCTCATGCGCACCCGGCACCGCCATCGCGGGACTGGAACCGATGTCGAGCGATATCAGATCGAACGCTTGGACCGCACCGGAGGCCAGCTGCACGGTGCGCTTGCGCAGGTCGAGCGCTACCACTTCGCCGCGCACAAAGCGGGCATCGGCCCAGGCGGCCAGCGGCCCGAGCGCTATCGACGCCTGCTCGTTGGTGTAGTGGCCGGAAATCGTTCCCGGCAGCATGCCGGAGTAGGGCGTGGTAGCCGCGGACGACACCAGAGTCAGTTCGACGCCGGGGTCGCGCATGAGCGCGAATCGGCGCAACACCTCGACGTGGCTATGCCCGCCGCCGACGAGCATGACCCGCGCGTGCTTGCTCATTGCGCGATACGCGCGTGGGACGTGAATGGTGTTGGGCGGGCCACGGTACGAGGTCGGCGGACGGCGGTTGGTCGTGCGAACTGTACCCCATCCACGAGTGATTCCATTTTTAGTCGGCGCGACCATGATCGGACCGCGTATTGAATGCGGCCGGTCGGGGCGATTGTTGCCGATTGCTGCACTGCGACTGCCGGTGTTGCATTGCTGTCATCCGGACCGCGCAGTATGCTTGCGAACTCGAGCGCCTGGCCGTCCCCAACAAAGGCGCCGTCTCGCACCACCCAATCCGAAGGAGGCTGTCCGTGTCCGTTTCCCTGTCGATGAAGGTCAATGGCAAGGCCGTGAGCGCCGAAGTCGATGCGCGCACGCTGCTGGTCGATTTCCTGCGCACCAATCTCGCGCTCACCGGCACGCACGTCGGTTGCGATACCGCCCAATGCGGCGCCTGCACCGTTCATGTCGATGGCCGTGCGGTCAAGTCGTGCAACGTGCTGGCGGTGCAGGCCAATGGCGCGGACGTGGTCACCATCGAAGGCCTCGCCGCGGAAGATGGCACGCTGCATCCAATGCAGGCGGCGTTCAAGGAATGCCACGGGCTGCAGTGCGGCTTCTGCACCACCGGCATGGTAATGAGCGCCATCGATCTCGTCGCCCGGCATCCGGGCGCCGACGAGGCCACGATCCGCGAGCAGCTCGACGGCAACATCTGTCGCTGCACCGGATACCACAACATCGTGCGTGCCGTGCAGCAGGGCGCCACGGCCATGGCCAAGTAGGAGGCGACCATGGGAGCCAATGAACCGGGCGTGATCGGCCAATCGGTACGCCGCAAGGAAGACCTGCGTTTCATCACCGGCGCCGGGCAATACACCGACGACATCAACATGGCGCGCCAGACGGCCGGCGTGTTCCTGCGCTCGCCGCACGCGCACGCCAACATCCGCAGCATCGACTTGGCCAAGGCCAAGGCCGCGCCGGGTGTGGTCGCCATTTTCACCGGCACCGACTTGACCGGCGTCAACGGCCTGCCGTGCGGCTGGCTTATCACCGGCACCGACGGCAAGCCGATGAACGAGCCGCCGCATCCGGTGCTGGCGCAGGGCAAGGTGCGCTATGTCGGCGACCAGGTCGCGCTGGTGATCGCCGAGACGCAGAACCAGGCCAAGGACGCCGCCGAACTGATCGACGTCGATTACGAAGTGCTGCCGGCGGTCGTCAATTGCGTCGATGCGCTGAAGGCCGGTGCGCCGCAGATTCACGAGCAGGCGCCGGGCAACAAGTGCTACACGTGGGCGCTCGGCGACAAGGCCGCGGTGGACGCGGCGTTTGCCAAGGCGGCACACGTCTCGAAGCTCGACATCATCAACAATCGCCTGGTGCCCAATGCCATCGAGCCGCGCTGCGCGCTGGCCTCGTATGACCGTTCCGCGGACGCCTACACGCTGTACGTGTCGAACCAGAATCCGCACGTCGAGCGGCTGCTGATGACGGCCTTTGTGCTGGGCCTGCCCGAAACGAAGGTGCGCGTGATCGCGCCCGACGTGGGCGGGGGCTTCGGCTCCAAGATCTATCTGTACGGCGAAGAAACTGCGATGGTGTGGGCGTCCAAGCGGGTCAACCGGCCGATCAAGTGGGCCGCCGACCGCAGCGAGGCCTTCGTCTCCGATGCGCACGGCCGCGATCACGTCACGCATGCCGAGCTCGCAATGGACAAGGACGGCAAGTTCCTGGCCATGCGGGTGATCACCAATGCCAACATGGGCGCGTACCTGTCCACGTTCGCATCGTGCATCCCCACGATTCTCTACGCCACGCTGCTGGCCGGGCAATACACGACGCCGGCCATCTACGTCGAAGTGACGGCGTCCTTCACCAACACTGCGCCGGTGGATGCGTATCGCGGCGCAGGTCGGCCCGAGGCCACGTTTGTCGTCGAGCGACTCGTCCACCAGGCGGGCGTGGACATGAAGATGGCGCAGGACGAAATCCGCCGCCGCAATTTCATCCGCACGTTCCCGTATGCTACGCCGGTGGCGCTGACCTACGACATCGGCAACTACGATGCCACGCTGGACGGCGCCAACGAACTGGCCGACGTGAAGGGCTACGCTGCGCGCAAGGCGGAATCGGCGAAGCGCGGCAAGCTGCGCGGCATCGGCTACGCGTCGTATATCGAGGCGTGCGGTCTCGCGCCGTCGAATGTGGCCGGCGCATTGGGCGCGCGCGCAGGTCTCTTCGAGGCCGGCGAAGTGCGCGTCAACCCCACCGGCAGCGTCACGGTGTTCACCGGGTCGCACAGCCACGGGCAGGGGCACGAGACCACGTTCGCGCAGATCGTGGCTGGGCGCCTCGGCATCGACATCGCCAATGTCGACGTCGTCCACGGCGACACGGGGCGCGTGCCCTTCGGCATGGGTACCTACGGTTCGCGGTCGCTGTCGGTGGGCGGCACGGCCATCGTCAAGGCGCTGGACAAGGTAATCGCCAAGGGCAAGAAAATTGCTGCGCATTTGCTGGAAGCCGCCGAAGGTGACATCGAGTTCAAGGACGGCAAGTTCACGGTGGCGGGCACCGACCGCAGCAAGGCTTTTGCGGAAGTGTCATTGGCAGCGTACGTGCCGCACAACTATCCGCTGGATAAGCTGGAGCCTGGTCTCGACGAGACGGCGTTCTACGACCCCACCAACTTCACGTATCCGGCAGGCACGCACATCGCCGAAGTGGAAATCGATCCCGACACCGGTGTGGTTACAGTCGCTGCGTTCACGGCAGTGGACGACTTCGGCAACATCATCAACCCGATGATCGTCGAAGGACAGGTGCACGGCGGCGTGGCGCAGGGCATCGGCCAGGCGCTGCTGGAGCACTGCGTCTACGATCCGGAAAGCGGGCAACTGCTGACCGGCAGCTACATGGACTATGCGATGCCGCGCGCCGACGACCTGCCGTCATTCAAGGTGGGCACGCGCGTGACGCCGTGCACGCACAACCCGCTGGGCGCCAAGGGTTGCGGCGAAGCCGGCGCCATTGGCGCACCCGCCGCGATCATGAACGCCGTGCACGACGCGCTCTCTGCCGTCGGCGTCACCCGTATCGACATGCCCGCCTCGCCGCATCGCGTGTGGCAGGCCATCCAGTCGGCCAAGGCCTGAGGAAAACGACCATGTACAGCTTCGAAATGCACAAGGCAACATCGGTGGCCAACGCGGCCACGCTGCTCGCGCAATCCGGCGGCAAGGCGCTGGCCGGCGGCCAGAGCCTGATCGCCGCGATGAAACTGCGCCTGGCGCAACCCGGCGCGCTGGTGGATCTTTCCGGCATCGCCGAATTGAAAGGCATTCGCAAGGAAGGCGAGGCGGTCGTCATCGGCGCGATGACGCGCCACGCCGAAGTAGCATCAAGCAAGGTGGTGAAGGATGCCATTCCCGCGCTGGCGGCGCTGGCCGAAGGCATCGGCGACCGGCAGGTGCGCAACATGGGCACGCTGGGTGGCGCGCTGGCCAACAACGATCCCGCGGCGTGCTATCCGGCCGCGGTGCTGGCGTTGAACGGCACCGTGCACACCAACAAGCGCCAGATCGCGGCCGATGCCTTCTTCAAGGGCATGTACGAAACCGCGCTGGAGGAAGGCGAGCTGATCACGGCGGTGAGCTTTCCCATTCCGAAGAAGGCGGCCTACATCAAGTTCGTGCAGCCGGCGTCGCGATTCGCATTGGTCGGCGTGTTCGTTGCCCAGACGGCAAGTGGGGTGCGCGTGGCGGTGACCGGCGCGGCGTCCAGCGTGTTCCGCGCCAAGGCGCTGGAAGATGCGTTGACGAAGAGCTTCACCAACGATGCCGCGCGCGCGGTGAAGATGGATGCGTCAGGATTGAACAGCGACCTGCACGGATCGGCGGCGTATCGCGCGCATCTGATCCCCGTGCTGGCGGGGCGCGCGGTGATCGCGGCGGGCTAACACTGCAACGGTAGAAACAAAACGGGCGGCGCTGGTTGCGCCGCCTGTTGCATTGGGGGACTGTCGCGACGCCTATTGGACGCGCGGTGCAATGATCTTCGCCAGGTCGACGACGATTTGCTTGGCCTGGGCCTCATCCTTGGCACCGGCCACCGAAACGCGCAACTGGATGCGCGGCTTGTCGAAGTCGGCCGACACGGCGCCGCTGTCGGCGCGCATGCTGTAGAAAATGGCGTCCTTGCCCACACCCGGCACCGTATCAACCTTGAACGTGGGCCGCATCTTCTTCATCGTGGCTTCCCACGTCCGCACCGTCTTGCCGGCCTCGGCCTTCTCGACGTCGATGCTGATCTGCAGGTTGCCGCCGTCCTGCTGGAACATCGCCTGTTCCGGCATCGGCTTGGTAGCAGCGCCGAATTTGGCGCCCGTCACCTTTTCGACATCGGCTTTGGTGACAAGCTTGCCGGGGTCCTGCGCGGCGGCGGTGCCCGCAATCAGCAGGAAGGCAGCTGCAACGATGGGGACACCACGAATGAGGGCGGCGCGTGCATTCATGAAATGATGGTGTCGCCAATTGTTCACGTTGTCAATTCCCCATGACTGGCTGCCGGCCACATCAATCCCTGTCCCCGGCTCATTCGACGATCCGCCGCGACGCAGGTTCGTTGGGTGGAGCGTCGTTGCCGGCGCGGCGGCGAACGGCGCAGCCTTCACCACAGCGCACACATTGCGACACCGGACGCTCCGTAGCCCTCCGGCGTCCAGCCAAGCTTGACCATCGCCTCTCGAGCTTCGGGCCACATGACGTACCGGTGATTGGCATCGGCGCGCTGGTTATAGAGGCGGTAGACCGGCGTCGTGCCGTTCGGACACAAGCCCTCGACGAAGGCGGGCAACGTCACGCCGAAAACGGATGGGGACTCATGGATCCATGCATCGGCAAATCGATCGCGCACCGCCTGGCACTCGGCCGGGGAGGCCGAATAGAAATGCGAGTCGAGTCCCTTCTCGGGCCGGCCGTAGAACCGGCAGACCGGCGATACCTCGAAACTGGCGTCCTTCCAATCCACGAATACGTTGAATGAAAGGCCAGTGCGGGACCATCCGGAAAGCGTGCCGCTGTCCAGCTTCGCGATTTCCTGGGCATCGGCGGTGATGAAGTAGTGATCGACGCTGGCGCGATAGAACTCGATGGCTTTGGCGACAACAGGCCCCGATGTTGTGGCGACGCCAATCCTGACCACGCCTTGCGCGCCCGCGGCGTACAGGGTGGTGACCGTCTCCGGGCCGATGCGGGCGGAAAAGGGCGCGATCACCAGCGTGGCGGAGGGTGCCACGACAAGTTTCCACGTAATGCCGCGATCCATGCTTAGACTGATGTCGGCGCGCGTACCCACGGCATAGAGGCGCTGCGGATTCATCGGGTCGACCAGCAGTTCGAACGAAGGGGATACGAGCCCGGGCGCGCCAAGCGGCGTCCAGTGCAACCCGGCGTCGACCGTCGTCTTGATCGCGAAGGTGCTGCTGACTGCATACCAGCGTGCCGCGTCGAATGGGTCAGGCACGACCCGCCCATAGGCCGGATCCCGCTTCTCCCAATGGGTGCCGCCATCCTGCGTCACCCAGATGCCGTTGGTCGTTTCCTGCATGGCGACTTGCCCATTGGCCGGACTTGCTATGACCCGGCCGACGGCGAAATCCGCGATGACCGAAGTTGCGCGGATCCACGATTTGCCGCCATCGACGCTTCTGGCGGTACCTTGCCCAACTGTTCCGCAGTTGTAATCCGGGATTTCGCAGGTGCGATAGACGCCGTACACCAATCCTGGCTGCGGTCCGACGGGAGCGACGCTCACGATCCGTTCCAACAGCCCGGCGGGCTGCCATTGCGGATCGATCACCGTCCAGGATGCGCCGCCATCCGCGCTCCCGTACAACGCGCCGCTGTCCATCACCGCAAATACCGAATTCGGCACATTGGCGTTGCGCCTGAATTCAACGGGATTGCCCCGGTCGAAGGTCAGTCCTGCCCATGATACTCCCCCATCCACAGAGCGGAAGTTGCCCTTGGGATTGTCGATGCGGATGCCGGAGAGGTTGACCCCAACGCCTAGCGCAGGCTCGACGGCCTGAAGCGCCTGCGCGTGCAACCCGCCATTGCGGGCTTCCCAGGTCCGCAGCGACGCGTCGAAGCGGAACACCCCTTTGCCCGTAGCGGCAAAGAGTTGCCCGCTGGGAGCGAGGGCGATTTCCGACAAGTAATCCGGCGCCGCAGGCAAGCCGTTCCAACTGATGCCTGCGTCCAGCGATTCGCTGACCTGTCCACCTTTCGCAACGATCAACAATCGGTCCGTGCCGGTCGGGTCAGGGACCAATTGCGCAAAGGCATAATCGGCGGGGTCGTTCAATTTCTCCCAAATCGTTCCGCCATTCACTGAGCGGAAGAGACCGCAATCCGCGCGCACGAACATACGTTGCGGCGCATCGACGAGGAACGTGCGCGGAAAGCAACTCCGCGTGCCCCAACTCGGACCCACGGTTGCGATGCGGGTCCAATGCGCACCGTGATCGTCGCTTTGGTATAGGACGGTGACATCCTCGCCACCCGCGTCCGAATGGAGCTCCTCTCCAATGCCCAGCAGGCGATCCGGATCCCGCAGGTCCCATGCCAGCAGTGACGGCACAGGCGCGCCGGGGGCCACCGTCGGCGCAGTGAACGTGATGGCATCATCGTCGGTGAAGGCAATGGTGGCAGGTTGATACGTTGCCCGTCGCGCCACTGCACGCCGGGGATTGCGCGGATCGAACACCAGCGGAAGGTCGAACGTGAGCTTGTTGCCGCCGACGATCACCCATGTCCGGCTCTCGTCGTCACTGCGCAGGTTGCGCCCGTTGCAGTTGACGAATACAACGCCGTCGGACCGAATTTGCAAATGGGAAGGCGAGGCCTTCGGCGCGCAGCCGGTGGGGGTGGGTCGCTCGCGCCACGTGACACCCGCATCAGGGGACGCGAATACGCGGGTGCCGCTCAATGCATACAATTGGGTCGTGCCGGTCGGACCCGTAGCGACGGCAGTAACCGGGCCACCGGTGGGTCCGAGTTCCTCCCAAGCTGCCGCCAACGCATCCGCACCATGCATCAACATCGCAACGACCAGAGCGAACCGAGAGGCGAATCAACCCGCGCCTTTTTCAACGCACATCACCGGCCCTTCGTCGATCCAGCCCTGGGCCACCATCGACGCAATCACCGCGCGGTCGGTCGCAAAGCGATGGTTGGAGTCGCCAAACGGCCGCCACGCACGATAGAGCGGCACCTGGCCCGACGGATACGGGCATGCGCCATCGGGTCCGACCTTGTCGGCGAAGAACGGAAGGCCTTCCAGGGCCCACTTCTCGCTCTTGTTGACCACGTAGCATTCGGCACGATCCCGCGTGAAAAAATGTGAATCGGGGCCCACTCCCGGGATGCCGTTGAAACGGTAGACGACATTGCCGCCGCCGCCAATACATCCGGGACTCACAACTACCTGAAAACCCAGCGCAGTTCGCTTCCAGCCGGCGATGCCGCCTGTGTCGAGCGTCGCGATCTCGCCTGCATCAGCGGTGTAGAAGTAGTGATCGAGCCGTGCGTTGTAGAACTCCACGACCCGGCCGTAGGCAGTGCCGGGCGGCGTCGAAAAGCAGGCATAGGAGTTTTGCGAGACGTTGAGAAATTCGCCGGTCTGGTCCAGCAGCGCGGCACTTTCCACCCGACTTTGCAGTGTCGGATAGTCAACCAGCGCGTAGCTGCGGGTATCCAGCAGCAACTCCCGTGCATCGATCGTGGGAAAGCCAAGGTGCGCTGCATAGGCCGCGTCGGACATGACCCGGGCGCGGAGTTGCGGCGCGGTCATTGTCCTGTGCAGCACCACCAACTGCGGATTCTGCATCGGCAACGGATCGCAGCGACCGGCAAGCGGCAGCACTTCGAAGGTCGCTTCAAAATTCGATATGACGTGACCCTGAGCATCGGAGAAGCGCGCAGTGAGCATATAGGTGCCGCGCGCCAGTGCTCCCAGCTCGACGGGCGCCGCACGGGAACACGGTGGCGCCACGGCACTGGCAGTGCCGATGACGCTGAATGTCAGGTGGTTGCCCGTGCGGGTGTAGGCGACGGGAATTGTGCACTCGGGGGCGAACGGAATGTAGGACGACCATTCGATGTAAACCTCGCCCATCATGTTTCCCTGATCGACAATCTCGCGATACGGATTGTTGATGTTGGCGCGAATGGTTTGGGCCTCGAGGATCGACGGCGCAATGCAAGTTATTGCAACAAGCGCCAGCAGGAGATATTTTCGAATTGCGACCATGGTGGGTATAGGCGTTGCCGGATTACGGATGCGCAGGGTAGGCCCCTCAGGTTGATGTCACAAGACGTCTCCGATGCACGACAATTGGGGATGTGCCATGCGTCCTACGTTGCCGATGAATCAACGTTGCTCGGGTGTCCTACATAGTGGCGCCACCGATGGAGCTTTGATGCGAATTATCGTGACCATGCTAGTGGCCTTGTCCACCGCCGTCGGTGCGCAAACCAACAGTTCGCCCCCACCCGGCATGGCCGGCGACTTCGACATGTTCTGCCGCTTCGTGGCGGACGAATATGCGTACTTCGACACGAAGAAGACGCAGTGGGACAAGACCTGCGCCGAGTATCGGCCGCAGGCCGCCGCGGCAACCGATCGTGCAGGGCTGATCCCGGTGCTGGAACGGGCGCTGGCAGAGGTGTACGACGCGCATGCTCACCTGGGCACCGCGCTGCGCAACTCGCCCCGCCTGGTGCCCACCGGCGCCGAGGCGTTCGCGAAGTTCGAAGGCGACGACGTCGTCATCGTGGAAGTGCGCGACGATTCGGCGGCCGCGCGAGCAGGTCTTCGGCCCGGCATGCGCGTGGTGGCGATCAACGACCAGCCGGTCGTGGCGGCCGTGCGCGAGCGGATGCCACGTTTCCTTCGTGAGCCGGATCCCGAAGCGTCGTCGTGGGCGCTGCAGGTGGCGCTGGCGGGCCGCCAGAACGGGGAGCCGGTGCGTCTTGCCGTCGTGCACGACGGCAAGGCGATGACGATCGAGTATGTCCCGAAGCTGGAACGTCCGACGGAAGTAGTGACTGCGCGCCGGCTTGAAGACGGCCTGGCGTACATCCGCTTCAACAATTCGCTGGGCAGCGACCTGACGGTCAAGGCGTTCGATGAAGAGCTGGACCAGTTCAAAGGCGCGAAAGGCCTGATCCTCGACCTGCGCGACACGCCAAGTGGTGGCAATTCGACGGTCGCGCGCGGCATCATGAGCCGGCTGGTCACTGCGGGCGGACCGTACCAGGTGCACGAGCTGGTGGCCGAGGCGCGGGATTCGGGCATCCGGCGCCGCTGGGTCGAATACGCCATGCCGCGGGGCCTGCCCGTCACCGCGCCCGTGGTCGTGCTGGTGGGCCGGTGGACCGGCAGCATGGGCGAGGGCATCGCCATCGGCATCAATGCGCTGCGTGGTGCACTGGTCGTGGGCACGCCGATGGCGCGGCTGCTGGGCGCATTGGGCGAGGTCAGGTTGCCGGTGTCCGGCATCGTGGTGCGCATCCCCACCGAGAAACTGTTCCATGTCGATGGCACGCCGCGCGAGGCGTTCGTGCCCTGTCCTGCCCGTGTGCAAGCAAACACGCCCGCCGGAGCCGATCCGGCGTTGCAAACGGCTATCGCTTTGCTGACGGCGGCCGCTGCGGCGACCGGTCCCGGCACTTCGCAGGCGGCGCTGGTCTGCCCCGCACCCGCCCGCAACTGATTCGTCGTTGCATCCAATCCCGCCGGGCGTCCGTATGAAGGGTATCGGGCATGTCGCCCATCATCGGGAAGGACTCACAATGCGCAAGTCGATCGCCGTAGCCGTTGCCGCCTCAATCATGCTGCCGTTGGCCGTAATGGCGCAGGGCATGGATTTGCCTGAAGCCGTCCGTGTGCCGGCCGGGCATACCGCCGCCATGACCACGGTGGGCGTGGGCGAGATCACCTACGAATGCAAGGCCAAGGCCACCGATGCCATGGTCTACGAGTGGGCCTTTGCCGGGCCGATGGCCAAGCTGATGGACACCAAGACGCAGATGCAGGTCGGCAAATACTATGGCGGGCCGACGTGGGAAGCGATGGACGGCAGCAAAGTGACGGGCAAGCAGGTCGGCATGGCGCCCGGCATGGCGGGCAGCATTCCGCTGCAGCTCGTGAAGGCGGAACCCGCGATGGGAGCGGGCTCGATGATGGGTGTGACCTATATCCAGCGCGTGAATACCAAGGGTGGCGTGGCGCCGACTGACGCATGTACGTCGGCCATGGCGGGCATGAAAAAGACCGTGCCATACCAGGCCGACTACGTGTTCTACAAGTCCTGATCGTCGCTGTTCCAACGCCAACGCCGCCGGGCACGCAGGTCTCCGGCGGCGCTGGAACGTCAATGCGGCAGTTGCATGGGCAACGCATGCCCGCCCGCCGTGACCTTGGTATGCTTGTCGGTCCTTCCTGCTTACCGGCAATAGACCGCGATGCCTGCACAACCTGCAACGACGCCCCTTCCCGCCACGGTCGACGCCACGCTCGACCTCCTGACCGCGCACGACTACGTGGCCGAGCGACGTCTCGCCACGGCGGTTTTCCTGGCGCTCAAACTGAAACGTCCGCTGTTCCTCGAAGGTGAGGCGGGTGTGGGCAAGACGGAAATCGCCAAGGTGCTGGCAGCGGGGCTGGGCAAGCCGCTGGTGCGCCTGCAGTGCTACGAGGGTCTCGACACTGCGGCGGCCGTCTACGAATGGAACTATCCGCGACAGATGATCGAGATCCGCCTCGCGGAAGCCGCTGGTGGCGTCACGCGCGACCGGCTGGCGCACGATATTTTCACGCGTGAATTCCTGCTGCAGAGGCCGTTGCTGCAAGCCATCGATCCGCCCGACGGCATCGCGCCGGTGCTGCTGATCGACGAACTCGATCGCACCGATGAACCCTTCGAAGCCTACCTGCTCGAGGTGCTGTCGGATTTCCAGATTTCGATCCCGGAGATGGGCGTGGTGCGTGCGGCAGAGCCGCCCGTAGTGGTGATCACGTCCAATCGCACGCGCGAGATTCACGATGCGATCAAGCGCCGCTGCCTCTATCACTGGGTGGACTATCCCGACGCGTTGCGCGAGTTGGCGATCCTGCGCCGCAAGTGTCCACGTGCGCCGGAGAACCTGGCGCGCGAAATCGTTGCGTTCACGCAGCGGCTGCGCTCGATGGATCTCTTCAAGTCACCGGGCGTGGCCGAAACGCTGGACTGGGCCGAGGCGTTGATCACGCTGGACCGCGTCGCGCTCGATCCGCAGACCGTCGGTGACACACTGGGCGTGCTGCTGAAGTATCAGGACGACGTGGGCGCGCTTACGCCGGAGGTGGCGGCGCGGCTGGTTGCGGAAGTGCAGGCGGAAGGCATCCGGCTGTGACGATGCCCGGCATGCCGGGCTCGCGCCACAACGCCATGCTGCTGCCGAAGGGGCGGTTGGCGGAAAACGTACTGCACTTCGTGCGCGTGCTGCGCGCTACCGGCATGCCGGTAGGCCCAGCCAAGGTGATCGACGCGGTTGCGGCGGTGGAGGCCGTCGGGCTGTCCAACCGCACCGACTTTCGCGAGGCGCTCGCGGCGGTGCTCGTGTCGCGCCACGAGCAACTGCCGCTCTTCGAGCAGGCGTTCGACATTTTCTGGCGCAATCCCAAGCTGCTGGAAAAGATGGTGGCGGCATTGCTGCCGCGCGTCTATGGCCGCGTGCCCGAGGACGAGCCGCCGCCGGAACTGCCGTCGCGGCTGGCGGAGGCGATGCTGCCGAAAAAAGCACCCGAGGCACGGCCCGATGACGAAGACAACGAGGTGGAACTCGACGCGGCGTTCACGTTCTCCGCGCGCGAGGTGCTGCAGCAGAAGGATTTCGCGACGATGACCGCCGATGAAGTGGCGCAGGTGAAGGCGATGCTGGCGCGGCTGCGCCTGCCGCTGCCGGCGCGCCCGCAGCGGCGCACGCGCGCGTCGTCGCGTGGCTCGCGGGTGGACCTGCGCGCAACATTGCGCGGCATGACCGGCGCGGCGGGCGCGGTGGCGCCGCTGGCGTGGCGGGCGCGGGTGCGCCGTCCTCCGCCGCTGGTGGTGCTGTGCGATATCTCCGGATCGATGGATCGCTACGCGCGGATGCTGCTGCACTTCCTGCATGCGATCACCAACGACGGGCATCGCGTGCATACGCTGGTGTTCGGGACGCGGCTCACCAACATCACGCGGCATCTCGCGCATCGCGACGTGGACGTTGCGCTGGCCCGCGTGACGACCGCCGTCGACGACTGGGCGGGTGGCACGCGCATCGGCGCGTCGCTGGCGGAATTCAACCGCCGCTGGTCGCGCCGGGTGCTGGGCCAGAACGCGGTGGTGCTGCTGATCAGCGATGGTCTCGATGCCGATGCGGGCGAAGGTCTGGCCTTCGAGGTGGAGCGCCTGTCGAAATCGTGCGCGCGGCTGATCTGGCTGAATCCGTTGTTGCGCTACGCGGGTTTCGAGGCGCGGCCGGCGGGCATCCGCGCCATCCTGCCGTACGTCGACGACTTCCTGCCCGTGCACAACGTGGCGTCGCTGCGCGACCTTGCCACAGCGCTGGAGGGCCGGCGCAACACGCCCGACGCGGGCGCGTCCGTGGCGAAGTTCACTCGTCCCGATTCGGCAAAAACGCGATCAGCACCTGCGTCGAGCCGATAAGTAGCATCACTTACCTCAGCGTGTCGGTGCGCTCCGTAGCGTCGATGACGTTGAGCGACTTGATGCGCGATGCGGTTTGCAGGACCGGATCTTGCTCGTTGTCCCAGCGTATGACTTCCGAAGCAGGAAGAGGGACGTAGCGCATTTCCGTCTGCGGGCGCTGTGGACTACAGCGCCAGCGTGAAAGTGATTCAACATGGGCAGTATTCCAATCGTCAGCCATGCGCATGCAACCCGGGTGAACGACCGGCGCGCCACTTTGCGATGACGCCGATCCCCACCGGCGGCAGCGACGTTGTGATGGCATTGCCGAGACGCTGGATGATTCGTGCGGCCGAGGCGCACATCGTGATCCCGGTGCTCGCCGTTCTTGTGCTGGCCATGATCTGGGGGTCAACCCTCTATCTCGTCGGGATTGAACGCTCGGCGGCGGTAAATGCCGCTGCGGCGTCCAGCCTCGAACTGGCGCAGACGTACGAAGCACAAGTGGTGCGCGCGCTGCGCGAAATCGACCGAACGCTGCAGTTCGTCAAATATGCGGTTGGCTTGAGGGGCAAAGAGTTCGTCCTGCAGGAATTGAAGGCGAGCGGCTTGTTGCCGGCGGATCTGCTGTTCGTCGTGAGCATTACGGACGGCGAAGGCAATGTCGTGGCCTCCACCCGGGCGTCGGGGCAGAGCAGCGTTGCCGGCAAGGACTACTTCGAGTCCCAACGCCAGGACGATTCCCTGGTGGTCGGCACGCCACGACGAAACCCCACTTCCGGGCAGTGGAGTCTCCAGTTCAGCCGGAGGCTGAATAGCGCCGATGGGAGTTTTACCGGCATCGTCTTCATATCGGTTGACGCCGCCTACTTCGTCAGCGGCTATGAAGCGTCGAAGCTGGGCGAGCACGGCATGCTCGGCATCCTGGGTTCCGACGGTGTATTCCGCGTCAGGCGCACCGGGGAAACGGTGGAGGCCGGCAGCATCGTCGAATACGCTCCGCTGATGCCCGCTGCCGACGCTCCGGACCAAGCGGCGTCGCTTGCGGTCAACCCGTGGGATCGTGTGCAGCGCTACATGAGTGTAATCCAGCTCTACGATTTCCCGTTGGCCGTGATCGTCGGGTTATCTGCGGACGAACAACTGGCATCCGTCCGTATGTCCATGCATTCACACCTGTGGAGAGCATTCGCCGGAAGCCTGGTGCTGATTCTGGTGGTCGCGGTGCTGGGCCGCATGCGCCGGCAGCTCGCTGTGGCGCGTCGGCGCGCCATCGACGAACAGCTCGAGCATGCGCGACGGATCGAGCACCTGGCTTACCACGACGGGCTCACGCAGCTGCCGAATCGCAGCATGTTCAGCAAGGTACTGACGCAGAGCATCAGGCATAACAAACGCTACAACAGGCAAGTCGCGGTGCTGTTTCTCGACCTCGACCGGTTCAAGCACATCAATGACACGCTCGGACATGACGCTGGTGACCAGCTTTTGCAGGGAGTCGCAACGCGGCTCAAGTCTTGCCTGCGCGATTCAGACACCGTCGCACGGCTGGGGGGCGATGAGTTCGTCGTGCTGTTGCCCGAGTTCGACGGGGCCGAGCAAGTCGCGACGGTTGCACAGAAAATTCTTGCCGCCATCGCCCGACCCTTCGTTCTGATCGGCCAGGAGTTCCGCGTCACGGCAAGCCTCGGAATCAGCATCTACCCGCAGGACGGCCTCGACGAGCAGACCCTGACCAAGAACGCCGACATCGCGATGTATCAGGCGAAAGAGGACGGCAAGAACAATTTCCGGTTCTACTCGGAAGCGCTCAACGTGGACTCGCTCGAGCGACTTGCGCTGGAGTCGGGCCTGCGGCACGCGCTGGAGCGGAACCAGTTTCAGCTTCTTTACCAGACCAGGCAGGATATCCGCAGCGGAAACATCACGGGCATGGAAGCGTTGCTGCGCTGGCAGCATCCCGACCTCGGCACCGTGGCCCCGATGCAGTTCGTCCCGGTCGCGGAGGAAACCGGCCTGATCTTACCGATCGGTTACTGGGTCCTCCGGACCGCCTGTTTGCAAAACGTTGCCTGGCAGGACCAGGGCCTGCCGCATCTCTGCATGGCCGTCAATCTGTCGCCGCGCCAGTTTCACGATGAGCGCCTGGCATTGGAACTGGCGCAGATTTTCGCCGACACTGGGATGGATGCGAACCTGCTGGAGCTCGAAATCAGCGAGAGCCTGCTGATGGGGGATGTGGAGAAGACGTTGCGTATCCTCGCGCAACTGAAGGCCATCGGCATCCGTGTGGCCATTGACGATTTCGGAACCGGCTATGCGTCACTGGCGACCCTCAAGCGATTCCCGATCGACACGATCAAGATCGACCGGTCGTTCATTCGCGACAGCGCCCACGTCGCCGACGACAAGGACCTGACTGAGGCAATTGTCGCCATGGGCAGGACGCTCAGCCTGACCGTCGTGGCCCAAGGCGTCGAGACGAAGGAGCAGGCTGACTTCGTTCGCCGAAACGCCTGCGACGAAATCCAGGGCTACTATTTCAACAGGCCGTTGCCGGCGGAACAAATCGCCGAGCTGCTGCGCGCGCGGACGAACGCTTCGCCAGGCGATGTCCCCGAAGCGGACGAAGACGCATTCGTCATTCCGGCTGGCCCATGACGTGACGTGTCGCGTCCTGTCTGCGAGGACGCGCCATGGATGCCTGGATCATTCGGAGAACACCACTTTCACGGTGTCATCGACCATGCTCTTTTCGATATAGCCGATGGCATTGTGGTTCTTGACGATGAGTCTTTTCACTTGGACACTGTTGGCCGCCTCTTCCGGCGGACGTCCCTTCCCGGTGAAGACGATCTTCGCCCAGTGGGCCCGCATCTGCGGTGCCGCTTTTCCGGCGACCTTGTCGTAGAACTCGTCCCGCACCGCCGAGCCCTCGGCCTGGTCGATCGGCAACGCCGGTTCTCCATTGGCGAAGCGACTCGCCCGGCCCAGAAAGATATCCGCGACCTGGTTCTTGCTGAGGGTCGTGACCGGACTGTTCGATGAAACCACGGCGACGACGTCGGCCACCGACGGCCCGCTGCCGAGGCCGAGCGCAAGTGCGATACCGCCCAGCCGGAGGGTATTCATCAGGATCATGCTTCGGCGGCTCTAGAACACGAAGTCAAGCGTGCCACTGAACACGTTGACCCTGCCGCCTGGAACAAAGTCCGGCTGGACGTTGACAAGCGTGCCGGACGAGTGGGGGCCGAGACGGATCTGGCTGAATTGCAGCTTGAGGTCGACGTTCTTCGCAAAATCCCAGCGCACCCCGGTGGAAATCGTCTGCTGATCGGGAATCAAGCCAAGGGCCGCGTTCAGGCCAGCATTGAGGGCGGCCGCACGTGCCGCCAAGTAGGGGGGAAGGCCGGCAATGCTCAACCCCGCGTCCGATGTGTTGCTCTCGGGTTTCGTCCGTGCGTAGGTGAAATAGGGCGTGAACCCTCGAATGCGGTAGCCCCCGCTCGCGTACCAGGCCATCCTCTTGCCGACCACGGAGTCGCTCGCGGAGTAGCCCCATTCCGCCATCACGAACCAGTCGCCCGGATCGTAGCTGCCGCCGAACCCGATGAACGTGAACGGCGTGCTGTTGCTGTCGTACTTGTCGGCCAGCGCCGTGCCCTCCGGCCCGAACTGTCTGAATCCATCGAACAGAGGCGTGAAGGAATCCAGCGACAGGTCGGTTCTGTTATACGTGGCGCGGACGGTTGCAGCGCCGTACTCGCCCGTATAGGACAGCCCCCACGAATTCCTTGCCTTGGCCGTGCCGCCATCCGGGAGCTTGACTTGTGTTTCCCCATAGTTGCCCTGCACGGTGTTCGCGAAATCCCCGATCCGAAGCCGATAGCTCACGTCTACGCCGTCGCTGTCGTCGACCGGCACAAGGCCATACACCTCGATGGGCGGCCGCACCCAGGGAAAGGCGTAGCCCACCTTGCGGACGTCGGAAAACAGGAAAATCGGCAGCACTATCCGCCCGGCACGGACACTGAGATCCGGCGTGATTTGGTACTTGATATTGGCCCACTGCACCTGCGGTAGGTAGGTGTTGTTGTAGTTCTGTTCCGCCAGGATTTGCAGGACAGCCGAGAGCTCGGGCGTGAAATTAGCGGTGACCTGGCCCGCAATGAGCGTGTCGACGTCGAAGCTCCACTGACGAGTGAAGCCGGCCCCGTTGGGCTTCAGGGTGGTTGACGTGAAATCGGCGCGGCTTTCGCTGGAGTGAACCCCTCCGAACGTTCCGAAGCCGCTGAACGTAAAGATCGGCGATACGGAATCGTCGGACCAGGAGGGGGGCGCATGCAGCGCCAACGCAAGCACCGGGAGCGCAGCACGCCGCAAGACACTCCGGATGCGCAGAGCGTTGCGGACGGCGTGGGCCAACCAACCGTGGTCCCTGTAGGTAGCCGCTGGAACGATATGGCGAGGAACGTTCATCGGGCCCCCGGGGTCCGGCAATGAAGGTGTGGGCCGCCAATTTGCCGTGTCGCAGGGGCCCCTCGGGGCGCCCAGTGGTTTCCTTGGAAGCCATGATCGAGAAATCTGGACAGCGTTCAACTGAATGGCCGCAGTCGGCCAGCCTGACACCCTAGGGGTTCAAGCGCGCCTCGTCTGTGCGATGGCGAACGGAGCGCTGGCCATAGGTCGACGACTTCCTCGCGCACCGCCCGCGTTTGGTACGATAGTGCATCGGTCGCGGACCACCTCGCGCCGCAGGAGTCCCCACGCATGGAAATGACCAGCACGCGCATCGTTCCCGCGCCGCCCGCCGCGGTGTGGACCGCGCTCAACGATCCGGAAGCACTGAAGGCCGCGATCCCCGGCTGCGAGTCGATGGAGCGCATCGGTGACGACGAGTGGCGCGCCACGGTGGCGGCCAAAGTGGGTCCCGTATCCGCGCGGTTTTCCGGCACGATGCGGATGACCGATGTCGTGCCGCCCACCGCCTACACGCTCAAATTCGAAGGGCAGGGCGGGGCCGCCGGCTTTGCCAATGGCGAGGCGAAGGTGTCGCTGGCACCCTCAGAGGGTGGCCAGACCGCGTTGACCTATGCCGTGAAGGCGCAGGTGGGCGGCAAGCTCGCGCAGATCGGCTCGCGGCTGATCGATGGCGCGGCCGCCAAGATCGCCAATGATTTCTTCGAGCGCTTTTCCGCGCAACTCGCCCCCGCCGGTGCGGCGTTGCCCGAGCCGAAATTTGGCGACGGTGCGGCGCCGACGGCCGCGCGGTCCAACACCGGGCGATATATTCGCTACATCGCCATTGCAGGCATCCTGATCATCATGGTGCTGCTGTATGCCCGCGTGATCAGGTTCTGAACATCTTTAGCGACAGCAGCAAGCTGCCGTCGCCAGAAGGAGTCATCATGGACAGTGTCGATCTCGAAGTATTGAAGCGCAGCGCCGAATGGATCGATGGCGGGCGCCGTGTGCTGCTGGTTACGGTCGTCAACACGTGGGGCAGTTCGCCGCGCCCGGAAGGCGCGATGCTGGCCGTGCGCGACGATGGTCATGTGGTGGGTTCCGTGTCGGGCGGTTGCATCGAGGATGACATCATCGACCGCACGCGACGGCTCGGCATGACGCAGACGCAATCCGAGGCCGTGACTTATGGCGTGTCGGCCGACGAGGCGCGACGCTTCGGCCTGCCGTGCGGCGGCACGATCCGGCTGGTGCTGGAGCCACTCAACCGCGAATCGGGCATCCTCCCCTTGCTGCGCGAGATCGAAGCGGGCCATCTCGTTGCGCGTCGGCTCGACCTCATCACCGGCATCGCGTCGCTGCATCCGGCCAAGGCCACCGATGGAATTTCATTCGATGGCACGACGCTCACCACCATCCATGGTCCGCGCTACCGGATGCTCGTGATCGGCGCATCGCAGCTCTCCAAATATCTGGCGCAGATCGCGGTGGGCCTCGATTACCAGGTCACGATCTGCGATCCGCGCGACGAGTACACGGAGACATGGGACATCCCGGGCGTGACGCTGGTACGGACGATGCCCGACGATACCGTCAAGGCGATGCAGCTCGACGAGCGCTGCGCGGTGGTGGCACTGACCCATGACCCCAAGCTGGACGATCTCGCGCTGATGGAGGCGCTGAAGTCACCTGCATTCTATGTGGGCGCACTGGGATCGCGCGCCAACAACGCCAAGCGACGCGTGCGGCTGCTTGAATTCGACGTGTCGGACGACGAAATCGCGCGGCTGCATGGACCGATCGGTCTCTACATTGGCAGCCGCACGCCGCCCGAAATTGCGATCTCGATCCTGGCCGAAGTCACGGCAGTGAAGAACGGCGTGGCATTGCCGGACGCGGCCAAAGTGGCCGGCGCGAAGGCCGGGCTTACTGCGACGGAAGCCTGTCCGGCAAGCTGAGACCCGACGCAACGCCGGCGGAGACGAGGCTCACAGGTCCTCGTGCACGCACAGGATGTTGCCCTCGGTATCCGAGAACCACGCAGCTTTCTCGGATCCCAGTACGCATACGTGCCCCGCGGTGCGGAATCCCGGCAGGTCGTAGTCGTGGAATGACACGCCACGCGCCTTCAGCGCGCGAATGGCGGCGGCGATGTCGGGCACTTCGAAACTCACCGCGGTGTGTTCGGCCTTGGTGCCTTCCGGCTTGGGAAACAGCGCCAGCAGCGCACCGTTGCCGCACAGAAACACGTACTTGCCGTCCGGCCGCGCGCCCTCGGGTATGAGGCCCAGGACGTTGGCGTAGTAGTTGCGCGCACGGTCGATGTCGCGCACCGGCAGCATCGTCGTCACCGGCGCACTGCCCAGTCCCGGAACATTGCCTGCAGGGGCATTTGCTTGCGTGGCTGGGATCATCGCGGGGCCTCCAGGATCGGGTTGAAGGGGATTGCGGCGCGCCTATTATCTGGCTGGCGGGACCGCGCGGCAACCCGCAATTTTGCGTGATTGCGGGTCCAGGGAGAACCAAGGGCCGCCGTCCTGCGGGCACGCGCGGCGACCGCCGTCAAGCCGCCATGCAGCCGCTGATGCGGTGCGGGTCCGCGGGACAAACACCGGGGCGCCATGGTACCGTTGCGGCCTTTCGTCCGGCGACCATCCGAAATGCGCACCCTTTTCCGCAGTGTCCGTTCCCACGTCGTTCTGGCCATCGCCTTTCTCGCAGCAACCGTCGCCATGGCGCAGTCCGCGCCGGTCGCCACGGCTGCACCGGAATCGCTGTCGGCCGAGTTCCGATCCGCGTGGGATGCCAAGGAACCCTGGCGAACCGACCGTTTCTATTTTCAGACGAGCGTCGCCACTGTCCATTTCAACTCGGACCCCAACCACGACAACACCCAGAACCTGATCTACGGCGAGTGGCGCATGCCCTATTACTGGCTCGATGGGCAATGGTTCGCGGGCCTGTCGTTCTTCGACAATTCCTTCGGCCAGCCTTCGCAGTTCGTCTTTGGCGGATTGCTGTGGCGTCCGGTCGAGAAGGCGCCCGAGTTCTACGTCAAGCTCGCTGCGGGCATCCTGCACGGCTACACCGGGGAATATCAGGACAAGGTTCCGTACAACCATAACGGCTTTTCGCCGGGTATTGTTCCCGGCGTCGGCTATTGCTACAGCCGGTTCTGCGGCGAAATGATCCTGTTCGGCGGCGCCGGCGTTTTGTGGACGCTGGGCATGACGGTGCCCTGACCGGCGGCGCTCAAAGTCGGGGCGACCGCGTGATGTCGAAGTAATGCGCGGTGGCCGTTTCAATATTCGGCGGCGGTGTCGCGCTCGTACGTCAACGATTGCCGTGGCCGCTGTCCGCACGCCGCGCAAGGTTGCGGGTTTGTACGCACCGCATCGTGGCAATGCGCATCATCGTGCAGCCACGCCGGGTCCGTCGCGCAGCTGTTGCCACCGCTCGAAGTCCGCTGCTTCGTCAACGTCCCACAGTAGGGGCAGCAAGCCGCAACGAAGGCCAGCCTGCGTGAAGACCGCCAGCATGTCATGCGCGGCATGCGCCGAGCTCATGCGGACACCCTCGAACGCGATCGGAACGCGTGCACCGACGAGCACGAAGCCGCCGTCCTCGGCGGGCGCGAGAACGGCGTCATGGGTGAGCAACATCGTGGCCGCGCCACCGATCGCCGCTGCATCGAGCACCGGGCAATCGGTGCCGATCAGCAGCACGGCCCCGGCGCGCGTCAGGCCGTCCGCGATGGCTGTACGCATGCGCATGCCGAGGTCGCCGCGAGGCTGCACGTGTTGCGACGCGGCGGCCGTGGCCGCGCAGGCGTCGAACCACGGCGTACCTTTGTCCGGCGTACACCAGAGTTCGACCGTGGCGACAAGGCCAAGCGCCTGCGCACGTTGCGCATGCCGCAGCGTAGTTTGCGTCAGCTCACGATAGGCGTCCGCTGCGCGCTCGGCGCCGATGACCGCCGCCAGGCGCGTCTTCACGGTGCCGGCCACCGGCTCGCGCGCGAATACCTGCAGGATGGGCGCAGCCAAAGCCTTCACGAGTAGCGACGCGCGAGTCGCGCCGGATCGGCGCCCAGCGCATAGGCAAGTCGCAGGCGCCACATCGCGACGATGGTGCGCCACGGGCCGTGGCGCTCCCAGCGCCGGCCCGAGGTGACGATGCGCTGGGCGAGGCACGCGGGGCGGCCAACGCGGCGCTTCAAGACCCAGGACAACTCGATGTCCTCGAACAGGTCGATGGGCGGATACCCGCCGGCATCGACGAATGCGGCGCGGTCGACGAAGATCCCCTGGTCGCCGGTGGCAATGCCGGTGAGGCGCGAGCGCGCGTTCATCATCCACGCAATCACTCGCAGGATGGACGAATGGCCGGCGATCGTGACGTCGAAGCGACCCCAGTGCGCGCCGGCCGACAGCGCGGATGCGATCGCCTCGGCCGGACCGGCAGGAAGCCAGGAGTCGGCGTGCAGGAACAGGAGGACATCGCCCGTCGCGGCGGCGGCACCGGCATTCATCTGCGTTGCGCGTCCGCGCGTGGCAACCATCACCCGGTCCGCCAGCGCAAGCGCAATACTCACGCTCGTGTCGTCGCTGCCCCCGTCCACGACGATGATCTCGTGGCCGTCCGCCCGCAATGACTGCAGTCGCTCGAGCGTCGTGGGCAGCACGGCCTCCTCGTTGCGCACCGGAACGATGATCGAAAGCCGGATCATCGCCATTGCCCGATGATTGCCGGCGGGCAGACTGCGCCAGGCACGGCACGCATCAGCGGATGTTCGCAAAGAACGAGACAGGTACTGCGCGACCGAGGCGAAGGCAGACCAGGATGGCGACAATGCGCGCGAAACTGCGCCAGACGCCCATCTGCTCGAATTTGCGCGCGCTCGTCACCACGGTTTCGGTCAGGAACGCCGGCGGCCCCATCGCGCGCAACCGCTGCGACAGCGCGATGTCCTCGGCAGGCACTGCGGGATAGCCACCGGCGCGCACGAAGGCGGCGCGGGCGACGAAGAGGGCCTGATCGCCATAGAACGTGCGGGCATGCCGGCAGCGGAAATTGTGCAATGCCGAGATCAACGCCAGTCGCCGGTCGGATCCCGAGAAGCGGTGCCGGAATCCGCCATAGGCAAAGCCCGGCGCACCCGCGGCGGCGGCGACGGCGGCAAACGCATTGCGCGGCAGCCAGGTGTCCGCGTGCAGGAACAGGAGGACGTCACCGGTGGCGGCGGCCGCGCCGGCATTCATCTGCGCCGCGCGACCGCGTGGCGCCTGCAATACGCGGACATCACGATGGCGGGCCAGCACCGCCGCGCTGGCGTCGCGGCTTCCGCTGTCCACGGCAATTACCTCGATGTCGTGTTGCAACGCGCGGGCGTCGGCAAGGTGGGCCAGCGTTGCGGGCAGGGCGGCCGCTTCGTCCAGGAACGGCAGGATCACCGAAATCTTCACGCCATGCACCCTGCGGCGAGGCGCCCATCGAGTTCGTGCCCGATGTCCGCGGACGACAGCCCGAAGACGTGCAATACGGGCGTCGCGGCCTCGATCATCGCCTGCGCCAGCAACCGGTAGGGCGGAATGCGCAGTCGCAACGCCGTCATGCCGGCCGGCGTTGCCGCGGCCAGCGCGGCGAGCTCCGCCACACCGAAGGCGTGATGGGCGGCTTCCTGCGCGCGCAACAGGCGCCGCAACCGATGCAGTCCCGTGCCATGACGCTCCAAACCGGCATCGAGGCGGTCGAGCAGGATCTCGCCCAGCGCCTCGAGGACGAGTTGCGTGCCCACCACCGTATCGGCATAGTCGCCCCGCTGCGCGGCCGTGGCGAGCTGCGCATCGTAGGCGCGGTAAGGGCAAGGGGCGGGAGCCAGCGCAGCGGCGCCGAGGCCCGCCGCCGCGAGATCGAAGACGCTGGCATGCAGCGCTTCATGCCGGGCCTGCGCGCGGAAGAACCGGGCTGCCCGCGGGGTGGGCGCGAGCCGTGCCTGCCGCGCGGCGCCGTGCTGCGCGACACGCTCGCCCAGTGCCAGATGGCGCAGGAAGAGCCCGATCGCTTCGCGCCGCGTTGCGGGCAACTCGAGCGTCGACAGCGCGCGCTTCAGTGTGGGTAACGCCAGTGTCGCGGTGGCAGTGGATTCGGCCATGGGTGCCAGTTTCATGAGGGTCGGTGCGTCAGCGCGCGGGCGGGTTGCCGTTGAGGTTCCAGTCGTAGTCGATCCACTCCACCTTGAACTGATCGGCGGCGAGGCCTTTGGCCACCGCCGGGTCGGCGACGTAGCGGGCGATGAAGCGTTGCGTGGACCCGGCACTCCTGAAATCCTCGTCGAACCAGTTGAAGATCTCCGACAACTGTGCGGTCGTCGAGTTCACGTCGAAGCGATTGCGAAACGGATCGTTGACGAACTGTCGAGCCTGGTCGTCGAGTTGGCCTTCGAGACGGTCCGCGGCGTAGGCCTCCGCGCGCAGGAGCGGGCAGGACTTCGACGCGCAAACGATCGCAAAATGAATGCGCGGCTCGCCCAGCGGACGAATGATCTTGTGCTCGAGGTCGTAGAGCGTGATGCTCTTGCCGTTGAGCGGCCACTCCTTGAACTTGAAATAGCGTGCCCGGCCGAACAGCGTGGACGGGGACAGACCTTGCAGGATGCCTTCGATGGCGAGTGCGTTGTACGCGTTGATGTAATAGACGAGCCGGGCCTCGCGGCCTTCGGGTTCCCCGGGCCCGGACAACGCTTCGATATAGCCCTTGAACGAAGGGCTGTTCTGGAATCCGGTGTAATTGACGACACCATTCCTGACGTTGGCGCGCAGCAGTGCATCGAAGGGCGCATGGTCCACGCCATGCGCCGTTGCACCGCCGACGGCAAGCAGCAGTGCGATGCCAAGACGGATGAGCTTCATGACTTGAGCTTCTTGATGATGATGGGAACCAACGCGAACACGCCAAGCAGCGCAAAGGCGCCAAGCGTCTCGATGGAGACCAGTCCCTGCAGCGATTCGATGCGGCCGAGGGTCTCGCCCAGGTTCACGAATACGAAGGTACCGGGGATGATGCCGACCAGCGTCGCCAGAAAGTAGGTGCGCAATGGAATGGTGGTGAAGGCAGGCGCAAGATTGACCAGGAAGAACGGGAACACGGGAACCAGCCGCAGGAACAGCATGTAGTTGAATGCGCCGGCGTTGAAACCTGCGTTGATCTTTTCACCCCAGGTGCCCAGCCGCTTGCGCGCAGCGTCCGCAAATATGTAGCGTGCGGCGAGGAACACGATGGTGGCGCCGGCGGTGGCGGCCACGACCGCCAACGCAGTACCCACCCAGCGGCCGAACACGAAACCCGCGGTCAGCGAGAGGATGAGCCCGCCGGGAAGGCTGAACGCCACGGCGCCCGCGTAGATCAGGAACCCTGCAGCAAGCGCCGCGACGAAGTGCTCGTGCGTGAACTGCAGCAGCGCGTCGCGGTTGGCCTTGATCGTTTCGAGCGCGAGGTAATGCTGGCCGCCCAACGCGAAGAAGGCGGCGATACCGCCGATGAAGACGGCGAGCAGCACAAGCTTCAACGTGCGGTTGCCTGAATTTTGCGGTCCGGCTTGCACAGCGGTCACTTCAGTCCCCCTTCAATCCGAAGATGCGCTTGATCCACACCTTCGTATTCGGGGTCAGCCCTTCCTTCATCCGCTGGTCGGCCACACGACGATTGATCATCGCGAAGGTGGGATAGGTGTGGATCACCGCGGAGATGTCCTTGGCGCGCATGCCCCTGGTCAACGCCAGTCCGTACTCAGCGATCAGTTCGCCGGCATGGGCGCCGACGATGGTCGCGCCCAGCAACGTGCCCTTGGGATCGGTGATAATTTTGGCGAAGCCTTCGGTCTCGCCCTCCGCGCGCGCCCGGTCGATGTCGTCGAAGGGGAAGCGATACACCCGGTGGGGAACATTGCGTTCCTGCGCCTCCGCTTCGGAGAGCCCGATGCGCGCCAGTTCCGGGTCGGTGAACGTGCACCAGGGGATATGCGGCGACGGCTTGGCCCACCACAGCCTGAAGATGGCGTGGCGCAATACGATGCCGGCGTGATGTTCCGCCACATGCGTGAACTGGTAGCCGCCGGCGACGTCGCCCAATACGTAGACATGGGGATTGGTCGTGCGCAGGTGCGCGTCGACGACGATGCGGCCGCGGTCGACATTGACGCCGGCAACGTCCAGCCCCAGGCCCTCGATATTGGCCCGGCGTCCCGCGGCCAGAAGGAGATGCGTGGTGTCGATCGTGTGTTCGGTGCCGTCCTTGTGCTTGACGGTGGTCGTGATGGCGCCCTTGGTGCCACGCACCTGCGTGACCGTCGACTCGAAGTGGAAGACGATGCCTTCATCCAGCAACTGGCGCGCGACCACGGCCGCGACGTCGGCGTCCTCGCGCGGCAGGATGCGCGGCGCAATGTCGATTACCGTGACGGCCGTGCCCAGCCGGCACAGCGCCTGCGCCAGTTCGCAGCCGATGGGGCCGCTGCCCACCACCAGCAGTGAGGGCATCGGTTCGCGCACATCGAACAGCGTTTCGTTGGTCAGGTAGGGCGTGGTCTCGAGACCGGGGATCGGCGGGATGCCCGGGCGGGAGCCTGTTGCGATCACGAAGGTCCGCGCGGTCAGCGTGCGGCCGTTCACGACGAAGGCATCGGGTGCGACAAAGGACCCGGTGCCGAAGATGACGTCCACGCCGAGGCCCCGGAAGCGCTCCGGACTGTCATTCGGCTCGATGCCGGCGATCACGCCGCGCACACGCTCCATGACGCGGGCCAGGTCGACATCGGGGTTTGCCGCCGGCACCGCCCACCGGTCGGCGTGCCGCATCTGATACGCGACACGCGCGGACTTGAGCAGCGATTTGGACGGGACGCAGCCGTACCAGAGGCAATCACCACCCAGCCGGGATTTCTCGACGACCGCCACCTTGGCGCCCAGTGCGGCACCACCGGCCGCGACGACCAGTCCGCCCGCGCCGCCGCCGATCACGACGATATCGAATTCATGGCTGGCCAACGAGAGTCTCCGGGAGATGGCTTGCGCGGGGTAAGCCGGCGATCCGGCGACATGCATAGGTCGCGCACAGGTGGTCAATATTACCTTGACACAAGCGCGCGCCCCGATGGCAGTCGTAGGACGGAAGCGGGCTAGGCGTTGGTGGCGGGTACGGTATTGAGAGCAGCCACGAGCTCGGCAATCGAATACGAACGCGAGAGGTCGCCGAAGAGCGGGGCGTCGTCATTCAATGCCAATTGCGCGCGCAGGTGGAAGTGCGCATCGGCCAGTCGCAGCACGGCGCCGCGCGCCTTGGCCTCGCGCGCCGCTTCCGAGAGCATCCGTGCCGTCGACAGGTCGATGTCAGTGGTGAACGAGAGATCGATGATCACGGCGCGCAGCTGCGATGGATGACTTGCCGTGAAGGCGCGGATGCGCTCATGCACCGTGTCGGCGTTGAAATACAGCAGCGCGGCGTTGGCGCGAAAAATCAGCACGCCCGGAATTTCCTCGACTTCCGGATGGCGCATGAATGCCGCATAGGAGTCCGTGCCGGGAAAGCGACCCAGCACCACGCATTCGGGCGCAGCCAGCCGGCGGATCAGCATCGCCAGCGAAAACACCGCGGCGACCAGCACACCCTGCAGGATGCCCAGCACGAGCACCGCGAGGATGGTGAGCATTGCGATCGCAAATTCCGATGTGCCGATGCGCCACAACTGGCGCAGCTCGTCGAAGCGAAACATGCCGACCACCGAAGCCAGCACCAGCGCCGCCAGCAGCGGCTGCGGCAGCAGCACGAAGAGGCCGGTGAGGTACAGCAGCACCACGATCATCCATATCGAGCATACGGCACCGGCGATAGGCGTGCGCGCGCCGGCTTGGTCGTTGACGAGCGATTGCGACAGGCCGCCGCCCGACGGAAAGCCCTGGCCGAAGGCGATGGCGACATTGGCGGCGCCGAGGCCCAGCAGTTCGCGGTTGGGATCGATGCTGTAGCCGTTCCGGGTGGCGAGCAGCCGCGCGGCGGCCACGCCCTCGTTGAAGGCCAGCAGGAAGCAGGCGAAGGCCAGCGGCAGCAGCGTGTCGAGATCCTGAAAGGTGAACGCGGGCAGATGGAGTGCCGGCAGCCCGGACGGAATGGCGCCAACGCGGGCAATGCCCAGCGCGTCGTAGCCGGGGATCGACGCAACCCCGATGGCGAGGATCACGACCATCAGCGGCATCGGCCAATGCGGGAGGCGCGACTGGCCCAGCAGCAACAGGATGTAGGCGACGAGGCCCAGCATGATGGATGGGGCATGCGCGTGCTCGACGCCCCGGATCACCGTGAACAGCGTGCCTTCGAAGCTGTGGCTGGTGTTGACGATGCCGCAGAGCAGCGGCAACTGGGAGACGCCGATCACCGTGCCCGCGCCGATCTTGAAGCCGGTGAGCACGGTCTCCGAAACGAAGTGCACGACTCCACCCCAGCGCATGGCCCAGGCGCCGAGGGCCAGCGCGCCGGTCAGCAGCGCCGCGGCGCCCGCCATCGCGACATAACGCGCAGGGTCGCCGACGACAAGGGCGCCCAGCGTGGTGGCGATCGTCAGCGCGATGGCCGACGTGGGTCCGACGGCCAGTTGGCGGGACGTGCCGAAGAGCGCGTAAGCGACGCCGGCGAGCAGAAAGCAATAGAGGCCGGTCTGGACGGGCATGCCGGCCAGTTGCGCGTAGGCGATCGAACTGGGGACGGCGTAGGCCGCGAGTGTGGTGCCGGCGACGAGATCGGCACGCACGGTCTGGTGGCTGACCGTCGCGGTCCATGGCAGCCAGCGCGCGAGTCGCGACCTGAAGGCGGTGGGAGTGGGGGTGGCGGGCACGTGCATGAGCTGATCGCGATGGCCGCATGGGAACCCTGCGGCGCGAAGTTCGCAATCGCGGTTGTACCGAAGTCTCCGCCCGGTGGCAAATGATGCGGAGTCGGCATGCCAGATTCCACCCTGGTAGCGCCCGCATACGTGCTGTCCACGAGGCTGCAGTGGCGTGCAGCGTTGCGCGAGGCCATGGTCCCGCCGACGGGTTGCAGCGGTCGTGCATGGGCGCGACCGGATGCGCTAGTGAAAATCGCGCGAATGCGTGGGCAATGCGCCCAGCAGCGGCGACAGGTCGACCAGGCGCCCCGCGATCAGGTGGACGACATCGCCTTCGCGCTCGACGCGGCCGTAGACGCCCAGCAGTCGCGAGCCCAGCAGTTCGCGGCGCTGCCGGTCGGAGAGATCGCGCCAGACGATCACGTTGGTGGATCCCGTCTCGTCCTCGAGCGTGACGAACACGACGCCGCTGGCCGTGTCGGGACGCTGGCGGCCCACCACGATGCCGGCCGCGCGCGCGATGCGGCCGTGCGGCGTGCGCAGGATCTCGGTGGCCGTCAGCATCCGGCGCGCCGCGAGCTGTTCGCGCAACAACGCCAGCGGGTGCCGCCCGAGCGTCAGCCCCAGCGCGCGATAGTCGGCGACGATGTCCTGGCCTTCGGTGGGCGCGTCGAGCGCCGGCGCCGTTTCGGTGAACGTGGTGCCGGCCAGCAGTGGCGGCAGTTTTTCCACGCCGGCCACGTCCCACACCGCGGCGTGCCGATGGCCGGCCAGCGCCGCCAATGCGCCCGCGGCCGCCAGCGCGGTGAGGTCGCGGCGGTCGAGCCGCGCGCGATGTGCGAGATCGGCGACATCGGCGAACGGCTGCGCGTGGCGCGCCGCGACGATGCGCGCGGCGCTGTCGGCCTTGAGGCCCGCGACCAGGCGCAGGCCCAATCGCAGCGAAGGAGCAATTGGAGCAAGCAGGGTCAGCCCCGACTTTTCCGGTGACATTTTTGCGTGACTGCACAGTTTTCGACGCGTCGAGTCTGCCCCTGCTTTCTTTGGCCCTGTCTGCTCTGTTCTTTCCAGCGTGCAGTCCCACGCGCTGACGGTGACGTCGACGCTGCGGATGTCGACATCGTGCCGCCGCGCGTCCTGCACCAGTTGCGCGGGCGCGTAGAAACCCATCGGCTGCGCGTTGATCAGCGCGGCGCAGAACGCAGCGGGCTCGTAGTGCTTGAGCCACGCCGACACGTAGACCAGCAGCGAGAAACTGGCGGAGTGCGACTCGGGAAAGCCGTATTCGCCGAAGCCCAGGATCTGCTGGTAGATCTGCCGCGCAAACGCCTCGGGCAGCCCGCGCTGGCCCATGCCGTCGATCAGCCGCTGCTCGAATTTCTCGAGGCCGCCCTTGCGCCGCCACGCCGCCATCGACCGGCGCAGCTGGTCGGCCTCGCCCGGCGTGAACCCGGCGCCGACGATGGCCAGCTGCATCACCTGTTCCTGAAAGATGGGAATGCCCAGCGTGCGCTCGAGCACGCTCTTGACGGCGTCATTGGGATACGTGACGGGCTCCTTGCCCTGCCGCCGCTTGAGATAGGGATGCACCATGCCGCCCTGGATGGGACCGGGCCGCACGATGGCCACCTCGATGACCAGGTCGTAGAAGCACGCGGGCCGCAGCCGCGGCAGCATCGACTGCTGCGCGCGCGACTCGATCTGGAACACGCCGACGGTATCCGCGCGCTGGCACATCGCGTAGACGGCGGGATCCTCCGCCGGGATGTCCTGCATCGCCAGCGGCGTGCCGCGCATTTGCCCGATCATGTCGAGCGCGCGGCGGATGGCCGAGAGCATGCCCAGCGCCAGGCAATCGACCTTCAACAGGCCCATCGCGTCGAGGTCATCCTTGTCCCACTGGATGACAGTGCGATCGACCATCGCGGCGTTTTCCACCGGCACCATGCGCTCCAGCAGCCCGCGCGCGATGACGAAACCGCCGACGTGCTGCGACAGGTGCCGTGGAAAACCCTGCAGCGCGCCGGCCAGCTTGACCATCCGCGTGATCACGGGATTGTCGGGGTCGAAGCCGGCCTCGCGGATGCGCGCGGGATCGATGGCGCGCCCGTCCCACCACGCGAACATGCCGGTGAGCCGCTCGACCTGCGCCAGATCGAGGCCCAGCGCGCGGCCGACGTCGCGCACCGCGCTCTTGGGGCGATAGGTGATCAGCGTGGCGGCCAATGCGGCGCGGTCGCGGCCGTATTTGGCGTAGATGTACTGGATGACTTCCTCGCGCCGCTCGTGCTCGAAATCGACATCGATGTCGGGCGGCTCGTTGCGCTCGCGGCTGATGAAGCGCTCGAACAGCATGCTCATCCGCGCCGGGTCGACCTCGGTGATGCCCAGCGCGTAGCACACCGCCGAGTTGGCGGCCGAGCCGCGGCCCTGGCACAGGATCCGTTTTGACCGCGCGAAGGCGACGATGTCGTGGACGGTGAGGAAGTAGGGCTCGTAGCGCAGCTCGGTGATGAGCGCGAGCTCGTGCTCGATGATCCTGCGCACCTCGGGCGGCGTGGACCCGGCGCGGCCGTAGCGGCGCGCGAGGCCCATGTCCACCAGATGCCGCAGATGGCCGGCCGGCGTGGCGCCGGGCGGCACTACTTCCTCCGGATATTCGTAGCGCAGCTCGTCGAGCGAAAAGGTGCAGCGCGCCGCGAGGTCGAGAGTGGCGTCGAGGCAGGCGCGCGGATACAGCGTGGCCAGCCGCGCGCGCGAGCGCAGGTGCCGCTCGCCGTTGGGAAAGAGCGCATAGCCGCATTCGGCCAGCGGCGTGCGCAGACGGATGGCCGTCAGCGTGTCCTGCAGCGCGCGCCGTGCCCGCGCGTGCATGTGGACGTCGCCGGTGGCGATGAGCGGCAGGTGGTGCGCCTGTGCGAGTTGCTGCAGCGCGTCCAGCCGCGCCCGCTCGCCGGAGCGTGCAAACAATCCCGCGCCGATCCATGCCCGGTCGGGGAAGACCTCGGCCAGCCAGCGGACGCAACCAGCTGGGTCAGACTGGATTTTTTTCGCAACGCTTGCGCAAGTCGATACTGCGACCGAAAAGTCGAGTCTGCTTGCTTCGGGCACCCACACCGCCAGGCATCGCGGCGCGAGCTCCGCCACATCATCGCGGGTGAGCAGGTAGGTGCCTTTTTTGGCGCCGTTGCGCCGGCCGCGCGTGATGAGTTGCGCGAGATCGCCGTAGGTGTCGCGGTTGGTGGCGTAGAGCAGCAGCTTCATGCCGTCGGCGAGCGTGAACTCGCTGCCGACGATGAACCGCAGGCCGGCATCCCGGGCGGCGAGATGCGCGCGCACCACGCCGGCCAGCGAACACTCGTCGGTGAGGGCCAGCGCGGCGTAACCCAGCGCCTGTGCCCGCTCGACCAGCTCCTCCGGGTGCGAAGCCCCGCGCAGGAACGAGAAATTGGACAGGCAGTGGACCTCGGCATAGGCGGGCAGCATGCGGCCAGTATACCGTATAAAAAAACGGTAATCCAATGCGGAGGGCGGTCCTGTCAACGGGAAAATTACGGATCGCGCCATGCCTCCGCAAGGGTCGCCGGCAATTCAAACCGGCTAAGATGACTGCATATCATTCCCATCGCGACCATCGCGTCCGCCCGGTTCCTGCCCATGCCCGCCATTGCCTTCGACCGCTTCTACCGCTACCCCGAACTCATCGCCTTGCTGCAGGCCTTCGTGCAGGAATATCCGCAGCTCGTGGCCATCGAATCCATCGGCAAGAGCTTCGAGGGCCGCGACATCTGGGTGGTGACGGTCACCAACACCGCCACCGGCCCCGCGGCCGAGAAACCAGCGTTCTGGGTGGATGGCAACATCCATGCGACCGAAGTGGCGGCGTCCGCGGCCAACCTGTATTTCCTGCATACCCTCGTCACCGGCTATGGCACCGATGCCGATGTCACGCGCGCCCTCGACACGCGGGCCTTCTACATCTGCCCGCGCATCAATCCCGACGGCGCCGAATGGGCGCTGGCCGATCACCCGCGGTGGATCCGTTCCAGCACGCGCCCGTACATGAAGGGCGACCCGGAGCAGGACGACCCGGAAGGCCTGACGGTGGAGGACATCAACGGCGACGGCCGCATATTGCAGATGCGCATCGTCGATCCCAACGGCGTCTGGAAGGCGCATCCCGACGAGCCGCGCCTCATGATCCGGCGCGAGCCCACGGAAACCGGCGGCACCTATTATCGCGTGCTGCCCGAGGGGCACCTCGAGAACTACGACGGCTTCACGCTGCGCATCCGCAAGATTCCGCAGGGCATCGATCTCAACCGCAATTTTCCCGGATCGTGGCGGCAGGAGTTCGAACAGAAAGGCGCCGGACCGTACCCCGCATCCGAACCCGAAGTGCGCGCGATCGTCGACTTCATCATCGCGCATCCCAACGTCACCGGCGGCGTCGCGTTCCACACGTGGAGCGGCGTATTGCTGCGACCGTTCGAGAACCTGCCCGACAGCGACATGCACGCCGAGGACCTGTGGGTCTACCAGGCAGTGGGCAGGAAAGGCACGGAGCTCACCGGCTATCCCAGCATCTCCGTCTATCACGAGTTTCGCTATCACCCCAAGGAGGTGATCGGCGGCACCTTCGACTGGCTCTACGAGCACCTCGGCATCTACAGCTGGGTGGTCGAGATCTGGGCGCCGATGCGCGAGGCGGGCATCACCGACTACAAGTTCATCGACTGGTTCCGCGACCATCCGCCCGAGGACGACCTGAAGATCCTGCGCTGGAGCGACAACGAATTGGGCGGACTCGCGCACCACCCGTGGCAGCCGTTCGACCATCCGCAACTGGGCGCGGTGGAAATCGGCGGCTGGGACCGCTTCAACGCGTTTTCCAATCCGCCGCTGTCGCGACTCGCGGCCGAGGTGGCGCGTTTTCCGAAGTGGCTGCTGTGGCAGGCGCTGCTGTCACCCAGGCTCGAACTCGTGCACGCAGGCGCCGAGACGACGGGTGCCGGCCACTACAAGGTGACCTTTGTCGTGCAGAACACGGGGTGGCTGCCGACCTATCTGTCGAAGCGCGCGCTGGAGCGCAAGACCGTGCGCGGCGTGGTGGCCGAGCTGTCGCTGCCGGCAGGCGCCACGCTCGTGCAGGGCAAGCCCATCATCGAGGTGGGGCAGCTCGAAGGCCGCGCCTACAAGCACACGGGCATTTCTTTCTGGGGCGACGCCAACCTCACCGAAGATCGCGTCAAGATCGAGTGGGTGGTGCGCGGCGAGCCGGGCGACGTGCTGCACCTGACCGCGCGGCATGATCGCGCCGGCGTGGTGCGCGCCGAGATCATGCTCGACTAGTTGCGATCCGGCGCTTGGGTGGGGTCGTTGGTGTCGGCAATGCGATTGCGGTGCCCCATCCGGACACCGCCACCGGCCGCGCGATGAGCTGCGCCCGGCCGCAATGCCCGCCGTTCAGGCGTCGTACTTGAACGAAAGCGATACCCGCGCGCGGTACGCCACGACCTTGCCGTTTTCGATCTTCATGTCGAGCTTGCTGACTTCGGCCACGCGCAGGTCGCGCAGCGACTTGGCCGCGGTCTCCACGGCATTCTTGGCGGCCGCTTCCCACGACACCTTGCTGGTGCCGATGATTTCCGTCACGCGATAGACACCTTCCGAGTTTTTCTTCTTGGCCATTTGGTTCGCTCCTTGGGGTTGAAGAGGCGCGCAATCCGTTCCCGATGCCTCGGGAATCATCATAGTCGCGTTGGCGCGAACGGCAAAATTGCGCAGTTCCGGTCCGCGCGTCAACGCGTCGCAGGAGGCGCGGCGGGAAGCGGGGCGAATTCCCATAAAATGCGGGGAGCCACATTCCGCCTGTGCCGGCCTTTGGCCATCCGGGCCGGTCGCGCGGCGTCCACCATGCCCAACGCCTTCAACTTTGCCGAATCCCCGTTCGACTGCCTGACGCCGGACGAGCAGGGCCTGGTCCGCAACAGTGTGGACATCGCGTACTTCCGCGCGGGGGAGACGATCCTCGACCTGGGCGTCAAGCCGACCCATCTCTTCGTCATCATCAAGGGCGCAGTCCAGCAATACGAGGGCAGCGAGGTCGTCGACGTCTACGGCGTCGACGACTGCTTCGACGGGCGCGGCCTGGTTGCGGAGAAAGTCAGCAGCCGCTTCGTGGCGGCGGAGGAGGTCGTCGCCTACCAGTTGGCGCGGCAAGCGGTCAGCAGCCTGATCGCCAGCAATGCCACGTTCGGGGCAATGCTGTTTTCGGATCTCTCCGAAAAGCTCAGCACGATCTCGCAGCGCAAGAGCCAGCACGAGTTGCAGTCGCTGACGATGGCCCGGGTCGACGAGGCGTTTGTGCGGCCCGCGCATTTCTGCGATGCCGACACCGACATCGTGTCGGTGGTCAAGCTGTTCCAGGCCGAGCGCACCACCACGGTCCTCGTGCGCGACACCCAGGCGCAGCCGCCGCGTCTCGGCATCTTCACGCACACCGGCCTGCAGCGTGCCATCCTCAACGGCACGCCATTGCACGAACTGCCCGTGGGCAAGCTGGCCAATTTCTCGCTGGTGTCGGTGCGACCATCCGATCAGCTGGGCGACGCGCTGGCGGTGATGATCCAGAAACGCGTGCACCGGGTCGTGGTGTCCGAACTCGGCCCAGACGGGCTCGTCGACCCCGAGCGGATTTCCGGCGTGCTGGAGGCGCTCGACGTATTCAGCTTCCTGTCGAATCATTCGTACCTGATCAGCATCAAGATCATCGAGTCCACCAGCATCGCCGAGTTGGCGCAGGCGGCGCAGCACATCAATCGCCTGATCGGACTCCTGCATCAAGGCGGCACCAAGATCGGGCTGATCGGCATGCTGGTGCAGGAACTGAACGCGCGGTTATTCGAGCGTGCTTGGCAGCTGATCGCGCCACCCGACCTGGTAGCCAACGCGTGCCTTTTCGTGATGGGCAGCGAAGGCCGCGGCGAGCAGTTGCTGAAGACCGACCAGGATAACGGCCTGATCCTGCGCGACGGCTATGTCGCGCCCCCCGACCTCGACGCCATCTGCGCGCGGTTCTCCGCGGCGCTGCGCGACTTCGGCTATCCCGAATGCCCCGGCAACATCATGGTCACCAATCCGGTCTGGCGGCAGACCGCCGCGAATTTCGGCACGATGACGCGCGGGTGGCTGATCCAGCCGACGCCGGAAGGGCTGATGGCGCTGGCCATCTTTCTCGATGCCCACGCGGTGTGCGGCGATGCCAACCTGCTCGAACGCGTGCGCCAGGGCGCCTTCAATCTCGTGTCCGACGACAACGTAATGCTCGCGCGCTTTGCGTTCGCGATCGATGCGTTCCCGGACAGCGGCGGCTGGTGGAACCGGCTGCTCGCGCGCGGCGACGCCGACGAGGAGGCGCTGGACATCAAGAAGGCAGGCATCTTTCCGCTGGTCCACGGCGCACGCAGTTTGGCGCTGGAAAGGCGGCTCACCCAGTTGGGGACCACGGCACGCATCGAGGCACTGGTGGCGGCTGGCGATCTCACGCATGAAATGGGCGCCGACCTCATCGAAAGCCTCCACTTCTTCATGGGGCTGAAGCTCAATGCCGGCCTGGCCGAACTGGCCATGCACCGGCCCGTATCGGGCGGCATCGAGGTTTCCAGGCTGACCAGTCTGGACCGCGACCTGCTTAAGGACACGCTGGGGGTTGTCAAGCGCTTCAAGGCGCTGCTGCGCCAGCACTTCCGTCTCGACATGGTGTCGTGATGAGCGGGTGGGTCCCGCAGGAATGGAGTGCCTGGGTGACCCGGCAGTGGCTGCGCTATCACCTCAACGATCCGCAGTACCGGTTCATGTTCGATCCGCCCCCTGCCCGAGAATGGGTCGCGCTGGATTGCGAGACCACCGGGCTCGACGTCAACACTGACGAAATCATTTCGATCGCGGCCGTGCGGATCGTGGGCAACCGCGTGATGACCAGCGAGCGCCTTGAATTGCTGGTACGGCCCGAGCGGCGCGTATCCGCCGAGAGCGTGCGCATCCATCAGCTTCGCGAGCAGGACGTGGCGAAGGGGATGGCGCCCGAGGCGGCGATGATTGCGCTGATGCACTTCATCGGCAGCCGTCCGCTCGTGGGGTATTACCTCGAATTCGACTTGGCGATGATCGATCGCGCGCTGGCGCCGATCCTCGGCATCAACATGGGCCTGCCGCAGCCGCGGCACGAAGTGTCGGCGATGTACTACGACTACAAGTACCGGCAACTGCCGCGGCACCAGCGCGACAACCCCTACATCGATCTGCGCTTTGCCACGCTGATGAACGACCTGGCGCTGCCGCAGCGCAACGCGCACGACGCGCTGAACGACGCGGTGATGGCGGCGCTGGCCTTCGTCAAACTGCGGCAACGCCTGGCTGCAGGCTAGCAGCCAGGCGTGTCGCGTTGGTCGTCAGTGACCCGACGCGCCCGAGGCACCGAAGCCGGTTTCCGAACGCACCTGCTGCGCCTTGAAGCCGGCGCGATCCTTCTGCGCCTGCGGGCTGTGGTCGAGGATCGAGAACAGCCAGATCCCGACGAAGCCGATGGTGATGGAGAACAGGGCCGGCGACGAATACGGGAACAGCGCCGAACCCGCGGGGTTGCCGAGCGTGGCTTCCCACACCGACGGCGAGACGATGGTGAGGCCCACCGAAGAAATCAGTCCCATGAAGCCGCCGATGACCGCGCCGCGCGTGGTGCAACCTTTCCACAGTACCGACATGAACAGCACCGGGAAATTGGCCGAGGCCGCAATGGCAAAGGCCAGCGCCACCATGAATGCGATGTTCTGCTTTTCGAAGGCGATGCCCAGCGCCACGGCCACCACGCCCAGCGCCACGGTAGTCAGCCGCGACACCTTCAGTTCCGCGTCGCTGTCGGCCTTGCCCTTCTTGAACACGGTGGCATAGAGGTCATGCGAGACGGCCGATGCCCCCGACAGCGTAAGGCCGGCCACGACGGCGAGAATGGTCGCGAAGGCCACGGCCGAAATGAAGCCGAAGAAAATGTTGCCGCCCACGGCCTTGGCCACCAGCACCGCGGCCATATTGGCCGAGCCGCCCCCACCCTTGATGATGCCCTTCGCGGTATCCGCGAATTCGGGATTGGTGAGCACGAGTGTGATCGCGCCGAAGCCGATGATGAAGATCAGCACGTAGAAATAGCCGATCCAGGTCGTGGCCCACAGCACCGATTTGCGCGCTTGCTTGGCATCCGGCACCGTGAAGAAGCGCATCAGGATGTGCGGCAGGCCGGCGGTGCCGAACATCAGCGCCATGCCGAACGAGATCGCCGAGATCGGATCCTTGATGAACCCACCCGGCCCCATGATGGCCAGTCCTATCCTGGCCGCTTCCGGTGGCGTCTTGCCTCCATTCAACGCGATCTGCGTGCGCACCTCCACGCCCTTGGCGAACAGCGCCTCGGGGCTGAAGCCGTATTGCGACAGCACCATCACCGCCATGAACGTGACGCCCGCCAGCAGCATGCAGGCCTTGATGATCTGCACCCACGTGGTGGCGGTCATGCCGCCGAACAGCACGTACACCATCATCAGCCCGCCGACGATCACCACCGCGATCCAGTAGTCGAGGCCGAACAGCAGCTTGATCAGCGCGCCGGCGCCCACCATCTGCGCGATCAGATAGAACGCCACGACTACCAAGGTGCCCGATGCGGCAAACACGCGAATGGGCGTCTGCGCAAAGCGGTAGCCGGCCACGTCGGCGAACGTGAATTTGCCGAGGTTGCGCAGTCGCTCGGCCATCAGGAACGTGATGATCGGCCAGCCGACGAGGAAGCCGATGGAATAGATGAGGCCGTCGTAACCCGTGGCCATCACCGCGGCGGAAATGCCGAGGAAGGACGCCGCGGACATGTAGTCGCCCGCGATGGCCAGGCCGTTCTGGAAGCCGGTGATGCCGCCACCAGCCGTGTAAAAGTCAGCGGCCGACTTGGTCTTGGCCGCGGCCCACTTGGTGATGAAGAGCGTCCCGACGACGAATAGCGCGAACATCCCGATCGCCACCCAGTTGGTGGGCTGCTTGTCGACCTGTCCGAGATCACCACCGGCGGCGAGCGCAGCACCGGCAAGCAGCAGCGCAGCGGTGCCCGCGAATAAATTCGCAGCGCCCCTCATTGGCCGGCCTCGGCGAGGATCTCGGCGGTCAGGCGGTCGTATTCGCCATTGGCGCGACGCACGTAGATGCCGGTGATCAGGATCGTGAAGATGATCACGCCGAGACCGATGGGAATGCCGAGGGTGGTGACGCCGTTGCCGATCGGCTGCGCCAGGAACGACTTGTCGAAGGCGATCAGCGCGATGTAGCCGAAGTAAACAATCAGCATCAGGATGGTGAGGGTCCAGCCGAAGGTGTTCCGCTTGCGCCGCAACTCGTGGTATTTGGGATTCGCCTCGATGCGGGCGACGATGGAATCACTCATGCTGGACCTCCCTGGTGACCAACGTGGCCGACGAAGCGCGCAACCGATCCCTCGTCGGGCCTTGTTGGTGTAGTCGTGCGAATTGACTGCTCGAATGCCGCCGAACCGGTAGCGCCCCGTGGTTTACGGGCTTTACGCCGGCGCCGAGGCATTTCCTCGGGGGAGCTTACGCAGGCGCCGGGGTCACGTATTGACCCCGGTCAAAGCTGCATCGGGCAACGTTCAGGATGCGTCAGCGAGGGCCATCGACTGTCGCTGCGGCAACTATTGTGGTGGCCGCACGCCATCCTTGCTGACCTGCACGCGCAGTGCGGTCAGTGCGCCGTCGCGGGCGAGCTGTGCGGCCGAAACGGTCGCGATGATGGACGGTCCGCACATTCAACAGCTGGCCGCGACGATTGCTTCCAAGGCACTCTTGCTATTTGAATGCCGGCAGGCGCAGGCCTTCGCGCACCGCCTTGTCCATCGTCGCTTCGGACTCGCGAATGGCCGGCAAACGCGCAATGACCGCATCGAGCCTTGACGCCGGGACCACCACCACGCCATCCCGATCTGCGACGATCACGTCGCCGCTGGCGACCGGATGGCCGGCCAGGGTGATGGGAAAGCCCACGGTGCCAGGACCGCTGCGTGCCGGCGAATTGGGCGTGATGCCGATGCAATAGCACGGCAATGCCACCATGCGGATACCGGGCAGGTCGCGCACGCAGCCGTCGGTGACGAAGCCCACGGCGCCGCAGTTGCGGGCCATGCCCAGCACCAGGTCGCCGGTTACGGCGCAGCCCGTGTAGCTTCCCGTCGTGCACATCAGCACGTCGCCGGGTTGCACCGACTCGAGCGCAGCGATCAGTGCGAGATTGTCCGCAGGCCCGGCATCGCAGGTCAACGCCACGCCGCAAAAGCCGGCCTGATCGGCGATCGCGGGCTTGATCCGGTAGTCGAGCGCGCCGCCGCCACCAAGCGCATCGACGAGGAATCCGGTGGGCGTTCCACGCAGGGCTTCCACATGTGCCGGTGCCGGCCTGGCGAAGCTGTTGCGTTGAATGCTTGGCGCTTCTTCGATCATTGCCCTATCCTCCGCACAAGGAAGGCCATGGTAACGATCCGGGTCCGGGGCGTCCACGGCAAACCCTGCAGACCTTTGCCCTGATCGCCCGAACCGCCACCCGTCGATGTCCTGCCGAATCGCCCGCGCTCGCATATCCCAGCATCCGCCTGATGCGCGAAGCGGCGCGCCGCCGCCTGCCGCGGCCGATCTTCGATTTTGCCGACGGCGGCGCCGAGGACGAAGTGACCTTGCGGCGCAATGAAGATGCATTTCGCCGCTGGCATTTCCTGCCGCGACCGCTCGAAGGGCGCGGCAACGCGTGACCAGTCGGTGTCGCTATGGGGGACGACGCTGTCTTCCCCCGTGCTGATCGGTCCCACCGGGTTGGCAGGGCTCTATTGGCCCCGCGGTGAAATCGCGTCCGCGCGCGCTGCGGCCGCTGCCGGCACGGTCTACTGCCTGAGCCACGGCTCGGTATGCTCGATGGAGGAGGTTGCAGCAGCGCATCAAGGGCAGCGCTGGATGCAGGTATTCATCTATCGCGATCGCGCCTTCACGCGCGAGCTGACGCAGCGCGCGCGCGATGCTGGCTACGATGCGCTGGTACTCACTATCGACAACCAGTTGCTCGGCAAGCGCGAGCGCGACGTCGCCAACGGCTTTTCGATCCCGCCACGCTTTTCCGGACGGCAGTGGCTGGCGATGGCCTCCAAGTGGCGCTGGGCATGGTCGATGCGCCATGAATTGCGCACGCTCACCTTCGGCAATTACGTGCGGCCGGGAGCCGGCGAGTCGCTGGCGACACTCGCCGGGCGCATGGGGTCGCTGCTCGATCCCGCGATGAACTGGGAGGATGTCGCGCAGCTTCGCGCGCAGTGGACCGGACCGCTGTTGCTGAAGGGTATCCTGCATCCGGACGATGCTCGGCGCGCGCTGGACTTTGGTGTGGATGGACTCATCGTGTCCAATCACGGCGGCCGCCAACTCGACGGCGCCGTCAGTGCGGTCGAGGCATTGCCGGCGATCGTTGCCGCGGTCGAGGACCGCATTCCGTTGTTGCTTGATGGGGGCATCCGGCGCGGCGCCGATGTGGTGAAGGCGTTGGCGCTGGGTGCGCGCGCCGTGCTGATCGCGCGCCCACAGTTGTGGGGTCTCGCGGTGGCGGGCGAAGCCGGCGTGGCCCAGGTACTGGCGATCTATCGCGCCGAGATCGACCGGGTGATGGGCCTCCTGGGCGCCACCAGCATCGACGCGTTGCGACGCTTGCAGGTGGTCGCTCCCGGCATACGTCATGATGGCGCTGTTGCATGACCGTACCGCACCTCGTGGCGCGTTGTTCATGCAACTCCCGGGAGAAATGAATAATGAAGATCGTGCTACCGCTCGGCGGGCGCGATGCCTCGCTGGACCTGCATTCACGCAAAGTGCTGCATGCGGCGCCGGGGCTCGTCGTCGTCGTCCGGCACGCCGGATAGACGGGCAGGCAATTTCCCGATGACGCCGCGCGCGACACCTGCCCTTGGCCTGGCCGCCATTCCGCGCGGCGTATGGGTGCTGGGCTTCGTCAGCTTGTGCATGGACCTCTCTTCCGAGCTGGTGCACGCGTTGTTGCCGCTTTATATGGCCACGGTGCTGGGCGCGAGCGTACTGCTGATCGGCGTGATCGAGGGCATCGCCGAAGCCATCGCGCTGATCATGAAGCTCTTCTCGGGCGTGCTGTCCGACTGGACGCGCAAGCGCAAGCCGCTGGTGCTGGCAGGCTATGGCCTCGCCGCAGTGACGAAGTTCGTATTCCCGCTCGCGGCGACGCTGCCGTGGATTGTCGGCGCGCGGTTTGCCGATCGCGTGGGCAAGGGCATCCGCGGTGCGCCGCGCGATGCGTTGATTGCCGATATCACGCCGCCCGAAGTTCGCGGCCGCAGCTTCGGTTTGCGGCAGGCGCTGGATACGGTCGGCGGGGTGGGTGGGCCGCTGCTCGCGCTCATTGCGATGGCAATGTTGGCGGGAGACTTCCGCCATGCGTTCTGGATTGCAGTCGTCCCGGCCATGCTGGCCGTGCTGTTGATCGTAGTCGGCGTCGACGAACCGGAATCCACCAAGCACCCAACGGCGGCCAAGCCGCCACTGCGCTGGAGCGATGCAAGTCGGCTGCCGGCGGCGTTCTGGTTCATTGTCGCAATTGCCGCCGTGCTGACGCTCGCGCGTTTTTCCGAGGCCTTCCTGCTGTTGCGGGCACTCAACGTCGGCGCGACCGTGACCACGGCACCGCTCGTGATGGTGGTGATGTCGATCGTCTATGCGGTCGTTGCATATCCGGCCGGTGCCGCGCTCGATCGCGGCCATGGTCCGGCGCTACTCGGCGCCGGACTGGCCGCGCTGGTCGTCGCCGATGTCGTGCTGGCACAAGCCGACGCACTGGGCATCGTGCTCGCAGGCACCGCGTTGTGGGGCCTGCACATGGGCCTGACGCAGGGCCTGCTGGCCGCGCTGGTGGCCAAGGTGGCGCCGGCCGAACTGCGCGGGACGGCCTTCGGGCTTTTCAATCTGGTGTCGGGCGTGGCACTGCTGGTGGCCAGTGTGTTGGCGGGCTGGCTATGGGACGCGCACGGCCCTGCCGTAACGTTCTACGCGGGCGCCGTCTTCACGACGATCGCCGCGGGAGGATTGTGGCTGCGGCGGAAGACCGTGGCCACGATCGGCCAGCCGGGTTGAGCGGGGTCCGTCGCGGCACTCAGTTCCATGCCTCATCCATGGCCGCAATCTGCTCGCGCAACTCGAGAATGCGGTCCTGCCAGTAGCGTTGCGTGTTGAACCACGGAAACGCCGCGGGAAAGGCGGGGTCGTCCCAGCGGCGCGCGATCCACGCGGCATAGTGGAGCAGGCGCAGCGTGCGCAGCGCCTCGATCAGGTGCAGTTCGCGGCGGTCGAAATCGGCAAAGTCCTCGTAGCCCGCCAGCAGTTCGCCCAGTTGCTGCCGCATCTCCATGCGGTCGCCCGACAGCAGCATCCACAGGTCCTGGATGGCCGGGCCCATCCGGGCGTCGTCGAAGTCGACGAAATGCGGTCCGTCCGGTGTCCACAGGATGTTGCTGGCGTGACAGTCGCCATGCAGGCGCAGCGTGTTGAGCGCGCCGGCGCGCGCGTAACAATGACGCACGCCTTCCAGTGCCATCGCGGAGACGCTTTTATACGCTTCCAGCAGGTCGGGCGGGATGAAATCGTGGTCGAGGACATACGTTCGCGGCTCGTCGCCGAAGCTTGCGATGTCGAGCGCGGGTCGCGTCGCGAAAGGCGCCAGCGCGCCCACCGCATGGATGCGCCCGATGAACCGACCGATCCATTCCAGCGTGCCCGGCGCATCGAGTTCCGGCGTGCGGCCGCCGCGACGAGGATAGAGGGCGAAGCGGAAGTCCGCGAAGTGGTGCAGCGTATGGCCATGCAGCACGAGCGGGGCCACAGCAGGGATCTCGCGGTCGTCCAGCGCAGCGACGAACGCGTGCTCCTCCAGAATCTGCGCATCGGTCCAGCGTGCCGGTCGGTAGAACTTCGCTACCAGCGAGGCTGGGTCCTCGCCGTAGAGCAGGTAGACCCGGTTTTCGTAGCTGTTGAGGGTCAGCATCCTGCCATCGGTGCGATAACCCACGCTGTCGACAGCGTCGAGCAGGCGGTCCGGGGTCAGGTCGGCATAAGGCGCGGCTAAGGTCATCGGCCCATTGTACGGGGCGCGTCCGGCGGCCCTCGTTGTGTAAACTTCAGGCGGGCGCGGACGACTGAAACGCGAACCCGACCATGCCAGGCGCGGTCGGGTTCGGGCCCCCGGGATAGCACCGCGTGGCAGACGTACCGCTTGAGGAGATTCCCGATGTCGCTTGCCGCAGCACCTGCCATGACCGATGCGCCACCACGCAGCTATCTCTACTATCGCCACAAGCTGCCCGTGCGGGTGATGCATTGGATCAACGTGATCGCGTTCACCGTGCTGTTCATGAGCGGGCTGCAGATCTTCAATGCGCACCCAGCGCTTAACTGGGGCAAGTCCTCCTACAACGGCAAGCCGCCGCTGTTGGAGATCGGGGCGCGGATGGATGCCACCGGCAAGCCGCAAGGCGTCACCCGGGTGCTGGGCGCCGAGTTTGACACCACCGGCGTGCTGGGCCTGACCCATGGCGCGGACGGGCAGCTGCAGCCCGCCGCGTTTCCTGCGTGGATGATGATCCCCGGTCCGCAGTGGCTGTCGATGGCGCGGTCGTGGCACTTTTTCTTTGCGTGGATCTTCGTGCTCAACGGCATCCTGTTCGTGCTCTACACGATCTTCAGTCGACACCTCACCCGCGACCTTGCACCCACCGGCGGCGAGCTGCGCGGCATCGGCGCATCGATTCGCGAGCATCTGCGCTTCAAGCACGCCACGGGTGAGGCCGCGCGCGACTACAACGTGTTGCAGAAGCTTGCGTACCTGGTCGTGATCTTCGGGCTGTTGCCTGGCGTGATCCTGATGGGCTTCGGCATGTCGCCGTGGTTCAACACCGCGATCACGGGGTGGGTCGATTGGGTCGGCGGACGGCAATCGGCGCGGACCATCCACTTCGTGATCGCCTGGACGCTGGTCGCGTTCGTCTTCATCCACGTATTCCAGGTGATCATTACCGGCCTGTGGAACAACCTGCGCTCGATGATCACCGGCCGCTATCGCATCACGAACGGGGACCACCATGAAGCTTGAACGCCGGCCGCCGCGCCGTAAATTCTTCGCGCGTACCGCGGCAGTCACGTCCGCCGCCTTGCTGGGGGGATGCGACAGCCTGTCGCGAAGCGAATGGTTTCCCAAGGTGCTGAATTCGGTATCCGGCATCACCGAGAGCGCAGCGAAGGCCGTTGCGGGTCGCAAGTCGATGGCGGAGGAGTTCGCCGAAGCCGATCGTTCGCCCACGTTCCGCAGCAACGGCTCGGACGATCCCGGCACACCCGAGTACGAAGGCTGGGTCGCCACCGGCTTCAAGGACTACAAGCTCAGCGTCGGCGGACTGGTGACGCAGAAGCGCGCGTTTTCGATGGACGAACTGCGCGCGATGCCCGCGCGCACGCAGATCACGCGTCACGATTGCGTCGAAGGCTGGAGCGCAATCGCCAAATGGAAGGGCGTGCCGCTGGCGTCGTTGCTGGCGGTGGTGCAGCCGATGCCCGAGGCGCGCTACGCGGTCTTCTACTGCGCCGATCCGATGGGCGCCAACAACACCGATTTCTACTACGAAAGCATCGATCTCGACGATGCCGTGCACCCGCAGACCATCCTCGCCTACGATCTGAACGATGCCGCGCTGCCCGTGGAAAACGGCGCGCCGCTGCGGTTGCGCGTGGAGCGGCAGCTGGGCTACAAGCATGCGAAGTACATCACCTCCATCGAGTTCGTCGACAGCTTCGCGCAGATCGCGGGCGGCAAGGGCGGCTACTGGGAAGACCAGGGCTACCAGTGGTGGGCGGGTATTTAGTCCAAGGAGGCTGCCGGGCTTCGCCGCAAACCGCGCAGGCGGGCCCTAAGCCTCGCGCAGCGAGACCACAGGGCCGAAGCTCCGCCTGCTGGAAAATGCGCCAACGATGAAACTGAAGTCGCGCCTACTTGGTTGGCTTCGCCGGCGCATAGAGATCGTATTCGGCCTGCATCCGTCGCAGTTTGAGCACGCCGTAGCACACTATTAGGAACATGCACACGACGAGGATGCCCCCGGCACTGCGCTCGACCAGGAATTCGCTCTGACGGTTGGCGACATATACGACCACGATCGCGCCGAGAATGCCCAGGTTGATGGCCCAGTTCACCGGTCGCGACACGATGTAGTGCAGCGTGCCGAACCCGGCCAATTGGTAGAGCATGAACGGCAGGATCGCCACGCCGGGCAACAATTCGGACAGGCCCAGCGGAACATTGACCGCGCCAGGCGCCCTGGCATGCACCAATGCGCTGGTGGCCAGTTCGTGGAACAGCGACAACATTGCGCACAATAGCGGCACCACGGCCAGCAGTTCGAGGACCAACGCGCCGCTCCAGGTGCCGACGCGGGACGAATGATCCGCACCCGTGCCCGCCGATTCCGAGCCGATGAAAAGCCCCCCCACGACGGCCGCCGCGCTTGCCAGCATCAGCAACTCGATCGTGATACCGAAGCTCGCCGGCTCGCCGGCCTTCAACAGCAGCAGGGCCAGGAAACCCGGCGTGTAGAACATGACGCGCACCAGCCGCGCCCAGACGCGCGCATCGCGCTCAGGCGGCAGGATGGGCAGGGGAAGTCCGTTGGTACCGGTGACGGCGCGATCTTTCGACATTTACGAATCCTGTAGGTGCACGCTGATTGCAGCAAGGCGCGACCCTACCACAGCACCGTCCATGTCGAAAAGACCGGCACGCCTGTATCGACGCGGGTCAGGGGGGCTACTCCCGTCGTCGCCGGTCGGCACACCGGGGGCGAGCCGTGTTCAGCCGCGCAGGTTCTTGTCGAGGAAAGCCATCGTGCGCGACCACGCGAGCTTGGCAGCGGCCTCGTCGTAGCGCGGCGTCGTGTCGTTGTGGAAGCCGTGGTTCGCGTTCGGATAAATAAACATCTCGTACCGGACGCCATTGGCCTTGAGCGCCGATTCGAAGGCCGGCCAGGCCGCGTTGATGCGGTCGTCGAGGCCGGCATTGTGGATCAGCAGCGGCGCCTTGATCTTCGCCACTTCGGCCGCGCTGGGGCCCGTGCCATAGAACGGCACTGCCGCCGCGAGGTCGGGCAGGCGCGTGGCGAACACGTTGACGGTGGTGCCCCCGAAGCAGAACCCCACGGCGCCGATCTTGCCCGAGCATTCGGGCCTGCTTTTGAGCGCGTCATACGCCGCCACCAGGTCTTCGGTACGTTTGGCCGGGTCGAGCTTTCGGAACAGCTCCGCCGCCTTTTCCTCGTCCCCCGGATAGCCGCCGGCCGGCGTCAGGGCATCGGGCGCAAAGGCCACGAAGTTGGCCACCGCCAGGCGCCGCGTGACGTCCTCGATGTACGGATTGAGTCCGCGATTTTCATGGATGACGAGCACCCCCGGCAGCTTGCCGGCCGGATTGGCGGGCCGCGCGAAATAGCCGCGCATGGTGCCCGAGCCATGCGGCGACGGATAGTTCAGATACTCGGTCCTGATGCGCGCGTCGTCCTTGCCCACCTGCTGGGCGAACGCAAAGTTCGGCCGCAGGCTTTCCAGCATGGCCGCGGCGGTGAAACCGCCAACGGCATATTTGCCCGCGCGATCAAGGAAGTCGCGACGGGTGATGAAACCGTGGACGTAGCCGTCGAAGATCTGCAGGACTTCCGGCGGGAAATCGCTGGCTTTTTTGCGTTCCATGCGCTGATTACCTTTTGGGGTCGGGTGGGAATGCTGTGACCGTGCATGCAGGGAAAACGTTCGCAACGCGGCGTGGACACGCCACGCTGACCTGCGTGGGGGCGCCGCGACCTGGCCGCCGGGTGGCTTCCACGAACCCTCGCCGGCGCGGTGGATCGAGGGTGGCGAGCAGGAGTTTCCATGTCAGGCTGGTCGAAGGGGTAGTTTTCGTTCAGTGTTGCTCAATGGCTGTCGCGAGTGATGCGCGTCGTTATGCGGTGTACTTTGATGGTGAAGTATACGTGCCGCCTTACGCGAACAATCCGTGCAGGAACCACTCGCCATCCTCGATGCCGTAGCGATGATCGCGATAGATCCATACGGTTTCGTCGGCGGGCGTGCGGGCGACGAAATAATCGCGGCGCACGTCGGCGCCATCCCACCAGCCCGACTCGATGCGCTCGGGGCCGTCGCACAACACCCACGGCTGTGTTTCGAGGAGATGCGCGAGCGGCTGCGGCTCGGCCAGCAACCATAGTGGGCGGGGGGCCTCGGGCAGAGGCACGACAGGCGCCGACTTGGTGCTGCGATGGGTTACGGGGCGAGTCTTGGCCCGGCGTGGTGTTGCTGCATGGCCCGCATCTTGTCTGCGGGTGTTGGCAGGCATGCCGATGGGGCCATCGGACAGCGCACGCTCGGGGCGATGCTCGGCCTGCGGCAGCAGCAACGTCACCGCGTGGTCCCCCAGCCGCGCGCGCAGGCGGTCGAGCAACGGCACGGTGACGGCATCGGCTTCGTCGCCCGGCAAGAGGCCGAGATTGCGGCCGGCCAGCGGTGCGACATCCTCGCTGGCCAGCGCGAGAGTCTCGACCGAGGCGGGCAGCGCCACGCGCGCCAGCCGTTCGCGCAGCACGCCCAAGAGATGCGCCGGCATGCGCGCCGGCGAACCCAGCGCGAAGGGCACCACGGTGGCGGGCACGCCACGCTGTCGCATGTGCCGTTCGTGCGTCAGCGTGAGCGTCATCCGCACGACGCCCAGGCCGCGCGCCGTCAGCCACGCCGAGAGTTCCTGCACCAGCCGCTGCACGCCGAAACCCAGCGCCTCGACGTCGTGCACGGGCGCAGGCAGGTCGAGCTTGCCGGCGAAGCGCGGCGCGGGGAGGTGCGGCGGGCGCGGATCGGGAATGCGGCCCAACGCCTGGTCCAGTGTTTCCACCAACCCGCTGCCGAAGCGGCGGGCGAGCCCGTCGCGCGGCAAGGCGACCGCCTGCCCGAAGCGGGTGACGCCGGCCTCGTGCAGCGTGGCACGCGTGCGCTCGTCGATGTCCATCAGCGCCAGCGGCAACGGCGCCAGCGCGGCGTGGAGTTGCGCGTGGGTGGTGACCGGCGCGGCGTGCCCGGCGCGCGCCAGCAGCAACGCCGCGCCCGGCGTGGGGGCGAGGCCAAGCCGCGGCGCATAGCCCAAGGCATGCGTGCCGGCCACCAGCCGCGACACGAGGCGCGGCAATCCCGCAAACAACTGCAGGCTGCCGCCGATGTCGGCCAGCACCGCATTGGGCGGCGCGATGCAGGCCATCGGCGTGAACGTCAGCGCCCACGTGGCGAGCTGCTCCAGCGCCTGCGCTTCGGCGGCGGTATCGCGGTCGCGCTGCACGAGGCCCGGCGCCAGCGCCAGCGCGCCCGACAGCAGCTGGCCGTTGCGGATGCCGGTATCGCGGGCGGCAGCATTGGCGGCAACGACATGGGGATAGTGTCCGCCGCTGCTGACGACAAACGGCTGCGCCTGCTGCGCAGGCACCTGCCCGCGCGCGAACACATCGAGCGGCAATTGCGGAAAGAGGAGGCAGGCCCAGAGCATGGTGTGCGTTTGTGGTCGTGTTCATGGCCGTGTTCGTGGCCCGGTTCTGCGGCCCATGGTCCCGGACCCGAGGCCTGCAGGCGAGGCTTTCAGTCTCGCGCGTTCGATGCGCGCACTGTTCCTGCGCGGCTGAAGCCTCGCCTCATGGGGTCTTCATTGGGTGCCGGATTGCATGCGCGGCGGCTTGACGACACTCCCGGTCATGCGCGGTCGCATCGACGCGGGCTCGCGATGCGGCGCGCCGACAACCGCGTCGATATCGATCAGCACCGGTTGCGGCAAGCCCGCGCCGCGGCGCTTGACCACCCGCACCGCAAGCCGACCGTCGTGCGGGGCCAGTGCAAGCCGCAGCGGCGCGGCGGTGGCGCTGCCGCGCTGCCCGGGTCGCCGCCACAGCGCGCCCCAGGTGCGGCCATCGCGCGCGGCTACCTGCAGGCGCCGCAGCAGCCGCTCGTCGTGCGTGGGCAGCCACGCGAAGGCGGCGCCGCATTCCGGCGCGCGCAGCGCCTGCTCGAAGGCCCACAGCGCATCGTTGGCGTTGGCGCAGCGCACGATGTGAAAACGCGCGAGATCGATCCCGGCCGCCGCCAGCGCCGGCGCATACGGCTGGTAGGGCGGGGCGATCCACACGATGTCGCGGCCGGCGGCCTGCAGATGCGCCAGCGCAGGCAGCGTGAGGCGGATCTCGCCGATGCCCTCGCGCTCGAGCAGCAGCTCGGTCAGCGCGCCCTGCGGCCAGCCGCGTCCCGGCAGCACGGCGTCGAGCGCTGCAAACCCCGACGGCACGGCCGCGGGCTCGACGGCGCAATCGTCGCCGCGCCAGATCGCGGGATGCGCAAGCAGCGTGGCCAGGGCAGCGGCGGAGTGGGACATTGCAAGGACGACGGCAGGGTTCTAGACGCCCGCCGCCGTGATGGTGACGCGGCCGCGGGCGATGGGCATTGCGAGGATTCCGTGACGAAGAAAAATCAGGGGGTCGGCGGCCAGTGCCGCGTGAACACGGCCGCCGAACCGGAACCGCGACTGCCGTAGAGAACATGCATGACCGTTCAGCCTCCCTGCATCAGCTTCTGGTAGCGGCGATCCATTTCTTCCTGCGACACATCCTCGGTGTGCGTGGCGATGGTCCACACATGGCCGAAGGGATCGACCAGCGTGCCGGTGCGGTCGCCGTAGAACTGGTCGGCCAGCGGTCGCTGCTGCGTGCCGCCCGCGGCCAGCGCCTGCGCAAACATCGTGTTCACATCGGGCGTGTAGATCATGAGGCTGACCGCCGCGCCGCCCAGCGTTTGCGGTCCGGGAAATTCCTTCGATTCGTCGGCCAGCATCACCGGCGAATTGCCGATCTTGATTTCCGCATGCGCGACCTTGCCGTCCGGCGTGGGCAGGCGGAAGAGTTCGGTGGCGCCGAAGGCGCGCTGGTAAAAGTCGATGGCTTTGGCCGCATCCCTGAGGACGAGATACGGCGTGACCGAGTGGTAACCAGCGGGAATGGGTTGCACAGCCATGAGGTTCTCCTTGGGGTGTGTGTAAAAAAACGCGGCGCGCAGAGCCGCGGATTAACGCGTGCCGCCGGGGATGGCGAAGTCCACCGCCTCGGCGGTGGCGGTGCCATTCTTGCGGTCGGGGTAGCTCAACCAGGTCATCGCGATATTGAGGTCTGCGATAACGGTCGCCGCCTCGATCCTGGTGCCGTTCTCGAGGTCCATCGTGCCGGTGGTGTGCGCGTCCTTGACCAGCGTGAGGTCGTAGCCGCGGTCCAGCGCGCCATACGCCGTGGCGCGAATGCACCAGTTGGTGGCGGCGCCGGCCAGCGTGATGTGCGTGGCGCCGAGCCTCCCAAGTTCCTCGTCGAGCGTTGTGCGCTCGAACGCCGAGTTGAATGCCTTGCGGATCAGCGTCTCGCCGGTTGCGGGCACCAGTTCCGGCACCCAGTGCCATTCCGGCGTGTCGGGAATCAGTTCGTCGGCCGAGTGCTGTACCCAGATCACGGGCACGCCCTCCGCGCGGGCCCGCTCGACCGCGCGCGCCACGTTCTTGATGACCCGCGGGGCCTCCCACGCTTCCTTCATCACGCCGACCTGCACGTCCACGACCAGCAGGACGCCCTTGTTGCCTGCACGAACCGTTGCCATGGTGATTGCCTCCGGATGGATGTGGCGAACGCTGCGATGGCGAACCAGGAAGTGCCTCGTCGCCTCGAACCTGTGACCCGATGAACAATAATGCGATTTACAGCGACCGGCTGGGCCGGATCACGCCCACAGCCACGCCCTCGATGGCAAAAGACGTTTCCTGCGGATCGACGACGATGGGCGCGAACGCGGCATTCTCGGCCATCAGCGTGATTTCACGCCCGCGGCGTTTCAGCCGCTTGACGGTCACTTCCTCGTTCAGCCGCGCCACCACGATCTGCCCGCTGCGCGCGTCGGCCGTGCGGTGCACCACCAGCAGGTCGCCGTCGAGGATGCCGGCATCCTGCATGCTGGTGCCCTTCACGCGCAACAGGTAGTCGGCGTGCGGCGAGAAGAGCGCAGCGTCGATGCGGTACTGCGCCTCGATGTGCTCGGTGGCCAGAATGGGGCTGCCCGCCGCGACCCGACCCACCAGCGGCAGGAGGCCCTGCATCGGCACGCCGGGCATCTCGCGCAGGCGCAGGCCGCGCGCGGTGCCGGGCGTCAATTCGAGCGCCCCTTTCTTGGCCAGCGCCTGCAGGTGATCTTCCGCCGAGCTGGCGGTGGAGAAGCCAAGGCCCGTGGCGATTTCCGCCCGCGTGGGCGGCATGCCCGTGGTTTCGATGTGGCCGCGGATCCAGTCGAGGATCTGCTGCTGCCGCGTGGTGAGCCGCGGCAACGGCGCATCGGTGGTGCGCTCGAGGTGGGCGTACGGACGGCGGGATCGCGGTGGCATGGAATGAATCCTTCAGGCAATAAGCCGTATGGATATGCGGTACCGTTATTATAGACGGTATGCGGATGCCGTCAAGGGGGATCGTTTAAGCTGTGCACGAGTGTTCAACGCAACAACCACGGGGCCGCACCATGAAGCATTTTCCGAACGACGGCCGCAGGCATCTCGCCAGCATGCTGACCACCATGGCGCTGGCAATGCTCGTTGCGGGCGCTGCCGCCGCGGCCGCCCCGCGCATCGACGAAAACGAGTTGCTCGGACTGGGTTTCAGGGTACTCGTTGCGACGACCGAGGTGCAGCAGAAATGGGTGAAGAACATGCCCCCCGGCAAGATCCGGCCGATGCAGCGAACGGGCAAGAAATATTTCATCTATCCGGACGCGGCGCGGAACCAGATCTACGTGGGCGGTCCGAACGAATATGCGGCGTATCAGGAGTTGCACCCCGCCGCCAACGCCACGCAGGCGGCGGCCGACACGAGCGCAGCCTATCGCGTTCAGCAAGATCAAGCGATGCGCAAGGCCACCAGGCGCGACCTGTCGGATCCCTTCCTGGGTGTGAGCTGGTACGACCTCGGGTATTGACGCCGCGGGTGGCGCGTGTGGTCGCGGCGTCACATCAACGTACCGCGCGCGCACGCATCACCCCACCGTGAACAACGGCCACGTGCCGGGAATGCCTTTCAGATCGAATTCACCTCGTTCGGTGAATTCGGGGCCTGAGCCGCCGACCAGGTCCCGCACCACACGCAATGACCACACCTCACCGGCCTTTGCATAGGCGGCCACCCGCGCCGCCCGCGCTGGTCGAAGCGAATCAGGCGGCAGAACGCGAGGCAAGGCGCTGCAACATGTGCACGTACCGCGGCTGCTCCCACGCGTGCTCGAGATGCGACACGAAGCCGGGTGTCATGATCAGGTCGACTGGACCGGTGCCCGTGACCGGGTAGGCGATGCTGATGTCGCCGCTTTGCGCGTACCGGGTGGGGGAGGGAGTCATTGCTGCTGGTGAGGTCGTCCGGCAGGAACAGGGTGGCGTCCACTCGAGGCGATGCATCGCGTCAGTGGTCGCCGATTCAGCGTGCACCGGCACGCCATGATGAGACGGGCCGGACCGGAGGCGCTGGTGCCATGATTGTAATGGTACGAGCCGACGCGGCGCGCGACGGAGCCGGACCGGCAATGATTGGCGGCGCGTTTCCCGCCGCGCGAACGCCGGCGTTGACCCACGTCAGTGGCCATGCGACTTTAACCGGGGAATACTGCAGGTCCCCGTTACACTAGGGGCGGCAATTCCGCATTTCACAATGGAGGCACCATGGCCACGCGTCGCACCACAATGAGAAGCCGCTCGGGCACCAAGCTATACGCCGTTCGTGACGAGGAAGGCAAGTTCAAGGACATCCAGACCTACAAGCGCGCCCACACCGCGGACATGCGCCACAAGTCGAAAGCGGAAATCGAGGCCGCGCGGGGGCCGATCGAAAAGAAGGTCCGGAAAGCGGCAAAGGATGTCGTCAAATCGGTCGAGAGTTCGGTGCGCGGTGCAGTGGCCGCGGTAGAAAAGGCGGCCAAACGTGCCGTGAAGCAGGTTTCCGGTTCACGCATGCCGAAAAAATCCGCCGTAAAGTCGGTTGCCGCCAAGAAGGCCGCGCCCAAGCCGGCCAAGAAGAAGGCAGCGAAGAAGGCTGCGAAGAAGACGGCAGCGAAGACCGCGAAGAAGGCCGTGAAGAAACCCGCGAAGAAGGCGGTCCGGGCGCCGGCGGCAAAGAAGACCGCCAAGAAGACCGCCAAGAAGTCCGCCAAGAAGGCGGCGAAGAAGCCGGCGAAGAAGCGCTCTGCCTCGTGAACTGAAGGTGCTGGGTACTGACTGCCTGCGCGGCAGTCGGTACCGGCTACACCGTCATGCGCCATCGTTGCACCGCTAGCGTGCGCGCGGCGTGAGCGTCGTCGCCGGCAGCGGATTGACGTTCCACCGGTCGGACACGCGAGCAGGGCATACTGCGAACGTTTGCAAACAACGTTGCTGCCATGACCCAGACCCGCCCCACTGTGGCCGACAAGCGCCGCACCTTTCACCAATTGCACGAGACGGGTTGCTTCGTCATTCCCAATCCCTGGGATGTGGGCAGCGCGCTATACCTGCAGAGCCTGGGTTTCCGGGCGTTGGCCACGACGAGCTCGGGTTTTGCATGGTCGCAGGGACACCCGGACAATGCGGTGTCGCGCGACGCCGTACTGGCGCATCTTGCGACCATGGTCGCGGCCACCGACCTGCCGGTGAACGCGGATTTCGAGGGTGGCTTCGCCCGCGATGCTGCCGGTGTCGCGACGAATGTCGGCCTGGCCGTGGACACCGGCGTGGCCGGGCTGTCGATCGAGGACTCGACGGGTGACGCGGCGAATCCGCTCCTGGATATCGACACTGCCGTCGACCGCATGCGCGCCGCGCGGCGCGCCATCGACCAGCGTGGCGGCGACACCCTGCTGGTCGGCCGTGCCGAGTGCTATTTCGTCGGTCGTCCCGACTTGCCGGAGACGATTGCGCGCCTGAAGGCCTACGCCAATGCCGGCGCTGACTGCCTCTACGCGCCGGGTCTGCGCACGCGCGAGGACATCGCGGCCGCGGTGTCCGCGGTGGCGCCCAAGCCATTCAACCTGCTCATCGGTGCCGCGACGCCATTGAACATGCGCGACGTGGCGGCATTGGGGGTGCGGCGCGTGAGCGTGGGTGGAGCCATGGCGCGGTCGGCGTGGGGAGGGTTCATGCGCGCCGCCCGCCGCATCGCGGAGGAAGGCACCTTCGACGGATTCAGCGACGCGGCGGCCGGCGGGGAACTCAATGCAATGTTCCGGGACGCCGGCGCATCGGACTGATTCCGGACAGCCCGGACCTGCATTCATGGCGTTGTTGGCGCATTCGCCTCGATGGTGCCGCGTCAGGTGTGGGGCGCGATCCATTCAACCCGCGCCCACATTGACGGGTTCCCGATGGGTCGATTCCCCCGACGTGCCCTTCACCGGCCACGCGAAAGCAAGTCGCGTTGCTGCGCCCCCGCGACCCGCGTGCCCTTGGAAGGCAGCATCGTGCGCGACGGCGCAGTTCCCGGCGGCCGGCAAATTCGCTTGGGCCGGGAGCCACCCAACCGCGCGATAATATCGGGATGGCTGCTGGCAGACACCTGGTTCCAGTCCATGGCGCCACCGTCGACCCGGTGAACGCAGGCGCGCGTTGCCGCCGCGCGTGTGCAGCGATGCTCGTCATGCTGGCGGTGGCGTTGGGGTCACCGACCGTCCGCGCCGAAGTCTGGGCCTACATCGACGACGCCGGCGTTACCCACTTTGCACCCGACAAGCGCGACGACCGCTACCAGCTCTTCTTCAAGGGCGGCAGCAGTCTTGATCCCGCACCGGTCCCGGTGGCACCCGCGCCGTCGGAAATGTTGCTCAACCACAAGCTCTTCCTCCGGGTGGCGCAGCACCCCAATGTTGCGCGCTACGCAACACTGATCGACGCGAACGCCAGGACGCAAGGGCTCGATCCATCGCTGGTCAAGGCAATGATCGCAGTGGAATCGGCATTCGAACCGCAGGCGGTGTCGCCCAAAGGTGCGCTGGGCCTGATGCAGATCATGCCGGCCACCGGCGAACGCTATGGCGTGTCGGCCAATGCCAGGCGTACCGTGGAGCAGCAGCTCTTCGACCCCGCCACCAACCTGCGCATCGGCACACGGTACCTGCGCGACCTGCTGCAGCGTTTCGACCAGGACTTGAGCCTCGCGCTAGCTGCGTACAACGCCGGTGAGGGCGCGGTGGAGCAATACGCGCGCACGATCCCGCCCTATCCGGAAACACGCGACTACGTGGCGCTGGTGCAGCAGTTCGAGGCCTACTATCGGCCACCGCCGCCGGTGGTGGTGCCCACGACCCCCGCGCGCGTGACGTTGAAAATGCACACCACTGCGCCATGACGATCGCGGGATGACGTTGACCGCGACGACCCTAAGCACTACGTGCTGCATCGCCGGCGGCGGCCCCGCCGGCATGATGCTGGGCTACCTGCTGGCGCGCGCGGGGGTCGATGTCGTCGTGCTCGAGAAGCATGCTGACTTCTTCCGCGATTTCCGCGGCGACACGATTCATCCGTCCACGCTCGAGGTCATGCACGAGTTGGGCCTCCTCCGGGCCTTCCTGGCGCTGCCGCACCAGGAAGTGACGCACATGCGGGGGCAGGTGTATGGGCATCCCGTCATGCTGGCCGATTTCACGCACTTGTCCACGTTTTGCAAATTCCTGGTGTTCATGCCGCAGTGGGATTTTCTCGATTTCATCGCACAGCAGGCGTCCACATTTCCGAATTTCGCGTTGCGCCGCCAAGTGGAAGTCACCGGATTGATCGAAGCGGCGGGCGTCATCAAGGGCGTGCATGCCACCACGCCGGAGGGCACGCTGGAACTGCGCGCCGATCTCGTCGTGGGCGCGGATGGCCGGCATACGGTAGTGCGCGGCGCGGCGGGACTCACGGCGGAGGCAGAAGGGGCGCCCATCGACGTGCTGTGGTTTCACCTGCCCCGCGCCCCCGATGATCCCGACGCGACGGGCGGCTCCATCATGCCGGGTGCGTTCCTGGTGACGATCAATCGCAACGATTATTGGCAATGTGGCTTTGTGATACCCAAGGGCGCGTTCACCATCATCGAGAACGCCGGCCTGCTGGCATTTCGCGCGCGTGTAGGTACCGTCGCGCCGTTTCTCGCGAAGGCCGTGGATACGCTGCGCACCTGGGCTGACGTCAAGTTGCTGTCGGTGCAGATCGACCGGATGCCACGGTGGCATCGCGATGGATTGCTGTGCATTGGTGACGCCGCGCATGCGATGTCGCCGGTGGGGGGCGTCGGCATCAATCTCGCCATCCAGGATGCCGTGGCCACCGCCAACCTGCTGGCGTGGCCGTTGCGTGAGCGGCGATTGCGCGAATCCGACCTGGCGGCGGTGCAGCAGCGTCGCGCGTGGCCCACGCGTATGACGCAGCGCGCGCAGGTGGCGATCCAGAATCGTTTCGTGGCGCCGGTGCTGGCGCAACGCGAATCCGATTCGACGTTGCCTTGGCCCGTCGCGTTGCTGCAGCGATGGCCAACGCTCCAGCGGATTCCCGCGCGGCTGATTGGCGTCGGCGTACGGCCGGAGCATGTGAACTCGCCGGTGCTGCCACCGGTCAATGGTGGCTGAGGCCGCAGGCGAAGCCTTGGCCTCGCCCGGCGCAACGCGCGGTTGCCGTCTCGCCTGCGGGCTTGCCGCGTGTTTTGATTCGGCACCGTGGATCTGGCCAATGTACGTACTACCGTGACCGTGCTAACGTATTTGCGCCGCAGCCTCGGCTTCCAGCGAGATTCCACCGGATGAAAAAGGCAGCGCTGTACAGCAGTTCCCGCCGCGCGAAGGCGCCGGAACCCGCACGCGCGGACGCGCCTGCTGCCGCGGCCGGCACATCGCAAGCCACCGCAGCAGCCGATGACACGGCGTTGGCACCCACGCCACCCGGCCGCCTGCGCCGAGTCTGGCGCCGCTACGATCGCCCCCTCCTGGTGCTGGCCGGCGCGCTGTTCGCAGTGGCGCTGGTGGCCACGTACGCGAAGATGCGACCCGTGGCGGGGGAGTTGACGCAGAAGGATATCGACGCGGCTGTGGTCAATACGTTGGAGAACACGCCGCTGCCCTCCCTCGAATCCAAGGCCTATGCGGCAATCCTGCCGTCGGTGGTGCGCGTCGTCGGCATCGGGCCGGAAGAGGACGACGACCCGCCCGCGAAGGGCTCCCGCAAGAAGTCCCCGGGCAGCAAGGTGTCGCCGCATGGCGGCAAGGGCCAGTTCATCGTGCCCGACAAGCCGGGCGACCAGAATCAGCGCCCGGCCGACAAGCTGGCCGGTGGCGGCAAGGGTACGGACAAGGATCCCGCGCCCGGCGCCGACAACGGCAAAGCTGGCCCGGGCGGGAAGGGCGCAGACAAGGACCCGGACACCAAGCCCGGCAAGCACCGCGGCGGGGGTGTCGGCACCGGCGTGGTGATCGTCGACAAGGGCATCATCCTCACCAACCTGCATGTGGTCGCCGGTGCCGAGCGCATCCGCATCACGTTCTTCGACGGCTTCGAAGCGGATGCGGTGATCGTCGGCACGCGTCCGGAACACGACCTGGCCGTGCTGCAGGCCAAGGCGTTGCCGGACGACATGGTGGCGGCCACGTTGCGCTCCACCGCCGACCTGCAGGTGGGCGACCGCGTCGTGGCGGTGGGCTTTCCCTTCGGCATCGGCCCCTCGGCGTCGGCGGGCGTGGTGTCGGGCCTGAAACGCGAATACCAGTCGGTGGAAGGCAAGCGCATCCTCACCAATCTCATCCAGTTCGACGCGGCGGCCAACCCCGGCAACTCCGGCGGGCCGCTGGTGACCGCGGATGGCGAAGTGGTGGGCATCGTCACCGGCATCCTCAATCCAACCTCGCAGCGCGTGTTCATCGGCATCGGCTTCGCGGTGCCCATCGAAAACGCGGCGGCCGCCGTCGGCATGTCGCCGTTCTAACCATTTTCATTCAATTGCACGGGACACCATGGAATCGAACCTGACCCAGCAGTCCGAAGTCGCCACGCTGATGGAACGCATTCTCTACGAGGTGAAGAAGGTGGTGGTGGGGCAGGACCCTTTCCTCGAGCGCGTGATGGTGGCCATCCTCGCGCAGGGGCACCTGCTGGTGGAAGGCGTGCCGGGGCTCGCCAAGACGCTGACGGTGAAAACGCTCGCGCGCACGATTTCCGGATCGTTCAAGCGCATCCAGTTCACGCCCGACCTCGTGCCAGCAGACCTCGTCGGCACGCGCATCTACAGCCAGAAGACCGGCGACTTCGCCACGTCGCTCGGCCCGGTGTTCGCCAACCTGCTGCTGGCCGACGAAATCAATCGTGCGCCGGCCAAGGTGCAGAGTGCGCTGCTCGAGGTGATGCAGGAACGACAGGTGACCATCGCCGGCGAATCGCACAAGGTACCCGATCCGTTCCTGGTGATGGCGACGCAAAATCCGATCGAGACGGAGGGCACCTATCCGTTGCCCGAGGCGCAGGTCGACCGGTTCATGATGAAGGTGCTGGTGGACTATCCCACCGACGAGGAAGAATTCGTCATCGTGCAGCGGGTCACCGGCGAGCCGGTGCACGTGTCGCCGGTCGCCACCACGGAGCAGCTCGCCGCCATCCAGCGCGAATGCCGCACATGCTATGTCGATCCCAATCTCATCCAGTATGCGGTGCGGCTGGTGGCCGCGACGCGCAATCCCGACCGCTTCGGCCTGAAGGACTTCGGCAAGTACCTGACCTATGGCGCCAGCCCCCGCGCCACGATCGGCCTGATCGAAGGCGCGCGCGCACTGGCCTACCTGCGCGGGCGCACCTATGCGTTGCCCGAGGACGTGACCGATCTCGTGCCGGATGTGCTGCGCCACCGGCTGGTGCTGTCGTACGAAGCGCTGGCCGACGGCAAGACGCCCGACATGCTGATCCAGACCATCATGGCGCACGTGGCCGCGCCGGAAAAACCGCTGGAAACGCATGTCCGCGTCGCGAACGGCTGAAAGCGTCCTGCGCCACCTCGAGTGGACCGTGCTGCGCCGCCTCGATGGCGTGCTGCACGGCGATTACCGCACGCTCTTTCGCGGCTACGGCCTCGATCTCGCGGACCTGCGCGAGTACCAGTACCACGACGACGTGCGCCACATCGACTGGAACGTGACCGCCCGGCTGCAGGTGCCGCATGTGCGCGAATTCAACGAGGAGCGCGAGGTGGCCGCGTGGTTTCTGCTGGACCTCTCGCCGTCGGTGGACTTCGGGTCCGAGCACGTGCGCAAGCGCGCGATTTCCATCGACTTCGTCACCGCAATCGCGCGGATGCTCACCCGCCACGGTAACCGCGTGGGCGCCATGTTCTACGGCGGCGACGTGGACACGGTGATCCCCGCACGCACCGGGCGCCGGCATGTGATGCACATCCTGCACGGGATGCTGTCGCGGCCCGAGGTCCGGCAATCCAAGGCCACCAACATCGACGAGCTGTTGCGTACCGCCAACGAAATCATGCGCCGGCGTTCGGTGGTGTTCGTCGTATCCGATTTCATCAGTGCGCCAGGCTGGGCCAAGACGCTGGCGCATCTCGCGCAACGGCACGAGGTGATCGCGGTGCGGCTCTACGATCCGCTGGAAATGGAAATGCCGGATCTGGGCATGCTGCACATCCAGGACGCCGAATCGGGCGAACAGATCTTCGTCGACACCCACGATCGCGGCTTTCGCCGGCGCTTCGCGGAACTGGCGATCAAGCGCGAGGAGGAGCTGCGGGAGGCCTTCGTGCGCGCGGGCGTCGATGCGCTGGAGCTCGCCACCGACGATGACCTGGTCGACGCCATCATGCGTTTTGCCGACCTGCGCAAACAACGCAGTCGACTCGCTGCCGGCGGTGGCGTGCCGCAGCACCTCACGAGCCGCTCGTCATGACCTTCCTGTGGCCGGAAATGCTGTGGCTGCTGCTGCTTGTGCCGGTGTTCGTGGTGCTCTATTTGTGGCTGCTGTCGCGCAAAAAGAGCGCGTCGGTGCGGTATGCCAGCCTCGCGATGATCAAGGAGGCCATCGGCCCGGGCCAGCGCTGGCGCCGCCATGTGCCGCCGGTGCTGATGCTGAGCGCGCTGACGCTGATGCTGATCGCCATCGCGCGGCCGCAGGCGGTGGTGACGTTGCCGTCGCAGCATGAAACCATCATCCTCGCGATGGACGTGTCGGGCAGCATGCGCGCCACCGATGTGCAGCCCAGCCGCATCGTCGCCGCGCAGGAGGCGGCGCGCGCATTCGTCAACGAGCAGCCATCGCGCACGCGCGTGGGCATTGTGTCGTTTGCCGGCGCCGCCGCGGTGGTGCAGCCGCCCACCAAGAACCGCGAGGACATCATCGCGGCCATCGATCGCTTCCAGCTGCAGCGCGGCACGGCGGTGGGCAGCGGCATCCTGGTGTCGCTCAAGACTATTTTCCCGGAGGCTGAGTTCGACCTGCGCGCTTGGAATCCGCGCGGCGATCAGGCGCGGGCGGCACCCATCGACAAGGCGGGCAAGGGCGGCAAGGGTGACAAAAGTGACAAGCCCGACGTCAAGGTGGTGCCCCCCGGATCCTATGTGTCGGCGGCCATCATCCTGCTGACGGACGGCCAGACCACCACTGGACCGGATCCGCTTGAAGCCGCGCGGATGGCTGCCGACCGCGGCGTGCGCGTATTCACGGTTGGCATCGGCACCGAAAAAGGCGAGTTGATCGGCGCCGAAGGCTGGTCGATGCGCGTTCGCCTCGACGAGGCAGCATTGAAGAATATCGCCAACATCACGCAGGGCGAATATTTCTACGCCGGTACCGCCACCGACCTGCGCAAGGTCTACGAAACGTTGAATTCGAAGCTGGTGTTCGAACAGAAACAGATGGAGGTCACGGCATTGTTCTCCGCGGCGGCGGCGTTGGTGGCGTTGCTGGCGGCGTCCGTGTCGATGCTGTGGTTCGGCAGAATCCTGTAGCTTCGCTTCGCCGGCGAGGCTGCAGCCGCGCCTGCTCGATGCATCCACGAAGCAAGGCGGCAGCCTCGCCAGTGGTCGAAGACTGCTCGCCTGAATCGGTCCCTACGTGAATGGCATTGGGGCGAAATCGACGATGGCGGCCGCGCGCTGTTCGCACGCGTCGGCGTCCACCAACGCTCGTGCCTGTGCCGCAGTCAGCAATGCAAAATGCCGCCGCGCGGCCAACCGGTCGTGCACCGCCCAGCAACTGGCTTCGTTGGTCACCCATTCGGTCACCGCCACGCCACGCAGGTCGAATGCGCTGGAATAGCTGCGCAGCGTCTTGCGGCCGGTGGCGTCGCGAAATTCGTGCAGATAGGACATCGCCAGTTCACGCAGGCTGCGATACACCGGGTCGCGAAAGCGCAGCACGGCATGGTTCGACTTGGACACGGCCCCCCAATGCCGGCCGCGCTTGAACAGCGCGACGACGTGCGGATAGTCGCCCAGCATGCAATCCAGATGCATCAGCAACGGCGCGTCGCCACGAATCCACAGCGCACAGGCCGCCACCAGCGCACCTTCAATGCAGTGCGCCTTGCGCTGCGCCAGCACCCCGTGCACCGAACGCACCGTCTCGCCATCGGCCTCGAAATTGGCCGGGATCGCGTTGACGAAGGCCTGGACCTGCGGGGGGCTGGTCAGCTCGGCCAGCTGCGCGAATGTTCGCTTGTCGAGTCCCAGGTCCTCGCGGCGCGCGCGTCGCAGCTTCGTTGACGCGCGCATGGCAAGTCGGGTCGCGGTGGCTAGCCGAGCTGCGCGCGCAACCGGCACAATTCGGCTTCGAGCGCATCGATGCGCTCGACATAACTCAGCACCACGCTCAGTCCATGCACATCGAGTTCGAAATCGTGGCGCAGGCGGCTCACGGTGCGGGCGACCAGCAGCCAGCGCGCCTCGAAGGTCCATTCCTGCGCTGCGGGATCGCGGGGTGTCAGTGCGCCATAGCGCACCAGTTCGCGCACCTCGACCTCCGGCAGGCCGGAGGCGCTGACGAGCTGGGTCCACGTGACCTCGGTGACGGTGTCGAGGCGGATGGCGACTTCGGTGTGGGCATTCATCGGGTGGCCTCCTCTTCGAGGTTCGCGCGCGGATTGAAATTGGAAGCTTCCGCCAGCTGCCGATAGAGTTCACGCTGGCGATCGTCCAGCACCGTGGGCATTTCGAGCCGCACGATGGCAAACAGGTTGCCCGGCGTGCCGCGGCCGCGGGTGAAGCCGCGACCCGTAAGGCGCAGTTGCTGCCCGGCGCGTGTGCCCGCGGGAACCTTCAGCGATACCGTGCCGGCAGGCGTGGGGAGTTGCACCGTCGTGCCCAGCGCCGACTCCCAGGGTGCCAGCGGCAGGTCGACAAAGATGTCCTGCCCGGCGACGCGGTAGAGCGGATGATCCGAAATTTCGATGTCGAGATAGAGATCGCCGTCCGGCGCGCCGTGGCTGCCCTTGCCACCCTTGCCCGGCACGCGCAGCTTCTCCCCGTTGGTCACGCCGCGCGGGATGCGGGTCTTCACGCGATGCGGAACGCGGCGCATGCCGCCGTCCGGCGCCCATTCGAGCGCGCTCATCTCAAGGTCGATCTCCGTGCCATTGAAGGCGTGGTCGAAGGTCAGCCGAACCACGGCTTCGTAGTCGCTGCCGGGCATCGGCATGTCCTGCGGGCGGGCACGCCCGCTGCCGTTGGCGCGGCCACGGCGCCCGGCCAGACCCGCAAAGAGATCGGACAGGTCGATGTCGTCAAAGCCCCCCTGGCCCTGCGCGTAGTTCTGGCCCCAGTCGGGTGGCGGCCGGAACTCCTGTCCAGCCTTGTGGCTGCCCAGCTGATCGTAGGCCGCGCGCTTTTCCGTATCCTTGAGCGTCTCGTAGGCCTCGCCCATCTCCTTGAACTTGGCCTCGGCGTCCTTCTCCTTGGATACGTCCGGATGATACTTGCGCGCGAGGCGGCGGTATGCCGTCTTGATGTCGTCCGCGCTGGCGTCCTTGCTCACGCCAAGCGTTGCGTAATAGTCCTTGTACTTCATGCGTTGTATCCTTGTCGTCGTTCCAGGCGCCGCGCCGCTGTGGGCAGCACGCGCGCATCCATTATTGCAAATAGGGGTTCAGCATGGCAGAACGCAAGGTCATTGCGGTGGTGGGTGCCACCGGCGCTCAAGGCGGCGGACTGGTCCGGGCGATCCTGGCCGATCCCGCGGGCGGGTTCGCAGTGCGCGCCATCGTGCGCGACGTCCACTCGGACAAGGCCCGGGCGCTGGCGGCGCAAGGCGCCGAAGTGGTGGCGGGCGACATCGACGACGAGGCGAGCCTCGCCACGGCGCTCGCGGGTGCCTGGGGTGCGTACTTCGTCACGTTCTTCTGGGCGCATTTTTCGCCGGACAAGGAAAAGGCCGAAGCCCGCAACATGGCCACCGCGGCCAGGGCGGCCGGCGTTCATCACGTGATCTGGTCGACGCTGGAGGATGTGCGCCTCTTCGTGCCGCTGTCCGACGACAGCATGCCCACGCTGATGGGGCACTACAAGGTGCCGCACTTCGACGGCAAGGGCGAGTCCGACCAGATATTCCGTGACTTGGGCGTGCCCACCACATTTCTGCTCACGTCGTTCTTCTGGGAGAACTTCCTTTACTTCGGCATGAACCCCAAGCCGGGGCCGGACGGCGTGCTGGGCATCACGATGCCGATGGGCGACACGCCGTTGGCAGGCATTGCGGCCGAGGACATCGGGCGCTGCGCCTACGGCATCTTCAAGCGCGGCGACAGCCTGATCGGCAAGACGGTGGGTATCGCCGGCGACCACCAGACCGGCGCGCAGATGGCGGCGGCGATGACCCAGGCGGTGGGGCGCGAGGTGCGGTACAACGCGGTTACACCCGCCGCCTTTCGCGCATTCGGTTTTCCGGGCGCGGAGGACCTGGGCAACATGTTCCAGTTCTATCGCGATTTTCCCGGCCCGTTCCTGGGCGCGCGCAAGCTCGACGAAACGCGCGCGCTCAATCCGCAGCTGCAGGACTTCGCGACATGGCTGGCGCGCAACAAGGATGCGATGCCACTGGCGTGACGGGTTTGCGTCACCGTGGGCATGCCTGCAACCGCGCAGGCATGACTTGGCAAGCGGGGCTTCGGCGTCGCATGAGCGCGACGCTGGAGCCGCGCCTGCGGCAATCGAGCGGTGCGTCTACGGTATCGCTGCCACGTCCACCCATCCGCCGCGGGCCTGCGACGCGATGCACGCCTCGATGAACGCCATCGTGTGCGCGCCTTCCTCGATGCGGGGGTAGGGCCATTCGGGCGCCGTTTCACCCAGCGTGCGGGCCATGCGGTCCTGCGCGACTTCGGCGTAAATGTTGGCGAAGGCCTCGCGCAACCCTTCGGGGTGTCCTCGCGGCGTGCGTCCGGCGGCAATGATCGCCGGTGGCAGGTCCATGTCGCCGCGGCTGATCTCGCGTACCGCTTCGCCCTGCATGGCCACGCGCAGGTAACTCGGTTTGCGATGCGACCAGTCGAGCATGCCCTTGTCGCCGTAAACGCGCAGCCGGATGTCGTTCTCGCCGCCCGCGGCGGCCTGCGTCACCGTGAAGTTGCCGCGGCCGCCGCCTTGCATGTGCATCAGCGCGGCGACGTAATCGACGACCCTGCGGCCCGGCACCAATGCGCCGACGTCGGCAACTACGCGGGCGACCTCCCTGCCGCAGACGAACGAGGCAAGATGCTGCGCGTGGCAACCGATGGCACTCATCACGAGCGCGAGACCGCTGCGTTGCGGGTCGAGGACCCAGCGAAAGCGGTTGTTCTGCGGCCCATCTTCCACCTTCAGCGCCATGCCGCTCTGGATGTACTCCACCTGCACCAGGCGCAGCGCCCCCAGCGCGCCTTCGCGCACCAGGTGGCGCGCATACCGCGTCATCGGATACGCCGCGTAGGCATGCGCGATGGCGCAGATGCGGCCCTTGGCGCGCGCCCGCGCGACGAGGTCGCAGGCCTGGGCGAAATCGTGTGCGACCGGCTTGTCGACGACCACGTCGAGGCCGGCATCCAATGCCGCGGCCGCGAACGGGTAGTGCGTGTCGTTGGGCGTCATGATCGCGACGGCGTCGACGCCGTCTGGACGCATGGCTTCGGCCGCCAGCATCTCGGCCACGGTGCCGTAGCTGCGTGCCGGGTCGAAGCCCATGGCCGTACCTGCTGCGCGCGAACGCACCGGGTCGCTCGAAAACACGCCGGCGACGCAGCGCCACCAGCCATCAAATTCCGCAGCGCCGCGATGCATGCGGCCGATCCACGCATCGGGACCGCCGCCGATGATGCCAAGGCGCAGCGGACGTCCGAATCGTTGCTTCAAATCCGACATGGGAAGTGTTCCCGCAGTAAGGCCGACGCACGCCGCCGGCCGTGGCTACTTATGGCAGGTGTCGACGGGCAGGCGCAACGCCGACTTGGCAGCGATCATCGGCTCGGTGGCATTGAAGTAGGTCTTGAAGTGGGGCATTTCGCGGTGGGCTGCAAATGCCGCCTCGTCTTCGTAGACCTCGTAAAAGTAGACGCGATTGGCCACGTCCGGGTCCTGCAGGATGTCGAAGCGGTGGCATCCGGGTTCATTGCCGACCGAGCCTTGCGCATCAAGCCGCGCCGCTTCCAGAAACGCCGGCAGCATGCCCGGCTTCACATCGAACTGCACCCACACTGCAAAATGTTTCATTCATGCCCCGGACTGTTGACGCAACGCAAAATCGTAACACGCGCCCGGGCTTAAGCTGGTCGCTGCGACCCTCGGCGACGTTCGCTTGACGCGCCTCGCATTTGGGGGTTTGATCACTCTCGTCATCCCCGCGTCCTCCAAAGGAGCACTCCATGGCAACGAAATCCCGCGCGGCCCCCGCCGCCAAGTCGAAACCACGTGCAGCCCCGGCCAAGAAGCGCGCCGCCAAGACCGCCAGCAAGCGTCCCTCGGCAGCGACCGCGCCCAAGGCAAGTGCCGCCAATCCTTTCGCCGGCTTCGATCCGGCCCACCTGCCGGGTGCCGCGGACATGGCCAAGATGGCCAAGATGATGACGCCGGCACAGGCTATCGAACTCTACAAGATCAACTCCAAGCTTGCCCTGGACGTGATCAACGCCGCGCTGGAAAACACCGCGAAGCTGCGCCGGCACCAGTTCGAAGGCGAGGAGGAAGCGCGCGCGATGGGTCGCAAGGCCGCCAAGCGTGCGGCCGAGGCCGGCTCACCGGAGGCGCTGATGGCCGCCGGACAGAGCTCGTCGCAGGAAGCGATGGAAAGCGCGATGCGCTACTGGGGCCAGATGTTCGAGATGATCGTGGACATGCAGAAGCATCTCTTCTCGATGATGGAAGGCCAGATGGCGGGCGTGCCGGGTATGAAGGAAGCCAAGGCCGCGATGGCGATGATGCCCGACCTGCGTGGCGCGCAGAACGTGATAAGCGCCATGCAGGGCGTGGTCAGTTCCGGCGGCAATGCCTTCGAGTCGATGCAGCGCGTGATGGGCGACTTCGCCAAGTTCATGCCTGGCGTCAAGCGCTGACCCTGCAAGTCTGCACCCCCGTCCACCGGCGGAGGGGCGCGGTGTCGAGACCCGTCAGGGCGCCGGCACCGCCTGCCCCAGCAGGTGCGATATCACCGCCGCGCGCGTTTTCTTGTCGTCGTCGAAATCACCATGCCGGACTGCGCCCGAGGCGCCGGACGAAGGCGCCACGCGCACCGTGTAGTTGGGCGGCAACGTGGGCGCCACGTCGCGTTTGAAGAATTTGTCCATGCCCAGCACGGGCACGCCGCGCGCGCCCTCGAAGGCGTTGGAAATGAGGTAGAGCAACGAGCGCTTGTAGAGGAGGGCGGCGCGCATTGCGCCGCCCTCGTTGTTTTCGCACTCGTCGGTCAGGTGAAACTGCGCGGCCCGGCGCACGGTGCCGGAACGCACCAGCGGCTCGATGTCGCGGCGATACTGGTCGACGGTGCTCGCAGGCGCGAGCAGGTTGAGTGATTCCACCGTCCAGCCGCCGGCTGCCAGTTCACGCAGCAGGCGCGCGTGCAATACGGTGCCGGCAGAGTGACCGACAAGATGCAGGCGGATGCGATTGCGCAGCGGCGTCAATCGATCCAGCAACAGCCGCGCGCCGCCCGCGGCATGGTCCGACACGGCCTCGGCGCGAATCTTCATGTCGTTCCATGCCCAGCGTGCAGCGACCCGCGCGATGCCTTCCACCCGGTCACTCCAGAAGTCGTCGACGAAGGACAGGGGGCCGCCGGCAGGCAACTCACCGCGATTGCGCAACTCGTTCATGATGCGATCACGCAGGATCGTCAGGAAATCCGACTCCCAGAACATGAACATCGGGAAGATGCCGGCCGCCTCGAACCCGTCGATCCAGTCCTTGGCGGCCTTGCCTGCGTCGCGCTCGCTGACCAGTCCGCCATGCGCGTACAGGACCACGTCCACGGCGGCTTGCGCAGACAAACCCTGCTCCGCGCGAAATGCCGTCAGGCGGGGACCCACGAGTTCATCGAGATCCGCCGCGCTGGTATGAAATTCGCCCGCCAGCGAGAGCTCGCCATCGCGTCCCGTGTTGATCACGTGCGGCGACACCTCGTGCAGGTCCAGCATGATCGTGCCGGGCGCGCCGAACGATCCACCCGTCTTGGTCGTGGTGCCGGTGGCCTCCATTTCGTGCCGCCGCGTGACCACGCCAAGCTGGGCGACCCAGCAATCGAAGCCGTGCTCGATCCAGTCCTCGTAGGTGAGCACGGCCAGGCCGTGCGTGCCCCAGGCATCGCCCCACGAGTTCTGCACGATGAAGCCGTCGGCGTCGTAGCCCACCAGCGCGAACGCGTGGCCGTCGTCGGAATTGGCCTTCCACGGATATGGAATGCGCCACAGCTTCTGCCCCTTCGGCAGTTTCTTGCGCGCGCCGGGCAGGCCTTCCAACCAGCCATCGTGCGCCAGGCCGCTGGCCACCAGCGCACCCGCTTCGTTCAGCGCCACCTGCATGTCGACCACGGAACGTGCGTCGACGCGGTAATACGCCCCCAGCGGACGGAGCACCGCATCGTCCCACCAGTCGAACTTGCCGGTGGGCTTGGGCTCCGGCAGCGAGGTCCAGTAGTTCTCCGCGCACACGCCGTGCTTGTACCAGCCCTTCAGCACGCCGCGCAGCGACGATCCGCCTTCGGGCGCCTCGCCCGTGAACTCGTCGTAGCGGCGGCCCATCGCGTAGATCATGTACGGCGCGACCTTGCCGCCGAACTTGCGATCGCGGCGGGCGGTCAGCACATGCATGGCGGTGGCGAGCGCGAAACCCGTGCAGGCGGCCGAGTCTTCCTGATTGAGTCGGGGCCGGTCCGATGCGGCCGGCGGCGGCAATGTCGCCAGCGGCGCGCGGGCAATGGCCGGCAGGTACGGGCGGTCACGGAAGTCGACGCTGTCGGGAACGACGTTGCGGTTGGGTGCCGCGGGAGACTTGACCGGCTTGGCGGCGCGACGCTGCGCCGATTTGACCGTCGACGGGGAAGAACGGGACGCACGCTGGGCCATGGCGGTCTCCTCTTGGGCGGACGAGAACGATCAGACGGCTGCTGGTGCCCAGGGCCGGAATCGAACCGGCACGGCGGAATGACCCGCCGGGGGATTTTAAGTCCCCTGTGTCTACCAGTTTCACCACCCGGGCATGGTGCGGATTGTACGCATGCCCTGGGGCGGTCCGCACGGGTGTTGCGGTGTCAGGCCGGCGGTGCGTCCTGCAGGACGCGCAATGCTCGCGCCACGATGGGCTTGTCGATCATGCGGCCGTCGAGTGTGACGGCACCGTCGCCGCGCGCGGCTGCGGCCTGCGCAGCGGCATCAACGCGCCGCGCCCACGCAATTTCCTCCGCATTGGGCGAGAACGCGTCGTTCAAAATCCCCACCTGCCGGGGATGGATTGCCATGGCACCGGTGAAGCCGAGTTCGCGCGCCGTGCGCGCCGTGGCCGCATAAACGGACGGGTCGTCGATATTTCCGGTGGATGCGGCCAGTCCCCAGCATTCGAGTCCGGCGGCACGTGCCGTCATCGTGAGCATCTGCGCGGGCAGCGTGAGCGCATGCGGCAGCGGTGCAATGTCCATTGCAGTGCTGTAGTCCTCGGTGCCGAAGGCCAATGCCGTCACGCGCGGATGCGCCGTGGCAATGGCATCGGCGCGCAGGATTCCGCGCGGACTCTCGATAAGCGCCGCGATGTGCACCGGTTGCGCGAGCCTGAAGTGACGCTCCAACGCATCGAGCTGCAGCGCCAGCGCCTGCACCTGCACGACGTCGTCGACTTTCGGCAACATGATCGCGTGGATGCAATCGAGTGGCGCCTGCGCGAGATCCTCGGCCAGCCAGGCGGCTTCGCTGTTGACGCGCAGCAATACCGTGATGCCCTGGGCTGCCAGCATCCGGCAGGCGTCGGCCGCCAGCGGCCGCGCAGTCGCCTTGCGCTCGGGCAGTACCGCGTCCTCGAGATCGACGATGATCGCGCTCGCGCCGCGCGCGGCGGCCTTGGCCAGGAACTGCGGCGCTGTAGCGGGGATGAACAGCAACGAGCGGAGCATGGTCACGCCATTGTCGCAGAACTTCAAGATGACGATGGCACGGCTCCAGCCTCGAGGCGCGGCGAGGCCGGCGTCTCGTCTGTCGTCAGTCGGGGAATCCGCGCCTGCGCACCGTCATTTCACCGAACTTGCGCTGGCCAATGCAAGTGCCGAAGTCGTGGTCCGGTACTTCGCCAGCATGTTGGGCACCTCCCATTCCGGCAGCGCACCCGCCTTGACGTAACCCAGGAATTGATCCACCACCTGGCCGAAATGGGCCTCGTGGCCGACGTGAAATACAGCAGGCACGCTCACCTTCCATCCGCTTGCAACCGGCTCCGCCGCCACGCCCGGATAATTTTCCTGGATCAGCGGCATGGCCTGCTGCAACGCGCGTTGCAGGTCACCCTTGTCGATGCCGGGCAGCGGCTCGATGGTGAGCGTGGGCTGGTAATCCTCCGCGGCGCCTTGACGGATCACGAGATTGGCGCGCGAACCGCGCAGGATCGAAAAATGCGAGTCGCCTGCGCCCGCCGGCGCTTCGAAGTTCCAGAGCACGGACACCTTGGCATGCACGCCCTTCAGGCGGTAGTTGATCTCGCCATTGGCGTACACGTGGAGATTGCCGTCTGCCGCAACATGCGGGCGCAGGAACGACGGGAAGTCGGCGAGCTGCGTGACGCTGCGGAATTGCTCGCGCGTGAGCACCGTGGCCCAGCGTCGCGCGCTGATGACCTCGACGTCGTCGCGGTAGTCGATGATCTGCCCGGGAAAACATTCCCACTGGACCAGGTCGACCAGGTGGGTCGTGATGTCGACCAGGCCTTCGCCTTGCTGGGCCACGTCGAAGAACCATGCCGGACGCTTGATCGGAACGCCGGAGACGAGCTTGGAGAAATGGTGGACGCTCTCCTTGGTGACGGCGGGGTCCTCGACACTGCCCGAACGCAACTGGCCGAACACGGCCGGCACCTGCGCAAAGGCCTTTTGCAGCAGCGTGGTGATTTCGTGCCGCTCGGTCATGATGTCGTAGAGCAGAACGCCTTGTTCTGCGGCGGCCGCAAACGCGTGCTGCAGGCGCTCGAAGCCGGCGCTGTCGATCACCATGGGCTTGTCGGCCAGCACGTTGAATCCGGCATCGATGGCTCGCGCCAGGTATTCGGTCTTGCGCTGGTTGTTGCCGGCGATCACGGCCACCGTGCCGGCGCGGTCGGCCAGGAAGCGCTCGAAGTAATCGGCGCCGGTGTACACGTCGACCTCCCAGTGCGTGGGTTCGGCCGCTCGTGCGTTGTAGGCGACGATTTTTTGCGTGTAGTCGTCGAGGTCCGGTCCTGCCGGTGCGTAGACGCGCACGGCCCGGTCGACGTCGGGATAATCCTTCTTCTGCAGCAGCGCCGCGTGAAAATGACCGGGATCGAGCACCGTAAGTTGCATCGATGAATTCCTTGAATGAGTTATGGCTGGTCGCGGGCGTCAGCGTAACAGTTTCGGCCCCGGGACGCGTCGGCGCTGGTATGCTTTTCACCCAGTGGCGACGGTCGTTTCGTCGCGTTCACAGGAGACCTTGATGAATCAGATGCGCATCGTCGCCATCGGGGTGGTGCTCGCCGTGCTGGCAGGATGCGTGACCACGGAGCAGGCGCAGAAGGCCATGGATTCCCGTTTCATCGGCCAGACAAGCGATGCGTTCTTTGCGCAATACGGTGCGCCACAGTCGTCGTTCGGCCTGAACAACGGCGGCACAACCTACCGCTGGAAAGGCGGCGAGACCGTCATCAATATCCCCGCGCAGTACAAGAAAGTCGAGCCGTCGTCGCCAGGAGTCGGCACCAGCAATACCAAGACCACCACCAACGTGTCGCGCCCCGACGCCAATACCACAGTCACCGAGACGAGTTCGACGACCTTCAGCATGAACGTGTCGGCGCCCGCGCAGCAGGTGCTGGTGTCGCCCGCACGTACAGTGCAGGTGTTCTGCGAGGCGCAGATCAGCGTCGACTCCAAGGGGATCATCACCAATATCCAGGTGACGCAGGACACGCAGGGCGCGGGATTGAGCATTTCCCGCTGCGCCGAAGTGTTCAACGTCAAATCGTAACGGTTGCCCGCGCCGGTACTGCCCGCGGGATTGCGTGCGGCAAGTCGCAGGCCGCTAGTCTTCCGCCGGCATCTCGCTTTCGTGCCAGCGCGCCAGCGCCAGGTTCGCGAGCCCGCTGACGGCGAGGTACAGCACGACGCCCGCCAGCGTGATCAGCACCAGCGCCGAGAAGAGGCGGGGAACGTTCAGCTGGATGCCGGCCATCAGGATCTGGTACGCGAGCCCCGCACCCTGGCCGCCGGTGCCGGCGACGAATTCGGCGACCACGGCGCCAATCAGCGCGAGGCCGCTGGCGATGCGCAGGCCGGCAAAGAAGTAGGGCAGCGCGCCGGGAATGCGCAGCCGGAGCATGGTTTGCAGGCGGGTGGCGCGGCTCATCCGGAAGAGGTCGGCCAGTCCCGGGTCGACACTGCGCAAGCCCAGTGTCGTATTGGAGATGATCGGAAAGATCGCTACCACCACGGCGCACAGCACCAGCGCCACGCGCGTGTCCTTGACCCAGATGATCAGCAGCGGCGCGATCGCCACGATGGGCGTCACCTGCAGCAGGATCGCGTAGGGAAAGAAGCTGGCCTCGATCCAGCGGCTCTGCGCGAACAGCAGCGCGATGGCCACGCCCGCAAGCACGGCGATCGCCAGCGCCGTCAGCGCAATGCCAGCGGTGACGCCCAGCGCATCCAGCAGCAGGCCGCGGTCGAGCCACAATGTCTGCGCGATGCGCGCAGGCGAGGGCACGAGATACGCCGGTACCTCGTACCACGATGACGGCGACCTGCCACAGGGTCAGCAGCACGACGGCCACGACCACCGGCGCCATCACGCGCAACGAAATCGACGACGGCGCCGGTGGTGTCATGCCGGGGTAGCCGCCGACGCTTGCGCGACCATGCGTCGACAGCGATTCGCACAGCGCGGCGAATTGCGCGGTGCCGCGAAACGCCTGCGCCCGCGGCAGCGTCGCCGGAATGGGCACGTCCGCGAGCACCCGTCCTGGTCGCGCGGCCATCACCACCACGCGGGTGGACAGGAACACCGCCTCCTGGATGCTGTGGGTGACGAACAGCACGGTGAGCGCGCGCGCGTGCCACATTGCAGCGAGATCCGTGTCGAGCTTGTGCCGCGTGAATTCGTCGAGCGCGCCGAAAGGCTCGTCCATCAGCAGCAGCGTGGGGTCGGTGACCAGCGCACGTGCGATCGATACGCGCATTTGCATGCCGCCGGACAGCTCGCGCGGATAGCGGGCTCCCGTTTCCGCCAGGCCGACCCCCGCCAGCGCAGCGGCTACCGCGTTGTCGGCCTCGGCGCGGGGCCAGCCGGCGAGGTCGAGGGGCAGGCGCACATTGGCGGACACGCGGGCCCATGGCATGAGCGTCGGCGCCTGGAAGACCATCGCCAGGCGATGCGGCGACTCGGCTTCGGGCGGGGCAGCGCGCACCCCACCAGCGAATGGCGCCGGCAGAAGGCGCGAGCAATCCGGCCACCATGCGCAGCAGTGTGGTCTTGCCGCAACCCGATGGCCCGAGCAACGTGACGAACTCGCCGGCACGCACATCGAGGTCGACCGGTGCGAGCGCGCGGGTGCCGGTGGCGTAGGTCTTGGCCGCGCCCTGGATGGCGACGACGGGCGCGTCGCCGGAATTCATCGCCGGGCTTCTACGGCAGCACGCGGACGTTCTTCACGACGTCGAGGGTCCACGCTTTGGTGTAGTCGGTACCGGCCTTGGCGAGACTGGCGCCGCGCAGGAAGTCCACGGTGGTCTTCCAGCGGGCATCGGTCATCGACAGCAGGCCGCCTGATCTGGCGTCACCGCCTTCGACGATTGCATACTCGCGCATCTTGCGCAGGCCGTATGCAAGCAGTTCCTCGCTCATTTCCGGATTGTCCTTGCGAATGAGTGCGTTGCCAGGCGCGGGGTTGGCGAGGTAGCTCTTCCAGCCTTCCGCGGATGCGCGCACGAAGCGCTGCCATGCGTCGCCGCGCTTTGCCCAGCGTGTCGCGCCGGACCACCAGCACCTCGGCGTAGGGCGGATAACCCCGGTCGGCCAGCAGGAACACCACCGGCTTGATGCCGGCCTTCTCGATCGAGAATGGCTCCGACGTCGCGAAGCCCTGCTGCGACAGCGCGGGATCGACGAGGAACGGCTGCACCGAAAATCCGTACGGACGTTTCTGGCGGTCGTGAATCCGTACTTGCTTCTTCAGCCAAGGCCAGAACGTGGTGTTGGCGGCCGCGGCGAGGGCAATCGGCTTGCCCTTCAAGTCTTCCAGTTGCGCCACGCCCGGATGCGCGATCAGCACCGTCGGATTCTTCTGGAAGGTGGCGGCGATCGTCGTCAGCGGCACGTCCTGCTCGATCGCGGACAGAACCTGCAGGCCGTCGGCCATGGCGACGTCGAGTTGCTCTGGCTGCCAGCAGTTGCAGGCCGTTGACCTGCGGTCCACCCATCCTGATGGTGACGTCGAGACCATACTTTTTGTATATGCCCTCGGCCAATGCCTGGTAGAAGCCGCCGTGCTCGGCCTGCGCGAGCCAGTCGGTGGCGAAGACGATGCGCTCCTGCGCGGCGCCGTGCACGGCATGCATTGCGAGGAACAGCGAAGCGAAGGCGAAGACAACAAGGCGACGCATCCGAAGTACCCTTTCGCGAAGTGGGGCGGCAGTGCGAGCCGGCGTCGGGGCGGTCACGGCCGACGCAACCGCAAGGATAGCGTATGCGCTCGCCCGCCGCCGCTGTACGGTCTGGCACAGCGGCGCGGGGTGCACTTTCCACAGCGATTGCAGCGCACGCAGCGGCGCGCGACGCTCAGTCCAGGGTTGCGCGCATGGCCACGGCAATGGCATCAGCCCATGCTGACGCTGCGGGAACCGCGCCGGTCCAGCGCAGGAAACCGTGGATCATGCCCGCGCAGTCGATCAGTGTGGCCGGCGTGCCGGCTGCGTTGAGGCGCTTCGCATAGTCGAGGCCGTCGTCGCGCAACACGTCGCACGACGCCACCGCGATCACTGCCGGAGCCAGCCCCGCGAGGTCCGGGCTGGCCAGCGGCGACAGTTCCGGCACGCGTGGCGCGGCGCTCGCGCGGTAGGCCTCCCAATACCACCGCATCTGCGCAGCGGAGAGGCCGTACCCGGTGGCGAAGGCAGCGTAGGAAGCCAGCGCACAGGTGGCGTCGAGCGCGGGATAGAGCAGCAGTTGCGCACGCGGCTGCGGCCGGCGCTCTTTCCGCAGTCGCAGTGTCAGCGCGGCGGCGAGATTGGCGCCGGAACTGTCGCCGCCGATGGCCATGCGGTTGCCGTCGGCGCCCAGTGTCTCGGCATGGTGCTGCACCCACGACCAGGCCGCTTCGACGTCGTCGAGTGCCGCCGGAAAAACATGTTCCGGCGCACAGCGGTAGTCGACGGCAATCACGCACGCCGCGAGCCGATTGGTCAGGATGCGGCAGAGCCGGTCGTGCGATTCGAGCGTGCCGGTCACCCAGCCACCACCGTGCGCGTACACGAGCACGGGCAGCGGCGCCACGCCAGCAGGACGATAGATGCGCACGGGGATCGCGCCCGCGGCACCCGGTACGATGTCGTCATGCCATGACGCAACGGATTCGGGCTCGCCGCCAAGGCGTTGCGGTATCGTTTCGCTGGCCGCGCGCAGTGCCGCGACGTCAGGCGATCCGGAATTGGGCGCTACCTTGAAAATCGTGTCGAGCAGGCGGCGAATGTCGGGGTCGAGCATGGCGTACGGGCGGAAGGCGGGAAGGCACGATGGTATCCGACCCGCGGATCCCAGCCAACGCCGCCGCTCCCGTGGCCGCAGGTCTTAGGGCAGCGCTGGAATTCCGGCGAGGTAGCCCACCGACGCGCCGAAGCGATCGGCATAGTTGGCGCGAATCAGCGGATCGAGCGTGGCTTGACCTTGTCATGCAGCGGTGTTTCCCAGTCGCCCGCGTGCTGGAAGTTGCTCATGATGTAGGTGAAGCCGTTGACCTCGTCCGACGGCATGCAGGCCGGTCGATTCGGCGCCCGCCGGGCAGGACAGCAGCCGGCTCAGCACCTTGGTGTCGACGTTGTACGCCCACAGGAAATTGTTGACGTGGGTGTTGCTGTCCTCGCCGATGAACAGCGTGCGCATCTTCTCGGAGAACTTGAGGTTGTCCGGCGTGGCGATCTTGTCGGGATTGGCGAAGTTGCCCAGCGCATCCTGCGGCTTGAACTTGCCGCCGCCCAGGTCTTCGCTGATCAGCGCGGGCACCGCGGCCATGTCGACCGGCACCCAGTCGCTGGCGATGGCGGCGCCGGCGCGGTCGCTCTGCCCGCCCTTCAGGTTCAGCGCGTAGACAGCGCCGGAATAGGGACCCTCGACCTTGACATCGCCCGACCCGTTCAGCATCGATGCCTCGATGCGCGACATGGCGACATAGGCGATCTTGTCCTTGGCGTTGACGGTGGTGCCTTCCCATCTTGGTGAAGCCCAGGCTGCCGCCCTTGAGCGCTGCGTAGCGGTGCGTTTCGAGAAACGCCGCCGCCTTCTCCATGCCGGGCTTGACCTTGATCCAGTTGAACTTGCCGCGAGTAGGGAATCTTCGTGTAGCTGGTATCGCCGGGGTCCGCGGTCTTCACGTCCATGATGTCGGCGGCCTTGATGCCGCCGGAGACCAGTGCGCTTGATCTCCGCGCTGGTCGCATGGCCGAGCCTGATCCACGACAGCGTCGCCGGCGCCGGTCCGGTCCCCGACGTCTGGGTCCACTTGGCGACGTAGAACGTGCCGCTGCTGACAGGTCCCGAGTGTTGTCGGCGATGAACATGAACGCGCCGCCGTTGGTCGCGTCGTCGCCCATCAGCACCGTGCGCTCGTCCGGCATCACCTGCACCAGTTCGTGCGAAATGCGGCCCATGCAATAGTGCTTTCTGATGCTGCCGGTGCCGTCCGGCGTCGACCGTGACTTCCGGCATGTGGCCGTAGTCATAAGGATTCGCCTGCTCCGGGATCGCCATAAAGGTTCTGGCTGAAGCCGCGTGAGCTGGGCGTTGCTGGCCGAGCGTCGCGTCGGGCTCGTACTCCTCGCTGGATAGATGGGTATTCCACGGCGAGAGGCTGGCGCCACAGGTGATCCACAAGCCGTTGACGCCGCTGGTGTCGACGTTGTGATATTTCACCAGAGTCAGCTTACCGGTGGTCTTGTCCTGGTCGAGTGTGAGCACTGCGATCGGCGACGGCAACATGCCGTACATGCGACGCACCGGCGACATTGCGCGTCGTGTACTCGAACTGGACCACGGCGAAGACCGCATTGCCTTTGACGCCGGATACGGTTGGGTTCGCGAGCGTCAGCAATGACATGCCGTCCGGCGCGTCGGAGAAGAACTGGCGGCGGTTGGCATCTGACACGTCGACAATGGGCTGGTTGGCCAGGTTGTAGTACCCGCCTGCGATCATGGTGCCGCCCTTGCCGTCCGGCACTTGGGCACCGGTGGTGAAGAAGGGCTCGTAAGCCAACCGGTAGTTTTGCGTGGTCCCGTTGCTGTACTTCGCCACCATGCTGGACGAGACCGAAGTAGTGGCCATATCCGCCGCGTTGGTCAGCGTGGGCGCGGCCATGCCGGTGAAACTCGTCGAGGTGAGATTGGGTTCCGGGGTCACGGAGTCGTTGGTGCACGACGCCAGCGCGACAAGCCATGGCGACGATGCCAACGGCAACAGGGGTGTCCGCGCGATGAATTGCAGGGCGCGGCGGCGGGCAAAATCGGGATTGGTAGGCATCGGTAGGGCATCCTGGAACGGTTGGAATGCCGCGCGATGGCCACTGCGTGAAGGCGCGTGCGACGGTTCGCAGCCCCGGGTCACCAGCAGCCGTCGGCGGTGCAAACCGGAAGCTACCGGGCCAATATGAAAGCCTGTTTACAGCGCGAATCTTGAGTGTCCGCTCAAACGAATACCAGCATGCCCCGCGTCGTCACGTTGCTTCGCCTGCCCTGCCACCGATAATCTGACGGCTTGCAGTCCGACGTCGCGGCCGGCGCATCAAGAGCCACGCGGCAGGAATCACCAGCATCGACAACAGCGGCGCAGTGATCATGCCGCCGACCATGGGGGCAGCGATGCGCTGCATGACTTCGGCGCCGGTGCCGGAACCGAACATGATCGGCAGCAGGCCCGCCAGGATCACCGCGACGGTCATCGCCTTGGGCCGCACCCGCAGCACGGCGCCTTCGTGAATCGCGGCCTCCAGCGTCGCGGCGGTTTCCGGTTCGCCGGCCGCCAGTCGTCGCTGCCACGCGGCACGGAGGTAGATGAGCATGACCACGCCGAACTCCGCCGCAACACCGGACAGCGCGATGAAACCGACCGCGGTCGCCACGGAAATCGCGTGGCCAAGCGCCCAGATGAGCCACACACCGCCGATCAACGCGAACGGCACCGTGGCCATCAGGAGCAGCGCTTCGGCGATGTTGCGAAACGTGAGGTATAGCAGGATGAAGATCAGAAAGAGCGTGATCGGCACGACCGTCTTCAGTCGCTGCGTGGCGCGCTCGAGATATTCGAACTGGCCGGACCAGGCGATGGAATAGCCGGCCGCCATCGGCACTTCGCGGCTGACCGCCGCCTGCATTTCCGTCACCGCCGAGCGCAGGTCGCGTCCGCGCAGGTCGACGTAGATCCAGCCGGCGAGGCGCGCATTTTCGCTGCGCAGCATGGGCGGCCCGTCGACCAGTTGAATCTTCGCAAGGTCGCCAAGGCGCGGACGGGCGCCGCGCTCGGTAACGAAAGGCAGGTCGCGCAGCGCGTCAAGCGAATCGCGGATCTCGCGCGGAAAGCGCAGGTTCAGCGGAAAGCGCTGGCGCCCATCGACGATCTCGCCGACGTTGTCGCCGCCGATGGCGGTGCTGACGAAGGTCTGCACGTCGTCGATGGCGAGCCCGTAGCGCGCGATGGCCCTGCGGTCGATGGCGACATCGATGTAGCGTCCTCCCGTCACGCGCTCGGCCAGCGCCGACGTGACGCCGGGCACGGACTTCACGACGTCGGCAATATGTACGGTCAGCTCGTCGATGCGGGCAAGGTCCGGTCCCGCCACCTTGATGCCGACAGGGCTCTTGATGCCTGTGGCCAGCATGTCGATGCGATTGCGAATGGGTGGCACCCAGATGTTGGACAGCCCCGGCACGCGCACCGCCCGATCGAGTTCATCGACCAGCTTGTCGGGCGTCATCCCGGCGCGCCACTGGTCGCGCGGCTTGAACTGAATGGTGGTCTCGAACATTTCCATCGGCGCCGGATCGGTGGCTGTGTCCGCGCGCCCGGCTTTGCCGAACACGGTGGCCACCTCGGGGATTGTCTTGATCATGCGATCGGTCTGCTGCAGCAGTTCGGCGGCCTTGCCGGCGGATAACCCGGGCAACGCCGTGGGCATGTAGAGCAGATCGCCTTCGTCCAGTGGCGGCATGAATTCGCCGCCAAGTTGCGACAGGGGCCACACCGTTATCGCCAGCAACGCCGCGGCGATGGCAATGGTTACCTTGGGAAATTGCAGCGCCGCCTTCAACAACGGTTCATACAGCGTGATCAAGCCGCGATTCAGCGGATTGCGCGTTTCGGACGGGATCCGGCCGCGGATCAGGTAGCCCATCAGGACGGGCACCAGCGTCACGGCCAATCCCGCCGACGCGGCCATCGCGTAGGTCTTGGTGAAGGCCAGCGGCGCAAACATGCGGCCCTCCTGCGCTTCGAGCGTGAACACGGGCAGGAACGAGAACGTGATGATCAGCAGTGAAAAGAACAACGCGGGACCCACTTCGACCGATGCGGTGGTCACGATGTCCCAGCGCTGCGCATTGGTCAGCCGCCCGTCCGGCGATGCGTGCTGCGCAGCTTCGAGATGCTTGTGCACGTTCTCGATCATCACGATGGCGGCGTCCACCATCGCGCCGATGGCAATGGCAATGCCGCCCAGCGACATGATGTTGGCGTTGACCCCCTGGTAGTGCATGACGATAAAGGAGATCAGCACACCCAGCGGCAGCGAAATCACCACGACCAGCGCTGAGCGAAAGTGCAGCAGGAACACGATGCACACCAGCGCCACGACGATGAATTCTTCGATCAGCTTGTCGCGCAGGTTGAGTACCGCGCGCTCGATCAGCTGCGAGCGATCGTAGGTAGTGATGATTTCCACGCCGGCGGGCAGGCTCGGTTTCAACTCGTCAAGGCGCGCCTGCACGGCGCGAATGGCGGCGAGCGCGTTCTTGCCCGAGCGCAGGATGACTACGCCGCCGACCACTTCGCCTTCGCCGTTGAGTTCGGCAATGCCGCGGCGCATTTCGGGACCCAGCTGGACACGTGCCACATCCCCCAGCAGTACCGGGACGCCGGTCTCGGTGGTGCGAAGGGCAATGTTCCGGATATCGTCGAGCGTGCGCAGATAGCCACGCACGCGGACCATGTACTCGGCCTCGCCCAACTCGATGACCGAGCCGCCGGCCTCGCCGTTGGAACGCCGCAGCATGGTGGCGACCTGGGACAGCGGCATGTTGAAGGCCACGAGTTTGGCCGGGTCGACCACTACCTGGAACTGCCGCACCATGCCGCCGATGCTGGCCACTTCGGATACGTCGGGAACGGTCTTCAGCTCGTACTTGAGAAACCAATCCTGCAGTGCCCGCAGCTCGGAAATGTCGAGCTTGCCGGTGCGGTCGACCAGCGCATATTCATAGATCCAGCCCACGCCGGTGGCATCGGGCCCGAGCGTGATCCTGGCGCCGGCGGGCAAGCGCGACTGCACCTGATTGAGATATTCGAGCACCCGCGTGCGGGCCCAGTATGGCTCGGTGCCGTCGTCGAAGAGAATGTAGACGAACGCCTCGCCGAAGAACGAAAAGCCGCGAACCACCTTGGCGCCCGGGACCGACAGCATCGTGGTGGTCAGCGGATAGGTGACCTGATCCTCGATGATCTGCGGTGCCTGCCCGGGGTATTGCACGCGCAGGATTACCTGCACGTCGGACAGGTCCGGCAATGCATCCAGCGGTGCCCTCGATACTGCCCACAATCCCCACGCCGCAAGGCCCGCGGCCGCCAGCAGTACCAGCACACGATTGTCCAGTGACCAGCGGATCAGGCGCGCGATCACGGCTTAGCTCCGCCCGACGTTGTCGGCGCCACCCGCGTCAGTGCATAGTCGCCCTCCGGCGTTTTGACAAATTCGAACTCGATTGCATCGCCGACCTTGAGTTCCTTGGGCAGGCCGCTGGCCGGCGGCTTGAAGCCCATTGTCATTGCGGGCCACTTCAGCGCGGGAATGGGGCCATGCGACAGCATGACTTCATCGGCAAGGATGGCCTCGACCGTGGCCGTGCCGCGATACCCGGGGGTGCCGGCCACAGGCGCTGCGGTGGCACCGGTATCGAGACGCGTCAGCGTGGCCTTGAGGCTCGCCTCCGAATCGAGCAGGAATTGCCCCGATGCGACGACCGACTCGCCCTCGCGCAGACCCTGTTTCACTTCGACATCGCCACCAAGATTTCGACCGAGCGTCACCTCGACCGGCCGGAAACGCCCATCAGCCTCCTGCACGATCACCACGCTGCGCTTGCCGGTGGCGATCACCGCTTCCTGCGGCACCACCAGCGCGTCCATTTCACGTGGTGTCATCATGGCAACGTTGACCTGCATGCCAGGCTTCAACTGGCCCTTCCGGTTTGGCAGTTCGATACGCGCGCGCAGGGTGCGGCTGGCGGGATTGAGCTGCGGCAGCAGCGCCGATACGCGACCGCGCAACACCTGGTCGGGATAGGCGGGGAGGCGGACCTCGGCCTCGGTCCCGATGCCAACGCCCGCGGCGTCCGATTCGGGCAGTTCCGCGTAAATCCAGACGTCGCCAAGACTCACGATGCGCATCAACGTCATGCCCGGCGTCACCATCGCGCCGTCGCGCACCGCGAGATCGTAGACGAAGCCACCGCGCGGTGACGTCAGCGTGTAACGCACCACCGGTGCCGAATTGCGCTCGGCGCTTTCCACCACAATGTCGGGAATCGACAGCAGGCGCATGCGTTCCCGCGCTGCCTGCACCAGTGCCGGATCAGTCCTGGCGTTGCGCAACGCCAGGTATTCGGCCTGTGCGCCGGCCCACTCGGGGGTATAGATCAACGCGACCGGTGCACCGGCGGCGATGTAGTCGAGATTCGCGCGTGCATACAGCTTCTCGATGTAGCCCGCCGTCCGCGCCTGCACGACAGCGCTCGCGCGTTCGTTTTCGGCGACGGTGCCAACCGCCTCGATGGACGCCTTGATCGCGGACTTGCGCACCGGTGCGGTTCGAATGCCAAGGCTGCTGGTCATCGCGGAAGACACCGCGACGCCACCACTCGCACTGTCCTCGGCATAGACCGGCACGAGCTGCATGTCCATGAAGGGCGATTTGCCGGGCTTGTCGAATTTTTGTCCGGGCACCATCGGATCGTGCCAGTACAGCACTTTCCGGCTATCCGGCGTGGCCGCCTTGGCGGTCATGGCCTGATCGGCGCCCGGGTTTGCCGGCGCTGCGGCGGGCACCGACGTGGCCATGGTCCGCATGTTCGTCCAATACCCGATGCCACCACCGACAAGCAAAGCCAGAACCAGTGATATTGCCCACTTCGCGTTATTGTTCACGGCCGCGCTCCCGCAACGTTCATGTGGTCCGCGGCGTCGGCCATCTGGAAATTGATGCGCGCCCAGGCCCGGGCAGCATCGCGTTCCAGCAGCAGTACCTGCATGCGCGCATCCACGGCCGCGCGACGCGCTTCCAGTACCTGGGCCAGGCTGCCACCGCCCCCGCTGTAGCTGGCCAGCGCCTGCTTCACCCGGTCTTCGGCCAGAGGCAGCAGCACCCGTTGCAGGGTCTGCGCACGCTGCTGCAGGCTGCGCCACTCCACGTGGTTCGCGCGCAGTTCTGCCTGATGCTGCGCCAGCGTGTCCTGGAAGAGGGTTTCCGCCTGCGCGACCTGTGCCTGGCTGGCGGCGATGCCGCGATCCTGCCGGTCGCCGGTAAAGAGCGGCAACGGGATGTTCACGCCAATCGACATCATGTTCGAGTACAAGGGGCCTCGCACCTGATAGGCCACCTCGAGACTCCAGTCGGGCGTCTTGCTGCGCGTGGCAAGTTTCAGGTCGGTTTCCGCCAGCAGGGTTTCCTGGCGCAGGACCGCCATCTGCGGATGGCCGGCAATGGCGGCCGTCTCGTCGGGGTTGTAGCCAATGGATGCCATGTCGGGCAGCGGGCCAACGCTGCGGCGCGCCAGGTCCGTGCCCAACCAGCGCGACAGCATCACTGCGCTGCTCTGCGCCTGCTGCTCGGCGGCCGCGACCTGATCCTCGGCTTGTACTGCCGCCGCCTCGGCCGCGCGCACTTCGGCGGCGCTGGCACGACCCGTTTCCACGCCCGCTTGCAGCGTCGCGATCTGTAAGCGGAAGTCCTTCCCCAGCACACGCCAGAGCCCGGCGACGTGCTGTGCAAAGTACTGGTCGAGCCAGGCCAGGGCCACTTCCTGTCGCAGTGTCGCGCGCGCTGCCTCGCGTCGCGCCAGTTCGCGGTCGGCTTCGACGTCGCCGCGCAGCCTGCGCAGGCTGCGCCGCTCGCCATCGGTGAATTCCTGCATGACACCGATGCGCCGCATGGTCATGAAATCCGCGTTCAGGCTGAATTGATCAGGCCCGTCGGTCGGCACGTTGTCGATACCGAGGCGCAACACCGGATCCGGCAGCTGGCTGGATGCGACGGCGCGTTCGCGTGCCGCCGCCGCGGCAAACTCCGCGCTGACCAGCAGGGGCGAGCGGGCTTCGGCCAGCTTGAGCGTTTCGGCCAGGGACAGCGGCTGCTGTGCTGCGGTAATGGTCGCGGCGAACAGGCCGGCCAGAACGAACAGGCCTTTGCAATGCTGCGCGAATGCGCGTGGGATGAAGCCGGAAATGACGATGTGCAAGATGACCTCCGTTGCCAGACAGGCATAGCCAAACTGCGCGCAAGCCCTCAAGGGATGCGCGTCGACAGCAGGGGCGAGGTCAGAGCCGGAGCCGCTGGCTCAGGCGCAGGGGGGGCGGAGAGGTGCTGCGCGCGGCCGGGCGCGTTGCGGCGAGCGTCGAGGCGGTGACCGCCGTCGGCACGGTTTCGACGGTCAGGAACGCGTTGAGCGAAACCTGTGGGACGTCGTTGGCGCCGAAGGTGGTGTTGGCGTCGTGGCCCTGCCCACAGTGCTGGGCGCACAGCCCGGCGACGGCCTTGTCGTGCATGCCCGCGCAATCAGCCATGGCCTGGTGCTCTGGAGACGCGCCGATGGATGCCTGCGCCGCCTCGAACAATGCGGCGCACGGATGTGCCGCCACCGTACCCTGGACCGCGAGGAGTCCCAGCAGGGTGAGTGTGGCAACAAGGCGACGGGCGGCGCGAAACATGGCGGATTTAAGCATGGAGCGGCCGGTCCACCTATGCTCTACGTCAAAGCCGCTTCATTTGACGACTTGCATCTCGGTGACCACGAGCGCGCCGCCGGTGGTCTGCGCGGCCTTGAACCTGACCTTGTCGCCCACCTTGACGGCGTCCAGCAAGGCCGGGTCCTTGACCTGGAACACCATCGTCATGCCCGGCATGTCCAGGTTCTTGATGTCGCCATGCTTCAGCGTGATCTTGCTGGTGTCCTTGTTGATCCTGCGGACTTCGCCGTCGACTATGTCTTACGCTGGCGAAGCCGTCATCGGCACGCTCTTTTGCGTCCCCGTGGCGCGTTCGCGCAACCACCATGGGTCACTTCAATCCGAGCCACCGATCCAGCGCCAACGTTCCTCCGCCGCGCCCGACCAGGAAAAGCAACAGTACCGCCCAGGACAGATGCGTTGGCCACGCGTCGGGATAGACGAAAATCTGGATCACCGCCGTCATGCCCAGCAAGGCCAACGCCGACAGGCGCGTGCCGAGTCCCAGCACCAGCAGCAATGGAAACAGGTGCTCGGCGTAAGCAGCGAGGTGCGCGGCGATCTCGGGCGGGACCTGTGGCACCTTGTATTCTTCGCGGAACAGCGCGTAGGTGCTGTCGGTAACGGTCAGGAAGCCATCCACCTTCGTGCGACCCGAGAGGAAGAAAATGCCCGCGATGCCAAAGCGGGCGCCAAGGGCGAGCAACGAATCGCCGATTACCCGCGTGAGTACATCGGCGCATCGGTTCCACCGCGCGCGAAGGCCGTTGGCGGGCGCCGTTGGCGCGGGACGGGTGACAGCGATTGTCATGTGGGCTCCGTTGCGGAATCTGCGTGATTGACCAGGCGGCAGAATGCGCCGGCCGCGAGCGTTCCGGCCATGATCTGCGCGAGGTCGGCCTGGGGGTCGACCGCAAGTGCGGCGACGGCGGCGTCGGCGAGCGTGCCGCCGCACGCGCAAGCATCGAGAAACGCGCAGCCCGCCGCGGGCAGTTGCACCCATTCGATCCTGCCGTGGGGCCGCGTGATCAGCAGGCCCTCCGCCTGCCATTCCAACGTGGGCGCATCGTCGTTCGTATCAACGAGATCGGTTTCAGGGACGCGATTGCGCGCCCAGATCGTCGCGATCGGATGAGTGTCGAACCACGCCCAGCGCGCGGCCGGATGCGGCTGCAGCACGACCTGGGCCAGCTGTGCCGGCGCGAGACGAGCCACCGCGTCCGCGGCAAGCGCGGCGGCATCCCCCGCGACATGCGCTGCGGTCCAGAAGCGGTCGAGCCGGGCGACGCCGGGCAGATAGGGAAGTTCGCGCGCGGGTTCGAAGGTTGCCAGGAAATCGGGGAAATCGCAGCCATAGTCGAGCAGCGATGGGTGCGCAGGCAAGTGATCCTTGACATAGAGGGCCGCCGCCGCGCGGAACCATTCGTCGCCAACCAATCGCGCCACGGCAGGATAGTTGGCCTGCAACGCATCGATGCAGCCTTTCATCACGGTATTCCGATAGACGGCAAATCCGGGCTGCGCCACCATTCGCGCAATCCCTGGCGAAGCGGACTTCGTACCGACGGGCGCGAGCAGCGCATCGGCGAATCCTTCCTGGAACGCCCGTAGCGGGAAGGCCTCGGGAGCGGCGGGCCGCATCATGCGGCCGCGCGAGCCGTGGACCTGAGGACGGATTCGGCGCGCTGACGCTCCGCAAGCAGCGCGCCGAACACCGGGATATTGTCATCGCGCTCGATCAGCGTCGGGCGTGGACCGACTCGCGCAATCAGCCGCTCGTACAGCCGCCAAACCGCCGGCGCAACCGGCGCATCGTGCGAATCGATCAGCAGGTCCTCGCCCAGCGTCGGGTCCTCCGAGTGCCCGGCGAGATGAATTTCGTCGATGTGTTCCCCGGGAAACGCATCGATGTACGCATCGGCGTCGAAGCCCAGGTTGCGCGCGCTGACGAAGACATTGTTGACATCGAGCAGCAGGCCGCAGCCGGCGCGCCGTGCGAGCGCCGTCAGGAACGCGATTTCGTCATGATCGTGTCCGTCGATGCGCAGGTAGTGCGACGGATTCTCGATCGCGATTCTTCGTCGCAATGCCAGCTGCACGCGATCGACGTTGTCGACCAGTCGTTCCAGGGCTTCCTGCGTGCGCGGAAAGGGCAGCAGGTCGGGATGATACGCACCGCGCCAGGTCGACCACGCAAGATGCTCGGAGACCAAGGCTGGCTCGACGCGTGCGACGAGCGCGGCCAGGCGCCGCAGGTGCGCGGCGTCCGGTTCGGCATCCGCCGCCAGCGACATCCCGACGCCATGCAATGAAATCGGATGCCGCGCCCGCAGCGTGTCGAGCCACGCCATGCGCGGACCGCCTTCCACCATGTAGTTTTCGGGGTGGACCTCCAGCCACAGTCCGTCCGCCGGGGCGGCTCGAGCCTCCTCATAATGCTGAGGCTTCAGGCCAACACCAGCGGACAGCACCCCATCCACGGCGACGATCCGCCCGCGGGTCGTCAGGCCTTGCCGGGCGTGAGCGAACCCATGCCTTTGGGCGTCTTCATCGTGGTGCACGAGCCCTTGGCGACGTGCTTCCAGGCATTGCCCTGATAGTCCACCTTGGACGTGCCGGCGCAGGTGGTGCCCGGGCCGGCGGCGCAATCGTTCTTGCCGGCAAGGGCGATGCCGTAGCATTTTTCCAACGCGGCGGCACCCATCTTGTCCGGCGTCTTCATCTTGTCGTCGGCGGCCATGGCGGCGCCGGAGGCGAGGGCGGAGAGGGCGAGAGCGGCAATGGCGAAGGTGTGGCGTTGCATATTGTTGGCTCCAGATCGTTGAGGGGTTCGGCCGAGCGCTTGGAGATGGCAAGCAGGACGGCGTCCATGTTTAATCGGCGGACGCGGGCGAATTCTTACACGAACGCCCCGCTTTTCCGCGGTGATGCGCCCGGCGCACCCGGGCCATTGGATTGGATAGAAGGAAGGGTACCCGACTTACGCCAACGCCTTCGCCTTGAGCTTCGCGAATTCGTCCGCGTTGATGGTGCCGGCGTCGAGCAGCGCCTTGGCGTCGGCAATATGGTCCGCCGGCGATTTGCCCGCCACGTTGCGGATATAGGAGTCGGTGTCCGCCCTGGCTTTCTCCATCGTGTCGCGCTGGCGCTGCGCCATGCTGGAGCCGCGGAAGAGGATATAGAGGACTGCGGTCAGGAATGGCACGAAGATGAGGCCGAGGATCCATAGCACCTTGGTGCCGCCGCCCATCGTCGGGTCGCGAAACAGGTCGATGACGATCTGGAACAGCACGACCAGATAGGCGATGAAGACGAACGTCGACAGCATCAGCCAGATGAGATCCCAGAAATTGCTCATGTCGGACATCCTTGTTCGGTAGGAAGATGGAGTGCTGCGACCCGGTTGGGCTGCCGGAGCCTAGCCCATCGGCGACAGGCAGCGCAAGTTGTAGGAACCGACGCCCATTCGTCCACAGCGTGCGGGCAAAGTGGATCATGCGCGGGCGGCAGGCACGCCTTTCAGCCGCCGATCACCACGAACAGCAGTTGTCCGTCCTCCAGCAGGATCACCGCGCCCTCGCGGCTGCGCCACGACCATGCGGCCGTCACCTCCACCCGGGCCGGTAGCGGCACGGCGGGGCAGGTTTTCCATTGCTGGCTGACGTCGAAGCACGCGAGACTGCGCCGGTCCTGTGCCGGCACCAGCAGCCGGCCATGGGTCCAGGTTGCAAGGTCCAGTTCGCGGGTTCCATAGCGGTGATTGGTGACACCCTGCGCGATCGCCCGCGAACGCAGTGTGATGCCATCAACCTGGTATTCGTGCAGCACGCCGCCGATATGCGGCGTGTGCACGGCCACCAGCCGGTTGCCGTCGGTGGATGCCGCCATCCAGCGATTGGGACGGCCGATGGGTGTCCCCAGCGCGGCGATCTCGAGCGTGTCGCCGCGGCCAGGGCTGGCCGCAATGACCGCAAGTTGCGAACCCTGTGGACCTGAACGCATCGTCAGCAGTCCACGCGCGCCATGCCAGGCAATCGGGCGCGGCGCGATGTCCTCCAGCACGTAAGGCGCCGGCAACGTGAGGCTGCGCAGCACCTGCAGGCCATGCCGCTCGAGGTAGAGCACGCGGGTGCACTCGATGGTGTCGCCCAACGCGCCGTGGATATAGCGCGTGTCGTCGGGGCCGGCGAGAATCACGATCTGGCCGTCGTCGTCGCTATTGCCCCCGTCGAGGTCAACCTGGATCGGGCGCGCGTCCGGCAACACGGGTTCCGTCCCGCGCGAGGATTCGATCCATCGCTGCTCACGATCAGGTTCGAAGCGTTTGACGTGCGCCTGTCCCGCTGTGTCGGTCACGCCAATGATGGCCCATGGCAATACGCACAGGCCCGCACGCGGCGCCAACCGCGCTTCCCGTGCAATCGTCGCGCGCCCGTCGGCCCGTACCCACAGACCCCCTTGCGCATGGCGCGCAGCGATGCGTCCGTGACCCGAGGCGACGGGTGAGGCAGGATCGATCTCGTCGGCGAGCCGCGTCCAGGCGGGGTCGCGGGGGCCCAGTTGCCAGAGCGTTCCCGTGGTTGAAACGGTAAGCAGCACCCCCGTTCCGGCGGCATGGATCTGCGCCATCGGCTGCGGTGCGGCCAATGAGGTCACGGCCGATGCGGTTCCCGTAGCCGCCAGCGCAGGCGCGCGCATCAGCAGGGAAGCCGCGCCCGCGCGCAGGACATCGCGGCGATTCATCAATGGGATCCAGTGCCCAGTCGCGTGCGCGGTGGCAACCCGGTCACTCGTGAGTAATCTGCGCTCTCGCGGGGTCGACCAACGTTGCTGCGTTGAGCCACTATCGCATGGCAGGCATCGGTTACCCCGGTGCCGCAACACCAACCCATCGTGAACCCGACCTGACCTGTCGATGAAAGGATTCCATGCTGATCCCCCGTCAAGACGTTCCCCCGCTCATGTTTTCGACACTCGATCATGGTCAGTTCGACCTTCGATCTGAGCGGCCCACCCATTTCACCATGGTGGTGTTCTACCGTGGCCTGCACTGCCCGATTTGCACCAAGTATCTGTTGGAGCTTGGCCGGTTGCAGTCGGATTTCGAACAACGCGGCGTGCAAGCGGTCGCGGTCTCCAGCGATTCTCGCGAGCGCACGCAGTCGATGGCCGACAAGCTCAGTGCGCCGAACCTGCGCATGGGCTATGGCTTGAACCTGTCCAGTGCCCGCGAATGGGGTCTCGCGATCAGCACATCGCGCGGCGTAACGTCGATCGGCATCGAGGAGCCGGCCCTGTTCGCCGAACCTGGGCTTTTTCTGGTACGGCCTGACCGTACGCTCTACTACGCCGCGGTCCAGACCATGCCATTTGCAAGGCCGCATTTCGACGAATTGCTCGGGGCCATCGATTTTGCGATCGCCAAGAATTATCCGGCGCGCGGTGAGTACACGGGCGCGTTGTGATCGATCGCGCCAATTGACCTGGCTCATCGCGGCGTTGCATCGCCGGCAATCAATGCGGTGTCGGGGTGGACAGCGCGCCAGCCGAACCAGAACGCATTGTGCGACGACAGCCGGGGTAGATGCTTGCTGCCGCTGACCAGCGCGGTTTCGGTCAGCGTCCACACGGTGCCGCTGCCATCCGTGACCGCCGAGTCGCCGTCCCATTGGCGCATCCGTTGCCCGCGGTTCAATGCGTAGATGCGGTGGGCGCCGCTTTGATCGGTCAGAACCACGAAATCGCGTCCGCCGTAACGGCCCTGCCAGAGGGGGTTGCCGCGCAGGAACTCGGAACTGATGGCCAGTGGACGCTCGCCGGGCTTGCCGAACCGGGGAATCAACACCTCCTGCTTGTTGCGCAGGCGCGCATCGTCACCCGGGACCGGGAACATCAGTGCATCCGTGGCGAAATACGCTCGGTAGGCTTCGCCTTCGTCATAATTGCGACGATGGCCCGTGTCGAGCGACAGGACGGAAGTACCCGGGTGCCGTCGGCGCCAGTCGCCCCAGGTGGTGGTGACGACCTCGCGGGTAGGTAGCGAGATGTCCTTGCCGGCCAGCGGCCCCACCACCGGTCGGCCTTCCAGCATGTTCCACAGCGACTGGGTTGCGGCGTCGTACATCAGCTTGTTCGAGCGGTAAAGAAAGCCGCTGGTGCCGAGCTGATGGGCGCGACCGTCCACCACCGTCTCGTACACGATCACGGCTCCGCACAACGTGCAGTAGACGCCGGCGATGTCGAGGCCGCCCACGCGGTCGACGAACATTTCGTGCCACGCCAGGATGCGCTTGGGATAGGCGCGCGCGTCACCCTGGATTTCGATGCCGAAGACCACGTCGGTGTCGGCGAGATAGCCGGCGTCACGTGCCGTCACCATCTTGGGTTGGCGCAGCGGTGGAATGCCGTCCTGCAGGACGCCACCCCACACGATTTCATCCAGCCGGATCAGCGCTGGATACTGCGGCGAGAAGTACTTCTCGAAGCGGGGGTCGAGATTGGAATAGAGCGACGCCTTGAACGCCGCAAACGATGGCGGCGGGGCCGGGCGGGCCCACTGCCAGCGCATCCACGCCGCCCAGTCGTTGCCCGGCCCCTGCGCGCCCGTCTTGCGGGCGACCATCGCCAGCAGCGCCTGTCCGGCCGAGCGCTGTGGGACGAAGCGCACGATCTCCAGCGCCATGGGGACGAATTCGTCCTGCCAGTTGGCGTCAAGCCATTCGAGCGCCAGCGCGGGCGCGTCGGCTTGCTCGACCAACAGCGCAGGAAAGCGAACGCGGATGGCCTGGTCCAGCGTTTCCTGTGTCGTCGCTGCCTTCGCGGCGATGCCGGCAGACGATGCCGTCGCCAGAATCGCTGCAGCGATCACGCAAAGTCCACGTCGGGAACCGCGGAATCGCTGCATCAGGCGCATGTCGCTCCATTCCGGGCGGCTGACCCGGGGTCGGGCATGTTCGGGGCAACCGCCCCGCATGGCAGACCCGTGCGGATTGCAGGGCCGGTATGGTGCTTGGTCGCAGAACGCAACAGCCACATTACCGCCATCCTGTCGCCGGTACGCCGTTACAATGAAGTCCGATGATGCCGCGTCAAGACGGCGAGGGGGAGGTATGACCGAGGTCGACGTACCACAGTCCGCGATTCCCGAGGTGCAAATCGTCAGCGCCACGGCGCCATTGCGCTGGCTCGCCGCCGGCTGGCGCGACTTTCGGGCCCATCCGCTACCCAGTGCATTCTACGGCGCATGCTTCGCGACGATGGGCTTCCTGATCTACATCGTGTTCCAGCACGCGTACCCCTACGTGTCGGCGCTGGTCACCGGCTTTTTTCTGGTCGGACCGTTCTTCGCGATCGGCCTGTACGCGCTCTCGCAGCGCACGGAACGCGGCGAACCGGCGTGGCTCGCGCCTACGCTCGACGCGTGGGCCGCCAACAAGAGCGCCATCGGCCTCTTTGCGTTGGTGCTGGGCGTGATCCTGCTCGTATGGGCGCGCGCGTCGCTCGTGGTCTTTGCGCTGTTCTTCACCCAGGATGTCCCCGACATGAACGACTTTGCGAGTCGCATGTTCTCCATGGACAACATCGAATTCCTGCTGGTCTACCTGTGCGTCGGCGGCTTCTTCGCCATCCTGGTGTTCGCGATCAGCGTCGTGTCGGTGCCGATGATGCTCGACCGCAACACGGACGGCATCGTGGCCGTGTTGACGAGCCTCAAGGCCGCCTCTGCCAATGTACCCGCGATGATCGTCTGGGGACTGCTCATCGTCGCGCTGGTCAGCCTGGGTTTTGCGCTGTGGTTCGTCGGGTTGATCGTTGCCGTTCCGTTGATTGGCCATGCCACCTGGCATGCCTACCGCGAGCTGGTGGCATAGTCGGTCCAGGCAGGGCGCAGGCATTCGCGCTGTGGCGCACCCTTCGATATAATCCGGGCCGCCCACTTGCCATTGGAAACCCATGAACCGTCTGTCGATATCGTCGTTTTCGATCATTGCGCTATTGCTGCTAGGCGGATGTGCCACGGCGGTCCGTCCGGTCAACGAGCCCATTGCGAAAGCGGACCCGAAGACCGGTTATCGCTTCGCGACACGCCAGAAGGACATCAAGGACAAGAACAACCTCGTCGTCCTGGCCTTTTCCGGTGGGGGCACGCGCGCCGCTGCGTTTTCCTATGGCGTACTCGAATTCCTGCGCCGCACCGAGGTGATCGGGCCCAAAGGCAACAAGGTCCGCCTGCTCGACGAGGTCGACGTCATCACCGGGGTATCGGGGGGCAGCTTCACTGCCTTGGCCTACGGACTCTACGGCGACAAGCTCTTCGACGACTACGAGACGCGTTTCCTGAAGCGCGACGTGCAGGGCGAGATCGTCTCGCGCTCTTTCAGTCCATCCAATTGGGGCAAGCTGTCATCCACGGCCTGGGGCCGCTCCGAACTGGCCGCCGAGCTGTATGACGAAATCCTATTCAACGGCGCCACGTTCGGCGACCTCGATCGCGGCAAGGGGCCACTGATCCTCGCGTCGGCCACCGACATCTCGACCGGCGCACGGATGGTCTTCCAGCAGGACTATTTCGACGTGCTGTGTTCGAATCTCGACAGCGTACGCCTGTCGCGCGCCGCGTCGGCGTCGTCGGCGGTGCCGGTCGTGCTCTCACCGGTCACACTCAACAGCTATGGCGGCACCTGCGGCCCCACGTTGCCCGTTTGGGTCAACCGCTTTCTCGACACCGACGACCCGCCGCGACCCGCGGCCCGCGCCGTACGTTCGCTCAAGTCGTTGCAGGAGTACGGCGACGGTGCCAACCGGCCATTCATTCACCTGGTGGACGGCGGGGTGTCCGACAACGTCGGCATGCGCGGCGTGCTCGATACGTTGGAAATCATGCAGGCGCTGCACAGCGAAGGTATTCCAACGCAATTCGATACCGCGCGCCGGATCATCGTCTTCATCGTGAATTCGCTGTCGTCGCCACCCACTGATTGGGACCGCAGAGAGGACCCGCCCGGAAGTGTGGAGATCCTGCTGAAGGCCAGCGGCGTGCCGATCGACCGGTATTCCTACGAGGCCACCGAACTGTTGCGGGACATGGCGGCGCGATGGAGCACGATGCGTCAGGTTCGCGATTCGGATGCAATGAAGCTCAACAAGGACCCCGCGCTTACCGAGGTGATGCGCGCACCGAATGCCGAGATCTACGCGATCGATGTTTCGTTTCCCCGGATCAAGGACAAGGCGGAACTTGCATTCCTCAATAAGCAGCCGACTTCATTCGTGCTGACGCCCGAAGCCGTCGATCGCCTGCGTGCTGCTGCGGGCACGATCATCCAGGATTCGCCCGAGTTCAAGCGGTTGGTGAAGGATGTGGGTGGAAGGATCGTGGTCCATTCGGAGGCCATTCCGGCGGCGCCGAAATAGGCGCAATCGCCACAGCACCTGCCCGCGGCGGGCGATGAACCCGGCGCAGCGCAGGCGAAGCATCAGTAGCTGAGCTTGGCGACGGCGCGCAAGTGCTCCGGCGTGGTGGTGGGAAAGCCGAAGAACTCGAGATACGCAGGGATCATCTCGAACAGCATGTCGGTGCCCACCTGGTATCGGCAACCGCGGGCCCGTGCAGCCGTCAGGAAGGCCGTCATCTCCTGCTTCATCACGACCTCGCCGACGAAGGTCTCCGGCGCGATGCGCGATACGTCCATCGGCATCGGATCGCCTTGATTCATGCCCAGCGGCGTGGCGTTGACCACGAGGTCGTAGCCCGCGGGATCGTTGGACCCCAGCGTGACGTCGAGCGCGGGGTAATGCTGGCGGAGCCGTGCGCCCAGTGCTGCGGCGGAAGCGACTTGGGCATCGAACAGGCCGATCGCACCGATACCCGCGGCCGCCAGCGATGCCGCGATCGCGCAGCCCACGCCGCCGCACCCGACGACAAGCGCGCGGCTTCCTTCGAGCTTGAGACCCTTGCGCTGCACACCGCGCACGAATCCCGAGCCGTCGAACATGTCGCCCAGCAGACTACCGTCCGGGCGCCGCAGGATGGCATTGCACGCACCGGCGATCCTGGCCGTTGGCGTGACCTCGTCCATCAGGCCCACCGTGGTGATCTTGTGCGGCATCGTGATCAGCGAACCGCGGATGTTGGTGAGCTTGAAGATCTGTCCGAGAAAAGGCGCAAAGTCCTCCGCCTTGACGCCCATCGGCACGACGACCGCATCGATGCCCGCCGCTTCGAAGTAGGGGTTGTAGATCATCGGCGCCTTGAACGACTCGGTGGGGTAGCCGATGTGCGCGATAAGGGTGGTGGTGCCACGGATCAAGGCAATTCTCCTGTTGCGTAGCGGATGCAGCGCAGACCCCGTTTTGCACGGATTGCGGCGTGCCGCGGCCGCATTGAAGCAGGATTCTAGAGCATTGATGCGCGGCGGGGACTGCCGCAATCATTGTGATCGTCATGGGTCGACTGCGGCAATCCTCACGGCGATTCCTTTGGCGGCTGCACCACGACGGCAGCCTTCGCGTTGGACCATGCCAGGTCCGCCGCGCGTGCCCGCATGTAAGTGATGCGCGCGGCCTGCTCGTTGCCGTTGCACTCGACAAGTGCCATCGCCCACAGGCCGCTATCGTAGGTCTTGGTATCCACTTCCTTCATGGCCTGCGCAAAGGCTTGGCGCACCAAAGGGTTCCCGGCCGCCGTCATGACGCCGGCTGCAGCGTCACGACCCGTGCTCAACCGACCCAAATCGGGCGTGGCCAGCGAGGCAGGCGCGCTGGCCACGGACGAGGGTGAGGCAGAACTCGCCACGGTGCCCGATGCGACGCCCTGCATGGCCGATTGCGAACCGAAAGCGGATTGGCGTGCCTCGGCCACCAGCGCAGCTTCGCGTTCCGACATGCCGGCGTCCTTTGCCGCCATCCCCAGGACGCTGCGATGGTCGCTGCTCCCGTCACGGGCAAGAAGCAGTTTGCGGATCACCAGAAAGCCGTACAGCAAAAGCACGATGCCGGCCATGAGGATCAGCCAACGAATGGCACCGGAGATCGTGCCGCCCTCAGCGAACTGATTGGAAAGCGGGACGAAAATCAACATCCATGGCAGGATCATCCAGACGACCGACCAGCCGAGGTACCAGATCCACTTTGTCATCGCCGTTTTCCCCGTGCGCGAAACTGACGGACTGCAGATGCGCAGTTTGCCGGAGTTGGTGCTCCACCGCCACGCGCACCCGGTCAAGTCCGGCCCTTGCGTTGGGTCGATGCAAACCTGCAGGCGTAGACCCGCGCATAACGTGTCGAACCGCAACGTGGCCACCCATCGGGATGGATGGCTCCATAATATTGGTTGATCGCGCAAGCGGCAGGTGCGCGTCGATGTGCAGGTAAAATCGAGCATCGAAGCCACGCATTTCCCGATTTTTCCGGTACGCGGCCGCGGGGCCGTCGCGGCCGTTCGACGGTGTAGCCGGTGCCAGTGGTCGCGCCACCCACGTCAACACCTGCGTGCCAATGCGCTGCACTCGGCGATGACCCCGGCGGCGAGGCGCCGAATTTGCAAACCCCAGCAACAAGCAAAGGACGACGATGTCGTCGATTTCGAACGAAGCTGCCTACCTGCTCCTGATTTTCGGATTGTTGATCGTGCCGCGCATGTTGCAGCGCTTTCGCATTCCCGCGCCATTGACCAGCGTCGGCTTCGGCATCGCCGCCGCATTGCTGATCCCTCAATTCAGCCAGGACACCACGCTCGCCTTGCTCGCAACGCTGGGCATCTCTTCGTTGTTCCTGTTCGCCGGCCTCGAGATCGACATCCATGCGATCAGGCGAGGCATGAAGCCGCTGGTCGGGCACCTGTTCGTGCGCAGTGCGATACTCGGTACCGGCACCTGGATCGGCATGCGCTACTTCGGATTCACCTGGCAGGTCTCCAGCCTGCTGGCGCTGGCGCTCCTGACGTCGTCGACCGGCTTCATTCTCGACACGCTGGGCCGCCTTGGCCTGAACGAGGACGAGCGCTTCTGGGTCACCATCAAGGCCGTGGGCGGCGAACTGCTCGCGCTGCTCATCCTGTTCGTCGTGCTGCAGTCGAGTTCGCTCGTTTCTTTCGCCTGGTCGGCCGGCGCGCTGCTGGCGCTGATGGCCTTTCTGCCGGTGTTCTTCATCATGCTGGGTCGCGTGGTATTGCCCTACGCGCCGGGGTCGGAATTCTCGTTGCTGGTCATGGTCGGACTGGTTGCCGCGTACCTGACGAAGGGACTCGGTGTGTACTACCTGGTCGGCGCGTTTCTTGCCGGCTTCGTCGCCCGGATGTTGCGCGAGCGCATGCCGGCGCTCGCTTCCGACGACAATCTGCACGCGATTGGCCTTTTCGCCACCTTTTTCGTACCGTTCTATTTTTTCCATAGCGGCATGAACGTGCCGGCGGGAGCGCTGCGATGGGATGCGTTGATGTATGGCGTGCTGCTGGCTGCCGCATTGTTGCCATTTCGCATCGGCATCCTGTGGCTGCAACGGCGCCTCATCAAGGGGGAAAGCGCGATCGGAAGCCTTCGCGTAGCCGTGGCCCTGACGCCGACGCTGATCTTCACGCTGGTGCTGGCCACGATACTGCGCGAGCGATTCGACATCAGCGACACGTTGTTCGGGGCGCTGCTCGTGTATGCGGCAATATCGACCGCGCTGCCGTCGTTCGTGCTATCCAAGCCCTTCAACCTGGACATGGCGGATTTCCACGGTCCGCCCGCGCCGGAGCCGCCGCCAGCAAGCGGGCCAACGGAATCGGTGGTGCGGCCTCCGACGGCGCCAGCAGGGGTTGCAACCGCGCGCGCGTCGCTCGCGTCCGAACTTCGCAACCAGGGTCCCCCCGATTAGCGCGGGCGCAGCATTCCCATCACCCAAAGGCACCGATTGGCGCAAAATGAGCGCAACCGGCGCGCCTGCGCAACAAAACACTCTTCCAAGGAGGCGGCACGATGAATCTTCGGACCCTGTTGGTGCTGGTGTTCTCCGCGGTGATCGCTACGTTTGCGCTTGTCAACTGGACCGCATTCACGACGCCGGCCACGCTGTCGCTGGTATTCGGCACGGTCGAGGCGCCACTCGGCCTGATCATGCTGGTGCTTACCGGACTGCTTTCCGCGCTGTTCCTCGTCTACATCGTTTACCAACAGGCGGGCGTGATCGTCGAGGCGCGCCGGGCGTCTCGCGACATGGCAGCGCAGCGTGAACTCGCAGACCAGGCCGAGGCTTCGCGATTTACCGAATTGCGTACTTTTCTCGAGGCGGAATTGCGCAAGCTGGCAACGGATATCGCCGCGGTCCAGACTGAAACGTTGCGTCGTATTGAAGTCGCCGAGCAGGCGCTGGCAGGGCGACTCGTCGAGGCGGGCAACGGGCTCTCTGCGCACATTGGCGAAATTGAGGACAAGATCGACCGCACGATTCAGAGCCGCACCTGAGGGCTGTCCCGCCGCGCGAGGCGGCGCGTCCTTCCAAACACAGTTAGATGCTGAGCGACATCCACCGCTGGCTGAAGCAAATCGACCAGGCGATCTGGTCGCAGCATCTTGCGCGTCTGCCGATCTGGAAGGTGCGCGTCGTGCGCATCGTGCGGCTCGTCATCGTGCTTTTTCGGGATGTGTTCGAGGGTGAACTCACGCTGTGGACGATGAGTCTCGTCTATACGACGTTGCTGTCCATGGTGCCGATGCTGGCGCTCAGTTTTTCCGTGTTGAAGGCATTTGGCGTCCACAACCAGATCGAACCGCTGTTGGACAACCTGCTGGCGCCGCTGGGCGAGAAAGGCAGCGAGATCACGTCCCGGCTGGTTGAATTCATTGCGCAAATGAATGTCGGCGTACTTGGCGCGGTCGGCCTCGGGCTGCTTCTGTACACCGTCATCTCGTTGATGCAGAAAATCGAGGAATCGTTCAACGCCATCTGGCACGTCACGCAGCTGCGCAGCCTGGGTCAGCGCTTCAGTCGCTACCTGAGTGTGCTTCTGGTGGGTCCTATCCTCGTCTTCGCCGCCGTTGGCATCACCGCCATGGCATTCAATTCCGCGGTTGTGCAGTGGCTCGTCGCCATCGAGCCCTTTGGAAGTCTGGCACTCGGTGGGGCGAAGCTTGCGCCGTTCGCCCTTGTGATCTGCGCATTCACGTTTTTCTATCAGTTCATCCCCAATACGCGGGTACGCTTCGTGCCGGCGCTCGTGGCAGGCGTGATTGGCGGCACGCTCTGGCAATCGGCGGGATGGGGGTTTGCAGTATTCGCGGCGTCGTCGACCCAATACGCCGCGATCTATTCAAGCTTTGCAATCCTCGTCCTGTTCCTGATCTGGCTATACGTGAGCTGGCTGGTGCTGCTGATCGGGGCCGCCATTTCGTTCTACCTGCAGAATCCGGAATATCTCTATGCGATGCGGGGCGAGCCGCGGCTTTCCAATCGCATGCGCGAACGACTGGCCATTGCCGTCATGGTCCAGATCGGGTCGAACTTCGTGCACGGACAGCCTCCGTGGGCACTGCATCGACTCACCCAACATCTGGCCGTGCCCATGCATGCGGTCGACGTCGTGCTCCGCGCGCTTTGCCAGGGCGGGCTGTTGCAGCTCAGCAACGACGATCCACCGGCGTACTTGCCGGCCCGTGATTTGTCGGAGATGTCGGTGGCGGATGTCCTGGATACGGTACGCAAGTCGGGTGAAGCGCGTTTTTTCAATCCGGAATCGCTTCCGCTCACTGCGCCTGTCGAGGATTTGATTACTCGAATTAACGAATCGCTGGAGGCGGTCACGGCAGGCGTCAGTATCCGGTCGCTTGTGAACGCAGTTCCCGAGTCCAGTCAACTCGTCGATCAGGAAACGGAAATTCAGGTTCGGTGATTGACGTGTCGAGGCTGGCTCATGCCCTCAGGGCGGGCGTGGACTGAAGCGGGGCAGGGCGGCGGATAACAAGGCCACCTATGGCGATTCGCTACGTCCGTGCTTAGCCCAATGCGTGGAACCGGTGCGTGAAGGAAGCGTGAATCTGCCCATGGCATTGATTGCTGCTGCTGGGCCGGGAGCTGGCCTTGATCTGCGTCAAATTCCGAACAGGTACGCGGTCTAGACTAGAACCTGGTTATCGACACGAGGTCGCACTAGAGTGTTCAGGCCCTTCCGACAGCAGCGCAAGACCATCACCGGCGTCGCACTCGGGGTGTGGCTCTTCGCGCTGTTTGTAGGGATCGCGAATGGGTGTGGCTGGGTTGAACCGAACATGGCACCGGTTCATGTGGTTGCCGCAAGTACGAGCGAGCAGCACTCTGATGAAGGCGCACCGGTCGGTTGCGAGCAGTTCTGCAAGGCCGACATTCCGATCGTAACCAAGCTTTCGCCACTCGGCGATCAGCCCGATGCCCAGCCGCTGATCGTCGTGGTTCGCGACATCAGTGTTGCCGCCGCACCTCCGCCAGTTCTCCAACTGGCACTGGCCGCACGTCCGCCTCCGGACGTGACCGCCTACCTCCGCTTCGCCCACCTCAGACTTTAGCCAGCCCGTTGGGCTGGTCGGTGCACGTCCGACCGGCAAACGCGCGTTCCGGCTCGCCGGGTCGCGCCATTGGCTGCATTTCGGTCGGCATGGGCAGACGCCCGGCGTCCGGTTCCTTCCAAGGAGATCGACATGACGACCACGATCACGTCTCGTCCCGAAACCAACACCAAGGAGAAATCCATGAACAAGCGCACCATCGCCGCCACGCTGGCGGCAATAGCCATTGCAGTGACCATACCGCTTACCTATGCCCAGATGGGCAGCGGCCCTGGAATGGTGGGCGGCTACGGCCAAGGGCAGGGTGGCTACGGCCCCGGCATGATGTACGGCTACCACCAAGGGCAGGGCGGCTACGGTCCCGGGATGATGGGCGGCTACGGTGGCGGCATGGGTACAGGAATGATGGGCGGCTACGGTGGCTATGGCATTGGCCCCGGAATGATGGTCGGCTATGGCATGGGCCGCGGAATGATGGGCGGCTACGGCGCCGACTATCTGGGCGCGCTCAACCTGAGCGACGACCAGCGCGAAAAGATCACCAAGATCCAGGAAGGCCTTTCCACCAAGCACTGGGAGCTGATGGGCAAGATGCAGCAGCAGCAGTTCCAATTGCGCGAACTGATGGCATCGGGCAATCCCGATGATGCCGCCATCGGCAAGGCGTTCAAGGGTCTGGAAACACTCCGCCAACAGATGTGGACCACAGGCGCTGACGCGCAGAAGCAGGTCGACGCGACGCTCACCAAGGCCCAGCGGGAACAGTTGCAGCGTGGCTGGGGCCGTGACGCCAAGTGAGCACGCGCGAACGGCACGATTCGGTCCGCAGCCTTGGCTTAGGGCACCGCCACAACGGTGACCGCGTGTCTTGGCGGCGGTGAATTCGCGGACCGGAGCGACCAATAATTCGGGAGGGCAAATGAATCGAACTACCACAGCTTGGCGGCCAGTGCCGGCGTTGCTTGCCGATGCTGACCAATGATGCGGTTGCCTGGATCGCCCAGGACCCGGCTGCACCTTTGAACTACGCAATCGCTACCTTTGAGCGCGACATCTACACCACCGTGGACGCCGGCAAGACCTGGCGCCAGAACACCGATCACGGGCGTACGTGCGGTTAGGCGTTTCGTGATTGAAAACGAATGGAGCGGTGAATGATGTACGACCGATACGGTTGGAGTGGAATGGGATTCGGGGGGGGTCGGCATGCTGCTGTTCTGGGGTCTGATCGTCGTCGTCGTCGCGGAGCTGTTGGTGCGGCGCTTCATCGGCAAATCGTCAGGAGCACGGGGAAGGGCGGGCGCCAGGACAGCGCTCGACACCCTCCGCGAGCGCTATGCGAAAGGTGAGATCGACAAGGAGGAATTCGAGCAGGAGTGGCGCGAGCTCGGGTCATAGCGCGACCGCGTGGTGCCCGATGGCAAGAGGCGGGCAGTTATCGCAGACCGTCAATGGGTGCCACCAAGGCCAATGGGCATTCGATGACGAGCAGGGACCCATGCGCGACACGTGCAGTTCGGTAAGCACGTTTCCACGATTCAGGAGCGTAATCATGTTCAGGCGGCAGGATCTTCCATAGTTCTCTTTGATTTCCGGCACGAGCTTTGGCCAGATGATGGGCGCCTCGGTTTCCACCACCCTGTATTTCCCCTTGGTCGATGGCGCGCATTACGACTGCACGGACACCGGCAGCCCCTGGGCAACCTCGACCGCGGTCATGCATGCCGGACAAACCTGGGCGGGGATTTCCGGTCTCATGGCCATGCACACGACCTACACGTGCGTTTCCGGGGTCAGCTGCGCGCCGGATTACGCTGCCGGAGGCGACCCGCTCTGGTATCTTGTCGTCGGTAACCTCGCCAACGCTGGCGGTGATGTAGTCTCCACGGGGACGCTCGACAAGTACCGCGGCGGACAATGCGCGTCGTGCACGTACCAGATGCCACCAATGATGGGCAGCGACGGAACCATGACAATTACGTTTACCTCGCCGACTGAAGCGACCTTGCAGCTGCCGAGCGGGCGCCGCACGCAGATTCAGCCATTGGCGTGGTAAGCGGGGCCCAGGCGAGCGCGATCCGGAACGAGACGATGACTGGATTCACCAATCCGCTCGAAATGTGGAACGCGCGATACGCACGCGATGACTTCCACTTCGGAGAGGAGCCGAACGCCTTCTTGCGATCCCACGCGCATTTGCTTTCAGCAGGCCAATCGGCCTTGTGCGTCGCCGACGGCGAAGGGCGCAACAGCGTCTTTCTGGCCGAGCAAGGGCTCAACGTAACGGCGTTCGATTTCGCGCCCAACGCGGTGGCGAAAGCCAAGCGCCTGGCGGTGCGTCACGGGGTCAATGTCGACCATCGCCTAGGCGACGTCTATGCGTGGGATTGGACCGCCGTGAAGTACGACGCAGTGGTCGCGGTGTTCATTCAATTCTTGCCGCCCGTTGACCGCGAGCACGTCTTCGCCGCGATGAAGATGGCGGTAGGATCGGGCGGGCTCCTTCTGCTGGAAGGCTACCGGCCAGAGCAGGTGGACTATGGTACGGGAGGACCGCCCCGCCGCGAGCACATGTACACGCGGGAGTGGCTCGAGCGCCAATTCGTCGAATGGGAAATTCTCGAACTCGAGGCTTACGACGGCGTGATCCGCGAGGGCACGGGCCATAGCGGCAAATCGGCGCTCATCGACCTGGTCGCAAGGAAGCCAGGCGCGTCGCCACAACCTGGCGAGCGGTGACCCGCGGCGACATGCACCGGCCTCAAAGCATCTCGATGGCTGGATCAAGTACGGACTGGGATTAGCGCAAGGCGCCTCAGAAGCGCAAAGCGCCCTCAAGCGAGGACGTTCATTTGGGGTTCTGGAGGCGGGGGTCGGAATCGAACCGGCGTAGACGGCTTTGCAGGCCGCTGCATGACCACTCTGCCACCCCGCCTTGGGTGTGGACTTGGTTGCCGGCATCGCGCGCGGCCCCCGAAACAAAAGGGAGAGCCTCGTAAAAAGCTCTCCCTTCGGCTTGTTTGGAGCGGGAAAGGAGTCTCGAACTCCCGACCTCAACCTTGGCAAGGTTGCGCTCTACCAACTGAGCTATTCCCGCGTAGGAAGATTGCAATTATAGCCCAAATCCGGCGTTCGTCAAAATTCCTTGCTTAACATCAGCTTGAATGTCGTCCGCCGCAACCGCATCAGGCGCTGACCTTGGCGATGGCGTCGGCCACGTAATCAATGTTCTTCGCATTGAGCGCGGCCACGCAGATGCGGCCGGTATCGACGGCGTAGATCGAGAACTCGCTGCGCAGGCGCTGCACCTGGGCTTGCGACAGGCCGGAATACGAAAACATGCCCCGCTGCCGCATCATGTAGGTGAAGTCCTTGCCGGGCATCCGCTGGTGCAGGCGCTCCACCAGTGTGGCGCGCATCAGCTTGATCCGGTCGCGCATCGCGGCCAACTCGGCGTCCCACATCGCGCGCAATTCCGGCGTGGTGAGCACCATGGCCACGATCTGGCCACCGTGGGTGGGCGGGTTGGAGTAATTGGCGCGCACCACGCGCTTCAATTGCGACAGCACCCGCGCCGCTTCGTCCTTGTCGGTGGTGACCACCGACAGCGCGCCCACGCGCTCGCCATACAGCGAGAACGACTTGGAAAACGAACTGGACACGAAGATCGGGCCCGGCGTTGCGGCAAAGTTGCGCACGACGGCGCCATCGGCATCGATGGAATCGCCAAAGCCCTGGTAGGCGATGTCGAGGAAGGGCACGAGGCCTCGCGCGCGGACCACGCTGATGATTTTGGTCCATTGCTCGGCCGTGGGATCGGCGCCGGTCGGGTTGTGGCAACACGCATGCAGCACCACGACGTCACCGCCGGGAATCTTCTCCAGCGACGCGATCATCCCCGCGAAGTCGAGGCCCTGCGTGGCCACGTCGTAGTACGTGTAGTTGTTGACGGTAAAGCCCGCGCCTTCGAACAGCGCACGGTGATTTTCCCAACTGGGATTGCTGATCCACACTTGTGCATTGGGGGCGAAGCGACGCAGGAAATCGGCGCCGACCTTCAAGCCTCCTGTGCCACCCAGTGCCTGAATGGTGACCGCGCGGCCCGACTTGACCGTTTCGCTGTCGCCACCGAACAGCAGGCCCTGCACGGCCTTGTCGTAGGCGGCAATGCCATCGATCGGCAGGTAGCCGTGCGGCGCGCTCTTGTCGGTCATTTCGCGCTCGGCCTGCTTCACGCATGCCAGCAGCGGCAGCTTGCCGTTCTCGTCGAAGTACACACCGACGCCAAGGTTCACCTTGGCCGGATTGGCATCCGCGACAAACGCGTCGGTGACGCCCAGAATCGGGTCGCGAGGGGCGAGTTCGACTGCAGAAAACAGCGAGGCGGGCTGGGGCGCGTTCATGGCGAGACCGTGGGTGGGCAAACGACCATTTTACGCTACTGCGCCCGGTGTATTCCGGGCCGCGCTTTCACGCGAAATCGAGCCAGCGGATGACGCTGACCATCGCGGCAACCCACGTCACGGCCGTGGCAATGGAGGAGATCGTGAAGCCCATGCTGCGCTTTTCCGGTGCCACCCAGTAACCCAGCGCGTACAGGATGCGGCCCAGAATGAAGATGCAACACGCAATGGCGGCCCAGCGCGGGTTGCCGAACCACGCGAAGATCCACATGGCCGGCAGGAACGCAATGAGCTGCTCGACCTCGTTCATTTGCACCCTGAAGGCGCGCTCGAACGCCGGATCGCCGGTCGTGGTCGGCGCCGCCACCTTGTAACGGACCCGCATGCGCCCCACCTGAAAGGCTGTGACGGCATACCAGAGCAGGGCCAGCAACGTGGTCAAAGCGGGAAGGGACAGTGGCATGAATAATTCCTTCAGGATGGATGTCGACTCGACAGCAGTCGGGTACTAAGGCTAACGTGCAACCCCTGCACAAGCAATTGCACCGCTCGCGCGGCTGACCGCAGCCAACATCCGATGGCCTCGCCCGAGATTCCCGCACCGCTCGCAACCTCCAAACTGCCGCCGCTCACGGCGCTGCGGATGCTTACGCGCATCTGGCGCTTTGTGCGGCCCTATCGGCGGCAGGTGATCTTCGCGGGCATCGCGCTGCTGTTCGCGGCCGGCGCGGTGCTCACGATCGGACAGGGCCTGAAATTCGTGATCGATCGCGGCTTCGGGTCGGGCAGCGGTCCGGAACTCGACCGTACGCTGGCCTTCATGCTCGGTGTCATCGTGTTGATGGCGTTTGCCACTTACGCCCGCTTCTACTTCGTGTCATGGATCGGCGAACGCGTCACGGCCGACCTGCGGCGAGCTGTCTTCGACCATCTCCTGCGCTTGCCGCCCGGTTATTTCGAGGTGATGCGTACCGGCGAAGTGATCTCGCGGCTCACCAATGACACCACGATGCTGGAAACGGTGATCGGCTCCAGCGTATCGATGGCCATCCGTAACGTGCTCCTGATGATCGGGGGCCTCGTAATGCTGGCGCTGACCAGCGCCAAGCTCACGTTGCTGGTGATGGTGGGCGTGCCGGTGGTACTGGTGCCGATCATCTTCTTCGGGCGCCGCGTACGCAAACTTTCGCGCAGCACGCAGGACCGTGTCGGCGAGGTTGGTGCCTATGTCGACGAAGCGCTGCATGAAATACGCACCGTGCAGGCCTACGGCCATGAGGGCGTGGATCGCCGGCAGTTCGGCGGGCGCGTGGAACAGGCCTTCGGCACGGCATTGCAGCGGATCAGGCAGCGCTCGATGCTGGTAGCGGCGGTAATCCTGCTCGTGTTCGGCGCGATCGGCATCATCCTGTGGGTCGGCGGCCATGACGTTGTCGCGGGCCGGATCACCGCAGGCCAACTCTCGGCATTCGTGTTCTACGCCGTGGTGGTGGCCGGCGCCGCCGGCACGATCAGCGAAGTGATGGGCGACCTGCAGCGCGCGGCGGGCGCCACCGAGCGCCTATTCGAGTTGCTGGCCATCGAGCCCGAGATTCGCGCGCCGGCGCATCCGGTGGCGTTGCCCGCGCCATCGCGCGGCATTGTCAGCTTGTCGAGCATCACATTCAACTATCCGTCGCGACCGGATACCGCGGCGCTGCACGGATTCTCGCTGGACGTCGCGGCCGGTGAAAAGGTCGCGCTGGTCGGCCCGTCCGGCGCGGGCAAGACCACGGTGTTCCAGTTGCTGCTGCGCTTCTACGATCCGCAAGCGGGGACGGTGAGCGTCGACGGCATCGATGCCAGGCTGGTCGATCCGGAAGCGCTGCGCGCGCGCATGGCGCTGGTACCGCAGGACCCTGTGATCTTCGCGTCGAGCGTGGCCGAGAACGTGCGCTATGGTCGCCCGGGGGCCACCGATGAGGAAGTGCGCGCCGCCTGCGAGGACGCCTATGCGACGGAATTCATCGACAAGCTGCCCGATCGCTACGACAGCTTCCTCGGCGAGCGCGGCGTGCGTCTGTCCGGCGGCCAGCGGCAGCGGCTGGCGATTGCGCGCGCTATTCTTGCAGACCGGCCGATCCTGCTGCTCGACGAAGCCACGAGTGCGCTGGATGCCGAAAGCGAGCGGATGGTGCAACTGGCGCTCGAGCGGTTGATGGCGGGCCGCACGGTGATCATCATCGCGCACCGGCTGGCCACGATCCGGCACTCGGACCGCATTGCGGTGATCGATGGTGGCAAGTTGATCGCCACCGGAACCCACGACGTGTTGACCCAGACCAATCCGCTGTATGCCCGACTCGCGGCGCTGCAGTTCGGGATGGCCGCATGAATTTCGGCGGCCCCTTCGGCAAGACTTCGGCCGCGCCGGACGGTCACGGCTGCGGTAGCGAGGCTGAATCCCAGTCCGCAGCCATGCCCGCCGGGACAACTTCTAGCCATCGAACGTCCGTTCGATTTACAATAGTCGATTGACCCGTCCGGTCCCGCTCCCATGGTCGTTACCTATCCTGGCAGTCCCTACGAACTCCACCAGCCGTTTGCGCCGGCCGGCGACCAGCCGCAGGCCATCGAAAAGCTGATCGAGGGCATCAACGACGGGCTGTCGTTCCAGACGCTGCTGGGCGTCACCGGGTCCGGCAAGACCTTCACGGCCGCCAACGTCATCGCCCGCACCGGCCGGCCGGCCATGGTCATCGCGCCCAACAAGACGCTGGCCGCGCAGCTTTATTCGGAGTTTCGCGAGTTCTTTCCCAACAACGCGGTCGAGTACTTCGTTTCCTATTACGACTACTACCAGCCCGAGGCTTACGTTCCTTCGCGCGACCTGTACATCGAGAAGGATTCGTCGATCAACGAGCACATCGAGCAGATGCGGCTCTCGGCCACCAAGGCCATTCTCGAGCGTCCGGACTGCATCATCGTCGCCACCGTCTCCGCGATCTACGGCATCGGCGACCCGTCCGAATACCACAGCATGATCCTGCACCTGAAGCAGGGCGAAAAGATTTCGCAACGCGACGCGATCAAGCGCCTGACCGAAATGCAGTACACGCGCAACGACGTCGAGTTCAAGCGCGGGGTGTTCCGCGTGCGCGGCGACGTGCTCGATATCTTTCCGGCGGAAAGCGCGGAAAATGCCATCCGCGTCTCACTCTTCGACGACGAGGTCGAGTCGCTGCAGATCTTCGACCCGCTCACGGGGCACCTGAAGCAGAAGCTTGCGCGCTTCACCGTATTTCCGTCGTCGCACTACGTCACCGGCCGCAGCAAGGTGCTGGCCGCCATCGACCAGATCAAGGTGGAGTTGCACGGGCAGAAGGATTACTTCGTCGGCCAGATGAAGCTGATCGAAGCGCAGCGCATCGAGCAGCGCACGCGTTTCGATCTCGAGATGATGACCGAGATCGGCTACTGCAAGGGCATCGAAAATTATTCGCGCTATCTGTCGGGCCGCAATCCCGGCGAACCGCCGCCGACGCTGATCGACTACCTGCCGCCGGGCGCACTGATGTTCGTCGATGAATCGCACGTCACCATCCCGCAGGTGGGCGGCATGTATAAAGGCGATCGCGCGCGCAAGGAAAACCTCGTCAACTACGGCTTCCGCTTGCCCTCGGCGCTGGACAACCGGCCGCTGCGCTTCGACGAATTCGAAAGGCTGCTGCCGCAAACCATCTTTGTATCGGCCACGCCGGCGGTCTACGAAAAGACGCACGCGGGTCAGGTCGTGGAGCAACTGGTGCGCCCCACGGGCCTCGTCGACCCCACGCTGCTGGTGCGGCCGGCCGCCACTCAGGTCGACGACCTGCTCTCGGAAATCCGGCTTCGCGTCGACCGCGCCGAGCGCGTGCTGGTCACGACGCTCACCAAGCGCATGGCCGAGGACCTCACCGACTATCTCGCCGAGAACGGCGTGCGCGTGCGCTACCTGCACTCGGACATCGACACCGTCGAGCGCGTGGAAATCATCCGCGACCTGCGCTTGGGCGAGTTCGACGTGCTCGTGGGGATCAACCTGCTGCGCGAGGGCCTCGACATTCCCGAAGTTTCGCTGGTGGCCATCCTCGATGCCGACAAGGAAGGCTTCCTGCGCTCCGAGCGCTCGCTTATCCAGACCATCGGCCGCGCGGCGCGACACATCAATGGCATGGCCATCCTGTATGCCGACAAGGTCACCGACTCGATGAAACTGGCGATCGACGAGACGGATCGCCGCCGCGCCAAGCAAGTGGCCTGGAACCTCGAGATGGGCATCACGCCGATTGGTGTGCAGAAGCGCATCAAGGACCTGATCGAAGGTGTCTACGACCCGGACGAGGCGAAGAAGGAGCAGCGTGCCGCGCAGGCCAGGGCCAAGTACGAGGCGATGCCCGAGAAGGACATGGAGCGGGAGTTGAAGGCGCTGGAAAAATTGATGGTCGAGGCGGCCCGCAACCTCGAGTTCGAGAAGGCCGCGGAGCTGCGCGATCGCCTGCATGCGCTGAAGCAGCAGATGTTCGGGATCGCCCTGCCCATTGATCTGTAACGGTCGCGCCGTGTGGCGCGGCCCCTCATCAACGGCCGTCACCCGCGGCGCGCTCGCGAACGCCCAATGGTGCTGTGCAGCAATCCCGTTATACTGTGCCGATTCCCTCCGGAACCGCCATGGTCCAGCCCCAAGCCACTGCCGCCGCCGACAATTATCAGGAACGGGTCGACCATACCGTGCTGGTGCTGCAGGGCGGCGGGGCATTGGGTGCCTACCAGGCCGGCGTTTATGAAGGCCTGACCGAGGTCGGCTTCGCCCCCGACTGGGTTACCGGGGTCTCCATCGGCGCCATCAACGCCGCGTTGATTGCCGGCAATCCACCGGAGAAGCGGCTGGCGCGCCTGCGCGAATTCTGGGATCGCGTGTCCTCCGGCTTGCCGCTGGCGGCACCCGCCGCCTTCGATTCGATCCGCCGTGCGCTCAACCTGGTATCCGCATCCGCCAGCGCCACCTTCGGCGTGCCCGGCTTTTATTGCCCGCGGATGACGCCGCCGTTTTTCGCCCCGGAAGGCACGCCGGGCGCGCTGTCGTTCTACGACACCTCGCCGTTGCGCGAGACCCTGCTCGAACTGGTCGAGTTCGACCGTATCAATGCGAAGTCGATGCGCTTCGCCGTCGGCGCGGTCCACGTACGCTCGGGCAATTCGATCTACTTCGACAACTTCACGTCGAAAATGAAGATCGGGCCCGAGCACGTGATGGCCAGTGGCGCGCTGCCCCCCGGCTTCGCGCCGGTCATCATCAAGGACGAGGCATACTGGGACGGCGGCATCGTCTCCAACACGCCGCTGTGGTACGTGCTGGACGACGATCCGCATCTCAAGGCGCTGATTCTGCAGGTGGACCTTTTCAGCGCGCGGGGCGAGTTGCCGGTGAACATGGACGAGGTGCTCGAGCGGCAGAAGGATATCCAGTACTCGAGCAAGACGCGGATGAACACCAATCGCGTGAAGGAGCTGGAGGCATTGCGCGAAACCCTGGCGCGGGTGCTCGAGCGCTTGCCGGCGAAGCTCAAGTCCGATCCGGATGTGCAGGCGCTGGCGCGCGTGGCGGAAGGACGCAAGGTGTCGGTGGTGCACCTCATCAACCGGCGCCTCCAGCACTCGTCGCAGTTCAAGGACAACGAGTTTTCACGCGCTACCGTGAATGCGCTCTGGGACGCGGGACGCGAAGCGGTGCGGCAAACGTCGGCCCACAAGGATTGGCTCAAGGCCTGCGCGGCGGGCCGCGGCCTGCATACTTTCGACCTTGCCCAATGACCGCGGCGGGTCGACGGATTCGTATCGGCGCAGGCAAGGCCGAAGCCGCGCCTGCGGGGCGCGGTGAAATCGACGGGAGACGCATTTGAAGATCGAGGATGTCCGCAAGAACGCCTACGCGATGCCCCTGACCAGTCCAGCTTTTCCCCGCGGACCGTACAGCTTCGTCAATCGCGAATACATGATCATCACGTATCGCACCGACCTCGACGCATTGCGTGCCGTGGTGCCCGAGCCGTTGCAGGTTACCGACCCGATCGTCAAGTACGAGTTCATCCGTATGCCGGACTCCACCGGGTTTGGCAACTACACCGAGTCGGGGCAGGTGATTCCCGTATCGTTCAACGGCAAACGCGGCGGCTATGTGCACGCGATGTATCTCGACGACGAGGCGCCCATTGCCGGCGGCCGCGAATTGTGGGGCTTCCCGAAGAAACTGGCCTCACCCTCCCTCACCGTCGAGAAGGACACGCTGCTGGGCGTACTCAAATACGGCCCGGTGCCGGTGGCCCTGGCCACGATGGGCTACAAGCACCAGGCGTTGCCGCTCGAACCGATCCTGGCCTCGCTCACCGCGCCCAATTACCTGCTCAAGATCATTCCGCATGTCGACGGCAACCCGCGCATTTGCGAGCTGGTGGAGTACGCGTGCGTGGACGTCACCGTGCAAGGCGCGTGGTCCGGTCCCGCGGCGCTTGAACTCTTTCAACATGCGCTGGCCCCCGTGGCCGCGCTGCCCGTGCTCGGCGTGACTTCCGGCGTCCACATCATGTGCGACCTGACGCTGGGGCTTGGCACTGTCATCCATGATTATCTTGCCGCTTAGGGAGCCAACATGAAACTGAAGGACAAAGTCGCCGTCGTCACGGGTGCCGCCAGCGGCATCGGCAAGGCCATCGCACTGCGCTACGTGCAGGAGGGCGCCAAGGTCGCCATCGCCGATCTCAATCTCGACGCGGCCAATGCCGTGGCCGCCGAAATCAACGCCGCCGGGGGCAAGGCGATGGGCGTGGCGATGGACGTCACCAACGAAGCCCAGGTCGACGCGGGCATCGAAGCCATTGCTGCGGCGCTGGGCGGCATCGACATCCTCGTCAGCAACGCCGGCATCCAGATCGTGCATCCGGTGGAGGATTTCACCTACGCCGACTGGAAGAAGATGCTGGCCATCCACGTCGACGGCGCGTTTCTCACTTCGCGCGCGTGCCTCAGGCACATGTACAAGCAGGGACGCGGCGGCAGCATCATCCTGATGGGCTCGGTGCACTCCAAGCTCGCGTCAAAATTGAAGGCCCCCTACGTCACCGCTAAGCATGGCTTGATCGGTCTGGCCAAGGTGATCGCGGAGGAGGGCGGCACGCGTGGTGTGCGCGCCAACGTGATCTGTCCGGGCTTCGTGCGCACGCCGCTCGTCGACAAGCAGATCCCGGAGCAGGCGAAGATTCTTGGCATCGCCGAGGACGACGTGATCAAGAAGGTGATGCTGAAGGACACGGTCGACGGCGAGTTCACGACGCTGGAAGATGTCGCCGAGGTGGCCGTGCTGTTCGCCGGCTTCCCCAGCAACGCGCTGACCGGGCAGTCGCTGGTGGTGAGCCACGGCTGGTTCATGCAGTAGCAACCCCGCGCTCGATGCCCGCGTTTCCCCAGGCGGTGCTTTTTGTTTGCACGGCCAATATATGTCGCTCGCCCACGGTGGAGGGCGTATTCCGCGCTGCTGCCAAGCAGCGCGGATGCGGCGAGTCGCTGATCATCGATTCGGCCGGAACCCATGTCCACCACCTGGGTGAGCCGCCGGATCGTCGCGCGGTGATGTCGGCAAGCATGCGCGGGTACGACATTGCGGCGCTGAGCGCGCGGGCTGTAACCGTGGAAGATTTCAGCCGCTTCAATTGGATTTTGGCTATGGACCGCGCCAATTTAACGGCACTGGAAGGGCTGCGACCGCCGGACTGTGCGGGGCATCTTGGGCTCTTTCTCGATCTGGTCCCAAGCCTCGGCGTACGCGAAGTACCCGATCCGTACTATGGCGGGTCAGAAGGCTTCGAGCGCGTGCTCGATCTGGCCGAGGCCGGCAGCGGTGCCTTGCTTGAATTGCTGCGGGCGCATCGGGTGGCCCAACCAGACCCATAGTTACTGCTCGCTACACCTCCGTCCATTGTCGAAGCAGGTTGTGATACGTGCCGGTAAGTCGCACAACGGGCGCAATTTCGCCATACTTCTGCCTAAGGTCGAGGATCGCAATATCGAGGTCATGGAGGATTTGACGACGACCTCCGTCACGAACCATGCTCTCGATCCAGAAAAACGAAGCGACGCGTACGCCGCGCGTCACCGGCTGGACGCGATGGATGCTCGTCGACGGATACAGCACGAGATCGCCTGCCGGAAGCTTTACGCTCCGCGGCTCGTACGCATCGTCGATCACCAGTTCGCCGCCTTCGTACTCGTCGGGGTCCGACAGGAACAGTGTCGCTGACAGGTCGGTCCGCACGCGCTGCCCCGTCGCGTGCACGGTTCGCACGGCGTTGTCGATGTGGTCGCCAAATGCGTTCGTCGCGCCCTCGTAGCGGTTGAAGAGCGGCGGAAAGATCCGCTTCGGCAACGCCGCGGCGAAGAAATGCGCGTGGCGCTCGAGTTGCTCCAGCACGATCGCGCGCGCCGCGACACTTGCAGGCGCGCTGTCTGACAGCTGCAGGTTGTTCTTCACCTGTGCCGATTGCGGGCCAGCCGTGATGCGGCCGTCGGACCATGCGGCGCCGTCGAGCAGCGCGCGGCAACGCGCAACGCCCTTGGCGGACAGGACTTGATGGAGGTGGATCAGCATGGCGCCTCGGGCTAGAACTTGAGATCGAACGTCAGCTGCGCGGAACGCGTGACACCGGGCAGCGCGTGCCCGGTGTAGAGCCCCGTGTAGTACGTCTCATCGAGCAGGTTGAAGAGATTGAGCCGCACCGCGTAGTTGAGTCGCTCGTAGGCGATCATTGCGTCCCACTTGTTGTACGCCGGCAACTGGGTCGTGTTGGCGAGCGACGTGTAGCGTTGGCCGACCGCTTCCCATCCGAGTCCTGCGCGCAGGTAAGGCAGGAATCGATAGGTTGTCCACAGGCTTGCCGTGTACGGTGGTGTGTTGATCGGTATCTTGCCGACTTCGCTTCGCACCAGCGACTCGTCGATCCTGGCGCGCATGAACGACACACCGCCGAATACCTCCCACGCCGGCGTGATGCGTCCAGCTGCTTCCAGCTCGATGCCGTCGGTATGGCGACGGCCGGACAGCAGGAAGACGTCGGTGACCAGTGGGTCGGTGTTGCGCTCGTTGGTTTTCTCCGAGCGGTACAGTACCGCCTGCAGCGAGATGTCGCCGTCCGCCAGGTCCCATTTGGCGCCCAGCTCGTAGTTGTAGTTCTTCTCGGGGGGCGTGTTGGCGCCGCGAGGGTCGAGCGCGTACAACTCGCCGGAAGGATTGAAGGAGCTGCCGTACGCCAGGTAGTAGGACTGCTCGTCGGATGGCTGGAACATGAGCCCGGCGCGGAAGCTCCACTCGCGGTCGGTGCGGCCGTAGTCGGCGAGCGGACCGATGCGCTCGTAGTCGGAGTCGAAGTAGTCGTAGCGCGTGCCGGCCAGCAGCTTCCACACTGGCGTCAGCTCGAGGAAGTCCTGCGCGTAGATGCCGACGGTCGTCGACTTGAAGCGCGTTTCTCCGGTGACGTTGTGCATGAAAAAGTCGGCGGACAGGGGCGGGCTGTCGTTCGGGTTGTCCACGGTGGTCGTGGGCGCCGTTACGCCCGGCAACTGGCCCCAGCGCTGCGTCCATGAGTTTTCCGACGCGAGCTCCATGCCGACCAGCATGAAGTGCTTGATCGCGCCGGTCGCGAATTTGATCGAATAGTCGGTCTGGTTGATCCAATCCTGGTCCTCGCCCTGGCGCCCCGGACGACTGCGCGTGATCACGGACGACGGCTGCAGCGGATCGGGGGCACCCTCCAGGCGTGGCGCCGTTGGCCACAGGTCGCGCTCGTAATTGCCGTAGCGCAGGATGTTCTTCAATTCCGCGTCGCGACCGAAGCGATGCACATAGGTGACCGTGCCGATCGCGGTCCGGTATTGTTCGTAGTCGGCGTTGGTGAGGCCGTAGTAGGATCTCGTCACGGGCACCGGCAGCGGCCGGCCCTTGTAGTACGGCACGCCGTAGTCGGGAATGTCGTTCTCGTCGAGGAAAAAAAATGCGGCGTTGACCTCGTCGCGCGTGCCGAGCCCCCATGTGAACGATGGCGCCACGCCCCACCGGCTGTACTGGGGCCCGTCACGGAAGCTGTCGGTGTCTGTCCCCATCGCGTTGATCCGCAGTGCCGAGTTCTCGCCGACAATGGCATTGACGTCGGTGGTCGCGCGCACGTAGTCGAAGCTGCCGACGGTGAGCGATGCCTGACTCTGGTTCATGAGGTATGGCACCTTGCTGACCTGGTTCACGACGCCGCCGGTAGAGCCACGACCGAACAACATCGACGCCGAGCCGCGAAGCACATCGATTTCACTCAGGTTGAACGTGTCGCGCTGATACTGCGCGACGTCGCGGATCGTGTCGAGGTAGAGGTCGCCCGCGGAGGAGAAGCCACGGATCGTGATGTTGTCGCCGTTGCGGCCACCTTCGCCCGCATTGAAAGTGACCCCTGGCACATTGCGCAGTGCTTCCGCGACGGTCGTCGCATTGCGGTCCTGCATCAGCTTCTCGGTGATGATCGATAGCGCCTGCGGGATGTCGCGCGGTTGTTGCGGTATCTTGCCCACGGCCGTCGTCGTTGTCTGGTAGCCCGTGGTCTTCTCGCGCATGTCGCGGACCGGCACCGTGGGCAACGTCACCTCGGGTGTGGCTGGTTCGTCCTTGTCGGGTTCCGTGGCCGCCTGCGCCAAGGCGATGTCAGGCGCGAATGCCAGGCCGGCGATCATGGCGCCCAGCGGCAACAGGTGGTGCAGGCGCGGTGGCGAGACAACAGGTTCGCGGATGGGAACCGCGTCGAGCCCGGTTTGGGCGCGATGGTCGATGATGAAGTCCGCGACGTAGCGGCGGCGAAATGGAATGGGCATGCGATCTCTCCACAATGCGTGACACGACAGGGGATCGCTGGCTCGACGCGCGTGGCATCGTATGGCTGGCTGGAACAATCAGGTGCTGCATGACGGCGAACCAACATGCCAGCCCGTCGACAATGGGCGGACTGGACTGCAGTCGCTTGGTTCTTGCAGTGGCGCCGGGCATCGCGTGCTGCACCTAGCCTGCGAGCGTGAAGCTGATCGGCACGAGGACCCACGCGGCGACCGTCTCGTCGCCGCGTCGCGCCGGAACGAAGCGCCATTGGCGCACGGTTTCGAGGGCTGCGTTGTCGAGCCGCAGCGAGCCGCTGCTGGTGCGCACTTCAACGGCATCGGGCGTTCCCGCCGAGGTCACATGCACGCGCAGCAGCACGCGGCCCTGCTCTCCGTTGCGGCGTGCGATAGGCGGATAGGGTGGCGGCGGATTGTCGAGATAGGTGACGTTGAAGCTGGGCGGCGTGACGGCTTGGGTCGGTTCCGGCGCGCTGGGCGCGACTGCGGCGGCGACGGGCGGCGCCTCGGCTGCCGGTGGCGCGGGTGACATGGCGCTGTCCGCGGGAAACGTGATCGAGGGCGGCGTCGGATCTGCCGACGCGGTCGAACGCGGGGGCTCCGCGATTCGAGCCGGCGCTGCCGAGGGGCGTGCTGCCGGCGCCTTCGCCACCGGCGACGGACGCGGCGCCTTGGCAGGGGGCGCCGCGTCAGGCGTCACGATGAACGTCAGCACGTTAGTCGGGTCGTTGAACTGCCGATGCCGCTCCGGCCAACGATGCAGCAGCGCCATCAACAGTGCCGCATGCAGCAGGCAAACCAGCAGGAGACCGGCGTGGCGTGCGGACCGGTTGGTGGGGGCGATGAATGCGTTGGGTGCGTACAAGACCAGCTCGGAGGAGATTCCTGGCTGGCTCGCACGCGGCGTGGCTGGCGCGGTTGGCGGGTGGGATCAGCTCATGCGGTGAGGATCAGCTTGTCGTTCTGCGTGATGCGCATCCGATAGAGGCGTCCCGCGTGTTCGATGACGACCTCGCGCGCTTCGCCGAAGAGATCGCGGCTCAGGATGCGGCGCTCGGCGGACGCAGCAGCGTCCCCGGCACGGGAAAGCGGTGGGACGATTGGAGTCGGATTGGTCATTTACGAATGATAACGATTCGCATTAAAGAAGTAAAGCCTGTCGTGCGTCCGCACGGTCACCCATTGCCGAGGATCAGAAAATGCCCGCGGACAGGCCGGCGGCGAGCGTCGCGCCCACCTCGTAGCAACTGGCGAGCACTTCGCGTGGAACGATCTGCGGCTTGGCAGTGAAGCCGCTCGTGTGAACGAGTCCGGGCAGAACCTTGCGCAGCTTGAGTCCGGTGGCGATGCGGTCCGTCTGGAACATCGCGCCCGTGCCGTCCGTGCCTGCGCACACGAGCACCGTGTACGGTTTGCCCATCACGCGGTGCTCGCACGGGTAGTACACCCGCTCGAAGAAATCCTTGGTCATGCCGGCGAGCGATCCAAAATTCTCCGATGTCGCGACGAGGAGCGCATCGCAACGCAGGAGATCGTCGACGCCGGCGTCCGTGGCGGTGCTGAACACGACCGCTACGTCGTCGATGGTCGCCGCGCCGTCGCGAGCCGCCGCTGCCATCTGCGCGGTGCCGCCAAACTGCGAATGCCAGACGATCAGCAATTCCTTCATCGTTCGCGATCGTAGCATCGGCGCTGGCAACAAAAAGGGGAACGCATGCGTTCCCCTTTTTGCAATGCCAGGACGACGCGGGTTACGCAGCCGGACCCTTTTGCGTTTCCACGATCTCCAGCGGCTCGCTGGCGATCTCCACACGCGGCGGGCGCACGCGACGCGGACGCGGGACCGCCTGCTCGTCGACCATCGGCGCGGGCGCCTTGTGGCTCGTTTCGATCAGGACCAGATCCGAATCCGCCGGCAACGTCAGTTGCACCGGAGGCACAACGACGGGTCGGGGCGTCACGACTGGCGCTGCCTCAATGACCGGCGGCGCAACGGCGACCGGCGGCACAACAACGACCGGCGCGGGCGCGACGTAGGGCGCATGTTCCATAGATGCCTCGGCCATGGGCTGTGATGCCGTGGCAGCAGGCGCGGCCACATCCGGATATTGTTGGGCCAAGGGCACGCGAGCCGGTGCCGGCTCGGGTGACCAGCTTGGCGCCGCCATTTCCGTCATCTCACCGGCAGTACTTGCCATCGGCGCGGGCTCGGCCTGCCGTTCCGCATCCTGCCTCGGTTCGCGGCTTTCGCGGGCCTCGCGCGCGGCACGGGGTTCACGCTGCTCGCGCGGCGGCCGGGGCGCACGCGCTTCGCGTGCCGGTGGCGCACTGCCCTCCACTGCGGGAACATGGGTCATGTCAATGTCAACGACGCCGTCATTGTTCACCGGGGCGCCATTTTCGCCTTGCGGCTGGTCGGCCCGATCGCCACCGCGACCGCGACGGCCACGACGACGACGATTGCCGCCTTCCTTGCCCTCGGCCGCCAGGTTATCCACCGGCGCATTGACGACGGCAACACCGTTCGCGGTTCCGGCTTCCAGCACCGGCACATTTTCCGCGCGCGGTTCACGCGGCGGACGTTGGCCTTCCCGCGGTTCGCGCGGTTCGCGCGGCGGACGCTGGCCTTCCCGGCGCTCTTCGCGCTTGGGCTGATTGCCGCCTTCGCCGTTGCGTTGCTGCGGGGCGCGCGCGGCATCGCCGCGGTTGTCGTTGCGCTTCTCGCCACGTGACTCGTCACGACCTTCCGGGCGTTGATCGCGATTGCCGCGGCGCTTGTCGCCGCCTTCCTCGCGACGTTCGCCACTGCCACCACGGCGGCCATCACCACGTGGACGCTCACCACGGTCATTGCGACCGTCGCGGCGGCCATCGCGGCTGCGATCGTTGGGGCGCTCGGCACGGGCCGGCGCGGCTGTTGCTGCCACCGGTGCTGCCGGCGCCGTGCGGAACCAGCCGAGCACGCGCGTGAGCCATGTGCCCTGGACGGCAGGCGCCACGGCGACCACAGGGACTGCCGTAGGCTTGTCGACATGGAGCGGTGCGGGCTGGGCCGGTGTGATGCCCTTGACCATGGCTTCCTGGCGCGGAACGGCGGCTTCGTCCTTTCGCTGCTGAATGGGGTCCAGTTGTTCCGGCGCCTGCACCATGTCGAAGGAAAGCGGTAACGGTTCGCCGTGGTTCAAGTCGTCGTGGCGCAGACGCTCGATCGTGTAGTTGGGCGTCTCGAGATGGCGATTGGGCACCAGCAGCACGTTGACCTTGAAACGGGTCTCCATCGACAGCACGTCATTGCGCTTTTCATTGAGCAGGAAGGTGGCGACGTCCACCGGCACCTGCGCGACGACTTGCGCGGTGTTCTCCTTCATGGCCTCTTCCTGCAGGATCCGCAGGATATGCAACGCAGTGGATTCGGTGCCGCGAATGTGGCCGATGCCATGGCAACGGGGGCACGGGATGTGCGCCGCCTCGGCCAATGCCGGACGCAGCCGCTGACGCGAAAGCTCCATCAACCCAAAGCGCGAGATCTTGCCCAGTTGCACGCGGGCGCGGTCGTAGCGCAGCGCATCGCGCAGGCGATTCTCGACATCGCGCTGGTTCTTGGTGCTCTCCATGTCGATGAAGTCGATCACGATGAGGCCACCAAGATCGCGCAGGCGCAGCTGGCGGGCGATTTCGTCGGCCGCCTCGCAGTTGGTGTTGAACGCCGTCGCCTCGATGTCGCTGCCCTTGGTGGCGCGCGCCGAGTTCACGTCGACGGACACCAGTGCTTCGGTGTGATCGATCACGATGGCGCCGCCGGCGGGCAGGGCCACCTGCCGCGCATACGCCGTCTCGATCTGGTGCTCGATCTGGAAACGCGAGAACAGCGGCACATCATCCTTGTAGAGCTTGACCCGATTGACGTTGGCCGGCATCACGTGGCCCATGAACTGCTGGGCCTGCTCGAAGATGGCTTCGGTGTCGATCAGCAGTTCGCCGATTTCCTGGTGGAAATAATCGCGAATGGCGCGGATGACGAGGCTCGACTCCTGGTAAATGAGGTACGCGCCGCTTTGCATCTTGGCGGCGTCTTCCACGGCGTGCCAGAGCTGCAGCAGGTAGTTCATGTCCCACTGCAGCTCTTCGGTGGAGCGGCCGATGCCCGCGGTGCGGGCAATGACGCTCATGCCGTTGGGGACATCGAGGCCGTTGATGGCATCACGCAACTCGTTGCGCTCTTCGCCTTCCACGCGCCGCGAAACGCCGCCGCCACGGGGATTGTTCGGCATCAGGACCAGGTAGCGTCCCGCCAGCGAGATGTACGTCGTGAGGGCCGCGCCCTTGTTGCCGCGCTCGTCCTTGTCCACCTGGACGATCAGTTCCTGGCCTTCCTTCAGCTGGTCCTGGATGCGGGCCTTGCCCGGATCGGCATCGCGGTCGCGGAAATAGTCGCGGGAGATTTCCTTGAAGGGCAGGAAGCCGTGGCGATCGGTGCCGTAGTCGACGAAGCAGGCTTCGAGCGACGGCTCGACGCGGGTGACGACCGCTTTGTAGATGTTGCTCTTGCGTTGTTCCTTGGCGGCGGATTCGATGTCGAGGTCGATCAGTTTCTGACCGTCGACGATCGCCACCCGGAGTTCCTCCGCCTGGGTGGCATTGAACAGCATGCGTTTCATGTACGTTCCCAAGGCGCAGCAGCCGCCGGGAGCGGGAGGTCGAAGCTAGACCGTCCGCAGCAGTTACGCCGCGGCGGGAAGACGCGTGCTAACGGCGGTTGCGGGCAAAGACGAGAGTGCGGGCCGCATGGGTAGCGGGCCGGCGAGAGCGCTGCACGATGGCGATGAGGCGTATTGGCATCGGGTCGGGTTCGCGGTAAGCGGACCGGGAGGCTCTCGGGTGATTTCTAATCTTTTTCAGGCAACAAGCGGTTGAAGTCAGTCGGTTGCCGGGCCGGCGCCAGCACAACAGGCGCAAACGGACAGGGCAGCCGGCGTTGGGAAATCTCGCTTTTGGCGCCGCGCAATGCGCCGCTTCGAACCGGCCGTTGCCGGGTGCGGAGACTGCGCTCATCGAATACCATCGCTACTTTCCGGGCAAGAGCCCCGACCGGCGAGCGACTGAAACCGGGTTGTTCGTGGGGTCGTCGAACCACGACGCACGCCCTGTACAGTGCGCTGTCCGGGAGGGAGTGCACCCCCTTTCCGGGGCTGCCGCCTGCCGGATCCGCACTGGTGCGAACCCTCCACAATTATAAGCGAATGAACGAGTTAAGCAAGGATGCTGTGCAGTGGCTCACCATCGGCGACGAGTCTGCCGGGCAGCGGGTCGATAACTACCTGACCCGCCTGCTGAAAGGGGTTCCGAAGAGCCATATCTACCGGATCCTGCGCAGCGGCGAGGTTCGGGTGAACAAGGGGCGGGTGGGGCCGGATACCCGGCTGGCACTGGGCGACGTGGTGCGGATCCCGCCGGTGCGGACGGCGGCCCCGGCCTTTCCGGGCGAGCCGGCCCCCCATCATGTCCGCGCAGGTGCCGCGCTGCCCATCCTGTACGAGGACGACGCGCTGATCGTGATCGACAAGCCGTCGGGGCTGGCGGTGCATGGGGGCAGCGGCATCGCGGCCGGCCTGATCGAGCAGCTCCGCGCGGCCCGCCCGCAGGCCAAATTCCTCGAGCTGGTGCACCGGCTCGATCGTGACACCTCCGGCGTGATGCTGGTGGCCAAGAAACGCGCGGCCCTGGTCGACCTGCATGCCCAGCTGCGCGACCACGGGTTCGACAAGCGCTACCAGGTGCTGGTGCGCGGCCGTTGGCGGGACGCGATGCGGCGCGTGAAACTCGGCCTGCACAAGTTTTCCACGGCGGACGGCGAGCGCCGGGTGCGCGTGGACGACGACGAAGGCCAGGAATCCGAGACCATATTCCGGCGACAGGCCACGTGGTTCGAGCGCGAGCCGCCGCTGGCCTTGCTTGAGGCGGAGTTGAAGACCGGCCGCACCCACCAGATCCGCGTGCACCTGACGCACCTCGGCTTTCCGCTGGCAGGTGACGACAAGTACGGCGACTTTGCGTGGAACAAGGAACTCGCGCGCAATGGCCTGAAGCGCATGTTCCTGCATGCGCAGACCCTGGCCTTCGACCATCCGGTCACGCGCGAGCGGATGCGTTGGGTCGCGCCGCTGCCGCCGGAACTGGCGCGCTTCATTGCACGGCTCGACGCGGCAATGCTGCCGGTGCCCGATGCGTGATCCGGGCGCGCGACGGTTTCGCCTGCTGGTGTTCGATTGGGACGGCACATTGTCCGATTCGACGACGATGATTGCGCACGCCATCCAGGCGGCTTGCGGGGACGTGGGCGAGCCAGTGCCCGATCTCGCGTCGGCGCGCTTCGTGATCGGACTGGGCCTGGCCGATGCATTACGCCGGGTGACGCCTGCGTTGCCGGCGGCGCGCTATCCGGAATTGTCCGCGCGCTTTCGGCATCATTATCTTGCCGGCGAGGATGACATTCCGCTGTTCGACGGTGCGTTCGACCTGCTGCATGAGCTCGACGCGGCGGGCTACCTGCTGGCCGTGGCCACCGGCAAGAATCGCGCGGGCCTCGCGCGCGCGCTGGTGAAGCACGGCCTCGACGCGCGTTTTCATGCAACACGGTGTGCCGATGAGGGCATGCCCAAGCCGCACCCGGACATGTTGCTGCATCTGATGGACCGGCTGGAGGTGCATGCCAGCAAAACGCTGATGATCGGCGACACCACGCACGACCTCGAACTCGCGCGCAACGCGAAGACAGCGGCACTCGCCGTCGCCTACGGCGCGCACGAAGCGGAGGGGCTGGCGGCGTTGCATCCCGAGACCACGGCGCATTCCATTGCGGAAATGCGCGCGTGGCTGGCCGCGAACGGCTGAACGACCACCGACGATATTGCGTCAGTCCCGCAGGCTGCAGCCTCGCCAGCGGATTCTAGTCGGCGTCGCTGTTGAGGATTCCCAGCGAAATGCCACGGGCAATGGCTTCGGGACGGTTGATCGCGCCAAGCTTGGTCTTGATGTTGCGGAAGTGAAAGTTCACGGTGCGCTCCGCCACGGACAAACGCTCGCCGATATCGGCACTGGTCAGTCCGCGCGCCGCCAGCAACAGACAATCGCGCTCGCGAAACGACAGTCCGCGCTGCTCGCAGCGGCGCGTCGCGCGCCCCTGCGGCCAAAGGGCGATGCGCCCGTGCATTGCGACCGCGATCATCAACAGGTCGCCTACGTGCGGCGCAATGCGATCCCGGAAATGGAGGTCCGCGCGCGCCACGCCGACGTCGAACGTCACCGTGGCCCAACGCGTAGGTCCATTGTGCAGCGAAACGACGACGCCCCCGGCAATGCCTTGACGGCTGGCATCGGCCAGGAAACGTTGCACGCGCCAGTCTTCCGGACATTCGCGCGCGTCCCACAAAAGGGGTGCGAGGTGCCGGCGGGCGGGGGTCAACCGGGGATCCAGCGCGATATAGGCCTCGCGCCGGTAGCACGCGGACCAGGCACGGGGGAGCGTCGTCCACCGCATGTCGCCGCGCACTGCGCCATCGGTATGCGTGGTCACGAAATAGGACAGGCTGTCGACGCCGAGGTGGGCCAGCCACGGGAGGACTTCGCGGTACAGCCCGCGGGCACCGATCGTGTCGTCGAAGGGCAGTGCCAGCAGGTGAGAGCGCGGCAAGGTGCCGACGACCGTGGCGGCAGCGGTGGGCGAGGTATCCGGTTTGAACGAAGGCCGCATGTTGAACCCGTTTCGGACGTGCGAACGACGGTCGAAATATAACGATGAACAATTTGTATCGCACAATGGTCCGACGAGCGGCAAAGCGTTCCCGCCGACACCGCAAGGCCGGCCTATTTACCTATGACAGGAGGATGGTTCCGGGACGGCGAAATTGCCCCGGAATTCAGCGCATTGCGCACCAGCCTTGATGCTGTGACTTGCGATGCCTGCCGCATACCGCGGCGGGACGAATCAGCGCTTGATGGCGGCGGCGATGCCTTCGACGGTGGCACCCGGGCCGATGCCGCGCTCGGCGAACCAGCCTTTGCGCATTTCCAGCGCGTACACCACCGGTCCTTTCGAATAGTGCGAGTCCTCGGTCTGCGGCTTCATGTCGTCGATGTTGACGATGCGCCCGTCGGCGGCAATGAACGCGATCGACAGCGGGACGTAGGTGTTCCTCATCCAGAAGGCCTGCGCTTCGGCGCGCTCGAACACGAACAGCATGCCGTGATCCGGCTGCAGGCTGAAGCGATGCATGAGCCCCACGGCGCGCTGCTCGGGTGTGATGGCGACCTCGGCCATCGCCTTGTGCTTGCCGATGGTCAGCGTCGCGATCGGCAGCGATTGCGGAATTTCGACGGCGATCGCGTGCGGCGGCACGACCAGCAGGGTGACGACGAACAATGACGCAACGACGGCAACAACGCGATTCATGGAGTCCAACCTTTCAACAAGACGCGGGCACGGCGCTGATAGACCAGCCAAAGGACGAAGCTTGCCACGCTGAAGGCCGCCATGCCCAGCGCCAGACTGGTCAGCGAGCGCGCAAGCAGGGGCGCGACGGAGCCGGCGACAAAACCGCCGGTTGCGAATTGGACAAAGCCCTGCAGCGAAGCCGCCATGCCGCGCATCGTGGGAAAGAGATCGAGCAGCATCAGCGTGACGCTGGGCATCACGAGCGCGGTGCCGACACACAGGATGAAGATGGGCGGCACGTTCCAGCGCACGTCGCCGGAGAGGCCGAAGCTGATCGCGAGATTGAGCACGGCGCCTGCCGCCATGAACCCGTAGCCCAGGCGGATGGTGGACTGCGGGGAGCGCTTGCCCGCCATGCGGCCCGACATCGTGGCGCCGAGCATGATGCCACCGATCATCGGCACGAACAGCCACGCGAAGCCCCACGTCGACACGCCAAGCAGCTGGACCAGGAACGCGGGCGCGGCCGCGATGTAGATGAAGAACGCGCAGAAGTTGAGCGTGGTGATCATCGACAGCAGCAGGAAATCGGTGCGAAGCAGCACGTTCCGATAGTTGTGCCAGAGCACGCGCGGATGGAGCGCGTGGCGCTGCGCCGGCGGCAGCGTCTCGCGCAGGCGCGCGACGCAATACACCAGCACGACGCAGGCCCAGACCAGCTTGAACCAGAAGATCGCGCGCCAGCCGAAGAGGTTGAGCAGTGCGCCGCCGATGATCGGGGCGATGGCCGGCGCGATGCCGAACATCAGCGTGACACGGGACATCAGGCGCTGCGCGTCGGTGCCGTGGTAGAGATCGCGGATGATCGCGCGACCCACTACCATGCCGGTGCCGGCCGACACGCCCTGCATCGCGCGAAACAGCCACAGCGATTCGATGTTGCCGGCGATGGCGCAACCCAGTGTTGCCAGGCCGTAGATGGCGAGACCGCCGATCACCACCGGGCGCCGGCCCCATGCGTCGGTGAGGGCGCCGTGCCACAACAGCATGAAGGCAAAGGCGAACAGGTAGACCGACAGCGTCTGCTGCAAAGCGATCGCACCGACGTCGAATTCGGCCTCGATCGCGGGGAATGCGGGGAGGTACATGTCGACCGCAAACGGCCCCATCATCGCGAGCGAGGCGAGCAGCGCCGCGAAACCCCACGTGGGCCGCCGGATGAGTGCACCCGCGGCCGGTGCCGGGATGTTCATCATCAGGCAGTACGGGCCGCGAGTGCCGCCTCGATCGCGCTGCGGGTGTATTGCGGCGCAAACAGCGTGATGAACGCATACACATACCCGCGCAGGAACACGCCGTGACGCAATCCGAGCCGCGTGACCGACGGCGCGAACAGGTGACTGGCATCGAGCTTCTCGAAGGCCGTGTCGCGCACCGGGTCGTAGGCCATCTGGGCGACGATGCCGACGCCCATGCCGAGTTCGACGTAGGTCTTGATCACGTCGGCATCGAGGGCAGAGAGCACGACATTGGGTTCGAGACCCTGCGCGGTAAACGCGGCATTCATCGCCGTGCGGCCGGTGAAGCTGCCGTCGTAGGTCACCAGCGGAAACCGGGCCAATCCTTCGAGGGTCAGCGCCTTGCTCTTCGCCAGCGGATGGTGCTTGGGTACCAACAGCACGCGGTTCCATTCGTAGCAAGGCAGCGTGACCAGTTGCGGATAGTCCGCCAGTGCTTCGGTGGCGATCCCCACGTCCACTTCGCCGCGCGACGTCTGCTCGGCGACCTGCAACGGATTGCCCTGATGCAGGATCACGCGCACCTTGGGAAAGCGATTGGCAAATTCGCGCAGCACCTTGGGCAGCACGTAGCGCGCCTGCGTATGCGTGGTGGCGATCGAGAGCGTGCCGGCGTCTTCGCCGCGAAACTCTTCCGCGACGCGCTTCAGGTTGGTGACTTCGCGCATGGCGCGGCGCGCGGTAGCCACGACGATTTCGCCGGCCGGCGTCAACGACGCCAGCCGCTTGCCCTGGCGCACGAACACCGACAGGCCCAACTCGTCCTCGAGCAGACGGATCTGCTTGCTGATACCTGGCTGCGACGTGAACAGGGCTTCCGCCGCGGTGGAGACATTCAGGCCATGGTCCACCACGGCGCAGAGATACCGCAATTGCTGCAGGTTCACGGCGGTTATAACCCAAATTGGTAGCAGGCGCGGTATTATATAGCCAAAGGAACATAGTCGGCACCCGATGGCCCAATACTTCTCGGTTCACCCCACCCATCCGCAGCCCCGCCTGATTAAGCAGGCGGCGGCCATCCTGCGCCAGGGCGGCGTGATCGCCTATCCCACCGACTCGAGCTATGCGCTGGGGTGTCTACCCGGTGACGGCTCCGCCGTGGCCCGCGTGCGCGCAATACGCGGCGTGGACGACCAGCACCACCTGACGCTGGTCTGCCGCGACCTGGCGGATGCCGGTCATTTCGCGCACCTCGACAACTGGCAATTCCGCATCGTTCGCCAAGGGGTGCCGGGCGCCTTCACCTTTCTGCTGCCGGCCACGCGCGAAGTGCCGCGGCGGCTGCAGCACCCGAAGCGCAGCACGATCGGCATTCGCGTGCCGGATCATCCCGTGGTGAGGGTCCTGCTGGCCGAACTGAACGAGCCGATCCTGTCGACCACGTTGATCATGCCGGGTGAAACCGCGCCGCTCAATGTCCCGGACGAAATTCGCGACCGTCTGGAGGCGCGGGTCGATCTCGTGATCGATGCCGGACCATGTTCGGCGGTGCCGACCACGATGATCGACCTCGCCGCCGAACCTGCGGTGATCGTGCGCCGCGGCGGCGGCGATCCGGCGCGGCTGGGGCTTGGGTGATGACCGGAGCACGACGGCGGGGCATGTTCAGGTAGAATGCAGCGCTGAATGGATTTTTCCGTTGCGACCATCGTGCTATGGGCGGTACCGGTGGTCTTTGCGATCACGCTGCACGAGGCTGCCCACGGCTATGTTGCCAGGATGTTCGGCGACGACACCGCGTACGTGCTGGGCCGGGTCACGCTCAATCCGATCAAGCATATCGACCTGATCGGCACGATTCTGGTGCCGGGCCTGATGTTGATCACGTCGAAACTCTTGGTCGGCGTTCCGTTTGTGTTCGGATGGGCAAAGCCGGTGCCGGTCAATTTCGGCAACCTCCGGCACCCGAAGCGCGACATGATCTGGGTCGCGGCCGCAGGGCCTGCCGTCAATTTTGCAATGGCCATCCTGTGGGCGCTGTTGAGCCGATTGGTGGCACCGTCGGGGCCCTGGGCCAGCGACGGACTGTATACGATGACGCAGGTCGGCATCGGCGTGAACCTTGTGCTGATGGTGCTGAACCTGCTGCCGATTCCGCCGCTGGACGGTGGACGCATCGTGACCGGATTGCTGCCGCTGCGCGCCGCCCAGGTTTACGCGCGCATCGAGCCTTATGGCTTTGCGGTGATCTTGCTGTTGTTGTTCGCGGGCTGGCTTGAGCGCCTGATGAGCCCGTTGCTGCGGGTGGCGGCCTTCGTCCTGCATGCGCTGACCGGCGCGTGACTCCGCCGCGGCAAGCGGCGGCACCATTTTCATAAGCGAATCGTCTCGACCCATGTTTTCTGATCGCGTTCTATCCGGCATGCGCCCCACCGGCCGCATGCACATCGGCCATTACCATGGCGCCCTCAAGAACTGGGTGCGCCTGCAGGAAGAGTACGAATGCCTCTTCTTCGCGGCCGATTGGCACGCGCTGACCACGCATTACGAGTCGCCCGAGGACATTTCCGGATCGGTCTGGGAGATGATGATCGACTGGCTGGCGGCCGGCCTCGACCCTTCGCGCGCGACGCTCTTCATCCAGTCGCAGGTGATGGAGCATGCCGAACTCACGCTGCTGTTGGGCATGATGACGCCCATCGGCTGGCTTGAGCGCGTGCCCACCTTCAAGGACCAGCAGCAGGAGTTGTCCGACCGCGACCTGTCCACCTATGGTTTCCTCGGCTATCCGTTGATGCAGGCTGCGGACATCCTGATCTACCGCGCCAACATGGTGCCGGTCGGCGAAGACCAGGTCTCGCATGTGGAGTTGGTGCGCGAGGTGGCGCGGCGGTTCAACCACATCTACGGCCGCGAAGCGGGCTTCGAGGACAAGGCGCGGGCCGCGATCAAGAAACTGGGCAGCAAGAAGGCGCGCCGCTACGGCGAGCTGCGCACCGCGTTCCAGGAGAAGGGTGACGCCGCGGCGCTCGAAGCGGCCAAGGAGCTGCTGAACGAGACGCAGAATCTGGCGCTGGGCGATCGCGAGCGCCTGTTCGGCTACCTCGAAGGTTCGCGCCGCGTGATCCTGCCCGAGCCCGACGCGCTGCTCACCGAGAACCCGAAGGTGCCGGGACTGGACGGGCGCAAGATGTCGAAGTCCTACGGCAACGCGATCCTGATGCGCGACGATCCGGCCGAGGTCACGACGAAGATCCGCACGATGCAGACGGATCCGGCGCGCGTCCGCCGCACCGATCCCGGCAATCCGGAGAAGTGTCCCGTCTGGCCGCTGCATCGCATTTATTCGAACGCCGCCACGCAGGAATGGGTGATCAAGGGATGCACCACCGCCGGCATCGGCTGTCTCGAATGCAAGCAGCCGGTGATCGACGCCATCATCCGCGAGCAGACGCCGCTGCACGAGCGCGCGCAGAAATACATCGACGACCCGGCGCTGGTGCGCAACATCGTGGCCGACGGCTGCGAACGTGCCCGCAAGCTCGCGCAGGAAACGATGCGCGATGTGCGCGCCGCAATGGGGGTCTCCTATGATTGATGCCGAGCTCGACCTCGCGCATCCGTCGCCGGATCCGAAGCCACTCGCGCGCGTTTACGGCGAGGACTTCAACGAGATGCCGCGCGACCTCTACATTCCCCCGGAGGCGCTCGAGGTGTTTCTCGAATCCTTCGAGGGGCCGCTCGACCTGCTGCTGTATCTCATCCGGCGGCAGAACATCAACGTGCTCGATATCCCGATGGCCGATCTCACGAAGCAATATCTCGGCTATGTGGAGATGATGCGTCGCTCCAACCTCGAGCTTGCGGCGGAGTATCTGCTCATGGCTGCGGTGTTGATCGAGATCAAGTCGCGGCTGTTGCTGCCGAAACCGCCGGCACAGCCGGGCGCCGAGGCCGAGGATCCGCGCGCGGAGCTGGTGCGCCGGCTGCTGGAGTACGAGCGGATGAAGGAAGCGGCGCGTGCGCTCGATGCGCATCCGCTGGCGGAGCGCGATTTCGCTACGGTGCGGGTCTGGATCGATCACGTGACCGCGGCGCGGATGCCCGCCGTGCATCCCGATGACCTGAAGGCGGCGTGGGCGGTGCTGATCCAGCGCGCGCACGTCAACCGCCATCACCTCGTCACGCGCGAGCAATTGTCGGTGCGCAGCGAGATGAGCCGCATGCTGAAGTTGCTGGAACCTGGCCGCTTCATGGAATTCACCGCGCTGTTCGCCGGCCACGCCGACATCCCGCACCTGATCGTCACGTTCCTCGCCATGCTCGAGCTGGCCCGCGAACAGCTGATCGACGTCGCGCAGGCGCAGCCGTATGCGCCCATTCACGTGACGCTGACCGGCGTCCGCCCTTTCACGCTGGCCGCCGACGACGCCTGATCCACGCGCTTCCCCGCGCCTCCACCGAAGAACGCACGATGAACGAACGCACTGCATCCGAAGAAGCCATGGCACAGGCTGCCGACGCCGGTGGCGACCTGACCGAGATCAAGAGCATCCTCGAGGCCGCCCTGCTGGTGGCCGGCGAGCCGGTGCCGCTCGCGCAACTCGCGCGCCTGTTCGATCCGCCGCTGCCGGACGACACCATTCGCAGCGTGCTGCTGGCGCTGGCGGACGACTGGAAAGGCCGCAAGGTCGAACTGGTGCAGGTGGCCAGCGGCTGGCGCTTCCAGGGTGTCGCTGCGGTACAGACGTATCTTGACCGGCTGTCGCCGGAAAAGCCGCCGCGCTATTCACGCGCGGCGATGGAAACGCTGGCAATCATCGCCTATCAGCAACCGGTCACCCGCGGCGACATCGAAGCCATCCGCGGTGTCGCCGTCTCCACGAACGTCGTCAAGGCGCTCGAGGACCGGCAATGGATCGAGGCCGTCGGCCATCGCGAGACGCCGGGACGTCCGGCGCTCTACGCGACGACCAAGGCCTTTCTCGATGATCTCGGCCTCCGCTCGCTGGCGGAACTCCCCCCTCTCGCCGAGCTCGATTCCTCCCACCTCCTGGAGATGCCTGATGCCCCCACCAAGGCCGCCGAGACGGCACTCGCCCTCGCGAGTCCGCTCCTTGGAAACGACGATGCAGCAGCCGAGCCTGGCGCTGACCGCGATTCAAGAGAGCCTCCCGCCGGCGAAACACAAACGGTCCACTGACGAAATCTTCAGTGAACCGCAACGGCTGCACAAGGTCCTGGCCTCGTGCGGATTCGGCTCGCGCCGCGCGATGGAGGACATGATCATCGCCGGCCGTATCACCGTAAACCGCCTTCCGGCGGAAGTGGGGCAAAAAGTGGGTCCTGGCGATGAAGTCCGCATCAACGGCGAGCTGGTGAAGGTGCGCTTCACCGAGCCGCGTCCGCGCATCCTGATGTATCACAAGCCCGCGGGCGAAATCGTCTCGCGCGACGATCCCGAAGGGCGTCCCACGGTCTTCACCCGGTTGCCCAACATCGGCAACGGCAAGTGGATCAATGTCGGGCGTCTCGATTTCAATACCGAGGGCCTCCTGCTGTTCACCAATTCGGGCGAGCTGGCCAATCGGCTGATGCATCCGCGCTACGAGGTTGAACGCGAATACGCGGTACGCATCATGGGCCGGATGACGCCGGAGCAGATGGACATGCTCGTGGCCGGCGTGCAGCTCGATGATGGTCTCGCCAAATGCGAAAAGGTCGAGGATGGCGGCGGCGAGGAAGAGGGGGCCAATCATTGGTACCACGTCGTGCTGAAGGAAGGCCGCAATCGCGAGGTGCGGCGCCTGTTCGAGGCGATGGCATTGACGGTGTCGCGGCTGATACGCACGCGCTACGGCACGCTGGCGATGCCGTCCTTGCTCAAACGCGGCGACCTGCTCGAACTCGAAGCTGTGGATGTTGCCGCGGTCGTGCAGTCGGCCGGGGTGGTGGTCGGTGCCGACGGCGTGCCGCGTGTGCCGCGTCCGCAGGGCGGGCAGCCGCGGGGCAAGCAAGGGCAGCATCAGCGCGGACGTCGTGGCCCGGGTGGAAACGCGCCGCGGCAGCAGGACGACAGTCGCGCGACCGATGCAGCGCCCATGGTCGACGGCGCAGCGGCAGTCGATGGCGGAATCGTGGCCGAAGGCATGCCAGCGCCAACGGGCGTGCCCGCCGGCGAAGGTAACCCGGTAAACGAAGCGCTGCGCGGCAATGAAGGCGCGCGCAGCGGAACACCGCGTCCGCATGGCAAGCACGGCGGACGGCATCACGGCAAGGGCGGCCCCCGGCAGCCCGGGCATGGCGGTCAGCGTCCTCAAGGCCAGGGTGGTGATTCGCGCGCGGAAGGTCAGGGTCAACGCGTGGAGGGTCAAGGCGGCCCGCGGCCCGAGGGACAGGGCGGCGGTCGACGGCATGGCCAGGGTGGTGGCCCGCGTCCACAGGGTCAAGGCGGCGGGCCTCGGCCGCACGGACAAGGCAGCCAGCGCCAGCATGGGCAAGGTGGGGGTCCGCGCCCGCAAGGTCAGGGCGGCGGTCCGCGTCCGCAAGGTCAGGGTGGTGGACGTCCGGATTTCGACGAGGTGCAACCGCAGAGCAACGCGAACGCGATCGGACTGCGTCCTCCCGGCGAGCATCGGCGCAAAGGCAACTTCGGCGGCTCCAACAAGGGCGGTTACGGAGGGCAGAACAAGGGGCCATACGGCGGCCCGAACGCCGGCAACGGGCCGCGTCCGCAGCGCCAGCGGGTCGACTTCGACAGTCAGCAGCCACAGAGCAATGCCAATGGTTTTCCGTTTGGCTCCATATCCTCATCCGTACCCAGCGGCGCGCCGCGCGGTCCCGGCGGCAATTTCCCCCCGCGCGGCAATCGCAACGGACCGCGTGGACGTCCGGGCGGCGGGCAGGGCGGTGGAGGCCAAGGCGGCGGGGGGCAGGGCGGCGGCGGGCAATTCCGCGGCAAAGGTCCCGGCAATCAGGGGCCGCGACCCAAACGCGACGCGAGCGGCGAAGCCAATGGCAACGTAGCGCCGCGCGATGGTGGCGCGAAGCGCGCACCACGTCCGGATGCCGATGGCAATGTGGCGCTGCCCAAGCCGCCGGTACCGCGCGACGAGGATTGAACCGTAGGTCGCTTCGTTGCTCGGCCATTCCGCTTGCCTTGCTGCGGGCGGTCCGGTCTCGTTGTCGAGTCGATGCCTGTTGAGGTGGTCCCTACGGCGTGTTGAGGCGGTCCGGTCCGGAACGGGGCGGTGCCTGCTTGCCATTTGAGTCGGGGTCAAATCGACGACCCCTCCAATCAAATGTCAAACAGGCCCCACCCCGTTCCGACGCATTGCATTGTGCGTGGCATGAGGCTCGACAATGGGCGCGGACCCGACCGACATCCTGAGCACCGAATACCCGCAAACCCGGACCTACTCGATACAGTTCGTGCCTACAGGAATAGATCCGGCAGCAGCGGCATCCCGGGTTGCACGGCATACTGATCGAAATCCGTCACGCCGGCACCACGCAGCACGTCCTCATCGAGAAAGAACTGCCCGGTGGCGCTGCGCGCGTCGCGCACCAGCACTGCATGCGCCGCATCGGCCATGATGTCCGCGTTGCGCATGTGCGCCCGCTGCGCCTCGGCGCCGGGGATCATCGCCAACGCTGCCGTGGCAATGATCGTGCGCGGCCACAGCGCATTCACCGCGATCCCGTCGCTGCGGAATTCCTCCGCCATGCCCAGCACGCACATGCTCATGCCGTACTTCGCCATCGTGTAGGCCACGTGCGGCGCAAACCACTTCGCGTCGAGGTTGAGGGGGGGCGACAGCGTGAGGATGTGCGGGTTGCGTCCGGCGTTGGCAGACTGCTGCAAATGCGGCAGGCAAGCCTGCGAACAAAGAAACGTTCCGCGCACATCGACGTCGAACATGAGGTCGAAGCGTTTCATCGGCGTGGCGAGCGTGCCGGTGAGGCTGATGGCGCTGGCGTTGTTGATCAGGATATCGATGCCGCCGAAGTGGGTGGCAGCGGCCGCGACGGCCGCCACCACCGCAGCTTCGTCGCGAATGTCGCACGCGATTGGCAGGGCCTGTCCTCCGGCGTGCACGACGGCATCCGCTGCGGTGAAGATCGTGCCAGGGAGCCTGGGGTTGGGTTCGGCCGTCTTCGCCGCGATCACAATGTTGGCGCCGTCGCGGGCGGCGCGCAGCGCAATGGCGAGTCCGATGCCGCGCGATCCGCCCGAGATGAAGATCGTCTTGCCGTGGAGAGTGGCCATCGTGGTCGCTATTCGGACGGGCCGAAGCGTGCGGGCCGCTTTTCGAGAAACGCGGTGATGCCCTCGACGAAGTCAGCCGTGGCGGCGCAGGCGCCGAAGCTCACTGCTTCGGCGTCGAGGTGCGCCGACAGCGAATGTTCCAGCGACTCGCGGACGAGCCGCTTCGCGTTGCGCATGGCCAGGATCGGCGCGTCCACCAGCGAACGCACGATGCGCTGAACTTCGCCATCAAGCTCTGCCGCCGGTACCACCCGGTTGACGAGGCCGAACGCCAGCGCCTTGGTCGCGTCGAATCGCTCGCCCAGCAGCAGGATCTCCATGGCGCGTCGCGCACCGACCAGGCGCGGCAACGCCCATGAGCCGCCGCCATCAGGTGTCAATGCAATGTTGCGATAAGCCGACGCGAAGTAGGTGTCGTCGCTGGCCACCACCAGGTCGCAGGCGTTCATCAGCGAAAGTCCGAAACCGGCGACGGCGCCATGCACGCGGGCCACGACCGGATGCGGCATTCGGTGCAGCAGTTCGATGGCGGGATGGAGGCGCCCGATGATTGCGCGAAAATTGGCATCGCGCTGTGGTCCTGGATGGTCGAGCTCACCGGCGAAGGTGCGCAGGTCGCCGCCGGCCATGAAGTGCTTGCCGGCCGCACGAATCACCACGACGCGAAGCGCATCGTCCGCCGCCACTTCCGCCGTGGCGGCGACCAGCGCGTCCATCATCGCAAAATCGAGCGTGTTGAGCGCCTCGGGACGATTCAGCGTGATAGTCGCGACGGCGCCATCACGTTCGAGCAGCAGGGCAGTGGACATGGCTTATTTTGTGCGTGGCAGCGGATAAAAAGTCTAGCACGCGGTCTGGTCGCCCTCCGCCGCGACGGTGCGCAGCATCCTCGGCCTGAGGCGTGGCTTCGCCGCGCGCGGGAGGTCGCTCCTGCCCGCAAAATGCGCCAGCGCGGAGGCGACCGTCGCAAAATGGATATCGACGATGTCGTCAATGCGTTCGGCATAGCCTCCCGCCATCGCGATGGCGACCGGGATGCGGTGGCGGCGCAGCGTGCGCAGCACGAAGTCGTCGCGTTGCCGCAGGCCGACCTTGGTCAGCGCGAGGCGGCCAAGCCGATCGCCGACGAAGGGATCGGCACCCGCGAGGTAGATGGCGAGGGTCGGCTGCCCGCGCTCGAGCGCCAGCGGCAACGCCGCGGCAAGCGTCGCGAGGTACGCGGTGTCGCCAGTGCCGTCCTCCAGTTCCACATCGAGGTCGGAGTTCGCCTTGCGGAACGGAAAATTGCTGCGGCCATGCAGCGACAGCGTGAACACACTTGCATCATCGGCAAAGATGGCGGCCGTGCCGTCGCCCTGATGCACGTCGAGATCGACTATCAGCACATTGCCGACGCCTTCCTCGGCCTGCATCGTGCGCGCTGCCACTGCGGCATCGTTGAAGACGCAGAAGCCCTCGCCGAAACCGGCATGGGCATGATGGGTGCCTCCGGCCAGGTTGATGCCGCAGCCATGGCGCAGGGCGCTGCGGCACGCGGCGATGGTGGCGCCGGTGGAGCGCAGGGATCGCTCGACCATGGCAGCGGACCACGGGAAGCCGATGCGCCGCAAGGCCGCCGCGTCCAGCGTCCCGGCGAGCACGGCGGCGACATAAGCGGCGTCGTGAACGCGGGCGAGTGCGGCCACCGTGGCGGCTTCGGGTTCATGCAGCAGCGAACCGGCCGCGACCATCACGCGCTCGCGCAGCGCGGCATATTTGCGCATCGGAAAGCGATGTCCCGCCGGCAGCGGCAGTACATACCGGTCGGTGTAGTAGATCTTCACGGCGGCTCGGACATCGGCGCGCGAAAGGGCGACGATTCGGCCAGTTCCTCGAGCGAATGGGCCACGTCCACGCGTTCGCGCGCGCAAAAATCCGCGATCGCCGCGGCGAAATCGGGATCGCCCACCGCGTGCAGCGAATGCGTGGCTACAGGCAGCAGTCCACGCGACAACTTATGGAGACCCTGCGCGCCACCTTCGAAGCGCTTGATGCCTTGCTCGATGCAGAATTCGATCGCCTGGTAGTAGCAAGCCTCGAAATGCAGGCCGGGGACGTATTCGGTGGTGCCCCAGTAGCGACCCCACAGCGTGGTCTCGTCGTGAATGTCGAGTGCGGCGCACAGGCGCCGCCCGCCCCGCGAGCCGATCACCAGCAATACGTTGGCGGGCATCGTCGCGCCGATTCGTGCAAAGAATGCCGGCGTGAGATAGGGCGTGGAGTGATGGGCACGGTAGGTGCCTTCGTAGCATTGATAGAAGAAGGCCCAGTCCGCGCTGGTGATGGCGTCGCCGCGCCTGCGCTCGAAAGTGACGCCCGCTTCCACCAGTCGGCGGCGCTCCTGCTTCACTTTCTTGCGCTTGTCGTGCGCAAAGGCCGCCAGGAAGTCCGCAAAGTCGCGATAGCCCGGGTTGCTCCAGTGGAATTGCACGCCACCCCGGGTCAGCATCCCCAGCGTGCTTCCGATCGCCACTTCATCCGCCGGCGGAAACAACACGTGCAACGATGAATATTCGCCATCTTCGACCAGCGCCACCGCATGCCGGTACAGCGCGGCACGCGTGGCGGCATCCGCGGCCAGCGCGCGTGGACCAGGCACCGGCGTGAACGGAACGGCGCCGAGCAGTTTGGGGTAATAGCGGCGGCCGTGCCGGCGATAGGCCTCGGCCCAGCCCCAGTCGAAGACATATTCGCCGTAGCTGTGTGCCTTGGCATACAGCGGCATGGCCCCGACCAGCAACGGTCCACGCCAGGCGGTCACGTAGCGTTCGGTCCAGCCGGTTCGTGGCGTGGCGCAGCCTGTCGCATGCAATGCACCGAGAAAGGCGTGTGCAAGAAAGGGCTGGCCGCCGGCGAGCGCATCCCATGCCGCGGCGGCAATGGATTGCAGCGGCACGTTGTCGCGGACATCGAGCGTGGGCAACGGGGCGGGCGCGGCGGCGGAAGGCGAACTTGGCATGGCAGGCAGGTCGATTCTGTCTTGATTGGACCGCGCAGGGAAGCCGTCGTTGGCGGTGTCCACCCGCCACGGCGGAGACGATCGCAGCCGATGCTAGAATCGTCCGCATGAAATTGGTGATCGCGCAACTCAACCAGGTGGTTGGCGATCTGTCGGCCAACGCCCGCGCCATCCTCGACGTGGCCGCGCAGGCCGCGCGCACCGGCGCGCATCTCGTCGTCACGCCCGAGCTGTCATTGTGCGGCTATCCGCCCGAGGACCTGCTGTTGCGCCCGGCTTTCCTCGACGCCTGCGCGCGCGAACTGGCGGGTCTGGCCGCGGCAGTGCGCGGGCCCGCGGTGCTGGTCGGCTTTCCCGAACGGGTGAATGGCAAACGCTATAACGCAGTGGCCGTGCTGCGCGAAGGCCGCATCGCCGACGTCTATCGCAAGCAGTACCTGCCCAATTACACGGTCTTCGACGAAGAACGTTATTTTACGCCGGGGGATGCGCCGTGCACCTTCACGGTGGACGGCGTCCGCTGCGGTGTCATCCTGTGCGAGGACATCTGGTTCCCGGAACCCGCTGCGCAGGCGCGCGCCGCCGGCGCGGAAGTGCTGCTGGTGCCCAACGGCTCGCCGTATCACACTCGGCAGCAGGCACTGAGGCGCGATCAGGTGACGGCGCGGTCGCGCGAAACCGGCATGCCGGTGGTCTATGTCAACCGCACCGGAGGCCAGGACGAACTGGTGTTCGACGGCGCTTCGTTCGTCGTGGACGGCAGCGGTATGCTGATGCAGCAGATGCCCGCCTGGCACGAGACGGTCGGCGAAGTCGAGTTCGACGGCGCGGTGCCACGTGCGGTTCGTGGTGCGCTCGATGCGGCGCTGGAGCCCCATGTCTACGCGGCGTTGGTGATGGGGGTGCACGACTACGTCGAGAAAAATCGCTTCCCTGGCGTGCTGCTGGGGCTGTCGGGCGGCGTGGACTCCGCGCTGACGCTGGCGGTGGCTGTCGATGCGCTGGGCCGCGACCGCGTGCGCGCGCTGATGCTGCAATCCCCTTACAACGCACCGATCAGCCTTGATGACGCGCGCGAAATGGCAGGCATTGTTGGGGTGCGCTACGACGAGATTCCGATCGCGCCGGTTTTCGATGCGTTTCTCGGCGCGCTGGCGGATGAGTTCGCGGGGTTGCCGGTGGATGCCACCGAGGAGAACATCCAGGCGCGCATTCGCGGCACGTTGCTGATGGCGCTGTCGAACAAGTCCGGTTCGATCGTGCTCACCACGGGCAACAAGTCGGAGATGGCGGTTGGCTATGCCACGCTGTACGGCGACATGGCCGGCGGCTTCGCGGTGCTGAAGGACATTCCCAAGACCCTGGTCTATCGGCTTTGCCACTATCGCAATGCGCTCGGGCGGGTCATCCCGGAACGAATCATCACCCGCCCGCCCTCGGCGGAATTGCGCCCGGACCAGACCGACCAGGATTCGCTGCCTCCCTACGAAGTGCTGGACGCAATTCTCGAAGCCTACGTCGAGCGGGACCTCAGCCCGGCACAGATCGTGGCCGAGGGCCTGCCGGCCGAGGCCGTGGCCAAGGTCGTGCGGCTCATCAAGATCAATGAGTACAAGCGGCGGCAGTCGGCCGTCGGCATCCGGATCACGGCGCGGGGCTTCGGCAAGGACTGGCGCTATCCAATCACCTCGGCCTGGAACGAATGGACCACCGTCGTGCCGCCCGCCGCCGGCGTCTAGGAGTGGAGGCCCGCGTCGTGTAAGCTCGGATTTGGGCTTGTGGATTGCATGGCCAGGGAGCAGCAGCAATGAAGAAAATCGAAGCGATCGTCAAGCCGTTCAAGCTCGACGAAGTGCGGGAGGCGCTGTCCGAACTCGGTGTGACTGGTCTCACCGTCACGGAGGTCAAGGGCTTCGGCCGGCAGAAGGGCCATACCGAACTTTATCGCGGCGCCGAATATGTCGTGGATTTCCTGCCGAAAGTGAAGGTCGAGGTCGTGCTGCCCGACACGATGGTCGATCGTGCCATCGAGTCGATCGTCAAGGCCGCACGCACCGGCAAGATCGGTGACGGCAAGATTTTCGTGACGAACGTGGACCAGGTCATCCGCATTCGCACCGGCGAGTCCGGAGAAGCCGCGGTCTGATCCCGCCGTGGCGGCGCGGCCGGCCGCCAACTAACCCGGAGATAGTACATGTCGCTATTGGGCGAGTTCCGCAATTTCGCGGTGAAGGGCAACGTGATCGACCTCGCCGTCGCGGTCATCATCGGCGGTGCGTTCGGCAAGATCGTCGATTCGCTGGTCAAGGACATCATCATGCCGGTGATCGGCAGGTTCTTCGGCGGCCTCGATTTCGCCAACAACTACATTCTGCTTGGCAGTCCGCCGGCCAATTACTCCGGGCCGATGACCTACGAGGCACTGACCAAGGCCGGCGTCCCGATGCTGGCCTATGGCAACTTCATCACGATCGTCATCAATTTCATGATCCTCGCGTTTGTCATCTTCTGGATGGTGAGGCAGTTCAGCAAGGCCAAGGCGACGATGGATGCGACGCCCGCGGCACCCGCGCCCGCGCCCGAGGATGTGCTATTGCTGCGCGAGATCCGCGACGAGCTGAAAAAACGCTGACCGGGCGCGGGGCCGGCAGCGAGCCGGCGACATTGTTTGATCGTACGCAAGTCGCTTCGTTTGACCATCATGGTCAGGTTTGCCAGAATCGCCGACAATGCAGCCAAGGCACTGCTTGCAAGAGGTGCCAGCGCTGCGCCAGCCCCCACCGGAGGAAACTCATGAAACTCGCTGCACCCCTGGCCGCCATCAGCGCGGCACTCGCACTCATGCTGGCCATGCCCGCGCAAGCGGATGTCACGATCGGCGTCACGCTTTCCACCACCGGTCCGGCCGCGTCGCTCGGCATTCCGCAGAAGAACACGCTCGACCTGCTGCCCACCTCCATCGGCGGCGAGAAGATCAAGTGGGTGGTGCTGGATGATGCTTCGGACACCACCAAGGCCGTGACCAATACGCGGAAGCTGGTCAGCGAAGACAAGGTCGATGTGATCATCGGCTCGTCGATCACCCCCAACTCGCTGGCCATGCGCGAAGTGGCCGTTGAATCGGGCACGCCGATGATTTCACTGGCCGCGTCGGCTGCAATCATCAATCCCACCGACCCCAAGACGCGCTGGATCTTCAAGGCGCCGCAAAATGACGCGCTGATGGCGGACGCGATCGCGGTCAACATGAAGGCCGCCGGCATCAAGACGATGGCTTATATCGGGTTCGCGGATGCCTACGGCGACGGCTGGCTGGCCGAAATGCGCCGCTCGGCCCAGACCGCAGGCATCAAGATCGTTGCGGAGGAAAAGTACAATCGCAACGATCCGTCGGTGACGGGGCAGGTGCTGAAGCTGATGTCCGCCAATCCGGATGCCGTGCTGATCGGCGCTGCCGGCACGCCCGGCGCCACGCCGCAGAAAGAACTGGTTGCACGCAACTACAAGGGCAAGATCTACCAGACACACGGCGTGGGCAATCCCGATTTCCTGCGCGTGATGGGCAAGGACGGCAACGGCACGCTGCTGCCGGTCGGCCCGATGCTGGTGTACGAGCAGCTGCCCGACTCGAATCCGGTCAAGAAGACGGCGGCCGAGTATGTGACCAAGTACGAGCAGAAGTTCGGCGAACGCACGACGTTCGGCGGCCACCTGTGGGATGCCTATCTGCTGCTGGCGCAGGCATTGCCCGAAGCGATGAAGAAAGCCAAGCCGGGTACCCCCGCTTTCCGTACTGCGCTGCGCGACGCCCTCGAGATGTCCAATGTCGTTGGTGTGCACGGCGTGTTCGTGATGAGTGACCACGACCACAACGGCTTCGACAACCGCGCCCGGGTCATGGTCAAGATCCAGGACGGCAAGTGGGTATTGCAGAAATAGCACCCGGCGAGGCATGCGCATGAATGTTGCGCGCGCCTCCGTCATGCGGGAAAACCTTCGCCGCCGGCGTTTGCCGGCGGCGTTTTATTGACCACCGCCGCGGGAGCCCATGGATCTGTCTATTGCCGCGCTGCTGGCCCAGGATGGCATCACCAATGGGGCGGTCTACGCCTTGCTGGCATTGGCACTGGTGCTGGTATTCACCGTCACGCGCATTGTCTGGGTTCCGTCCGGTGAATTCGTCGCGTGGGGCACGCTGACGCTGGCCGGACTGCAGCTCGGCAAGGCGTCGGGCATCGTCGGCTTGCTGCTGGGCATGGCCGTGGTGGCCGGCGCGATGGAAGTCTGGCGCGCGGTACGCGCTGACGAAGTGCGGCGTCTGCCGCGGCGCCTGGGCCTATGGACTGGCATTCCCGTCGTCATTGCCGCGCTGCTGTGGTGGCTGGCCCCGCTGCAGCCACCGCTGTTCGTGCAGGTGGTGCTGACGTTGGCCGCGGTCACGGCGCTCGGACCGTTGCTGTACAGGGTCGCCTTTCAGCCGCTGGCCGAAGCCAGCGTGCTGGTACTGCTGATCGTGTCGGTGGCGGTGCATTTCGCGATGCTGGGTTTCGGGCTCTGGTTCTTCGGTGCCGAAGGTTCGCGTACGCCCGCGTTCTCGGCGGTCTCCTTCATGGTCGGCGGTGTCAACGTCAGCGTGCAGAGCCTTCTGGTGATCGGCACCAGCGCCGGGCTCATCGTGGCGCTGGCGGCATTCTTTGGCCGCACGCTGTACGGCAAGGCACTGCGTGCCACGGCCGTCAATCGCGCCGGCGCACGGCTGTGCGGCATCTCGCCGGACTTCGCAGGCGCGCTTACCTTCGCGCTGGGTGCGCTGATGTGCGCGTTCTGCGGCGTGCTGATCGGACCGATCACCACGATCTACTACGACTCCGGCTTCCTGATCAGTCTCAAGGGCTTTGTCGGCGCCATCATCGGCGGCCTGCAGAGCTATCCGATCGCGGCCGCCGGCGCGTTGCTGGTGGGGCTGATCGAATCGTTCTCGTCGTTCTGGGCCAGTGCGTTCAAGGAGGTGATCGTGTTCACGCTGATCATTCCCGTACTGCTGTGGCGCAGCCTCACGACGCATCACCACGAGGAAGAAGAGTGAGGGCGCGGCGATGACGAAGCATCTGCCCCGCGTGGGCATCGTGATTTTCGTGGCGCTGCTTGCGTTCGTGGCGCTGGGCGCGCCGCCGTTCTGGGTCACGCTCGGCAATTACATCGGCCTGTACAGCATCGTGGCGCTGGGACTGGTGCTGCTTACCGGCGTGGCGGGGCAGACCTCCTTCGGCCAGGCGGCATTTGTCGGCATCGGCGCGTACACGACGGCGTGGCTCACGATCAATCACGGCACCTCACCCTGGTTCACTTTGTTCATCGGTCTCGCCGTCACCGGGGCGCTCGCGCTGTTCCTCGGCTTCATCACGTTGCGGATGCAGGGCCATTACCTGCCGCTGGCCACCATTGCGTGGGGCATCAGCCTCTTCTATATCTTCGGCAACCTGGAGATGCTGGGCGGCCACACCGGCATGACCGGCATTCCGCCGCTCGACCTCCTGGGCTTCGAGCTGAAGGACGAACGCCGCTATTTCTTCCTGATCTGGGCGCTCGCGCTGGCAGCGTTGTGGTCCACGCACAACCTCCTCGATTCGCGTCCCGGCCGCGCCATCCGCGCGCTGAAAGGAGGGCTCGACATGGCCGAGGCCTTCGGTGTCGATGCGGCGCGGCTGAAGATCGTCGTGTTCGTCTACGCCGCGCTGCTGGCATGCATCTCCGGCTGGCTGTACGCGCATCTGCAGCGTTTCGTGAATCCGACGCCTTTCGGCATCAACCAGGGCATCGAATACCTCTTCATGGCGGTGGTCGGCGGCGCGGGCAGCGTATGGGGCGCCGTGCTTGGCGCCACGCTGATCACTCTGCTGAAGCAGGTGCTGCAGAACATCCTGCCGGGGCTCCTCGGACGCTCGGGTAATTTCGAACTGGTGGTGTTCGGCATCATGATGGTGCTGCTGCTGCAGTTCGCGCGCGACGGCCTGTGGCCGTGGATCGCGCGCCTGTTCCCGCACCGCCAACCGGCGCCGGTGCCCGATGCGGCGCCATTGCCCTCGCGCAATCGCCCGCCCACGCCCGGCGCATTGCTCACTGTGGACAGGGCGCGCAAGCAGTTCGGCGGACTGGTGGCCGTCAACGACCTGTCCTTCGACATTCGGCAGGGCGAAATCCTCGGTCTGATCGGCCCCAACGGCGCGGGCAAGAGCACCACATTTGCGCTGATTTCCGGCGCGCTGCCGCTCACCGCGGGTGCCATCGTCTTCCGGGGCGAAGGCATCGGCAGCCGCGCGCCGTTCGAAATTGCGCGCCGGGGTCTCGGCCGCACCTTCCAGCACGTCAAGCTCATTGGCTCGATGAGCGTCCTCGACAATGTGGCGCTCGGCGCTTATCTGCGCGGCAGGTCCGGCGTGGTGAAGGCGGCGCTGCGACTCGATCGCGCGGAAGAGGCGCGCACCCGCGCCGAGGCCGCGCGTGCCATCGCGCGCACCGGTCTGGCCGCCCACATGTTCGACGCGGCCGGCAGCCTGCCTCTGGGCAAGCAGCGCATCGTCGAGATCGCGCGCGCGCTCGCGGCCGATCCGGTGCTGTTGCTGCTGGACGAGCCGGCAGCGGGATTGCGCTTCCTCGAAAAGCAGGAACTCGCCGCGCTGCTGCGCACGCTGAAGCACGAGGGCATGACGATCCTGCTGGTCGAGCACGACATGGATTTCGTGATGGGTCTCACCGACCGGCTGGTCGTGATGGACTTCGGCGAGAAGCTGGCGGAGGGCCTGCCGGCGGAGATCCAGCGCGATCCGCGGGTGCTCGAAGCCTATCTGGGCGGAGTGGTCTGACGTGGCGCCGCTGCTGACCGTCACGGAACTCGGCGTGGCCTACGGCAAGGTCGAGGCCGTGCACAAGGTATCGATCACCGTGGCCGAAGGGAAGATCGTGACCGTGATCGGCCCCAATGGCGCCGGCAAGACCACGCTGCTGGCTGCGATCATGGGCATTCTTCCCGCCCGCGGATCCATCACCTATCGCGGTGCGGCGGTGGGAAGGCTCACCGTCGAGGAGCGCGTGGAGGCAGGGCTGGTGCTGGTGCCCGAGAAGCGCGATCTCTTTGCCACGATGAAGGTAAGCGAAAACCTCGAACTGGGCGCGTTCGCCCGCATCCGCCGCGGCGAGCGCGAGGCGATGCGCACGCTGGATGAGGTCTATGCGCGGTTTCCGCGCCTGGCCGAGCGGCGCGATCAGGCCGCGGGCACGCTTTCCGGCGGCGAGCGGCAGATGCTGGCGCTGGGACGCGCGCTGATGGCCAAGCCCCGATTGCTGATGCTCGACGAGCCGTCGCTCGGTCTCGCTCCGCTGGTAGTCCGCGAGATCTTCAGCATCATCTCCGCGCTGAAGGCCGCGGGCGTATCGATTCTGCTGGTCGAGCAGAATGCGCGGGCGGCGTTGCAGGTGGCCGACTATGGCTACGTGCTGGAAACCGGCGACCTGGTTCTCGAGGGCGCCAGTACGGACTTGATCGCGAATCCGCAGGTCATGGCCACTTATCTGGGCCATGGGGCCGGGACACCGGCCGCCGGCGATTGAAGACGGGGCCTTTCGGCCCCAGAATAGAGGGTAGTCCTGCTTGGCGGCAACGTGCCGGCAAGTCCCGGACCCGAAAAAGGCCTGCCTTGACCGATCTCTCCGTTCCTCCCGTGGGTGCCGCCATGCTGGCCGAGGCCGAGCAACTGCTGCTCGCCCCTGCCGGTCTCGACCAGGATCGCCTGTCGGTCGTCCTCGCGTCGATTCACGCGCACGACATCGATTTTGCCGACCTCTACTTCCAGCATGCCCTCTACGAAGGCTGGAGTCTCGAAGAGGGCATCGTCAAGTCGGGTTCTTTCAGCATCGACCGCGGCGTGGGCGTGCGCGCCGTCACCGGTGACAAGCAGGCGTACGCCTACTCGGACGACATTTCGCTGGCCGCGCTGGCCGAAGCCGCAGGCGCAGTGCGCGCGATCGGCCGGCAAGGGCAATCCGCCGTCGCCGCGCTGGGCAAGCGCGCGCCGGCGCGCACGCTCTACGCCGTTGGCAATCCGGTGGGCAGCCTGGGCGAGGCCGACAAAGTCGCGCTGCTCGAGCGAATGGAACAGATGGCGCGGGCGAAGGATCCGCGCATCACGCAGGTGATGGCCTCGCTGGCGGGTGAGCACGAGACGATCCTGATCGCCCGCAGCGACGGCCTGGTGGCCGCCGATGCGCGACCGCTGGTGCGCCTGTCCATCAGCGTGATCGTCGAGGAGAACGGTCGCCGCGAGCAGGGCCATTCCGGTGGCGGCGGCCGTTTCGACTATGCGTATTTCAATGATGCCGTGCTGACGCGTTATGTCGACGAGGCCGTGGCGCAGGCGCTGCTCAACCTCGCCGCGCGCGCGGCGCCCGCCGGCAACATGACGGTGGTGCTGGGCAACGGCTGGCCGGGCATCCTGCTGCACGAGGCGATCGGCCATGGCCTCGAAGGGGACTTCAATCGCAAGGGCACCAGCGCGTTCTCCGGACGCGTGGGCCAGCGCGTGGGCGCCAAGGGCGTGACGGTTGTCGACGACGGCACGATGCGCGATCGACGCGGCTCGCTCAACATGGACGATGAAGGCAACCCGACCCAGCGCACGGTGCTGATCGAGGACGGCATCCTGAAGGGCTACCTGCAGGACCGGATGAATGCCGGCCTGATGCGCGTCACGCCGACGGGCAATGGTCGCCGCGAATCCTTCGCGCACATGCCGATGCCGCGGATGACCAACACCGTGATGCTCGCGGGCACGCACGACCACGACGAGATCATCGCGTCGGTCAAGTCGGGGCTTTATGCCGCCAATTTCGGTGGCGGCCAGGTCGATATCACCAGCGGCAAGTTCGTCTTCTCCGCCGCCGAGGCGTGGATGATCGAGAACGGCAAGCTCACGTATCCCGTCAAGGGCGCGACGCTGATCGGGAACGGTCCGGACGCACTGACGCGCGTGTCGATGATCGGCAACAACCTCGAACTCGACCCCGGCGTGGGCACATGCGGCAAGGACGGGCAGAGCGTGCCGGTGGGCGTGGGACAGCCCACGCTGCGCATCGACGGATTGACTGTCGGCGGCACCGCCTGATCGAAGACTTTTCGCCGCGTTGCGCGGGCGCTTCAGGCGCGCTTGCGCGCCACCAGGAAATTGTTCATTCCCAGCTGGAAATAGCGGTGTGTCTCCGGTTTGCAGGCCGGCCCCGTGCAGTATGGCGGCGAGCGAACCGCGATTGAAGTAGCGCTTATGATCGCGGATTTCCGCCTCGCTGACGATCCCGATGCGATAGGCGAGAAATTCGAGCACCGGCTTGGCGGCATTGGACGGCACGGTCAGCACCAGCCGTCCCTGGGGCTTCAGCACGCGTTCGATCTCGTGGAGGATCGCGTCCGGATGGGTGAGATGTTCCAGCACGGCCAGCATCGTCACGACGTCAAACGTCGCGTCGGCGCATGGCAGCCGGTCGACGAGCGTCAACTGCCGGGTCTGCAGTTTTGCCGTGGCGATCAGCGGCGCCTTGAAATCGAGGCCCTCGCCGCGCGCGATGTATGGCTCGACCGACTGGAGAAAGGTGGCGTGCACGCCGCATCCGATGTCCAGCAGCACGCAGTCGCGATGCTGCCGGATCACCGGCAGCACCTGCCGGATACGCATCCGTCGCAATAGGGGTTCCAACAGCGGTTGCTTCATCGGATCTCCACGTTTTCGATCATGACGCCAAGTTGCCGCGCGTCGTCGTTCATGCCGGCAGCGCGCGGCACGAACGACGGGCTGGTGATGGCGATCGTGGAAACGGTGCCGGGCGTGAACAGGTCGAGGCTGAAGGGGCCGGCGCCCAGCGCCCCGTCGAAGACGGTCCGGCCATCGAGCGCAATGCCCACGCGGGATCCGGCGTTCCATATCGAGCCGACAACGCGCATGCCCCGGATATCCACGGGTGCGGCGAACCTGATCTCGCCCGCGCCATTGGTCCATCGACCTGCGGGTTCCGGCGGATGAAAGCCTTGCAGCGAAACCGCCATCGCGTCGTCGAAGGAGCGGACGTCGCGACGGATCAGGTTGTCGCCATACAGGCCATTCATGCGCGCATGGGGCACCCGCCACGTTGCGGCTTCGAGGTCGACCAGGCACAGGCCGTCGCGCAGGTTGTTTTTTGCCATCCACGCCAGTGCAGCCTCGGCGTAACCCGGCGCCATGACGTCTTCCATCGACGTTGTCCAGCCGTCCGGCCGACGGGTGCTGTAGCCATTGAGCGTGGGGATGCCTGTGCGCTGCGCGATCACCACTGCCTCGACCTGCGCATGGAAGGCGGGGCGGCCCGCAATCGCACGTCCGCGTTCCACGAGGAAGAAGCGGCAACCAGGCGGGGGCTCCGACAATGCGGCAAGGCGACGGCCGGCTTCCGCGGCGTCGAAACTCACCCGATACGTCGTCAGCTGTTCGACCATCAGGCAGGTCAGCAGGATGGCAGTTCCGACGCGCCAACGGCGCCGGCGCAAGGCGCGGTCGAGTCCGACGGCCACCACTACGATCACCGCGAGGTGCAGGACGACCTGATAGCGGAACACGGCGCGCAGCGCGGCTCCACCCGGCACCAGGCGATACACGATTTCCCAGAGCGAGAAGGAGCCGATCTGGACCATGAGCAGCCAGCTGACGACCACTGCGCCGCCGAGCGCGACGATCGCCTGGTCGCGATCGGACTGGGCGATGTCGTCCGTTCGCGTTCGAGCGGCCTGACGCGCGAGCGCCGGCAACGCGACCGCGAAGGACAAGAGCAGCAGCAATGGCATGCCCAGCCACAATTCGTGCGCCAGTGGCCGGCCCGCGGGAACCATGGCGTGCACGAGCCAGCCCCAGGCGAAGTTGCCGACCCCGACGTTCAGCAAGTCGACAGCGGCCGGAAGCGACAGGCGCACTTCGTCCCATGAGCGAGCACCGGCATCGCGCAGCGCGGGCAGGTAGGTGACGAGAAACGGGACCAGCGCGACGATGAAAAGCAGCGCCAGCAGCAGCATCCAGCCGCGTTGCGCGCTCAGGCGGAACAGGAACGCGCGCAACGACAAAGGCGCCAGCCACAGTTTCATCGCCACCAGCAGGAATGCCCAGGTCACCGCGAACATCAATGCATACCAGCCGATGTAGAAACTCGTGTAGAGCAACAGTGGCAGGAGGATCGCGAGTACGACGCCGTCCCGGAAGAATGGGCGTGGGGCGGCGAGCCCCGCGACGATGCGCCAGAGGAGGCCGATGACGATGGGCATGAACGCGGCTGCGTAAAGCTGCGAGTGGCCAAACTTGATGACGTTGATGTTCGAGAACGTGAACATCAGCGCGCCGACCATGGCGACGGACACCGACACGCCGACGACGCGGCGCAGCAGCCACAGCGTGCTCGCGTAGCCGATCCCCAACATGGTCACCAGTGTGCCGAAGTAGGCGTATGCCATCGGGACGCCGGCAAAACGCAGCGCGACGTACGGCGGTGCAAACAGGATCAGCGCATCGGTGTATCCCAGCATGCCCGGTTGCGGAAAGAACATTTCCAGGTTGCGCCACGACGACTCGCCGCGCGCGACGAGGTACCAGTGCTCGGCAATGATGTTGAGGAGGCGCGCATCACCCAGGTCGCCGGGCAATCGCGCGAAGCCGCTGCGGAATGCGGGCCACGCCAGGTAGACGAGCCCGGCCCCGAACGCGACGAGCGCGACGACCAGGACCGGCAGGCGCACGGACGGCTGGGGCAACACGGTATCGCCGTCCGTCTGCACTCGTTTCAGCCGGCGCCCGCGCCGGGGTGCCTGAAAATGTAGAAGTGCCGGATCGCGTAGTTCCAGAAGAAGACGGTGCCGGTGGCGCATAGTTTCGCCAGGATCAATTCCAGGCCGAACTGCTCGACAGCGAGCCACAGGATCGACTGGTTCACCGCGAGACCCAGCGCGCTGACGACGAACACCAGGCCGATTTCCTCGTGCTTGCGGAAGCGGGCGCCACTTTCGAAAACATGGCGCACCGAAAGCAGGTAGTTCACCAGCGTGGCCACCACGAAGCTGCCGCCCGCCACCGGCAGGTAGGGCCATCCCAGCAGCTTGGCACCCAGCGCAAACAGCGCGAGGTCGACCAGGGCCGCGATGCCCCCGACGAAGAAATAGCGGACAATCTTCATCGAAAGAGGTTGTACTTGACGATGCACACGAGCGCGCGCGCACCATCTTTCCAGCCGATCTTCTTGCCTTCCGCGTAGGTCCGGCCGTAATAGGAGATGCCAACCTCGTAGATGCGGCAGCGGGTCTTGGCGATCTTGGCCGTGATCTCGGGCTCGAAGCCGAAGCGGTTTTCCTCGATGACGATGGACTGGATGATCTCGCGCCGGAAAACCTTGTAGCAGGTCTCCATGTCGGTGAGGTTGAGGTTCGTGAACACGTTGGAGGCCAGCGTCAGCATCCGGTTGGCGATCGTGTGCCAGAAGTAGAGCACGCGATGGGGCCGCCCGCCCATGAAGCGGGAGCCGAACACCACGTCGGCCCGATCCTGCAGGATGGGTTCGACGAGGCTCGGGTATTCGTTGGGGTCGTACTCGAGATCCGCGTCCTGGATCACGACCAGATCGCCGGTGGCGGCGGCGATGCCGGTGCGCAGCGCGGCGCCCTTGCCCTGGTTCACGTCATGAAACAGCATGATGTCGACCAGCGGCCGCAGCTCGGTTTCCAGCAGCGCGCGGGTGCCGTCGGTGGAGCAGTCGTCGACCACGACGATCTGCTTGTGCGGATAGGGCGCCGCGCGCACTGCGTCAATGATCGCCCGGATCGTGTTGCGCTCGTTGAAACAGGGAATGACGACACTAAGCAGCACCGACGACTCCGCGGAAATAATCGATGGTGTGGATGAGGCCCTCGTCGAGTCGGATCCGCGGCGTCCAGCCGAGTTCGCGTATGGCCAGTGCAATATCGGGCTGGCGCTTGCGCGGATCGTCGGCCGGCAGCGGCCTGAATTCCACCGTCGACCTGCTGCCCGTCAGGCGGAGGACCGCAGTGGCGAGTTCCAGCATCGTGAATTCGTCCGGATTGCCGAGGTTGACGGGGCCGGTGAAATCCTCGCGGCTGTCCATCAGGCGCACGAGGCCGTCGATCAATTCGCTCACATAGCAGAAGCTGCGCGACTGCTGGCCGTTGCCGTAGATGGTGATCGGCGCGCCGCGCAACGCCTGCACGATGAAGTTGCTGACGACGCGGCCGTCGTCGGGATGCATCCGCGGCCCATAGGTGTTGAAGATGCGCGCCACCTTGATGTGCAGCCGGTGTTGCCGGTGGTAATCGAAGAACAGGGTCTCGGCGCAGCGCTTGCCTTCGTCATAGCACGAACGCACACCGATCGGATTCACGCGGCCCAGATAGTCCTCGCGCTGCGGATGCACTTCCGGATCGCCGTAGATTTCGCTGGTCGACGCCTGCAGGATGCGCGCACGCAGGCGCTTGGCGAGCCCCAGCATGTTGATCGCGCCGTGAACGCTGGTCTTGGTGGTCTGCACGGGGTCGGACTGATAATGCACCGGCGATGCCGGACAGGCGAGGTTGAAGATGCAATCGACTTCAACGAACAGCGGGAAGGTGACGTCGTGCCGCATGAACTCGAAGCGCGGCGACGTGAGCAGGTGCGCGATGTTGGCCCTGCTGCCGGTAAAGAGATTGTCGACGCACAGCACGTCGTGCCCTGCTGCGTGCAGGGCCGTGCAGAGGTGGGAGCCCAGAAAGCCCGCACCGCCCGTCACGAGAATGCGGCGTGGATGATTCAGGAAACCTTGCATGCGCGCCCCTGTGCCGCGGCTGCCAACAGCCCGCTGCGGCGGATCCAGCTCAGTGCAACGGGCCGCTCGGCGCGGGCATCACGACTGCGGTGACCGGCGACGCGTGATGGCACAGCATGCGCCAGCCCGACGGCGTGCGCAGGAAGATGTTGGTGGCGGCCGCGGCGCCGCGCGCGGTGCCGTCCGCGCTGGACACATGCTCGATTGCCGATTGCATGGCGAGGCCCACCGTTTCCATCATCACGACGTGTTCGAGGCGGAAGGCGAGCTTGGTATCGCTGCCGAAAAGCTGCTCCCATGCGGCGCGAACCCCATCGTAGCCGACGACCCGCGCGCCACCCGGATGCACGCAGACGATGTCCTCGTCGTCGGCCCAGCATGCCATCATCGCGTCGATGTCCTGCGCCTCGAATGCCTGGTAGAAGGCGACCGAAGCGTCCTGTGGCGACGTGAAGATCGTGAGTGTGCGGGCCTTGGGCATGGGTGCCGATGCGTGGTGGGGAGCGCTATGAACGCCGCAGCGCCGGCGGCATCAGGTCGGGAAGCGCGGTGCGGGCCAGATTGTAGACCATCGGTGGCTTCAGTTCGCGCATGCACTTGAAATGACCCAGCGGACATTCGCGCTTGAAGCAGGGGCTGCAGGCGATATCGATCTTGGCGATCGTGGCCAGCGGCGAGAGCGGCGGCGTGTAGAGCGGCGACGACGATCCGAACAGCGCCACTAGCGGCACGCCCACCGCTGCCGCTGCATGCATGAGGCCCGAGTCGTTGCTGATCACGACCGAGGCCGCGGACAGCATGTCGATGGCCGTGCCGAGGTCGGTGCGTGCCGTCAGATCGCGCACCTTGTGGATGTTGTCGCCGAGCGAATTGAGGACCGCGTCGGCGGCGATGCGGTCATTGGGCGACCCGACGATCCATACCTGCAGGCCGTCCTGCAGGAACATCGCGGCAAGTTCCGCGAACTGGTTGGGCGGCCAGCGCTTGGCGGCGCCGAATTCCGCGCCCGGACAGAGCACCACCACCGGCCGGTCGGTCTTGAGATGCAGCGCGCGCATGGCGGCGGCGCGGTTGGCCACATCCGGCACCAGCACCGGCGACGTTGCCATCGGCACGAGGCTGCCACGCGTCGTGGCGAGCGCGGCAAAGCGGTCGACGAGTCGCGGCATCGCTTTCCTGGCCAACGGCCGCGCGTCGGTCAGGAGACCGTAGCGTGCTTCGCCGCGGTAGCCGACGCGCTTGGGGATGCCCGCGAAGTAGGGCACGAGCGCCGATTTCCACGAATTGGGCAGCACGAAGGCGCGGGTGTAGCCTTCCGCGCGCAATTCCGCGCCGAGGCGACGGCGGCCCGCGAGGTCGAGTTTGCCGTGTCCCAGCGGATTTTCGATGATCCGGCGAATGCCGCGCATCCGGGCATAGACGGGCGCGCACCACGATGGCGCCAGCACGTCGACGATCGGATCTTCGAACGGCTCGCGCAGCAGCGCCACCAGAGGCTCGGACAGGATGGCGTCGCCCACCCAGGAGGGCGCCACCACCAGGAATCGCTCAGCGGGCATGGTCAGGCCTGCCGTTTCCGGCAGTGAAGTTCCGGACTCGGCGCTCCACAAGGGTCAGGGAACGTCGAGTATCGCTTCACTCAGTGACCGCCCGGACGCGGGCCGCCGGCCAGCGTATAGCGCGTGCCGCAGTACGGGCACATTGCCTCGCCGCTGTCGGACACGTCGAGATAGACACGCGGATGCGACGACCACAGCGGCATCGCGGGGTTGGGGCAGAACACCGGCAGGTCAGCCGGATTGACCATGACCGGCGGCACGATCTTCGCGGCGTCGATCATTTAGTCCCCCCCCGAACGGCGCTGCGCGCCGCTCCCCCCAGGGGGCAAGCGCCTTGGGACGGCCCGGCGGCGCTCATCGTTTCCCCCCGAATGGCGCTCATACGTGCGTCAGCCACGATGCATGCGCCTTGCTGCTGCCGTTGACTGCGTCGAAGAACATCGCCTGCAGCTTCGTCGTGATGGGGCCGCGCGTGCCGCTGCCGATCACGCGGTTGTCGAGTTCGCGGATCGGCGTGACTTCGGCGGCGGTGCCGGTGAAGAACGCCTCGTCGGCACACCACGCTTCGTCCCGCGTGATGCGGCGTTCGTGCACGGGGATGCCGAGTTCCCTGGCGAACGCGATGATCGTGGCGCGGGTGATGCCTTTGAGCGCGCCGGACGAGAGATCGGGCGTGTGCAGTTCGCCGTCCTCGACCAGGAAGATGTTTTCCCCCGAGCCTTCCGATACGTAGCCCTGCGGGTCGAGCAGCAGCGCCTCGTCGTAGCCGTCGTGGGTGGCATCCTGGTTGGCCAGGATCGAGTTGAGGTAATTGGCGCAGGCCTTGGCGCCGGTCATGTGGATGTTCACATGATGGCGGGTGAACGACGACGTCTTGACCCGGATGCCCTTTTCCATGCCTTCGGCGCCGAGATAGGCGCCCCACGGCCATGCTGCGATCGCGACACGCACCGGGTTCGACTTGGCGGCGACACCCATCGCGGTGGAGCCGTAGAAGGCAATGGGCCGCAGGTAGCAGGACTCGAGCTTGTTGTCGCGGACGCACGCCAGCTGCGCGGCGTCGATCTCTTCTTTCGAGAACGGAATCTTCATGCCGAAGATGTGCGCGGAGCGGAACAGACGTTCGGTGTGGTCGCGCAGGCGGAAGATCGCAGGGCCAGTCGGTGTCTTGTAGCAGCGGACGCCTTCGAAGACGCCCATGCCGTAGTGCAGCGTATGCGTCAGGACGTGTGTGGTGGCTTCGCGCCACGGCACCATCTCGCCGTCATACCAGATCCATCCATCGCGGTCGGACATCGACATTGCGGGTCACTCCAGGCTTTCGTCAGAGGGTCGATTTTAGCCGATTTCGCCCGTCGGGCCGGACGCGTCTGACAGGCCGGTAGCCGCGTCGGACCAGGGCGCGCCGAATACGGTGATCCACAAGTCGGAGACGGCGGCGCGCCGTGCCGCCTCGGGCGCCGCCGCGACCCGGGCATGGGCGGCGCCGGTGAGGCGCACCGCGTGTTGCAGGCGACGAAAATCGCGATAGGTGTCGGCCACAGTCGACGCGAGGGCCATGGGAATGAGGCGCAATTCGCCGGCGACCTGCAGCAGCGCAATGTTGCCGGCATTGCGGGTCAGCGGCGGATGCAGGTGGGCGTGGGCAAGCACCAGGAATTGCACGATGAATTCGATGTCGACCATGCCGCCGACATCGTGCTTGACGTCGAAGAGTGGCGAGCGGTTGGGATGCCCCAGGTGCATCTTGCGCCGCATGGACACCACGTCTTCCGCCAGGGCTACCACGGGCCGCGGCGTGCACAGTATCGCCTCCCGCAGCGCTTCGAATGCGGCGCCCACGCCGGCATCGCCGGCCGCGAAGCGCGCTCGCGTCAGGGCCTGATGCTCCCACGTCCACGCCTGCTTCTCCTGGTACTTCCGGAATGCCGCGAGGCTCGACACCATCAGCCCCGCTGCCCCGTCGGGCCGCAGCCGCAGGTCCGTGTCATACAGTAGGCCGGCGCCGGTGATGCTGGTCAGCCACGAATTGATCCGCTGGGCGAGCCGGGTATAGCGGGGCGCCAGATCGTCGCCGTCCGGATCGTCCGCGGCAACATCGAAGAGGAAGATCAGATCGAGATCCGATGCGTAGCCCAGTTCCTTGCCCCCCAGCTTGCCGTAGGCCACGATCGCAAACCGTGGCGGTGGCGCGGCGCTACCGGCCAGATGCGTCCAGCACGCGGCCAGCGTGGCCGCCAGCACGATGTCGGCCAGTGCGGAAAGGTGATCCGCAAGGTGTTCAACCGTCATGTGTCCGCCCAGGTCCTGCACCAGCAGGCGGAAGCTCTGCGCGTGCTGGAAATGCCGCAGTCCGTCCATCTGGTGTTCCGCGTCGTCCGGGCGCTCGTCGAGCAGGCGGGTCAATTCCTTGCGCCACTCCTCCCAATCCGGCTTGGCCAGCAGCATCCGCGCGTCGAGCAGTTCGTCGAGCAGCAGCGGGTGCCGGGTAAGGTAGTCGGCCGCCCACGCGGAGGCGCCCATCAGGTTGGCGAGTCGCGGCAGCAACGGCGGATGCTCGATGACCAGCGCAAGGTACGCGCTGCGCCGTGCCACCGATTCGAGGAGGTGCAGCAGCCGCTCGAAAACGACGTTGGCGCCCGCCCGGCCGGGATGCGCCGAGGCGGTAGCGAGCAATTGCGGCACCAGCCTGTCGAAGCGCTGGCGCGAGTTGGCGGGCAGTTGGAGATAGCGCCCCGACGCGCGGACACGGACCAGTGTTTCGACGATCGACTCCGGCCCGGCGAAGCCGGCAGCGCGCAGGTGTTCGAGCGTTGTCGGCGCCGGCTGCGGATCGTCCCACAGCGCCAGGTAGGGGTCTCCGGGCGTGCTGGTCGGGCGGTTGCCGTCGCCCAGTGTTTCGGCAAACGTGACGGCTACCAAGGCTCGATGGGCGGCCAGCGCGGCATCGAAGTCGGCTAGCGACGCGAAATTCATCGCGGCAGCCAGACGCGCGCGCTCTTCGGCAGCGACGGGCAGGCGATGCGTTTGCTGGTCGTCCCGGTACTGCAGGCGATGCTCGACCTGGCGCAGGAACACGTAGGCATCCCGCAGCGCGGCAGCGGCATTGCCTGGCAGATGGCCGCGCGCCGCAAGCGCGGCCAGCGCCGGCAGCGTGCCACGCACCCGCAAGGATCGTTCATGCCCGCCGCGCACGATCTGGATGGCCTGGGCGATGAATTCGATTTCGCGAATGCCACCTTCACCCAGCTTGATGTTGGCGGTGGACTCCCGTCGCGCACCCTGCTCGCGAATCTGCCGGTGAATGTCGCGCAGGCCTTCGTAGGCGTCGTAATCGAGGTATTTGCGAAACACGAAAGGCGCGATCAGCGCGTCGAGCTCGGCGTGGCGATCCCCGGTCAGGGGGCGTGCCTTCAGCCAGGCGTAACGTTCCCATGCCCGTCCCTGTGTCACGAGATAGCTTTCGAGCGCCGCCAACGATCCGGCCAGCGGACCGCTTTCGCCATAGGGGCGCAGGCGCATATCCACCCGGAAGACATAGCCGTCGTCGGTGAGGTCGTTCAGCGCACCGATCACCTTGCGGCCCAGGCGCTCGAACCAGTCGCGGTGCGAAAGCGGTCGCGGCCCCTCGGTATCGCCTTCCTCGGGATAGACGAACACCAGATCGATGTCGGATGAAACGTTGAGTTCTCCGCCGCCCAGCTTGCCCATGCCCACGGTGATCAGCGACAGCGGTTGGCCGTCGTCCTGACCGCGAGGCGTCCCATGGGCTTCGGCGAGAGGCACGGCATGCACAACGGAGGCGGTGCTCAAGGCCGTCTCGGCCAAGCGCGTCATCGTCGACCCCACCTCGGCCAGCGTCGCGAGGCCCGCCAGGTCGCGCACCATCGTGTGCAGGAATACGCGGCGGCGCAGATGACGCAGCGCGGGCGCAAGGCTTTCCGGCGTCATCGCGGCGCCCAGTTCGCCGGCGGCATCCGGCCACGGAAATGGCAGCGCGCATGCCGTTTGCAGCCAGGTCGCCAAGGCCGGGTCGGCGGTCATGGCCCGGGACGCGTATTGGCTGAAGGCGAGAACGGGTCGGAGGTCGAAGGTCATGGGCCGGAGGCGCGTCCCGCCGAACGCCGGCCGGGGATCCTGGGTGCCAAGGACCTATCGGCTACAATTCGCGGAGCGGACCATTCATTATGCCTTCTGGGGCGGTCGCACCCGTTCATTGCCATGGTCCCTTCGCGCGCCATCCGATTCGTACGCTTCACCGGCACCGCGATCATCGTCGCGGTGATCGTGTTCTGCGCGTTGCTGCTGGTCCTGCGTTTCATCGTGCTGCCCGGCATCGGCGAATACCGCGAGGGCATTGCCGCGCGGATGGCGGCGGCGCTGGGCCAGCCGGTGACCATCGGTGGCATCACGGCCGGATGGGATGGCTGGAATCCCAGACTTGCGATCACCGATTTCGCCATTCGCGATGCCGCCGCGCCAAGTGCCGCGCCCGTCCTGTTGCTGCCCCGCCTAGAAGTCGTCGTCGCGTGGACCTCGATTCCCACGCTCGACCTCCGGTTGCGGGAACTTGCGATCGAGCGGCCGCAACTCGAGATCCGGCGCAATGCCGCGGGCCGATACTTTGTCGCGGGCATCGAGGTGGATTCGACCGCGTCGCATGGCGATTCACCGGCCATAGGGTGGTTGCTGCAGCAACGCCTGATCGTCATTCACGATGCCGGGGTGACGTGGCGCGACGAAATGCGCGCGGCACCGCCGCTGGTGCTCGATCACGTGACGCTGCGGATCGAGAAGAGTTTCGGCAAGCACCAGTTTGGCCTGGTCGGCACGCCGCCGGCCGATATTGCTTCGCCCATTGATGTGCGGGGCGAATTCTCCGCCAGCCCGATCGCCGGCTGGAAAGGCGCCGAAGGTCGCCTCTATGTGCGCGTCGATTTCGTGGACCTCGCGCCGTGGAATTCGTGGGTCGCGCCGCTGCAGGCAATGGAAACAGGCAAGGGCGCCGTGCGCCTGTGGCTCGACTTCGCGGAAGGTCGCGCCACCGAGGCCGTCGCCGATGTCGAGCTGTCGGATGTGCGCACGCGGCTCGCGCGCGACTTGCCCCAGCTCGACCTGTCCCGATTGGGCGGACGCCTGCAGTGGAAGCGCGACGCCGGATCACGCGAACTGAGTGCCCGTGGCCTGACGTTTCGCACGCGCGACGGCCAGGAACTGGGTCCCTCCAGCGTGACGCTGGCCGTGTCCGACGGTCCGGACGGCAGCGTCACCGGCGGCCGCCTGAACATCGATCGGCTGGAAGTGGCGCCGCTGGCTGCGCTCGTCGCGCACCTGCCGTTGCCGGCGCAGTGGCGGCGCGATATCGCGCTGCTGGCGATGCGGGGCGAGGTGTCCGACGCCAGGCTCGACTGGACGGGTTCGCCGGAGGAGCCACGGGAATACGCCGGCAGCGGCGCGTTCGCGCAATTCGGCATCGCGGCCAACGACAACGTGCCGGGCGCCGCCGGCGTTTCCGGCAGCTTCACTTTCGATCAGTCCGGCGGCGACCTGAAGCTCGACAGTCGCAAAATGCGCGTAGTACTGCCGCGGGTGTTCGTCGAGCCGCTGTTGTTCGAATCGGCGACGGGGCGGGTGCACTGGTCGCGGGTGGACGGTGACTGGCGTTTCGCCGTCGATGACCTGCAGTTCGCGACGCCGTATACCTCCGGGACGGCAGGCGGCACGTGGCGGTCGCAGGGTACCGGCCCGGGCATCATCGACCTCAAGGCCACGATCGCGCGAGCGGAGGCGAAGAATGTCTACCGCTACCTGCCGCTGACACTCGACCCGCACCTGCGCGATTGGTTGCGCTCCGGCATCAAGGCCGGGACGGCCACGGACCTGAAGCTGCTGCTGGCCGGCGATCTCGCTTCGTTTCCGTTCGCCGATGCCAAGCGCGGCGTCCTGCAGGCGAGTTTCAATGTCACCGATGCGACGCTCAATTATGCGGATGGCTGGCCCGAAATGTCGGGCATCGAGGCCACGGTCCGTTTCGAGGGCGCCGGCCTGACGGTGGACGGTCCGCGCGCACGCATCCTTGGCGCCGCGATCGGGCCCGTCAACGTGACCATTCCCAATCTCGGGGCCCAATACCCGCTGGTCACCGTGCATGCGGATGCGGCGGGACCATCCACGGAATTCCTGCGCTTCATCGACCAGAGTCCGATAGCAGGCAAGATCGGCCGATTCACGGCGGGCGCCGCGGTCACCGGCGAGGGCAAGCTCGCGTTGCGTCTCGATATCTTCCTGGGCAAGAACGGCGAGGACAAGGTGGCGGGCGAATACGAAATCAAGGGCAACGCGCTGACGTTGCCCGACATTCCGCCGTTGTCCGACGTCAATGGCGTGCTGAGCTTCAACGACCATGCGATGCGGTCGCGCGACCTGACCGCCGTCGCCTACGGCAGCCCCGCCAGCATCGACGTGGAGAGCGACGAAAGCGGGGTCAAGGTCCACGCGACCGGGACCGTGGCGATGGCAGCGCTGGAACGCGAATTGTCGATGCCGCTCATGCACCGGGTGTCCGGCACGACCGACTGGACGCTCCAATCGAGCAGCGTTGGCAACGCGACGACGTGGTCCATTGAATCGTCGCTGCGCGGCGCCGCGATCGAATTGCCTTCGCCTGTGGGCAAGCTCGCCGCTGATGTGGCCACGCTGCGCATCGAACGGCGTCCGGTGCCCGGCAAGAGCGACGCCGACACGTTGACGGTCGACTATGGCGGCGATATGCGCGTGCTGATGCAGCGGTCGTTGCGCGCCGACACGACCGTCGTGGATCGCGCACTGGTATTGCTCGGCAGCGCGGTGGCGCGCGGCGGCACGGCCGATCGTGCCGGGATCTGGGTTCGCGGACAAATTGCCGACCTTGATCTCGACGAGTGGATGGCACTCTACGGCAAGGAAAAACAGCGCCAGGCGGCCGCGACGTCAGGCGCTGTCGCCGCGCCCGTGCCGCCGTTGCGCGGCGTCGACCTCGAGACCAAGCGGCTCGATATCTTCGGGCGCGTGCTTCACGATCTCAACGTCACCGCCCTGCGCGGCGCGGGCGAGGATTGGCGCCTGCAGCTGCATGGGCGCGAAGTGGACGGGACCGCAGTCTGGGGCGGACCGACGCCGGTGGCGCCCAACGGCAAGCTCACAGCGCGGCTCGTCCGGTTCGTGTCGCCGGGGGCGGAGGAACTGCATCCGCTGCACAGTGAACTGGGCGGCGACGAGCAGGCGCGCAACACCTGGCCGCAGCTCGATATCGTCGCCGATGCTTTCGTGTCGCGCGGTCACGACCTCGGGCGTTTCGAACTGCAGGCGCAGCCGTCGGGTCCCGACTGGCGCATCGTCACGATGACGCTCGCCAATCCCGCCGGGCGCATTGAAGCCAACGGATGGTGGCGCATTGGCCGGGACCCGCAGATGACGGAAATGGACGCGAAGGTCACGGCCGAGGATGCCGGTGCCTTTCTGCAGCGCCTGGGCTATCCGGTGGCCGTGCTCAATGCGCCGACCACCATCGATGGCAAGCTGGCATGGACGGGCGCGCCCAACGAATTCGACTATCCGACGCTGACGGGCAAGTTCAGTCTCGTCACCGGTGCCGGGCAGTTCACCAAGATCGATCCGGGCATCGGCAAGCTGCTCGGGGTTCTCTCATTGCAGGCGCTGCCGCGGCGCATTACGCTCGATTTTCGCGATGTCTTCAGTGAAGGCTTCGCGTTCGATGACATCGCGGGTGATTTCGTCGTGCAGCATGGACTGATGCGTACCGACAACCTGCGCCTGGCGGGCGTTGCGGCCTCGGTCAAGATCAACGGCGAGATCGACCTGGCGAAGGAGACCCAGCAACTCAACGTGCGGGTGCTCCCGTCGCTGTCCTCCAGTGTCTCGGCAGGCGCCGCGGTGCTGTTTCTCGCGAATCCGTTGCTTGGCGCAGTGGTCGGCGCGGGCACGTTTCTCGCGCAGCAGATGTTCGACAATCCGATCGAGAAGATATTCAGCTATGACTACAGTGTCACTGGCGCGTGGTCCGATCCGGTGGTCACACGCGTGGGCGCGCGCGAATTGCCGGCGCTGCCGCCGCCGGCCACGGAGCGTTCCACGCGGTGATCGGCGTCAGCGGCCCTTGAGCAGGACCAGCACGGCGCCGCCGCCGCCCGCATGCTGCGGCGCCTCGGCGTAGGCCAGCACCTCGTCCCAATGCGAGAGCCAGCGGCGCACCTTGCCCTTCAATACGGGTTCCTTGCCCGGCGACGTCAGGCCCTTGCCGTGAATGACCCGCACGCAACGCATCCCGCGCGTGCGTGCGTCGAGGACGAAATCGGCGAGCGCGTCGTGGGCCCGGTCGGTGGTGAGGCCATGCAGGTCCAGTTCCGCCTGCACCGACCAGAAGCCGCGCCGCAACTTGCCCGCGACGTCCGCGCCGATGCCCTCGCGCACATAGGATTGCTGGTGTTCGAATTCCTGGCCAATGTCCCAGGTCTGGGGCGTGGGCTCGTTCCCGTACTTCGATGCCTGCAACACGTCGCGTTCGTCCGCCAGCGTATGGCGCGCGATCGGGGCCGGACGTTCCGCGGACAACGCGGCGCGGTTGCTGGGGGCCAGCCGCTGCACATCCGCGAATGCGCGGGCCAGATCGACGTCGCCGTCGGCGTGCTTGGCGGAGGCCAGCGTGCGTTTGGTATTCGCCATGGGTGCGGCGGGCGCGGGCTTCGCCGGTGCAGGCGCCGACGCCTTCGCGGCAAGCATGAGCTTCTTCAGATCGGCAAGCTTGGCCATCGGAGAAGCATGCCCTTGCGGCGCCTTGCCGTCGAGCGCGGCCCCGTCGGCGCACCTCCCGCCTGTCCACCATACGGAGGTCCGGCGCGCCGGTGCGCAGAATGGGTTGGGGGAAGCGCCAGCGGCTGGACAACGAACGAAGGCCCCGACTATGTGCGCCACCGTACGGACAGCGGCCGCGGCCATGCGAATAGTCAGCCGTTCTGGCATCCCCGCCTACACCAAGCACGAGCGGGCCATGCGCCGGGCCTATTGTCGCGGTCGCCTGCACGCGGACCACAAGGAGTCGGTCATGAAGGTAGATGCAACGCATCCCGGCACCACGGCGGGCGACCCCGGCGCCAAGGCCCTGGCGGCAGCAACGCATGAGCGGCCCGTACGCGCGGCCGCGATGGCGCATATGGACTTGATCGCCAAATTCCAGGCCATTGACGGCTGCAGCAAGGAGCAGGCCGAAGACGAGGTCAAGGCCTTTGAACGGGCATTCCGGGCGCTGTAGTCGCGCGATGGCTAGGCTTGGCTCTCCAGCCATGCCTCCGCATCGAGCGCCGCCATGCAGCCGGTGCCAGCGGAGGTGACCGCCTGGCGGTAGACATGATCCGCCACGTCGCCGGCGGCGAAGACACCGGGAACCGACGTTGCTGTGGCATTGCCCTCGGCGCCGCCCTTGACCTTGATATAGCCACCCGCCATCGCGAGCTTGCCCTCGAAGATCTGCGTATTGGGCGTATGGCCGATCGCGACGAACACGCCATGGACCGGCAACTCCTCGGTGGACGTGCCCAGGGTCGAGCGCAGCCGGACGCCCGTGACGCCGGACGTGTTGCCCTGCACCTCGTCCAGCGTGTGGTTCCACAGGACGCGCATGTTGCCGTTGGCACCGGTCTTGGCCATCAGTCGATCGACCAGGATGGCCTCGGCGCGAAACTTGTCGCGGCGGTGCACGACGGTGACCTTGCGGGCGATGTTCGAGAGATAGAGCGCTTCCTCCACCGCCGTGTTGCCGCCGCCGATCACGGCCACGTCCTGGCCCTTGTAGAAGAATCCGTCGCAAGTGGCGCACGCCGACACACCCTTGCCCATGAACTTCTCTTCCGACGGCAGCCCGAGGTATCGTGCGGACGCGCCGGTGGCAATGATCAGCGCTTCACAGGTGTACTCGCCGCTGTCGCCTTCCAGCCGGAACGGGCGCTGGCTGAGGTGCACCGTGTGCACGTGGTCGAAGATGATTTCGGTGTTGAAGCGTTCGGCGTGCTTCTGGAAGCGCGCCATCAATTCGGGACCCTGGACACCATCGGCATCGGCCGGCCAGTTGTCGACATCGGTCGTGGTCATCAGCTGGCCGCCCTGGGCCAGGCCGGTGACCAGAACCGGGGCGAGGTTGGCGCGTGCCGCGTATACTGCGGCGGTGTAACCGGCGGGTCCGGAACCAAGAATCAACAGTCGGGCGTGCTTGGTGGCCATGCGTTTCTCGCAATGCAATAAAGAGGACGAGTGTAGCCCATGTGGAGGGCGCCTCGATCCGCCCCAAGGACGGCCCGAACATTGTCGCACCGGGTATCGAATACCCTTGGCGAGGCCACCGCTGCGCGTATAATGCGACCTGTCAAGTCTCCGCGCCAACCCAATGTTTTTCAAGAAGAACGACTCCAACGTTCGACGGCCAGCCGCCGCCGATGACGGATTGTCGCCGCGTGTCGCGCGCCTGGTCCGCGAGTCGTGGTGGCTGCTGGTCGTCGCGGGTTTCATCTATCTCGGCCTGATCCTCGGTTCCTATGCGCGCAGCGACCCCGGCTGGTCGTTTTCCGGCACCGGCGCACCGCTGGCCAATCGCGGTGGCGCGGTCGGCGCCTGGCTGGCCGACCTGCTGCTCTACCTGTTCGGGCTTTCCGCCTGGTGGTGGGTGGCCGGCGGGGTGGTGCTGGTGGTGGCCGGTTACAGGCGCGTAGTGAAACCCGATCACGACACCGACCAGCCGTTCGCGCTCGGCGCCCTGGGTTTCGCCTTGGTGCTGCTCGCCAGCGCTTCGCTCGAGGCGCTGCGGCTGTGGAACCTCAAGGTGGCGTTGCCGCACGCGCCGGGCGGCATGCTGGGCGACGCCATCGGGCAGGCGCTGGCGCGCGCGCTGGGCTTCAATGGCGCCACGCTGCTGCTGCTGGCCGCATTCGCCATCGGCTGTTCGCTCTTTTTCGGCGTGTCGTGGCTGCGGGTGATGGAGCGCATCGGCGCGGGCGTGGAAGCGCTGATCGCGTGGGTGCGCCGCCGGCGCGAAGCCGCGGAAGATCGCCGGCTGGGGGAGGAGGCCACGGCGCAGCGCGAGCACGTTGTCGAACAATTGCGCGAAGTGGAACAGGAACGCGAGCCGGTGCTGGTGGTCGCCCCGGTGGTCACGGTGCAGAAATCCGAGCGCGTGGTGAAGGAAAAGCAGCGTCCGCTTTTCACGGACATGCCGGACACCAAGTTGCCGCCGCTCGACCTGCTGGAGGAAGCGCCACCCGCGCAGGAAACGGTAAGCAATGAAACGCTCGAATACACCTCCCGCCTGATCGAACGCAAGCTCGCCGATTTCGGCGTGAGCGCCAAGGTGCTGGCCGCCTATCCCGGGCCGGTGATCACGCGCTACGAGATCGAGCCCGCGGTGGGCGTGAAGGGCGCGCAGATCGTCAACCTGATCAAGGACCTCGCACGGGCGTTGTCAGTGGTGTCGATCCGCGTGGTCGAGACCATTCCCGGCAAGTCGTGCATGGGCCTCGAGTTGCCCAATCCGCGGCGGCAGGTGGTGAAACTCACCGAGATCCTGTCGTCGGCCACGTACCACGATACGACGAGCGCGCTGACGCTGGCGCTGGGCAAGGACATCGCGGGCAAGCCGATCGTGGCGGACCTATCGAAGATGCCGCACCTGCTGGTGGCTGGCACCACCGGTTCCGGCAAGTCGGTGGCGGTGAACGCGATGATCCTGTCGCTGCTCTACAAGGCCGAGCCGAAGGATGTGCGACTGATCCTGATCGATCCCAAGATGCTCGAGCTGTCGATGTACGAAGGGATCCCGCATCTGCTGGCACCCGTGGTCACCGACATGAAGCTGGCACCCAACGCGCTCAACTGGTGCGTGGCCGAGATGGAACGGCGCTACCGGCTGATGTCGCAGTTCGGCGTGCGCAACCTGGCCGGCTACAACAGCAAGGTGGCCGACGCGAAGAAGGCGGGCAAGGCGTTGACCAATCCCTTTTCGCTGACGCCGGATGCGCCGGAACCCCTCGAGGTCATGCCGCTGATCGTGGTGGTGGTCGACGAGCTGGCCGATCTCATGATGGTGACGGGCAAGAAGATCGAGGAACTGATCGCACGGATTGCGCAGAAGGCGCGCGCGGCAGGCATCCATCTCATTCTCGCTACACAGCGACCCTCGGTGGACGTGATCACGGGTCTCATCAAGGCCAACATCCCGTCGCGCATCGCCTTCCAGGTCGCCAGCAAGATCGATTCGCGCACGATTCTCGACCAGATGGGCGCCGAGGCGCTGCTGGGGCAGGGCGACATGCTCTACATGCCGCCCGGCACCGGGTATCCGCTGCGCGTCCACGGCGCGTTCGTTTCCGACGGCGAAGTGCATCGCGTCGTCGAGTACCTGAAGCAATTGGGCGAGCCGCAGTACATCGAAGGCCTGCTCGAAGGCGGTGTGGCGGCCGACGGCGAAGGAGGCGTGGTCGTCGAAGGTGGTGACGCCGAGTCCGACCCGATGTACGACCAGGCGGTGGCGCTGGTGCTGAAGACACGCCGGCCCTCGATCTCGCTGGTGCAGCGGCACCTGCGCATCGGCTACAACCGCGCGGCGCGCCTGATCGAGCAGATGGAAAACGCGGGCCTGGTGTCGCCGATGCAGACCAACGGCAACCGCGACGTGCTGGTGCCGGCCGGCAAGGGCGACACATGACGTCGTTGCAACGATGCATCCGCATTGCGGTGCTGGCGATGACGATCGGGTGCCCGGTGGTGTCCGCGGGTCCCGTCGATCTGTATCTGGAAGGCCCGGAATTCTGTCCCCATGACCGGCCTGCCGATGCCCCGCGCATGCCTGCCGCCGACGTCCCCGCGCGTGCGCGTACGATGCTGCAGCAGGACTATTGCGGACCGACCCTGTTTGTTTCGGGCTGCACCTTCGATGTCGAGAACGAATACGACTCGTGGCGGGTCTATGTTCATCAATACAAGGATCGCGGCGGCCGCCCGGACAAAAGTGGCCTCCTGCACACCTATATCATCCTCGATGCCGTCGGCAATTGCCTTGCGCACATGCCCGGCACCGACTTCGGAGCGCATTCTTGAGAATCGTCGTTTGGATCCTGAGCCTGGGCCTCGGTTGGCTGGCGAGTGCCGCGGTCGATGCCGCGTCGCTCGAGCGCCTGCGGCAGTTCGTGCGCGACACCCAGACTGCGCGTACGCCGTTCACGCAGATCGTCACCGACAAGAGCGGCCGTGTCGTGCAGACGGTCAGCGGTCAGTTCGACCTCGCGCGGCCCGGCCGTTTTCGCTGGAGCGTGGACAAGCCCTACAAGCAATTGCTGGTCGGCGATGGCCAGAAGGTGTGGGTGTTCGATCCCGACCTCAACCAGGTGATCGTCCGCAACATGGGTGACGCGCTCGGCGCATCGCCTGCCGCCTTGCTGGCCGGCAAGGCCGACGTCGAGTCGGCGTTCACATGGAAGGACCAGCCGGTTGCCGATGGCCTCGACTGGCTGCAGGCCACACCGTTGTCCAAGGAATCGACGTTCTCCGAAATCCGCCTGGGCTTCGATGCGACCGGACTTGTGGCGCTCGAGCTTTTCGATGCCTTCGGACAAAAGAGCGTCGTGCGTTTTACCGCGTTCGAACGCAATCCGAAATTGTCGCCGGAATTGTTCAAGTTCACGCCGCCGAAGGGTGCGGACGTGATCGGGCCCTGACATTGCGCCGCGCGCAACTCGTCGAAGCGTAGGCACGGCTTCGGCCTCGCACTCGCAATGCACCGCGCGAGGCCGAAGCGTCGTCTAGGGAAACGCCGGCGGCAACGGCATCCCCTTGTCGGCCATCACGCGGCGCAGCCGGTCGGGGTAGTCGGTGATGATGCCGTCGACGCGCATGTCGATCAGCCGCGCCATATCCGCCGGATCGTTCACCGTCCAGGGCAGGACCTTGAGGCCAAGGGCGTGCGCTTCGGCGACGTCCGCCGGCGTCAGGTTGCGCCAGAACATCGACCACGTGCCGCACCGCGCGGCATGCACCATCCGCGCCATCGAGCCGCCATGGTCGCGCAGGCCAAGGCCGGCGTGCCAGGGCGAAGGCCCGGCGGAATGCCGGCCGACGGTATCCATGCCCGGGGATTCGATGGTGAGGCAGGCAGTCTCGATGTCGATGTCCTGATTTTTCACGGCCACGAGCGTGCGCCAGTCGAACGATTGCACCGTGGTGCGATCGGCCATGCCGGCGCCGCGAATGGCGGCAATGGCGAGGCGCGCAAAGGCGATGGGGTCCACCGTCTCGTCACCGCTGTCAGGCGTGATCTTGGTCTCGATGTTGAAGCGGACCGGTGACGGTCGCGCGAGGGCGAATACCTGCGCCAAGGTCGGAAAGCGTTGTCCGTCGGCCGGCACCTGCTGGGGAAACTGCGCCGCATACTTGCTGTCCGGATTGATGCGGCCGAGTTCGAAGTCCTGCAACTGCGCCAGCGTCAGCGTGTGGATCGGTGGCCCCCTGCCGCGCAGCCAGCGGCCCTGCGCATCGCGCACCAGGTCCGGGTTGAGCAACGGATCGTGCGAGATCACCAGCACGCCGTCCCGGGTGAGGGCAAGATCGGTTTCGAGCGTCGTGACGCCGACGGCCAGCGCGCGCGTGAATGCGGCCAGCGTGTTTTCCGGGGCGAGGCCGCGCGCGCCGCGATGGCCTTCCACGTCGAACGTTGCGGCGCCAGCGGGCATCCAGACGTACAACAGACAACCGCTCACCAGCCACCGGCCGAGGCGTTGCCGCAGAGTCAACGTGTTCCCCGAGGATGGCGATCGCAACATCGCCTGACTCTACGCCGTGCCAACTTGCGCCACAATGACGCCGTGCAGACCATTTCCAATACCGCAACGTGAACGATCTCTTTGCCGCCGCAGGTTCCGCCCTGGCCGATGCGCCATTGGCCGAACGTTTGCGTCCGAAATCGCTGGCGGACGTGATCGGCCAGCGGCATCTGCTGGCGCCGGGCAAGCCGCTGGCCGTGGCCTTTGCCGCAGGCAAATTGCATTCGATGATCCTGTGGGGCCCGCCCGGTGTCGGCAAGACCACGCTCGCGCGGCTGATGGCGGACGCGTTCAACGCGCAGTTCATTGCGATCTCGGCGGTCCTGGCCGGGGTCAAGGAAATCCGTGATGCCGTGGCGCGGGCCGAGGCCGCGCGGATGCAGTTCGGCCAGTCGACGATCATGTTCGTCGACGAAGTGCACCGCTTCAACAAGTCGCAGCAGGATGCATTCCTGCCTTATGTCGAGCAGGGCACGCTCACCTTTGTCGGCGCCACCACCGAGAACCCGTCGTTCGAGGTCAACGGCGCGCTGCTGTCGCGCGCGACCGTGTATGTACTGCAACCGCTGTCCGCCGACGACCTGGGCTTGCTGCTCGACCGCGCGCTGGCGCTGGCTGCGCCCGGCCGCAGCATCGAGACGGCGGCCCGCGACGCGTTGATTGCCTCCGCCGACGGCGATGGACGGCGGCTGGTCAATGTCGTCGAGCAGTTGGCCGTGGCGGTGGGTGAGATGAGGCCCGAGACCATCGACGTGCCCTTCGTCGAGAATGCGATCGCACGCAGCCTGCGCCGCTTCGACAAGGGCGGCGATGCGTTTTATGACCAGATTTCCGCGCTGCATAAATCGGTTCGCGGTTCCGATCCCGATGCCGCGCTCTACTGGATGTGCCGGATGCTCGATGGCGGCGCTGATCCGCGCTATGTTGCGCGACGGTTGATCCGCATGGCCAGCGAGGATATCGGTCTCGCCGATCCGCGAGCCTTGCGCCAGGCGCTCGATGCGGCCGAGGCCTACGAGCGGTTGGGCACGCCGGAGGGCGAACTGGCGCTGGCGCAGTGCGTCCTTTATCTCGCCGTGGCGCCCAAATCCAACGCAGCCTACGTGGCGTACGGTGCCGCCCGTTCCTTCATCGCCAACGACGGCTCGCGCCCGGTGCCGATGCGGTTGCGCAATGCGCCGACGAAGATGATGAAGTCGATGGGCTTCGGCGAAGGCTATCGTTACGCGCATGACGAGGAGGGTGCCTATGCCGCGGGCGAAACCTACCTGCCCGATGACATGACGCCGCAGCAGTTCTATGCGCCGACCGAACGGGGGCTCGAGTCACGCATACGCGAACGGCTGGCCGCGATGCGCGATCGCGATCGCGACGCTGGCGAGTCGTAGTCCGCGCCGTGGATGCATGCAACCCTCTGATAGAATTGACGAATGATTGACATCAACTTGTTCCGCACGGATCTGGCCGCGGTTGCGGCCGGTCTTGCCAAACGCGGCATCGTGCTCGACGCCGCCGCATTCGAGGCGCGGGAGGCGCGCCGACGCGATATCCAGGTGCGTACGCAGGAACTGCAAGCCAAGCGCAACGCGATGTCGAAGGAAATCGGCATCGCCAAGGGCAGGGGGGTGGACGCTGCCCCGCTGCTCGCGCAGGTGGCGGGACTGGGCGACGAGGTCAAGCGGCTCGAGGCCGAACTCGACGCCGTGCAGGGCGAACAGCGCGACTTCCTGCTGCAGCTGCCCAACCTCACGCATGCCACCACCCCGGACGGCGCGTCGGAAGCCGACAACGTCGAAGTCCGCCGCTGGGGCACGCCGCCCGAATTCACGTTCAAGCCCCTCGACCACACGGACGTGGGCGAGCGCCTGGGCCTCCTCGATTTCGCCACCGCGGCCAAGATTTCCGGTTCGCGCTTTACGTTCCTGCGCGGTGACCTCGCGCGCCTGCATCGGGCGCTTGCGCAGTTCATGCTGGACACACACACGAGCGAGCACGGGTACACCGAGTGCTACACGCCGTACATCGTCAACGCCGAGGCGCTGATCGGCACCACGCAGCTGCCCAAGTTCGAGGCGGACATGTTTGCCGTGACCAAGGGCGGCGCGGAGGGCGATGCCGACCGGCTCTATCTCATCTCCACCGCCGAGATCACGCTGACCAATTCCGTCCGTGACGAAATTCTTGCCGCGGACGCGCTGCCGATCAAGCTCGCGGCGCACTCGCCGTGCTTTCGTTCCGAGGCCGGCAGCTACGGCAAGGACACGCGCGGCATGATCCGCCAGCACCAGTTCGACAAGGTCGAGATGGTGCAGATCGTGCACCCGGAGCGCTCCTATGACGCGCTGGAGGAGCTCACCGGCCACGCCGAAGCCATCCTGCAGAAACTCGGGCTTGCCTATCGCGTGGTCGCGCTGTGCACCGGCGACATCGGCTTTGCCGCGGCCAAGACCTATGACATAGAAGTGTGGCTGCCGGGGCAGAATGCGTATCGCGAAATTTCGTCGTGCTCCAACTGCGAAGCGTTCCAGTCGCGGCGGATGCAGGCGCGCTTTCGCAACGCGCAAGGCAAGCCTGAACTGGTCCACACGCTGAACGGTTCGGGCCTCGCCGTCGGACGCACGTTGGTAGCCGTGCTGGAAAACTACCAGCGCGAAGATGGCTCCGTCGAAGTGCCCGAGGTTTTGCGTCCGTATATGGGCGGTGCGACGCAGATCGCGAGCAAGCGCGCGCCCGCCTAGCGCAGATTGCCGGTGTGTCCCAGTGAATAGCGGCCCGGCTGCGGCCACACGGTGAGCCCATGCGGCTCCCTGCCGACCGGGATGGCCCTTACGTCCCCGGTCTCGGTGTTGAACGCATAGACCATGTTGTCGTAGCGCCCCGATAGCCACAGCCATTTCCCGTCGGCGCTGACGTTGCCCATGTCCGGGCTGCCGCCACCGGGAATCGGCCAGTTCGCCACCACTTTCTGCGTGGCGAAATCGATCACCGACACGCTGCCTTTGCCACCGGGCGTGCCGTGGATCTTGTTGGAACCGCGGTTGGCGACGTAGAGTTTCTTGCCATCGCGGCTGGGATAGAGTCCGTGCGTCCCTTTGCCGGTCTCGATGAAGCCGATCTGGCGAAACGTTTCGAGGTCCACCACGTGGACGCCATCGGCCATCATGTCGGCGACATAGAAGCGCTTGCCATCGGGCGAGGCGCGGATGTCCTGCGGCATGCCCCTCCAGGTCGTGCAGATGGTCTCGTCCCGCCCGTCCGGCCCCTTGACGACCATGGTCGAACGTCCCGGCTGGATCACCTGCGTATAGCCCAGCACCTTGCGGGCGACGAGGTCGATCTTGGCGACGGTGCCGGAAAACTCGCACGTGAAGATCGCATACTTGCCGTCGATCGAGAAGTCGGCGTGATTGATGCCCGCGCATTTGGGCACGTCGATCGAGTATTGAAGTTGCATCGTCTTCGGATCGCGGAAGTCGAGGCGCTTCATCGCCTCGGCAACGACGATGGCGGATTTGCCGTCCGGCGAGAAATACATGTTGTAGGGATCGTCCACCGCGATCGGCTTGCCCGGCTTGCCGGTCCTCGGATCGATCGGGGTCAGGCTGCCCTTGGCCGTGTTCTCCGCGTTGTTGGCCACCCAGAGCGTACGCAGGTCCCATGAGGGAACGACGTGCTGCGGGTTGAGACCGACCTTGAACTTGTCGACGACGGTGAAGGTGGCGGGATCGATCACGTACACATCGTTGGACTGGATGTGCGGCACGTAGACGCGCACCAGGTCCCCGGCGACGGCCGGACTCAGCTTCGCGGCCGTGGTCTCGCTGTACAGGTTGGCGGGATCCGCCACGGGCGGCATGCCCGGCACGGTGGCAATGGCGGGCAAGGCGGCCCGAAGCGGCGGCGCGGAGCCCTGGGCGAGCACAACACCTGCAGCAACGAGAAGGACAGCGGCAGTGGCTGGACGGATTCTGGCAAACGACATCAACGAAGCTCCTGCGCGGAAAATCCACGCGACCTTGGCAATGGGATGCGACGGAGTGTCGCGCAGCGCCACGCGCTGCCACTGGTAAGAACTTAGACCGTCATTTTATCCGATCGTTGCGATCAACCTGGCGCCGCCACAACGGGAGTCACGGCCGGCGCGTGGCCTTCTGGATGGCCGCCACCGTTTGCGCCACGATGGCATCGACACCGACCTGGCCCAGTTCGGCGGTGGCGCGGCGCGGATCGCCGATGACGCCGGCGGTGGACGGCGGCGCGGCGCGCATCAGGTCGCCGCGCACCTGGTCAGGCGCCAGCGCCAACGTGAGCGCGGTGTCGGGCAGGCCCGCGTGACGGCCGATCTCGGCCTCGGTGTAGCCGCGCGCCGCGAGCTGGTGCGAAAACCAGGTCGACGATACGTCGTAATACTCGCGAACCGCGTGCACGCGGGCGGGCGTGCCTGCCCATTCGCGCGAAAGCGCTGTGGCGACCATGCGGTCGTCGCTCTGGTAGTCGCCGTGATCGCCGAGGAAAACGATGTCGCGGAAGCCGTGCAGCTTGAAGCTGCGTGCGGCCGCTTCCAGGATCTGGCGATAGGCGGCGGCAGGCACGGAGATCGTGCCCGCGAAACGCATGTGCCCGGTGGGCGGCGTCAGCGCGCCTTCGGGTACATAGGCAATGACCGGCGCCACCAGCGCATTGCCGAGCGTGGTCGCGATCTTTCCGGACAGGGCTTCGACGCGCCGGTTGTGCTTGCCCAGCGTCATATGCGGACCATTCTGCTCGGTACCACCGATGGGCACGATGATGGTGGTCTTGCCGCTGCGGATGGCCGCCGCCACTTCCGGCGACGTCATCTGCTCGATGAAGACCGTGGCGGGCGCCGCCGCAAGGACCGGGAGCGCGGCGGCCATGGCCACGCAGGCGAGAAGAATTGGCAGAGGCCGCATCGTCCGTATTGTAGGCTTTGCCGTTGCGGCGGCAGCCGCGCGGTTTCAATTTGCGGCGTTGCGCGCGCGAGGCCGCAGTCGTCGCGCGCGGTTGCACCCACGCGTTCGCCGGTGGGAACCCTGGCGGCAGGGGTATAATTGTCGTTCGTGCGCTAGGCGCCACCGCTTCAACGGCGGGTCGCCCCGCATTGCATGGTCGTGAATCTGGTCAGGTCCGGAAGGAAGCAGCCACAGCGAATTCATGCAAGTGCCGGGATCACGGCTCGCCACCTATTCGACGGCCGCCCGCTGCCGGGGCTCCATGCCCCGGCAGCGCGCAAACCGGCGATAATCCGGCCATGAGTTATCAGGTCCTCGCCCGCAAATGGCGCCCGATGAATTTTGCCCAGCTGTCGGGGCAGGAACACGTCGTCACGGCGCTGTCCAATTCGCTCACCAAGGGGCGTGTTCATCACGCCTACCTGCTGACGGGCACGCGCGGCGTGGGCAAGACGACGATCGCGCGCATCCTCGCCAAGAGCCTCAACTGCATCACCGGCGTCACCGCTACGCCGTGTGGCGTCTGCGCCGCGTGCACCGATATCGATGCCGGGCGCTTCGTCGACCTGCTCGAACTCGACGCGGCGTCGAATACCGGCATCGACAACATGCGCGAAATCCTCGACAACGCGCGCTACGCCCCCACGGCCGGCCGCTACAAGGTCTATCTGATCGATGAAGTGCACATGCTGTCCAAGGCGGCCTTCAACTCGATGCTGAAGACGCTGGAAGAGCCGCCCGAGCACGTCAAGTTCGTGCTGGCCACCACCGATCCCGCAGAAGATTCCCGTGACGGTGCTGTCGCGCTGCCTGCAATTCAACCTGAAGCCGTTGACGCCGGCACAGATTGCGGCGCGCATCGATTTCATCCTGAAGGAAGAAGAGGTGCCGTCCGAACCGGCAGCGGTGGCGCTCGTGGCTCGCGCCGCGCACGGGTCGCTGCGCGACGGCCTGTCGCTGCTGGACCAGGCCATCGCGTTCGGCGGCGGCCGGGTCGCGGAGGACATCGTGCGCTCGATGCTGGGCGCCGTCGACCGCGAACACGTCTACCGGATTGCCGACGCGCTGGCGGCGGGTGACGGGACCGCACTGCTGGCCGAAAGCGATGCGCTGGCGGCTCGTGGGTTGTCGCTGGCCCTGGCGCTCGACGAGCTGGCCTCGCTTTGGCATCGCATCGCCGTGGCCCAGGCCGTGCCGGCCGCGGCCACGGGATTCGACGATGGCGACCGCGTGGCGGCCTACGCGGCGCAATACTCGCCGGAGTTCGTCCAGCTCGGCTACCAGATCGTTACGCAAGGGCGACAGGATCTGGGACTGGCGCCGGACGAAGCCACCGGTTTCGCGATGACGCTGCTGCGGCTGCTGGCGTTCATGCCCGCCGCGCCGGATGGCGCCACGGCGGAACGTGCCGCCAGTGCCGTGGCGCCATCGCGGCGCACAACCGTGGTAAGTCGTCCCCCGCCGCCGGCGCCCGACACGGCGCCGCGCCGGGACCCGGTCGCGCCGACTGATGCGCGCACGGCGCCGTCTGGCGTCGCGCCGGCGGTGGCTTCGCCGTCTGCCGGAGCCGCCGCGGCCGTAACGGCGATGGAAACGCCCCGCGCGATCGTGGCGCTGCCGGCCGACCCGGCGGCGTGGCCCGCGTTCGTCGCGGAACTGAAGTTGACCGGCATGGGCGCGCAACTGGCCGCGCAGAGCGAATTGAAGAACATCAAGGGTAATGTGATCACGCTCGCCTTGCCGGTCGCCCACAAGCACCTGGCGGATCGCATGGTGGCCGACAAGCTGAAGGCAGCGCTCGAGCGCGCCACGGGTGGCAAGCTGCTGCTGGCCTTCGAGGTTGGCGCTGCGGTCGAGCAATCGCTGGCGGCCACCGAAAAGCGCGAACGCACCGAGGCCCGCGAAAAGGGCGAGGCGGCCTTCCGCGACGAGCCCTTTGTCCGCGACCTCCTGGCGCGCTTCGATGGCCAGGTCAAGACCGACACGATCGCGCCGCTGCCGCGCGATTCCGATTCCCCTTGAATGGAGCCAGCAAAGCATGATGAAGAACCAGATCGCCGCCATGATGCAGAAGGCGCAGAAGATGCAGGAGGAACTGGCCGCCACCGAGGTCGAAGGGCAGGCCGGCGCCGGGCTCGTCAAAGTCACGATGACCGGCAAACATGATGTGAAGCGCGTTTCGATCGATCCTTCGCTGCTCGCCGACGACCGCGACATGCTCGAGGATCTCGTGGCCGCGGCGTTCAACGATGCGGTGCGCCGCGTCGAGTCGACGCAGCAGGAAAAGATGGCCGGGCTGACGGGAGGCATGCTGCCGCCCGGTTTCAAGCTGCCGTTCTAGGACGCGCGTTTGGTCAACGAACGACCGTCGGCGCCGCACGAGCCGCTGTCCAGCCTTGACACGCTGGCCACGGCTTTGCGCTGCTTGCCCGGCGTGGGGCCCAAGGCGGCACAACGGATGGCGCTGCACCTGATGCAGCACGACCGCGACGGCGCGCGTGCGCTGGCCGGCGCGCTGGTGCAGGCGGCCAATGTGATCCGGCATTGCGGGCGCTGCAACACCTTTACCGAGGAAGCCATCTGCGCACTGTGTCGCTCGGCCAAGCGCGATCAGGCGCTGCTGTGCGTGGTCGAAACGCCGGCCGACCTGCTGATGGTCGAGCACACGCAGTCGTACTCGGGCCTCTACTTCGTGCTGATGGGTCGCCTGTCGCCGCTCGATGGCATCGGACCCAAGGAAATCCGGCTCGACCGGCTGCTGAAACGCGCGCAGGACGGCGTGGTGCGTGAAGTGATCCTGGCCACGAACTTCACCAACGAAGGCGAGGCCACCGCCCACTACGTCGGCGAGTTGCTGAAAGCACGCGGCCTGGCGGTCACCCGGCTGGCGCGCGGCGTACCCGTCGGCGGCGAACTGGAATACGTCGACGCCGGAACGCTGGCGCAGGCACTGCGGGAGCGCCGCCAACTCGACGCCTGAGCGCGCGCGTTGCGGCGTCAATCCGGATGAACGAAACGCCGCGCCGCACCGTGGCGGCGGCGTCGCTATAATCGATTGCAATACCGACGCCGGGGTATCGGTGCGATATTCATGTTCATACAATGCCGGCGACCGTGAACGGCGTGGAGCGCCCAATACCCGGAGTCCGAGCAATTCCGCCGGCCCGGCACCTTCGGAGGATGCATGTCGCACAAACCCGCCCGCAAGGCGCCCCCTGCCGCACGCCGCAAGTTCCTGACCGCTGTCACCGGTGTGGTGGCTGGCGGCGCCACGCTCGGCTTGCCGATGATCGCCAGGGCACAGGGGCCGATCACCATGCGCTGGCAAAGCAGCTGGCCGGCCAAGGACATCTTTCACGAATTCGCGCTCGACTACGCGAAGACGGGTCAACGACATGACCGGCGGCGATCTCAAGATCGACGTGCTGCCCGCCGGCGCCGTGGTGCCGGCCTTCGGCCTCCTCGACGCCGTGTCCAAGGGCACGCTCGACGGTGGCCATGGCGTGCTGGTCTATCACTACAGCAAGCAGCCGGCGCTGGCGTTGTGGGGATCGGGTCCGGCTTTCGGCATGGACGCCAACACGTTGCTGTCGTGGCACAAATACGGCGGCGGCAAGCAGCTGCTCGAAAAGTTGTACGCGTCGATCAACGCCAACGTCGTGTCCTTTCCCTATGGTCCCATGCCCACGCAGCCGCTCGGCTGGTTCAAGAAACCCATCACCAAGACGGACGATTTCAAGGGTCTCAAGTACCGCACCGTCGGCATCTCCATCGACGTCTTCACGGCGATGGGCGCGGAGGTCAAGGCGCTGCCGGACAGCGAAATCGTACCGGCGATGGAACGCGGGCTGCTCGATGCCGCCGAATTCAACAATGCGTCGTCCGACCGCCAGTTGGGCCTCCCGGCGGTGGCGAAGGTCTGCATGCTGCAGAGCTTTCACCAGAATGCCGAACAGTTCGAGATCATGTTCAACAAGACCAAGTACGACGCGCTGCCGGAGAAGATGAAGGCCATCGTCGGCAATGCGGTGGAAGCGTCGTCGGCCGACATGGCGTGGAAGGCGATCGATCGCTACTCGAAGGACTACAACGAGTTGCGGTCGGTGCAAAACGTCAAGTTCTACAAGACGCCGGACACGGTGCTGCAGAAGCAGCTCGAGATCTACGACACGGTGGCCGCGACGAAGTCGGGCGAAAACGCCTTGTTCAAGGAAATCGTGGACTCGCAAAAGGAGTTCGCCGCGCGCACGGTGAAGTGGGAACTCGACACGCTCGCCAACCGCCGGATGGCCTTCAACCATTACTTCGCGAAAAAAACCTAGCCGCGCATGCTGAACGGATGTCCGGAACCTGCGCCGGGCATTGCCCGGCGCAGGTCCGCGCGGTAACCTGACAGTCGAAACCAGCGCACCGAACCGCGTCACGGAGGCCTCATGCGCGTCAGCGAAATTCTGCGAATCAAAGGCAATACGCTGTTCACGACGTCCCCCGATGGCACGGCGCTGGACGCCGTGCGCGTGATGGCGGCCCAGGATATCGGCTCGCTGGTCGTGATGGATCGTGGGCGCCTGGTGGGCCTGCTCACGTTCCGCGAGGTGCTCGCGGCACTTGCTGCGCATGACGGCGCGCTGGGCGTGCTGAAGGTGGCCGATCTCTACGAACGCGATCCACTGACTGCAGCATCCCACCTCGATGTGATGGAGTTGCGGCGCACGATGCTCGAGCGCCACGCGCGCTACGTGCCGGTGCTGGACGACGGCACGCTGTTTGGCGTCGTGTCGTTCCACGACGTGGCCAAGGCGGTCTACGAAGAGCAGAGCTTCGAAAACCGGATGCTCAAGAACTACATCCAGGATTCACCGGACGCGACTTAGGCGTCGAACAGGAAGATTGCCGGTCGGCGTTCGACTATCGCGGGATCGATGCGGCGCCACGCGTCGACGCGCTGCCGGATGATCGTTTGCGTTGGCAACGTGAGGTCGGCCGCCACGCACAGCACGGTCTCGGGCCGCAGCGTGGCCACCAGTGTCTTCAGCATCGAGGTATTGCGATAGGGCGTCTCGATGAAGAGCTGCGTGCAATGGCGCTGCCGTGAATCCGCTTCCAGCCGCTGCAGCGCGGCGGCGCGCTCCGCGGCCGGCACGGGAAGATACCCATGAAAGGCAAAGTTCTGGCCATTCATCCCGGCCCCCATCAGCGCCAGCAGCAGAGACGACGGTCCCACCAGCGGCATCACCGGCACGGCGTGCGCGTGGGCGGCCGCCACCAGCAGCGACCCGGGGTCGGCCACGCCCGGGCACCCTGCATCCGACAGGAGTCCGATGTCTTCACCGGCCCGCGCCGGGGCAAGCAAGCGGTCCAGCGCGGCCCGGTCGGGGGTGTCGCCCAGCGGCCGGATATCCAGCGTCGCAATGGGCACCGCCACGCCAACCGCCTTGAGAAAAGCGCGCGCAGGCTTTTCCGTCTCCACGACCCAGTGCGCAAGCCGCCGTGCGACGGCAAGCGTGCGATCAGGCAGCACGTCGGCGGCGGGCACGACGCCCAGCAGGTTGGGCACGAGATAAAGGGTGCCGGTCATGTGCGCAGTGCCTCCACGCCTTCCAGGCGCAACAGGCGCACCAGCGCGATCAGCGGCAGGCCGATCAGCGCCGTCGGGTCGTCGTTGACGATACGGTCGAAAAGCACGATGCCCAGACCCTCGGATTTGACCGACCCGGCGCAGTCGAAGGGCTGCTCGCGGTCGACATAGGCGACGATTTCGGCGTCGCTGAGCACGCGAAACGTGCTGGCCACGTCCACCAGCTCCCGATGACACCGCCCGCTGCGCGCATCGACCAGCGCCAAACCGGTATGAAACACCACGGTTTGCCCGGACAACAACCGGAGTTGCGCCACCGCCGCGTCGCGATGGCCCGGCTTGCCCACATGCCGACCGCCGCAGTCTGCAACCTGGTCCGAGCCGATGACCAGGGCGTCGTCATGGCGGGCGGCCACCGCGCGCGCCTTGGCCTCGGCGAGCCGCAGCGCCGTGTCCCCGGCAGCCTCGTTCGGGAATGCGATTTCGTCCACGCCGGGGGCCGCCACGATGAACGCCAGCCCCAGCCGCTCCAGCAACGCGCGGCGATACCGGGACGTCGATGCCAGCACCAGGGGGCGTTGTTCGTTCCCCATTGTTTTTGTTGACCTTTCTTTGACAGAGTTGGCAATCCGGGCTATTATCTCGCGTTTGGCTCAACCGGCCGTCAAGGCAAACTCACGATGGCGCAAAGTCCCCCGCAAGAACGCAAGACGCCAGGGGCTTTCGACGCGTTCAAGCTCGCGCGCGAACGCAGTTCGCTGGAGGGCGTGCTCGAGGTGGAGACTTCAGATCGACTCTTCGATCGCCTCGCCGAAGGGCCGGGCACGATCAAGTGGCGCATCGAAGGCACCACCGATCGCTCCGGCCGGCCTGCGTTGGCCATCACGATCGAGGGCAGCGTGCCGCTGGAATGTCAGCGCACGCTCGAAACCTTCGAGTTTCCCGTGGCCCAGCGCACGATTGCCGTGCTGGCAAAAAGCGAGGCCGATGCGGACGCGCTGGATGCCGGCAGTGAAGACGAAGTGCTGGTTGCGGATCATGTCTTCGACCCGGTGGTCTTGGTGGAAGACGAATTATTGCTGACGCTGCCGTACGCGCCGATGCGTCCGGAAGCGCCTGAAATCTGAAGCAGGTAACGAAAGGAAATCATCATGGCTGTCCAGCAGAACAAGAAATCGCCGTCGAAGCGCGGCATGCACCGCGCGCACGACTTCCTGACCGCGCCGACGCTCGCCGTCGAACCGGTGAGCGGCGAGGTGCACATGCGTCACCACATCAGCCCCAACGGCTACTATCGCGGCAAGAAGGTCGTCCAGACCAAGAACGACGAGTAAGTCGGGCTTCTGCCTGACGCGATGTCGCGCGGCATGACCGTCACGGTCGCCGTAGACGCGATGGGAGGCGACCACGGTCCTGCGGTCACGGTACCGGCCGCCCTCAAGTTCCTCGAGGAATTCGCGGATGCCCGCGTGATCCTCGTCGGCCTTGAAGCGGCGCTCACGCAGGCGCTGGCGAAGTCGCGTTCGCCCGCTCGTGATCGCATCAGCATCCATGCGGCCGCCGAGGTGGTGGCGATGGACGAGCCGCCTGCCGACGCACTGCGCAAGAAAAAAGATTCGTCGATGCGCGTGGCCATCAATCTGGTGAAGGACGGCACCGCGCAGGCTTGCGTATCCGCGGGCAACACCGGCGCATTGATGGCCATCGCGCGCTTCGTGCTGAAGACGCTGCCGGGCATCGACCGGCCGGCCATCGCCTCGCAACTGCCGACCCGCAAGGGTGTCACCACGGCGCTCGATCTTGGCGCCAACGTCAACTGCTCGCCCGAGCAACTGGTGCAGTTTGCCGTGATGGGCAGCGCGCTGGTCACGGCGGTCGAACACATCGACCGGCCGACGGTGGGGCTGCTCAACATCGGCGAGGAGGACATCAAGGGCAACGACGTGGTGAAACAGGCCGCCGAGTTGCTGAAAGCCTCAAGTCTCAATTTCTACGGCAACGTCGAAGGCACCGACCTCTACAAGGGCACGACGGATGTCGTGGTGTGCGACGGATTTGTCGGCAACGTGGTGCTGAAATCCTCCGAGGGCCTCGCGACGATGCTCTACGATTTCCTGCGCGCCGAGTTCACGCGCAACATTCTCACGCGCGTCGCGGCGCTGGCTGCGTATCCGGTGCTGATGGCGTTCAAGCGCCGCATCGATCCGCGCCGCTACAACGGCGCCACGCTCGTGGGCCTGAAGGGCGTGGTGGTCAAGAGCCATGGCGGCGCCGACGTGATGAGTTTCGGCTTCGCGCTGCGCAAGGCGCATGCCGAGGTCGAGCACGGCGTGCTCGACAAGATTGCATCCACGATCGCGGCCATGCCCATGGCATTGGTTGCAACGACGGCTGCTGCGCCCACGGCTGTCGCCACCAATGCGTAGTCGCATTGCCGGCACCGGCCGCTATCTGCCGGCGCAAGTCCTGTCCAACGCCGAGCTGTCGCAGCGCGTGGCCACCAGCGACGAGTGGATCCAGTCTCGCACCGGCATCAAGCAGCGGCACATCGCGGCCGATGGTGAGTTGACTTCCGATCTCGCCTTGCACGCGTCGCGCGCGGCCCTTGCTGCCGCAGGCATCGCTCCGGCCGACGTCGACCTGATCATTGTTGCCACCACCACGCCCGACATGGTGTTTCCATCCACCGCGTGCATCCTGCAGGACAAGCTGGGGGCGCAAGGTGGCGCCGCCTTCGACGTGCAGGCCGTTTGTTCCGGCTTCGTGTACGCGCTGGCCATTGCCGACCAGATGGTCAGCAGCGGCATGGCGCGCAACGCGCTGGTGGTAGGCGCCGAAATCTATTCGCGCATCCTCGACTGGAACGATCGCGGCACCTGCGTGCTGTTTGGTGACGGCGCAGGCGCGGTCGTGGTCGTGCCTTCCGAGGCGCCCGGCATACTCACCGCGCACCTGCATGCCGACGGCAGCCACCGCAATATCCTGTCCGTGCCCGGACAGGTGCGCAACGGCGTGGTCGAGGGCGTGCCGTTCCTGCACATGGATGGCACCGTGGTATTCAAGTTCGCGGTGAAGGTGCTGGCCGATGTGGCGCACGAAGCGTTGACGGCCACGTCGATGCAGGCCACCGACATCGACTGGGTGATTCCGCACCAGGCCAACATCCGCATCATGGATGCGACAATGAAGAAGCTGCGCCTGCCGCAGGAGCGGCTGATCGTTACCGTGGGCGAACATGGCAATACCTCGGCGGCATCGATTCCGCTGGCGCTGGACATCGCCGTGCGCGACGGGCGCATCCGCACCGGGCAGCACGTGATGCTGCTGGGCGTCGGCGGCGGCTTCACGTGGGGTTCGATCTTCCTGCGCTGGTGAGCGCGCGCGCATTGCGCGCAGGCAACGAGAGGATGTGATGAAACTCGCAATCGTGTTTCCCGGACAAGGGTCGCAGGCCGTCGGCATGATGGACGGCTGGAGCGCGCATGAAATCGTGCGCGCGACGTTTGCCGAGGCCTCCGACGCCTTGGGCGAAGACCTGTGGGCCCTGGTGGCCGACGGCCCGGCCGACGCGCTCAATCTCACCACCAACACGCAGCCCGTGATGCTCACCGCCGGCGTGGCCGCGTGGCGCGCATGGACGGCCGCGGGTGGTCCGATGCCGGCGGTGGTGGCGGGCCACAGTCTTGGCGAATATACGGCGCTGGTGGCTGCGGGCGCGCTGGCGTTTCGCGATGCGGTGCCACTGGTGCGCTTTCGCGCGCAGGCGATGCAGGACGCCGTGCCTGCCGGCGTGGGCGCGATGGCAGCCATCATGGGCGCACCCGACGATGATGCCGTGATCGCGGCGTGTGCCGAGGCGGCGCAAGGGCAGCTGGTGGAGCCCGTCAATTTCAATGCGCCGGGACAACTGGTGATCGCCGGTCATCGCGAAGCGGTGGAGCGCGCAATCGTGCTGGCCAAGGCCAAGGGCGCGAAACGGGGCGTGCTCCTGCCGGTATCCGCGCCGTTTCACAGTTCGCTGCTGCGTCCCGCGGCGGACCGGCTGGCCCAGCGACTGGCGGAAGTTGCGATTGCTGTGCCGACGATCCCCGTGCTGCACAACGTCGATGTGCTGGTTCACGCCACGCCCGAGTCCATTCGTCATGCCCTCGCGCAGCAGGCGGCGCATCCGGTGCGCTGGACCGCAACGATGCAGGCAATGGCCGCGCTGGGCGTTACGCATGTTGTCGAGTGCGGTCCCGGCAAAGTGCTGGCCGGCCTCGCCAAGCGCAGCGTCGAAGGCGTCGAGGCATACTCGCTGACCGATGGCGACGCACTCGCCGCCACGCTCTCCGAACTACAATTCGCTTGAGGAGGCATCGATGAATGCACCGCTACCCCTTGCGGGACAGGTCGCGCTCGTCACCGGCGCCACGCGCGGCATCGGCCTTGCGATTGCGCTGCGCTTGGCCGCCGATGGTGCCACGGTGGTCGGCACCGCCACCACGGATGAAGGTGCCGCGAGGATCGGCGCGCTGCTGAACGATGTCGGCAACGCGGGCATGGGCATCAAGCTCGATGTCACCGATGCCGCTGCCACCGACGCGGCGCTGGCCGCTGTCGAGGCACAGCACGGCGCCATCGGCATCCTCGTCAACAACGCCGGCATCACGCGCGACAACCTGTTGCTGCGGATGAAGGACGACGAGTGGGACGCGATCATGGCTACCAATCTGAAGCCGGCGTATCGCCTGGCCAAGGCGGTGCTGCGCGGCATGATGAAAGCCCGCCGCGGCCGCATCATCCAGATTGGCAGCGTGGTCGGCTCCAGCGGCAACGCGGGACAGGTGAACTACGCTGCCGCCAAGGCCGCGCTGATTGGATTCACCAAATCGCTGGCGCAGGAAGTGGGCAGCCGCAGCATCACGGTCAACTGCGTGGCACCCGGCTTCATCGATACCGACATGACGCGCGACCTGCCCGACGCGACCCGCGAGGTGCTGGTCGGGCGTATTCCGCTGGGACGCCTGGGTGCGCCGGAGGATATTGCCCACGCGGTGGCCTATCTGGCCAGCCCCGGCGCGGCGTATGTCACCGGCATTACGCTGCACGTGAACGGCGGCATGTACATGGTTTGAGGTCCCGGCAGGGGTCGGCACCGCGCTCCGGCGCGGGCCGGGTTTGCGGGGGCCTTCTGGTAGAATTGCGGGGTTTGCACATAGGGGGCCCCGCTCAAGGGGAGGACAGCATGGAAAATGTAGAACAACGCGTCAAGAAGATCGTCGCCGAGCAACTGGGCGTGAACGAGGCCGACATCAAGACCGAGTCGTCATTTGTCGACGATCTGGGTGCCGACTCGCTCGACACCGTCGAACTCGTGATGGCGCTCGAAGAAGAATTCGAAACCGAGATCCCCGACGAGGAAGCGGAAAAAATCACCACAGTGCAGCAGGCCATCGACTACGTCGGCAAGAACATCAAGAAATAGCAGCGTGGTGTCGGGCGCGCGGGCGTCCTCGATGGATATGTCGCCCGCCGTCCCCTGCACCGGGCGCGCGCAGGCTCGATGCCTGCGTCGCGTGGCGTTGGCGCCGTAATGACGGATGCCGCCACTTCCCCCACCCAAGAGACCCGCCGCAAGGCATCGCCCATGACCACGAGACGCGTAGTCATCACTGGCCTCGGCATCATCGCCCCGACCGGCATCGGCGTGGACGCGGCGTGGGCGGCGATCCTGGCCGGGCAGTCGGGCATTGGACCCATCACGCGCTTCGATGCGTCCTCCTTTCCGGCGCAGATCGCAGGCGAGGTGAAAGGTTTCGACGTCACGCAATACCTGTCGGGCAAGGAGGCGCGCCGCTACGACACCTTCATCCATTACGGCCTCGTGGCCACGATGGAGGCGGTGAAGGATGCCGGTCTTGACCATTACGCCGGTGACAAGGAACGCATCGGCGTCTGCATTGGTTCGGGCATCGGCGGCTTGCCGATGATCGAGGACACGGCCAAGGCGTTTGCCGAAGGCGGCGTGCGCAAGATCTCGCCCTTCTTCGTGCCTGGCTCGATCATCAACATGATCTCGGGCCTGGCGTCGATCCACTACGGTTTCAAAGGCCCCAATCTCGGCACGGTCAGCGCTTGCTCCACCGCCAATCACAGCATCGGCGAGGCGGCGCGGCTGATCGAGTACGGCGATGCCGACATCATGGTTGCGGGCGGCTCGGAATCCACCGTGTCGCCGCTTGGCGTGGGTGGTTTTTGCGCCTCGCGCGCGCTGTCCACGCGCAACGACGATCCGGCCGCCGCCAGTCGCCCATGGGATACGGGCCGCGACGGCTTCGTGCTGGGCGAGGGCGCCGGCGTGCTGGTGCTGGAGGAGTTGTCGCACGCGCAGGCGCGCGGCGCGCGCATCTATTGCGAACTCGCGGGCTACGGCATGAGTGCCGACGCGCACCACATCACGGCGCCACCGGAAGATGGCGACGGCGCGCGCCGCAGCATGCTCAATGCGCTGCGCAATGGCGGCATGCAGATCACCGACATCGACTACATCAACGCGCACGGTACCTCCACGCCGCTGGGCGACATCGCGGAATGCACGGGCGTGAAGCGCGCCTTCGGCGACCACGCGTCGAAGCTGGCCGTGTCGTCCACCAAATCGATGACGGGGCATCTGCTTGGCGCGGCCGGCGGCATCGAGGCTGTGTTCACGGTGCTGGCGATGCGCGACCAGATCGCACCGCCCACGATCAACCTCGTCCACGTCGATCCGCTGTGCGATCTCGATTTCGTGCCGCTGGTGGCGCGCAAGATGAAGATCCGCGCCGCGTTGTCCAATTCCTTCGGTTTCGGCGGTACCAACGCCACGCTGGCGTTTCGCACGCTGACCTGACCGACCTGCGGTGGCCGTACCGGCCGCCGCGTTCAAACGCTCGTTTCCCATGGCACTCATCGTCCAAAAATACGGCGGCACCTCGGTCGGCACCACCGACCGCATCAAAAACGTCGCGCGCCGCGTCGCGCATTACCACGGGCAGGGGCACCAGGTGGTCGTCGTGGTCTCGGCGATGTCGGGTGAAACCAATCGCCTGCTGGGACTGGCGAAGGAGATTACGGCTGAGCCCGACCCGCGCGAACTCGACGTGATTGCCGCCACGGGCGAGCAGGTCACCATCGGTCTCCTGGCGATCGCGCTGCAGCAGCTCGACATGAAGGCCAAGAGCTATACCGGTGGCCAGGTGCGCGTGCTGACCGACAGCGCGTTCACCAAGGCGCGCATCCTCTCCATCGACGAGGGCAACATGCGGCGCGATCTCGACGCCGGTTGCATCGTGATCGTGGCGGGGTTCCAGGGTGTGGACGCCGAAGGCAACATCACGACGCTGGGCAGGGGAGGCTCGGACACTTCCGGCGTGGCGCTGGCCGCGGCGCTGAAGGCCGACGAGTGCCAGATCTACACGGACGTCGACGGCGTCTACACCACCGATCCGCGCATCGTGCCCGAGGCACGGCGCCTCGACACCGTCACGTTCGAGGAAATGCTCGAGATGGCGAGCCTCGGCTCCAAGGTGCTGCAGATCCGCTCGGTTGAATTCGCCGGCAAGTACAAGGTCAAGCTACGCGTGCTGTCGTCCTTCGATGACCCTGAAGTCACGGGCACCGGCACGCTGATCACATTCGAGGAAGACGACACCATGGAACAGGCGATCATTTCCGGCATCGCGTTCAATCGCGACGAAGCCAAGATCTCGGTGATGGGCGTGCCGGACAAGCCCGGCATTGCCTACAGCATCCTCGGCCCCGTCGCGGCCGCCAACCTCGACGTCGACATGATCGTGCAGAACATCGGCGCATCGGGCCACACGGACTTCTCGTTCACGGTCAATCGCACCGAATACGCACAGACGCTGGCCGTGCTCGAGTCGGCGCGTGGCAAGAGCTTCACCGCACGCGAGATCATCGGCGACAACCGCATCTGCAAGGTTTCCGTGGTGGGCATCGGCATGCGCTCGCACGTGGGCATCGCGTCGATCATGTTCAAGGCGCTGGCCGACGAGGGCATCAATATCCAGATGATCTCCACATCCGAGATCAAGATTTCCGTCGTCATCGACGAAAAATATCTCGAGCTTGCCGTGCGTGTGCTGCACAAGGCCTTCGAGCTTGAAAAGGCGCCTGCCTGATCACCGAAGCATCCATAAGATACGGATTCTTCAACATAATTTTCAGTTTGGCTGGACGCGCCCCGGCGCCGCCCGGTACAATTGCAGCCTGTACGGAGACGTGGCCGAGTGGTCGAAGGCACTCCCCTGCTAAGGGAGCATACGGGCCAAAACCTGTATCCAGGGTTCGAATCCCTGCGTCTCCGCCAAGATTGTGGTTGATGCAATTCACTTGCAAGCATGACTGAGCCCCGCAATGGGGCTTTTTCATTTCCGCTCGCGCGCCCCCGATACACGTATTCGTACGCATAGGCGCGGCGCGCCGCAGCCCGCAGAATGAAACCCGCTCGCGAGGCTGCCGAACCGTTGTCGTCCGGCAATTGGTCGTTGCATGTCGGCGCGACACTTGGGCGCCCATGGCAATGCGTACTCCTTGTACTCTACCGCTGGCACGTTGAAGACCAGCCTTAAATTCAGGGCCGTTGTCGCGATTACGTTGCTGTTTTTGGCGCTGGTCGCGCTTATTGCGCTCGTGCAGGCCCGGTCCGTCCGCGCGACACTGGTTGCGGAAGTGTCCGGCCGGCAGGCCGCGCAGGTGGAGCGGGCGGCCGACAATCTGGACCAGCGACTGGGTCTCAACCTGCGGGCGCTGAAGGATGAAGCGGCGGTCGTCCCACCCGAGATCCTGGCGCACGCGGAACAGATTTCGCCCTATCTCGCGCGCCAGGCGTCGCTGCTGGTGCTCTTCGATGCGGTGCTCGTCGTGTCACCGACGGGCGAAGTGCTTGGCGACTTTCCGCAGCTCGAACGTCGCCGAGGTCTCCAGGTGGGCGATCGCGAATACTTCAAACGCAGCCTGGCTACGTTGTCTCCGGTGATCTCCGTGCCGTACCTGGGCCGGGCCACGCAACATCCAAGCATCATCATGACGGCGCCAATACGCGATGCAAACGGGCGCCTCCTGGGGTTCCTCGCGGGAACACTCGACTTGTTGCGGCCCAATTTTCTCGGCAGGCTGGCGCACGCGACGGTCGGCAAGTCCGGTTACTATTTCGTCATCACCAAGGGTGCGAATTCCAGCTATGTGATGCATCCCGATCACAGCCTGATCCTGCAGCCGAGCACGGGACCTGCGGTGATTCCAAGCAATGAGATCGCGCTGGCCGGCGACGAAGCCACCCGGGAAAACGTTGATGGCAATGGTGCCGCGGCGCTGGTCAGCTACCAGTCGCTCGCCACCGTCCCCTGGCTGCTCGGCGCGCGATATCCGTTAAGCGAGGCATTGGCGCCAGTGGCAGGCGCTGAGCGGCAGTTTTGGCTGGTCAGCGGTGCGATCGCGTTGTCGCTCGCGCCCATTGTCTGGCTGCTGGCGTGGTACCTGATGGCGCCGCTGATGCGATTGCGCCATGAGCTCAGACGCCTGATGCGGACCGCGGGAACGATCTCGCCGGGGCTGCTGGCGAGGCGCGACGAGATCGGCGACCTCGCGCGCGACTTCGATGCGCTGATCACACAGCGGAACCTGGGCATGGATGCGCTCGGAGAATCCAAGCAGCTGCTCGACAATATCGTCGAGAACCTGCCGCTGGCAATCCAGTTGAAGGACATCCAGGACGACTTCCGTTTCGTTCTGTGGAACCGGGCAGCGGAGGACATGTACGGCCTACCCAAGTCTCAGGTGATCGGGTCCGTTGTCAATTCATCCTGGACCGACGAGGAGGCCGCCCGCTATCGCGAAGCGGACATTGCCGCGGTGGCGTCGAACGGCCAGGAATTCACGCGCAGGGTCTCCGTGACGGCGCATCGCGGAACGTTCACCAGCCACATGCGGAAGGTACCGCTGTTTGACAAGGGCGGCGTCGCAACGCATCTGCTGGTGATCGTGGAGGACATCTCGGACCGCGTCGCAGCCGAGGCCAGGCTTGCCGAAAGCGAGGCCCGGTTCCGTGGCGCCGCGAACAGCAGCCTCGACGCGTTCTTCGTGTTCGATTGCGTGCGTGACGCTGGCGGCACCGTGCAGGATTTCCGCTTTCGCTATCTGAACGAAAGGGCCGAACGCATGGTCGGCATGGCGGATGGCCGGGCAATCGGCCGGCTGTTGTGCAACGAATTCGCGGTGCAGCGGGCCAACGGGAACTTCGACAAATATGTGTCCGTGGTCGAGACCGGCGAACCGCTCGATGAAGAGTTCGCGATGGAGGCGCCGGGCGTCACCGGCACCTGGTTCCAGCACCAGGCCGTTCGGGTTGACGACGGCATTGCCATCACCACGCGTGACATTTCCGCCCGCAAGGCGGCCGAGGAGGAGCAACGCAGCAACCGCATGTTCCTGCAATCGCTGATCGACAACCTGCCGCTGGCCATCTACGTGAAGGACGTGCGGCCGACGACCTACGGCACGATGGTGGTTTGGAACAACGGAGCCGAAGTCATCTCGGGCGTTGCGGAAAGCCTCGCCTTGGGACGCAAGGACGAAGAGCTGCTCGGCCCGGACGTCTATCGCGAGGTCGAGGTCCATGACCGCGCGATGCTGGCGAACCCGATGATCATCGACACGCGGGAGCATCCGTTCCGGCGAGCCGACGGCGCGCTGCTGTACCTGCGGACGATTTCCGTGCCATTGTTCGGCAGTAGCGACAATGTGGACTTCATACTCCGCATTTCCGAGGACATTACGGCGCGCCGGAAAGTCGATGATGCTTTGCGGGCGAGTGAACACCGGTTGCGGACGATTGCGGACACCATGCCGGCGTGGGTGGCCTACATCGATCGGCACGAGGTCTACCGATTCACCAACATCGCCTTCGATCGCGCCTTTGCCCGCACCCTCAAGAGCGTCGAAGGGCACACGGTGGAGGAGGTGCTGGGCGTCGAAAGGTATGCATTGGTGAAGCCGTACATCGTCCGGGTCCTGGCCGGCGAAACGGTGACCTTTGAGCGTGAAGAGGTCGGGCCTCTGGTCAGTCGCTTCCTGGAGGCCACCTACATACCGGAAGTCGACGATACGACCGGCGCCGTCGTCGGATTCCACGCCATGTTGCAGGACGTGTCGGCCCGGAAACATGAGTCGATGCGACTGCTCAAGCTGGCGCAGATCGACAGCCTGACGGGACTTGCGAACCGTGTCGGCTTCGAACAACGTCTGGCGGAGGCGATCGCCGATTGTGGGCGCAAGGCGAACGGACTGGCAGTGATGTACATCGACATCGACTATTTCAAGAGGATCAACGACACGCTCGGTCACGCCGCGGGTGATGCGATGCTGCTGGCCTTTGCGGCACGACTGCGTGGAAGCCTGCGGGAAGCGGACACGGTCGCCCGTTTGGGCGGCGACGAGTTTGTCGTGGTGATGGCGGGCACCCACGACCGGTCCGTCGCGGGAAGGGTTGCGGAAAAAATTCTCGGCGAAATCCGCCGGCCGTTCGCGCTTGGCGAAGCCGGCACCCTCACGGTTACCGCGAGCATCGGGGTGGCCTACTACGAGGGCAGCGAGACGGCCGCCCAGCTGGTGGCCCGGGCCGATGCCATGCTCTATGAGGCGAAGGCGGGCGGCCGTAACACCTTCCGGTTGGCTGAGCCCCTCGCGAGCGAAATAGAACTGCGCCATTGAGCCCAGCCGCTTGCGGGATCGGGTAATGTCGTATATGGTCGGCGGCATCGCGCGAGGCGAGCACCTCCTCCAGTGATTGCAACGCCGGGCGCCCCGCGTCCGGCGTTTTTGTTGAAGCCGCTCAAATGCGCGCGACCGATGTGCGCCCCCGCGTGGTATCCGACCGCGAAAGACCCGCCTGCCGATGCAGCAGTATTCGATTCTTTCGGCATTGATGGAGCCCGCTACCGGCTTTGAATTGCCAGCGCCCGCGTGGAGCCGGCCGTGAATGAGCCGCGCCTGCGCAGGACATGAGTCCCGAAGCCGACGTCGAGAACCCTAAGCTTTCGCCCGCGCTTGCGCTGGAGCGCTTCGACCGCGCGTTTGCCCGCGCGTCCGGTGCCGCTCCCACCACCGACAACGCGGTGATGCTGCTGCTCGACAGCAGGGGCAACTTTCCCGAATGGCTCGGCGCCATTCGCGCCGCCAAGCATTACATTTTGTTCGAGAGTTACATCATGTCCGACGACCACGTCGGCCGCGAGTTTGCGGAAGCGCTGGCTGAGCGGGCGCGCGCCGGCGTGCACGTGTGCGTGGTGTACGACTGGCTGGGTTCGTTTCGCTCCGGCAGTCTATGGTCGCCACTGCGCGAGGCGGGGGTAGCGGTAGCCGGGTTCAATCCACCCAGCTTCGACAGCCCGCTCGCATGGCTGACGCGGGACCACCGCAAGTCGATTGTCGTCGACGGGCAGGTGGGCTTCGTCAGCGGGTTGTGCGTGAGCGCGGCATGGGAAGGCAACACGGCGAAGCGGCTTGAACCCTGGCGCGATACGGGTGTTGCCATCCGTGGTGGCGCCGTCGCCGATCTCGAGCGCGCATTCGAGGTGGTGTGGGCCGCCAGCGGCGGCTTGCCAACGGGGTTGCCCACCATGGCGCCGACCACATCCGCCGGATCGGTCTCCGTGCGCGTGATCGCGGGCGTGCCCAACGCGGGAGGCGCGTATCGCACCGACTTGCTCGTGGCGTCTGTTGCACATCAGCGACTGTGGCTCACCGATGCCTATTTCGTCGCGACGTCGGCGTATACGCAGGCGCTGCGTGCGGCGGCGCGCGATGGCGTGGACGTGCGCCTGCTGGTGCCCGGCGCCAGCGACATTCCTGCGCTGTCGCCGCTGTCGCGTGCCGGATATCGGCCGTTGCTCGACGCCGGCGTGCGCGTGTTCGAGTGGAACGGCACGATGCTGCACGCCAAGACGGCCGTCGCCGACGGCCGCTGGTCGCGTGTGGGTTCCACCAATCTCAATCTTGCGAGCTGGATGTCGAACTACGAACTTGACGTGACGGTCGAGGACGCTGCGTTTGCCCAGGCGATGGAGGCACAGTACGAGCGCGACCTCACGCATGCAACGGAGGTAGTGCTGACAAGGCGCAATCGGGTGCGGCGGGCCGATACGTTGCCCGGGGAGCCGGAAATTCCGGCGGCTCACGCGCGACGAGCGGTGTCAGGCAGTGCAGGGCGCGCCGTTGCGGGCGCCGCCAGCGTGGGCAGCGCGCTCGGCGCGGCCCTGACCAATCGTCGCCCGCTCGGCCCCGCCGAAGCCGGATTGCTGGCCACGATGGCGATCGTTACCCTGGGTATCGCGACGGTGGCGTTTTTCGCGCCACGGGTACTGGCGTGGCCGGTCGCCGCGCTGGCCGCGTGGCTGGGTACCGCATGGGGTGTCAAGGCGTGGTTGCTGTGGCGCCGGGCGCGCCGCGCCCGGGCGGTCCCGCTAGTGGATGCCGAAAGCGACACGGGTAGCCGACCTGGTCCATGAGCAGGTATAATTGTGGGTTGATGCGCCCGTAGCTCAGTTGGATAGAGTACCTGGCTACGAACCAGGGGGTCGTGGGTTCGAATCCTGCCGGGCGCGCCAGTAGTATCAAGGAGTTAGGTCAACGGCCTAACTCCTTTTTTCTTGGGATTCAGCACTCCGGGGACCTCCCCGGGGACCCCCGTGACGGTGCTTGAAATGCGCGTCCGCATCGTTAGCATGCCGGCCCAACTCCAGTTTAGAACTGTCTACTAGACGGGGAGAGCTTACGTCTGCAGCAAGGTGCGTGGGAATCCCTATTGTTGTTTTACCGATGTCCGGCAAGGGCGCTTCCCTCAAGGCAAACGATGTTGCCGACGCGCATGGGAATCTCCACTTGCCAGCGAATTATCAGTGCACCTACGAATTTCTGGGTGCACGGGCTATCGCGGCCGACAGGCTGGATCGGAAGCATTTCACGTCGTTTACGCGTCTCCGGGTTCTGTTACTGCGTACCGCAAGACTAAACTTGGTCCTCGAAACGGTCGTGGGCGGGTGCGGGCGTCGGCGACAGTGCGGAGATTTGCGCGCGCAGGTATGGCGTCATTTCTATCTTGATGCTGTCAAGTGATGCCATGAGCTGGTCGACATTGCGCGCCCCGATGATCGGGCTTGTAACCGCCGGATGGCTGCCGGCCCACGCAACGGCAAGGCTCACCGGGTGAACGCCCATCTTCTTCGCAAACTCGGTGAAGGCCGCCACCGTCTCGAATGTTCCGCGCGCGCTGTAGCGCTTGGAATACATCTGATTGGAGACCAGCCGACCTTCGCTGGGGCGCACGCCCGGAGCGTACTTGCCGCTAAGCGCGCCCCCGCCAACCGGGCTATAGGGGGTGACGCCAAGATTCTCCGACAGGGCCATCGGCAGGATCTCTGATTCCGCTTGCCGCTTGACCAGCGAGTACATCGGCTGAAGGACGTCGAAACGCGACCAGCCCCGGTGCGCGGAGATACCGAGTCCCTTGGCAACCTGCCAGGCGGCATAGTTGCTCGCGCCGATGTAGAGAACCTTGCCCGATTGAACCACGTTTTCCAGCGCACGCAGGATCTCCTCGAGCGGCAGGGCGCCGTCGTAGTGGTGCAGGAAGAGGATGTCAATTCGGTCCGTGTTGAGACGCCTGAGGCTTGCCTCAACGGAGCTGACGAGGTGGCGACGATTGGAGCCGCCAGCGTTAATGTCGTCGCCTGCCTGTTGAGTGTACTTGGACGTGATGACGAGATTGTCGCGGTCGGCCGCCATAAGGCGACCGAGGATTTGTTCCGACTTTCCGGCGTTGTAGACGTTGGCACAGTCAAAGAAATTGATGCCCGCATCACGGCACGCGCCGAATAGGCGCATTGCCTCGTCCTCAGTCGCATCGCCACCGAAGGAAAGGGTGCCAAAGCAGAGTTCGGAGACCTTTACGCCTGTCGAGCCGAGGTTTGCGTATTTCATCACTTGGCTTCCAGATAAGATTGCTGCCGGGTCGGGCTAGACCGGGTCTTGGAGACGGTCATGCGCTGGCCGCGCGGCCGAGAAGGCGCCGATATTGCTTCGCGCTGCGTCGCGGTCTGCGCACCGCGCCCGATTCCCATCCCACCTAGCCGACATCCAATCCGCGCGCAGCCAGCTGCGATCGAATGAACGTTAACCCCAGCAACGGGCTGGCCAGAATGGACACGGGACCGGCGCGCGACGACTGATCGATAAGGCGCGCCATCGAGGCCTGCGCTAGGACGATCACATCCTCGGTGGTGGCGAGCTCAGCCAACGCGGCCCGCAATATCTGGTCATGCGCTTGGGTGTTGCCCTGGACGAGTTGCTCGAACGCTGCGTGTGCGAGTTCCCTACGGATCGTGATCTCCTTGCCGGCCTCCTGTGCCTTGCTTTCGATCAGTCGACACGTCGGATCCAGCGTTGTTGCCAGCGTCGCGAGGACGCCGATGCGCGTTCCAAGCCGTACCGCTTCCTCGGCCATCGCTTCGTCAATCTTGAACACGGGCAGTCCGCTCGCCTCGGCCACCGTGCCGGCCATTTCGGAGATCGACGAACAGGTGATGACGATCGCGTCAGCCTTGGCTTCGGATGCGCACTCGGCGATTCGCTCGAGGCGACGCCGCACCGGTGGGACGATCGCGCGCTCCCGCGAGATTTCCGCGACGATGCTGTCGTCCAGAAAATTGACGATGCGGACTCCCGGCATCAGCCTGCGGACTATGTCGTTGGTCGGAGGGATGACAACGGAACCGGTATGGATGAATGCTAGTGTGGTCATGGCGGGCAGTTTCCTGATCGGGAATGAAAATGAGGCGGCGACAGCGCCTCGCGCAATCAATTGCAGCGGCGGTCTGTGATGGCTTTCGCGTCAAGGGTCAACGCCGTGCACGAGCTGTTCGAAGATCGTGTCCGTGCCCATTTGGCCCCCTTTGAGCATGATCTCTAAACCGTCGAGCCGAGCGTCGTCGCTGTGCAGCCGGCATAGGGCAACGCCTTCGGCGAGCTGCGCCAAATAGGCGAGACCCCATGCATTAAGCGACTTCACGGCATAGCTTGATGTGTCTCCTCCCGCAATTCCGGCGCGGCGCACCGGTGCGGCGTTCAACACGGCAGCAACATACGCGCCGGTCGCGCGTGCGACGGTGCGGGCGCCGTCCGGAGATCCGTGGACATCGGCGCGTTCGCCCGACGTGAACGCGAGTACGTTGCATCCGGCTGCGAGCCGTTGCGTTGTCTGGGCGGCCACGGTTGCAAGGTATCCGTGGTCCGCGTCCGCGAGCCGGCGCGCGTCGACAGCGATTTCTTCAAACGAAGTTGCGGCGGCAATCTGGCGCTCGGTGATCGGGGAGAGGCTGCCCGAGAACACGAAGACCGGACCCCGCGCGCCGGACACAAACGCGGCGCGGCTTGGCGCGGGTTCGGCGGTCGTCGCCCAGTGTGCGGCAAGGGATTGCACGACCGAGCTCGGCCCGATCGCGAGCAGCGTTCCTGCCCCGGCTCGCTGCCACAGCGCCCGACCGATCACCGTCAGGTCCCGCTCGTGCGCCACGTCGAACAGCACGGCATCCGGTGCGCCGAGAAGCGCGGCGTCGATCCTCGCTTCGAACGCAGGCGCAGGCCCATCGTAGCTTGTGTAGTCGATCGAGCGAATGTCGGCCAGGCCCTGCCGCGCGAGGTGCAGCCGCAGATCACCCTCGTGCATCGGCGTGACCGGGTGCGCGCGCATCGTCGGGTGTCGGTCGATCCGGTGGATCTCGCCACCAATCCCTGACGCTGCGAACAGGTTGCCGAAGACGCAATAGCGCCGCAGGTTGGGCTGGCCGCCGACGATCGCGACGAGAGGATTGTCGGCATGCGGGTGCAGGCTTCGCACAGCCACGCCGATGTTGCCGATCGTGGGCGAACTGTCGAAGGTCGAGCACACCTTGTAATGGATGACTGGCGCGCCAAGCCGGGCGAAGCAGGTCCCAACGTCTTCAAGTTCCTCTGCCATTTCCGCCGGTGCCATTGCCCGCGCTGCGCCGGCGATACCGACGCAGTCGAGTTTCCCGATGCGTGATAGCTGCGCCGCATCCGGTGGTCGAAAGAACAGGATCGTGCGCAAGCCCGCGCGCGCCGCGCTTGCAAGCGTATCGGTCGCACCGGTGAAATCGTCTCCGTAGTACGCGACTTTCACGCCGGAAGTGCTGGCGGTCATTGGCGGCCGAAGAAAACGAGCGCTCGCGCAAGTTCCGGCGCATCGTGCGCATACTCGGTCAACGGCACGCCGGCGGTGGCAGCAGCCCAGGCCTGGCGAATGCTGCGCACGCCTGCGGCAGGTCCATCGGGGTGAGCGAGAATGCCGCCACCTGACATGAACGCGACGTCGTCGGTGCCGATGGCCTCCCAGGTCGCGGGCACCGTACCGGACCACTGGCCCGACGAGACCACCGGCAGCACCCGGTCATCGAGTCCTTTACCGAGCGGCGTCAGGCATTGACGCGCCGATTCGATGACTTCGTCGTCGGCTTGAGCGAACTTGCCTTGGAGTCCGTGCACGTGCATGTGGTCGACGCCCGCCAAGCGCCACATCGTCTGGTATGCCTGGAACGAGATGCCGAGGAGTGGATGCCGGGACAGCGCGCCGTAGCCATTGCGGTGCCCGTGCAGGGCGAGACGCGTGTGGCGGCGCACAGTCTGGACGGCCGCGAGGCCGCACCAGTTGAGGCTGAGCATCACGCACGATCCGCCTTCGGCCGCGATCAGGTCCGCGTGCCGGCGCATCGCATCGACTTCATCGGTGATGTTGAAGGCGTACATCACGTGCTTTCCGGTCTTCTGCGCGTGCACGCGCACGACGGACATGACGGCCTTCACTCGCGCCTCCAGTGGCGCATGCGCGGGATTTGCACATACCTCGTCGTCCTTGATGAGGTCGACGCCGGCCTCGCAGAGGCTTGCGACCAGTTCCGCGGTTTGCGCGGGCGAGAGTCCGACGTTGGGTTTGACAATCGTTCCGACCAGTGGACCGGCCGCGACGCCGGTGGCGGCGCGGGTGCCGGCCAGGCCGAGGGTAGGATGGTCGAAGCGCGCGCGATAGGACGGGGGAAGCGTCATCGACTCCAGGCGCAGGCCTGTGACTTCGCCCAGATCGTAGAGATTGCCGGACACCGTTGCCGCGAGCGTCGGCAGGTTGGCGCCGACATTTGCAACCGGGAACGAGAGCTCAACGCGCGCGCGCCGCCACGGGCCGCGCACGCCGTTGCGCGCGAGGAAGGCATTGGGCAGGCTGGGGATGGCGGACGGCTCGAGTTCGTCGACGCGCAGCACCGTTGCCCGTGCGCGGGCACGCAGTTCATCACTTTCGCCGGCCACCCGGGCAAACGTTCCGCAGGACTGCTCGCCGGCCATGACCTCGGCCACTTGCGCTGGGTCGAGTGGCGTCTCGATGAAGTAGGTGGCGCCGAATCGATCGGCTGGCACGTTCAAAGCTTGGAAAAGTCGGGGAAGGGCCGTACCGGATGACTGCCATCCCAGTCCCGCGCCGCATCGCGGATCAGGTCGAACATCTTGCCCTTGGGGCCGATCACCTCGGACAACTCCACGACAGTTCCGGGATGTGACTCGGTGTCGAAATAGCAGAACCTCCCCTTGGCGCCGACCTCTCCGCCCATCACCGGTTGGAAGCCATTGCTTGCGGCCCGGGCGAGATCCTCATCGTAGGTGCGCGTCCAGTACGCGACGTGCTGCAGTCCGGTATGGCCGGCTTGCAGAAAATCGCGGTACATCGACGGTACATCGTTGCGGCACTGGATCAGCTCGCACTGGATAAATCCCGAGTTGGCGAGCGCGACCGAGTTGTGCGGCTCGTAGGTGGCACCCCGGTAGTAATAGTTCTCGACGGGAACGCGCGGCGCGTAGAACCAAGGGCCAATGCCGAGCTGCTCACTCCAGTGCGCCATCTCGGCCTCGATATCCTCGACCACGTACCCCAGCTGACGAATTTCGCCGAAAATTCTGCTCATGTAACCTCCCGCACACGTTTGATGGTTTTCAATGTATTCTGGTTCTGCAGGTTCACGATAGGGATGAAGTTTGAGATAGTCAAAGATGCCTTTTGATGTGAATAGCAAAGCTGCCGGTAGCCCAACCGGCAGTTCGGTACGGGCCCGCATCCGCGATATCGCGCGCATGGCGGGTGTGTCGACAGCAACCGTGGACCGGGTCCTGCATGGGCGTCCAAACGTCCGAGCGAGTACGCTCCAGCGCGTGCTGCGCGCGGCCGCGGAACTGGACTATCTGCCCGCGACAGAAATGCAGGTACCCGCAAGGCCCCGATTGCTGCGGATCGTCTTCCTGCTTCCCGCAGGGACGAATCGCGTCCTCCGAATGCTTGCCGACGCGATCGAGTATTCCGAGGACTATCTCGCGCAGCTCAATATCGAGTGCCGGTGCGAGTTCGTGACGGGATTCAGTCCGAGCGCGCTCGCCGCCAGCCTGCGGCGGCTGGGCGATCAGGTCGACGGCATCGCATTCATGGCCATCGAGCATCCAGTCGTCCGCGAGGCCGTGAACGTGGTCGCGGAACGGGGTGTGCCAGTCATTACGCTGATCTCGGACCTGACGGCGTCGCGACGGTGCGCCTACATCGGGCTCGACAATCGCGCCGCCGGGCGCACGGCCGGCTATCTGCTTGGCCGCTTCGTCGGGGGGCAGAGCGGCAAGCTCGCACTCATCGCGGCCAGTCTTTACTATCGCGCGCATGAGGAACGGGAAGCCGGTTTCCGGCACGTCATCGCCGAAGAGTTTCCCGCACTCGAAGTTGTCGGCCTGCGCGTGGGCCTCGACGACCCGGAGCGCAACTACCGGCAGGCGCGGCAGCTGCTCGAGGAATTTCCTGACCTCGTCGGCATCTACAACGTGGGCGGCGCCTCGGATGGCGTGGCTCGCGCGTTCAAGGAGGCCGGGCGCGCCGGCAAGCCGGTATTCATCGGGCACGGGCTGACGCCGGATACCCGCGCGATGTTGATTGACGGCACCATGGACGCGGTCATCACCCAGAACATGCGGTCCGCGCTGATCAGCTGTGCGCGCATTTTCTGCAATCTGCGCGACCAGCGCGAGCTTATGGCCGATGTCGAACCGGTCTCGATCACCGTGCTGCTCCGGGAGAACCTTCCTTAGTCGCATGCCCGCACCGGAACCGTGCGGTCAGTCGGAATGAACCGCGGCGCAGACCGCGGCGGTTGCCTCGGCAGTGCCGGCGGTGCCGCCGATATCGCGCGTGACGCCGGTCCCGTTTGCAAGGACGGTGGCCACGGCCTCCTCGATGTGCTCGGCAGCGGCGCCAAGTGTTGGATCAGCGTGCCGCTCGCCCAACCAGCGCAGCATGAACGCTGCCGAGAGGATGGTGCCGTGCGGATTGGCGAGGTTCTTCCCTGCAATCGTCGGTGCCGAACCGTGCGACGCCTGAAAGAAGCCGTGACGCTCGCCGATTTCCGCCGAAGGAGACATGCCCATGCCGCCCGCCGTCGCGGCGCCCAGGTCGGAAATGATATCGCCGAACATGTTTTCGGTGACAATGACGTCGTAGAAATCGGGACGCTCGACGAGGTGCGCCGTCATCGCGTCCACCATCGCGTAGTCGATCTCGATGTCAGAATAGTCACCCGCGACTTCGGTGAACACCTTGCGAAAGAATGCGTAGCTACGCAGCACGTTGGCCTTGTCGCAGAGGGTGACCCGGCGCTTACCGTCCTGGCGCGCGCCGTTGCGTTTGCGCGCCAATTCGAATGCCATGCGTGAGATGCGTTCCACGCCTTTGCGGGTCACTACCAGCGTGTCGGTCGCGACCTCGCCGCGCAGCAGCGTGCCACTTCCCCGCGACGCGTAGAGCCCCTCCGTATTCTCGCGCAGAATCACATAGTCGATCGGCTCAGGCCCGAAGCGCCGCAGTGGACTGCGGACGCCTGGATAGAGCTTGATTGGCCGCACGTTCGCGTAGAGGTCGAGGCGGAATCGAAGCTGCAACCCGAAATCGAGGCCGGCCTCGGTTCCGTCGGGATAGGTAACGCCCGGCAACCCTGCCGCTCCGTGCAGAATCGCATGCGCATCGCGGCAGCCTTCGAATGTCGACTCGGGAAATGCGATGCCAGTCGCGCGAAAGTGTTCTGCGCCGGCGGGATACGCGCAAAAGGCGAGCTTGTCGTCCAGCCCGGGCACCGCCCGCAGTACTTCGATCGCGGCAGAACATACCTCAGGCCCGATCCCATCACCCTTGACCACTGCAATTGTGTATCGCACTACGTTTCCTCGATTAGAAATTTAGATGCGGTAGATGCGTGCGGCAGTGTCGTAGAACATCGCCTCCCGCGCCGTGCTGCCTTGGTTCTCGGTGATCGCGTCGTATGCGTGCCACAGGCCCGCGTAATCGCGCATCATTCCGTCGACCGGAAAATTGCTGCCGAACATCACCCGGTCGGGGCCGAACGAGCCAATCGCGAACAGGACGAGGGGCCGAAGCGACTCGATCGTCCAGTTGCGGTCGAACATGCCGAAACCGGATAGCTTGATGGACATGTTCGGCAGCCTGGCCAGAAGGGCGATTGCCTCCTGCCAGAGTGCATGCCCGGCGGCCGTGCGATCGCGCGGCTGGCCGCAATGGACGAGCACGAATTGCAGCCGGGGAAACCTCCTGGCGATCCGGGCTGCCGCCGTGGCTTGGGGCGGCAGGATCTGCAGTTCGAAGTGCAGCGAGCGCTCGGCCAGGAGCGCCAGATTGCGCTGCCATTGCTCGTCCGCCAGCAGGTCCCGGCGCGATCCCAGTTCCGGAACCAGTGCCTCGTGCACCATCTGCCTGATGCCGCGCACGTTTGCGTACCGGCAGTGCGCATCCAGCACGGCGGCAAGCTCCGTCGCAGGCCGCGACAGGTCGGCATGGGCGACAATCGCGTGCGGAAAGCCGTCCGAATCGGCAAGCCCCTGCAGCCAGCGCGTCTCGCGGACGGGGTCCGCATGATCGTGCTCGGCCTGTACATGGACCGATTTGACCACCGGAAGGGTGCCGATGTCGTGCAAAAAATCCTGGAACAGATAGTTGCGCCGGATCTGCGCGTATTCGCCGAACATCCGCGGTCCGATCCGGTCGGACAGCCACGGATAGTAATTGGCAGATAGATCCCACAGGTGGTGGTGCGCATCGATGATGCGCGACGGCGGGGCACTCATGGGTTGTACCCTCGCTGGTCAATGAATCGTGAAGGCCGGAACGTAGCTCATCAGTGCGAGCACGATTAACCCCACGGCGTAGAAGGGCAGAAGTTCCCTGACCGTGGCGCCGATCGACGACTTGGACAGCATGCTCCCGATGAACAGCGTCGTGCCCACCGGAGGCGTGTAGAGGCCGATGGCGAGGTTCACCACCATGATGATCCCGAGTTGCACGAGGTCGATCTGGTAGGCATGCGCCAAGGGGAGGAACAGCGGCGTCAGTAGCAGGATTGCGGCCGGCAGGTCGATGAACATTCCCGTGACCAGCATCATCAGGTTCATCAGCAGCAGTACCGAGACCTTGGTGTCGAAGTTCGCCTTTGCCCAGTCGAGGAACAAATGCGGGACCTGCTCCATCGTCAGCGCCCAGCCAGCCGCGGTCGATGCCATGATAAGTAGCAGGACTATGCCCGTTGCCACGCCGGCGGAATAGATCGATTGCTTGAGACGCGTCCATGTCAGGTCCCGATAGAAGAGCCCGGATACGAGCAGCGCATACACGACGGCGCTGGAGCTGACTTCGGTCGGCGTGATCACGCCTGAGCGCAACCCCACGAGGACGAGCACCGGCATCAGCAACGCCGGCATTGCGTAGAATCCGCGCCGCGCCATCAGGCGCCAAGCCACCGGCTCCGCATGGAACGGAAAGCCGCGCAGTCGTGCGCTGACGTTGCACACGGCAAGAAATCCCGCGGCGAGCAGCAGGCCTGGAAGGACACCGGCGAGGAACAGCGCGCCGATCGACGCGCTCGACACGAGTGAATACAGGATGAGGGGGATCGACGGGGGAATGAGGATGTCGATGGTCGATGCTGCGGCAATCGTCGCGCCGCAGAACGCGCGCGGGTAACCGAGCTTGATCTGCCACGGGACCAGCAGCGCGCCCAGGGCCGACGCGTCCGCCACCGCCGATCCGGACACGCCGCCGAACAGCGTCGAACCCAGCACGCTCACTTGCGCGTGCCCGCCCCGGAAGCGGCCGACGAGATCCGTCGCGAAGTCGATCAGTTGCTGTCCCAGCTTGCCAGACATCATCAATTCCGCCGCCATGATGAAAAATGGAATCGCGATCAGCGGAAAATTCTGCGTGGGCACGTAGAGCTGCTGGATGATGGCAAACGGGGATTGCCCCGTCGCCATGACGCCCACGGTGGCGCCGATGACAAGCGCATGCGCGATGGGAAACGAAAGCGCGATCAGCGCGAAGAAGACGATGCCGAGGACGGCGCTCATGTCGGCCCTGTCTCATGGACGGCATAGCCGACCTTGACCGGTTCTCCGCCGACCAGGTGGAGGATGATCTTCAGGATGCTGCACACGGCGACCAGGGCGAGACCCGTCGCAAGGCAGCCATAGCCCACGCTCCACGGAATATGCATGACCGGGCTGGTCTGGTCGTGGGCGATGACCGCGTTCTGCGCCGCATACCAAGCGAGCAGCAGATAGGCGCCCGCCGTCACGGTGTGCATGATCACGACCAATGCCAGGCGCCAGACGCCCCGGAGGATGTTCAGCAGCAACTGGGTTGCGACGTGTACGCCCAGGCGCGCCGCCTGGGCAATGCCGGCCATCACCATGATCGCGAACAGAAGCTCGCTCAGGTCCGGCGCGAACGTCAGGCCCTTCTCAAACCCGTAGCGCAACACCACCGTGGCGTTGAGCAACGCCAGCAGCGCGAGTCCGGAGACCAGCAACAGGGCGTTGCAGCCGACCCCGATCGCGTGTTCCGTCGCGGCGGCGACCGCCAGCACCGGCGTCCGCCATGTCGCCGGCCCCCTCGTGTCGCCGCTCACCGGCGGATCGAATCAGGCGCGCCGGTTGCCAGTCGCGCCATCCCCGCACATCGGAACCTCATGCGCGCGTCGCGCGCAGCTTCTTGACGAGGTCGCCGAAGGGCTTCTTCTCCCAATCGTCCCAGACCACCTCGGTGGCCTTCTTGAAGGGCGCGGTATCGACACTGTTGATCTGCATCGACGGCATCTTCTTGAACTCGACCAGGACTGCCTCTTCCGCGTCGGCCATCGCCTTGCGCTGGATCCGCTGCGCTTCGACCGCGGCTTCGCGGATGATCTTGCGGTCCGCCTCGGAGAGCCGGCCCCAGGCCGCGGTGCTCATCAGCAGCACCGTCGGCTCATACTTGTGATTGGTGAACGTCAGGTACTTCTGGACCTCGTAGAGTTTCCCGGCTTTGATGTTGGCGAGTGGATTCTCCTGGCCGTCGACCACGCCCGTCTTCAGGGCCAGATAGACTTCACCCCAGTTGATCTGCTGCGGCGCAGCGCCCATCGCGGAGAAGGTCTCGACGGTGACCGGATCGAGCGGCGTGCGGATGCGCAGTCCCTTGAAGTCCTCCGGCTTGGTGATCGGCCCCCTGTTGTTGGTCGTCTGCCGGATGCCGTTGCACCACCAGCCGAGGAACACGAGATTTTTGCTCTCTAGCCGCTTGGCCAGGTCCTGCCCGATCGGTCCGTCGAGCGACGCCCATGCCGCGGGAAGGGTCGCGTAGAGAAACGGCAGGCCGATCACGGCAACCTCGGGCGCAACCGAAAGCAGTGCACCCTGGCCGAGTGCGCCGAAGTCCAGCGTCCCGGTACGCAGTGCCGACATGTTGGTGTTCTCGCTGCCGAGCTGTTCGGAGTGCGCGACGTTGACGGTGATGCGTCCGTTGCTCTTCGCGGAGACGAGCTCGGCAAACGAGGCGGCGCCGATGCCCTTTGGGCTTCCCGGGGTCAGGTTGTGCGCGAGCGTCAGTTTGATCGGGCTCTGCGCAGTAGCGAACGGAACCGCAGAAACCAGCCCCGCTGCGGCCAGACCCTTGGCAATGCGTCGACGACCTTCGTTCATTTGCGTGCTCCTCCATGATTGCGTTACAAGCCCTCTGTGTCGGGGGGGGGCCCTCTTGATACCGATCCGAAGCCATGTATTGGGCCTGAAGGACGCAACGTGCCGCGTTGCGCAACTTCCAGCCCGCACCAATACGAAATCGCCTCAAATCGGCTCTGCTTGGACGATATAGCCCGCTGTGTCCATGCGTCAATGATGCAATTTGATTGCAACGGACGCACACGCCGGCGCGCGTAGTCGCATCGGCGACGCGAGCGCAACGCGACGGTCAATCCGACGCAGGAGGGGTGCCGGCGTAGGTCGGGCCGCCGGAGCATTGTGCCGCGTGAGGCTGTTCGCTTCAGTCTGCTTGTGGCAGCGCAGCGGTGTGAATCACCAGATCGCATCCATCTGTGAGACGAGACGAGATGACGCGAGGTGAGTGCGCGTGTGCGTGCGGACAAACCCGCGGAACTTTTGGGGGACTCGGTTCACGCTACCCCGTGTTTTATGGCCTCCAATCGCAACATCTGAAGAGTCTTGTCGTGTCGGCCGTTCTCGTCGGCGATAGCTTCCAACGCGGTGACCAGCTTGTCGATCTGGGCCACAGAGTAGTGGCCGGTCATGCTTCCATGCTCATACCAAAGGAGGTCAGCAATGGTGCTTTCGCGGACGTTGGCCTCGCGCAGTCGCATCTCAACCGAGTGTCGCAGATCGTGGACTCGCAGTTCGGCAGGGTAAAGCTCATCCTCGCCCGCCTTGCGGCGTCCGTTCTGCCAGGCCGTGTTGCTCAGCGTCTGGACTGGCTCGTTTCGGAACGCGAAGACGTGTGTCGGGTGCTCTCCCCACCGCGCCTCGACGATTGATTGCGAGACACGGTTCAGGATCAGCACTCGATCACGCTTGCGGCCCTTGACGGCTCTACGAGTCCTGCGTTTGACGAAGATCACGGTGTCCTTCGGAACCACGAAGATCGAATATCGCAGTTCCGGCGAACGGACTTCCCATTTACGTGGTGCAGCTCGGGACGCACGTCTGCCAGGCGCAGCCTGCGCTGCAAAAACCGGGCGGTGACGCCGAGCACGCGACAGACCACCGTTGCGATGATGCCAATCAGCATGCGACGACTGAGCCGCGACACGGGACGGGGCCGTGCCCGAAGGGCAAGCGTGTCGGGATTGGTCTTGTCGCTCCTGCCCCGCCTCTGGTATCGACGTCGTTTCGATCGATACGAACGACTTATGCCTTGTCCCCTCCTAATCGCAACTCGGCGGCACCGAAGAGCCGATTGACCACGTAGCAGGGCGCGCGATAGGGGTAGTTGACGAGCTCGCCGGTTCCCGACCTACCGACGACGAACTCCGCCGACAGCTTGGTCGAGCCGCAGGAAGTCACGTTCGCTGGCAAGGATCTGTAATTCCACTGGAAGGGAAAGGCAAACGCATGGCCATTCGGCCAGCACGCCTCACCTTAAGTCCGCCATAAGAATTTCGGCCTACTGTCGAGACTCGCGTCACGCCAACCGCGGATGCGCGCTACCGAGGGCTGCGCGAAGTTGCTGTCTGGATCGGGACCGCTCCACCGTGATTGCGCATCGGAGGGCCAACCTGCCATGGAGTCAACGTCATGAACGCAAGAACAGCAGTTGAACAGGATGCGCTGTCGGCAGACGTCAACCAGCTCGCCTTCAGGCACCTGCGCCAGCACATGCAGGCCAGGATCATCGGTCAGGAGCATCTGGTCGAGAGCCTGTTGATGGCGTTGCTCGCGGACGGCCATCTGCTGGTCGAAGGGGCGCCGGGTCTCGCCAAGACGACGGCGATCAAGGAACTGGCCGCTGCGCTGCAAGGCGATTTCCGCCGGCTTCAGTTCACGCCCGATTTGCTGCCGGGCGATCTCACCGGCACCGACGTCTACCGCCCCGAAACGGGAGACTTCAGTTTCCAGCCGGGGCCGTTGTTTCACAATCTCATTCTTGCCGATGAAATCAACCGTGCGCCCGCCAAGGTGCAATCCGCGTTGCTGGAAGCCATGGGCGAGCAGCAGATCACCGTGGGCCGGCATACCTATCCGCTGCCGCGGCCGTTCATGGTGATGGCGACGCAAAATCCCATCGAGCACGAAGGCACGTATCCGCTGCCCGAGGCGCAGCTCGACCGCTTTCTGCTCTATGTGCGAATTGGCTACCCGGATGCGGCATCTGAACACGCGATTCTGAAACTCGCGCGGCAGCAGGCGCACCAGGCTTTCGGCACGCCGCCCGGCGCCCCGCTGCAGGTCACGAAGGAGCAGATTTTCGCCGCGCGCCGCGAAGTGCTGGCGATGCACATGGGCGAATCGGTCGAGGCGTACATCGTGCAGCTGGTGGTGGCGAGCCGCGACCCCTCGCGCTACAGCGAGGCACTGGCACGCCGCGTCAACTTCGGCGCCAGCCCGCGCGCGACCATTGCCCTCGACCGTTGCGCGCGAGCCCGCGCGTGGCTGCAGGGCAAGGATTACGTGTCGCCGGAGGACGTCCAGGCGGTAGCGCACGACGTGCTGCGCCATCGGATACTCATTTCGTTCGAAGCAGAGGCGGAAGGTGTGACGCCCGACAGCATCATTGATGATCTTCTGCGTCTGGTTCCGGTGGCCTGAGGTGTCCATGCTGCGCCGCTGGCTCCGGAGCAAGTTCGCCGAGAGGGCCGCCGCGGCAGCGCCTGTCGCGGATGCGTTGCTGAATGCTGCGACGCGCGCCACGCTTGCGGATCTCATTGCATTGCAGCGGTACGCCGCCACCATCGACCTGACGCATGCGCGCTCCGCAAGGGCGATGCGTGCCGGCAGTCACCTGTCGCGATTTCGCGGCCGCGGCATGGATTACCAGGAGTCGCGCGGGTACCAGGCAGGCGACGACATTCGCAGCATGGACTGGCGCGTGACCGCTCGCACCGGCAAGCCGCACGTCAAGCTCTATCAGGAAGAGCGCGAACGACCGGTCGTGTTGTTCCTCGATCTCAATCCCGGCATGTTTTTCGGCAGCCATGGAATGTTGAAGTCGGTGGTCGCCGCGCGCGCTGCCGCTCTCATCGCGTGGGCAGCCGCTGCGCATGGGGATCGCATTGGCGCTCTTCTGTTCAACGGCGGCTATTGCGATCTGCAGCCGCGTGGGGGGCGGCACGGCGTGCTGCGGCTGATCCGCCAGGTGGTCGAGCACACTGACCCGCGCGTGGGGGTGCAAGCGCAAGCCTCCTCGGATGGATTGAATGTAGCGTTGAGCCGGCTGCGCCGGGTAAGTCGGCCGGGAAGCCTGATCATTCTGCTGAGTGACTATTATGGTGCCGACGACGACAGCCGCAAGCACCTGCTGCGTCTGCGTCAGCACAGCGATGTCGCGGCGATCCAGATCGTCGACCCGCTGGAAGAGGCGGCCCCGGTCGCCGCCCGCTATGGCGTCATGGCGGACGGCGTGCCGAGCGTGCTCGATGTCCGCGCGCCTGCCGCGCGCAGAGCCTACGCGGATTATTTCAGTCGCCATCATCGGACGGTCGCGACGATCATGAACGCCTGTGCGATTCCGCTGCTGCGCCTGTCCACCGGCGATGACGCCGTCACGGCGTTGCGAAACCATTTTGCCTCAAACGGCGTGTTGTCGCGTACCGACAGGTTGGCCGCATGATCGCGGATCCGCAGCAGGCGCTTCAACTGCGCGACATCCACGTGCCCGCAGCGCCCGTGCTCTGGCCACCGGCGCCGGGCTGGTGGATCGTCGCGGCGATCCTGATCGCGCTGCTGGCATGGATGAGCGTGGTCGCGCTGCGCCGGTTTCGCATCCGTCGGCAACGCCAGCACGTGCTGGCCGCACTCGCCAGTCTGGAGCGCGAGTTGGCGCGCGAACGAACGCCGGCCGCGCTGGCGCGAATATCGGTGCTGCTGCGCCGGCTCGCGCTGATGCGGTTCCCGCGCCAGCGGGTTGCCGCGCTGACCGGCCTTGCATGGTTGCGCTTTCTCGACGAGACCGGAGGCAACGGCCGCTTCGCCGAAGGTCCGGGTCGAGCGCTCGCGACCGGCCCTTACCAACGGTCGCTGCCGTCCGATCTGGATGCGACCGGGCTGGTCGCGCTGGTCCGGGAATGGGTAACCAGGAACGCCGGAGGCTGATGTGAACATCGTATTCGCCTGGCCTTGGATGTTCGCTGCGCTGCTGCTGCCGGTGCTTGCGCTGCTGCTTCCCGCCGCGGCCGAGGCTGTTCCGCCGGCGCTGCGCTTTCCGTTCTTCAACGCGCTGCGCGCGACGCTCGTCAGCAGTGGAAGCCAACGCCGAAGCTCCCGCGTGCGGCTCGGCGTTGCGTTGCTCGCCTGGTTGTTGCTCGTTGTCGCCGCGGCACGTCCGCAGCATGTCGGTGAAACCGTGCAACTTCCGGTCTCCGGCCGCGGCATCATGATGGCCATCGATCTGTCCGGCTCGATGCAGACCCCGGACATGCGTATCGGCAGAAAGGCAGTCAGCCGGCTCGCCGCGGTCAAGGCCGTGGCGGGCGATTTCATCGAACACCGCGCCGGCGATCGCCTCGGACTGATTCTGTTCGGCGATGAGGCCTACCTGCAGGTCCCGCTGACCCTGGATCGCAGTACCGTTCGCACGCTTCTCGACGAAGCGCAGATCGGGCTGGCGGGTCAACAGACGGCCATTGGCGATGCCATCGGCCTTGCCATCAAGCGATTGCGCGACGAACCGATGCAGGACCGCGTGCTGATCCTGCTCACCGACGGCGCCAGCAACGCGGGCAACGTTGATCCGCTGAAGGCAGCCGACCTTGCGGCGCGCGAAGGGGTTCGCATCTACACCATCGGCGTCGGCGCCGAGGAAATGACCATCCCGGGGCCGTTCGGCATGCCGCAGGTCGTGCGCGGCGACCTCGATGAAGACAGCCTCCGGGCCATTGCGAAGAAGACCGGTGGTCGCTATTTCCGCGCCGCGGACGTCGCGACGCTGACGCAGATTTATGGATTGCTCGACAAGATCGAGCCGGTGTCCAAGGACGCGCAAAGCTGGCGCCCGGTCGAGGAGCTGTATGCGTGGCCGCTTGCAGGCGCGCTGTTGCTCAGCGTGCTGATCGCACTTTCGGTGAGCGGGCTGATGCCGCGCGTCCGCCTGGCCGGAGTTCGCCATGCTTGAGAACCTTCACTTCATCCAGCCACTGTGGCTGCTCGCGTTGATTCCGCTGTCGCTGCTCGTGTGGCGCGCCTATGGATCGGGAGGCGGCGACAATCCCTGGAGCCGCATCGTGGACGCCCGCTTGCTGCCGCTGTTGATGGCGGGACGGACAGGTAACGTGAACCACACTGCGCTGTGGCTGGTCGCGGCCGGATGGAGCATTGCCGTGCTGGCGCTCGCCAATCCCGCCTGGGAACGGAAGCCTCTGCCCGTCTACCAGACCACCGCGGCGAGAGTCGTCGTGCTCGATCTGGCGCGCTCGATGAACGCGACCGATTTGAAGCCGTCGCGACTGGCGCTGGCGCGATACAAGATCGAGGACGTCTTGGCGCTGAACAACGAAGGACGGACGGGCCTCGTCGTCTACGCGGGTGACGCCTTTACGGTTTCGCCATTGACGCGTGACGCCAATACGATTCGCGCGCTCCTCAAGGTGCTGGAACCCGGGATCATGCCGGCGGAAGGCAGCCGCGCCGATCTCGGCTTGAGCAAAGCGCGCGAATTGCTCCGCCAGGCAGGCGCGTCGAGCGGCCAGGTGCTGCTCATTGCCGATGGCGTTGCCCCGGACTATCTGAAGGCGAGCGAGCGTGCCGCCGCGCGACTGAAAGGTGACGGCTACGCCGTATCCGTTCTCGGTGTCGGCAGCGAAGCCGGCGCGCCGCTGACCAATGCCCGGGGCGAGCTGCTGCGCGACCAGGCCGGAAAAATCGTGGATGCTCGCATCGACACCGCGGCGCTTCGATCATTGGCGCGCGCCGGAGGCGGCGAATACGCATCGATCACCGGAAACGGCGAGGCTTTGCAGGCGCTGCTGAAGGTCGGCCAGCCTCTGCACGCGGAGGCCACGGCGACGACAGACGCAAAGACGCAGGGTTGGAAGGAGCAGGGGCCGCTGCTGACAATCCTGCTACTTCCGCTGGTGGCACTGGCATTCCGGCGCAAGTGGCTGCTTGGGGTGGTCCTGCTTGCGGGAATCGCGTCACCGCCACAATCGGCCATGGCCTCGACGTGGGACGATCTTTGGTGGCGACCCGATCAGCAGGCGGCCAGCGCGTTCGGCGCAGGCGACTATGCGCGGGCATCCAAGCTGGCAACCGACACGGGGCGTCGCGGGAGCGCCCTGTACAAACTCGGCAACTACCAGGGCGCGCTCGACGATTTCGCTCAATCGAAGGGCGCCGATGCCGACTACAACCGAGGCAATGCCCTGGCCAAGCTGGGCAGGTATCAGGATGCGATTGCGGCGTACGACCAATCACTGAAGGCAAGTCCTAGTGACGACGCTCGGGTAAACAAGGCGGCGGTGGAAGCGCTTCTGAAGCAGCAACAGCAATCCCAACAGCAGGGCTCGAATTCCGGACAGGAAACTTCCGAGCAGGACAAGGGCCAGAGCAAGGGCGGCGGCCAGGGATCGGCGGCGGAAAAATCGCAGGGCACATCGTCACCCGATGACAAGAATGGTAGGACCGGTGATTCATCCAGCCAGGCGCGCCCGCCGGAGAACGCAAACAATCCGGAGGGCGGCTCGCAGAGCGGCGCGGAGGCGCGCGAATCCGGCAAGGACAAGCCGAAGCAAGATGCGACGTCCGGCAAGGGTGGCAATCACCAGGCGTCGATGCGCCCGGAAACGGCGAAGCAGAACCAGCCCGGCAACCAATTTGCGGAGGCGGCGAAGAAGCTCGCGGAGCAAGGCACGGGTGGGAAAGCCGACGATCAACACGCCGACAAGAAGCCCGAAGAGCGTCAGTTGGCAGCGGGCGCTCCTGGCGGAAATGCCGCGAATCGGGTGCCGGCGACGGCCGATAGCCGACTTCCTGCGGGGAGGTCGGAGGACGGTGCGCAGCCGCTGGACAGCGAGGAACGAATCGCTGCGGAACAATGGCTGCGGCGCATTCCCGACGACCCGGGCGGACTGCTGCGACGCAAGTTTTTCTACCAATACCGTCAGCGCGCACAACACGCTGAAACTGATGCCGAGTGATTGTCGAGGGGGGAAATTGAGGCACTCATCATGAAAGCGATAAGCCAACCAGCATCGGTCCGTTCGCGATCTTTCCTCGCACTGGCGATGGCGACAACCCTCGGCAGCGTCATGTTGGTCACGTCGGCCACGAGTTGGGCCGCCTTGAGCGCGCAGCTCGAGCGCTCGACCGTGCTTGCCGGATCCTCCGTGATCTTGAGCATCGCCAGCGATGGCGCGCAATCGGGCCTGCGCCCGGACGTGACACCACTACGCAAGGATTTCGATGTGCTCGGCACCAGTACGAGCAGCGAGACCAGCTTCGTCAACGGCAGTCGCTCGGATCGAACGCGCTGGCTGATTCGGCTTCAGCCGCGCCATGCGGGGACCATCGACGTCCCGTCCATCGCGGTCGGAAGCGAACGCACGGCTGCGCTCGTGCTCACCGTCACCGAGCCTTCGTCGCAGACGGCGAATGCGGCCTCGACCCACGTCTTTTTGGAGGCCGAGGCCGCCGCTACGAGTGCGCCGATCTACATTCAGCAACAGATTCCGTACACCGTTCGGTTGTACTACGATGACACCGTCCAGCAAGGCGAGCTTGCGGCGCCCGACCCGGCGAATGCGATCGTCGAGCAGCTCGGCGAGGACAAACGTTATTCCGCGACGCGTAACGGGCGCGAGTACAACGTCCTTGAACGCCGCTACGCCATTGCGCCGGAAAAGAGCGGCGCGCTGCACATTCCTTCCGCAAGTTTCAGCGGCACTGCGCTCGTGGCGGAAACAGGCCGCGGCGATGCCGAGCCCACGGACGATATGATGGAGCGCTTCCTGCGCAATACACCCTTCGCCAACGACCCCCTGTTCAAGGGGCTGGGTACGCGCAGCGCATTCGGTGATCCAGGGCAGCCCATTGCGGTGCGTAGCCGGGAAATCACGCTCGATGTGCAGCCGCGTCCGGCAGCGGCACAAGGCAACTGGCTTCCGGCCGAGCAGGTCACGATGCACGATAGCTGGGAAAACAGCCCGCCCCAGTTCAGAGTGGGCGAACCCGTGACCCGAACCATCACCATCGATACGAAGGGTCTCGCCGCCTCGCAGATACCGGCGCTATCGCTGGTCCCGCCAGCCAATGCGCGGCTGTATCCTGAAGCATCCGACAACCAGAGCAGAACCGATGGCACAGCCATCTATGGGACCAGCAAGCAGAGCGTGACTTACATCCCCACGGCGCAGGGAAAGCTTACGATTCCAGCGGTGCAGCTCCCGTGGTGGAATACACGCAACAACGCGCCGGGACTCGCGGCGCTCGCGGCGTTCGACTTCAACGTTGAGCCTGGGCTCGGCGGAGCGCGCGCAAACGTGAGCCCGCCGGTCCCCGCGGGCGCGGCATTGCCGACTACGCCTCCCGGGACGCCGGCCGTGGAGCAATTGCGTCAAGTTTCCTCGCTGACCGACCGCCTTGCGAATCATTGGCCATGGATGGCGGGCGGCGCGGCGCTGCTGGCGATGCTGGGTCTGTTGCCCGTTGCCGTCCGGCGCGTGCGCCATGCAAGGTCGATACCTGGCCCGGGCGATGTGCCGACGGTATCAGTGCCAAGGAAGAAAGACACCCTGCAGGCGCTGCAACGAGCGTGCGTCGCCAACGATCGGCATGCGGCGGCCAACGCCGTGTTGGACTTGGCACGTGTTCAGTGGGTCGACGATCCGCCACGCGGTCTCCGCGCGCTGGCTGGCCGCCTCGCCATCGGGGCAGCGGAAATCGTCGACCTGGATCGAAGCCTGTACGGTGTTGACGGATCGCGCTGGGATGGCGGCGCCTTGTGGAATGTGCTTCGGCCCGGGTTGCAACCGAAGCGCAGTGAATCGTTGCACGAGCCCGATGGCTTGAGAGGGCTCTATCCCGAGGGGACCGCGCAAGGCGCTGCATAAGCGGTTGCGGAAGCACATCGGTCAGGGCGGTTGACGGAGCAGGGCGCCGCAAGGACGCTTCGAAATCGCTATGGGAGCCGTATCGCCGTCTGCTTGGTGATCGAGCTCCCGCAGGGGCCAACGGTGCGACGTGATGGACCTCGTGACCGGTGCAAAACGAGTGATTGGGGCGATGACGCACACGCGAAGGGGGCACCCAGGATTGTGCGGCGCTGCACGTTGCCATTGACTAGAGTCGCGGGTGCGAATCCTGCCGGTCGCACCATTAATGTCAATGAATTGAGCTTAAAATCCTATCTCCGTGTTCTTTGCGTTTGGTCTTGCGGAGCCATTGTTGGGTGCCGCTTCGATGCGGCTGGCACGGACCCGGTATCCTGTGCCGCGATGCCTCCGACGCACTGCCGAGTTTCGGGAGCTTGACGAACCATGATTCGAACGCGATGGTCCGCATCGATCACCATGATCCTGCTCGCACTGGCAGGCTGCGCCACACGCCCGACCAATCCGCCGACAGGCCATTACAACCCGGACAAGGCGTACCGCATCGAGCGCACATCCGAAAACCAGGAAGATAATGCGACGCTGGTGGTGCTCGCCTTCTCGGGCGGAGGCACTCGCGCCGCTGCATTTTCATACGGTGTGCTTGAAACATTGCGTGACATGCGAGTGACCACGAAGAGCGGCCGTGACGTGCGCGTCCTCGACACGGTAGATGTGATCACGGGGATCTCCGGCGGGAGCTTCACCGCGCTGGCCTTTGGCCTCTATGGCGACAAGCTCTTCGAGAATTACGAATCGAGCTTCCTCAAGCGCGACGTGCAAGGGGAGCTCATGAAGCGCGCGTTGAATCCGTTCAACTGGCCCGCGCTGGCATCCAACGGCTGGGGACGCTCCGAGCTCGCCGCCAACATGTACGACGAAATCCTGTTCAACGGCGCGACGTTCAAGGACCTCAGGCGCGACGGACCGCGGATTCTCGTGAGTGCGACCGATCTTTCGGACGGCACGCGGCTCATCTTCAATTCCGAGAATTTCGATGTACTGTGCACGGACCTGTCGAGCGTTCGACTCGCGCGCGCTGCGGCGGCCTCGTCGGCCGTTCCCGTAGTCCTGTCATCGATCACGATCGACAACTATGGCGGGACCTGCGGTTACCAGCCTCCGCCCTGGACGAAAGTGTTTCTGGACAAGCCGGATCCGCCCCGGCCGGCCGCGCGCACCGTGAAGCGGTTGCAGGAGCTCGAGGCGTTCGCCGACCGGAAGCATCGTCCCTATCTTCACCTTGTAGACGGTGGCGTTTCGGACAACGTCGGCATGCGTGGCGTGCTCGACGTGCTGTCGACGTTTGAAGCGCTGCACGCCGCAGGGCAGAAAACGCCCTACGATCACGTGCGGAACATCTTCATTTTCGTCGTCAATTCGCTGGCGACGCCGCCGAACGACTGGGACCTTCATGAGAATCCACCCGCGCTCTTCGACGTGCTGCTCAAGGCGACCGGGACGCCGATCGATCGATATTCGTACGATACGGTGGAGACATTGCGGGACATCCAGGCACGTTGGGCGTCCTTGCGTGAAGTCCGCGACGCGATCAAAGCCTATCCGGCACTCGAAGATAGGCTCCAGACCGTGATGCGGGCACCCGACATCACGATTCGAGTCATCGAAGTCTCCTTCGGCGTGCTTCCGGACAAGGCGGAACGCGACTACCTCAACACGCTTCCTACCTCGTTCGTTCTCGACAACGAAGCGGTGGACCGCCTGCGCATGGCGGCGAAGAACGCCATACTCGCCTCTCCGGAGGTGAAAAGGCTCATGGGTAACGGCGCGCTACGCATGGTCGGGCCGGGACCGCGCGTTGGCGCGGCCACCGCCGTCATGCCCGAGCAGGTCAAGTAGGCTGCGAGCACGTTTCGGCAGTGTCGGGCTCCCCACACGAAACCCTTTGCAGGATCAAGGTTCCGCCAGGGGTTTCATTCCGGACTTGCGGCTGCGGACACTGGCGAGGCCGAGCAATTCGTCCAAGTCGCGATTAAGCCTGCGCAATGTCGCCGGCGACAACTTCTCGAGCGCATGCGGAATGACGCCTTGAGCAGGTTTGGGCGCCTTGCGGAGCAATTGCTGACCCGTGGCGGTGAGGTAGACGCGAACGATTCGATGGTCTGCACTATTGCGCTCGCGACGAATAAAATCCTGCGCCTCGAGTTTGTCGAGCAGGTTACTCGATGTCGAGAGGTGAATTGACAGCGCTTTTGCCAGACTCGACACCGTCAAGCCCGGGGCTGCCTTGATCTCGGACAGTGCCCAGAGCTGGGCACCGCTGACGCCGCAACTGGATTCTATGCGTTGGAAGTGCTGCTGAGAAACGCGAAACAGCTCACGAAACTGCTGCAGCACGACAACGGCCTCCGCTAGCGGCACAGCCGCTTGCGCTTGCAGCGCAGCCATTTGACGTGACATGGGAACCGTCGGTTTGGGTCGAAGGGCTACGCGGGGTGTCTTCCTCGTCAAGCGTCTTGGCATGCAGGCTGCATTCCCATAGCTGGCTGATTGAGTGTCCCGGGCCGCACTGCGCGCATTTTAGACTCGCCTGCGGGCCATGGGAGCGGTTTCGTGCCAGCATCATTGATCTGGAGCAAACTTGCCGGCCTTGGCGGCCCGTAAGGTGACTTGGAAAGGGCACCACTGGACCTTCGTCCTGTCACCTGTACGCGGCGCAGCAAGCCGAAATCGCGCGCGGGGGCGATCCATTCAACATCTTCAGCGTCCTTCAATGAATCGGACGGCTTTGCGCCGAGGTCTGGACATGGACGCTCCACGCTTGCTTCGCGCCGGCATCCAGCCAGTTGCCATGCTCTTGCGTATCCCCAAGCGCCATTGCCTCGAGCATTGTCTCGTCCGGGTCACGTTCGTCGAACCCTGGGTTCATTGTCTGGAGCACAAGCAATACCAGCAGAAGGCAGAATGCGATTGCCGCTGCCAGAAGGTTCCGGTTACGCATGGCACTGGGTTACCATTTTAGGTCGCGCCGCTCGATTGCAATTCGTGCTTGCAGCATCACCTTGGGTCGCTGCGCAACGGCACTCGACGGCTTGCGCCGCTCATTGCAGGTTGCTGGTGCGAATTCAGGGTTGATGCTAGTCCCACAAATCGTCCACTGCAATAGGTTCGGTTTCGGTTCCAGACCTTCTGCGCGCCGGCGCGCACGCTTGGCGCGCTGCGCGAACCACTACGCGGCAACAACCCCGAGCACGAAACGGAGACTGGCACTTGCCGGGCAGCGTACCGTGCCGCATGACGCAGCGGCGATGGCTAGACGCCCAGATAGCGCTGCAGCAGCTCGGGTTGCTTCCGGATCTCCTCTGCGGGTCCTTCGTGCACGATGTGGCCGTTGTTGATGATGTAGACGCGCTGCGCCAGCGCCAGCGTGGCCGCGAGGTTCTGCTCGACCAGGACAATCGTCTGCCCGGCCTGCGCCAGCTCGCGGCAGGCAATCATCAAATCGCGCACGATCACGGGCGCCAGCCCCTCGAATGGCTCATCGAGCAGGATGATCTTGGGGTCGCGGACGAGCGCGCGCGCAATCGCGAGCATCTGCTGTTCGCCGCCGGACAGGTCGGTGCCGCGGCTGCCGCGTCGTTGCTTCAGCCGCGGAAACATTTCATAAATGCGATCGAGCGGCCACTTGTTGGGCGCCGTGAGCGTGGCGAGGACGAGGTTCTCTTCGACGTTAAGGCTGCCGAAGATGCGGCGATCTTCGTGGACGAGCTGCATCCCGGCACGTGCGATGGCGTAGCTTTTCTTGCCCGCGATTTCTGCCCCATCGAGCATCACCGACCCCGTGCGCGGGGTAACGACACCCATCAGGCTCTTCAGCGTCGTGGTCTTGCCGGCACCGTTGCGGCCCAGCAATGCCACCACCTCATTGCGCTCGACGCGCAGCGACACGTCAAAGAGGATGTGCGAATCCCCATAGTAGCTGTGCAATCCCTTGACTTCGAGCAGGCTCATGCGTCCAGCTCTTCGTGCACACCGCCAAGGTAGGCTTCCTGCACCTTGGCATTGCTCTTGATTTCGTCGGGCGTGCCCTCCACCAGGACGCGGCCTTCCTGCAGCACCGTGATGCGCTCCGCCAGCTCGAACAGCGCATCCATGTCATGGTCGATGATGATCATCGTGCGCCCCTGGCTGATCGACTTCAGCAACCGCACGGTTTCCTCCCGCTCTTGCGGGCTCATGCCGGCGAGCGGCTCGTCGAGCAGCAGAAGGGATGGCGACGACGCCAGCGCGAGGCCGACTTCAAGGCGCCGCTTTTCGCCGTAGGCGAGGCTCGACACCGGCGTATCGGCGCGACCGGTCAGATTGACGAGCTCCAGCGTGTGCTGCACTTGCGCGTCCAGGCCCTTGATGCTCTCCATGTTTGCCAACATGTCCAGCTTGAACTTGCCCCGCAGTTCGGCGAGCGCGGCGATGTTAAGGTTCTGGCGCACCGTGAGACTGTTGAACAGCTGATTCACCTGGTAGCTCTTGGTGAGGCCCAGCTGGCACACCTCGGTCACGCTCTTGCCGGTGATGTCCTGCCCCTCGAAGACAATCGTGCCCGACGTCGGCGGCACTTCGCAGGTAAGCATCTTGAAAAAGGTCGATTTGCCGGCACCGTTGGGGCCGATGATGCCCCGCAATTCGCCGTGATTCACCGTGAAGTCGATGTCGGTGTTGGCCTGGACGCCGCCATAGTGCTTGGTGAGGCCCTTCGCCGTGAGGATGGGTCCGGTGAAGCCACTCGGCGCCTGGTGGCGCGACGGCATGGCCGCCACGGCGGCGTCGCGAATGGCGCGCGCTTCCGGCGAGTCTTGCTGCATACGGCTTGCGCCGGCATCCGCCTCGACCTGCCCGGCATCCGTTTCCCCACGCTTGCGGGCCATCAGGTAGCCATACAGATCCCTGATGCCGCCGATGATGCCCTGGCGCAGGAAGCACACCAGCAGCACGAACACGACGCCGAGCACCAGCTTCCACGTCGCGCCCAACCCCAGCGTCGACTGCAGGAAATCCTGCAGGAAGAGCCATACCCCCGCGCCCACCAGCGGACCGAACAGCGTGCCGCGGCCGCCGATGGCGGTTTGCATGATCAGCTGGCCCGACGTCTCGAACATGAATGCATCGGGCGGCATGAACGCCTGCAATACGCCAAGCAGGCCGCCCGCGAGACCTGCATAGGCCGCGGCCACGACGAACGCCGTGAGCTTGTACGCCAGCACGTTGTGGCCCACCGCGGCCGCACGCAGCGGATTCTCGCGGATGGCGGTGAAGATGACGCCGACCGGGGAGCGTACGATACGCAGCGCAATCACGATGCCGATGAAGTAGCAGAACGCAAGGAACGGATAAAGCGACCAACCGGACGTGAAATGCAGCGTGGTGAAGCCCAGATAAATGCTGGGCGTCGGCACGCCCGGCAATCCGTTCTCGCCACCGGTCCATGCCGACAGCGGATTGAACTCCACGAAGTAGAATATTTCCGCAATGGCCACCGTGATCATCGCGAAGTAGATCCCCGTGCGTCGCAGCGCGAGGAGTCCGATCAGCAGCCCGACCACGGCTGCGACGATCATGCCGATGATCAATGCCGGAATCACGTAAGGAAATCCCGCACGCGTCAAAAGGTAGGCGGCAACAAAGCCACCCGTGCCATAGAACGCCGATTGGCCGAAAGACAGCAATCCCGTAAAGCCGAACAGGATATCGAAGCCGATGCCGAAAAGGCCCCAGACCACGATCCGGTTGACGGTGTTCGGCGCCGCGTTGAAATGCGGCAGCACAAACGGGACCGCGATCAGGCAAATCGCCGTCAAAATCACGGCGAGATAGCGACGATGGAAGGACATCAGGTACCTGCGCTCATTCACGACCCCGCGTACCGAAGAGACCGTTTGGCCGAACCAGCAGCACGAGTGTCATGGCCGCAAACAGCATCACGTACGCGTAACCGGGGTTGATCATCGACGTGATGCTGATGATCTCCCCTGCGATCAGCCCGCCGACAATGGCTCCGGGGAAGGAGCCGACTCCACCGATGACGACGACCACAAAGGTCTGCACCAGGATCGCCTCGCCCATGTCCGGGGTCAGCGAGACGACCGGGGCGTTCACGATGCCGGCGAATCCCGCCGCCATGGCCCCGATGCCGAATACCACCATGAACACTCGATAGACATTGATGCCCAGCGAGTCGACCATCACCGAATCCTCAATGCCCGCGCGCACGATCATGCCGAGGCGGGTCCGGTAAAGAATGATGTACAGAACCAGCAGCGCCACGACGATGATGGCCACCAGTCCCAGCCGGTAGGTCGGATAGAACATGCCGCCTATCGAGGTGATGCCGCTCAGGAGAGGCGGTGGCGGCACGGACTTTGACATGCTGGAAAAGAAGAAACGGACGATCTCCACGATGCAGATCGAAAGTCCGAACGTCAGCAGGAGCTGGTCTTCGTGAGGTCGGGCGTAGAAGTGGCGGATGATCAGCCGTTCCATCAGTACGCCGACGATCCCCAGGAACAGGGTGCCGACGATCATCGCGACGACAAAGGAGCCGCTCGCCTGGAATGCCACGTAGCCTGCGTAGCCACCCAGCATGAACATGGCGCCGTGCGCCAGATTCAGCACGCCGAGCGTGCCATAAATGATGGTCAGGCCGGAGCTTATCAGCGCGAGCAAAGCGCCGAGCACAAGCCCGTTGAAGAGTTGCGAAATGAAATTGGGCCAATTGACCATCAGGGGCGTTCACATCATGTCTTGGGCTCGAACGCCGGGCCCGAGCATTACATCTGTCCGGCACTGCAGGCGGCGCTCGCCGCCCGCAGTGGCCACGTGTTGCCGTTACGACTGTCGCAGTTCTAGGTGTAAGGGCCGAGCGTGCAGCCGAAGGCGTCGGGCTTTTGCATCAGGGGCAGGCCCGGGTCGATCTGCACGATGTCATAGAAGTCTTCCTTGCCCTTCATGTCGGAAGGCTTCTTGCCCTTGACAATGACCACCGGGCGAACCAGCTGATGGTCCTCCGCACGCCAATACACCTCGCCGACCAGCGAATTGATCTTGCGGCCTGCTTCGTAGGACTTGATGACGTCCGGCGGATAGAAGGAACCGGCGGCTTCCACCGCCTCGGCCCACAGCGCGAATTCCATGTAGCTGTTTTCGGCACCCCATTCTGGCTTGTAGCCGTACTTCTTTTCGAAGGCCTCGACGAACATCTTGGACAGCGGATACTTGTCCTGCATCGTCCACCAGAAATCGGTGGCCGCATACACGCCCTGCATCAAGTCCGCGCCGACCTCCCGTGCGAGGAAAGGGATCTGGTAGGGCACCACCAGTTTCATCTTGTCGAGTACGCCGAACTGCTTGGCCTGCTGGATGGATAACACGGCATCGCGACCCCAGTTGACGTTGATCAGAACGTCGGCGCCGGAGTTGGCGACGTTGAGCAGGTAGGAGGAAAAGTCCGGCGCGCCCAGCGGCGACACCTGGTTGGTGGCAGTCGTCCAACCGGCGGTGGCCAGGTAGTCCTGCATCGACTTGGTGACCGTATGCCCGTAGGTGTAGTCGGGCGTCATGTACGCGGCTTTCTTGTTCTTGCCGAAGGCCTTGACGATAACCGGGCCGATCGCTGCGGCGGCCGTCTGGCCGTAGAAGCACTGGCGGAAGCCGTAGCGCACGCAGTCCTTGCCCGTGGTGTCATTCGAGCCCGAGATGCCGGCGACATACAGCACCTTCTCGCGCTGCGCCAGCTTGTTGAGCGCCACCGCCACCGCGCTCGAGGTCGAGCCGGTGATCAGGATCGCCTTGTCCTCCGTGATGAAGCGCTGCTGGGCCTGCACCGCGTCATTCGGTTTCGCCGCGGAATCAGCGACGCCGTACTTCACTTCCTTGCCCAGCACGCCCTTCTTGGACTTGGGCGAAATGGCCTTGATGAGCGGATTGCCTTCGTTGATATGCTCGATCGCAAGCAGATAGCCTTTCAGCTCATCCTCGCCCTGCAACGCGTAGGCGCCCGTGCGCGGCACCGTGATGCCAATGAAGACGGAGTTGCCCGATGCGCCCGCCGGGTAGGTGCCGATCGGTGGATTGTCCGCGGCAAAAGCGCGCGCTGCATAACCCGCCGGCAGTGCCAACCCGCCCACGACACCAAGACCCGTACGAATGAAGTCGCGGCGCGTATTACCCTTTGAATCCCCATTGCGATCCTGCATTTTGGCTCCTCCTTTTGGTGGTGACTTCGGTCGAGTCCCTATTGCCCAATACCACCGGATTGTAACGAAATACAAGGCGTGGTGCACTAGTCAAATGGGGCTCGTCGCACGTATTGCCTTGCCGAAAACTTGCATGCACTGCAGCATTCGGTGATTTCTCGCGCATCGTCCTGCCGGGGCTAACCGTGGGGCTTAGCGCAGGTCAGGCGCCGCGTTCGCAATGCAGGAGTGCCGCCGGAAAGATCCGAAACGCGACGGCCATCGGCAATCGTCCATTTTCCAGAACGCATGCTTCCCGCGTGAGGATATTGGCTAACTTGATGTCGGCAGGAAGCATGGAAAGGTCGACCAGCGTCCCTTCCCAGACCGCCTTGCCAACCGGCAGTGCACCGAAGGCCAGGCCGAGGGACGCGAACAGGCGACCGGCGATCGCAACGGACCACGTATCGCCCTGACGGCGCGCGAACGCCACGACGTGGTTGGCGCGCGGTCCGGTCACGGTCAACGGAAGGTATTCGCCAGTGGCCATGAGCGGGCGATGCGCGGCGCGATAGCGCAGCAGACGGTAGGTAATCCATAACTTCGCAGGCGAATCGCCGGGCGCGGCAAACCACGAAGGAATGGCATCGGCGACGTCGCGAGCGGGGCCGTGCACAAGGGCCTCGAGCCGGGCGAGGTACCCGCGCCGCAGAACGTAGTCGACGGCAGCACGGTTGTCGGGGTCCACGAGCCGCAAGTCGAGTAACTCGTTGCCCTGATAGAGATCCGGAACACCGGGCGACGCGAATTTCACGAGTGCGAGCGACAGGCTATTGAGCATGCCGAACCACGCGATATCCCTGCATTGCCGGACGAGGTCGTTGCGGAACCGGTGATTGCCGTCGGCGAGCAGCGCTGCCACGAACGCATCGAGCGCCGCCTCGTAGTCGGTGTTCGGTCCGAGCCAGCTGGTGCGCGACTTGGCCTCTCGCGCCGCCTTGAGCATGTATTGCTGGATACGCAGCCGATAGGCGGCAAGCTCCCGGTCACCGAGCGGACCCGTAGGAAGCGTGCCGACCAGTGTCTGATAGAGCAGGTATTCGTCGTTGGCGGATGGCGCATCTTCGTCCCCGACCCGACGCTTGTGCGCGCGGTTCATCCGCCGCCAGCGCTGGGCGGTGCGGCGCCATGCATCCGGCCTTTCCGAAATGACGTCGATCCGCGCCCGCACGTCCTCCGAACGCTTGTTGTCGTGGGTCGATGTCGCAAGCAGCGTGTCCGGCCATTCATTCAAACGCGCCAGCGAGGCCTCGTGGAATGCCTTGACTGTCGTGCCGAACTCCTCCGGATCGCTGCCGACGTCATTGAGCGCCATCAGGCGATTGAACGTATAGAACGCCGTGTCCTCGACACCCTTGGCGGCCACCGGCGACGTGAATTGCTGGAAGCGCATGGCGAACTCGCGGTATTGGGCCATGCGGTCGCCAGCCATGGCGGCCGGTGGGGTCCCAAGCATCAGCGCGCGCAGGAAATCGAATACGCTCGCGTCGATGGACCGCGAGGCGCGTTGCGCCCGCACTACGGCCCATTCGATGTAGTGCCGATCCTGCACCGAAGCGCCGTCGCCCGCGATGTAGGTCCGGTAGACGGGAAAGCAGGCGACGACCTCCTGGATCGACTGCCGCAGAATGTTGAAGGTGAAGTCGCGCGTGCGATGATCACTGCTCGCGATGAGCAATGCCCGATGCGCCAGCGTCGCAAGCTCCGCGGCAAGCGGTCCCTGCATGATCGCCTGCTTGGCGAGCCGCACCGTGGTTTCGTAGTCGAGTGCATCGGGACCGGCAAATTCGCGCCAGCATTGATCGAGGCTGTCCTTGGCGCCGCCTGCCACGAAGAGTCCGTTGGCCAGATTCGCGAAGCGATAGCCGGTGCTGCCACTGACGCGCCAGGACACGGGCAGGCGTTCGTGGGAGGCCGCAATCTTTTCCAGGACGATGTAGATGGGAGGCGGGACCGTGTTTCCTGATTTACCGGAAGCCAGGACCAGTTGCCGGTAGCGCGCCTGCAATTGCTCGAAGTAGCCGGCCGGATCGAACAGTCCGTCCGGATGGTCGATACGCAGGCCATCGATCTTTCCATTCGCTGCGAGTTGCAGCAGGAACGAATGGGTGGCGTCGAACACGGTGGCGTTTTCCATGCGGAGTGCCGCCAGATCGTTGATATCGAAGAACCTGCGGTAGTTGATCTCATCGGCGGCGACGCGCCAGTGGGCGAGGTGGAATGCCTGCGCCTCCAGGAGCGCGTGCAAACGCTCGAATGTGGCGGGTTGGCCGGGAACGCCGTTGAACTCCTCCACGACGTCGGTAATGGCGTCGTCAAGTACTCGATGGAGAGCGGCGAGCGCAGCCAGGTCCGCTTTGCCCGCGATGCTGTCAGCGCGCCGCCGCGCGACGGAGGCTGGGTCGGTTGCCGTGCGTGGGGGCAACCCCTGCAAAAGGGAAACGAGCCGCGCCGCCGGGACGGCATGGGCGGGAGGCAACGTGGTCGCGATCCTTTCGAATGCCGGGATGAGAAGCGTCGGGTATTCGCGCGGATCGAGCGGAAAGCGGTGGCCGAAATAGGTGATGGCGAAGGTGCCTGTGGCGCGTTCGAAGGCGAGCTTGAGCTCGCCGCGCTCCAGGACCGTACCGTAAGGGTCGCCCAGCACCGGCACCAGCAGGCGATCAGCGAGTTTCGCGTCGAAGGGCGCCCAATCGATGTCGAAGTAGTCGGCGCAGGTGGAGGCCTGACCGTGCTCCAGCACATCCATCCACCACGCGTTGTCCGCGCCCATCACCCCGACGTGATTGGGGACCACGTCGCAAAGGTGGCCCATGCCATGTTCAGCCAGCGTTGCGACGAACTGCTCGAAATGGGCGCGCGTGCCGAGTTCGGGATTGAGCGAAGAGTGATCGACGATATCGTAGCCATGGAGGCTGCCGGGGCGCGCGCGCAGGTACGGCGAGCAGTACACATGGCTGACGCCGAGTGCCGCGAGATAAGGCACCAGGGCTCTGGCGTCGCTGAACGTGAAATGGCGATTGAGTTGTACGCGGTAGGTGGCGCGGGGGACATGCAACGGCGGCAGGGTTTGGCTTGAAGCCTGTTGCACGCGCGGTCGCGCATGGACGAGCGCCGCAACGAGCGTTGCGACCTGTTCGTCCTCCGGCCACTGTTCGAGCGGCAGCGAGAGCTTGCGCCGCCAGTTGGGGTATTCATCGATCGTGCCGGGCAGATTCGGCTGCTCCTGCATCCCCAGCAAATCCTCGAGCTGCACGACGGCAAGGCGCGATGGCGTGCGCGCAAGATAGGTTTGCACGGCAGTTGCCAGCACCGGGTCCAGCACCGACGTCGCCGCAATCGCATCGCAGGACACGCCGGCAGGCAGCAATCCGGCGTTGTCCAGCGCGGTCAACAGCCGCAGGCGATCGGCGGCCCTTTCCCGCACCTGCGATTCGCGCTCCTGCTCGGACGGTAGCAGTCCGTGGTCTGCGCGCAGGGCGATGTCCGTGCCCGCCCACCAACCCGCGAGCGTCGGCAGATCGTGGGTGCTGACGGTGGCCAGCGCTTCGGGCGGGTAGGCATCCGGGGGCTTGAAACCGGCGGTCGAATCCCGCTCGAAGATCAGCACGCGATAGGACAGCACGGCGTTCTCGGCGAGTGTTGCGCGCAATGCATCGGGCACGGTCCCGAGATCCTCGCCGATCACCATGCAGCGATGGCGGTGACTCTCCAGCGCCAGCAGTCCCAGGAGGTCGGTCAAGGGATACTGAACGTAGGCGCCCTCGGCGGGATGCGCACCCGCGGGAATCCAGAACAGCCGCGCGAGCCCCATCACATGATCGATGCGCAGCGCGCCGGCGTGGCGCATGTTGGCCCGCAACGTGGCAAGGAACGGGGCATAGGCGGCATCGCGCAGGCGACTGGGAATCATCGGTGGAAGACCCCAGTCCTGCCCGTTCATGTTGAACGTATCCGGTGGCGCACCCACGCTGGCGCCGATCGCGTAGAGATCCTGGTTGGCCCACGCCTCCGCGCCACCGCGGTCGATTGACACGGCGAGATCGCCATAGATACCGACCGCGAGGCCGGCGGCGCGTGCATTCGCGCTGGCCGCGGCAAATTGATCCTCCGCCAGCCATTGCAGGTAGGCGAAATACTCGACCTGCTCGACGTGGCTCGCAGCGAACTGCGCAACCGCAGGTGAGCGGGGATCGTGAAAGGCTTCGGGCCATTCAGTCCAGCCGCGGACGTCGCGGTTGTCACGATGAAACGACTCGTGCAACGCATCGAAAAGCGCGTGTCCTCGCAGCGCGGCACCCCCGCCGAGCACAAACGTGCGAAACGCCTGCGCACGCGCATTGTCCGCCGCGAGGTAGTTCTGCCGGAAGTGCCTATAGAGAAGTTCCAGCACCTGCTTTTTGGCGGCGGCAACGCCCGCATAGTCCACCAGCGGCGAATCGCGCAGGGCGGCAAGGCGATCCGCAAAGGCTGCCGACCGGACCAGTGTGCGCGCGGCTTCGCAGTCTTGCCACTCCGGTACCGCTTCAACGTCGATATACAGGATGTTGCGAAACAGCCTGCTCGAAGGACTGTAGGGGCTGGCGTGCTCGGGCAGCGCGGGAAACAGTGCATGCAGCGGATTGACGCCCACGAGTCCGGCGCCGCGTGCGCCCAACTGTTCGACCAGCATCCCCAAATCGGTGAAGTCGCCGATGCCCCAGTTGCGTGCGGAGCGCATGCCATAGAGTTGCGCGGTGACGCCCCAAGTCCTGCCACCCTGCGGCGGCGTTGGCAGGTAGCAGGCCGGCGGCGCCACCGCGCAGCACGTCCGCGCCACGACCTGCGCCCCCGCGACGAACTCGACCTGATGGTAGCCGGGGGGCAGGGTCGCCGTGAGCGCGACCTCGACCCCGACGCATGTCGCGCCGGCCGATGTTGGCGCGTCGCGCCGCACGACGGCGACCGCGGCGTCCTGGCACGGCCGGCCATCCTCGGTCAGCACGCGTACCGATAGCGGCATTGCAGCTACCGGAGACGGGAGACGCAAGTGCATGGTCCAGGGGCGCGCGTTCTCGCGCAGAACGACGAGCGGCGCCACCCGCTGCTCGTCGCGCGCGCTCTCGAGAGACTGCAACACCGCGGCTGCGGCAGCATCGTCGATGGCGGCAATGCCCATCGCCTTCAACAGGGCACGCAGGGTGGCATCGGAGACCTGGTGCCGGTTGCCCCAGACGTCGTGGTAGTCGCGCGCGATGCCGTGCAAATTGGCAAGTCGCTCCAGGGCCTCGATCATGGCGAATCCTCCAGGCTGAAGGCTACGCCATAGCCCGGCCACGTGGCGGCCGTCGCGATGCCGGCATCGCTTTCGAAGAATGGTACGCCGGGCATCGGCGTGACGCCATGCAACGGTGTGGGAGCGAAATGCGCAAGAAGGTGCAGCGTGGCGCGGCCCAGTTGCCAGTAGGCTCGCAGCAGCGTCTGGTGCTCGATCTGGAAGCCCTTGCCGAGGATGGTGGGACCGCCAAGGTGCGGAACAACGTGCTGGCGCCTCAGGGCCAGGCAGCGGCGATAGAATGCGCGACAAAGCACGCCGGGCGGTGCTGCCGCTTCATTCCAATCGAGGCGGCTCAGGGCGAAGGTCTCCGGCGCATTCGGATCGGGGATCGACGCCTGCGTTGCGGCATCGTGAAAGCGGTCGAATTGCGCGAACTCCGCGCGACGGCCGCGCGTGACCGCACCAGCCAGTTCGCCCGCGAAATCGCAGAAGTACAGGAAGGGCGTGGTGGCATCGTACTCCTCGCCCATGAACAGCATCGGTGGCGATGGCGCCAGCAACACGCATGCCACGGCGGCACGCAACGCCCTGGTGTCGGCCAGCGCGGAAAGCCGTTCGCCGAAGGCCCGGTTGCCGACCTGGTCGTGCGTCTGCGTGAACGAGACAAATGCGCCTGCGGGCAGCAGGGCGCTGGCCTCGCCCCGCGGCACGCCACCGCGAAACGGTGACGGCTCGCCCTGATACGCAAATCCCTCGGTGAGGCAGCGCCCCGCCTGCTCCAGTGGACGCACGCCGTAGTCGGCGTAATAGCCGTCGCGCTCGCCCGTTGCAAGCACGTGCAACGCATGATGGAGGTCGTCATTCCATTGCGCCGTTGCGAACAGCGGCCGTCCCGCATCGTCGCGGGCCAGGCGCCACGCTTCGTTGCGATCGTTCTCGAGCACTACATGCACGTGGCGATCGGTACCGGCATGCGCAGCTACCGCCACGGTGAGTTCCGAAATGAAGTCCGGCCGGGCGTTGTCTGCGATCGCATGGACGGCATCGATGCGCAAGCCGTCGAAGCGAAATTCGTCGACCCAGTACAGCGCGTTGTGAATGAAGAAATCGCGCACGACGCGACTGCCATCGCCATCGAAGTTGATGGCGGCGCCCCAAGGCGTCTGAAGGCCAGGGTTGAAGAACTGCGGGGCGTAGACGTGCAGATAGTTGCCGTCAGGTCCGAAGTGGTTGTAGACGACGTCCAGCAGCACCATGAGCCCGAAGCCGTGCGCGGCGTCGATGAACCGCTTCAGGTCGTCCGGGGTGCCATAGCAGGACGCTGGCGCGAAAGGCAGCACGCCGTCGTATCCCCAGTTGCGCTGGCCCGAAAACGCGGCGATCGGCATCAATTCGACGGCAGTGACGCCCAGATCCGCGAGTTCGCCGAGACGTTCCGCGGCACCGGCAAACGTGCCTGACGGCGTGAAGGTGCCAACGTGCATCTCGTAGATTACCGCTTCGTGCCACGGCCGTCCGCGCCAGCGATCCTGCTGCCAGTCAAAATGCCGCGGATCGACGACCGCGCTCGCCGCATGAACACCGTCCGGATTCGATCGCGATGCGGGGTCGGGGACGGACCGGTCGCCATCGATGCGGAAGGCGTAGCGCGTCCCGCCGGCGACATGGTTGACCCGCGTCTCGAACCATCCGTCGCCAAGCGGCGCCAGCGCGCGGGTGTCGTCGCCGCCGGTCCCCAGCACTACGTCCACGTCGCGCGCGCCGGGGGCCCAGAGGCGAAAGTGCACCGCATCGTCGTCGATGGCGGCGCCGAATGGCATTCGATGCGCATGCTTCATGAGCTGCGCGCAACCTGCTGCATCAGCACGAACGATCGTGCGGCCACGCTGTAGAGGCCATGCGGCGGGAACGTGCCGTCCGGCAGCAGGCCCCCGTCGCGGTCGGTGTCGACCAGCACCATCCAGCCGGCGGCGGCATAGTCCGGCAGGGTGAACTCGATCGGATCGTGATGCGCATTGAACAACAGGAGGAAGTTGTCGTCGCGGACCGGCTGGCCGCGTGCATCAACCTCGTCCAGCGCGCTACCGGAAAGATACACGCCGAGGCAGCGCGCGAAATCGTGGTTCCATTCCTGGTCGGTCATGGCCGCGCCGTCGGGCTTGAGCCACGCGATGGGGGACTCGGCATCCCCCTGCAACGCGTGATCCTGGAAGAAGTGCTTGCGCCGGAAAACCGGATGGTCCCGCCGCAATTGCAGCATCCGGCGCGTGAATGCGAGGAGGCGAGCGCGGTCCTCGTCCAGGTTCCAGTCGACCCAGCTCGTCTCGTTGTCCTGGCAGTACGCGTTGTTGTTGCCCCCCTGCGTGCGGCCGATCTCATCGCCGGCGAGGATCATCGGCACACCCTGCGACAGCAGCACCGTCGCAATCATGTTGCGTTGCTGGCGCGCCCGCAGGGCGACGGTCGCAGGGTCGTCCGTCGGCCCCTCTGCGCCGCAATTCCATGACAGGTTGTTGTCGCTGCCATCGCGGTTGTCCTCGCCATTGGCCTCGTTGTGCTTGTCGTTGTACGAGACGAGGTCGCGCAGAGTGAAGCCATCATGGGCCGTGATGAAGTTGATGCTTGCGTGCGGCTTGCGGCCGCTGCTTCCGTACAAGTCCGACGAGCCGGTGAGGCGGCGCGCGAAGTCGCCGATGAGCCCGCCGTCACCCTTCCAGTAGGCCCGCATGGTGTCGCGGTACTTGTCGTTCCATTCGGCCCAACCGGTCGGAAAGTTGCCCACCTGATAACCGCCGGCACCCAGGTCCCACGGCTCGGCGATGAGCTTGACGCGGGTCAGCACCGGGTCCTGGCGCAGGATGTCGAAGAACGCGCCAAGTTGATCCACATCATGGAGCTCGCGCGCGAGTGCTGAAGCAAGGTCGAACCGGAAGCCGTCGACATGCATCTCGCTCACCCAGTAGCGCAGCGAGTCCATCATCAGTTGCAGCACCCGCGGGTGCTGCATGTCGAGCGTGTTGCCGCAACCCGTGAAGTCCATGTAGTGCCGTGGCGCATCCTGCTGCAGCCGGTAATAGGAGAAATTGTCGGTGCCGCGAAAGCACAGCGTCGGCCCGTGCTCGTCGCCTTCCGCCGTGTGGTTGTAGACGACGTCGAGAATCACCTCGAAGCCCGCCGAATGCAGCGTCTTCACCATGGTCTTGAATTCGTTGACCTTGCCGGTGGCCGAGTAGCGCACGTCGGGCGCGAAGTAGCCGATCGTGTTGTAGCCCCAATAGTTGCGCATGCCCTGTTCCACGAGACGGCGGTCGTCGATGAACGTGTGCACCGGCATGAGCTCTATGGTGGTGACCCCCAGGCGCTTCAGATAGTCGATGACCGGTGCCGTCGCGAGGCCCGCGTAGGTTCCGCGCAGCGGAGGCGGCACGTCAGGGTGCTGCATCGTGAAGCCGCGCACGTTGAGTTCGTAGATGACCGTTTCATGCCACGGCACGGCCGGAGGACGGTCATTGCCCCAGGTGAACGCGCTCTCGACGACCTTGCACTTCGGCATGGCGGCGGCGCTGTCGCGGCGGTCGAACGAGAGGTCCCCGTTCTTGTGGCCCACGGTGTAGCCAAAGAGCGAGTCGCTCCACCGCAACGCGCCGACGATGTTGCGCGCATACGGATCGAGCAGGAGCTTGTGCGGATTGAAGCGCAAGCCGTCCCCCGGCCGATAGGGGCCGTGCACGCGGTAGCCATAGAGGAGGCCGGGGCGCGCCTCCGGAAGATAGCAGTGCCAGACCTGATCCGTGCGTTCGCGAATTTCGATACGCTGGAGTTCGCGCCTTCCCATCGCATCGAAAATGCAGAGTTCGACGCGCTCGGCGTTTTCGGAAAACAGCGCGAAATTCACGCCCTCGCCATCCCATGTGGCGCCGCGCGGATCAGACTGTCCGGGCCAGACTGCGGTAATAGGGTTCAACGCCAATCAATCCAACGGTTGGTCATTCGCGATCTCTCTTGTGAAAAAATTGCTTCCGGCGTCCGTGCCGCTCCCGTCAGGCGCGGGAAACGGATCGCGTGCGTCGGTCACGCCGGTGGCGTCGGCTTCTTGCGCGGCAACGTTTCGTCCACTGGCTGCCCCGACCATCGTTCGAGAAACTCGCCGGCGCGCTTGGCGCCGCCAATGCCGAAGGCCAGCGCCAACGCGAGCCCGATCGCCGTGATGAGGATGAGGAACGTTTGGCGGATGATGTCGCCCAGCCCCAGTTGGTCGAGCGCAATCAGGATGACGAACGTGATGATCGCATAAAGCACCAGGCGGCCCAGCAGTTCAGCATCGCTGATGCCCACATTCTTGCAATACGCGGTTACCGCCGCGCCGACGAAGCGTGCGAAATAGGCGCCGAAGGCGAGAATCAGCACCGCAACCATCACCTTCGGCACGAACAGCACCACCCGGCCAATCAGGTCGGTGACATAGCTGAGCCCAAGGCTGTTGAAGGCGATCATCAGCCCCGCGAGCAATATGAGCCAATAGGCGAGCAGCCCCAGAAGGTGGACGGTATCGGCCTCGCCGCCGCCCTGTTTCAGGATGTGGTCGATGCCCGCCTTCTCGGTCACGATGTGGAAGTTGACCGCACGCAGCATCCGTACGACGGCGAATCGCACCGCCTTGGCGACCAGCCACCCCAGGACAAGGATGACGATTGCCAGCAACGCGTGCGGCAGGAACTCGCCAACCTGGTGCAGTGACGCCCGCAGCGGCTCGAGCAGCATTTCCATGTTATCCATCGAATTCTCCAGTGGTGTGGTTGCGGCCGCATGGGGCCACCGTCGCGTGCGATGGCATCAGCCAGTCGCGTCCAGCAATTCGAGGATTCCGCGCAGCGGAATGCGCACCCAGTCCGGGCGATTTTCCACTTCGTAGTTGAGCTCGTACATCGCTTTTTCCAGCAGGAACAATTCGAGCAAACCGCTCGCTTGCGCCGCGGCGCCGGGTTGACCGGCCGCGGTCGAGACCTCGTCGTAGCTGGCGATGAATGCCTGTCGCGTTTCCCGCAACCACTGCGCCCCCAGGCGCTCACGCAGCAGCTGCGTTTCGGAACTGCCGCCGACGAGACGCAATTGCGCCGCATGCAGCGCGTAGTCGAACGAGCGGAGCATGCCGGCGATATCTTTCATCGGCGACTGTTTCTCGCGGCGCTCATCAAGTGTACGTGCGGGCTCGCCCTCGAAATCGATAATGACGAAGTCGTTATTGACGACGAGCACCTGCCCGAGATGGTAATCGCCATGAATTCGCGTGCGCGCGCCGCTGCCGCTGTCTTTTACGTGGCGGTCGATGCGCGCCAGGATGGCGTTGCGCTCGGCCAGCACGCGCACGGCATCGGCTCGCGCCGCCTCGGGCAGCGCGTCCAGCCGCCGGTCCAGCCGATCCAGCGTGGCGCTTGCCTCGCCGCGCGCGCGCTTGACCCAGGATGCCACGTCGGCGGGAGCAATCGGCACCGGCGCGAATGCCGGGTCGCCGTGCGCCTGCGCCAACGCGGCGTGCAGTTCACCCGTGCGCAGGCCGAGCGCCTTGACCAGTGCCAGGTAGCCGCCGTGCACGCTGGCGGGTTGTTCCGGTGCCGCGGACGCCGGCGCCGGGAGTGGAGGGGCCAATGCCGTTGCCTGCGCATGCTCGAGGTATTGTTCGAGGTAGTTGAGCGTCGTGGTCCAGCCGTCTCCCTGGTGGTCCACAAGGGCCTGCAGTAACGCGAGTGTGGTGACCCGTCCGTCCGCATCGACGTGTTCGAGCGTCCCCGCTACCGGGACGCAGTGCGCAAATCCGGCGACATCGGTAAGGTAGCGCCCGATCTCGGCCTCGGCATTGACGCCGGCCTGCAGGCGGCGGTAGGCCTTGAGGAACAGCTTATGGCCAAGAACCACCACGGTATTGCTGCTTTGGGCGCTGGGCAGCGCGACTTGCAGCGCGTCGACGGCGTCACCCGCCAGGTCGTTGAATGCTGCAGTGGGCGTGCAGCGAAGCTTGCCGTTGGCCGTCTTGAACTCCGTGCCCGCACCGATCGCCATCACCAGCGCACGGCAGAAGGCTTCGTCGCCGAACGCATCCGCCATGACGCCGATCTGGGCCTGCTGCCGGACGCGGGCCACCGTGAGCGGCGCCAGCGCACGCAGTTGTTCCTCATTGCCGCCATCCCACACCAGGGTCAGCGGCAGAAAATAGTTCTGCGTTTCGCCGGAGGTACCTTCGACCCGCGCCAGCGCAATCAGCCAGGCCCGGCCACCCAGCTTCCATTCCGCCGAGTCGGTGAGCACCACCTTCGCCACCGGTTCGCCCTTCGCCGCGTACCACCGGCGGCCGCTGACGAAGGCCGGCAGCACGTCGCGCTCAAGCTGGCCACGCACCTTCTCCGCCAGCGAAATGCGCCACGGCACGACACGATCACGGAACAGACTCGCCCAGCCGTCGAACAGCACCAGCACCGGCAGTTCTTCGCGCGCAAGGCGTTCCTCGTGCCAAGCGGGAACCTCCGCCCCCACGGCGAGCTGAAACCACAGGAAACCGTGGCCGGCAAGCGTCAACAGGTAGGGCAATTCGCCGATCGGCGGGAACGGCGTGCGACCCAGGAGTTCCACCGGTACGCGACCCTTGAAACGCCCCAGATCGAGCTCGACGGGCTGCGCATTGCGGGCCAGGTTCGCGACGCAGAGCACCACCTCGTCCTGGTGCTCGCGCACATAGGCCAGAATCTTGCGATTGCCCGGACGCAGAAACGTGAGCTTGCCGCGGCCGAATGACAAAAATTGTTTGCGCACTGAAAGCAGGCGGCGCGTCCAGTTGAGCAGCGAAGAGGGCTCGCGCAACTGTGCTTCGACATTGACCGATTCGTAGCCGTAGATCGCATCCATGATCGGCGGCAGGTACAGCCGCTGCGGATCGGCACGGGAAAATCCCGCGTTGCGCTCCGGCTGCCATTGCATGGGCGTGCGCACGCCGTCGCGATCGCCCAGGTAGATGTTGTCACCCATGCCGATCTCGTCACCATAGTAGAGGATCGGCGAACCGGACATCGACAACAGCAGGCTGTTCATCAGCTTGATGCGGTTGATGTCATTTTCGAGGAGCGTAGCGAGCCGACGACGGATGCCGACGTTGATGCGCGCCCGGGGATCGGCCGCGTACATCTGGTACATGTAGTCGCGTTCCTTGCTCGTCACCATTTCGAGGGTGAGTTCGTCGTGGTTGCGCAGGAAAATCGCCCACTGGCAGTTGTCCGGAATGTCCGGCGTCTGCTGCATGATCTCGGTGACGGGGTGCCGGTCCTCCTGCGCGATGGCCATGTACATGCGCGGCATCAGCGGGAAGTGGTACGCCATGTGGCATTCGTCGCCATCGCCGAAATATTCGCGCACGTCCTCGGGCCACTGGTTGGCTTCAGCCAGAAGCAGCACGTTCGGATAGCGCGCATCGACCAGGGCGCGCAGCTCCTTCAGCACGTCGTGCGTCTCGGGAAGGTTCTCGTTGTTGGTGCCTTCCCGTTCGACCAGGTACGGAATGGCGTCCAGTCGGAAGCCGTCCACGCCCAGGTCGAGCCAGAAGCGCATGACGCGGAAGATCGCCTTGCGCACCTGCGGGTTGTCGAAATTGAGATCGGGCTGATGACTGAAAAAGCGATGCCAGTAGTAGGCGCCGGCCACTTCGTCGTAGGCCCAGTTCGACTTCTCGGTATCGGTGAAGATGATGCGGGTACCGCTGTATTTTTCCGGGCTGTCGCTCCATACGTAGAAATCGCGCTTGTGCGAGCCCTTCGGCGCGCGCCGGGCGGCCTGGAACCAGGGGTGCTGGTCCGACGTATGGTTGACGATCAGCTCGGTGATCACGCGCAATTCGCGGCGGTGCGCTTCGCGGACAAAATGCTGGAAATCGGCGCGCGTGCCGTAGGACGTATGGACGTCCGTGTAGTTGGCAACGTCGTAACCATCGTCGCGCAGCGGCGACGGGTAGAAGGGCAGCAACCAGATCGTGTTGACGCCCAGGTCCTTCACGTAATCGAGCTTTTCGGTGAGCCCCCGGAAGTCGCCGATCCCATCGCCATTGGAGTCGAAGAACGCCTTGATGTGCAGCTGATAGATGACGGCGTCCTTGTACCAGTGGCGGTCGGGCGCCTCGGGTGGCGTAGTCGTCGGGATCACACCAGTAACATTCGAATGGACGGCCATGTTCCGGTTCCTCACAGGAAGTAGTCGAAATCCTGCTCGGTGCGCGCGTGAGTGCGCACCCGGAAGATGTGGGCCGGCGCACGCGCCGGGTCCAGCATCACGAAATTGCGGGCACCGGACCACAGGTAGCGCGCATCGGTGAGCAGATCGTGCACCTGGTATGGGCGGTCCGCATCGATGCGAAGATCCGCCAGGTCCAGCGTCACCCAACCCGACTGGACGTGGTGCGGATCGAGATTCACGACCACCAGCACGGTGTCGTCGCTCGCAGCATCAACCTTGGCGTAGGCAATGAGGTCGCCATTGTCTATCGGCACGAAGCGCAGGCCGTCGTCACGTTGCAGTGCCGGATTATCCTTGCGTATGGCATTGACGCGGCCGATGAAGCCGGTGAGGCTGTCCTCACGCGCCAGGTCCCAGTCGCGCAACTCGTACTTCTCCGAGTGAAGATACTCTTCGGTGCCGGCCTCGCGCGGCGCCGCCTCGAGTAATTCGTAGGCGGCGCCGTAGATGCCATAGTTCGCGGCCAGCGTCGCGGCAAGAACGAGCCGGGCCATGAACGCCGCGCGTCCGCCGAGTTGCAGGTATTCAGGCAGAATATCCGGCGTATTGGGCCAGCAATTCGGCCGGAAGTAGTCGCAACCCGGAGCCTCGTTGAGTTCGGTGAAGTATTCGGTCAGTTCGGCCTTGGTGTTGCGCCAGGTGAAATAGGTATAGGACTGCGAAAATCCAAGCTTGGCCAGTCGGTGCATCACGCGCGGACGGGTGAACGCCTCGGCCAGGAACAGCACGTCGGGGTGGTCGTGCTTGATGCGGGTGATGGCCCATTCCCAGAAACCGAATGGCTTGGTGTGCGGATTGTCGACGCGAAAGATGCGCACCCCTTCGCCGATCCAATATTCGAACACGTCCGCCAGTTCCTGCCACAGCGCTTCCCAATCCTCCGACTCGAAATTGAACGGGTAGATGTCCTGGTATTTCTTGGGCGGATTTTCCGCGTACTGGACGCTCCCGTCCGGTCGATGCCTGAACCACGAGGCATGCTCGCCGACGTAGGGATGGTCGGGCGCGCACTGGAAGGCGATGTCCAGGGCGAGTTCGAGCCCGTGCCCCTGCGCCGCGGTGACCAGCGCCCGAAAATCGGCAAGCGTTCCCAGCGCCGGATGAATGTCCTTGTGACCACCCTCAGCGGCGCCGATGGCCCACGGACTGCCCACGTCGGCAGGCTCCGCTTCCAGCGCATTGTTGCGGCCCTTGCGGCGGTCGCGACCGATCGGATGAATGGGCGGCAGGTAGAGGACGTCGAATCCCATTCGTTCCACATAGGGTAAGTGCGCAATGCAGTCGCGCAGCGTGCCGTGAATACCGGCCTGCTGCGCGCAGGACCGTGGAAACAATTCATACCAGGTGCTGAAACGCGCGCGCTCGCGGTCGACGACCAGCGGGAATTCGATCGGATAGGTGGTGGCAAAGCTGCGGTCGGGATACTTGGCTGCCACCAATGCCAATTCCTCGTCCAGGCCCAATGCCCGCAGCGCTACAGTGTCGTCCGCTTTCCGCAATTGTGCTGCCCACTGCCTGAGTTGGGTGGCATCCTTGCCGGTTGCGCGCAGCGCGGCAGCACCGATCAGTTCCGCGCCTACGGTTGCCGCGACGCTCACGTCGTCGGCGTCGACCCGCCGCTCGAAATCGTGACGCCACGACAGGAACGCATCGACCCACGCGGTCACGCCATACCGGTAGCGACCCGGCGCCGACACCGTGAATGCGCCGCTCCAGCGGTCATTGCCCAACGGGGCCATTGGTGTTTCCTGCCAGTTGGCATCCTGCTCGCGCCGAAACCGCAGAACGCAGGCGAGCATGTCGTGCCCGTCGGTGAAGCAATCGGCTTCGACCATCACGCGGTCGCCGACGATGCGCTTGACGGCGAAACGCCCGTCGTCGACCGCCGGGGCGATGCCCTCGATCACTGCGCGCGCGCGGCCGTCGGATGGCAGGCCGTGAAAGGCTTTGGGTCTGGCTTTTTTGGTGGGCATTGTCTAGAGCGCGTCAGGCTTCAGGAAGAGGGTTGCGAGCGGCGGTACCGTCAAGACGAGCGAATGGAAGTGCCCGTGCGCCGGCACCGGCGCGGCCTCCACGCCGCCGTAGTTGCCGACGCCGCTGCCGCCGTATTGAATGGCATCGCCATTGAGCAGCTCACGCCAATAGCCGCCCACCGGCACGCCGAGCATGTAGTTCGTGCGCGGTACGGGCGTGAAATTGCATACGACCAGGACCGGCGGTCCTTCGCGCGGATAGCGCAGGAACGACAGCACGCTGGCGTCGGCGTCGTTGCAGTCGATCCACTTGAAGCCGGCGCCGTCGAAGTCGACCTGGTGCAGCGCCGTCTCGTGCCGGTAGAGCGCGTTCAGGTCGGCAACCCAGCGTTGCACGCCGGCGTGCTCGCTGTGCTGCAGCACCCACCATTCCAGCGCGCCTTCGTGCGTCCATTCGCGGCGCTGCGCGAACTCGCCACCCATGAACAGCAACTTCTTGCCTGGATGGCCCCACATGTAGCCAAACAGCAGGCGCAGGTTCGCAAACTGCTGCCATGCGTCGCCAGGCATCTTGCCGATCAGCGAACCCTTGCCGTACACCACTTCATCGTGCGACAGCGGCAGGACGAAGTTCTCGAAAAACGCGTACCAGATCGAAAACGTCAGCTTGTCGTGATGGTATTTGCGGTAGATCGGCTCCTGCTGCATGTAGTCGAGCGTGTCGTGCATCCAGCCCATGTTCCACTTCATGCCGAAGCCAAGCCCGCCCACGTAGATCGGGCGCGACACCATGGGCCAGGAGGTCGATTCCTCGGCGATCACCTGGGTGTCCGGATGGTCCCGATACACCGCCTCGTTGACTTCGCGCAGGAACTGGATTGCGCCAAGATTTTCCCTGCCACCGTGCACGTTGGGTATCCACTCGCCCGCTCGGCGCCCGTAGTCGAGATAGAGCATCGACGCGACCGCATCGACGCGCAGCCCGTCGAGGTGATAGCGGTCGAGCCAGAACAGCGCGCTCGACAACAGGACGGCGCGAACCTCGTTTCGATCGTAGTTGAAAATGCAGCTGTTCCATTCCGGATGGAAGCCCTGTTTCGGATCGGCGTGCTCGTAGAGGTGAGTGCCGTCGAAATAAGCGAGGCCATGCGCATCGGACGGAAAATGCGACGGCACCCAGTCGAGGATCACGCCCACGCCGTGCTGGTGCAACACATCGACCAGGTGCATGAAGTCCTGTGGCGTGCCGTAGCGTGCGGTCGGCGCGAAATAGCCGGTCGTCTGGTAACCCCACGAGCCGTAGAACGGATGCTCGGTGATCGGCATCAGCTCGACATGCGTGAAGCCCTGGTCGCGCACGTATTCGGCAAGCGGCACGGCGATGTCGCGATAATTCGGGAGCTGGTCGGCGGCATCGCGCCGCCACGAACCCAGATGCACTTCGTAGACCGAGGTCGGCGCATCAAGCGCATTGTGTTTCGCGCGCTCCGCCATCCAGTCGTCATCGCCCCACGTGTATTCAAGGGTCCATGCCCGCGATGCGGTCGCCGGAGGACATTCCGCGCACAGCGCGAACGGGTCGGCCTTCGCCATTTCATAGGCGCCATTGGCCGACACGATGTGGTACTTGTACGTGTCGCCGCGGGCGACGCCTGGTACCGAGCCCTCCCAGATGCCTGAACCGTCACTCCGGGGCGTCAACGGGTGCGCGTGCGGGACCCAGTCGTTGAACGAGCCGACCACCGAGACGCGCGAGGCGTTCGGCGCCCACACGGCGAAGGAGGCACCGTCGTCGTCGAGGATGCAACCCAGGATGTCATGGAGACGGCTGTGGGTGCCCTCGCGGAAGAGATAGATGTCCTGTTCATCGAGCAAAATGTCCCCTTTTGGTCATGCCGCATCCCGTGGGTGCGGACCCGCGTCATCGGCGTCGGTTTGCCTGCACTCTCAGCGCGTCGAGAATCACCGCAAATGTCTGCTCGTTGTCCGACGCATTGCGCATCGGCTTGTCCAGGTTGCGGGTCAGTGTTTCGACCTTGTTCGCGTCGGCGCACATGTACAGCTGCCCCATTTTCTCCGCCACGGCGCGATAGCTGTTGTCGATGTCCTGTACCCGCCGGGTCAACTCGCCCAGAACTTCCTCGCTGATGTCGTTCAATTCGATCTCGATCACCTTGCCTGTGCTCACCTCATCCTCCTGTCGAATCGCCACGATGTGGCGGGTACCCGAGTGGCGGGGCACCATGAGCGGTTCAGTTTAGTTTTTCATGGCAGATAAGTACAATGCCTTTTTCAAAACATGGATTTGCATTTATGAAAATTACTCGCGTGCCGCCAAACGGTTCGGCGAGCCTCGGCGGTCTGCCAGTCCACGGGCCTATGCTGGCGTGGACGGACTTCCAGCTGGTGCTTGTGGTGGCGCAATGTGGCAGCGTGGCCAAGGCCTGCGCCCCGCTGGGTATGACGCATTCGACACTGCTGCGCAAACTCGAGTCGATCGAAACGCGGCTCAAGACGCGGCTGTTCGAACGCGTGCGCGGCCGCTATACGCCGACGGTCGCCGGACACGAAATCGAGCAGGCCGCGCGGATGTTCGAGCCCGTCGCGCGGGATGCCGAGACGCGCGTTCTGGGCCACGATCTGCGCCCCAATGGCAGCGTTCGGGTAAGTGTGGCGCCCATCCTGATCGACTACGTCCTGCCGCCGGTGCTGGCCCAGTTCGCCTCGGCATTTCCGGAGGTCCAGATCGAGCTTTCCGCGTCCCGCGAACATGTCAGTCTGCGTCGCCGCGAAGTGGACGTGGCGATCCGCGTCGCGGACACCGTCCCCGAATGGCTGGTTGGCCGCAGATTGGTGCAACTGCGCTTCAAGATCTACGGCCGCCGCCGCGGGCGGTCGCCGATTCCGGCGCGCCCGATCGATGAGCTTGCCAATGAGCGGCGCTGGATCGGCTTCGAGCGCGACGCGCGCGATCTCAAGTTCGATCGCTGGCTGGCCAACACGGTTGCGGACGAGCGGGTGGTCCTGCGGGTCGACGGATTCACCCATGCATTGATGATGGTTCGGGCCGGGCTTGGCATCGCCGTGCTGCCCGCTTTCCTCGAAAGCTGCGTGCCAGACCTGCTGGCGCTCAGCGCTCCGATAGCTGCCTTGGATACGCCGCTATGGCTGATCACCCATCCGGAATTGAAGAACACCGCACGCGTGCAGGTGCTGATGCGGGCACTCGGTCCGGCGCTCGCCAACTTCGTCGAGGCGGCGCAGGCGGAGTCATCATGAATTTGCGATAGCGAGGAGGCTCCTGATGCCCGATACCGAACTGGAAAAGATGCTGGCAGGACACCTGTATCGTCCCGGCGCGCCGGAGATTCAAGCGGCGCAGGCAGCCACCAAGCAGTGGCTGGCCAGGTTCAACGCGTCACTGGCGCTGCCGGGCGCGGAGCGGCGGGCGCTTCTGGCGCAGCGACTGGGGTCGGTAGGCAAGGGCGCCGTGATCCGCCCGCCGTTCCACTGCGACTATGGTTTCAACATTCACCTGGGCGACGAGGTATTTCTCAATTTCAACTGCGTGATCCTCGATGTCGTCGAGGTCACCATCGGCGCGGCCACGCAGATTGGCCCGGCCGTTCAGATCTATGCCGCCGATCACCCGCGCGACCCTGCGCAGCGACGCACAGGTCTCGAATTCGGGCGGCCGGTCCGCATCGGTCGCAATGTCTGGATCGGTGGCGGCGCCATCATTCTTCCCGGCACCACCATCGGCGACGATTGCATGATCGGCGCCGGCAGCATCGTGACGCACGATGTGCCGGCGGGCTCGACGGTCGCCGGCAATCCGGCAAGGCCAATCCCACGGTGACCCGGGACCGCGAGCCTACTTCGCCTCCGGCAAGGGAAGGAACCGGAATGCAGGCGCCGTCCCCTCCTTGTCCGCGCCAGCGTAAACGGTGACATGGGGAAACGGGATCTCGATTCCGCGCGCGTCGAAGGCCTTCTTCAGTCGCCGTAGAAACTCCCGGCGGACCCCCCATTGCTCGAGGGGCTTGACCTTGAACCGGGAACGCAGGATGACGGCCGAATCGTCCCAGCGCTCGACGCCGGCAATCTCGAGGTTGTCCAGGATCTTCGCCTTGAATGCTTCGTCCTCGCGCATCTCGCGTGCAACGGTCTTGATGACCTCGAACGCCGCATCCGTATCTTCGCGGTAGGCGACACCGACCTCGATGACCGCCTGGGCATAGCCCCGGCTCATGTTGGTGACCGTCGTGATCAGGTTGTTGGGAATGTAATGCACGTTGCCGCTGTAGTCGCGCAGGCGCACGAAACGCAGCGTGACGTCCTCGACCAGGCCCGACTTGCCGCCCACCTCGACGACGTCGCCGGTGGTCAGCTGGTTTTCCAGCAGCAGGAAAAAGCCGGTGAAATAATCCTTGACCAGACTTTGGGCACCGAAGCCGATGGCCAGGCCGACGACACCAGCGGCGCCCAGGATCGGTGCGACCGACACGCCAAGCTCGCTCAGGATCAGCACGCCGGCGATCAGCGAGATGATCACCGACACCAGATACCGGAACACCCGGCCGATGGTCTCGGCACGCTTGACCTGCTCGCGCTCGCCAAGGCGGCTGGCGATGCGTTCGCGGAACATGCGGATCATCCGGTTGAGTAAGGCGGCCGCGATCCACGCGGCGACCGCAATGAGCGTGATGCGCAGCGCGATGAGCGCGGGTCCGCCCCAAAAGGCAATGTCCAGGGAAGTGATACGACTGACGAGTGCGTCCATTGTTGTCCTTGGTTCATGGCACCGCGCGGCGGCATGCGCTGCACGGCGGTTGATGGGTCCATCCGACGCTTGTGGATTCGACCGGCGGATCGCGAGCGATTGGGGTGCCCTAGCCCGCATCCCGTTGCTCGATCAATCACGCAAACGACTATCCGATGCTTGCGTGGCCCGGTCCCGACAGCGTCCCGATCGCTAATGAGATGCGCAACGGCCGCGTATGGTTCAATCCGCGTTCAAGGATACGGCGGGCAAAAGCATTTTTCGCCCCTCGCATGGAGGTCCTGTTGGCCTACCCGTTGCGGGTCAACTGTCGTGTGGGCGCGCCGTCCGCCCGGGGTGCGTACGTGGAGCAGACAGCACATCAGTGATTTCAGCGTTGGCAGCGCTGCGACAGGCTGATGGCGCCCGATTGCGCGCAATGCCGGATGCGACCCCATCGCGCGTTTCCCTGCTGCCGATTGCGCCACCGTGGCGCAGCACAAATGGGCAATCCCCAAGCGACAGTGCAGCACTTACTAACAGTTTGCATGGCTCGCTGCAGAACATCATGGGCTGGCTACACGCAGTGTAGTTGAGTTCGTGCCCTTTGCAAATCGCGCGTGCCGGCGCTGTCGTGCCGACCTCCGGTAACCCGGCAGGACATGGACGCCAGGAAGCCTGGCGTCCATGCGTTTCGCCGCGCGGCAAAGCAGGAAGCGCGCGACCCGGTCGCTGCAGATGGCCTTCGCCGTTCTCGCGACGTTGCCTGTGGTTCAATCCTGCGGGGCCGGCGCTTGATGGGCAGTCTGACATGCCGATCCCTGCCGTTCCGGTGCGATCGCGTCCCGACAGGCCGGTGCCTTGACCTCGGCGCGCGACAGCTTGGCGTCCCCGAGGATCAACGGATAGGTCACAGTGCTTCGGGATTCCAGTTGGATGGTGACAATCCCCATCGCCAGAATTGCGACCGCCTCGAGTAGCGTGAATTTCATGATCACTTTCAATCGCAATGGTCCGGAACCCGCCCCCGGCACGCGCCAAATATCGCTCTGTCGGCTCTAGACACCCATCGGCCGCTGGCCGTTTTTGCCGTCCGCACGGGTCCTACGCTTTCCGGTTGCGGCCAGATGCCGGACGTTGGCGTTGGGGCGCATTGGCCGGGCCGTCACGACGAGCTCGTTGAGCGCGCGTCGGACCTGTCTTACGACGGGCTTCGTTGGGTCCTGCGCGTAAACAAGGCTTCGCGCCGACAGTTTGGAAGGCGCAACTGAAGGACGATACCGATATGGTTGATGCGGAAGCGTTCAGCGGATGCGTCCAAATTGGACGCCATCGGGCACTACATTCGTGAACACGTCAGGAGAACGCAATGAAAAACGTTACACGCAGGACAGTACTTGCTGCCGCGGTTCTCGGCCTTGCAATAGGTGTCGCGAGCTGCGACCAGCGCAACTCCGGGGAAACGACGGGACAGAAACTTGACCGTGCCACCGACAAGGTGGCGGCAAAGACGGAGGAAGCCGCGGTGAAGACGGCCGAAGTGCTGGACGACACCGCGCTGACCGCGAAGGTGAAGGCGGCCATTTTGGCGGAGCCTGGACTTCGCTCACTGCAAATCGGTGTCGACACGAGCAACGCGGTGGTCACCCTGAGCGGTACGGTGGATTCGACCACGCTGAAAGAGCGCGCGAAGCAGATCGCCACCAGCGTAGCGGGCGTGCGCGACGTCGTTGACAATCTGCTGACCAAGGCGGCAAGCAGCTAGGGCGTCCAGATTACGTAGATTAGTTCCTTGGCTGCAGCGCCGGACGTCGCAAGCGCCGGCGCACCTACGCGACCGCTTCAGCGAAGTCCAACGAGGCGGTCGGCCGAGATTTCCAGTTTGCACCCGGCGACAGTCGGCATCCTGCGCCTGCGAAAGGAGGCGCGACGCATCCTTGCAGGAAATGATGTGTCCAATCGCATTGATGCCGGCCGGGCAAGCTACGCGGTCTGGTTGAAGGTTCCAATCCGGCTCGCTGGGGTCCACTGGCGCAATAGCTGTCATCGACTGTCGATTGCCATTAAAGTATGGTCGTCAGGTCCTCGTCGCGATGTGCGCGGGACGATTCGCGGGAGGAACGATGGCCATTCAAGACGCGTCGCTGCGTGAACAACTCGCCCAGATCGGCACGCTCATCGTCGAGCGCACGGTGCAGTACGCGCCTTCCATACTGGGTGCCGTCCTGTTGTTGCTTGCGGGGTGGATCGTTGCCGCGGTGCTGCGGGCCATGACGGGACGGGTGCTGGTGGTGCTCGACCATGTGTTCGCGCGCGTCGCCGGACCTCGCTGGAGCGAGCGCGTGCGCCTGGCCCGATCGAGCAATGTCCTTGGCACACTGGTTTTCTGGGCGGTCGTGCTGTTCTTTGCGACGGCTGCCACCAACCTGCTGGGCCTTCAATTCTTCACACAATGGCTTTCCCGCGCCCTTGATTACCTTCCCGCGTTGCTGGCGGGACTCACGGTCATGGCCGTCGGGTTGGTGCTGGCGCGCATTGCCGGTGACCTGATTCGCGATGCGGGCGGCCCGCTGGCGCCAGAGCAGCGACGGCTTGCGGCACGGGCGGTGCAGATCTGTGTCGTCGTCGGTGCGGTGTTGGTGGCGGCGGACCAGATCGGCGTGCGGGTGACGTTTCTCGCGTTGTTCGTAGGCATTACCGCCGGGACGATTGCCGGCGGCATTGTTTTGGCCTTCAGTCTCGGCGCGCGAACCCATGTGGCGAATCTGATCGGTGCCCAACGCCTGCGGCGGGACTACGGGGCTGGCCAGCGGATCCGCGTCGCGGGATTCGAGGGTCGGATTCTCGAATTGACCGAACAATCCGTCGTGATCGAAACGAGCGAAGGGCGCGTGACCTTGCCTGGTCGTATCTTCAGCGAGGAGCCGGTGGTCATGCTTGCACAAGGTCCGTCCAATGGCTGATGCCGAGATCCTGACGCATGCCTATCTGGATGCGCATCCGGCGGACGCCGCGCGAGTGCTCGAACAATTGTCGGCCGGTGAGGCCGCGGCATTGCTTGAACAAGTTCCGGCGCGATTGGGGGCACCGGTGCTTGCCGCCATGCTCCCCTCGACCGCCGGCCAGTGCCTGCGTGAGGCGGAGCCGGCGCGAGCCGCGATGCTGCTCGCGGCCACGAACGTTCCCGCAGCCGCTTCCATACTGCGCTACGTTCCCGAGCGGCAGCGCATGGCTTTCCTCGAAATGTTGCCCACGGCGCATGCGTTGGCGTGCCGGGCACTGCTTGGCTTCCCCGAAGATGCGGTGGGCGCCTGCGTGAACCCGCAGATCGTTGCGCTGGCACCGGACGTGCGTGCGCGCGACGCCCTCGAGACGATACGGGCGCGCAAGGGCGCGGCGGCAGGCCCGGTCTATGTGGTGGACGCGCAACGACGGCCCGTTGGACAGGTCGAAGTCGCGACACTGTTGCGCGCCGGAGAGCACGAGCGCCTCGATCAGCTGACCTTCCCCGTCACGCCACCGCTCGCGGCCCTCATGTCGATTGCGGGCGCGCTCCGCGATCCGGTTTGGCAGGATGCGGATGTGGTGCCGGTGACCGATCGCGGAGACGGACTGGTGGGCGTCGTGCAGCGTCGCGACTTGCTCCGCGCTGCGCAGGCGCGCCGCACGCCGAACGAACCGGCCGAGCAGACGCTCACGGGTCTGCTGGCGGCGGGCTATTGGCAAACGGTGTCGGGGCTACTCGAGGTGATCGTCGCTGCGCTGATCGCCGCGCCACGGAGACGCCCATGAGTGACGCTAACCCACGACCCAACGCCGCGGCCGGTCATGCCATCGCGGCGCTGAGCCACCGCTACCTGCTCGACTATCCGCGAGAAGCGGCGCGGCAGATTGAGCGCGTGCCTCCGGAAGACGCCGTGGCGTTGCTCGAACCCTTGCACTCGCACGTCGTGCTCCCGGTCTGGCAAGCCCTGACTTCCGACGTGGCCGCCACCACGCTGCGGACCGTCGCACCCGAGACCGCGCGCCAGTGGCTAAGGGAGGCCGAGCCTGCGATCGCGGCTGCTGCTCTGGCCCAGTTGGGCCAAGACGAGCAGGCACACCTGCTGTCGCTCGTCGACCCTGCGGTCGCCAAGGAATTGCGCGAACTTTTGTCCTATCCCGACGATGCCGCGGGTCGTCTGATGGATCCCCATGTCACACCGCTGCGCCAGGACCTGAGCGTGGGCGAGGCGCTGCAGCGGCTGAAACGCATCCCGCGGCAGGGATTACGCGAACTATTCGTCATCGACGCCACCGGGCGCCTGTGCGGGCGCGTCGAGATTCAGGACCTCGCCACCAGCGATCCCGAGGTACCACTGCGCGACATCACGCGCGCGTTGATCGCGGTGGTGCAGGCCCTCGATCCACGCGCTGAATTTGTGTCGGTGCTGCAGCAACAGCCCATCACCGAGTTGCCCGTGATCGATGTCGATGGCCGGTTTGTCGGCGTGATTCGCCAGGCCGCATTGCTGTCGGCCGTCGAACAGGAAACGAGCGTCGACATTCAGACGATGGTTGGCGTGAGTCGCGATGAACGTGCGTTGTCGTCCCCCGGTTTCGCCATCGCGAAGCGCCTGCCGTGGCTCCAGATCAATCTTCTGACGGCGTTTCTCGCGGCTGCGGTGGTTGGCATGTTCGAAGGCACGATCGCGAAGTTCACGGCACTCGCAGTCCTGTTGCCGGTCGTGGCGGGTCAGTCCGGCAACGCGGGGGCGCAGGCGCTGGCGGTCACGATGCGCGGGCTCGTCCTGCGCGAGATCAGTCTGCGGCACTGGCCACGCGTGGTGGGCAAGGAGGCCGTGGTCGGGCTCGTCAATGGCATGGCGGTGGCGGCCACGACGGCGCTCGGCGTGTATGTCTGGAGCCGCTCCGTGGGGTTGGTGGTCGTCTGCGTCCTCGCCATGATCATTTCCATGCTGGCGGCGGGGCTGGCGGGAGCGCTGACCCCGGTGATGCTGCGCCGCTTCGGCCAGGATCCGGCGACGTCGTCGTCGATCATCCTGACGACCGTTACCGATGTGGTGGGTTTCTTTTCTTTCCTGGGGATCGCCACGCTGCTGTCCGGGATGCTCGAGGCGTCGGCCGCCGGATAAGACCGAAGCCGCGAGCGCAATCAGGCAGCGTGACCGACTGCCTCTTCGATGAGTGCAAGGAGCCTCCCGGGCTCGTAAGGCTTGAGAAGCGCAATCGACCCCTCCTGCAGCACACGTTCGACCACCAGATCATGACCCGTCAACAATATCAGGGGAACACCGGGCCTCACCTGGCGGGCACGTCGCGCGAATTCGATACCGTCCATCCCGGGCATCGAAACGTCCGAGATGATCAGGTCAAACTTGGGATCCTCGCCGAGCTTGGCAAGCGCGCTTTTGGCGCATTCGCACTTTTCCACACGCATGCCATGCGCGCCCAGCAAGAGTGCCAGGATGTCCCTGTTTCCCTCGTGGTCGTCGACGACCAGTACGTGATGATTAGGCATGGGTCCTCGGTTTCGTTGGCCACGGGTTCAAGGAAGTGGCATTCGGCCATCCTGCTGCGCACTCCCATTGCAATGTCGCGCTTCGAATGCCGCTGTAACAGGCCAACACATTAGAGAACCGAATGCCGGTCGTAAGCACGTCGCATGCCCATTTCCTTGTAGGAGATAGTCGGACATTCAACGTTGGTGGTGCTGCGCAACATTGCGGCAGGGTGTGACAGGGGCGTGGTGCTACCGCGATCCACGATGGATCCCGGTAGCCGGTTCTGAGCGCCTGCCACGGTGAATCATGCCGTGACCCAGATCGTTGTCGCGAATTTCCGTCGTAATTTCAGCGGGGGTCCAGCAACTCCGCCTTCCGGGTCAGAAAGGCCGTGGCCATGGCGCGGCGCTGATCCTCGGTGAAATGTTCGCCGAGTTCTTCGAAAACCTGCTCTTCTTCTTCCTTGACATGATGGTCCAGCAATTCGAACAGTACCTTGGCGTGTGCCTTCCACATATCGGTTGATGCGTCCTTGGTGGCAACCATCCTCGACAGTACCGTGTCGGCCAGAAAGTGCTCCACGGCACCCTCGTTGCCCGCCATGTGCGAGTCGGGCGACCCCTTGACGTTGGTAAGGGGTACGTACACGGCCATTTCCTCAGCCTTGGAATGCGCTTTCAAGAATGGCGCGAGTTGATCCACCAATGCGCGGCGCGATGACGCCGTTTTCGCGTCATCGATGGACTTGGCCAGGGAGAGAATGACTTCATGATCGGCCTTCAGCAGACCTCTCACATCATCCTCGGTATAGGCGCCAAAGGTACTGCGAACCTTTTCCATTACATCCATTGAAAACCCCTCAAAAATGTGAATTCAGATATGGCCGTGCTGCGACCGGCGATGTGTGAATGTAGCTTTTCGCGCATGTGGCTCGTATAGGTTTTCCGCGCGTCGCCTTGTAAGCGAAATCCTGCACGCCTAGCAACGGGGTGCAAAACAGGATCGGCACCCCGACAAGACATCGAGCGGCCGCTCGACAAGATCCGCACGCCTCCGATGCCGGCCGTTCACATTGGGTATCGGAAAAATCGAAGGGACGGATTGAGTGACGCTTATAATGAACAGGCGAGGCTCCGTGCTCCCTTGCGTGACGGGCCTCCCCGCCACGCCCCAAATCCATGCCTGATCGTTCCAACATCGTCACCATCCGCGAAGTCGGCTTACGCGACGGCCTGCAGAGCCTGGCGCGGATCATGCCCACGGCACAAAAAATGGAATGGCTGCGCGGCGGCTACGAAGCGGGGCTGCGCGAAATCGAAGTGGGATCCTACGTGCCCGCGAAATTGCTTCCGCAACTTGCGGATACCGCCCAGTTGGTCGAATTCGGCCACACCTTGCCCGACCTGACGGTATCGGTTCTGGTGCCGAACCTCAAAGGCGCGGAGCGGGCGATCGATACCCGCGCCGACCTGATGCTCATCCCCTTGTCGGCAAGTCATGCGCACAGTCTCGCGAACCTGCGCAAGACTCCTGATGAAGTGGTTGTGGAGCTTGCGCGCATTCGTGACTTGAGGGATGCCCGCGCATCCCCATGCGTCATCGAGGTAGGTATCAGCACGGCATTTGGCTGCACCATCCAGGGCCGCGTCGAGCCCGACGAAGTTTTGCGACTGATCGCTAGTGCCATCGATGCGGGGGCGGAGCGCGTGGGGCTTGCCGACACCGTGGGCTACGCCGACCCGCTGCAAGTGGGCAAGCTGTTCGGCCAGGCATTGGCGATTGCGGGCGAGCGCCTCACGTGCGGCCACTTTCACGATACGCGCGGTCTCGGCCTCGCCAATGTGTTCGCGGCGTGGCAGCAGGGTATCAAGCGTTTCGACGCCTGCCTGGGCGGACTCGGCGGCTGCCCCCATGCCCCCGGCGCAAGCGGCAATGTCGCCACCGAGGATGTCGCCTACCTCTTCGCCAGCATGGGCATTGCCACGAATCTCGATTTCGAACGCCTGATCATGCTCCGTAGCCGCCTGGCGCAATGGCTTGACGGCGAAACGCTGCACGGAACGGTGTGGCGAGCGGGCTTGCCGATCACGATGGCGTCACCGCATTGATCCGACTGCACGGTCATTTGCGAAATCCACGGGATTGATCACTGCGATGTCAGATACTGCCCAGCATGTCGCGCCCCAACCGTTGGCGGGACTGCGCGTGGTCGAGTTCACGCATATGGTCATGGGTCCGACCTGCGGAATGATTCTCGCGGACATGGGGGCCGAGGTCATCAAGGTCGAACCGATCGAGGGCGAAGGCACGCGACGATTGCTCGGTGCCGGAGCCGGCTTTTTTCCGATGTTCAACCGCAACAAGAAGAGCATCGGGGCGGACCTCCATCACCCTGAAGGCGCGGCGATTGCCCGCCGGATCGCGGCCAGCGCCGATGTCGTAGTCGAGAATTTCAAACCCGGCACCATGGCCAAGTATGGCCTGGATTACCTGTCGCTCTCGCAGGTGAACCCGCGATTGATCTACGTCGGCAACAAGGGCTTCCTGCCCGGACCCTACGATCACCGCACGGCACTCGACGAAGTCGTCCAGATGATGGGGGGGCTTGCGTACATGACCGGGCGCCCCGGCGACCCGTTGCGCGCGGGCACGAGCGTCAACGACATCATGGGCGGGATGTTTGCGGCAATCGCAACACTCGGTGCACTGATCCAGCGTGGCATCAGCGGCAAGGGCATGGAGGTTCAGTCGGCGCTCTTCGAGAACAATGTGTTCCTGATGGGCCAGCACATGCTGCAGTATGCGGTGACGGGACGGCATCCTGCCCCCATGCCCGCGCGCGACAATCCGTGGGCAATCTACGATGTGTTCACCGTCGCCAATGGCGAGCAGATCTTTCTTGCCGCCGTCAGCGATGCCCAGTGGCTGAACTTCTGCGATGCTTTGGCGTTGCCGGATCTGAAAGCCGATCCCGCCTACGCAACGAACAATCAACGCGTCGTTCTGCGTCCGCAATTGCTCGCGGCCCTGCGCGCGCGGTTGGCACAACGCTCCGCCCAGGAACTGGCCGACACGATGGAACGCGCCGGCCTGCCGTTTGCACTGATCCGGAAGCCGGAGGACTTGTACGACGATCCGCATCTGCTTGCCACGGGGGGGCTAGCCGATGTCCGCTTGCCGGATGGCGACAAGGCAGGCCAGACCGTCAAGACCACGCTGCTACCCTTTACGATGGCGGGCACGCGTCTTGGCGTGCGACTCAATCCGCCAGCGCTCGGCGAGCATACTCGGGCGCTATTGTCGGGTCTCGGGCTGAGCGTTGATGACATCGATGCTCTTTACCGGCAACGCGTCGTGGCCTGAGACTTCGTTGAAATTCACTGCTGGAGAAGCATGATGTCCCGCCTATTTACAGGAATTTCGCCATCGAGGCCATCGTGAAGATCATCGAAATCCGCGAAAGGACCATCCCCATCGCCAGTCCGATCCGCAATGCCTACATCGACTTCAGCAAGATGACGTTGAGCCTCGTGGCCGTCGTCACCGATGTGATGCGCGACGGCAAGCCGGTGGTGGGCTACGGGTTCAACTCGAATGGGCGCTATGGCCAGGGCAAGCTCATGCGCGAACGATTCATCCCTCGCCTGATGGAAACATCGCCCGATTCGCTGATCGATGCGAGCGGAAAAAACCTCGACCCGCACAAGATCTGGAACACGATGTTCACCAACGAGAAGCCGGGTGGCCACGGCGAGCGCTCGGTGGCCATCGGCACGATCGACATGGCCGTGTGGGACGCGGTCGCCAAGATCGAAGGCAAGCCGCTTTTTCAACTGCTGGCCGACCGGTACGGCAATGGCAAGCCGAACCGCAGGATCTTCGTGTACGCGGCCGGCGGCTACTACTACCCGGGCCAGGATCACCAGAAGTTGAAGGACGAGATGAAGAGCTATATCGACCGGGGTTACACGGTCGTGAAGAAGAAGATCGGCGGCGCATCACTCGACGAGGATCTGCGCCGCATCGATTCGGTCCTGAGCGTGCTGCAGGATGGGCAGAAACTCTGCGTGGATGCCAATGGACGCTTCGATCTCGATACCGCAATCGCGTACGCGAAGGCGCTGTCGCGCTACGACCTCTTCTGGTATGAGGAGCCGGGGGACCCGCTCGACTTCGAGTTGCAGGCCACGCTGCGCAACTACTACGCGAACCCGATGGCTACCGGGGAAGACCTCTTCTCGATGCAGGACGCGCGCAATCTGATCCGTTATGGCGGCATGCGAGCGGATCGCGACTGGCTGCAGTTCGACTGCGCGTTGAGCTACGGACTGGTCGAATACCTGCGCACGCTCGACATGCTGAATGAGCATGGGTGGTCGCCGACGCGCTGCATTCCACACGGCGGGCACCAGATGTCGCTCAATATCGCCGCGGGCCTCGGGCTGGGCGGCAACGAGTCCTATCCCGACCTGTTCCAGCCCTTCGGCGGATTCCCGGATGGCGTGACGGTTGACCACGGCTTCGTGACGCTGCCCGACCTGCCGGGCATCGGCTTCGAAGGCAAGGCGGACCTCTACCGCGAAATGCATGCGCTTTCGAGCTGAACGCGATTATCGGGTTTGCCGCCGCCATTCCTTCGCAAGCGTCATGAGCGCCGACGGCGGCTGACGCCTGAAGGAGAGCGCGCATTTTGAAGTCATCGCGGGCATCGAAAGCGCCGCAAGCGTTGTCCTACAGGCGATTGAGCAAATTGCCAATGGTTCAAGCGGTGGCGCGTGCCTAGCATCGGACTTCCTCGTCCCAGGGCAGGTCCGCAGATGATCGTCTACCCGAATTTTCCGTTGCCGGCACGCCGTGGTCGCAACGTTCATGCATGGGGTCGTCTTGCCGTCCGGGCCGGGTCGGTCATCGGGAAGGGCGTTCTGCTTGTCGCGCTGGCCGCAGTCTTCGGCATCCTGGCGGGCTCGGCGCTGGGATTTGTCGCCGTTATTGCCCTGATCTAGGCGCGTGGCCTGGCGCGGCATCGCCGTACACGCGAGCGCGACTATCGCCATCGTCTGCAGCATGGGCAGATCGCGCGCAATGGCATGCGGTCGTCACGCGAGGATGCACCCCAACCACGCACAGACGTAGTATGCGTTTGATGTCCACGCCTGCTCCACGTGCGCTGGCGGCTCGGGAACGGGCGGCCAAGCGCTGGTACGTTTACTTGCTGCTTTGCCGCAACGGCGCGATCTATACCGGCATCGCGCGCAACGTCGCGGCACGCTTCGCGCAGCATGCAGCCGGGACCGGCGCACGCTATACGCGGGCCAATCCGCCGCTGCGTCTGCTGGCGAAGTTTGTGTGCGCCAGCCAGTCGGAGGCGAGCCGGATGGAGGCGGCGATCAAGAAGCTGCCCGCGCCCGGCAAGCGAGAATTGATCGGCAAAGGCGGCGCTGCAGCGCGAAAACTCCTGCATCTGAATCGAGGCGCCTAAAAGCGATCCGTGGCACGGGCCTTGCGCCCTTCGTAGTGCGCCATCAACGGCGTGACCGAGATGCCATGCAGCACGATCGAAGCCACGATCACGGCAATCGTGATGCCAAGCAGCTGTTGCGCAACCCGATCGTCCAACCCGTTGTTGATGGCAAACATGACGTAGTAGAGCGAGCCCACGCCGCGAATGCCAAACCACGACATGAGCAAGATCTGTCCCGGGGCGAGGGGATCGCGTCGAAGTGCCAGCATGACCGACACGGGCCGGATGACGAGGAACAGCGCGACGATGACCGCCACCGCTTCAAGCGGGATTTGAACGGCGGCGAACATCGCGCCGATGATCACCACGACGCCGAATTCGAAGAGGCTGGCGAGGTGCCCGTTGAACTGCTGGAGCGCCACCGCCGGCATCAAGGGGGCGGCCCCGGTCGGGGCATCAGCTGCAGTAGCGGCCGATGGGTCCGGTGTGGCGCCTGGGTTGCCGCGTACCGCGGACACCGTATATTGCAACGCAACCGACGCGCTGAACACGGCCAGAAAACCATACGCCTGCAACGATAAGGCCGTGCCGTAGGAGAGGGCCATCAGGCCCAGGCCGAGGAACGCATCGGACCCTCGGGCGGCCGCGTCGTCGCCGTTGCGCGCCAATAGCCAACGGCCAAGCGCCACGCCGAACACGCCGCCAATCAGCAGTCCGCCTGCAACGGCCCACAGCAGGTCGACGACCCACCATCGCCAGCCGGAGTCGCCCAATTCGTGCAGACCCATGAAGCCCAATCCAAGCATCACGAATGGGAACGCTGCGCCGTCGTTGAGGCCGCCTTCACCGGTCAGTCCGAAGCGCAGCCGATCGCGGTCCTCGTGACCCATGACCTGCACATCCCCGGCGAGAACAGGGTCCGTCGGCGCGAGAATTGCCCCCAGGAGGATCGCCGCACCCACCGAAAACCCGAGACCCCAGTAAGCAAGGCTCGCCAGAAGAATGATCGTGGACAGCATCGCCGCGGAGGCAAGTCGTATCGGAACGTTCCAGTGCCGTCGCCGCAGTGTGCTGCCCACGTTGGAACCCGTGGCGAATAGCGACACCAGTACCGCGACCTCGCAAACGGTACCGATCAATTTGGCATGCAGCATGGGATCGAAGGTCAGCCAGCCCATCCCTTTGGGCCCGATGAAGAACCCGATCGCAAAGTAGATGATGGCAAGACTCAGCGGCAGCCCGGCAATGAGCGCGCTCGATAGGTTCATTGCGATCAGCAGGGCCCCGAACCCGATGATCCACCACGTCAGCTCCATCGGGAACCGGCGCGCCGGGATGACCGCGCGACCACATCATTGGCAAGTCTCGAGGTCATCGCCCGATGCTAGCGCGAAGGTGCCATGGTTGGCCGCACGGCAAACGCGCATTGCCGTGTCGGTAAAACACCTACCCTCGCAATCGCCAATCGCTCCTCGCGGCCAGACCTGGGTTTGCGGGTAAGCGAATCCCTACAACGAATTGGGATCGAGGCAGATGCGATGGCCGTCGCGGCGACGTTAGAGTTTGGCGTTGCCTGTCGCTGGAGGTTTGCGCCACGCGACGATTCAGAGCAACGCCGGAGGTCTAACCAATGGAGGCACCATGGCCAAGAAACCGAACGAGTTGGGAGAAGGCAACTACAAGGCGTCGCGTGACTACAACGAGGCAACGAAGAAATTCGTCGAAAGCGGTCGCGTCGAATCCGCCGCGAAGGCGGCAGCGCCAGGCAGCGTCGACGAGGCACGCGAGATGCTCAACGCCGAGCGCGCCGCACTGGTGCACGCAAAAACGCCCCGTGCGCCGGTGCGCGACCCCGGGGAACCGAAGCCGAAAGTAGACGAACCGGCCCCCAAGAAGGCACCAGCGAGGAAACCGCCCATTGTCGAGGACCCGGCAGGGGCCTGACCGCGCCGACGCGATCCGCTCCCGCGCGGATAGCGTCATAATCCCCGTTGCGCCAGGGGGCGGCCTGCCCGATCGCCTGCGCTCAACGGAGGATTGGCCATGAAGCTCACCCCGCAGCAGCATGAGGCGTTCGACCGCGACGGCTACCTGTTCTTTCCCGGGCTGTTCACCCCTGCGGAAACGGCACGCCTGAACGCGGCGGTGCCGGCGCTATATCAACGCCGCGCTGCGTACAACGTGCGCGAGAAGGGTTCGGATGCGGTGCGCACCAACTTTGCGGCGCACATGTACAGCGAGCCATTCGCGCGCCTGGGCCGCCATCCGCGCATGATCGAGCCGGTGGCCGACCTGCTGGGCGAAGCGCTCTACATGCACCAGTTCAAGATCAACGGCAAGATGGCCTTCGAGGGTGACGTCTGGCAGTGGCACCAGGACTACGGCACCTGGAAGAACGACGACCTGATGCCCACCGAACGCGCGATGAACGTGGCGATCTTCCTGGACGACGTCAATCCGTTCAATGGCCCGCTCATGTTCATTCCGGGCAGCCACAAGAAGGGTGTGGTCGACGCCAGGCACGATGTGACGACCACCAGCTATCCGCTGTGGACGGTCGATCACGACCTGATCCGCAAGCTGGTGGAGCGCGGCGGCGGTCCCGGTCACTTCGATGCGCAGAATCGCTACGTGCCCGGCGGCATCGTCTCGCCCAGCGGGCCGGCGGGATCGATGATCCTCTTCCACTCGTGCCTGGTGCATGCATCGACCAGCAACCTGTCGCCCTGGAACCGGGTGAGCGTCTATTTGAGCCTGTGCGCGGTCAGCAATCACATCCGGCGCTTCAAGCGGCCGGAGTACATTGCGCACCGCGACTTCACGGCCATCCAGTGCCTGCCGGACGATTGCCTGTTGCGCGATTACCCGGTCGACCTGCCGTGGAAGGATGGCGTGCCCTCCAGTGCGCTCGAGGCGGAACTCGAGTCCCTGCAAGGGACGGCCTGAACCATGAGCCTTTTTTCCAAACTGCAGCAACGCGCCGCCAACGGCAACCCCGTTCGCATCGGCCTGATCGGCGCCGGCAAATTCGGGTCGATGTACCTCGCGCAGATTCCGCGCACCCCTGGCGTGCATCTGGTCGGCATTGCGGACCTGTCGCCCTCCGCCGCGCGCGCCAACCTGTCGCGCGTAGGCTGGAAGGCCGAACAGACGGGCGCGCGATCGCTCGACGATGCGTGCAAGTCGGGCACGACGCACATCGGTGACGACTGGCAGGCGCTGGTGCGACATCCGCAGGTGGATGTCGTCGTCGAATGCACGGGCCACCCCATCGCCGCCGTCGAGCATTGCCTGCTGGCATTCGCGCACGGCAAGCATGTCGTCAACGTCACGGTGGAGGCTGACGCCTTCTGCGGGCCGCTGCTGGCGCGCAAGGCCGCGGACGCGGGGGTCATCTACTCACTGGCCTTTGGCGACCAGCCCGCCTTGATCTGCGACCTCGTCGATTGGGCGCGCACATGCGGCTTTCCCGTGGTGGCCGCGGGGCGCGGACACAAGTGGCTGCCGCACTTCTGCGAATCCACGCCGGAGACCGTATGGGGCTACTACGGCCTGACGCCCGAGCAGGCCACGCGCGGCGGGCTCAATCCCAAGATGTTCAACAGCTTTCTCGACGGGTCGAAGCCGTCGATCGAGTCCACCGCAGTGGCCAACGCCACGGGTCTCACGGTGCCGAGCAATGGTCTGCTCTATCCGCCGGCCAGCGTGGAGGATATTCCCTTCGTCACCCGGCCGATCAGTGAAGGCGGGGTGCTGGAGCGCAAAGGCATGGTCGAGGTGATTTCGTCGCTCGAGGCCGATGGCCGCAGGATTCCCTACGACATTCGCATGGGAGTCTGGGTCACGGTGGAAGCGGAGACCGAGTACATCAAGAACTGTTTCGAGGAATACAACGCGCATACCGATCCCAGCGGACGCTATTTCACGCTGTACAAGCGCTGGCACCTGATCGGGCTGGAAGTAGGCATGTCGGTGGCCAGCGTCGCGTTGCGCGGCGAACCCACCGGCGTGGCGACGTGCTGGAACGCGGATGTCGTGGCCACGGCCAAGCGCGACTTGAAGCCCGGCGACATGCTGGACGGCGAAGGCGGCTATACGGTCTGGGGCAAGCTGCTGCCCGCGACGACATCGGCGCGCATGGGAGGACTGCCGCTGGGACTGGCCCATGACGTCAAGGTACTGCGCAGCGTGCGCAAGGGCCAGAGCCTGTGCTGGGATGATGTCGCGATCGATACCGCGACTCCGGCATACAAGGTTCGCCGCGAGATGGAGATTTTGTTCGGCAGTGTCAGGCACGCCGCGGTGCAGGATGCGCCGGAACGCGCGCGGGTGGCCGCCAGCGCCGGTCGATGATTGTCTTTGCGACAAACGCGACCGCCAGGGGACCGAACCACGCCAGATATTGGACCGTGGCGCCTTCGACCGCGGGCAGCAACTTCGGCAGGCCAATGCCGAGGAATGCAATGTGGGTTGCGACACCGTTGCCAAGCATCGCGGAATAGTGCTCGGTCAGCCACCAGCGTGGTTGGGCGGCCAGGCGATCACGATTGCGGCGCGTCCGCAGCATGTCCTGACCCACCAATATTCCTACCGCCGAGAATCCCGCCAGCAGTGGGGAACCCACGTTGGCACCCAGGGCCAGCACGCCCATGCCCGAGACCAGACACAGCCATGCCAAGCCGGCATAAATGGCACCGGTGTAGCGCCTGACGTCATCCTGGTCGCGAATCGCCCGCCAGCCACTCCACATGCTGGTTGCAGTGATGACGGCGAGATACGCCAGAAACGCCGCGACGACAGGCTTTCCCATCTGGAACTTGTATCCTGCCAGCGGTAGCGCGGTGACGATGATGCCAACCATGGCAACCAGATAGCCCTGCCCGACGCGGCGGTGCACCGGTGAGCCCTTGCGCAGGAGGGCCGCCGTCCAGAACGCGAACAACGCAATGATGCCGATGGCACCATGGACGGCGACGATGAAGGAATAGGCAGCGGTCATGTCCTGGACTCCTTGGAAAAGTGATCGCAGCATCCGCGATCGCACGGTGCCGAGACAGTGCCCCCGGTCACCATCGATCCCTGCCGGAAGTCACTTTCTGCGGCCGCCTCATTGCCAGCCGACCCTGCAGACGGCAGCATGGCGTCATGGCCAACGTCCTGCGCACGCTGCTGCATCCCATGAATCTGGCGGCGCTGGTAACGTGGCTGGCCGTGGCGATTTCCCTGCGGGCCGAAGATGCCGCGCGACTTCCGCTGCTTTGGACGCTGCTCGCCACGTACCTGATGGCACTGCTGGGCGGCGACTGGGTTCCGCGCCACCGGCAACGCGTCGGTCGCGTGCTGCTGTTGGCGACCCAGGCAGTGTGCGCACTTGGGTTGATCTGGCTCGCGCCTCGTGGCGGCGCAGCGCCGGTGCTGCTGGTGGTGCTGGTGGCCCAATTGGCGATGAGCTACCCGCCCCGCACTACCGTGCCTGTGGTGATTGCGCTCAATGTCGTGATGTACCTGCTGCTGCGGAACGCCGGGCATAGCGCCCCGCTTCTCGTCACCTCGATCTACCTCGGATTTCAAGCCTTCGCGGCGCTGACCTCGCACTACGCGAGTAGGGCTGAGTCATCGCGGGATGCGCTGCTGCGTGTCAATGCCGATCTGCTCGCCACGCGGGCGCTGATGGCCGACAGCGCACGCGATGCCGAACGCCTGCGCATGGCTCGCGATCTGCACGACGTCGCCGGACACAAATTGACGGCGATGACGTTGAACCTGCGACTGCTGGCCGCCGACCCGGCCATTGCGCAACGTCCGGAAATCGCAATCGCCCGGCAATTGGCTGCCGAACTTTTCCACGACCTCCGGGATGTCGTGCAAACATTACGCGGAGCCCATGGCCTCGATCTGCGCACCGCATTGCATGCGCTTGCGGCGCCATTGCCGAACTTGAAGTTGGAACTGTCCATGGACGACGACATCACGGTCACGGACGCCAGTGTTGCGGAGACGGTGTTGCGACTGGTGCAGGAAGCCCTCACCAATAGCGCCCGTCACGCGGAGGCCCGTACGCTGTTCGTCACCCTTCGCCGTGATGGCCAGCGACTCGCCATCGGCGTTGAAGACGACGGACGGGTTCGCGGTCCCCTCCATGAGGGCAGCGGCCTGACCGGCATGCGCGAGCGTGTCGCCGCTGCCAGTGGCACGATGGTCGCTTCGGTCAGCGAATCGGGCGCCGTGCGCATCGATGCCAGCCTGCCGCTGTGAGCGCGACACCGGTTAAGCCAGGAGAGCGGCCATAGACGCGCCCCTGCGCATTGCTCTCGCCGACGACCAGGCATTGGTTCGCGCCGGGCTGCGAGCCTTGCTGGAGCGCCTCGGTATCGTGGTCGCGTTTGAAGCGGATTGCGGCGAAACGTTGCTGGCGCAAATGGCGCTCCACTCGGTCGACGTGGTGCTCAGCGATATCCGGATGCCTGGAATTAACGGCATCGAGGCCACGCGACGGTTGCGTGGGCGCGGCGACACCACCCCCGTGCTCGTGCTGACTACGTTTGCCGACAGCGAACTCTTGCTGGCCGCGACCCAGGCGGGTGCCAAGGGCTTCCTGCTGAAGGACGCGGCGCCCGAAGACCTGCGCGATGCGATCATGCGCGTGGCGCGCGGAGAAACCATGCTGCAACCTGTCAGCACCGACCCGGTACGCGCCCGTTACCGCTACCATGCGGATGACGCGCCGGTCGCCCTGTTCACCGAGCGTGAGGTCGCCGTCCTGCGATTGATGGCCGGCGGCTATTCCAACCGGGAAATTGCCGGCGCCATGTTCCTGGCCGAGGGCACCGTGAAGAACTACGTGTCGGGCATACTTGAGAAACTTGAAACACGCGACCGGACCCGCGCGGTACTCAAAGCCATCACGCTCCGGGTGATCTGAGGAAAACGGACATGACCATTCGCATCGCCCTGATTCACGCGCTGGTCCATTCGATCCATCCAATCAATGAGGCATTCGAGCAGTGGTGGCCGGACTGCGAACGGTTGAACCTGCTCGACGACAGCCTGTCGGCCGACCTCGCGCGCGCGCCCCATGGGCTGGATAACGCCATGACCGTGCGCTTCGTGGCGTTGGCAGACTACGCCATCAGCACCGGGGCGCAGGGCATTCTATTCACGTGTTCCGCCTTCGGCCCGTGCATCGACGCGGTCAGGCACAAATGGCCGCGATTGCCGGTGCTGAAGCCCAACGACGCCATGATCGAGGAAGCGGTGGCGATCGCGCGGAGCGGACAGCGCCGGGTTGCGTTGCTGGCCACCTATGCGCCGACGCTGGTGTCGATGCCCCCGGAATTTCCGCCGGACATCGAGGTCGTGCCGATCCTGGTGCCCGATGCGATGAAGGCGCTAAACGAGCGCCAGGCCGAGACGCATGACCGGCTGATCGCGTCGGTGGCAGCCAACGTGCGCGATGTGGATGCCATCGCGCTGGCGCAGTTCAGCATGGCCCGGGGAGCAAGCGCGGCAGGCGCCGTCAGCGCCGTGCCGGTCCTGACGACGCCGGCCAGTGCCGTGCGCGCGATGAGGCAGCGATTCGCCGCGTAACCGTCAACGCCGCTGATGACGGCACGCGCGCCGTCACCGGCGTCTGCTTCATGCAACGGACCTAGGGAATGGCGCAGAACACGTTGCCTTCCACCAGCCATCCACGCCGGATCATCACGCGCACCTCACTGCGGCTGGTGATGTAGCGGTGGCTGGCCTGTCCGCCCATGCCGTTGTTGTAGAGACGGACGACGGGAATGCGATCGGCGGGGCAATCGTCCGCCACCGCGACATCCGTATTGAACGCAAGCGACTCGTAGGTCCAGAGCGGATTGGCCTTCACCTTGGCGCATTCGGCAGCGTCCGTCGTGTAGAAATGCGAGTTCGGGCCTATGCCCGGCGTGCCGAAGAAGCGGCAGGCGGCCAGGCCGCGCGGATCACCGGCCGGGCGCACCTTGAAGTCGAAGTGGGTACGCTGCCAGCCGGGCACCACGATGCCCGCATCGAGCATGGCCGCCTCCGCCGGTTCCGCGGTGATGAAGTAGTGGTCGAGCGCATTGTTATGGAACTCGACGGTGACGCGTTCGCCCGCCAACTCGAAGGATGGCGCCATGTAGTCGATGCGGAGCACGTCGTCGCCACCGCCGGCGACATTGGTCATCCGCGCACTGGTCGCCCGGGCAATCGGGTCACCGGACAATTGGCCGGCAAGAAACGTCAGCGACCACGTGAAGATATCGTCGGTGAAGGCCGTGGCGAAGCCGTGCTCGACATCGGTCAGCGCCACCAGCTGGCGCGTGCCGTTCAACAGTTCGAATCCTTGCTCGGTCGCGGCGATCGGCGCGGTGGTGTCGGCGGTGCCGCTGATCGCGATGAAGGGCAGCGTGACGCCGGCCAGGCCCTTCTGATCGCGCCCGAACGCCGGAAAGACTTCCTGGCCGAAATAGGGGACATAGCCCACCGCCGCCTTGAGTCGCGGATCAAGCGTGACCTGCTTCGATGACTGGCCGACCGTCGTGGTCAACTGCGCGCCGCCCATCAGCACCAGCGATTCACCGCCCAGGCTCGCGCCGAAGCCGCCGATGCTTGCCGGATCCACATGGTTCGCGAATTGGGTGCTGCCCAGCAGGGTATCGGTGGCACGAGACAATGAAAGGGGACGCACGGCTTGCATCGCGACGAATTCCTTGATGTGCAGCAATGCGTAGAGCTGGTCGCTGAAATCCTCGAGCTTGAGGTTGGCAAACCGGCCATCGCCGTGAAAGGGGGCCACCACCACGTAGCCCGCGCTGGCGAAGACGCGCAAGGCGCTGATGTAGTCGTTCGAGATCGGACTGCCGGAAAGGCCGTGCGAGAAAAGCACCACGGGATAGCGCGCGTTCTCCACAGGAAAGATCGGTGCCTCCGCGCCCCGCTGCATGTGCGGCACCACGGGTCCCGTCGGCAGCGCGTAATCCGGGCGTGGATTGTCCGCCGTGGTTGGATAGCAGACCAACAGGACATAAGGCTTCGATTGCCCGGCGTAGGAACCGAAGAGCTCGCCGTCGTTGGGGATCGCCATGTTGACGATGAGCGTATTCGCCGGATCCGCCAGCAGGTCGGTGATATAGCGCGGTGCATTTCCGTTCGGGGTGCCCTCCCAGTAGTCCTGCGCGGACTGGCCGGCGGGCACGCGCGAGAAGTCCTGCACGATATTGCTGCAGCCGACGGGGTAGGGCCCGGGCGGCAGCGCGGGAATGGGGCCGGACGCGGCGGCATGCGCTGCCATGGGCAGGGCGGCGGTGGCTGCAAGCGCCGCGACGGCTATGGCCAGCGTGGGGGAACGCCAGGTACGGATCGTCACGATGTGGCTCCTGAGAAGATCGCTCAGGTTACTACGCCCCTGCCAGGCGCCTTTCTTAGCGTATCGCCTTGGGCCGCGTTCCTAGCGCCGGGCGTACTTCTCGAGCAGCGGGTCGTTGCTGCCCGCTTCGGCAAAGCCCTTGCTGCGCAGCAAGCACGAGTCGCATGCGCCGCACGGCGCCCCCTGCGGGCCCGGATCGTAGCAACTGCTGGTCAGCGCGTAGTCGACACCCAGCGCCAGGCCACGCGCGATGATCTGCGCCTTCGTGAGTTTGATCAGCGGCGTGTGGATCTGCAGCCGTTGCGTGCCTTCGACGCCCGCCCGGGTAGCGAGGTTGGCCATGGTGGCGTAGGCGGCGATGAACTCGGGTCGGCAATCGGGGTAACCCGAATAGTCCAGGGCATTCACGCCGACGAAGATGTCGCTCACTCCCAGCGTTTCCGCCCACGCCAGGGCGAAGCTCAGGAAGATCGTGTTGCGCGCGGGCACGTAGGTGACGGGAATGCCATGCGCCATGGCACTGGTCGACCGGCCCTTGGGCACGTCGATGTCGCTGGTCAGCGCCGATCCTCCGAACTGGCGCAGATCGAAATCCACGACCACATGATCGCGCGTGCCCATGGCCTGCGCCACGCGCAGCGCGCAGTCGAGTTCGACGACATGGCGCTGGCCGTAGTTGAAGCTCAAGGCATACACGTCGAATCCCTCGCTCTTCGCGATGGCCAGCACCGTGGTGGAGTCGAGGCCGCCGCTCAGGAGGACGATGGCTTGGCGTGTCACGGCAATCGCCTCAGATTCAATACCGCGTGATCTGGTGGATGCTCTCGGTCACGGCATCGGGTTCGAAGACGCGCTTCCAGTCCGGCTTGAAGAGCGAACTCTTCGCACGCTCGATGGCATTCTTGGCCCCATCGGAAAACTGCGCGCCGGGCAGGTGACCGAACAGGATCGCGATCTCGATCGTGAGATGCCCTTCGATGAAATCCTTGGCGGCCTGCTCGGGCACGCCACGCCGCACAGCCTCGTCCAGCGCCTCGCGGATGATGGTGATGCAGGTGGCGCCGACGGTTTCGGAAAGCACCGGCTCGAGGATGGCCATATGCGGGACGGAAACGCGATGCGAGCGCAGCACCGGCGCGTACATGTGGCGCGCGATGTCCTCCCCCAGCGCATAGGCCTCGTCCGGACCCTGCATCAGCGAGCAGACGATATGCTGCTTGGCGGCCAGTCCGCCGAAGTAGTCGCGCTTGGCTTCGGGCGTGATTTCATCGTTGAAAATCGGCGGGTGGCACGGGTGCGCGACGAAATACACGAGATCGTCCCGCTTGGGAAATTCCCCGGCGAACGGCGCGGCGGCATCCAGCGCGATCAACATCGTGCTCGCTTTCAGCTTCGGGGCGATCGCATTCGAGACGCGACCGATCAGGTTGTCCGGAATGGCCAGGATGACGACGTCGGTGCCGTCGAGCGCAGCGTCCTGTTCCATCGCGGTGATGCCAAGCTCGAGCAGGCGCTTGCGGCCGGCCTCGCCGACCTCGACATGGCGCAGCGTGTAGTTGCTGTTCTTCAGGTTGGACGAGACGCGATAGCCCATCTTGCCGCCCGCGCCCATGACTGTAATCGTGGTCATTGAGTATTCCCGGTGTGCCGGCGCCGCGCCGGTTGCAAACTGGATGGTGCGGTGATTTTACCGTCTCGCGCGTGGCCCGTCGCACCCGAATTGCGGGGGCTTTTCACCAAGGTAAGATGAGTGGCCTCCACCAACCCAGAGGGCCGCATGCAACCGGACCGGATCGAAGCCACGTACCTGATCGAAACGCCGCTCGAACCCGCGCAGGTGGCGGAAGTGCTGGCGGGCGAGCAATCGTGCGGCACGTTTGCGCGGGTTCACGGCGAGACCAATGAACTGCGCGAGCGTGCGCGCGCCGTGGTCGAAGAGGTACAGGAGCTGGCGCCGGTCAATGCGCCCAGCCTCTCCAACGCCTTCCTCGACCGGCATCACCCTGGGGGGCCATGGCGTCGCGCGCGGCTGCGCGTGTCGTTTCCCATCGCCAACATCGGTGCGAACCTGCCGACGCTGGCCGCCACGGTTTCGGGCAATCTATATGACCTGGGCGAGGTCACCGGGTTGCGCCTTGAAAAGCTGTCGCTGCCGGCCGAGTACCGCAAGCAGTTCAAGTTGCCGCGCCTCGGCATCGCGGGCACGCGGCGCGCCACGGGCGTGGACACCGGTGCGCTGATCGGCACGATCATCAAGCCCAATGTCGGACTGACGACCGAGCAGACGGCGCAGCTGGTCGCCGACCTGTGTACCGCGGGCGTGGACTTCATCAAGGATGACGAGTGCTGCGCCAACCCGGCCCATGCGCCGCTGGCCGAGCGCGTGCCCGCCGTGATGGCGCGCATCCGCCTGCACCGCGAGCGCACCGGCAAGTCGGTGATGATGGCCTTCAACATCACGGACGAAACCGATGCGATGCGGCGGCATGCGGCATTGATCCTGCGTGAAGGCGGGACCTGCGCGATGGTCAGCGTGAACTGGTGCGGCATGTCGGCGGTGCAGACGCTGCGGCGCGAAACATCGCTGGCGCTGCACGCGCATCGCAACGGCTTTGGGGCCTGGTCGAGGCATCCGCTACTGGGCATGTCGTTCCAGGCCTACCAGACGTTATGGCGCCTGTCGGGTGTCGACCATATGCACGTGCACGGCTTGCAGGGCAAGTTCGCGCAGCCCGATGAGGAGGTGATTGCCTCCGCACGCGACTGCCAGACGCCGCTCACAGAGGGGGTCGACGATCGCGTGCTGCCGGTATTTTCCTCGGGGCAATGGGCGGGCACCGTGCCCGCGACGTGGGACGCGCTGGGCAACGACGACCTGCTGTTCATGGCGGGCGGCGGCATCCTCGCGCATCCGGGTGGTCCGGCGGCGGGGGTGGCCAGCCTGCGGCAGGCGTGGACTGCCACGCGGGCAGGCACGTCGCTGGCGGACTGCGCCAAGCACGCCCTGGAACTGGCGCAGGCGTTGGAATTCTTCGGGCGCAAGGCAGGATGATGCTGGCCGGAACGGCGCGTTGCGGTCATTGGCCGCGATATCGGACATGAGTTTCGCCAATTCGCCTTCGCCGGTGCTTGGCTGGTACGGCGACGATTTCACCGGCGCCACCGACACGTTGTCGGCATTGGCGTACGCCCAAATGCGCGCATTGCTTTTCATGGGCGTGCCGGCGCAGCGCCATCTGGCGGTGGCGGGTCCGCTCGACGCCATCGGCATTGCCGGTGCCGCGCGGTCGATGGGACCGGATGCGATGCGTGCCGAATTGGAACCGGTCGGGCGGTTTTTTGCGGCGACGAAGGTTCCGGTGCTGCACTACAAGGTGTGTTCGACTTTCGACAGCGCGCCGACGGTCGGCAGCATCGGCGTGGCGATCGATACGCTGCGTCCGCACGTGGAGAATGCGTTCGTCCCCATCGTCGGCGGACAACCCAACATCGGACGTTATTGCCTCTACAGCAATCTTTTCGCCTCGGCGGGCATCGGCGGAGTGGTGCATCGCATCGATCGGCACCCCACGATGAGCCGACACCCCGTCACCCCGATGCACGAGGCCGACCTGCGGCTGCATCTTGCCGCGCAAGGGCTGCCGGAGGTCGGCGCGATTCACTACCCCGCCTACGACCGCGACGCGGCGGCGCAGGAGGCCTTGCTGGAGGCCGAACTGACGCGACTGGCGCTGCGGTCAGACGACGCCATCCACCCGGTACTGTTCGATGTGGGGCGTGCTGAACATCTCGCGCCCGTCGGGCGCCTGCTGTGGGCGCGTGCGCAGAAGCAGCGCCTGCTCGCGGTCGGCGGCAGCTCCGTCGTGCAGTCGATAGCGGCATACCGTCCGCAAGTCGGTGCAGCGGGCGTCTATGCTCCGCCGCGCATGACGGCGGCCACCGGTCCCGTGTTTGCGCTGTCCGGGAGCATGTCGCCCGTGACGGCGCGGCAGATCGAGGCGGCCACCGCCTATGAACGGTCGCCCGTGGATGCGCTGCGCCTCGCCGCACATCCGGAATACATGCAGGCGCTGGTCGAGCGCATCGCCGGCACCCTTGGCGGACAGCGTAACGTGCTCGTCTATATTGAAACGCGGGCTGATCCGGCAGCGCCGGCCGTGCCGGCGCCGGTGGTGGCGCGTGCCACGGCAAACCTGGTGGCGAAGGTCGTGCATCGAATGGCGGACACCGCTCCGCTGCGGCGGGTGGGGATTGCGGGTGGCGATACATCGAGCCACGTGGCCCAAGCCCTCGGATTGTGGGGACTGTCCTACGCGACGACCATCGAACCGGGCGTGACGCTCAGTCGGGCGCACAGCGAAAACCAGGCACTGGATGGCCTGGAACTGATGCTGAAGGGTGGCCAGATGGGCGCCGTGGATCTGTTCGACCGCCTGGTGCGCGGCGGCTGACCTGCGCGTTTCAACTTACGGCGGCTTGCCTGTCGTGTTGCAAGCGTCGCCACGCTGGCGCCGACGGAGCCTTTCATGGACGCCAGCAACGCGCCAAGTCCTAGAACGGCGGGTTCCGTGCCGGCACCGGTACGCGCAAGCGCACGTCGGGAAACGTCGAAAAGGGCTTGCGCAAGGGGAGGTGATTGAGCAGGGTAAGGATGCCGGGCCGGTGACGACCCGGAGGAGGTGCGCGCTCGACCATGGGGTCGTGTCGCGAGGCGGACGGATCGGCGGCCGAACCGTGGAAATTCCATTCTGATATTCTCGATATCGGCATAGTCATTCCCAATCAAGGTGCCGGTTTGGAAGGCGCATGCCAATGCACTCGTTACCATACCGACCGCCAAACGGCCCGGCGGAACGTGGGCAGCGCCGCAGGCGGGTGCTTCCTCCATGGTGCCCGCTATCCGCAGACCGATCAGGAGCAGCGCAATGAAGCTGTACTACTCGCCGGCCTCGCCGTATGCACGCAAAGTGTTGATGTGCGCCGTTGAACTTGGACTGCGCGACCGGATCGAGGTCGTCCCCGTCGCGGTGCTGCCGACGGCGCCCAATGCTGCCGTGGCGCTGCACAATCCGCTGATGAAGGTCCCCACGCTCGAACGTGACGACGGCACGGCGCTGTTCGATTCGGCGGTGATCTGCGAGTACCTCGACGTGCTGGCCAAAGGCGCGCTGTTTCCGCGGGAAGGCGAGCGCCGGTGGCGGGCGCTGCGTGAGCAGGCCCTGGCGGACGGGATCATGGATGCGGCCCTGTTGGTGCGCTATGAGACCTTCGTCCGCCCCGAACCTCTGCGCTGGGGTGAATGGATCGACGGGCAACGCGTCAAGATCGCCCAGGCACTCGACTATCTCGACGCCCTGAAAAATGATCCGGGCCAACCACTGCACATCGGCGACGTCACCATTGCCTGTGCGCTGGGTTACCTCGACCTGCGGTTCGCGGATGACCGGTGGCTGGAAGGACGCGGGAACCTGGCGCGATGGTTCGAGGTCATCGCCAAGCGGGAGTCCTTCCGCAGCACCCGGCCCTAGCGGAATTCAACCGCCGCGGCGGGCCAGAAACGCCTGCAGTCGCTCGACGCCCTCGGCGAGGCGCGTTTCCTCCGCCGCAAAGCACCAGCGGAGGAACCCTTCGCCCTCGGGGCCGAAGGCCACGCCAGGGGCGAGGCCCAGGCCCGCGTCGCTCACCAGACGCTTGCAGAAATCGAGGCTGTCGTTCATTCCATGGACGCGAAAGAACGCATACATGGCCCCGGTCGGCGCCACGGCTTCGACCTCCGGAAGCCGGTGCAATGCACGGTGCAGAAAGTCGCGCGATCTGCGGAAGTGCGTCACGGTCTGCGCGATCGTGGGCTCGCCATCGCGCACGGCGACAATGCCGGCGCGCTGCACGAATCCCGGCGCGCACGACGTGTTGTATTCGATCAGCTTGGCCATGTCGGTGATGAGGGTCGGCGGCGCGACGAGCCAGCCCAGCCGCCAGCCGGTCATCAGCCATGACTTCGAAAAGGTATTGGTGGCGACCAGCCGGGTACCCGGCCCGGCGATGTCGAGGAACGACGGCGAGCAGCCATTGGCGGCGCGTTCATAGAACAGTCGCTCGTACGCATCGTCGGCCACGATCCAGATGCCCAGTTTCTCGCAATGGTCGAGCACCGCTTGTTGCTCGGCCGCCGACATCGTCCAGCCGGTTGGATTGTTCGGCGAGTTGATGTAGACGACGCGCGTCTTCGGCGTCAAGCGGGCCAGCAGGCGCTCGATATCGAGCGTCCATCCGTCCACACCGAACCGCAGGGCGACGCAATCCACGGTGGCACCGAGGATCTGCGGTATCTCCACGAGGTTGGGCCACAACGGCGTGACGGCGACGACGCGATCCCCGGGGCCGACCAGTGCCTGGGTGGCAATCATCAGCGCCGACATGCCGGAATTGGTGACGGCGATGTGTGCCTCGTCCACCTGACGATGGAGTCGCGTCACGTAGGCGGCGAGCGTGGACCGCAATTCCGGCAGGCCCAGGTTCTGGGTGTAGAACGTGTCGCCGGCATCGAGCGCGTCGATACCGGCCCGCCGGATGAAGGCCGGCGTGACCTGGTCGGGCTCGCCGAACCAGAAGGCGAGTACGTCGCCACGCGCCATCCCTGCGTTGGCCACTTCGCGAATGCTGGAGGCGCGCAGGTCGCGCACGGCATTGCGCGCACGGAGATCGGAATGCAGTGGCGTCATGAAGGGTCCCGCGAGCGGGTCAGGCGATCGCGAATACGTCCACCATCGCGGCCTTGCCCTTCAGTGGAACGGGGCCGAGGTCTTCGGTGGTGAAGGTGTCGCCAAGCGCAAGGCGGGTGGCACCATCGACCAGCAGCGTGCGCTGCGCCACCTTGGTGTGCGCCTCAAGCCTCGCCGCAACATTGACGGTGTCGCCGATGCACGTGTACGCAGCGCGATCGTTGGTGCCCGTGTAGCCCGCCACCATTTCGCCGGTGGCAATGCCGACACCGATCCGGATGATGGGTTTGTCGATGGCCACGCGTTCGTGGTTGAAAAGGTCGATGAGATCGATCATCTCCCGCGCCGCGAGCACGGCGCTCGTGGCATGGTCGGGCAGGGGAACCGGTGCGCCGAACACGGCCATCAGGCCGTCGCCCATCATCATCGTGACGATGCCGCCGTGGCCGCCGATGGCGTCGAACATCAGTGCATACCACGTGTTGAGGAGCTCGATGGTCTCCTCGGGCGATTGGGATTCGGCCAGCGACGTGAAATCGCGCAGGTCGCAGAACAGCACGGAGGCGGTGACGCGCTTGCCGCCCAGCGTGAAGCCGGAGTCCTGCAGGTCCTGCGCCACTTCCGGCGTGGCGAAGCGACGCACCATGGCTTTCTGCTGGTCGCGCAGGCGTTTCTTCTCGAGGCTCGCCCCGATCCGCGCCTTCAGCAGCACCGGGTTGACCGGCTTGCCCAGGTAGTCCTCGGCCCCGAGCTCGATGCAGCGGACCATGTTGGCCACGCCTTCCAGCGTGGACGTGACAATGACGGGCGTGTCGCGCAGCTTCAGGTCAACGGCCAGTTGCTCCAGCACCTGGAAGCCATCGAGCTCCGGCATCTCGATGTCGAGCAGCATCAGGTCGAAGCCACCGGTGCGCAGCATCTCCAGCGCGACCCGGCCATTTTCCGCACTGGCCACCGAGTGGCCCTGCAACTCCAGGCTGCGCGTCAGCAGCAGCCGGTTGACCTTGTTGTCGTCGACGACCAGAAGCCTCCCGGCGCTGTTGCGAAGATCACGCATGACGCAACGCAGAGAGGGCGGCGGCGACGCGCGCATATTCGGCATCCAGCGCATCGAGCGCCTGCGTGCCCTGCGCCTGCACGCTGGAAAGGCCGCCAAGCTCAAGCGTGCGCGCCTGCGCGCCCAGTGCCAGCGCCCCGAAGGTGTTGCAGTTGGACTTGAGCGAATGCGCTGCGCGGCGGAACGTATCGGCGTCATTGGAGCCCAGCGCGGAGCGCATGTCGTTGAGCATCAAGGGGGCTTCCTCAAGGAATGTGCCCACCAGTTCGTTGGCGAACTCGGCGCCGGTGGTGGCCTTCAACTCCTCGAATGTCGGCATGTCGATCGGCGATGCTCTCATGTCCTGTCCTTCCTTGCAGTGACGATGTTCAGGGCCTCGACCAGCCGCTCCATGCGGATCGGCTTGGCGATGTAGTCGTCCATGCCGGCCGCGAGGCAGGCTTCGCGGTCGCCGGCCATCGCGTTGGCGGTCATCGCCACGATGCGCGGGCGTTGCCCCGCCGGCCATCGGGCCGTGATGCGGCGCGTTGCCTCGAGACCATCGAGTTCGGGCATCTGCGCATCCATCAGCACGACGTCGTAGGGCTGGCGTTCGATTGCAGTAATCGCCTCCAGTCCGTTCGACCGCAAGATCGGCACTGTAGCCCATCAGCGCTAGCAACCGCATCGCCAGCCGCTGGTTTACGACGTTGTCCTCGGCCAGCAGTATGCGCAGCGGATGGCGCTTGTGCCATGGCGGGGTCGACGGCGGGCGGCAGGCGCGGCAGGCTGGGGCACCGGCGCCGACCGCGCGAGGATGTCGAAATGGAACGTGCTGCCATGTCCCGTCCCGGCGCTGGTTGCGGACATCGTGCCGCCCATCAGTTCGACCAGCCGCTTGCTGATCGCCAGCCCGAGTCCGGTGCCGCCGTACTTGCGCGCCGTGCTTGAATCGGCCTGGCTGAAGCTCTCGAAGAGTTTGTCCTGCGCTTCGCTGGACATGCCGATGCCGGTATCGCGCACGGTGAACCTCAGTTGGTCGCCCGTGCCGCGTTGAACGATCAAGCGCGACCTCACCGTGTTCGGTGAACTTGATGGCGTTCGAAAGCAGGTTCAACAGCACCTGGCGCAGGCGCGTCACGTCGCCGGCGACTGCGGCGGAACGTCGTCGTCCAGCGTGGACGTCAGTTGCAGACCCTTTTCTGCGGCACGCGGCCGGACAAGTGCCAGTGCGGAATCAACGCATTCGCGCAGCACGAATGGTGCCGTCTCGACCTCCATGCGCCCAGCCTCGATTTTGGAGAAGTCGAGGATGTCGTTGATCACCGCGAGCAGTGCATCGCCGAGTCGCGAATCGTGGTCGTCAGTTCGCGCTGGTCGTTGTCGAGCTTGCTGTTCAGCAGCAGGCCGCTCATGCCGATGATGCCGTTCATCGGTGTGCGAATTTCGTGGCTCATCGTCGCCAGAAACGCGCTCTTGGCCTCGTTCGCCGCCTCGGCTGCGGCATGGGCCTTCGCGCAGCCGCTGCGAGATGCGCAGTTGCTCCAGCCCGCGCAGGATGACGGCAGCGGTGAAGACGAGCGGAAACGAAACCGTGGCCAGTACATTGCCCCATTCCCCGAACCCGAACGGCTGCACGTCGATCGGGACGAAGTAGTTGACGATGCTCGCCACGCTGCCCGCTCCGAAGACCGCCGCATCGATCGCAAACAACACGAGGCCCACAGCGCCGACGCGATGACCCAGCCGCCACACCCGCCACGACGCCGCGATCCCGACCACCCAGACGAGAACCAGAAGGCTAGAGAAGATTGCGCGATGCAACGCATCAGAGTGATCAATGGTCGGCACGAGGTTGTACGACAGGAAGAGCACACCGGCGGCGATCATCCAGCGGTACTGGCGCGGCGCGCGTTCTCGTGCTTGCAGAAGGATTGCCGCGGCCAGCAGGAAGAGCGCATTCCAGACGGTCTCCCAGAAGCGGCCGCCCCAAACGCTGCTGGCCAGTTCCGGCGGCAACGACGCGCTGATGAGCTGCCATTGGCCGATTGCGAGCCAGGCAAAGTAGACGGCGAAGACGAACTGGCCCCGGTCGCGGCCGAGCACACCAACCGCGGCCGCCACAACCGCGATAAGCGCAAGCATAATTCCCGCCGCCAGGCGAATGAAGGTGAAGTTGACCTGAGCCTGCTCACCCTTCGCCAGACTCGATAGCGGAGAGGTTCACCCTACCTGTCCGCTGGACCCGCAGGAGAACCGGGCTATCGCCTTCGCGAAGCGTCGGGAACATGATGTACATATTGAAGCCATAGCCCGCGCCGCCAATGGCCCGATCGCGCGGAACGGCATAGCTTGCAGCGGCGAGCTGCTTGCCGTCCGCGGCGTACACGACGAGGTCCGTGTCGCGCGGGCCATACACGGCCAGGACCTGGGGCATAAAGCGCGCGACATCGACACGCAGCCAGCACGGGTTCCCGGCGGCAGGCAGCAGCTGGCCATCGTCGGCACGCTGCCAGCCTGTGGTTGGCAAGCCGGATGGTGTCGCCGCAGCGACGGTGGGACCGCAGAGGTAGTCGAAGGAGACGCGTTGCTGCGCGTAGGCGCTTCCCGCTGCCGCCACGAGTCGCGGACAACATCAGAGCGAGGAGTGTGCGATGAACCGTATCACGTTCAGCTTCGTGGCTCGATCCGCAGCAGCGCGGCGATCAGGGCATCCGTGCGGATCGGCTTGGTCACGTAGTCATCCATGCCGGCGGCGATGCACGCCTCGCGGTCGCCTGCCATCGCATTGGCCGTCATGGCGATGATGCGTGGACGCTGGTTGAGCCTCCAACGCGTCGTGATCTGCCTCGATGCCTCGAGACCATCCATTTCCGGCATCTGCACATCCATCAAGATCACGTCGTACGTTTGCCGTTGCACGGACTCGATGGCTTCGATGCCGTTGGACGCGAGGTCGGCGCGGTAGCCCATCTGCTGCAGCAGGCGCAACGCGAGCTTCTGGTTCACCACATTGTCCTCAGCGACCAGGATGCGCAGTGGATGACGCGTTGCCAGCTCGGGGTCGAGACTTGATCTGCCCGGTGCCGCGATCGACTTGGGTACCACCTCGCGCGCCAGCAACCCCACAAGCGTGTCGAAGAGATGTGATTGGCGCATTGGCTTGGCGAGATAAGCGCTGAAGAGAGCTTCGTCGCGCCGTTTCACGTCGACCGAGCGAACTGAATAACACAAGACGCAGATGGCTATGATCCGCGCGGATCTGCCGTTGCCAACGACAGTCCATCCATTTCCGGCATGTGCATGTCGAGGATCGCGAGGTCGAACCGCTCTCCCGACTTCAGCCAGCGCAGGGCCTCAAGTGGCGACTCGGTTGCGTGCGACGTCATGCCCCACTTGGCGGTCTGCAGTGTCAGCACGCGCCGGTTGGTGGCGTTGTCGTCGACGATCAGCAGGTGCTTGCCCGATAGCTCGGGCTGCTCGCCGATGAAGTCGCGCTGCCGCGTGGGCGAGGCTTCGGCGACGGCGGCTGCGACCGTGAACATGAACGTGGACCCCTGGCTCGTGCCTTCGCTATGCGCCCACATGCGGCCGCCCATCAGTTCGGCGAGGCGCCGGCTGATGGCGAGGCCGAGTCCGGTCCCGCCATACTTCCGCGTCGTGGACGAATCCGCCTGCGAGAACGACTGGAAAAGCCGCGTCATGCCCTCAGCGGTAATGCCGATGCCGGTGTCGCGCACCGAGAAGGTCAATTCGGTGCGATTCTCCGCTTGTGGCGCCGCCGTGACCGTGAGCACCACTTCGCCGGACTCGGTGAATTTCACGGCGTTGGAAAGCAGGTTGAGGATGATTTGCCGCAGCCGGGTCACGTCGCCGACGATAGCGGGCGGTACGTCGCCTTCGAACACATAGGCGGTATCGAGGTGCTTCTCCACCGCGCGCGCAGTGACGAGGTCGAGTGCCGACTCGACGCATTCCCGCAGGTCAAAGGCCTGCATCTCGATGTCCATCCGGCCGGCCTCGATCTTCGAGAAGTCGAGGATGTCGTTGATGATGGTCAGCAGCGCATCGCCCGAATCGCGGATCGTGTTGACGTAGTCGGCCTGTTCGTCGTCGAGCACGGTGTCGAGCAACAGGCCGCTCATGCCGATCACCGCGTTCATCGGCGTGCGGATCTCATGGCTCATCGTGGCCAGGAACGAGCTCTTGGCTTCGTTGGCCTCTTCGGCAGCGGCGCGCGCAACTTTCGTCGCCATGAACAGCCGCGCATTCTGGATCGCGATCACGGCCTGATCAGCGAATGTCTTGAGCAGGGCGGTCTCGCGGTCCCGCAGCCCGCCATCCTCACGACGCATCATGGTCAGCGATCCGATGCCACGGCCCTCCCACATGAGCGGGGCGACGATGACGGAGGTGCCGAGCTTCATCCACGCCGCGGCCTGTACGGCCGGCTGCGCCGCATCGGTGGTCTTCATCACGTCGCGGATCTCGACCAGCTTGCCCTCGCGTATTGCGCGCTCAGTGAGGGTGCCGGCCAGGGGCCGGGGAAAGGCTGCGAGGGTATCCGCCTCGATTTGCGCCGCCTCGGCTTGCCCCACGGCTATCCGTGCTGCTGACGTCAGTCGATACACCGGCATGAACACCTGACTGTCATCGTGGACGATGCCCAGCGCGAATGCCTCGGCGGAGAACAGCCGCTCGCAACATTCGATGATCTTCTCGAACACCGGCGACGCATCGGCCATCGAATGACTGATCACGTCGAGCACCTCGGCCGTTGCGGTCTGGTATTCCAGAGCCTCACGGGTCTCATTGAAGAGGCGCACGTTCTCGATGGCGATCACGGCCTGGGCGGCGAACGTGCGCAGCAGGTCGACCTCATTGTCGGCGAACTTGCCCGGCTTGCTGCGGTACATCGCGATGGCGCCTACCACCTGCCGGTCGCGGAACATGGGCACGGCAAGTGCCCCGCGCAGGCCTGCCCTCTGGGCCGCCTCCTTCATGCCCACCGGGGCGCTGCCACGGATGTTGGCGCGCTCCTGCAGGTCCGGGACGTTGATCACCACGCCGTCACGAATGGCTTCGGCCGAAATGAAAAAGGCGTCGGAGCGCACCGGCAGGAGCGTCCTGAACATGTCGATGAATTCCGGATCCATGCCAAAGGAGCTCGCCATGTGGATCCACTCGCCGTCGAAGCGGAACACGATGCCGGACTCGGCGGCAGTCAGCTTCGCTGCGCGCTCGGCAATGATGTCGAAGACCGGCTGCACATCGGTGGGCGAGGCGCTGATCACTTGCAGCACGTCGGAGGTCGCGGTCTGTCGCTCCAGCGCCTCCTTGGTCTCGTTGAACAGCCGCACGTTTTCGATGGCGATCACCGCCTGGTCGACGAACGATTTAGCAAGCGTAATTTCCTTGTCGGTGAACGGGCCGGCCTTGTCGCGCGCCAGCGCCAGAACGCCGATGCATTCGTCCATGCGCAAAAGCGGGAGCATGATCGATGAGTTGATGCCCCTCCGTTCGCGGACGGCGCGTTCGTGCACCGGCAGGTCGATCGCCTGCCAGTCGGGGATGTGCAGCATGGTTTTCGACGCGATGACCCGCGACGGAAAGTTGGCCGCGGGATCGACAGGTAATCTGCGCTCGGGCGAGTCAAACGGAACACCACTCGGTGTAGCGTTGGCGACCGGAGAGATTGTGGCGCCGTCGCAGCGGAGCAGCGATGTGAAATCGCAGGCCATCAGCCGCACTGCTGTTTGGACGATCGCGTCGAACACTGGCTGCACAGCGGTCGGCGAACTGCTGATCACGCGCAGGATGTCGGCGGTGGCGGTCTGGTGCGACAGCGTTTCCCGCGTCTCGTTGAAGAGGCGCGCATTCTGCAGCGCCACGCCGACATTGGCGGCGATCGTGGACAGCAGGCGCTCGTCGTCGGGGCCGTAGACGCCTTCCTTTTCCGTGCTCTGCACGCTGATGACGCCGAGGCTCATGCCGCCTACGGGAATGGGCACGCCCAGGTACGACAACGCCTGCCTGCCGACTGCTTTCGCGTCCAGTTCGTGCTGCTTCCGATCGGCCTCGCGATTGATGATGATCGCCTTGCCCGACTTGATGATCCGGCTGGTGAGACCCACGCCGTACCGCACCGACTCGATCCTATCGCCGTGCTGGTAGGGGAAGTCGATGATGTCGCTGTCCGGGTTGTAGAGCGCGACATAGGCAATGTCGGCCTTGAACACGGTGCGGATCTGTTCCCCCACCAGATCGAGCAAAGGCGCCAATTCAAGCTTGCCGGCAAGTTGCTGGGACACCGTGTTGATGGTCGCAAGCTCGCCCGCGCGCTGCTCGGTTTCCTTCAGCAGTCGCTGCGTTTCGCCGAAGAGGCGCGCGTTCTCCAGAGCGATGCTCATGCTGTTGGCGAGCGTCTGCAGCAGGCGCACGTCGGATGGGCTGAAGGCATGCTCGCGATTCATGTCGAGCAGGGCGATCAACCCGCGCGCCTGGTTGCCGGCAATGAGCGGCACCATGACCAGCGATTTCTCGGACTCGGTACCCGACTCGACAAAGCTTCCGAACCGCGCCATCTCGGCGGCAATGTTCTCGTTAATGACCAGCGGCTCGCGCGAGCGGATCACATGGGGGCCGAATCCGCGTTCGGGCAGTGGACGTGTCGGCAAATCGAGCCGCACCCCGCGCTCGGTCAGATAGGGAAAATGGATGAGATTCGTCTGCGGATCGTAGATGCGGATGGCAACGTCGGCCTGTTCGAAAATCTCGCGGATCTTGTCGCCAACGGCTTCGTAGATCCCCAGGATGTTGAGCTCCGCGGCCAGCGCCTGCTGCACGCTGTTGATGATGGCGAGCTCCGCCGCGCGCTGTTCGCTTTCCTTGAACAGCCGCTGCGTTTCGTCGAACAGGCGCGCGTTCTCCAGCGCGACGCCCATGCTCGCGGCCACGGTGGTCAGCAGGCGAATTTCCGCCTCACCATACGCGTTCTCGCGTTCGTAGTTTTCAAGACCGATCGATCCGAGCTTCCGGTCGCCTGCGAAGATCGGGACCATGACCACCGACTTGCTCGGGTCGGTTCCTTCGACGAGCGTCATTCCCCAGGTAGACCAATCGTCCGGGCTGTTCGAGACGACGACGTGGCGCGCCAACAGCGTCTTGAAAAAACGTGCTTCCTGGTTGACCTTGAAGGGGGGCAAAGTGAGCCGCACGCCGTGCTCGTATTCGTACAGGAAATGCACGAGGCCGGTTGCTTCATCCCACCAGCGAATGCCGATGTCGCCGACCTGGAACACCTCGCGCAGCTTGTCACCGACCAGGTCGAGGATGCCTTGGAAGTTGAGCTCGGCCGCCATCCCCTCCTGGATGCTGTTGATCACCGCCAGTTCGGCATTGCGCTGTTCGGTTTCCTTCAGCAGTCGCTGCGTCTCGTCGAAGAGGCGGGCGTTTTCCAGCGCAACCCCCATGCTGGCGGCCACGGTCGAGAGCAATCGCACTTCCGACTCGCCGTAGGCATTCTCGCGTTCGATGTCCTCGAGGATCAGCTCACCCAGGAAGCGATCCCCGCCGAGAATTGGGATGTCGACCAGGGACAGTGTCATGTCTACCGATCCAGGCATCACGAGGTATCCGGCGGCGTCGATTTCCTGCCGGTTATTGCATACCTGTGCGCGGCGGGTGCGCAGGACGCGCATGAACGGACCGTCGGGACTGGGTGTGACCGGCGCCATGGGAGGAAGGCGCAGGCCACGCTCGTAGGCATACATATAGTGAATGAGGTTGGTCGTCGCATCGTGCCAGGTGATGCCGAGGTTTTCGCACTTCAGTACTTCACGCAGGGCGTCGCCGACCAGGTCGATGATCGCCTGAAAATTGAGCTCGGCGGCCATGCCCTCCTGGATGCGATTGATTACGGCCAGCTCGGCCGCGCGCTGTTCGGTTTCCTTCAGCAATCGCTGCGTCTCGTCGAAGAGGCGGGCATTTTCGAGCGCGACGCTCATGCTGTTGGCCAGCGTCTGCAGCAGGCGCATTTCACCTACGGTGAACGCATTCTCCTCACCGCTGTACAGCGCAATCACACCAAATGCGACGTCTCCCTTCAGGATCGGTACGCCGAGGTAACTCTTGCCGACCGAATCGTCGCTGTCGTCGCCGATGTCTCGTGTACCCAACGCGCGGGCACGTCCTTGCATGTCGCGATGGATAAGCAGCGGCTGCCCGGTGGTCATGACGTGCGACGTGAGGCCAAGGCCCATCGGGAACGGCTCGACGGGAAAGCGCTCGCCATGCTCGAGGAAGTAAGGCATCGTCATCATGTTGCTCGCGCGATCATGGAGCGCGATGGACATTGCCTTTCTTCCAAATATCTCCGCAATCTTGTCGCCGACGAGGTCGACGATCGCTGCAAAATCAAGCTGCGCCGCCAAGCCTTCCTGCACGCTGTTGATGATGGCGAGTTCAGCGGCGCGCGCCTCGATCTGCGCGTTGGAGGCCTGCAACTCTTCCGTTCGTTGCGCAACCTTGTCCTCCAGCCCCTGCGACCATTGCGCGTTGTCCAGCGCCACGGCGGCCTGGCTGGCCAGCATCGCCATCATGGCGCGGTCGGTGTCATGAAAGCGGCCGAACACGCCGTCGATGTCGAGATACAGGTACCCCAGCAGCCGCTGCTGCGCGATCAGCGGGGCGATGATCCGCGAACGCTGGTCGAGTTCCTGGGCACGTTCCGGGATGTAGTCGAGACGGGCGGTGCGCGAGCGATGCACCTGTTGCAGGTCGGGCAGGAGCGATGCCAGCAGTCTTGTCGCATCCTCGCCCTTGGGCATCAGCGAACCGGCCAATTGAAGGCCTTGCGGCGTTTCCAGCACCAGCAGGACGCGCTCGCCGCCGCTCAATTCGGTGGCTTCGTCGATCAGGAATTCATGTAGATCGGCGACGTTGCGCAATTCATTGAGGCGCAAGCTGGTATCCGCCAGCCGTTCGAAGGGTTCGCGCAGGCTCGATTTGCCCTGCAGATGCGGGATGCGTTTTGGCAGTCCCGTCTTGCGCGTGCGCTTGTCCGCCAGCCATGCCGCCACGATTTTTCGATGCTCGTCAGTCTTGTTCAGGTAGTTTCGCCGCAGACCCTCATCGGTAACCTCGATGATCGCCTCGACGACGAAACGATAGGCGATCGCGAGCGCCTGACGGGCCGACGCCTGACGCCCATTGGCAACGAGGACCTCATGATGCAGCCACCAGAGCGGCGCGGCATCCAGGCCTTCCATGACTACCAGATTGTGTTGACGATGAATCGTTGTTGCCTTGGTCGAGGCAGCGAGCGCTTCGGCATCGTTGCCGAGCGCAAGGTCTGCCTCGGCAAGGCGCAGTTGCGAATTGAGTCGCGTCGCATTCCGCTCCGTGCCTTCCACGATCTGGATCGCCTTGGCATAGAGTCGCCGGGCTTCGACATAGTCGCGCTCCATCAGTGCGATCCAGCCATAGATCACTGGCCGATAGGTCTCCCTTGCTACATCATCGATGTTCTCCCAGAGGGTGCAGGAAGTTTCGGCATAGCCCCGCGCGGCCTCCGTATCCCCAAGGTTGTATTCAACTTCCGCCAGATTCCAGTTGGTGGACGCGCCGAGCGCCGGTGCTCCGCTGCGCGCATTGAGCGCCAGGGCGTGCAGCAATTCACGGCGGGCGCGCCGGAACAGCCCCAGCCGGAAGTACGCAATGCCGAGGTTGTTCGCGATGATGGCGCGCCGGCCCACGTAGCCGGCCGCGGTGAATGACGCGTCCGCATCCTTCAGCAGCCGCAGGCGTGCCGCGAGATCCGGCTCGTTGAACGTGAGGATATTGAACGCATTGCCCGCGCCGAAGTTATCGCCGCTTTTTCGCGCCAGGGCCAGCGCCTTGTGGCCTGCGGTCACGGAATCGGCGGCGCGACCCTGGCCGCTGCGCGCACCTGCGACAGCAAACCATGCGCGCCCTTCGTCCATGGGCTGTCCCAGTTTTCGGAAAAGCCGGATTGCCTGCGTCGCCGCCTTGGCGCACTGCTCATATTCGCGCTGCCGCTGCAGCGCGAGAGCAACCCGATACCAACTGGCAGCCTCGATGGCAGGTAGTTGGCTCTGCCGCGCCGCCTCCAGTGACTCCTCCGCGGCGGTCAGCGCAAGGCGCGAATTGCCCCGATGGATCTCGAACGCCACGCGGCGTTGCAATGCCTGCGCGAGATGGGCCGGGTTGCGGCTGCGGCGTGCCATGGTGATCATCGCCACAGTGTCCGTGTCGGCCGTGGCAACGTCTCCCAGTGCAAGGCTGCTTTCAGCGCGAAGGTCGAGGAGCTTGAGCCGGATCGAGGCGGCCACGCGGTCCACCGAAAGTGCGCCGGTCGCGGCCTCGATGGCACGCTCGTGCTGTCCGGCGGCCGCCAGCGCGGCAACCTGATCGACCGCGGAAGCGAGGTTCTTGGTGGCTGGGGATGCCTTGCTCTTTCCCACGGATTTCTTCCTGATTTGCACTTCGGCCATCAGTTGTACAAGCATTCGATCAGGTCATCGGGATTGCCCAGCACCGGCAGAACCATAAACGAACAAGCAGTTCGACGCCACCACGTTGCGCGCCGGGCGGACGTTGGCGGGGTCCGGCTTGGCGCTGCGGCCATGCGCCTTACTGCACGGGTTTTGGACGACCCCGTGGCAGAATCGCCGCCATGTCCCGTGCCGAGCGCCTTCTCGAACTGATGCAGGTATTGCGCCAGTACCGGCATCCGGTAGGCGGCGCCGTGCTTGCGGCCGAACTGGGAATCAGCATCCGCACGCTTTACCGCGACATTGCCTCGCTGCAGGCGCGCGGCGCCACCATCGACGGTGCACCGGGACTGGGTTACGTGTTGCGCGCGGGTTTCGTCGTGCCGCCGCTCTACTGCCGGAATCTGACAGTGTGGGGCCGTAGGATCAAGTTCATCGAACCGCCGCATGTTCCCAGTTCAACGGCACCTGCCGCGCTGGCGATGGTTCAACCGGGCACGAGGTCCGGATTGCTTTCCGGAGACGTCGTGGCTGACCCCAATTTCGTGATCCTGTATGTGGACAATCCCGGGGCCAGCGCAACGTTCTATGCCGACCTGCTCGGGCGGCCGCCGCTTGAAGCTTCGCCGACCTTCGCCATGTTTTCACTGCATGGCGACGTGATGCCGGACCTTTGGTCGAAAAACACGGTGGCGCCAGAGCCGGAAGGCGGCGGTGGTGGGGCCGAGCTGGCATTGACCGTCGCGAGTGCCGCGGCAGTGGACGCCACGCACCGCGCGTGGCGCGCCAAGGGCATCCCGGTAGTGCAGGGGCCGACCGATCTCGATTCCGGGCGTACCTTCGTCGGGCTCGATCCCGACCACCATCGCCTGCGCGTGTTTGCGCCGGCGATGGGCTAGCAGCGCGGAGTCGGTGACCCCGCAGACAGCGTCAGGCCTTCTTGGCCCAGGCGCTGCACCAGCCCTTCGAGTTCACCAGCTTGCCGGCAAAGATCCCGCAGGGCCCCCAGGCATCAGTCGGCTTGCCCTGGAACAGCGCGCATCCACCGCAAACGGCGCCGGCCACGTGCGTGGGGAATTTCTTCGCGTCCACCTTGGTGGCGTCGTTCTTGTAGCCGAGGGCGACGGCAGTGGGGTCGCTTTCCTCGAGGTGCGGCGCCTGGGCCAGCGCCGTGCGCGAAAGCACGGCCATGGCGGCGGTGGCGGGAAGCAGGGTAATGACGAACTGGCGGCGCGTGGTCATGGTGGCGGTTCCTGGGTCGGCTAGTAATGGAAAGGATTCTACTGCCATTCACGCCGGAGGGACTACTGCCGCTGTGTGGACAAATGGACTGACTGGCATTGCCTTCAGTGCGAGTTGAGTCAGCCTCCCGACGCGCGTCTGGGTGAACTTGGCGCCATCCGACGGGTTTGACGATGGTCAATGAATGGAGGAATTCGTTCGTGGCCGTGCAGCCGGCCGGATCGACCTCGGGCTTGGCGACGCGGACGCGGCATGGCACTCTCTGACGCTGGATCATTCGCGGAGCTTGCGGCCATGACTACGGCCATGCCACCTGACGACGCCGCGGCGAAGGAACCAGGACCCGCTGACGGCGTGCCGCGTCGGGAATTCCTGAAGGCCACAGCCGCGGCGGCAGGCGCCACGCTGCTCGCGTCCTGCGGCGGCGGAGGCCCTGCCGAAATACCCGCGCCGGTGGAGGCCGCGGAAGTGGATCCGCTCACGCGCTTCGATCACCTTGTCGTGGTGATGTTCGAGAACCGCTCGCTCGACAATATGCTGGGCTATCTCTATCCCGCGGGCGCGCCATTCAATGGGCTGGCCAACGGCAACTACAGCAATCCGGTTCCCGCGTTCATCAATGATGGCCACACGGTGGTGCCGGCAGGGCCGAGTGCCGGTCGTTCCACCGATTGGCAGAATCCCAAGCCCGACCCGGGCGAGGGTTACCCGCATATCAATACGCAACTCTTCGGCATCGTCGATCCGCCGTCAAACCAGTTCGAGGCGGAGGACAGGATGACATTTCCCTACAACGCGCCGGCGCAGGGCACGGTGCCGACGATGAAAGGATTCGTGATCGACTATTGCAACAACTACAAACATACGCAGAAGCGCAATCCCACCTTCGACGAATATCGCGTGATCATGGAGACGTTCACCTCGGCGCAATTGCCCACGCTGTCGAAACTGGCGGAATCGTTTGCGGTCTACGATGCATGGTTTTGCGCAGTGCCGTCGCAGACGTACTGCAATCGATCGTTTTTTCACGCGTCGACGTCGTCGGGCTTCGTGCTGAACGCGCCAGGAAAGAAGTGGCTCGAATTCAACGATGCGGACACCATCTTCAACCGTCTTGAGGATGCGGGCCGCACCTGGAAAATCTACTTCGACGTCAGGCAACTGGTGCCGCTGACGGGCCTCATCCACGCACGCAAGCTCGCCAAGTACTTCAAGACCAACTTCGCGTTCATGGACCAGTTCTACCTCGATGCCGCGGCCGGCAATCTGCCGGACTACACGTTCATCGAGCCCTGCATGGCGCACTATCACAATGATTTTCATCCGCCAGGCAAGCTCGTTTCGGACGTGCGGGCTGGCGACCTGCTGTTGAACAACATCTACTCGGCGGTACGTACCAGCGCGGCGCCAGTGGGCTCCAACGCGCTCAACACGCTGCTGCTGGTCACCTTCGACGAGGCGGGCGGGTGCTTCGACCACGTTCCACCCGGCCCAGCCCGGACGCCGGACAATCCGCAGATCTCGGGAGAAATGGATTTCCTGTTCGACCGGCTGGGCGTGCGCGTGCCCACGATCGCCATCTCGGCCCACACGAAAGCCGGCACGGTCGTGCAGAACCCCGTGCATCACGCCGCGGTGATCCGCACGTTGTGCAAAAAATTCAGCCTCAGGAACCTGACGAACCGCGATATCGATGCGCCCGATATCCGGGACGCGATCAACCAGGCGGCCGTGCGCGATCCATCGACGTGGCCCCTTCCGCCGGTGGACCTGCTGCCGGGGGAGGCGCGCATTGGCGACCCCACGACGCCCGAGTTTGCCGCGCAACCGATGGACGAACTCGACCGCAACATCTATGCGCTGGCGATGGCCTACTTCACTGGCGTCGAACCCACGCAAGAGGAAATTCCCGAGACCGTAGGCGAATCGTATGCCCGGTTGAAGCCCCTGACTGCGGGCCAATTTGGGCCGGGATAGCATGGCCACGCCTTTCCCCCCATTGCCGCGCGACCGGCTGCTGGCCCTGCTGGCGGCCATGCCGAAGGCCGAGCTGCACATCCACATCGAGGGTTCGCTCGAGCCCGAATTGATCTTCGCGCTGGCGCAACGCAACGGCGTGCGCCTGCCTTTTGCCGATGTCGCCGCCTTGCGGGCGGCCTATGCATTCACCGACCTGCAGAGCTTCCTCGACCTCTATTACGCCGGCGCCAGCGTGCTGGTGACCGAGAGCGACTTTCACGCGATGGCCATGGCCTATTTTGAACGCGCCGCGGCCGACAACGTCGTTCACGCCGAGTTGTTCTTCGATCCGCAGACCCATACGGCGCGCGGTGTTTCGATGGCCACCGTGATCAGCGGCCTGGCGCGGGCCTGCGCCGAGGCGGGTCCCCGGCACGGCATCGACGCGTCGCTGATCCTGTGCTTTCTGCGGCACCTGTCGGAGGATGACGCGCAGAACACGCTGGAGGAGGCGTTGCCGTTTCGCGACCACTTCGTCGGCGTGGGGCTCGACAGCGGGGAGCGCGGCAATCCACCGGAAAAATTTGCGCGCGTTTTCAACCGCTGCGGCGAACTGGGGCTGCACCGCGTGGCCCACGCCGGCGAGGAGGGGCCGCCGGCCTATATTCGCGCGACACTGGATGTGCTGCATGTCGAGCGCATCGACCATGGCGTGCGCTGCGTCGAGGACGCCGACCTGGTCGCCCGGCTGGCACGTGAGCGCATCCCTCTCACGGTTTGCCCGCTGTCGAATGTGAAGCTGTGCGTATATCCGGACCTCGCGCAACATCCATTGCCCGCCATGCTGGAGGCGGGCATCTGCGCGACGATGAATTCGGACGACCCCGCGTATTTCGGCGGCTACATCAATGCCAACTACACGCAGACCTTCGCGGCGTTGCCATCATTGGGAACCCAGGAGGCCTATGCGCTGGCGCGCAACGGGTTCGACGCGAGCTTTGCCGAGCCCACAGTCAAGCGGCGCTGGCTCGAGAAACTCGACGCGGCGTTCGACGCCGCTTCGTAGTTTCGTGCCGCGCTAGGTAGGCAGTGGCGACGTTCCAGCCAGCTGGTCATGGCGCAGGAAATACTTGCGAGCCAGCGCGATGATCTGCGGGTCCGTCGGGTGATCAATGGTCTCGCTGCCAATGAGATGCCGACCCACTTCGGGGCGATGCTTGTCGCAGTAGGACTTGAATTCGACGTGTGCCGTTCCGGGACCCACGACGAGTATCTCGGGCACGCCGGCCAGTGCGTCGGCCACGTGGCCATAGTACTCGTGCTCGGTGCGTACCGCACTGCCGTGCTGGCGGGTGTAGTGCGCCTGCGACTTGATCGTCTGCGCCTGCACATGCTCAGCATCGAAATGCACGACGGTGGCGCTCTTGTGATCGATGCGGATGACAGCGTGGGTGGTGGTCATGTTGGGCGTCTCTTCGGTAATGGAATTGGTTTCCGCAGCGCGCGCGAGCGCGCGGCGGCCATCAGATCGATGCGCGGTGCGTGATGCCGAGCCGGGCTTCCAGTGCAGTCTGGCACGCGATGCAACGCAGCACCTCGGGACTGTGCTCGAGGCGCGCGTACGGAATTTCCGCGCCGCAATCGCCGCAGAGTCCGTAGGCGGAACCTTGCAAGCGCACGAGCGCGGACTCGACCGCGCGCAGTTCATCCAAATCCTGATCGCTGCGTGCCATGTCGACCTCGCGGTCGGCGTCGCGGGCGGGGGCATCGTCGCCATCCTGCAGCAACAGCTCACGGGCATGGTCGACGCGGGTATTGCCGCCGAGTTCCCCTGCGATCTGGCGTTCGAGATCCGCTTGCCGTTGTTCGAGCTCGGCCGTGAGCAACGCCCGCTGGGCCAGCGAAAGGTGGATATTCATGAATGTTGCCTCCCTCGGCTGTCATCATCGTCCTTTTGGCATGCGGACGAATTGATCGAGGTCAAGTGGGCGGGGGTGGCCTGCCGAGTCCCGTGGCGTCCTCGTCCAGCATGACCGCTGCATTCGCGCGGTCGCTGGCAATCTTCCCGTCGACCAATTCGACGATGCGATCGCATCGCCGCGCCAGCCGGGGGTCGTGCGTGACGATCAGGAACGCGGTGCCGCGTTCGCGGTTGAACTGGCGCATCAGCGCAAAAATGTCGTCGGCGGCGTGCGTGTCGAGGTTGCCGGTAGGCTCATCGGCAAGCACCAACGGCGAGCCCAGTGCCAGCGCCCGCGCGATGGCGACGCGCTGCTGCTGGCCGCCCGAGAGCTTGCGCGGCAGGTAGTCGAGTCGCTCGCCCAGGCCGACTTCCCGCAGCAGCTCGCGGGCACTCTCGCGCTGTGTGGAAGTCACCGGCCCAGCCGCGATCAGGCGCGGCAGCAGCACGTTCTCCGTGGCAGTGAAGGCCGGCAGCAGATGATGGAACTGAAACACGAAACCGATGGCGTTGCCCCGCAGTGCGGTCAGCTCGTCGTCGGAGAGCGCAGCCGTCGATTGCCCGCCAATGGCATACGTTCCGGCCGTGGGTGGCTCCAGCAGGCCGATCAGGTTCAGCAGGGTCGACTTGCCCGAGCCGGACGGCCCGATCAGGGCGGCGAACTCACCTGCGCGCAGGACAAGGTCGATACCATGCAGCACCTCGACCTCGACCTCGGTGCCCGTGCCATAGCTCTTGCGGATGCCCGCGAGTTCGATCAGCGGCGCGCTCACCATCACATCCGGATGGCCTGCGCGGGATCGAGCGCGGCGGCGCGCTGCGCCGGCGCGACGGCGGCCAGCACGCCGCATACGATCGCACCGGCCGTGGCGAGAGCGAACAACTCGGGTCCGATCACGAGGTCGAACAACGGCGTGCCATCGGCATTGCGCGCCAGCTTGAGAAATATCGTGATCATCAGGGCCGCCAGCGCGCAGCCGATGGCTGAACCGATCAGCGCCACCATGCCACCCTGCAACAGGAAGATGCGACGCACCTTGGCCCGTGGCGCCCCCATAGCCCGCAGGATGCCGATTTCGCGCCGCTTCTGCACCACGGACACCACCAGCACGCTGGCGATGCCGAGCACGACGATGGCGACGACAAACAGCCGGATCATGCGAGTGGTGACCGTTTGGGCGTTGATGGCGGCCATCAGCTGCGCGTTGGTCTGCATCCAGGACTCCACCGTCAATCCGGTCTTGGCGGCCAATCGTTGCGCGATGGTTTCGGCGTCGAAAAGGTCGGTGATCGTGAGGTCGAGTTGGGATACGCCTCCGGGCAGTGACAGCAGGCTCTGCCCGGTGCGCAGGCCAACGTACGCCGTGCGCCGGTTCAGCTCGCGCACGCCGAGATCGACGATGCCCGTCACGGTGAACGTGTCGCCGGTGACGGTGTCGTTCTCGGTCGTGATGAGCCGCACGCGGTCGCCCACACCGATCCCCAGGTCTGACGCCAGATCGCGGCCCAGCACCGTTTCGCCGGGCTGCACGCGGAATTCGCCGCCGACCAGCTTGTCGCCGATCGCGACGATGCGGTTGTAGAGGACGGGATCGATGCCGACGATGGCGATCGATTTGCTGGCGTCCCCACGCACGGCGAATCCCGGTCCTGTCACCATCGGCGACACGGCCACGATACCGGGCGTGCGGGCCAGTTCCGCTTCCAGCGGTTGCCATTGATCGATCGAGCGCAAGCGTTGCGCGCGCGCCTCGACTTTGGGCATCGCGGTATCCCCGGGGGACGCCGGTCGCTGCGCCAGGGCTACTTCTTCGATGGGGCGCACGACGATGTGCGCCTGCGTGCCCAGCGTGCGGCGGATGGTGTTGGCCTGCAGGCCGTTGACCAGCGCGGTGATGAAGATGAAGACGGCCACGCCTGCGGCCACGCCACCGACGATCAGCGCCGTCTGGAAACGCCCTTCGCGCAGGAACCGCAGGGCGACCACCCATTCAAAGGGCATGGCAGGCGCGTCCGCAACTATCGCGCGCGGACGCGCTGGCCGGGCTCGATGCCCGGCGTGAGAATGATGTCGTCGCCGGCGCTGATGCCGCTGACGATTTCCGTACGTGCAGGTGTGCGCGCGCCGAGCCGAACGGCAATGCGTTCAGCATGACTGTCGCGCAACACCAGCACCCAAGGTTCGGGCAGGCTGGCGTCGCGCACGGCACCTGCCGGGACGACCATGGCGTTGGCCTTGTCCGCCACGCCGACGTCTATGGACACGGTCATGTCGGCGCGCAGGAACGGCGGGGGCGAGGCGACGCCAAACTTGGCCTCGACGGTGCCGCGCTGAACATCGATCCCTGGCGACAGGTAGTCCAGTGTGGCGGCAAAGCGCTGGCCGGGGAATGCATCGGCCGCGGCGATGGCCGTCTGGCCGATCTTCACCAGGGCGAGATTCTTCTCGTCGATCAGCGCGGTCAGACGGGTGGGCCCATCCTGGGCCAGGATCATCAGGCGCTTGCCTGGCTGCACGATGTCGCCGGGTTCGACGGTGCGATCGAGGATGGTGCCGTCACTTGGCGCGAGGATGCGCGTCTGCGCCAGCTTGGCGGCGGCAGCTTCGCGCACGGCGCGCGCCTGCAGCAGCTGATCCTCGAGCAGCCGGCGCTCGACGCCGGTGGCGCTGTTGCCGCTAGCGGTGGCGCGCGCCGACTCGAGCTGACTCTTGGCAATGGCCACGGAGCGGCGCGCCTCGTCCACCCGGGCCTCGCCGATGAAGCCCTGCTTGAAAAGTTGCTCCTGCCGCGCCGCGTCGCGTTCGGCGACACGATGCGTGGCCTCAGCCTGCGTGAGCAGCTGCGAGGCGTTGGGCGCGGCCATATCGCGCCACTGCTGGATGCGGGTCTGCGCGGCGGCCTCGGCGGCGGTGGCTTGCGCCAGGGCGGCGGCCAGTTCCGACTGTTCGAGTTCGATCAGCAGCGCACCCGCTTTGACGTGTTCGCCTTCGTCGAAGGCCACCCGCTCCACGCGCCCGGTGATCGTGGCACCGATGTCGGATTTGGCCGGCGCCAGCACGCGACCGCTGACCACGACCGATTGGGTGATCCGCGTGGTTTCGATGCGCACGGTCTCCACCGCCGTGGCGCGCGTGAGCATGAAGGTCACGCCGGCGATGGCAAGCAGGCCGACTGCGACGCCGGCGATGACGACGCGGGAGGGACGATTGACGGACATGGGCGAGGCTATTCTGCCAATCCCTGCGCGCGGCTTCCGGGCGGGCGGCCGACGGGTCCTGCGGTCGGGTGCCCGTGCAGGCGTGCGGTGTTGGCGTCGTCGATCATTGGACGGGTATTCTAGTCGCGCTGCACGCTGCGAACGTTGAGCGCGCGCAAGGGCGGCATTAATGGCAGGCTTCCATCACCGGAACCCGCGGATGACTTCACCTCGAACTGCATTGAAGCGCCTGCGGGCCGTGCGCAACGCGTACGGCCCGGCGGCGGAGCGCGCCAAGCGGCTTTTGCTGCAGCAGCTTCGCGCCATGCGTCTGTCTCATTGTGCCGAGTTGCAGGCCTTGCATGAGGATCTGCTTTTCATCTGCGCCTTTCCGGGCGCGCCGGACACCCGCACGCTGGCGCGCCGCATGCTGTCCACCACGGCGGCCCGGCTGCAGCGGTTGCCCCGCCGCGAGCAGGCCCGCGCCGACGACTCCGGCATGGCGGGGTCCGTCACGCGGCACGTCTTTCCGTATCCGGTCGCGCGTTGGTTGAGCCGGACCGTGCCTGTAGACGCGGAGGTGGATTGGCGCAACGTCGACGATCCGGCATGCCTCGACACCGTCGTCGGCTTGCTGCTCGGCGATGCCGAACGCGAGGGCTTCGAAAGCGGCGAGTTTGCCACCCGTGACTGGATTCGCCTTGCCCGGCGGGCCGGTGCGCCGACCGATCTTGCATGGCTGGTGGCAGCGGCTACGGTCGCGCCCGGCGCGGCACCGTGGCGAGAGGCCGCATGGGATGGCGCGGAGGTGCCGGTGGCGTGGCAACTGCGCGATCCGCGCTGGTCCGCAACGCGCAATGTCCTTCCTGGCTTACCACTGGCCTGGCGTAGCGGCATGCGCAAGCCGGCGGTCGACACTGCCGCCGAGATCGCGCGTCCTTTGCACGCGATCGAGCGGCTGTCGCGTCCCCGCGCGCGGCAGGTGATTGCCTCGGCGCGGGCGGCATTGGCGGCGCGCTGCCGCGAAGTGAACGCGATGACGTATCCCAATGTCGACGAGGTCTGGTGGTGCGATCTGGGCGAAGGCGCGGCGTTGGCGGTGATCGGCATTGCGCCCGAACACCGGCTGACGCTGGAAACGAACACCGGCTACCTGCTGTTCGCCAACGGCGTCCCGATCGGCTATGGCGGGGTGACGCCTCTGTTCCGTCAAGCCAACACCGGCATCAATATCTTCGATCCGTACCGCGGCAGCGAAGCCGCGTTCCTGTGGACGCAGATGTTGCGGGCATTCCGCACGCTGTATGGCTGTGATCGTTTCATCATCAATGCGTACCAGTTCGGCGCGGACAACGCCGAGGCCATCCATAGTGGCGCATTCTGGTTCTATTACCGGCTTGGCTTCCGCCCGGGCGGCGCAAAAACGCGACGCCTCGCCGAGCGGGAGGCCGCGCGCATGGCGGCCGATCGCGGCTATCACAGCGATACGAAGACATTGCGCGCGCTTGCGATCCGGGGACCTGATCCTCGACATGCCCGGGTACGCGACCACGGACCATTTCGACGAATCATTGCTGCCGCAGGTGGGCGCGATCGCCGCGCGGCAAATGGCGCGCCAGGCCGTCGGGTCCCGTACTGCGGCGATGCGGCGAGTGGCGGGCACCGTCGCGCAGGACCTCGGCATTGTCGATCTTGCCGCCTGGTCGGCGGCGGAACGCCGCGGCTTCAACCTCCTGGCCCCGGTGATTGCCGAAATAGCAAATCTGCTCGAGTGGTCCGCAGTGGAACGCGACGCGCTCGTGGCGATGATGCGCGCGAAAGGTGCGGTGCAGGAGCGGGATTTTGCGTTGGCGGCCCGCGCCGTGCCGCGAGCTTTCCACGGCATCGCTGACGCAGCGCGCGCCGGAATCGCCCGTCCGGCGCGCTAAAGCGTAGTGACCGTCGCCTCAGCGCGGGCGAACAGGCTGGATCGCTTCCGATTGCACGATGAAACGACCCGGTTCGTCCTGCTGCGCGGCACGGACCATGGCCAGTGCCACGGCACTGGCTTCGACCGGTCGCCAGCGCGCCGGAATCAACGGCCCCAGCGGACGGAGGATTGTCAGCGCCGCCTGCTCGCGCGCACGGTATTCGGCGCGTTCGCCGGCCAAGAGCGATGGCCGGAACGCGACCACGGTGCGAAACGGAAGTGCATTGAGCGCGTCCTCGAGTTCGCCCTTCACGCGATTGTAGAAAACGCGCGACCTGGCATCGGCGCCTACCGCTGAGACGACAAAGCATCGCGTGGCGCCTGCCGCCAGCGCCATCTGCGCAATGGCCAGCGGTATCACGCAATCGACCTGGCGAAATGCTTCGCGCGAGCCTGCCTTCGCGATGGTGGTACCCAGGCACAGGAAGCAATCGTCGACGTGGGGCAGTGCGAAATCGGCAAGGTGCGCGAAGTCGACCACGGCGGGCACCAGTTGGGGGTGGGGAATGGACAGCGGGTGCCGGGTCAACGCCACGACCTCCGCGACGTCGGCGTCGTCGAGCAACCGCTTCAGCAGGTGGCTGCCCACAAGCCCGGTGGCACCGGCGACAACGACGTGGCGAGACATTCCCGCATTATGGCCCCGGTGCGGGATCCAAACGGACTAGCAGGGCCATGTCGAATGGCAGCAATCCTGCGGACCAAACAGGGTGTTCCAGTCGCGATTGCCCGGAAGTACTGCCTCAACGCTTGACCGCGGCCCTTTTGCGCGGTTTCACGGCTGGTCTGCCGGTGGCTTGGGCAAACATCCCATGCAACGCGACATCGCGGCCAAGCCGATCGCCTACGTGTCCGCAGACGAGGTCGCATAGTTCGTAGATGCGCGGATCGCGAATGCGGTAAAGCGTGCTGGTGCCGCTCTGGCGCTTGTCGACCAGCCCGCTGCCGGCCAGCACGGCCAGATGCTTCGACGCATTGGCCTGGCTGCAGGCGAGTTCGGTCGTGATGTCGCCGACATTGCGCTCGCCTTCGCGGAGGGCATTGAGAATCTTGAGGCGCAAGGGCACCCCCAGAGCGCGGAAAAAGGCGGCCACGTGTTCCAGGGCGGGGTCGTTCAGTCCTTCCATCAGCAAGCAGCTCAAGTTGTGGTTCGGTGCCATAGTTTACCTTGCATCAAGCCTTGACTATATCACTATATAGCAATATAGTATTAACAATTAATGCGACTGCAGAGAGTCGCCAGGCGACGGCGGATGTTCCGGGCTCAGGTCCGGGCCACGTCCAAGCCGCCCCCAAACCTGCTGACAGAGGCACCCGATGGTTCGCGCAGCTGCACTACTCCTTGTCGCGTTGTTCATGGCTGCATCGCCGGCCCGCGCCGCGACATCCCTTGCCACCTACGTCGTCCAGACGGCATCGGGTCCCAATATCCTGGTCGCGGAAGGTGTGGTCGAGGCCACGCGGCAAAGCGTGATCGCGGCGCAGATACCCGCGCGCATCATCGAGATGAAAGTGCGCGCCGGCGATGCCGTGAAGGCCGGGCAGGTGCTGTTGCGCCTGGACAGCCGCGCCGCAACGGGCGAGTTGGCGGCCAGCGAGGCGCAGGCCGCCTCCGCGCGCGTGCAGCTTGACGTGGCGCAGCGGGAGTACGAGCGCAGCCAGCGCCTCTTCGCGCAGAAATACATCAGCCAGGCCGCGATGGATCTGGCTGAGGCGAAATGGAAATCCGCCGAGGCACAAAAGAACGCATCGGTGGCCCAGGCAGGGGTCGTATCGACGCAATCGACCTTCACCACGTTGGTCGCCCCGTTCGCCGGCGTCGTTGCTGCCGTCAACGTGGAGCAGGGCGACATGGCGACGCCGGGAGTGCCACTGCTTACGCTCTACGACCCGACGCAAATGCGCGTGGTGGCCAGCGTCCCGGAAGGGCGCGCCACCGGCATCGATCCGGCGCGCAAGGCCCGCATCGAACTCCGCGGCGCCACCAGCGCCGCGGTCGCCATCGATGCCGTCACGATGCAGGTGTTGCCGACGGTCGATGCGGCCACGCATTCGCAGCAGGTCCGGTTGGCGTTGCCGGAAGGCGGCCCCGGCTTGACGCCCGGCATCTTTGCCCGCGTCTATTTTCCGCTTGCGGGCGTTGCCCCGACAGCGTTGACGGTGCCGGCCACGGCCGTGGTCCGCCGTCCCGAGTTCAGTGCGGTCTACGTGGTCAACGCAGACGGCAAGCCGCAGCTGCGCCAGGTGCGGCTCGGACGTACGCATGGCGATGCCGTTGAGATCCTGGCGGGCATCGCGCCCGGGGAGCGCGTTGCGCTCGACCCGACGGCGGCGGCGCGGCAATGACGTCGCTCGCACCTGCCGGCGCATCGCTCGGGATCGCCGGCCGCATCGCGCGCTATTTCCAGACGGCGCGCATCACGCCGCTGCTGGCATTGGTGGGCATGCTGCTGGGCATCTTCGCCGTGCTGGTGACGCCACGCGAAGAGGAACCGCAGATCAACGTCACGATGGCCAACGTGATGATCCCGTTTCCCGGCGCGTCGGCCCGCGACGTGGAAGAAATGGTGGCCGCGCCGGCGGAACAGGTGATCAGCCAGATTGCCGACGTCGAGCATGTGCTGTCGGTGGCGCGTCCGGGCATGGCGATTCTCACCGTCCAGTTCAAGGTGGGCGTGCCGCGCACCGAGGCACTGGTGCGCCTTTACGACACGATCCTGTCGAACCAGGACTGGTTGCCGCGCAATCTCGGCACGCTGCAGCCCATCGTCAAGCCCAAGGGCATCGATGACGTGCCGATCGTCGCGCTGACGCTCTACGCCAAGGACGCAGCCACCGGCACCGCCGATCTCGAGCGGGTGGCGCATGCCATTGAAACCGACCTGAAACGCGTGTCCGGCACCCGCGAAGTGCGCACGATCGGCGGCCCACGGCGCGCCCTCAATGTGCAGCTCGATCCCACCCGGATGGCGGGTGTGGGCATCACCGTGCGGGAAATTCGCGACGCATTGCAGTCCGCCAATAGCGGCGCCACGGTTGGCGAGGTCATCGGCGACAACCGCGCGACACTCGTGGAGGCAGGGCCATTTATCCGCGACGCCCGCGATCTTGGCAGCATCATCGTAGCCACGCGCAACGGCGCGCCGGTGTTCCTCGAGCAGGTGGCCACCATCAACGACGGCCCGCCGCCACCCGAGCAATATGTCTGGCATGGCGTGGCCGGAACTGCAGCGCACGAATCTGCGGCGGTCACGCTTGCCATCACCAAAAAGCCGGGACAAAACGCGGTGGAGGTGGCCAATGCGTTGCTCGCGCGCATCGACAACCTGCGCAACACGGTGATCCCGGCCGACGTCGGCGTCGAAGTCACGCGCAACTACGGCGCCACGGCCAATGACAAAGCGCTGAAGCTGATCGAGAAGCTCGTGTTTGCCACGGCCTGCGTCGTCATCCTGGTGCTGGTGGCGCTCGGCCGGCGCGAGGCGGCCATTGTCGGCGCCGCGGTGATCCTGACGTTGACCACCACGCTGTTCGCCTCTTGGGCATGGGGGTTCACGCTGAACCGCGTATCGCTGTTCGCGCTGATCTTCTCCATCGGCATCCTGGTCGACGACGCGATTGTCGTCGTCGAGAACATCCACCGCCATCGCGACCTCGAGCCGGGGCGCCCGCTGGTCGAGATCATCCCGCAGGCGGTGGACGAGGTCGGCGGGCCGACGATTTTGGCCACGCTGACGGTGATCGCCGCCCTGTTGCCGATGGCCTTCGTATCGGGCCTCATGGGCCCCTACATGAGCCCCATCCCCATCAACGCCAGCATGGGCATGCTGATTTCGCTGGCCATCGCGTTCACGGTCACGCCGTGGCTGGCGCGGCTCTGGCTGAAGCCGGGCGTGGCCGGTGGTGCGCACGGCGGAATGTCGAAGCGCATGGCGCCGCTCTTCGAGCGCGTGTTCTCACCGTTTCTCGATGCCGCGCGCGGTGGCCGCAACCGGGTCTACCTGTGGCTTGGCATCGGCCTGCTGATTGCGGGCTCGGTAGCGCTGCCGGTGTTCCAGCTGGTGGTGCTGAAGATGCTGCCGTTCGACAACAAGTCCGAGTTCCAGGTGGTGGTGGACATGCCGGCCGGCACGCCGCTCGAGGACACCGCCTCCACGTTGCGCGAAATGACCCGCTACCTCGCGGCCGTACCCGAGGTCACCCACTACCAGGCCTACGCGGGCACGGCCGCGCCGATCAACTTCAACGGTCTCGTGCGGCAGTACTACCTGCGCAACGGCAGCGAATTGGGCGACATCCAGGTCAACCTGGTCGACCGGTCGCAGCGCAAGGACCAGAGCCACGCCATCGCCACGCGCGTGCGACCGGCGCTGGCGAAGATCGCCGCGGCGCACAATGCGCGTGTCAAGGTGGTCGAAGTGCCGCCCGGGCCGCCGGTGCTGGCGCCCATCGTTGCCGAAGTCTATGGCCCGGACGATGCGGGCCGGCGGGCCGTGGCCAAGTCCATCGAGGGGGTGTTCGCAACGACACCGGGCGTGGTGGATATCGACCGCAGCGCCGTGGCGTCCGCGCCACGCTGGACCATCGAGGTCGATCGCGCCAAGGCCACGTTGCTGGGCGTACGCCAGGACGAGATCATCGACACCCTGCGCACGGGTCTTTCCGGTGACGACGTGACCTGGCTGCACGACGCGTCGAAATATCCGGCGGCGGTGCGGATGCAGTTGCCCATGTCGCTGCAGGGCAACCTCGACGCGCTGCTGCAACTCAACGTCAAGAGCGCCGCGGGCCGCAGCGTGCAGCTGCGGGAACTCGTCACGGTCGACCGCACCGGCGAGCGCGAACAGGCGCACTATCACAAGGACCTGCTGCCGGTGGAATTCGTGTTCGCCGACATGGCAGGCAAGGTCGACAGCCCGCTATACGGCATGTTCGGGATGCGCTCGGCCATCGGCAAGCTCGACATGCCGGGCGGTGGAAGCCTGGAGGAATTCTTCATCCGCCAGCCGGGCGATCCCTATCGTGGCTACAGCCTCAAGTGGGATGGCGAATGGCAGGTCACCTACGAAACGTTCCGCGACATGGGCCTGGCCTACGCCGTGGGGCTGGTGCTGATCTACCTGCTGGTCGTCGTGCAGTTCGGGTCGTACCTGACGCCGCTGATCATCATGGCGCCCATACCGTTGACGATGATCGGCGTGATGCCCGGACATGCGCTGCTGGGCGCCCAGTTCACCGCGACGTCGATGATCGGCATGATTGCGCTCGCCGGCATCATCGTGCGCAACTCGATCCTGCTGGTCGATTTCATCAACCTGCAGGTGGGCGAGGGGGTGCCGTTCCGCGACGCGATCGTCCGCTCGGCGGTGATCCGTGCGCAGCCGATCGCGCTGACGGCGGGAGCGGCGATGCTAGGCGCCTTCTTCATCCTCGACGATCCGATCTTCAATGGTCTCGCGGTGTCGCTGATCTTCGGCATTCTGGTCTCGACACTGCTGACGCTCGTCGTCATTCCTTTGCTGTACTTCGTTGCCTACCGCCGCAAGTTTGCGGCTCCACTGGAGAATGCATCATGACCACATGGCAATCCGTCCGCGTATTCGCGGGCCTGATGATCCTCGTTTCCCTCGCGCTTGGCGTGCCCGGCAGCCCCGTGTTCGTGAACACCTGGTGGCTTGCGCTCACCGCGTTTGTCGGCGCCAATCTGCTGCAGAGCGGATTCACGCGCTGGTGTCCGCTGGAAATCGTGCTTCGCAAACTGGGCGTCCGTAGCGGCGCCTGACATCCTCACCCAGGAGAATCATCGTGATGAAAATCAATGTTGGCAATATCGACCGGATCCTGCGCATCGTCGGCGGACTCGTGCTGATCGGCCTTGCAGTCATGGGCACGATCGGCGTTTGGGGATACATCGGCATCGTGCCGTTGCTGACCGGCATCTTTCGCACCTGCCCGGCATACACCCTGCTGGGCATGTCGACCTGTCCCGCCGCCAAGGTCTGACCGGCGATCGGAAACTCATTTGCGTCGGCGGGTGAGCATCGCGTCGGCGACAGTGAAGCGGTCATGTCCGGCGGCGGACCCGACGGCATGCCCGCCAGCGCCGCAGTTGTTGTCCACGAACCGTAAGCAACGCCTTGTGTCCGCTGCCCCGCGCTGCCTGCCGACCGACGGCAGCCGCTTTGGCATATGCCTTGCACCGTTCGCGGCAAGTGGACCGACGCAACGTTCGTGGCATGGATGCCGGTGCGTGCCCGCAGCGATCGTGGTTCATGAGGAGACGTTCACCTGACCCTGGCGACGGAATTTCACCATGCTCTACGAACCCGATACCGTTTGGGGCCGTACCGTGGACGGCGACCGTGAAGTTGACTTGCCGCAGAGCGGCTTGTCGCTGACGCAGCGCCGCCTCCTGAAACGGCTGGAACATCCGCGCCCCTTTGCCACCTTTGCCGCGCAGAGTCACCTGGATCCGCCGAAGCTCGAGTACGCGCTGATAGCCCTGGCTCAGTTGCACCTGGTGGCGTTCCAGCGCCCCGGCTCGATCCGACCGCGCACGGCGCCCACCATCAACCTGCCGTTGCCGGAAGCGCGTCAATCGCAAGCGGCCTCGATTGCCATCTTGCTGCCGCTGTGTTTTGCAGCAGCGGCACTCGGTATCGCGTCCGTGCTGCTCATCATGACCTGAACGTCGCCGGGTTCCGCTCGACGCGACTTGCCGCCGACAGGGCGACGATCACGCCTAGCTGGAAGACCCCAGCATTCGCTTGCCCACGCTGACCAGTATCAGGATCGCGGCACCGACGACGAGCCCCATCGTCGCGTTGATGAGGAGCGGGGCCAACACTCCAAGAATGGGGCCAATACCCTTCACGGCGCCTGCGGCGAGCACGATCCCGTCGACCAGAGGCTGCAGAAGGTGAATTCCGTGCACGATGATGCCGCCCCCGACCAGGAACATTGCCGCCGTTCCTGCGATCGACAGTCCCTTCATCAGCCAAGGCGCGCCAGCCAGGAGCGCCCGTCCGGCGCGGCGCTGCAGCCGTGGCCATCCGCCATCGCCGGCGCGGTGGCTCAGGACCACGCCGACGTCGTCGATCTTCACGATGCCGGCCACCAGTCCGTAAACGCCAATCGTCATGATGACCGCGATACCCCCCAGCACGGCCACCTGGCTTGCGAACGGCGCGGCCTCCACGATGCCCAGCGTGATGATGATGATTTCGGCGGACAGGATGAAATCGGTGCGGATGGCGCCCTTGATCTTCTCCTTCTCGAACGCAACGAGGTCGATCGCGGGATCGGCGATGGCCTGCGTGCGCTGCACGTGGTTCGCGTGACGCTCCTCTGGCGACGCCATCGCTCGATGCGCCAGCTTTTCGAAGCCTTCGTAGCATAGAAACGCGCCACCCGTCATGAGTAGCGGTGTGACGGCCCATGGCGCCACCGCACTGATTGCGAGTGCCGCCGGTACCAGGATCGCCTTGTTGACGAACGATCCCTTGGCCACGGCCCATACCACGGGCAATTCGCGTTCGGCGCGCACGCCGGCCACCTGCTGCGCGTTGAGCGCAAGATCATCGCCAAGGACGCCGGCCGTCTTGGTTGCGGCGACCTTGGTGAGCACCGCCACGTCGTCCAGCACCGTGGCGATATCGTCGAGCAGCAGGAGCAGACCTGCAACAGCCATCGCGCAATTTCCTATCGATCGGGACGCAGGGCATCATAGAGCAGGTTGACCAAGTCGGCGTGCCGATGAAGAAGGGCGGTTGGGCAGCGCCGTCGAGTTATCCCCAGACGCCTGCGGCGGTGGATTCGACCGAGCGCACAATATTCAACGCCTGGAAGGCCTTGCCGCACCGGCTTGTTACACTCAGCGGTTGTTGCGCGGCCCGCGGTTCTCTCGGCGCGCGTCGCCATCGCCGACAGGAGCCTTTGCAATGCAACCATGGACACTGGCCCGCCGGGCCGAACGGATGAACCCTTCGATCATCCGCGAAATTCTCAAAGTGACGGAACAGCCGGGCGTGCTGTCGCTCGCGGGGGGCTTGCCTTCCGCCGATTCGTTTCCGGTCGAGGCGCTACGCGATGCCACGGCGCGCGTGTTGCGCGACACACCGCGGGAGGCCTTGCAGTATGCCGCGAGCGAGGGCTTCGGCCCGCTGCGCGAATGGGTGGCGGCGCATCTGGTTGAGCAGGGGATGCACGTGACGCCGGCGCAGGTGCTGATCACCACCGGGTCGCAGCAGGGATTGGACCTCGCGGGCAAGGTGCTGTGCGATGCCGGCAGCCGCATCCTTGTCGAGACACCAACCTACCTCGGCGCATTGCAGGCCTTCTCGGCCTTCGAACCCGACATCGTGTCGGTGGCGTCGGACGACGAGGGGCCATTGCCCGCTGCACTCGATGCTTCCATGCGCGGCGCGCGTTTCATGTACGTGCTGCCCAATTACCAGAACCCGAGCGGCCATTGCTACAGCGAAGCGCGGCGCGTGGCACTGGTGGAGCGGCTGCGCACGCTCGGTATCGGCATCGTCGAGGACAACCCCTACGGCGACCTCTGGTACGACACGCGGCCACCGAAGGCGCTTGCAGGACGCTGGCCTGAAGGGGTGCTCTATCACGGCTCGTTCTCGAAGGTGCTGGCCCCGGGCCTGCGTCTCGGGTACGTCGTGGCGCCCGAGCCACTCTATCCCAAGTTGTTGCAGGCGAAGCAGGCGGCGGACCTGCACACGCCCGGATTCAACCAGCGCATCGTGTACGAAGTGATTCGCGATGGCTTTCTCGCCAAGCACGTGCCACAGATCCGCGCGCGGTATACCGCGCAGCGCGATGCGATGGCGGCGGCACTGCTGCGCCATATGCCGGAAGGATGCTCGTGGAACACGCCGCATGGCGGCATGTTCTTCTGGGTGCGATTGCCAGCCGGTGTCGATGCGCTGCAGTTGTTGCCCACCGCGGTGAAGCGCGGCGTTGCTTTCGTGCCGGGCTCCGCATTTTTTGCCAGCGCGCCGGAGGCGAACACGATGCGCCTTTCCTTCGTCACCGTCAGTCCCGCGGAAATCGGCGTGGCCATCGAAAGGCTGGCAGGCGTCATCCGCGAAGCAGTGGTCGACCGTACCGCACTTGAAGTCGAAACGCGGTAGGCGCACGGTGGTGCCCGGAAGGATCCGATGAAACTGTCAGTGCTGGATCAGTCGACCGCGGCAGCGGGGCAGGGGCAAGACGCGGCCATCCGCGAATCGATGGCGCTGGCGCGCGCGTGCGATGCACTCGGCTACCACCGGTACTGGGTGTCGGAGCACCACAACAGCGGCAGCATCGTCGGCACGGCGCCCGAGGTGCTGATGGCGGCCATCGCGGCCACCACCACCCGCATTCGCGTGGGCAGCGCCGGCGTGATGCTGCCGCACTACAGCGCGCTCAAGGTGGCGGAACAGTTTCGGGTGCTCGAGGCCATCGCGCCGGGCCGCATCGACCTGGGCGTGGGCCGCGCGCCGGGATCGGATCGGCTCACCGCGCATGCGCTGAATCCCTACGCCAACGCGGCGGATGAATTTCCGCAGCAGGTGCGCGACCTCGATGCGTGGGTTTCGGGCGAACCGCTGCCCGCCAATCATCCGTATCGCGCGATCAAGGCGCATCCCACCGGGGCGACCCGTCCCGAGCTGTGGATATTGGGCAGCTCGGACTATGGCGCGCAGCTGGCCGCGCACTTCGGGCTGCCGTATGCATTTGCCTATTTTTTCAGCGATGGCCGCGGCGTGGAGGAGGCGCTGCAGCTCTACCGCGCCAACTTCAGGCCCAGCGCCCGGTTGGACCAACCGCAGGCCACGATCTGCGTGTGGGCGTTGGCGGCCGATACCGAGGCCGAGGCGCGGCGACTGCTGATGACGCGCGAACATTGGCGCGCGGGTTTCGAGCAGGGCATCCGCAATCCGCTGATCACGCCGGAAGCGGCCGCCGCGCACCCCTACACCGAAGCCGAGCGCGCCACGATCGAGGCACTGCGACGCAAGGCCATCGTGGGCACCGCCGACCACGTGGCGACTCGCCTGCGCGAGCTCGCCACGCGCTTGGCGCTCGACGAACTCGTCGTCGTGACCTGGACCCATGATTACGCTGCGCGCGAGAAGTCGTACGCGCTCCTGGCGAAGGCCTTTGCGCTGGCCTGACGGTCAGGGCAGCAGCGTCACCGGCACCGTCGTGTGGCGCAGGAGGTCGGAGGTGACCGAACCGAGTATTTGCTGCGACGTGTCGCGGCCACTGCAGCCGACGTAAATCTGGGACACCTGCTCCTCGGCGGCAAATTGCGCGATCGACGCGCCGGGGTCGCCGACCCGCACCACTGCCTTGAACGGAATGCCGGCCGCCGCGAGTTTGGCGCTGGCGGCTGCCATGGCCTTGGCGCCGGCCTCCTCGTGGTAGCTGCGCAACTCCGCTTCGTCCACAAACCGTGAAACGTCGGACGGCACCGGCCGCTGGGCATTGACCAGGAACAGTTCGGGGGCCTCCCGATACAGGCGGTATTGGTTGATGAATCCTTCCACGCCGCGCGCGGCGGCCGCGGATTCGTCCACTGCGAGGACGATGCGCACGTGGTCGAGCGGGGGCCGCACCGGCATCGCGGCCGTCGCCTCGGCGGCTTCGGCACCTGCCCGGGCCTCGGCGCGCGAGGTCAGCCACTTCCCGATCGCCACCACCAGCATGGCGCCCAGCGCCGGCCCTGCCACGTGCAGCCAGTGCGCATTCGCATTGACCCAGTCCGCCACCGCGGGGTCGGTGATGGCCATTTCGCCGGCCACCCAGCCCAACAGCCCCCCGCCGATAGTGATGATCACCGGCCAGCGTTCCATGAACCGCATCAGCACCGTGCTGCCGAAGATGACGATGGGAATGCTGATCAGGAGGCCGATCACCAGCAGCGGCAGGCTGCCCTTGGCGGCGGCGGCCACGCCGATCACATTGTCTAGGCTCATGACCAGGTCGGCGATCAGGATCGTGCGGATTGCGCCGAACATGCCGACCTTGGCCGCTGCTTCGCCGTGCGCTTCCTCGTTCTCGGGCACCAGCAGCTGGATGCCGATCCACAGCAGCAGTCCCGCGCCGATCAGCTTGAGGTACGGCAGCCGCAGCAGTTCGACCGCCGCGATGGTCAGGATGATTCGCATCACCACCGCAGCCGCGCTGCCCCAGATCACGGCCTGCTTCTGCTGCTTTGGCGGCAACGACCGGGCCGCCAGCGCGATCACAACGGCGTTGTCGCCGGACAATACGATGTTGATGCCGATGATTTCGAGCAGTGCGATCCAGAAGTGGGTTTCAGTGAAGGACATATTTAGCGGAAGTTCATGGCAGCGTTGGAATGGTGGCGATCATTCGGGTTCGATGGCCGCAGTTTTCACGAATGGACCCTACGGCCTTGGCGCGGGCCCTGTCGGGCTTCGCCGAATCTTCCTGCGCCCATGCCACGTACGCGCACAACGTCGGCAGCGCGCTCTGCGCCTTCACGCAACGCCACATGATGCCTCCCTTGGCGCGACTTTTTTACTGCCGTCGCTGCCCGTTCACTTCAAGCGCCGTACGATTGCCTCGGCCAGGTCCATCGTTCCGGCGGTGCCGCCAAGATCACGCGTGCGCACGCCGTCGACATTGAGCGTGGTATCGATCGCGGCACGCAGCCGTTGCGCGCGGTCGGCCATCCCGACGTGATCGAGCATCATCGCGGCCGCCAGCAGCAACGCCAGCGGATTGGCCACGCCCTTGCCGGCGATATCCGGTGCCGAACCATGCACCGCTTCGAAAATCGCCGCGCCCTCGCCGATGTTGGCGCCGGGTGCCATGCCCAGCCCGCCGACCAGCCCTGCAATCTCGTCCGACAGGATATCGCCAAACAGGTTGGTGGTGACGATCACGTCGAATTGCCAGGGATCGAGCACGAGTTGCATCGCACATGCGTCCACGATGCGCTCGTCAAAGGCGACGCGGCCCGCATAGTTCGCCGCTACATCCTTCGCGGCCTCGAGGAAAAGGCCGGTGAGCGCCTTCAGTACGTTGGCCTTGTGCACGATGGTGACCTTGCGGCGGCCGTTGCGCAACGCATAGTCGAACGCGAATTCCGCGATCCGGCGCGAGCCCGCGCGGGTATTGACGCCGGAGGATACCGCCACCGCGTGCGGATCGCCGTCAATGGGGATGTAGTGCTCGAAGCCGACATACAGCCCTTCGAGGTTCTCGCGGACCATCACGAGGTCGATGGCGTCATAGCGGCCGCCCGGGATCAGCGTGCGCGCGGGACGCACGTTGGCGTAGAGCTTGAATTCCTCGCGCAGGCGCACGTTGACCGAGCGAAAGCCACCGCCCACCGGGGTGGCCAGCGGACCTTTGAGCGCCAGGTGCGTGCGGCGGATGCTGTCGAGCAGCGCCGCGGGCAGGGGATCGCCCACTGCAGTGACGGCGGCCATGCCGCCGGCCTGAGGATCCCATGCGAAGGGCCGGCCAAGCGCGTCCAGAATGGTGACGACCGCGTGCGTGATCTCGGGGCCGACGCCGTCGCCGGCGATGAGCGTTGCGGGAATGGAGGCGGGGTCGGCAGCGGAGGACATGGGAATGATCGTGACGAAAATGGCGAGACGCGCATCGATTTGGTGCAGCTGCAGCGCGCATGTAACCTGCATCCTACCGCAGGCCGCGCATGGATGTGTGCACTTGCAGCAAACGCGTGCCGGCGACGGGCGAAGCTTGGTCGCGGGCGCAACCGCAATGCCATCCATTGCGAATAAAGTACACTTCCGGATTGTTGTCACGCCATGCCGCCACCACTGCGCTTGTTTTCACGACTGCAATGAGCGATTCGATCCCCCCCGGTCTCGTAGCTGCAGGCGACGGCGACGCCGCGCGCAGCGCCGAGCTCGAGGCCGCGCTGCTGCGTGGCCTCGGCGTGAGTGGGTTGCAGCTGCCCCACGGCCTCGACGTGCCGACGATGGAGGCGCTGGGCGCATTGCTGCGCGAAATGACGCAAGGCACGGTCGACATGCTGCGCAACCGGTCGCAAGCCAAGAGCAGCATCCACGCCGAAATGACGATCATCGGCCCGCACGCGGTGAACCCGCTCAAGGCCGCGTGGGACGTCGACGTTGCATTGAAGCACCTGCTCGCGCCGCAGCGTGTCGACCTGATGTCGCCGGTCCGTGCGGCCACGGATGCCTGGGACGACCTGCGCGCGCACGACCGGGGCCTGGCCGCCGGCATCGAAGCCGCGCTGCAAACCCTGCTGAAGCGCTTTGCGCCCGAGTCCTTCGAGGAGCGCCTCGCCGGCAAGGGCGGCTTCGGCTTCATGTCGGGCAACAAGAAGGCACGGCAGTGGGACCTGCTGCTCGAACTCTACGAAGACATTGCGCGCGAAGCGCAGGACGATTTCTGGTCGATCTTTGAGCGTGAGTTCCGGCGCGCTTACGCGATCGGGCAGGACACCGCGCCGCTGTCGCCCAAGGCGGGCCCGGGCATGGGCGATACCAAGCTCTAGTGAGCGTTGCGGGTTGCTAGTCGACCGTATCGCTCGTTTCGCGCAGGATGCCGCTGGTCATCCGCAACAATCCCGATAGATGACCGAGCATGTTGAGCACCAGCCGCCGATAGAGATCGGGGCGCTCGGCGTGGATGGCGTCGAGATTCTTGCGAGACAGGCTATAGGTCACCACTTCGTTTTCAGCCACCGCGGTCACCGAACGCGTGCCACCTTCGATCATCGCCGACTCGCCGAATATGACGCCGGGTGCCAGCGTGACCACGCGGCGATGCTTGCCGCGTGACTCGGGGTCCTCGGCCACGATGCTGACCGCGCCGCGCGCCAGCAAGTACATCCGGTCGCCGGTCTGGCCTTCGTGATAGAGCGCGGACCGCGTGGGGAAGAGCTGCCGGTCGAGATAGGGCTTCATGAAATGGAGCTCCTCGGCGGTGAGCCCGGCCAGCAGAGCGAACTCGCTGATCGCCAGTTCGCGGTCATCGGCACCCGCCCGGGATTTGCGCAGCAGCTCGTTCTCAGCCCATTCGAGGGCGCGGTCGGCATCGTCAAACCAGTCGGCGTGGTACCGCTCGGTAAAAACGCCGGCCCCGGTGACGGCGCGTCCCAGCTTGCTCGTGGCGGTCAGGTGGGCCAGCAGCAGCGCGATGCCCTTGTCGTGCAGCCGCGACGACAGCCGTTGCAGCATCAGCGCACCCGACGCGTCGACCATGTTCACGCGGCGCAGGTCGAGGATGACGTAACGCGCATTCTGCGCTGCGCGCGTGACTTCGAGTGCCAACCGGTCGGCGGTGCCGAAGAAAATGGCGCCGTCGAGTTCGATCACCTTGATCTGGTGCCCTTCGACACGCAGGAAACTCGCCTGGTCGGGCGGATAGACGCGGCGCGAACCGCGCGTCGCTCCGGTATTCACCGAGCGGATCAGCGAACGATTCATCACGGCGAGGAACAATCCCATCGACAGCACCAGCCCGGTGATCACGGCAGCAATCAGGCCGAACGCAATAGTGACGCCCGCGACCAGCACGACCAGCACGATGTTGACGATCAGCTCGCTGTCGTACAGTCCGCGGCGCACGCGTGCCAGCGTCGAGCCCGCCCAGCGGTCGATCAGGCCAAAGGCCAGCACCACCATGACGCCCGACAGCACGCCGATCGGGATCAGCTTCAGCAGCGGCGCGCCGTAGACCAGCAACAGCACCAGGGTCGCGGTCGTGGCGAGGCTCGAGAGTATCCGCCGCGAGCCGCCCCGATGCGTGACCAAAACGTGATGCGATGAATACGCCACCGGCACGCCACCAAAGAGCGACGACATGAAGTTGCCGCATCCCAGCGCCACGAGAAGGCGGTTAGGGTGATGCGCGGTATCGAGCGGGCCATCGGCTTCGCCCACGGCAGACAGGAGACTGTCGAGCGAGCCGACGACCGCAATGGTCAGCGCGGCCACCACCAGTTCGTAGCGAAAACGCAACACGAGGTCGATGCCGTCCTGCGAGAAGAGCGGCAGCACCTTGTCCGGCACCGGCAGCGTGCCGAGGAACGGTATGTGTGGACCGAAGTCGACCCCGGGCGCCACCAAGCCGATGCCGATCGCCACCAGCGTGCCCGCGGCAATGCCGATCAGCTTCGACGGCAGGCCGGGCCAGCGACGCATCACGCCGGCGATGACCACGATCGTCACGCCGGCCACCAGCAGGGTCCAGTAGTTGATCCCGTGGTGCTCCTCGCCGCCTCCGCCGCCATGCATGCCCAGCACTTCGGGCAGTTCGTAATACATGAGCGTGATCGCCAGTCCGGTCATGAGCCCAGCCACGACCGGATAGGGCACGAATCGCGCGATATTGCCGAGGCGCAGGAACCCGAACAGCACCTGCACGACGGCGGTAAGCGTCAGGCACACGGCGGCGAGGAAAATGATCTCATCGACGCCGCCGTCCTTCAGGCTGCGCAGTTCGACATCGGTGGCAATCTGCGCGACAAACGCGGCGAACAGGAACACGGAGGAAGCGCGCGGCACTTCGTTCGGCAGCAGCGCGCCGCTCAGGAACAAGGCGGTGATATTGCCGAATATCGCGGCGGCAAAGGCAGCCCGCACGCCGGCCTGGACGGCAAATTCGCCGATGGGCGCGAACGCGATCAGCCCGAGGGGAAGCAGGGCCGCCAGCAGCACGAAGGTCGCCGACATGCCGGTGCCGATCTCGCGCATCCATTCGGCAACGGGCGAAGCACCCGGCTGCGGAGGCGGTGCGTCGTGCCCCGACATCAGGGGCGAGGGCCGGCGTGTGTCGCGGCGGCGGCGTCGGGGAAAGTTGGCAGCATCCGCGAAGTGTAGCGTTGTCGCCCGCGCGCGGCGAGATCAGGCGCGCCGGTAGATCAGGCGCGCCGGTGACCACGCGAACGCCATTGCCTCTTGACGCGGCACGTCGTGACGCCCCATCCTGCGCGTGCCACGGCCATTCCTACGTTCCATCATTGCGATGATTACCATCACTGTCCTGAGTTTCAACGGCATTGCGCTCGAAGCGCCCGTGGAGGCCGCCTTTGCCGAAGAAGGGGGCTCCATCGGCCGCGCCCCCGACAGCACGCTGGTGCTGCCGGACCCTGACCGCATCATTTCGCGCTCGCAGGCACAGGTCTCCATGCGGGACGGCATGTTCTACCTGCGCGATCAGGGCACGACGGTCCAGGTGATCGTGAATGGCCGACCGGTGGGCCGCGGGCGCGAAGTGACCATTCGCGCGAATGACGAGCTGCGCATCGCGGGCTATGTGCTGCGGGTGGAGGGCCCGCCCGTGGTCGAGGGCGCGGCGGACGAAGGCACGACGATCATGCGCCACGGCACGCGGCTCTCCTGGTCGGAGGACGGCACGCCGCTGCCCGAGCAGCGTATCTCGACCGTGATCGTGCCGTCACCGGCGCCCCAGGAGCTTGCGGCCACCAAAGCGACCGCCGGTGCCCGCCCCCGCGCTGCGGCCCCCGCCGCGCGCGTGGATGCGGCCACGGACCCGCTGTTGCAGGCGTTGCTGCGCGGTGCCGGCGTACGCGATCTGGCGTTGCCCGGCGGTCTGACGCCGCACGCGATGGAAGAATTGGGCCAGGTGATGCGCGAAACGATGCGCGGCATGCTCGACCTGTTGGCGACCCGCGCGTCGGCCAAGCAGCAAGTGCGCGCCGATGCCACGATGATCAACGCGCACGCGAACAATCCGCTCAAGTTCGCGCCCGACCTCGACGCTGCGCTCACGCACCTGCTGCAACCGCGCGGCGAGGGCTTCATGCCGCCGCTGCTGGCTGTCACTGATGCATGCACCAGCCTGCGCGAACATCAGCTTGGGTTTGTCGCGGGCATGCGGGCTGCGCTGTCTGCCGTCCTCGCGCGCTTCGATCCGCAGCAGATGGAGGGCCGGCTCACCCAGACGTCGCTCACCGACTCGCTGCTGCCGGGCGCGCACAAGGCCAAGCTGTGGGCCATGTACGAGGAAATCTACGGACAGATCGCCACCCAGGCGGCGACCGACTTTCACGCATTGATCGGCGCCGAGTTCCTGCGGGCCTATCAGGGCGATTCACCGCAGGGACCGCAGGCAAGCGGTCCCCGGCGCTGATCACTTCCTGGCGCGACTGCACCCATGCAGCTCGAAGTCTCCGTGCTCACCGATGCCGGAGGTCGGGCACGCAATGAAGATGCGTACGGCTTCTGGTCGGGCGGCGGCGGTTGCTTTTGTGTCGTCAGCGACGGTGCCGGCGGGCACGGCGCAGGCGATGTGGCTTCGAAACTGGCGGTGCGTGTGGTGCTGGCAACGTTCCAGGACGACCCGCAATGCACCGGCGAGGCGATCACTCAGGCTTTGGCCAACGCGCACCGCGCAATCGTGGGTGAACAGGCCACGGCGGGTGCGCTTTCGGGCATGCGCGCCACGGCGACGGTGTTGGCCATCGACACGGTGCGCCATCTGGCGGCATGGGGCCACGTCGGCGATACCCGCCTCTATTGCTTCCGGGACCACAAGGTGGTGGCGCAGACCAAGGACCACAGCGTGGTGCAGCGGCTGGTCGATGCCGGTTACCTGAAGCCTGCCGCCACGCGCGAGTCCACGGAGCGCAGCCGTCTATTCGCTGCGCTGGGCCATGACGGCGAGAATACCGCATCGGTCGGTGCCACCGATTTCATGATCGCCGGCGGCGATGTGTTTTTGCTTTGCTCCGACGGGTTCTGGGAGTACATCGATGAATCAGCGATGGAAGCGGCGCTGGATGGAGCAGTGTCGGCCGCCGACTGGCTGCGGATCATGGAGAATCAGGTGCGTACCCGTGGTGGTCCGGAGCAGGACAATTTTTCGGCACTGGCAATCTGGTGCACGGATCTGGATCGCGTGCGACCGGCAGCCCCGGTTTGATGCAAAGCAATTGTCCCTTGGCGGTGTAGGCGCGTCCGACGCGCCAATGACACCGAAACCATTGAGTATTGCAGGGTAGTAGGTGCAATATTCCCCTTCCCCGTTCGGCCGTCGCGGGCTACGATGACATTGCCGCACTGCGACAAGACGCGGCAACGATCATTGGAGCGAATGAGCTGATGGCAACCGAAAGGCATGGCATGGCGGCGAAATCACGGCAGACGGAGCAGGGGACCTGGACGCGGACGGCCGCTGCCGGCGGGACACTGATGGCGCTCCTCGTGGCCGCAGGGTGCGCCACGCCGCCGCCCGCCCCGGTGGCTCCCGCGCCTGTTGCGCCGCCGCCGGTGGTGGTTGTCGAAGCCCCCAAGCCCGTGGCGCCGGTCGTGCCCGAGATCACCCCTGCGCAGGCCAAGGCGCAGGCACAGCGTCTCGCCATTGAAACGATCGATTTCCTGCAGAACGGCGACGAGGCCAGTGCCCGCGCGGCGCTGGAGCAGGCCCAGGCCCTGGATGCTTCGAACGATCTTGCGCGCAAACTGATGGACCAGATCAAGGCTGATCCGCAGAAGGAGCTCGGTTCCGTGTCGTTCCGGTACACGGTCCAGCGCGACGACTCGATGTCGAAGTTGGCCCAGCAATATCTGGGGGACCGTTTCCGCTTCTATATCCTCGCCAGGTACAACGACATTCCCAATCCCAGCAAGCTCGCGGCCGGGCAAGTGCTCAAGATCCCGGGCAAGGCTCCGCCGGCAGGCGCCCCGGCCACGGTGGCCGCCACAGCGGCGCGGCCGGCAACGCCGGCGGCGGCCGCCATGAGCCCGGTGGCGGCCGAGTCCGGCGACGAGGCGATCAAGGTGGCATCGGTGGACGCGGCGACGCCCCGCAATGCGTCCTCGGTATTGATGCAGCAGGGACTCGACATGCAGCGTGCCGGCAATATTGAAGGCGCCTATGATGCATTCCGCGAAGCGGCCCAGCGCGATCCGGGCAATCGTGACGCCGTGCTGCAGCGTGACGCCTTGCATGGGCAACTCGCACGGCGCTACGAGCGCGATGCCAGGCAGGCCTTCCAGCGTCAGAATCTCGACGAAGCCATTGCCAAGTGGGATCGGGTTCTCGCATTGGAACCCGCGAATCAGAAGGCCAAGCTCGAACGCGAACGCGCGATCGACCTGCGCAAGCGGATGAACGAGAAATTTGGCGCGGCAACCAAGAAGCCCTGAAGGCCGCCAGCGTCTTCAGGGTTTGGATTTCGCGGCGGCCCCTGCACCTGGCGACTTGCGCAAATTGGCAGCGCGCGTGGTCCAGGGGGCCTTGTCTCCGTACAGGGCCGTAGCCTGATCGTAGAGGTTCAGCGCTTCCGCGCGCGCGCCCTTGTCCTCGAGTTCGCGGGCATGCTCGGCCACCACCTGACCGGCACGCTGCCGCGCGGCCCGACTGCCGGGATGCGCGTCGACAAATGCACGCAGTTCGCGCAAACCCGCGGCAGTGTCGCCCGAGCGGAATAGTTCCACGGCCTGGTCGATATCGAAGGATTGGTTGTATTCGCCAGCCGGCACCTGGTTTTGCTTCGCGTTCCTGATCGCGAGCGCATCCTCGAGCCGGGCCTTGTTGGCGCGGTCGGCCTGCACCCGCGCCATCCGTCGCCGGTCGACGTCGCGCAGCAGTTGCGCGGCATCCTCGTTCTCGGGATCGAGCGCCAACACGCGCAGCGCAGCATGTGCCGCGCGATCGCCGTCGCCGGTGGCCATCGCGGCGGTGGCGGCAGTCATCTGCTCGCGCACACCGCTGGCTATGCCCGTGCGTGCCGTTGCCAGCGCGTCCTTGAACGCCGCATCGGTCGGCATCAGCAGCACGAGAATCTGCCACTGCGTGGCGGCCGTGGCGAGGTCCCCGGCGCGCGTCGCCTCCTGCGCGAGCTTGCGATGGCGGGCGACTGCCTGGCGCTGCGCGCTCTGGCTGACCAGCGGCGGCGGTGCCGCTTCAGGCTCCGGCACCTGCAATGCCGGCGGCGGCGTGCATGCGGCCACCAGCAGCAACATCAAAGCGGCGGCCAGGCGCGTCGCGCCAGCTGCGGGCATGCCCCGCGTCATCGCGCACCCGTACGTACGAACGTGGTCAGCTTGGCTTTGAATGCCTCAAGGTCGTCGTTGCCGAACACCATGCTGCGGCGGAGCATGAAGGGGTAGGCATAGAAAGCATTGCCACCGGGCGTCACGGTCACGCCGTAGTTGACCTTCTGCTTGGCGAGGAGGTCCACCACGTACTCGTTGACGTCGCCATACGGATACGCGAAGCTGAAACTGTTCACCGCAAGCTTGTCCTTGATCGTGGCCACGGGTGCATCGACTTCGCGCCGGATGCGCGCGCGGTAGCGCGCGTCGGTTTCGCCGGGCAACCGCAATGTCAGGTTGGCATGCGTCTTCGAGTGCGGCTGGATCTCGATCAGGCCACCGGCCGTCATCTCCTTCATCTGGCTCCACGACAGCGCATCGCCGGCACCGACGAAATCCGAATACAGGTAGACGGTGGCGGGAAAGCCGAACTTGTGCAGGATCGGCCACGCAATTTCAAAACTCGATTTATAGCCATCGTCGATCGTAATGACGACCGTCTTCGGCGGCAACGCGACACGCCCCTCGAGAAAACCCGCAAGCCGCGACATCGACACCACGGTGTATCCGTTGCGTGAAAGGAAGTCCATCTGGGCTTCAAAGGCGGCCGCCGTCACATTGAGCCGGCTGCCGCCGCGGGCGCCGAAGCGGTGATAGCACAACACGGTGACGGTCTGGTAGCCGTTGGCGTACACACCGACGGCGTTGCGCACCTGCAGCGGTACCGCGACGAGCGCACCGACCTCCAGCGGCTCGTCGTGATTGAACCGCGACAGCCACCAGCCCTTGTCGGCATCGTCCAGAAAGCGCTGCGCCAGCTTGGTATACGTGTCGCCGGGGCGCACGAGTACAACGGCGAAATCGGCATCGCGCGCGACGACGCCGTCCGCCGGCATTGTCGGTGCCACCGCGCGCGGCGATGGCTCGTAGGGGAGGGCGGCTGGCGGGGTTGGCGTGGCGCAACCGGCCAGCGCCACGGCCAGCACCAGCAATGCACCCGGCATGAAGGACAAGCGCATCGCCTCAGCTCGCCGGCGGCGAATTCGGTGCCACCGCCTTCACCGGGTCATGGCGTTGTTCCAGTGCCGCGGCGGTACGGTCGAACTCGGCAAACAATTCGCCGAACTCGTCCTTGCGCTTGTCCGCGATCCGGTAATCGTAGCGGCCGTTCGCGAGTTCCTGCAGCGAGTTGCGCAACACGCGCGCCGGCGACGCCATGCGCTGCGCCAGGAAATAGGTGCCGGCCGCCACTGCGGCAACGGTGACCAGCGTGAGAACGGCGAGCATCACCAGCATCAGGTTGGCGACCGCGGTGAGCGGCGCCGCGAAGATGCCGAGGTGCACCCGGCCGATTTCCTTGCCCTGGAACAGCACCGGCGCGCCGAAGTCGAGGATTCCGCGCCCGTCACTGTTGAGAAAACTGTCCACTTTCACGCCAGCGTCTTTCGACTCCATCGGCGTGGCCTGCGGCGGGACGTACTTCGCGTTGACCTGGGCCGCGGTGTTGCTGGCGCGGACGATGCCCTGGTCATCGACGACGATGATGTGATTGAAATCCTGGCGCCCGATGGTCTCCTGCACGAAGACGTCCATCGCCGCCGCGTCCTCGGACAGGAGCGGTACCGCATTTTGCGTGGCCATGAATTTGGCGAGCGAGCCGCCATAGTCCTTGACCTGGTCCATCATCGCCGCATACTGCCGGTTGTAGAGCACTGCGGCCGTCAACGTCATCGTCACCGCGACGAGCGCCGCCATCGCGAGCGCCCAGCGCACGGGCAGCGGCAGGCCGCGGCGGCCCTGCTTCTGGCCCTCGTCGGCCAGTTCGCGCGCCACGGCCACCAGCGACTGCGCCATTTCCTCACCGGTCTGGAAGCGTTTGTCGGGCTGCTTCTTTAGCGCGCGCTCGACAACCCGTCGCAGGCTCAATGGCAGGTCGGGGCGCAGCTTGTCCAGCGGTGGCGGATCGGTCTTGGTAATCTTGTACGCGACGCTGATCAGCGTGTCGCCGGTGAAGGGCAGATGCGTGGTGAGCAGCTGGTAGAGCACCACGCCGGCGGAGAATAGATCGGAGCGCGAGTCGACCTTCTCCCCCAGGACCTGCTCCGGCGACATGTAGTGCGGGGTGCCCAGCACATTGCCGACCTGGGTCTGCTGGGTGGCATCGTTGGCATCGCTGCCGTCGATCCGGCAGATGCCGAAGTCCGCGACCTTGATCACGTTCGAATTCTCGACCAGCATGATATTGCCGGGCTTGACGTCGCGATGGACGATGCCCCTCTTGTGCGCGTAGTCGAGGGCACGGGCGAGCTGGATGCCGATCTCGACAATGTCCTTCGTCGACAACACCTTCTTCGACTTGATCTCATCGGCGAGCGTCTGGCCCTCGACCAGTTCCATCGCGATATACGGATGCCCCTGATCTTCGCCGACGTCGAACACCGTGACGATGTTGGGGTGCGACAGCACGCCTGCGCCCTTGGCCTCGCGCAGGAAACGGGTGTGGTACTCCGAGTCGAGGCGAAGCTGGGCCTTGAGGAGCTTGATGGCCAACGTGCGGTTGATGTCCGGGTCGTAGGCCCGGTAGACGCACGCCATCGCGCCTTCGCCGATGATTTCGCGAATCTGGTAACGACCCAAACGCTCCGCGGGTGCCTGCGTGTCGTTGATGGCTGTTCCTAAATGTCCGGATTGCGCCCCTGTGGCGGGTCGCGCGCGGGAGGAAGTATGCCAGAAGCATCGCCCGCAGCGGTGGGTCCGCGCTCCAGCGCATAGCGGCGCAGCGGTGCCAGCATCCGGTACTGCGCCGAGGCGGCACCGCCGCGCCCGTCGATGCGGCACAGCCACGATTTGTCGACGAGCTCGGCAATCGTCGTGCCGGCTTGCTCGTCGTTGCCGGCAAAGGCATCGGCCGTTGCAGCCGCCAGCGTAAACGGCTCGTCGAGGCTCGCCAGTGCGTGCGCAGCGGCCCGCTCCACGGCGGTGAGGTGGGCGAAGCTCGCGGCGAGCGAGGCCTGCAGGGTTCGCGCATGCGGTGAAGCACCGCGGACGCGATGGTCATTGCGTTCGAGGTCCTCGGCGTGGGCGAAGAGGCCATCCCGAATGGTTCGCACGTCGAAGAATTTCATGCGTGCCGCCGCCAGTTCGATCGCCAGCGGCATGCCATCCAGCGCGAGACAGATGTCGGCGACCACGGCGTCCGCGTCCGCATCGGGTTCGAATGCCGGCTGCACTGCGCGCGCGCGGTCGACGAAGAGTCCCACCGCATCCGGACGGAGGCCACTGACGGACAGTGGAGGCAATGGAAATTCGCGTTCGCCGGGGACGCCCAATGCCTGCTGGCTGGTTGCGGCGATAACAAGCAGCGGCGCGGTGGCAAGCAGCGCAGCCGCGGCATCCGCGCTGCCGTCGCGGATCGATTCGCAGCCGTCAAGCACCAGCAGGGCCCGCCCACGCCCGAAGTGCGCGGCGAGGTCCGCATACCGGGTCGCGGCGTCCTGGGCGACGATGCCCATGCCGCGGGCGATCGCGGCCGGCAGCTCGTCGTCGCGAATGCACGCCCCCAGGTCGGCCCAGAACACGCCGCACGGAAAGTCGGATGCGGCTGCTTCCGCCACCTGCAGCAGCAGCCGGCTCTTGCCGATTCCCACGGGCCCGGTCACCGTGGTCAGCCGCGTTGCCTGCAGCAGGGCGCGCAGTTGCTGCATTGCTTCGTCGCGACCCAGAAACGACGACAGATGCAGCGGCAGCGGCGGGGACGATGCCCGTGTCCCGCCCTGTATGCGGGCCGGATCGAGCAACGCCAGGTTTGTGGCGGTGGCATTCGCGAGTTCCGTCACGCCCTCGATTTCGTCCCGGTCGAAACTTTCAATATAGGTATGCTCGCCGGCGGCGAAGAATCCGCTGAGGCGACCGCGGATACGCAGGGGCCATACCATCGGCGCATCGACGACGGTGGCGAGCTCGCCGGCCGGCACCGGCGCATGCGTAGCCAGCATGTGCTGCACCACCAGGTCCGCGGCCACGACACGATCCGGATAGCGCGTTTCATTGGCGGCCACGCGCATGAAGTCGCCGTTGTCGTCGCGACGGTAGAGCGCGCTGCCGCGTGTGCCGAATAGTTTGTCGAAGCGGCTGACCACGGCCTGTTCGAGCTCGTGGTGGTCCTCGCATTCGGCAAGTTCGTCGGCCAGCGCCGCCAGCGCGGCGCGATGCTCGCGTGTATTGCGGGTGAAGCGAGCCTCGAGCGCACGTTCGAGTCGCTGCTGGCCGAAACCGAAGCCTACCGCGACCACGGTGGCAATGCCGAGGGCCAGCTCGATGGTGACCGTACGGCTGCCGGCGACGTAGTAGCCGATCAGGCCCTTGGCCGCCGCCAGCGCCACGACGACGAGAAGGGTTGCCAATACCAGCAGGAGATGGCGGCGGTTGCGGCGGTCGGCAAGGTGGCGCCCGATGCGATGTCCCAACGGACGGACGCGCACGAACCCGGGCGCCGCGGCCGGCACCGTTGCGATCGGGGGCGGAGTTGCATCCTTCATGGCACTGGTTCGCGAAATGCGCACGCGGGCGCACCGACGTGACCGGACGAGCTTAGCATGCACGACATGCCATTACGTCGACCCTGCGCGCTGCGGCAGCGGACGCCGGCGCAGGTATCATGAGCACCGCCATGCCCGCTTCGCCGCCACTGCCCCCCGATCACGCGGATCGCCATGCACTTGCGGCCGAGGTGCACGCGCGTCCGTACGAGGCGTTGGCAACGCCGGAGCGCGCGACCTACGTCGCGGTCCTGGTGGGCGCCGAAGCGCGCGATGCGGAGCGCACGCATCTGATCGCCTTGTGTGCCGGTGCCGGTGTCGCGCCGCCGGCGGCCGACGCGACGCACTTCTCCGCGCAAGTCGGCGCCGTTCGCCTCAAATGGGAGCGGCACACCGAGTTCTCGAGCTACACGATGTTCGTCCCGGGGCGCAGCCCGCGGCCGTTCAGTGAGCCTGCCGGCGCGCTGCTGCCGTCCGGATGGCTGGCGCGCATCCCGGGCCAGACCATCGTGGCGGCGCACGCGAAGCTGATTCGCGCGGAAGTCGAGCCCCCGGACGCGGCGTTCCTGTCCGCGCATTTCGACGGCAACGTGGTCGTGGGCGCGGAGATCGGCGATGGCGTCGGCTATGCGTTCACCGATTTTAAGACGCATGCCGATGGCTATGCGCGCTACCTGTTGCTCGATCGCAGCCTCTCGCCGCGTCAGGCCGGGCGCATGTTGCAGCGCCTGTGCGAGATCGATGCCTACCGGATGATGGCGTTGCTGGCATTGCCCGTAGCCCGGCGCGAAGCACCGCACCTGACCAGCATCGAGCGCTCGCTGACGACGCTCACCGACCAGATGACGCGCGAGACCGGCGCCGACGAAGCGCTGCTGGGCGCGGTGACGGCGATGGCGGCCGATGTCGAGCGGGCGTTGTCCGCCACGCAGTTCCGGTTTGGCGCGAGTCGCGCCTACTACGACCTGGTGCGTTCACGGATTGCCGAATTGCGCGAACGCCGCATTCCCGGTATCCAGACCATCGACGAATTCATGACGCGCCGCCTGACACCGGCGATGGCCACCTGCATGTCGGTGTCGCAGCGGCTGCGCGACCTGTCCGAGCGCGTGTCGCGCGCCAGCGGCCTCCTCTCCACCCGTGTCGAGATTGCACGCGAGAAGCAGAATCAGACGCTGCTTGCATCGATGGATCGGCGGGCGCGGCTGCAGTTGCGGCTGCAGCAAACGGTGGAAGGGCTGTCCGTGGCGGCCGTGACCTATTACGCCGTGGGACTGGTGGGATACGCCGCCAAGGCACTGAAAGCGGCTGGCGCGCCCGTCGATCCGGAACTCGCCATGGGCATTGCAATCCCGCTGATCGCAGCGCTCGTGTTCATGGCCGTGCGTCGTGCCCGGCGCAAACTTTCCAGCCCCTGACCATTAAAAGTTGAAATGAGCCAACCGTTTCCATTTTCCGCGATCGTCGGCCAGGATGAAATGAAGCAATCGCTGCTGCTGGCAGCCGTCGATCCTTCGATCGGTGGCGTGCTGGTGTTCGGCGACCGCGGTACGGGCAAGTCCACCGCGGTACGCGCGTTGGCCGCGTTGCTTCCGCCCATGCGCGTGGTAGTGGGTTGCCGTTACGGCTGCGATCCCGATGAGCGGGCACCGCATTGCGAGGAATGTGCCGAGCGCAAGCGTGCGGGGCCGTTGAAGAGCCGGGCGGCGCCGGTGCCGGTGGTCGACCTGCCGCTTGGCGCCACCGAGGACCGCGTGGTGGGCGCACTCGACCTCGAGCGCGCGCTGGCCCATGGTGTGAAAGCGTTCGAGCCGGGTCTGCTCGCACGCGCCAATCGGGGATTCCTCTACATCGACGAGGCCAACCTGCTCGACGACCATCTGGTCGACGTGCTGCTCGACGTGGCCGCCTCCGGCGAAAATGTCGTCGAGCGCGAGGGCCTCTCGGTGCGCCATCCTGCGCGCTTCGTGCTGGTGGGCAGCGGCAATCCGGAGGAGGGAGAACTGCGGCCCCAGCTGCTCGACCGTTTCGGCTTGTCGGTCGAGGTGAAGACGCCCACCGACCTGCCCACGCGCATCAGCGTCGTGCGGCGGCGTGACGAATTCGAGCGCGACCCGGCCGCGTTTGCGGCGCTCTGGAAGAAGGACGAAACCAAGCTGCGCAAGCGTATCGAGACGGGACGCGCGCGCTTGGCACAGGTCGAGGTCCCGGATGCGGCGCTCGAGCGTGCGGCCACGCTGTGCATGAGCCTCGGCACCGACGGCTTGCGCGGCGAACTCACGCTGGTGCGCGCGGCACGCGCATTGGCCAGTCTCGAGGGCGCGGACGCGGTGGCCGACACGCATTTGCGCCGCGTTGCCCCGGTAGCCCTGCGACATCGTCTGCGCCGCAATCCACTGGACGACGCCGGCTCGACCACACGGGTCGAGCGTGCAGTCACGGCCCTGTTCGACGCGTGATTCGCGCGTGACCGGCGCCGCCAATGACGCCAGCGCGCGCTGGCAGGATGCGGTCCTCGCCGCCGCGCTCTTTGCCGTCGACCCCGTCGGCACTGGCGGCGTCTGTCTCACCGCGTTGCCCGGACCGGCGCGCGATGCGTGGACGACCCTGGCTCGCGAGCTATGGCCACCGGCCGTCCCCTGGCGGCGCGTGCCACTGCACGTGGCGGACGACCGGCTGCTGGGCGGCCTCGACCTTGCCGCGACGCTTGCCGCCGGTCGTCCGGTATGCGAGCGCGGCATCCTGGCCGACGCCGACGGCGGCGTGATCGTGCTGGCCATGGCGGAACGGATCGCGGGCGGCACCGCAGCGCGGATTCATGCGGTGCTCGACGCCGGCGCCGTGGTCATCGAACGCGACGGCGTGGCCGCGCGCTGGCCGACGCGCTTCGGGATCATCGCCATGGATGAAAGCACGGGCCTGGACGAAGCGCCGCCGGCCGGATTGATCGATCGCCTTGCGTTCCATGTCGATCTCGATGCCATCGCGATGCGTGACCTGATTGCCGACGTTCCCGCGGTCGACGCGATCGCCGATGCGCGCGCGCTGTTGGCCAGGGTCACGGTTGACGCTGCGATGCTCGAGGCGCTCGTGGCCGCGGCTTCGGCGCTGGGCATCGCGTCCCTGCGCGCGCCTTTGCTTGCGGCGCGGGTGGCCCGCGCCGCTGCGGCGCTGGCGGGCCGCAGCGAAGTCGAGCGCGACGATACCGCACTGGCCGCGCGGCTGGTGCTGGCACCGCGTGCCACGCGGTTGCCGATGGCCGAGGCGTCGCCGGACGACGAAACCGAACCACCGATGGAAGCGTCGGCCGATGCACCAACCCCGCCCGAGGACGACCCGCAGTCGCCATCGCCGTCGCCGGACAATGCAACGTCGGGTGACGAGCGCGGCGGTCCCGATACCGAACAGCCGCTCGACGATGTGGTTCTGGCCGCCGCGCAGGCCGCCATTCCCGCGGGTTTGATCGCGCTGCTCGAGCATGGCCCGCGAGGGCGCGTTGCGGCCAGCACGGCAGGGCGCTCCGGCGCGCAGCAGAAGCAATCGCGTCGTGGCCATGTGATCGGCGCACTGCGTGGCGACCCGCGCCAGGGCGCGCGGCTGGCGGTGATCGCGACGCTGCGCGCCGCCGCACCGTGGCAGGCCATTCGGCGCAAGGCGGTCGCCACGGCGAACGCTGCAGGGTCGGCCGGACTCCAATTCGACGCGCGCCACCGCGCGGCTGCGGGCGCGAGCCTCAAGCCAACCGCGCCGCGCATCGAGGTCCGCCGCGAGGATTTTCACGTGGTGCGGCGCATGCAGCGAAGGCAGACGACGACGATCTTCGCCGTGGACGCATCGGGTTCCACGGCGTTGCATCGGCTGGCCGAAGCCAAGGGCGCGGTCGAGTTGCTGCTGGCCGATTGCTATGTGCGTCGCGACCATGTGGCGCTGCTCGCATTCCGCGGTCGCGTGGCCGAATTGTTGCTGCCGGCTACGCGGTCGCTGGTCCGTGCCAAGCGTTGTCTCGCCGCGTTGCCAGGTGGCGGCGGCACGCCGCTGGCCGCGGGCATCGATGCAGCAATGCGCCTTGCCGAGGCGGTCCTTCGTCGCGGCGAGACGCCCGTGGTCGTGTTCCTGACCGACGGCCGGGCGAACATTGCGCGCGACGGCACGGGCGGGCGGGCGCGCGCGGAAGAGGAAGCGCTGGCCGCGGCGCGCCTTGCCGGCGCCGCGCAGCTGATGATCCTCGTTGTCGATACGTCGCCTCAACCCCATCCGCTGGCGCGGACGCTGGCCGATGCGATGGGGGCACGCTACCTGCCCCTTCCGTATGCAGGTGCCGCGGTGATGTCGGCCGCGGTGCGCAGCGCGACCGAGGCGCCGGAACAGCCGCGCCGATAGGCGGGCTGCCGCCGCGCAGGCACGGCGTCCGATCCCGCCATTTTCCAGCGTCCGGGCGCGCGGACGTCCGGTGCCGGGATCGTCGCGCTGCTACACTTTCGACAATCGCCGTCATTTCCCTCTGTCGCCATGACCGCACTCGTCATACCGCTTTCGGCCCGACTGGCCGATGCCACCCGCGCCTCGCACCGCGCGGCCGAGCGCGCGGGCTTCATGCCGGCCCTGTTGCGCGGGGACATTGCCCCCAAGACGTACGTCCTGTTCCTGCGCAACCTGCACGCGCTTTACGAGTCGATGGAGCGCGCACTCGAGACGCATGCTGCTGCGCTTGCGCTGGCGCCTATGCGGCTGCGCTCGCTTTTTCGCGCCGACCTGCTCGCCGCAGATCTCGACCATCTGGCCCCGCATTGGAATGCACTGCCCCTGGCCACGTCGATGCACGCCTATGTTGCGCGCATCGAAGCGGTCAAGGGCACCCATCCGCGCTTGCTGGCGGCCCACGCCTATGTGCGATACATGGGCGATCTGTCCGGCGGCCAGCTCCTGCGCGACGCTGTGCGCCGCGCGTTATCGCTGCGCGACGAGCGCGGGACGGCCTTCTACGCGTTTGACGTGGGTTCGCCGGATGCATTGAAGACGGAATTCCGCCGCGGGCTCGATGCGTTGGCGCTGCCGGATGGCGACGGCGATGCCATCGTCGCGGAAGCCGGCGACGCTTTCGCCCGCCACGTGGCGCTGTTCGAGGAACTGGCGGAGCAGGGCGCCGAAAGCGCGCCAAACCGAAGCGCCTGACACGCCCGGCAGGTCAGCAGTCGATTTCGCCGTTGGCGGCGTACGCGCTCATCTGCCGGGTGAGGTCGGCCAGACGCTTGGTCGACGCTTCGAGATCGTCGAGCGTTGGCACCACGGCGCTGCTGTCGCCGTCGTCGGCGACTTCAAGCACGGCGAGACTGGCATGTGCGATCACCGCTTCCAGCAACTGATGGAAGTCGGCGCTCTCCGCAAACGGCACTTCGCCCTGGCGCAATGGTCTTTGGGCGTCGTGGATCGCGCGTTGCACGCGATCGCGCGCCGCGTGGGCCTCGCGACCCTCGGACATGTTGGTCACCAGCACGATCCGCCCCAGGGCGCCCGCGCCATCGAGTCGAGGTATGACGTCCGCCCGGATCGCGAGATGCACCACGGTGCCCGCGCCGGCATCGAGGCGCAGTTCGCCGCGCCAGCTGCGCTCCTCGTCCATCACGGCGCGCACCATGTCGCGCGCGGCGGCCTGGTCGTGGAATAGCCGGGGCAGGTCTTCCATATCGGCAAGATGCACATGCGGACGGCGGAAAAACCGCGAAAACGCCTCGCTCACGAAGCGGATACGACCGGCGCCGTCGGCAATCAGCACCCCGTCGGTGGAGGCCTGCAGCGAGCGCCGCAGACGCGCGATGCGATCCTCGGTGATCAGGTAGCTCATCGAGCGGACCTGCAGCATCACATCACGCAGCGCGGTGCCGACCGCGCGCGCAGTGTTGATCTCGGCCGGACTGAAGCGGCGAGCGGTGCCCTGCACGCGCTCCGTCCAGACGGCAAACGAGCGGCGCGGCGACAGGTCGCGCGGATCGTTGCCCGGCAGCACCGGCTTGTGCGGATTGCCCGCCCATCGCACCTCGCGGACCTGTTCGCCGCGCAGCCAGATCAGGTATTCGCGATTGGGTCGCGACAGCTCGATGGCGAGCAGACCGCACGCATGGTCCGCCAGTGGAGCGAACTCCAGGATGTCGCGCGCCACGGATGCGCAGGTGACGATGCCGCCCTCGGACGTCTGCGTCGCAACCCAGTCCACCAGGGCCTGCAACGCATCGGTGGAGGGCACGGCACCGGCGGTGAGGATCTCGCCTTCGTAGACCAGCGCCGCACCGGTGGCGTCGGCCAGCCGCAACAGCTCGCGCGGATCCTCGAACAGCGCGCGCTGCCACTCGCCGCGCGTCCAGGTGGCTTCGAGCAGGCGGCCTTCGAGGCGACGCACCAGTGCCGTGGACCGCACCTGCGAAAAATTCTCGAGCACCGCGATCCGCGTAGAGAGAATCTCGGCGACGAGATCGCACGCGGCGCGCATGGCGTAGGGCAGGCGCTTGGGCGAATAGTGGTGGCACGCGATGAGGCCCCACAGCCGGCCCTCGCGCACCAGCGAGACGACCAGCGTGGCCGTGACGCCCATGTTTTTCAGGTATTGCAGGTGCAGCGGCGACATGCTGCGCAGCCAGCTCATCGACATGTCGAGCTCTTCCCCGGTGGGAGGGAAGAGCCGGGGCAGCAGCGGCTCCGGGTTGTAGTGCACGTCGACCAGCACCCGCACCCGGTTGCGCAGGTAGAGCTCGCGCGCGCGCTGCGGGATGTCCGACTCGGGGTAGTGGAGTCCGACAAAGGGCTCGAGATGCGCCTCCTTTGCCTCGGCGACGACTTCGCCATGGCCATCGGGATCGAAGCGATAGAACATCACCCGGTCGTAGCCGGTGATTTCCCGGTAGATGTTGACCGCCTCACTTGCCAGTGCTTCCAGCGACGGCGCGGCGCCAAGTTGCGCGACGGAGGCAGGCAGGCGCATCGGCAGTTCGCGCGCGAGCTTGGCCGCATCGACCAGGTTGACCGGCTCGAGTTCGAGAATGACGGCATCGTCCGCGTTGCGATGGATTATGGCTTCAAAGCCGCGGCGAGTACCGTCGCGCTCGATGTACCCGCGGAAGGCGCGCGGCGCCGCGCGAACGCCGGACAGCACGCGCGTCCACACCTGGGCAGGCAGATCGCCGCCCAGGATCTCGATCGACTCCCCCAGCAATTCGTCGACCGTGAAGCCCAGCATCGCCTCGACGTTGGCGCTGGCCTGCAGGATCGACGGCGACGCGGCGTCCAGGACCAGCAGCGCGCCATGCGGCTGGATCGATCCCGGATGCTGGATCAACTCGCGGTCGCAATTGGACAGGTCCGCTTCGCCGAAGCGAGGTGCGGCACGGTCGTACGGCGACGCGGGCGATGGTGGGTTCATTTAGGGTTCTTGCAGCGATGCAACTGCAGCGCGAAGTTGCCCCGCATGGTTTGCCCGGGAGCAAAGAATGTCAAGGTGACATGCGTTGTCGATCGAAAAATTACATCACGGATTCACTAACGCACCGCAACATGAAATGTCCTACGTATTGCGTTTGTCAGGCCTTGATGACACTTCTATACTCCGCCTGCCATGCCACGCGAACTCTCCGTCGACGCGCACGCCCGCGCTTCCATACGCCGCAAACCGCATGCAGTTGTCATCGGCAGCGGTTTTGGCGGATTGGCGGCCGCGGTCAGGCTCGGTGCACGCGGATATCGGGTCACGGTCCTCGAGCAGCTGGACGCGCCCGGCGGCCGCGCCTACGTCTATCGCCAGGACGGCTTCACGTTCGACGCCGGCCCCACGATCGTCACCGCGCCGTTCCTGTTCGAGGAATTGTGGCAGCTGTGCGGCAGGCGCCTGGCCGATGATGTCGAATTGCGCCCGGTGTCGCCGTTTTACCGAATCCGCTTCGACGACGGTGCCACCTTCGATTATTCCGGCAATGCGGCGGCGATGCGGGCGGAGGTGGCGCGTCTCGCGCCCGGCGACGTGGAGGGGTACGAGCGCTTCATGCGGGCCTCCGAGGCCATCTACCGTGTTGGCTTCGAGCAACTGGGGCACGTCGCATTCGATTCGTGGACCGACATGGTCAAGGTCGCCCCCGATCTGGTGCGCCTCGAGAGCTATCGCACCGTCTTCGGCATGGTCGCCAAGCACGTGCGCGACCCACGGTTGCGTATCGTGCTCTCCTTTCATCCACTGCTGGTGGGTGGCAATCCGTTCTCCACCACGTCGGTCTACAGCCTCATCGCTTTCCTGGAACGCGAATGGGGCGTGCACTTTGCAATGGGCGGTACCGGCACGCTGGTGCAGGGCCTGGTTGGCCTGATCGAAGGGCAGGGTGGCACGTTGCGCTGCAATGCGCGGGTGCGGGAGATCGCCGTCGCGGCCGGCACCGCCACCGGCGTGGTCATGGAAGACGGGTCGCGCATCGACGCCGACGTGGTGGTATCCAACGCCGATTCGGCGTGGACCTATCGCTATCTGGTGCCGCAACTGCAACGTCGGCGCTGGACCGACCGCCGCATTGAGCGCTCGCGCTATTCGATGAGTCTCTTCGTCTGGTACTTCGGCACGCGCCGACAGTATCCCGACGTTGCACACCACACCATCCTTCTGGGGCCGCGTTACCGCGAGCTGCTTGCCGACATTTTCGAGCGCAAGGTGTTGGCCGACGATTTCAGTCTTTACCTGCACCGGCCCACGGCGACCGATCCGTCGCTGGCGCCGCCTGGCTGCGACGCGTTCTATGTGCTGTCGCCGGTGCCGCACCTTGGCAGCGGTACCGACTGGAACGCGCGGGGAGAGGCTTACCGGCAGCAGCTGTCGCAGCATCTTGCCGCCACAGTGCTCCCCGGGCTTGCCGACGTGGTGGTCACGTCGCGCGTGCTGACGCCGCTCGATTTCCAGGACCGGCTGTCATCGTTTCGCGGTGCGGCCTTCGGACTCGAGCCCGTACTCGCGCAGAGCGCGTGGTTCCGGCCGCACAATCGCAGCGAGGAAATCGATCGCCTCTACCTCGTCGGTGCAGGCACCCATCCGGGCGCGGGTTTGCCCGGCGTGCTGTCGTCGGCCCGCGTCCTCGACTCGGTAGTCCCCGATGCCGCCACCATCCGCTGAACCCGCCTCCATCTACCTGTCCGACAGCACCGCATGCCGGGCCTTGCTGCGCGAGGGTTCGCGTACCTTTCACGCCGCGGCGTACCTCCTGCCGGCGCGCGTGCGCGAACCGGCCTGCGCACTGTATGCGTTCTGCCGCGTGGCCGACGACGCCATCGACGCGCAGGGCAGCGATGCCTCGGCGCTCGCGCACCTCCACGCGCGGCTGGACGCGATCTATGCGGGGCGCCCGCTTGACTATCGGACTGATCGCGCATTTGCCGACGTGGTCGCGCGCTTCACCATTCCACGCGCGCTGCCGGATGCGTTGCTCGAAGGCTTCGCCTGGGATCAGGCCGGCCGCCAATACGAAGACCTGTCCGCGTTGCAGGCCTACGCCGCGCGCGTGGCCGGGACCGTGGGCGCGATGATGGCGCTGCTGATGGGTGCGCATTCGCGTTCCGCCGTCGCGCGGGCATGCGACTTGGGGGTGGCCATGCAACTGTCCAACATCGCCCGCGATGTGGGCGACGATGCGCGCAACGGCCGTCTCTACCTGCCGCATGCGTGGCTGCGCGAGGCGGGTATCGATCCACAGGCGTGGCTCGCCCATCCTGTGCATTCGCCAGCCCTGGGTGGCGTGGTGCAGCGGCTGCTGGCGGCCGCCGATGGCCTGTATGCGCGCGTGGGTGACGGCGTGGCGTTGCTGCCACGGACGTGCCGTCCCGGCATCAATGCCGCGCGCATGCTCTACGCCGAGATCGGCCATGAGGTATCACGCCGTGCCGGTGACGGCGTCAGCCGGCGCGCGGTGGTCACGCCGCGGCGCAAGCTGCGCGTGCTTGGCCGCGCGCTCACCACGCGGACCATGCGCCCGACGTTGCCCACGGCACCGCCGCTGCCGGAAACGCGCTTCCTGGTCGACGCGGTCGCCACTGCGATCGCGAGTCGCGCCACCGGCCGCGTCGGGCCTTCCGCGCCATGGTGGAATCTGTATGCCCGCTGGGTGACGGTGCTCGACATCTTCGAGCGCCTCGAGGCCCGCGAGCGCGTGCGCTCCTGACCGGTTCGAATCCCGTGGCGTCGGACAACCTTGGCCTGATTGAGATGCTGCTGGTGTTCGGCGCGGTGCTCGGATTCGGTGTCTATCAGTTGTGGTCCGTGCGGCGTTCGCAGCGCGAGGACGCCGCCGAAAAAAAATCGCCACCGGCCTGAAGTGCCCCGGTCTCAGCGGCGCCGGGGCATGCGAAATGGCAGCAGTGCCTGCACCCAGCGCGCGCGAAAGCGCTCGAGCGACAGGCTTTCATGCACGGCCACCAGGTCCTGTCCCAGGAGGCGCGAACGCACCAGCGAGCGCGCATAGAACGGTCCATCCTCCAGCACCTGCGCAAGATGCGCGCCGTCCGGCGTGTCGGCGCGCGTGGCGCGAGGCACGCCCCAGCGCGATCGGGGCAACGCGGCCAATGGCGGCGGTTGGAACGCGAGCACGTTCCCATCCACAGTGCAGCGCAGTCCGAACGCGAGGTTGGTACCGTCGCGTCTCTCGATGTCGTAGAGCACCAGTGTCTCCGCATCGCCATCGGCGCGCGACCAGTGCCAGGCACGAAAGTCATCTTCGAGCGGCGCGTCGCCCGCATTGCTGTCGAAGTAGCCGTGACCCGACCATGAGAGTGCAGGCTGCGCAAGCGTGACGTCGACGCGCGCCCGCGGCGCGATCGGCCGCCAGCGGTGGCGACCGGCGGAATCCAGCGGCACGACATGGTTCCCGCCCAGACGGGCCTCGAGGCGAATCGTGCCGCGCACGCGCGACGGCCACGGCACCGTGATTTCGTCGAGTTCGAGCGTCAGCGAGTTGTCGCCGGCGGTGAGCGAACTCGGCCCGATGGCAAGCCGGGTCGGCGTGCGGACCAGTGCCGCCGCGCCACGCTCGGTCATGGTCCAACGGTGTCCGCCGGCGCCGTACAACGCGACATTGATCGCGCAATGGTCGCGCGGATCGGTGGGTCCGCGGCGGCGCGCAGCGGCGTAGTACGGGGAAAAGACACTGCCGACGAAGGCGATCACCGTCAGACCGTGCTGTCCGTCGTCGGACAGCGCGTCGATGTACCACCAGGCGTAGCCGCCGGCGGCTACCGTGCCCGCGAAGTCAGGTCCGCGTGGATGCATGCTGCTGCCAGGGTGCCGGAAAGCGCCGCCATCGGGACGCCCGGCCCCGGATGCACGCTGCCGCCGGCCATGTACAGGCCAGGAATGCGCGAGCGCGCGCCGGGACGTTCGAACGATGCGCGCCAGCCGTGTCCCGCGCGCCCGTACAGCGCGCCGCCAGTGGCCGGGAACAACCGCTCGAAGTCAGTCGGCGTAGTCACGACCGGCGGCGCGCCGGTCACGTCCAGGTGCAGCCCGCTGCGCGCCAGCATGGCCAGGATGCGGTCCACGTTGCATGCAATGTCGGTGCCGGACAATGGTGCCGTGTCGCCGGTGGCGGGCGCGTTGACGAGACACAGCAGGCGCTCGGCCTGCCCGTCGACGGGCAGGCTGCCGCTCGCGCGGTCCTGCGCGCAGATATAGACGGTAGGCGCTGCGGCCATCATGCGATCACGGATCAGCGCATGAAATTCCGCGGCATAGTCCGGCGAGAAGAAAACGTTGTGGCGGTGGAGCGCCATGCCCTTCACGCGTGCCGTTGCGCACCAGGTCACGGCCGAGAGCGAGCGCGATGCCATGGGGACGCCCCGGGCCGCACCGGCGGCCGCGGCGCCGAACAACCCCGCGGGCACGGCGTTGGCATCGGCATTGACCACGACGGCGGACGCATCCAGCGCTTCGCCGCCAGCCAGCGACACGCCCACGGCGCGGCCCGAAGCGATCGTGATGCCGCTGACGTTGCTGTCAAAGCGAAAGGTCACGCCCAGCCGCTGCGCCACCCGGTGCAGCGCCTGCGCCACGCGCTGCATGCCGCCGTCGACGACGTACACGCCTTCCTGCTCGACATGGGCGACCAGCATCAGCGTTGCCGGCGCGGCGAACGGCGAACATCCGCAATAGGTGGCGTAGCGGCCGAACAGCTGGCGCAGCCGCGGATCCTGGAAATAGTCGCCCAATGCGCGCCACATCGTGGTGAACGGTGCGATTTGCAGTAGCTGCGGCAGCCGGGCGAGACCAACCCGTTGCATCAGCGCGAGGGGACCGCCGCGTTGCGCGCGCATGAAGGACTGGTCGAGCGTGGCGTAGATCGCGCGAGCCCGGGCGCAGAACGCAACAAATCCCCGCGCGTCGGCGGCACCCGCAAACTCGCCGATGGCGGCCGCGGTCCGCGCTTGATCGGCAAAGAGATCGAGCCGGGCCTCCGGTCCCCAAGCGTGCCGCGCCAGCACGTCCAGCGGCCGCAACGAAACTTCAGCCGCCAACGACGTACCGGCGGCCGCGAAGATTTCCTCGAAAACGTCTCGCATCGTCAGCACGGTGGGGCCGGCGTCGATGGCGACATCACCGACAAGGATTTCCCTCATCTTGCCGCCCGTCGTCGCGGCCCGTTCGAGGACCGTGACGGCATGACCTGCCGCAGCCAGCCGGAGGGCGGCCGCCAGGCCGCCGATGCCGGCGCCGACGACGATCACAGGGGACGTTCGAGGCATGGGCCAGGAGGAATGCAAAGACCGGTTGACGATACAACGGCGAGTGTCTACATTACATGACACTATACGATGTAATGTAAAACACACATCAAGGAGTCGGCATGGACGCAGGCGCACGAATCGAAACAGCGTTGCAGGCAGCCCTGGCCGAGTGGGACCACGATAGCGCACCGCCGCGCCTTGCGGCAGCGTTGCACTATGCGGTATTTCCGGCGGGGGGGCGTATCCGTCCACGGCTTTGTCTATCCGTGGCGGCCGCATGCGGGGCGGATCGTCCGGGCTTGGCCGAAGCCGCCGGCGCATCGATCGAACTGCTGCACTGCGCTTCACTGGTGCACGACGACCTGCCGTGCTTCGACGATGCCGCGACCCGCCGCGGTAAGCCTTCGGTACACCGCGCCTACGGCGAGCGGCTGGCCGTGCTCGCAGGCGATGCGCTGATCGTGCTTGCCTTCGAGTCGCTGGCGCGCGCCGGTGCGCTCGCGCCGGATCGGCTGGCGCCACTCCTCCTGCTGATCAGCCGGGGCGTGGGGATGCCCACTGGCATCGTGGCGGGTCAGGCGTGGGAATGCGAACCACGGGTCGCGCTGGCGGATTATCAACAGGCCAAGACCGGTGCGCTGTTTGCCGCCGCCACGATGGCCGGCGCTGCGGCTGCAGGCGCGGACCCGGCACCCTGGCGGCGCTTGGGGGAGCGCCTCGGCGAGGCCTATCAGGTGGCTGACGATCTCCTCGATGTGCTTGCGGATCCCCTCGAACTCGGCAAGCCGATCGGCCGTGACGCTGCGCTCGGTCGTCCGAGTGCTGCGGGTGAACTGGGTCTCGCGGGTGCGTTGCGCCGGCTCGAATTTCTCGTGGAAGGTGCCATGGCCGCGATCCCCGATTGCCCCGGGGCCGATGTATTGCGCGCGGCGATGCGTATCGAGACGCAGCGCCTCGTGCCGAAGGATGTCGCCCTGCGGGCGGCGTAAGGTACGGCGGGAGCGAAAGGGTGCGCGCTATCGCGCCGCGACATCCGCCAGGCGCGGGACTGCGCGATGCGTGGCGCGGACTCCGCGATCGCTGGATCGCCACGCCGGCTTTCCGCGACTGGGCCGCGCGGTTTCCGCTGACCCGCGGCATCGCCCGCCGCCGTGCGCGGGAAGTCTTCGACCTCTGCGCCGGGTTCGTCTATTCACAGGTACTGGCGGCCTGCGTGCGCCTCCGGGTGCTCGAACTATTGGCGGCGTCGCCGCAGTCCGGCGCGGAACTCGGACGGCGCGTCGGCCTGACCACCGCGGCGGCCACCACGTTGCTCGACGCCGCGGTGGCGCTCGGGCTGGTCGATCGTCGCCAGGGCGGCCGCTATGGCCTCGGGCCGTTGGGCGCCAGTGTCGCCGGCAATCCCGCGATCACGGCGATGGTCGAACACCACGCCATGTTCTATGCGGACCTGCGCGACCCCGTGGCCCTACTGCGTGGCGGACTGGAGGACACCGCGCTGAGCGCGTATTGGCCGTACGCGGGGGACGATTCGCCGGGCAAGCTGGCACCCGATCGGGTCGCCGCCTATTCGACGTTGATGGCCGCCTCGCAGTCGCTGATTGCCGGGCAGGTGCTGGATGCCTATTCGCTGACACGACACCGGTGCCTGCTGGACGTGGGCGGTGGCGAGGGCGCGTTTCTGGAGGCCGTTGCGGCCAGGGCCCCGGGCCTTGAACTCAAGCTCTTCGATCTGCCAGCGGTGGCGGCGCGGGCCTCGGCGCGATTGGCGGCCGCAGGATTGGGCGAACGCGCCACCGCGTTCGGCGGCGATTTTCTGAAGGACCCGCTGCCTTCCGGTGCGGACGTCGCGTCACTGGTTAGGGTGCTGCATGACCACGACGACGAGCGCGTGAAAACCATCCTGCGAGTGGTGCGCCAGGCACTGCCGGCCGGCGGCACGCTGCTGATCGCGGAACCGTTGCGTGATGCCCCGGGTGCGCCCGCCGTGGGTGATGCCTATTTCGCGTTCTACCTGCTGGCCATGGGGCGCGGAAGGCCACGCTCCACAACCGAACTCGCAGCACTTCTCCGCGGCGCGGGATTTGTGGGCGTGCGCGCGGTGGCTACGACGATGCCGTTGCAGACCGGACTGATGGTGGCGCGCGTGCCATGACCGCGCTGGCTGATTGAATAAAGTGTTCTGATTGCTTGACATACATCAAAGTAACGCTAAACTGACATAACCGAACGACGCACAGATAAATCGCGATCACCAACAAGCAGGGCGCGCTCGGAAAGTGGGGAACTCGATGCAAACGATGGCGGTAGTGCTGGAGGAACCCGAACGGCTGCGTTTGAGCCGCCTCGACCTGACGCCACCCGGTGCCGACGATGTCGTCGTCGACATTGAGTGGAGCGGTATCAGCACCGGCACCGAGCGCCTGCTGTGGACCGGCAAGATGCCGTCGTTTCCGGGCATGGGCTACCCGCTGGTCCCGGGCTACGAATCCGTAGGGCGCGTACGCGTCGCCGGGTCCGGATCCGGCGTCAATATTGGCGATCGCGTGTTCGTGCCGGGCGCACGCTGTTACGGCGAAGTGCGTGGACTTTTCGGCGGCGCTTCGCAGCGCGTGGTGGTGCCCGGCGCCAAAGTCACGAGAATTGCCGACAGCCTGGCCGAAGAGGGCGTGCTGCTCGCGCTCGCCGCCACCGCGTATCACGCGATGGCCGCCAAGGGCTCGCGGCCACCGGATCTCATCATCGGCCATGGCGTGCTCGGGCGGATGCTGGCGCGGTTGGCCTTGCTGGCCGGTGGCGAGCGTCCCGTGGTGTGGGAGCGCAATCCCGAACGCGCCGACGGTGCGCTGGGCTACCAGGTGATCGATCCCGAACACGATGCGCGCCGCGACTATCGCGCGATCTATGACGTCAGTGGCGATGCCACGTTGCTCGATCGCCTCGTCCAGCGCCTGGCGCCGGGCGGCGAGATCGTGCTCGCCGGTTTCTATTCCGATCCGCTGTCGTTCGCGTTTCCGCCCGCGTTCATGCGCGAAGCGCGCATTCGCATCGCCGCGCAGTGGCAGGACGCCGACCTGCGCGCGGTCAAGGAACTGGCCGAGTCGGGACAACTGTCGCTGGCCGGCCTCATCACGCATCGCCAGGACGCCGTCACGGCGCCCGCTGCGTACCGCACCGCCTTCGGCGATTCGGCTTGTCTCAAGATGGTACTGGACTGGAGAACGTGCACATGAGTTCTGCCTGCGGCACCACGACCCCAGCGGTCGTGCAATTCGCGATGAACAAGCAGTTGCGGGCCGAGGCTGCGATCGAGCCGGATGCGGTGGCCTCGGGTGAAGTGACCAAAGACACGCAGATCATCGCGATCTACGGCAAGGGCGGGATCGGCAAGAGTTTCACGCTGGCCAACCTCTCCTACATGATGGCGCAGCAGGGCAAGAAGGTGCTGCTGATCGGCTGCGATCCCAAGAGCGATACCACGTCGCTGCTCTTCGGTGGGCGCGCGTGTCCGACGATCATCGAGACCTCGTCGAAGAAGAAGCTGGCCGGCGAAGCAGTGCAGATCGGCGACGTCTGCTTCAAGCGCGATGGCGTCTACGCGATGGAACTAGGCGGGCCTGAAGTAGGACGCGGTTGCGGCGGTCGCGGCATCATCCACGGCTTCGAACTGCTGGAAAAACTGGGCTTTCACGAGTGGGGCTTCGACTACGTGCTCCTCGACTTCCTGGGCGACGTGGTGTGCGGCGGCTTCGGCCTGCCGATCGCGCGGGATATGTGCCAGAAGGTGATCGTGGTCGGCAGCAACGACCTGCAGTCTCTCTATGTCGCCAACAACGTGTGTTCGGCGGTGGAGTATTTCCGCAAACTCGGCGGCAATGTCGGCGTGGCCGGCATGGTGGTCAACAAGGATGACGGCACGGGCGAGGCGGCCGCATTCGCGGCGCGCGTGGGAATCCCGGTGCTGTCGGCGATTCCCGCGCACGACGACATCCGCCGCAAGAGCGCTTCCTACGAAATCATCGGCCGTCCCGGCACACAGTGGGCGCCTTTATTTGAAGAACTGGCGAAGAATGTGGGCGAAGCGCCACCGGTGCGACCCCATCCGCTGACGCAGGATGAACTGCTCGGCTTGTTCTCGAGCGACGTCACCGGTCGCAACGTCGTGCTGGAACCCGCGACCCAATTCGACATGTGCGGCAAGAGCGAATCCCGTCGCGATTCCCTCGAAGTGGTCTACGACTCGGTTTGAGCAACGACGCGCGCGCCATGACCACAACCACAGCTCCCGTATTGGCCAACCCCGCAGCCGTCGGTGCCGACGGCATGGGTTGCCACTCGGGCCGGGACGAAATGCTGGCTGCGGCCAAAGCCGCGGGCAAGAGCGAGACGCTCGACCAGTACGCCAGGGATTATCCCAAGGGTCCGCATGACCAGCCGCAATCGATGTGTCCGGCCTTCGGCAGCCTGCGCGTGGGGTTGCGCATGCGCCGCACCGCCACCGTGTTGTCCGGCTCGGCCTGCTGCGTCTATGGCTTGACGTTCACGTCGCATTTCTATGGCGCGCGACGCACGGTCGGCTACGTGCCGTTCAACTCGGAATCCCTCGTCACCGGCAAGTTGTTCGAGGATATCCGCGAGGCCGTCTACAAGCTGGCGGACCCCGCCAACTACGACGCGATCATCATCACCAATCTTTGTGTGCCTACGGCCAGCGGCGTGCCGCTGCAATTGCTGCCGAAGGAAATCAACGGCGTGCGCATCGTCGGCATCGATGTCCCGGGTTTCGGCGTACCGACGCATGCCGAGGCCAAGGACGTGCTGGCGGGGGCGATGCTGCGCTACGCGCGGACGGAAGCCGAGCAGGGGCCGGTGGCCGCGCCGCGCACCGGGCGCTCCGCCAAGCCCACGATCACGCTCGTCGGCGAAGTATTTCCGGCCGATCCGGTGGGCATCGGCATGATGCTCGAGCCGATGGGATTGGCGGCGGGGCCCGTGGTGCCGACGCGCGAATGGCGCGAACTTTATGCAGCGCTCGATTGCGCCGCGGTGGCGGCGATCCACCCGTTCTATACCGCAAGCCTGCGGGAGTTCACCGCCGCCGGCCGCCCGATCGTCGGCTCCGCGCCCGTCGGCTACGACGGCACCGAAGCGTGGCTGCAGGCGATCGGCGTCGCGGCGGACGTGCCCCAGGACAGGATCGACGCGGCGAAGAATCGCGTGTTGCCCGCGATCCGCGGCGCGCTGTCGAAAATGCCGATCAAGGGCCGGATCACCTTATCCGGCTACGAAGGTTCGGAATTGCTGGTGGCGCGCTTGCTGGTGGAAAGCGGTGCCGACGTTCGCTACGTGGGCACGGCGTGTCCGCGCACGGTATGGAGCGCCAACGACTGCGCGTGGCTCGAAGCGAAGGGCGTGCATGTGCAATATCGCGCCTCGCTCGAGCAGGACCTGGCGGCGATGCGCGAGTGGCAACCCGATCTCGCGATCGGTACCACGCCGGTGGTGCAGGCAGCCAAGGAAGCGGAGACCCCCGCGCTTTATTTCACCAATCTCATTTCCGCGCGGCCGTTGATGGGCCCGGCCGGCGCCGGTTCGCTCGCCATGGTCGTCAATGCCGCGCTCGCCAACAAGCCACGCTTTGCGGCAATGAAGGCATTTTTCGCCGGCGTTGGCGAAGGCCATGCAGCGGGCATCTGGGAAAAGACACCGGTCGATCGCCCCGAGTTCCGCGAACAATACAAGCGTCATGTCATCAAGATGGTGAAAAAGCGCAAAGCCGAGGAGATGATTTGAGTGCCCGCGCGCAAGGTGTCCGTTGCTTTCGTCGAAGGGCGGTGACGTGCTAGTCCTCGATCACGATCGAGCCGGCGGCTACTGGGGCGCTGTCTATGTCTTCACGGCGATCAAGGGCCTGCAGGTCGTCATCGACGGCCCGGTGGGCTGCGAGAACCTGCCGGTCACGTCGGTGCTGCATTACACCGATGCATTGCCTCCGCACGAGCTGCCGATCGTGGTCACCGGACTGGCCGAGGAGAATCTCGGCCGCGAAGGCACCGAGGGCGCCATGAAACGCGCGCACCAGGTGCTCGATCCGGATCTTCCCGCGGTCGTCGTCACCGGATCGATCGCCGAGATGATCGGCGGCGGCGTCACGCCGGAAGGCACCAACATCCAGCGCTTCCTGCCACGCACGATCGACGAGGATCAGTGGCAATGCGCCAATCGCGCCATGTACTGGCTGTGGACCGAATACGGCAGCAAGCGCGGACCCACGCCGTCTATTTCGCCGCGTCCCGAAGGCGCCAGGCCCCGCGTCAACATCATCGGACCGTGCTACGGCACGTTCAATTCCGCCAGCGACCTGCATGAGATCCGCCGCCTGATCGAAGGCATCGGCGCTGAAGTGAACATGACGTTTCCGCTGGGCAGCCACCTCGCCGATGTGCGTCAGCTGGCGGAAGCCGACGTCAACGTTTGCATGTACCGCGAGTTCGGCCGCATGCTGTGCGAGGCGCTCGATCGTCCGTATCTGCAGGCGCCGATCGGCCTGCATAGCACCACGCTGTTCCTGCGCGCGCTGGGGCAGTTGCTGGGCCTCGACCCGGAACCCTTCATCGAGCGCGAGAAGCACACCACCGTCAAGCCCATCTGGGACCTGTGGCGTTCCGTGACGCAGGACTTCTTCGGTACCGCGAGCTTTGCCGTGGTGGCCAACGATACCTATGCCCGCGGCCTGCGCCACTTTCTCGAAGACGAGATGGGGCTGGCATGCGCATTCGCCGTGTCGCGCCTGCCCGGTGCCAAGACCGACAACGAAGCCGTGCGCAAGATGGTGCGCGAAAAGCCGCCGCTGGTGATGTTCGGCAGCTACAACGAGCGGATGTATCTCGCCGAAGCAGGCGCGCGCGCGGCGTACATCCCGGCGTCGTTTCCCGGCGCCGTGATACGCCGTGCGACGGGCACGCCTTTCATGGGCTACGCCGGGGCGACCTACGTCATCCAGGAATATTGCAACGCGCTGTTCGACGCGCTGTTCCACATCCTGCCTCTGGCCACCGACATGGACAAGGTCGAAGCCACGCCGTCGCGCCTGCATGCGGAATTGCCATGGGACGACGAAGCCAGGATGGCGCTCGAAGAACTGATCGAGGCGCAGCCGGTGTTGATTCGCATTTCAGCGGCCAAGCGCCTGCGCGATCGCGCGGAGCGCGAAGCGCGTGCCGCCGGCGAGGCCGCCATTACCGCTGCGCGTGTCTCGAGCGCGCGCCGCGTGCTGACCGACGGGCAGGCGGCATGAGCATTGTCCTGCATTCCATATTCAAGTTCGTCCGGTGCAGTCGGGCGGATGCGGAGCCGTGGCGGCTGATGCCACGGCAATCCCCGCCGCGCGGGAGTGGCGCGGTAACGGCCGAAAGGCCATGCGGAGGCTGTACCTATGGCTGACTCACGAGGCTCGCTATCGGGCTTGACAGAAGGGGAAGCGAAAGAGTTTCACGGTGTTTTCATGACGAGTTTCATCATCTTCACGGTGATCGCCATCATCGCGCACATTCTGGCGTGGCAATGGCGCCCGTGGCTGCCTGGCGCGAAGGGTTATTCGTCGCTGGTGGACAGCGTCAACGTCGCCGTGACCAACATTCTTCCGTTTATCGGATAGGAGGAGAAAACATGTGGCGTATCTGGCTTCTATTCGATCCGAGAAGGACGCTTGTCGCGCTCTTCGCCTTCCTGTTTGCGCTGGCGCTGGTGATCCATTTCATCCTGTTGTCCACCGATCGCTTCAACTGGCTGGAAGGCCCGAAGGCGCGTGCGGCCGTGTCGCAGAATTCCGCGATGCCGGCGCCCACGCCCGCGGCGCAGAAGTAATACGGCGGGACCCTGCACGCGGACGTGGTCCGGACGAACTGTCCGGGCACGCCCGCGTGCAGGCAAGCCGCCACGGGAGGTGAGCCCGTGGTCGCGCGTATCTACCTGGGGATCTGACGATGGCCATGCTCAGTTTTGAAAGAAAATATCGCGTCCGCGGCGGCACGCTCGTGGGAGGCGATCTGTTCGACTTCTGGGTGGGGCCGTTCTATGTCGGCTTCTTCGGGGTCACGACCGCGTTCTTTGCCGTGGTCGGCACGCTGATGATCGTCTGGGGCGCCTCGCAAGGTCCCACCTGGAATCTTTGGCAGATCAGCATTGCGCCGCCCGATCTCCGCTACGGTTTGAAGCTGGCGCCATTGATGGATGGCGGGCTGTGGCAGCTGATCACCGTGTGCGCGATCGGTTCGTTCGTGTCCTGGGCTCTGCGCGAGGTGGAGATCTGCCGCAAGCTCGGCATCGGCTATCACGTCCCCTTTGCGTTCGGGGTGGCCATTTTTGCCTACGTGTCGCTGGTGGTGATCCGGCCGCTGCTGATGGGCGCCTGGGGCCACGGCTTTCCGTACGGCATCATGAGTCATCTGGACTGGGTGTCGAACACCGGTTACCAGTTCCTGCATTTCCACTACAACCCCGCGCACATGATCGCGGTGAGTTTCTTCTTCACCACGGTGTTCGCCCTGGCGCTGCATGGCTCGCTCATCCTCTCGGCAGCCAATCCCAAGAAAGGTGAGCCCGTCAAGACACCGGAATACGAGAACACTTTCTTCCGCGACACGATCGGCTACTCGATCGGCAGCCTCGGCATCCATCGCCTCGGCCTCTTCCTTGCACTGTCGGCCGGATTCTGGAGCGCCGTGTGCATCATCATCAGTGGACCCTTCTGGACGCGAGGCTGGCCGGAGTGGTGGAACTGGTGGCTCAACCTTCCCATCTGGTAACCGCGACGAGGACCGACATGGCTGAATATCAAAACCTCTTCACGCGCGTCCAGGTGCGGGCTCCCGCCTACGCCGGCGTGCCACTCGACAGCGGCATCTGGAACCGCGAGGGCAAGCCGTTCTTCGTGCACCTTCTCGGCCGCTTCGGCGATGCGCAGATCGGGCCGTTCTACCTCGGGACGCTGGGCCTGTTGTCGCTCATCTGCGGCTTCATCGCCATCGAGATCATCGGGCTCAACATGTGGGCATCGGTCAACTGGGATCCCATCCAGTTCATCCGCCAGCTGCCCTGGCTGGCGCTGGAACCGCCGCCACCGGGTTATGGCCTGCGCATGCCACCGCTCAACCAGGGGGGTTGGTGGCTGATGGCAGGCTTTTTTCTGACGACTGCGATCATCCTTTGGTGGGTGCGCATGTTCCGGCGCGCGCGAGCGCTCGGGATGGGTACGCACGTGGCCTGGGCCTTTGCCGCGGCGATTTGGCTTTACCTGGTGCTGGGTTTCATCCGTCCGCTCCTGATGGGCAGCTGGGGAGAAGCGGTGCCGTTCGGCATCTTTCCGCACCTTGACTGGACGGCGGCGTTCTCGATCCGGTACGGCAATCTTTTCTACAACCCGTTCCACATGCTGTCGATCGCGTTCCTGTACGGCGCCACGCTGCTCTTCGCCATGCACGGCGCCACGATCCTGGCAGTCAGCCGCTTCGGCGGTGAGCGCGAGATCGAACAGATCGTCGATCGCGGCACGGCGTCGGAGCGCGGCGCGCTGTTCTGGCGCTGGACGATGGGCTTCAATGCGTCAATGGAATCGATACACCGCTGGGCCTGGTGGTTTGCGGTGCTGTGTCCGTTGACCGGCGGCATCGGCATCCTGCTCACCGGCACCGTCGTGGACAATTGGTACCTGTGGGGCGTCAAGCACGGCATCGCGCCGATGTATCCGCACGTGTTTCCGCCTGTCATCGATCCGGCCACGCTGGGAGTGACGCGATGAAAGTACGCATTCAACGTTCGGCTGCGCTGCTGGTCCTCGCGGTGGCCGCACTTACCGCGGGCTGCGAGGCTCCGCCGCCTGAAACCGTGCAGCGCGGCTATCGCGGGCTGGCCATGGGTGAGCTCTACAATCCTCGAACGCTCGCGGCGCAGGCGCCGAACAACGTGGCGCCGGTCGCCGTGCCCGCCGTGGCGCCTGGCGGTCCGCCGGCCAGCAGCGTATTCAAGAACGTCCAGGTGCTGAACGACGTCAGCATCGGTGAATTCACGCGGCTGATGGTGGCGATCACGCAATGGGTCGCGCCGGAGCAGGGCTGCGCCTACTGCCACAAGGCGGGCGAGGACATGTCGTCGGACGCGCTGTACACCAAGGTCGTGGCGCGCAAGATGCTGCAGATGACGCGCACGATCAACAGCGACTACAAGAATCACGTCGGCGAAACGGGCGTCACCTGTTTCACGTGTCATCGCGGCAACAACGTGCCACGGGAGATATGGTTCACCAACCCCGGCCCCGTTACCGTCAGAGGCACGATGGCCGGCAATCGCGCCGGACAGAACTGGCCTGCGCCCCAGGTCGGGCTGACGTCGCTGCCTTTCGATCCGTTCACACCGTTCCTGGACGAGCGCCAGCAGATCCGCGTGTTGTCGACGTCAGCGCTGCCCACGGACAATCGTCATTCCATCAAGCAGACCGAATGGACATATGCACTGATGATGCACATGTCGGATGCGCTGGGCGTCAACTGCACGTTCTGCCACAACACGCGCTCGTTCGCGTCGTGGGATGCCAGCACACCACAGCGGGCCACCGCGTACTATGGCATCCAGACCGTACGAGCGGTGAACGATCAATTCCTGAATCCGTTGCAGTCCGTTTATCCCCCGCATCGGCTGGGGCCGGAAGGCGATGCGCCCAAGGCCAATTGCGCGACGTGCCACCAGGGCGCGTACAAACCGCTGTATGGCGCTGCGATGGCGAAGGACTATCCCGAGTTGCAGCAGACCAGGGCGCCGCTGGCGGCAGCGCAGTAGCCGCCGAACCGGAGGGCCCGACGCGGGCCGGTCGAATCCTTCCGGGGGCGGGCAAGGCGGGCGCGTGAGCTCCGGCAACCGCCCTGAGAACTGCCATGGCGACCCCAGGCTGCACGGGCAGGATCGATTCAAGCCGGAACACCAAGGCCGCGCGGGTGCGCGGCCTTGGCATTTTTGCCGCGGGAAACGGCGTATTCGAGCCGCGGAGGCGGTTCTGTTGAAGGTGCTCAGACGTCGGGTGCGCGAGGCAAAAGGCCTTCGTGGAGCGTCACCTGGTCGAAGTTGAAGGGCGCGGAGCGTATCAAGACCGCTGACGACACCGGCGGCGTCCTGAACACGCCGCTCTACCTAGTCATGCCGGGATCATTGCGGCTTTCGCGCGATCCGTCGCCCATTGGCGCGACTTCAGCGCCGGTCCGCCTTGTTGGCAAGCAGCGCGGGTTGCAATCCCGAGGCAGGTTCCAGGTCCGCCGTGCCGGCCTTTTCGCGCGAGCGCAATCCCCACGACCACAGCGCGGTGGTGGGCAGCGGAATCACGAGGAACCAGTGTTCGAGGACGGCCAATGCGAGCAGCGTTCCGGCAAACGTCAGCGCTGTCGCATCGAACGGGCTCGCGTCAGGCGCCAGCGCCTCCGACCACAGGATCGCGGCGAAGGCCGTGGCGGCCGTGACGGCCACCGGAAACAGCAGGTTCATCGGCCGGCGCAGGAAGTAAGACTGCAGGTAGGCAAGATGCGGCGGCAGCAACTCGTCGCTGAGGTTGCGCACGCCCAGGAACAGGTTGAGCTTGGCGGACAGGCGCATCGCCCACAGCACCGCAAAGGTCCATGCACCTGCGGGATTGGGCGCATCCCACGCGATGCCGAGCACGGCCACCGCAAGGATCAGCAACGCGAACTCGTGGTACAGGATCGTCTGCACCGCGTAGGCGAAGCGCTGCCATTCGGAGGCGTCAGGCGGGCAGGGCACCTGCCGCGGCCCCGTGATGTAGCCCAGCAGGAAGCCCACCTCCTGCCAGCCCCATACAACTACTGCGCAGGTGAACGCGACATAGGCGCCGAACACCGTGGTGTCGCCGCGCGTGGCGGCAAGTCCGTAGAGCGCCGCCACCAGCAATACGGTGGCGCCGGCCATGCTCCAGCGGAATGTGCGGCGCGGCAAGCCATCGAGATAGAGGATGGCGCCCGTGCTGGCCCACCACACGACGAGCGTGAACAGAATCGGAAGGCCGTGCTGGACCATCGTTGCCGCAGCCGCTACCAGGTCGGCGCGAGCCGGATTTCCTGCGGCAGCGCATTGGGCTTGGCGGGCAGGAAGTACAGGCGCGCGAACGTGGCGCCGGCGCCGAGTGCCAAACCAAGGCGCTTGATGCCGCCGAACACACCGCCCCGTTCGCGGGCCGCAGCGCTGGCGCGGCCAATGCGCCGCAGGCGCTCGAGTCCGGCAGCAAAGCGCGGATCCTCGAGGTTGATCGTCAGCGGGAACACCTGCCGCGAGATGTCGCTGGTGACGCGGAACACTTCGAAATCGTAGGCCGTGGGGTCGAGACCAAGCGCCTTGTGGAATTCGGGCCGCGCGTGGTCGCGGACATACATGGTCGCGAACACGGCCAGCACGAAGAAGCGGATCCAGTACTTGTTGACGCCCGTGAGCAGCTCGGGATTGGCGCGCATCAGCAGCGCAAACGCCTCGCCGTGGCGGAACTCGTCGTTGCACCAGTTATCGAACCACTTGAACATCGGGTGAAAGCAGAGCTCGGGATGGCGCTCGATCTGCCGGAAGATCGTGATGTAGCGGGCATAGCCGATCTTCTCCGAGAGGTAAGTCGCGTAGAAGATGAACTTGGGCCGGAAGAACGTGTATTTCTTGGCCTTGGTCAGGAAGCCCAGGTCGACGCCGATGCCGAAGTCCTTCAGCCACTGGTTGATGAAGCCGGCGTGCCGGGCTTCGTCGCGCGTCATGAAGGTGAATAGCTTGCGCAGGTCCGGATTGCGCACGCGCTTCTTGATTTCAGCGTACAGCACGCAGCCGGAAAATTCCGCGGTGACCGAGCTGATCATGAAGTCCGAGAACTCGCGGTACAGGCCTTCGGGCAACTGCGAATAGTCGCCCGTCATGGTCGCCGGGCGCTCGAAGTGCCCGCGGTTGGTGTCGGCCGCGAATTCGTCCATCAGTGCGTCCCATTGCGCCCGCACCGGCGTGATATCGATGCGGTCCAGCGCGTCGAAATCCGTCGTGTAGAACCGGGGGGACAGCATCGTGTCCTGCACGGCGCGCTGGGTGGCTTCGTTGGGCGCGGCGTCGGCTATCGCGGCAGCGGTCATGACTTTCTCCTGAGGGCGGGCCGGGGTGTCGCTCCCGGCGTGAAGCTGACTTCGTAGAGCATGCCGAGTTCGAAGCGGCTGGTGAGCCGGGTCCACGCCTTGCCGAACCACGTGGCGCGCGTGACCGTGGCCTGCCGGTCGCAGACGATCTGTTCCCCGAAATCAACATGGGTCGGCGGGTTGTGCACGAGGACCTGGTCCCCCGGCCCCACGTCGATGCCATCGAGCGTGACGTGGGCGTGCAGCGTTTCTACGGTCTGCGCGATGTCGACAACACAGCGCACATCGATGCGGCGTGCAGCGTGGCGCGGCAAGTCGCTCATGGCGTGGCCTTCACGATCATCAGCTGGGCAAACACGGCGGCGTTGGTAGGACCAAAGGACTCGAGGTCGACCCGGCGCCCGGTGGCGGGATCTTCAAGCGTGAGGCGACCGTCCGCGCGACCGATGAGACGGAACGACGGCTCGGCGCCGATACCTTGCCGCTTGCGTTCGCGGGCGAGCCCGCGCAGCGTGCTGCGCAGGAAACCGTTGGTGCCCGGCTGCACCGTGTTCACCAGGTGGCGATCGGCGGCTTCGAGCACCACGATGCTGCCATCCGGGCGATCTTCGAAACGCAGGTCGCGCACACTCACCGCGGGCGCATCCGGCACTTTCACGGCGCCCACGCCGGTGAGGCGGACCGTGGCGACCGCCAGCAACGCCAGCAGGATGAGTGCGCCCGCGCCGAGCAACGGTCCGCGCGGCAGGTTGATTTCGTGGGAATGTTCGCTCATCGCGGTCTCCGCTTCAGTGTCCGAGTGCCGCAAGCGACGACGTCGGGACGTTGCGTCCGTTGCGCTCGGCGACGGGCGAGGAGGGGCGCACGGCGGCGACGCCGGCATGATCCGCCAGCGCCGTGGCAAGAAGCTGCGCCACCTGCAGCGCGTCCGGCACGCACCGCAGCATCGGCTCCGGGCTGGCCAGCCGCCATGGCCTCACGTGCGGCCACAAATGCAGCCACGCCAGGTGGTCATCGCCATGCAATTGCAGGGGGAGGTCGCCAGTGCCATCACGGAACGCGCGCAACTCGGCGCTTTCGACGATCCGATAGGGAATATTGAAGGTGATCTGCAGCACGACACCGATGCGCATCACCACGCGGCGGTCGGTGATCGCGTAGATCGTGCTGCGCGCCGTCAGCAGTCCCAGCACGGTCACGAGACCCAGCGCCGCCGCTGCCACCGGCAACAGCCACAGCATCGCGACGATCGCCTGGGCCACGGTGCCGCCGTCGCCCAGGGCAAACATCCCCCGCAGCAGCAGGATGACGCCGAAGTAGACCGCCAGCTTGCGCAGGTGAAAGGCATGCAGCAGGAATGCGCGCGGCACCGGCGCGCCCTCCCACAGCAGGTGCTCGCCCTCAGGCAGGGGCTCGGGCAGACCGCGAATCATTTCAGCCATGATCGTGGGCGCTAGATGAGCGGTTCACGCCGCGAGGGTTCGGCATAGAGCGTGCCGCCGCCGTAGTAGCCCATGATGCGATCCTCCTCGAGCAAAGTGACCTGGTCGGCATTGGCGTGCGCGGGCACTTGCGCAAACTGCGCGCCGAGGATGGAGGCCACCTTCACCTGTCGGCGCGAGCCGTCGATCCTGGTGAAGTTGACCGGCAGCAGTACATTGCGCCCGCCGGCAGGCGTGGGCACGGTCACTTCGAGGTAACGGAAGATTTCCTCGGCGCGGTCGACCCAGATGTCGCGCACGGTGCCTCCCGTTGCTCCGTCGGCGCCCAGCACGGTCATGCCGCGCGGATCGGGATCCTGCGAGGCCACGGCATAGTGGTCGGTCACGCGCAACGGCACGATGCGCGGGACGCCGTCGAGGGTCACATCGGGAACGTCGGCGCGATTGGCATAAGCCGCCGGCCCGACGCCATCCAGCATGGGATTGCCCGTGGGCTCAAGCGGTGCGCCCGGCCAGTTCCCGGCCGGACGGGCAGCCAGCGGCCGCGAATCGGGGGCATTGTTGGGCAGCGGCGACATGCCGGATTTGAGCAGCCGGGACTTGGGCGTCGGCATCGGTGGCCATCCCTGCACGGTGATCGAGCCCGAGCGGTCGGACTCGAGCGGATAGCCTTCCCGCTTGTCCTCGCGGCGCAGGTAGATGATGAGTCCCGCGAAAAAGATCCAGAATGCGTAGAGCGCAAGCTGGGCCACGTCGATGTATTCAGTGATAGCGCCGGTGGGCATTGCGATTCCTCCCCAAGAAACGAAAGTGGCTAACCTGGAAACTCAGCCAGACCAAACCTCGACGATGATGACGACCGCGTGTCGCTCGTCGCACGGACAAGCGGGCCGATCACTACCAGCGTGAGGAACAACAACCCGATTTCAAGGTGATACACAAAGCTGTAGCCGACCGCGGGCCCGGTGAGCGCCGGGCCCAGCGCGCCACTGGCGCCGAGCGCGCCGATACCGTCGCGGAGCGCGCCGCCGAGCGCAATCGCCACGCCGGCAGCGCTGGCCTGAACTGCGCCCCACGCACCGAGTGCGAGGCCGTTCTGCCCATCGTGTTCGAGCGTCATGGCTGCGGTGAGTGTGCCGACCGAAAACAGCCCGCCACCGAAGCCAATGAGCACGGTGCCGAGCCGGAACAACAGCGGCGAGTCGAGCGGCTCGGCAAAGATCACGGCCGCAAAGGCGACGATGCCGGCCAGGGCGCCGAAGGCGGCGATGCGGTGCGGGTCGCTGCCCCAGTCGAGCGCGCGGGCGGCGAGTGTGAATGCAGCGAGCGCTCCGCAGGCGGTCAGCGCCGTCAATACTGTAGTGGCGCCCACGCCGAGATGCAGGATCTGTCCACCGTAAGGCTCGAGCAGGATATCCTGCATCGAGAACGCGGCGGCGCCCAGGCCCACCGCAACGAGCAGGCGTGCCGCCCGTCCCGCACTGATGAACGCTCGCCACGTCGCGCGGAACGATGGCCGGGCGCGCTTCGGATCCGTATGCGCCGGATTGCGCGCCTCCTGCTTCCATAGCGCGATGATGTTGAGCACCATGGTGGTCAGCGCGGCGCCCTGGATCACCTGGATCAGCCGGATCTGGTTGAAGTCCCTGAGCAACGCGCCAAACACGAGGCCGCTGCCTACCATGCCGAGCAGCAGCATCACGTAGAGCAGCGCCACGACGCGCGGTCGCGATTCAGGTGGCGCGAGATCAGTGGCCAGCGCGAGTCCGGCAGTTTGCGTGGTGTGCAGCCCCGCGCCGACGAGCAGGAAGGCCAGCGCGGCGCCGATCTCGCCGATCACCACCGGACCATGCGTGTCGCCGGACAGCACGAGCAACGCGAAAGGCATGATTGCGAAGCCACCGAACTGCAACAGCGTGCCCATCCAGATGTAGGGGACCCGGCGCCAGCCCAGTACCGAGCGATGGTGGTCGGAGCGAAAACCCACCAGCGCGCGAAACGGCGCAAAGACCAGCGGCAACGACACCATCAGCGCGACTACCCACGTCGATACGCCGAGTTCGACGATCATCACGCGATTGAGCGTGCCGGTGAGCAGCACCAGCGCCATGCCGCACGACACCTGGAACAGCGCGAGACGCAGCAGTCGCCCCAGCGGCAACTCCGGCGTCGCCGCATCGGCAAAGGGGAGGAAGCGCGTGCCGACCTTGGTCCAGCCCCGCGCCAACGCTGAATTGAATCCCTTCATTGCGCCACGAGCTCCATGGCCTGCGACGTGTAGAAGCCGCTCGCCACCCGTTCGGTGCGGGACGGCCGCCATTGGGCCAGCACCGGCGGCTCGGCGAGGTCAAGCCGCAATGTGCATTCGGCCACCGGCTCGATTGCGGGCGCGCGGTCGCCACGCGGAAACAGGCGACCCACTGCATGCATCACGGCCAATGCCGGCGTGCGCGGTGCAAAGGTGAACACGATCGAATGCCGGGTGCGGGCGGCCAGGCCGCTCAGGGCGCGCACGGTATCGGCCGACTGGTAGTGGATCAGCGAATCCATCGCCACGACATGGTCGAATTCGCCGAGCGCGGGATCGAGCATGTCGCCGGCCAGGAAACTGACGTGGCCCACGATGTTGGCCGCGGCCATTCGCTCGCGGGCGAGGTCGGTGAGCGTGCGCGACAGGTCGATCGCCACGACCTCGGCGCCGCGCTGCGCCAGCGCCATGGCCATCTGCCCGGTGCCGCATCCGGCGTCCAGCACGCGGCGGCCGGTGAGGTCGGCCGGCAGCCAGCCGGCAAGGATGCCGCGCATCCGGTCGCGCCCCGCGCGCACCGTGGCGCGAATGCCGCTGACCGGCGCGTCCGACGTGAGGCGTGCCCACGCCTGGGCCGCCGTGCGATCGAAATACTCCTCGATCCACGCGCGGCGGGTCGTGTAGCCGTCAGCGGCGTCGATGCGAGCGGTCGTTGGCATCAGTCGAATCCCAGCAGGTCGAAAATGTCGCGATCCTTCATCGGCGCGGGCGCCATCGGTTCGGTGCCCGCCCACAGCGACGCCGCCAGGCGCATGTACTCCGCCTGCACTTCCTGCAGGCCCGGCACGTCGTCCATCTCGAACAGCGTCGACTTCTTGAGGCGACTCCGGCGGAACACGTCGAGGTCCGCAAACTGGGCCATCGTTTTCAGGCCGACCCGCTCATTGAAGCGATCGATCTGGTCGGTGGCCGCGCTGCGGTTGGCGATGACACCGCCGAGGCGCACGTTGTAGTTCTTCGACTTGGCCTGGATCGCGGCCACGATCCGGTTCATCGCGAAGATGGAGTCGAAGTCGTTGGCGGTGACGATCAGCGCGCGGTCGGCATGCTGCAGCGGCGCGGCGAAGCCGCCGCACACCACGTCGCCCAGTACGTCGAAGATCACGACGTCGGTGTCCTCGAGGAGGTGATGTTCCTTCAGCAGCTTGACGGTCTGGCCCACCACGTAGCCGCCGCAACCCGTGCCGGCCGGGGGACCGCCGGCTTCGACGCACATGACACCGTTGTAGCCTTCGTAGACGAAGTCCTCGACGCGCAGTTCCTCGGTGTGGAAGTCCACCGATTCGAGCACATCGATCACGGTGGGGACCAGGCGCTTGGTAAGCGTGAAGGTCGAATCATGCTTGGGGTCGCAGCCGATCTGCAGCACGCGCTTGCCCATCTTCGAGAACGCGACGGAAAGATTGGACGAGGTGGTGCTCTTGCCGATCCCGCCCTTGCCGTAGACGGCAAAGACCTTGGCGGTGCCCATCTTCACCGTGGGATCCAGCGCGACCTGCACGCTGCCTTCGCCATCGGGGCGCTTGCGCGAGATCTTCATTTCGGACAACGGAACGGTTGCGGTTTCCAAGGTGACTCCCGGGTTCATGCGGCCAGACGGCCTTCGATGACGCCTTCGAGCCGATCCTCGAGTTCTTCGCCGGCACGGCGAAGCGCTTCGAGCATGGTGGCGTCGGGCGTCCAGTATTTGCGTTCGTGCGCTTCAAGCAGCCGGTTGGCCACCTTGGCGGAGGCAGTCGGATTCAGTGTGGCGAGGCGTTCACGCATCGCCGGATCGAGCACGAAGGTTTCAGTGAGTTGCGCATACACCCACGGCGCCACCTGCCCGGTGGTGGCCGACCAGCCCATCGTGTTGCGGATGTGCTCCTCGATCTGCCGCACGCCTTCGTAGCCGTGGGCGAGCATGCCCTCGTACCACTTGGGGTTCAGCATCCGTGTGCGCGTTTCCAGCGCCACCTGTTCGGATAGCGTGCGCACGACGCCGTCGTTGCGCGTCTGGTCGCTGATGTAAACCGTGGCGTCCTGGCCACCGCGCGCGCGGCGTACGGCGCGCGTGATCCCGCCCAGCGTGTCGAAGTAGTGATCGACGGTGGTCACGCCCAATTCGACCGAATCCAGATTCTGATAGGTCACCTCAACCGCGGCCAGCACGCTTTGCAGCAGCGCGGGTTGCGCGACGGGCTGTCCGGACACGCCGTAGGCAAAGCTCTTGCGCCGCGTGTAGGTTTCCGCGAGCTCGTCCTCGTCGCTCCAGCGGCTGTTCTCGATGAGGTGGTTGACGTTGGAGCCATAGGCGCCGTCGGCGTTGCCGAAGACCCGCAGCGCCGCCGTGGCGAGGTCTCCGCCATGTTCCTGCTGGTAGGCCAGCGCATGCTTGCGGATGAAATTCTGTTCGACCGGCTCGTCGGCGCCGGCGGCGATGAAGGCGGCTTCCGCCAACAGCTTCACCTGCAGCGGGAGGAGGTCTCGGAAGATCCCGGACAGGGTGACCATGACATCGACGCGCGGCCGGCCGAGTTCGGCCAGCGGAACGAGCATGGCACCCGCGAGGCGGCCGTAGCTGTCGAAGCGCGGGCGCGCGCCCATCAGCGCCAGCGCCTGTGCAATGGGACTGCCTTCGGTCTTCAGATTGTCGGTGCCCCACAGCACCAGCGCGATGGATTCCGGAAATGCGTGGCCATCGGCGACGTGGCGGGCGAGCAGCAACTCGGCTTGCCGCGCGCCGTCCTGCACGGCGAACGTGCTGGGAATGCGAAACGGATCGAAGCCGTGCATGTTGCGCCCGGTCGGCAGGATGGCTGGCGTGCGCAACACATCCCCACCTTGGACGGGTCGCATGAAGCGGCCATCGAGCGCGCGCAGAAGCGCGGGCAATTCATGATCGGTGGCGAGCAGTTGCGCGGAAACGGCAAGCTCGCGCAGCAACGTCAACGTTGGGTCGTCGGCGGGGAACCCGGCCACCACCAGCGCAGCCTCAGGCGAGGCGCCGGCCACCAGCGCCTCGATCGCGCTGCGCGGTGGGTGTGCACTTTGCGCCGCGTCGGCCATCGAGAGCAGCAGGTCGACCCGCTGCGCCGCGGTCGGGGCCTCGCCAACGACGTGCAGGCCGTGGGGAATCAGCGTGTACTCGAGCTCCAGCACCGCGTGTCCCAATTTCTCGATGTGATGGGCGCCGGTGCTGCCCCAACCCGGCTCCAGATCCGCGAGGTTGAGCTCCGCGGCTTGCGCCTGGATCAATTCGACCAGATCCACCCGGTCGGCCGCAGCCTCCGGTGTCATTCCACGCCAAAGTTCCAGCGACGCCTTGAGATCGACGAGGCCGCGATACAAGCCGGCATGGGTCACGGGCGGCGTGAGATAGCTGACCAGCGTTGCAGCGGCACGCCGCTTGGCGATGGTGCCCTCGGACGGGTTGTTCGACGCGTACAAGTAGATGTTGGGCAGCGCGCCGATCATCCGGTCGGGCCAGCAGGCGCCGGACATGCCGGCTTGCTTCCCCGGCATGAACTCCAGCGCGCCATGCGTGCCGAAATGCACCACCGCGTGGGCACCGAAATCTTCGCGCAGGTAACGATAGAACGCGCTGAAGGCGTGCGTGGGCGCGAAGCCCTTTTCGAACAGCAGGCGCATCGGATCGCCTTCGTAGCCGAAGGCGGGCTGGATACCGACGAACACGTTGCCGAGGCGCTCGCCCAGCACAAAGATCGAGCCGCCGTCGGCCTGCTGCTTGCCGGGTGCGGGGCCCCATTGCGCTTCGATCTGCGCCAGCCAGCGCTCGCGGCGCACATGGTCGTCGACCGGGATCCGCGCCGCGACATTGGCATGGGCGCCAAAGCGCACCGCGTTGCCGTTGGCGACGCGCTCGCGCAGTTCATCGACGGTGGCCGGGATGTCCACCCGGTACCCCTGTGCCTTCATGCCGTGCAGCGTCCGGTACAGCGACGCAAACACGTCGAGATACGCGGCGGTGCCGGTGTTGCCGCCATTCGGGGGGAAATTGAACAGCACGATCGCCACCTTGCGCTCGGCGCGTTCCGCGCGGCGCAACGCCACCAGATTGTCGACGCGGTGCGCGATCATCTCCGCGCGATCGATGCATACATGCATGTCGCGCCCATGATCCGTCTTGGCGAACACGCACGCGCGCGCGCAGCCGGTACACGCCAGGCCAGCAGCGTCGGACCGGCCGCCGAACACGGTGGGACTGGTGGAGCCGTCAAGCTCGGGAATGGCCACCATGATCGTGCTTTCAACCGGCATCAGCCCGCGTTCGGACGCACCCCATTGCTCCAGCGTCTGGAATTCGACGGGATGCGCGGCCACGTAGGGCACGTCGAGTGCCACCAGCATGTCCTCGGCGGCTTTGGCATCGTTGTACGCGGGACCGCCAACGAGAGAAAAGCCGGTGAGCGATACCAATGCATCGATCGCCGGCACCCCGTCCTTGAAGAAGAATCGCTCCACCGCCGGTCGCGCATCGAGTCCCGTGGCGAAGGCGGGGATCACGCGCAGGCCTCGCGCTTCCAGCGCGCCGATCACACCGTCGTAGTGCGCGGTATTGCCCGCCAGCAGGTAGGAGCGCATCAGCAACACACCGACCGTGCCGCGCGTGCCGGCGGCAGGCAGCGCATCCGCGCGCTCGGCCATCCGCCCGGCGAGGCGCGGGTGATAGACGCCGACTTCCGGGTAGTCGACCGGCGCCTGCGTCTTGAGCGTGCCGCGCAACACGCGCCGCGGACCATCCGCATAACGATCGATCAGGAACTTGACCATGTGCACGACATTGGCTTCCGACCCCGCCAGCCAATACTGCAGTGTCAGGAAATAGGCGCGCACGTCCTGCGCGGTGCCCGGCACGAAGCGCAGGATCTGCGGAATTCGCCGCAGCATCTTCATCTGCGCCGCGCCGCCGGTGCCGCCGGCCTCTTTCTTGCCGCGCAGTTTCTTGAGGAAGGCCAGTGGGCCACCCGTGGTGCCGTCCATGGTGAAACGGCCCATGCGCGTGAGGCGCATGACTTCGCCGGCGGACATCGCGCACACCATCGCGTCGCATTGCTCACGGCGCGCGGCCAGCGCGTCCAGCACCGGCTTGAAATGGTCTTCCATGAACAGCATCGTCGCGATCACGATGTCGCCCGTCGCGATGTCCCCACGGCATCGCTCCAACGCCTCGGCGTCCCGGCCCCATTCCGCCGCCGCGTGCACGCGCAGCGACATGCCGGGCATCTGGCGCTCCAGCGTCGCGCGCGCGCGCTCGGTGGCGCTCGCGAGGTGTGTGTCCATCGTCACGATGACGACGTTCACGGGCGTGGGATCAGCGGCCGAAGTGCGCTTTAGCATCGTAGAGGGTCTCGACGGTGATGGTGGCCACGCCGCTTTCCTGCGCGAACCGCTCGGTGTTGCGCCGGGCTTTGCCCCGGACGAAGAACGGGATCTTCGCCAGCTCTTTTTCGGCATCCGCTGCCCACGACAAGGTCGCGGATGCGGCAGCCACGGATGCGGCAGCCACGGATGCGGCATGGGCATCCCCGGGGTCGGCAATCCCAATGGCCGCTGTAACTGACGTGGCGGTCGCGGCGAGCGCCGGAGCGGCCGCTGCGGCAATCGCTGCCGCGGCCTCGCGAGGCGCGCTGCTGCCGCCGAGATGCGATGGCGCCGCTTCGCCGTGAAACTCGAAATCGCCGCGGAACATGTGCACCAGGTGCTCTTCGAGGCCCATCATCAGAGGGTGGACCCAGGTGTCGAACAGCACGTTGGCGCCCTCGAATCCCATCTGCGGCGAATAGCGCGCCGGATAGTCCTGCACGTGCACCGGCGCCGAAATAACGGCGCAGGGAATGCCGAGCCGCTTCGCGATGTGACGTTCCATCTGCGTGCCCAGCACCAGCTCGGGTTGAAGTTCCGCCACCTTCTCTTCCACGGCGAGATAGTCGTCGGTGATCAGTGCCTCCACGCCCAATTCGGCGGCGACCTCGCGGATTTCCCGCGCGAATTCGCGGCTGTAGGTGCCCAGCCCGACGACCTTGAAGCCGAGTTCGTGGGCCGCGATGCGCGCGGCGGCGACGGCATGTGTCGCATCCCCGAACACGAACACGCGCTTGCCCGTGAGGTATGTGGAATCGACCGAACGCGAATACCAGGGCTGGCGCGATGGCGAGCCGGCCAGCGCGGGTGCGGGGTCCACACCGGCCAGCGCCGCCACTTCCTCGACGAAGCGTCGCGTCGCGACCACGCCGATCGGGATCGTCTTCGTGGCGGGCTGCCCGAACGTGCGCTGCAGCCATGTCGCGGCAACACCTGCCGTCTCGGGGTAGAGCACCACGTTGAAATCGGCTTCGGGCAGGCGCGCCAGATCCGCAGGCGTGGCGCCCAGCGGGGCGGTGACGTGCACGTCGATGCCGAGTGTGCCAAGCAACTTGGTGATCTCGGAGACGTCATCGCGATGGCGAAAGCCCAACGCTGTCGGCCCGAGCAGGTTGCAGCGCGGACGCCGGGCCGCGTCGCGCGCCGGACGTGTCGTACCCGGTGCCGGTGCAAGCGGCCCTGCAAGTGCCCGCACCAACTGGTAGAACGTTTCGGCCGCGCCCCAGTTTTCCTTTTTCTGGTACGACGGCAGCTCCAGCGGCACGACGGGAATCGGCAGGTTGAGCGCCCGCGCGAGTCCGCCCGGGTCATCCTGGATCAATTCAGCCGTGCACGAGGCGCCGACCAGCATCGCCCGCGGCGAAAAGCGCTCGAAGGCCTCGCGCGCGGCGGTCTTGAAGAGCTCGGCCGTGTCGCCGCCGAGATCGCGCGCCTGAAAAGTCGTATACGTCACCGGCGGTCGTTTCGAGCGCCGTTCGATCATCGTGAACAGCAGGTCGGCATAGGTGTCGCCCTGCGGCGCGTGCAGAACGTAGTGGACGCCTTCCATGGCGGTGGCGACGCGCATTGCCCCGACATGCGGCGGTCCCTCGTAGGTCCAGACGGTCAGCTGCATCGTCAGGCCACCAATAGCGCGCGCCGCAGCAGCGGTCGCGCAAAGAGTTCGGCCAGGTCGGCCGCCTGGTCGTAGCCCTGGATAGGCGTGAAGACCAGTTCGATCGACCACTTGGTCGTCATGCCTTCGGCTTCGAGCGGATTGGCGAGGCCCAGCCCGCATACGACGAGATCCGGCCGCGCGGCACGACAGCGATCCAGTTGCTTTTCCACGTGCTGGCCTTCGCTGATCAGCGTATCCGCGGGCAGCCACGCCAATTCGGCAGCGAGATGCTGCTGGTGCAGGTAGGGCGTGCCGACCTCGACCAGCTGCATGTCCAGTTCGCGCGCCAGGAACCGCGCCAGCGGTATCTCGAGTTGCGAGTCAGGGAAGAAGAACACGCGCTTGCCCGCGAGTTCGCTGCGGTAGCGCTGCAGCGCGCGGCGTGCCCGTTCGATGCGCGGTGCGGTCACGGCGTCGAAACGCGACGCTGGCACGCCGAATGCGGTGGCGGCGGCCTGCAGCCACGCGGTGGTGCCTTCGACGCCAAGTGGAAACGGTGCGGGCAATCGCTGTGCGCCGCGCTCTTCCAGCGCACGTGCCGTATCCGCCAGGAACGGCTGCGCCAGCAGGTAACGCGTGGCCGCGCCCACCGGCGGCAGTTCGCCGGCGCGGCGGGGCGGAAAGAAGCGGGCGTGGTTCACGCCCATCTCCTGCAGCAACCGTTGCAATTGATCCTCGACCACATCGGCCATGCTGCCGACGACCAGCAGCGAGCGAGGCGCATCATCAGGTGCCGCGGGCAGGTCCGGGACCAACGCCGCAAGGCACGCGTCCTCACCCTGCGTGAAAGTGGTTTCGATGCCGCTGCCGGAATAGTTCAGCACGCGCACGCCGGGAGACAACGAGCGCGAGAGCCGCTGCGCCGCGCGGGAAAGGTCAAGCTTGATCACTTCCGACGGGCATGAGCCGACGAGAAACAGCAGCCGGATATCGGGTCGGCGTTCGATGAGGCGCGTGACGACGCGATCAAGCTCGGCGTTGACGTCGGCAAGGCCGGCCAGATCGCGCTCGTCGATGATTGCCGTGGCAAAGCGGGGCTCCGCAAAGATCATCACGCCCGCGGCCGACTGGATCAGATGCGCGCAGGTGCGCGAGCCGACCACGAGAAAGAACGCGTCCTGGATCTTGCGATGCAGCCAGATGATGCCGGTCAACCCGCAGAACACTTCGCGTTGCCCACGCTCGCGCAGCACCGGTCGCTCGCCGCCGCTGGAGGGGGTCATGGGGACCTGCTTCAGAGCGATCATTTGGACATCGCCAATGCGGACGTCGGCGCGCGTGCCGCTTCAAGCCGCGCCGCCCGCAGCTTGAGCAGGAATTGGGTGGCGTTGATGACGTAGGTGGCGTAGGCGGAAAGCGCCAGCACCATTTGCCCGCGCGGCGACAGCAGATCGAAACAGACGACGACGAGATACGCGGTGTGCAACGCGATCACCGCCATGCTGAACATGTCTTCCCAGAAGAACGGACGGGCAAAGAGGTAGACGCCGTAGACCTCTTTCTCCCAGATGGCGCCGGTGACCATGATCGTGTAGAGAACGAAGGTTTTGACCACCACTGAAATCGTTGCGGCGCCAAGTCCTTCGCCGGTGGCGAGAAAGCGCAGGACGAGGCCGACGCTGACCAGAAACACGAGAAATTGCACCGGTGCCAGAACACCTTGCACCAGAGTCCATGGCGACGCGTCGCGGCGGCGGCGCTCGTCCGCCGTGTACAGCGGGATGGTGTTTGCTGTTCGGTGCTGGGGACGCCGCAAAGCCTTCTCCTCCTGCTATCCGGGGTACGGGATCGACTGCGTGTCCCGCTTGTTCTTGACCTGCCCGCATCGTTATCCAACTTTGGCAATGTGTCAACACTACTGGACGTAAACAAAACTTGACAACGTTAAGTCGTTGGTCTGAAATGACGAAACGTCGAGGCGAAATCTGTTCAACTTGCGCTCCCTGACGTGAAAGACCAAGATCGCGTGTCAAGGCGGCATGTCACATAAGGCCGCCGGCAAGCAGACAGTGACGGGCAAAGGGAGGCAGAACCGATGGAGCGGTTACCCCAGTCGGCGTTGCAGCACGGGGCCAGTGAGGAGGGCTCCGACGGGCGCGAGGATCATGCGCACTATGTGCCGCTGCGCCGTTCGCGCCACGAGGGCGCGGTGGAGCGGGGCACGGAAGTTCATCCGGAGCTTGCTCGCGCCATCGAGCACGAAGTCCTGCCACAGCTCGTCCGCGAGCATTGCGGCAATGTCGCGATGGCGCGACTGTCGATCCGGAACGTGGGTGCGGCGGACGTGAAGGCGTTTACGGAGATCGCGTTGAACGGCGATGCGGGCAGGGCGAAGGCAATGGTTGAAATGTTGCGCAACGAAGGCGTGACGCTGGAGTCGATTTATTTGGACCTCCTCGAACCCGGAGCCCGGCGGCTCGGCACCTTGTGGGAGGCCGATCTGTGCGATTTCACCGAGGTCACCGTGGCCCTCGGCCGGATGCAGCAGGTGTTGCGCGACGTGAGTTCGGATTTTCGCAGCGAAGGCGAGTGCGTCCCCTGCGGGCGGCGGCTGCTGCTGGTGCCGGCGCCAGGTGAGCAACACACCTTCGGGCTCTTCATCGTCTCCGATTTTTTCGCCCGTGCCGGGTGGGACGTGTGGGGCGGACCGGGATCGCCCGACGGCGATGTATTCAGCCTGGTCCGGCACGAATGGTTCGATGTCGTCGGCTTGTCGGTTGGCTGCGCCACGCGGCTCGATATCCTGGCCGCCGACATCCGCACGATTCGCGCGACGTCGCGCAATCCCGCTGTTGGTATCATGGTCGGTGGGCCGCTATTCATTGCCGACCCGACGTGCGTGGAACGGGTGGGCGCGGATGCAATGGCGGTCAGTGCCAGGCACGCACCCGATGCAGCCATGTCATTGCTGGCGCGGCTATCGACCAACAACTGAACCGGACATCATGAATTCGTCCTGCATTGACCTAGAGGTATTCCTTTGACCGCCGCCGATGCGCACGCCAAAGCCTTCGACTCGCCGGACGCGACACTGGGCCGGATCGATGCGGCCGCGGCGGCCACTGTGATCGCGGCGGCGTCGGACGTGGCGCTGATCCTGGACCGGGACGGGATCATTCGCGATCTCGCCTTCGGCAGCGACGTGCTGGCGCGCGAGGACTACAGCCATTGGCTCGGTCGCCCCTGGGCGGAAACGGTCACCGCCGACAGTCGTCCCAAGATCGAGGCGCTGCTGCGCGAGGCCGCAGCCCGCACTGCTCCCCGGTCGCGCCAGGTCAATCATTCCTCGGCTGCCGGTGTCGATTTGCCGGTGTCCTACGCGGCGTTCCAGGTGGGTACCGAAGGACGCGTGGTCGCCGTTGGTCGCGACCTGCGTTCCATTGCCGCGCTCCAGCAGCGACTGGTTGAGGCGCAACAGTCGATGGAGCGCGACTACTGGCGCCTGCGCCACGTCGAAACGCGTTACCGCCTGTTGTTCCAGACCGCCTCGGAAGCCGTGCTGATCGTGGATGCGTCGACGCTCAAGATCGTCGAGTCCAACCCCGCGGCGATCCAGCGTATCGGCACGTCCGAACGGCGGCTGCCGGGACGGGCCCTGACGGACCTGTTCGACAAGGAAGGCGCCGCAGCGGTCCAGACCATGTTGGCCAGCGTGCGCGTGGCCGGGCGCGCCGATGATGTTCGGGTTCGGCTCGTCGAGCGTTCGCAGCATTTCATGGTGTCGGCGTCGTTGTTCCGACACGAGAGCGCGTCGAATTTCCTCGTGCGGCTGTCCGACGTAACGACCGACGCGGCGATCACCGCGCTGCCCCAATCGAAGGCCGCGTTGCTGGCGGCCGTGGCCGAAGGCGCGCCGGACGCCGTGGTGGTCACGCAACCGGATGGCCGTGTGCTGGCCGCCAATGCCGCCTTTGTCGAACTCGCGCAGCTCGCCACCGAGGAGCAGGCGCGCGGCGAGTCGATCGAGCGCTGGCTCGGTCGTCCCGGTGTCGACCTCAATGTGATGCTGGCCAACCTCCGGCAACACGGCACCTTGCGTCTTTTCGCCACCACGATTCGAGGCGAATCCGGTGCTGATGCGGACGTCGAGATCTCCGCGGTATCGGTTGCGCATGCCGGCGAGCCGTGCATCGGCTTCACGATTCGCGACGTGGGCCGCCGCCTGCCGTCCGATGCGCGCGCTGGTCGCGATCTTCCCCGCTCCGTCGACCAGTTGACCGAGCTCGTGGGCCGTGTGCCATTGAAGGAACTGGTGCGCGAGGCGACGGACCTGATCGAGCGCCTGTGCATCGAGGCCGCGCTCGAGCTTACGCAGGACAATCGCGCCTCGGCCGCCGAGATGCTGGGTTTGAGCCGGCAGAGCCTGTACGTGAAGCTGCGTCGATACGGCCTGGGCGATCTGACCGACAGCGATACTTGAGCGCCTGCCGCCCATGTGCCGCTCTTGCCCATTGAGTGCCGACAGGCCCTAGGTGCCGTGGCCCGCGCCCTCCGCCATCGCGGAGTTGTTGAAACCCATCACATGGTTCCCGCCGATGTGGGCCTTCGGGTGCGGCGTGGTCGCGTCCGGCGTGGCCGTCACAGGGCGCTGGGGCATCGTGATCATCGGTGTGCTGCTTGCCGGCCCGCTGGTGTGCGCAACGAGCCAGGCGGTCAACGACTGGTTCGACCGCCACGTGGATGCGATCAACGAACCGCAACGCCCGATACCCTCGGGACGCATGCCCGGCCGCTCCGGACTGGTGGTGGCCATCGTATGGACTTTGTTATCGCTGGCCGTCGCTGCATTGCTGGGTCCCTGGGGCTTTGCGGCCGCCGCGACAGGGCTCGCGCTGGCGTGGGCCTACAGCGCGCCGCCACTGCGCCTGAAGCAGAACGGATGGTGGGGCAATCTCGCGTGCGGCATGTGCTACGAGGGGCTTGCCTGGGTTACCGGCTCGGCGGTGATGGCGGGCGGCGCGATGCCCGACCTGCGCAGCATCCTGCTGGCCGGACTCTACAGTCTTGGCGCGCACGGCATCATGACGCTCAACGATTTCAAGGCGATCGAGGGCGACCGCCAGATGAATATCCGGTCGCTGCCGGTGCAGCTTGGCGTGGATCGTGCCGCGCGGGTTGCATGCTGGATCATGGCATTGCCCCAGGTCGCCGTGATCGTCGCGCTGATCGCCTGGCAGCGACCGGTACACGCAGCGGCCGTGGGTTTTCTGCTGTTGCTGCAACTGGTGCTGATGGATTACTTCCTGGCATCGCCCAAGGCACGCGCGCTTTTCTACAGCGGCTTTGGCGTGCCGCTCTTCGTGTCGGGCATGCTGGTCAGCGCGTTCGCCTTGCGTTCCGTCGTGCAGGGTGGCGGATGAGCGTGGCGATTTCCGGCGCACCGACGCCGCCCGACGCGTCGCTGCGGCCACTGCAATTCGAAAGGCAGACATGACGGAAACCGTGGAAGAATTCGATATCGTCGTCGTCGGCGGCGGACCAGCGGGCGCCACCGCGGCCACTGACCTCGCGCGTCGCGGCCAACGGGTGTTGCTGCTTGACCGCGCAGGACGCATCAAGCCCTGCGGCGGCGCCGTGCCACCCGTGCTGATCAAGGAATTCGACATTCCCGACCACCTGCTGGTGGCGCGCGTGACGTCGGCGCGCATGGTGTCGCCGGCGGGCAAATGCGTCGACATGCCGATCAACGGTGGGTATGTGGGCATGGTCGACCGCGAGGTATTCGACGAATTTCTGCGCGAACGCGCCGCAGGGGCGGGCGCGCAGCGGCGCACCGGCATGTTCGATCACATTGCACGCGATGCCGACGGGATGTCCCTCGTGCACTACCGGCCGGTCGATGGAACACGGAGCGATGCGAAAACCGCCGTCCGCGCGCGCGTGGTCATCGGGGCCGATGGTGCCGCGTCGCAGGTGGCGAAACAGAACATCAAGGGGGCCGATCGCATACCCTATGTCTACGCATACCACGAGATCGTGCGCTCGCCGAAGCCCGGTGACGCGGCCGGAACGGGTGCCGCAGGTGCTTTCGATCCCATGCGCTGCGATGTTTACTACCAGGGGCCAATGTCACCCGATTTCTACAGCTGGATCTTTCCGCACGGCGACACCACCAGTGTGGGCACCGGAACCGCGCATCGAGGCTTCTCGATCCGCAACGCGGTGGGCGATCTACGTACCGCGGCCGGACTGGCGGGCAGCGAGACGATCCGGCGCGAAGGCGCGCCCATCCCGATGAAGCCGTTGCGCAAATGGGACAATGGCCGCGATGTCGTGCTGGCCGGCGATGCGGCCGGCGTCGTGGCGCCGGCGTCGGGCGAGGGCATCTATTACGCGATGGCCGGCGGCCGTTTTGCCGCGGAGGCGGCGCTGGCATTCCTGGAAAGCGGCAAGGCGACCGACCTGGCGCTGGCCCGCAAACGTTTCATGCGCGCCCACGGCCGCGTATTCTGGATCCTCGGCATCATGCAGCGCTTCTGGTACGCCAACGATCGGCGGCGCGAGCGCTTCGTCAGCATCTGTCGCGACAAGGATGTCCAGGAACTGACGTGGCAGGCCTACATGCACAAGAAACTCGTGCGTGCCAAGCCGATGGCACACATGCGGATCTTCTTCAAGGACCTGGCGCACCTGACCGGTCTCGTCCGGCCTTGACGCGCGCGTTGCGCGCAGGTCCGCGCGTGGTGTTGGCGGCCGCGCTCACTGCCGTGGCGGTAGGGGCCTTCGGCGCGTGGATCACCGACCTTTCGCCGTGGTACTACGCGCTGCGCTTCCCATCATGGAAGCCGCCCGACTGGTTGTTCGGTCCCGCCTGGACAACGATCTTCGCGTGCGCGGCAGCGGCAGGCATCATCGCATGGCGGGCCGCGCCGTCGCGCGCAGCGCGGTGGTGGTTGCTGGCGCTTTTCGCACTCAACATCAATTTCAACATCCTTTGGAGCGGACTCTTTTTTCGCCTGCAGCGGCCCGACTATGCGTTGCTCGAAGTGGTGCTGCTATGGCTGTCCATCGTGGCGCTGATTGTGGCGTTCCGGCGCTACGCGCCGAGGGCCGCGTGGCTGCTCGTGCCGTATCTCGTCTGGGTGACGTTTGCGGCGGCGCTCAATTTCGCAGTCGTGCAGTTGAATGCGCCGTTTCCGGGCCTCGGCGCCGGTTGACGAGTTACCTGCCGCCATGTCCGGGACTAGACGGCGCGCATCACCGCGCCCGCGTGCTTGCTCACGAAAGTGCGAAAGGCTGCTGCCGTGGGCGACAGCCGCTTGGCCGCGAGATGCACGACGAACCACTTGCGCATCACCGGCAGCCCGCGCACGTCGAGCATCGTCAACTTCCTGCTGGCAAGCTCGAGTCCGATCGTGTGCCGCGACAGGAAGCTCACGCCCATCCCGGCCATCACGGCCTGCTTGATCGTTTCGTTACTGGTCATTTCCATGCCCACCCGCACGGCCACACCTTGCGTGTCGAAAAACTCCTGCATGGCCGTGCGGGTGCCCGAGCCCGGCTCGCGCACCAGGAAGTGCTCGTCGCCCAGGGCACCGATAGGGATGCGCCGCCGCCGTGCCAGCGGATGGTCCGGTGGCGCGATGATCACCAGCGGATGCGCGGCAAAAGCCTCGGCCACAGTCTCCAATTCCTGCGGCGGGCGCCCCATCACGGCGAGATCGATTTCATTGCCGGCAAGCTGTCTGATGACATCCTCTCGGTTGTGTATGGCCAGGCGGAACTCGAGGGCCGGATGCAGCATGCGAAAGCGCGCCAGCAGTCGCGGCGCGAAATATTTGGCGGTGCTGGTCACGCCGAGATTCAGCGTGCCGCCGCGAAGGCCGCGCAATGCGTCGAAGGTGTCCTGTGCGCCCTGCAGCGACTGGAGGACTTCGCGGGTGCGGATCAGGAGTTCGGTGCCCGCCTCGGTGATGTGCATTCGGCGGCCGATGCGCTCGAAGAGCGGCAGGCCCGCGCTATCCTCGAGCTCGCGGATCTGCATCGAGATGCCAGGCTGGGTCAGGTGCAGCTCGTCGGCCGCGCGGGAGAACGATTGGTGTCGTGCAGCGGCTTCGAAGACCCGCAGCTGCCGCAATGTTGCGTGGCGAATGGCGATGACCGTCTCCTGGCGGATGTTACATAAGTAAAAACTTACCATAACGATAAACAACTGTGACTATCGTTGATGGTATTCGCGGCCTATCGTGGGGGCAACAACAAGTTGTCAATCACGGAGGATCTGGCATGGATGCAATCGCCGACCGCTACAAGTCGGGCGTACTCCCGTATGTCCGCATGGGCTACTGGGACCCCGACTACGCCCCGAAGGACACCGATGTCGTCGCGCTGTTCCGGATCACGCCGCAGGAGGGCGTCGATCCGATCGAGGCTGCCGCCGCGGTGGCCGGCGAGTCCTCCACCGCGACCTGGACCGTGGTGTGGACGGATCGCCTCACCAACTGCGAGCTCTATCGCGCCAAGGCCTACCGCGTCGATGCGGTGCCGGGCACCCCGGGCCAGTACTTCGCCTACATCGCGTATGACCTCGACCTCTTCGAGGAAGGCTCGATTGCCAACCTGACGGCGTCGATCATCGGCAACGTATTCGGGTTCAAGGCCGTGAAGGCCCTGCGCCTGGAGGACATGCGCCTCCCGGTGGCTTACCTGAAGACGTTCCAGGGCCCGGCCACGGGCATCGTGGTGGAGCGCGAACGGCTCGACAAGTTCGGCCGACCGCTGCTGGGTGCCACCACCAAGCCCAAGCTCGGCCTGTCGGGCCGCAACTACGGACGCGTGGTCTACGAAGCGTTGAAAGGCGGGCTCGACTTCGTCAAGGACGACGAGAACATCAACAGTCAGCCGTTCATGGGCTGGCGCGATCGTTTCCTGTACTGCATGGAGGCAGTCAATCGCGCGTCGGCCGCCACCGGCGAGGTCAAGGGGCACTACCTCAACGTGACCGCGGGCACGATGGAAGACATGTACGAGCGCGCCGAGTTCGCCAGGGAACTGGGTTCGGCCATCATCATGATCGACCTCGTGATCGGCTACACGGCGATCCAGTCGATGGCCAAGTGGGCCCGCCGCAACGACGTCATCCTGCATCTGCATCGTGCCGGCAACTCGACCTACTCGCGGCAGAAGAACCATGGCATGAATTTCCGCGTGATCTGCAAGTGGATGCGCATGGCCGGCGTCGATCATATCCACGCGGGCACCGTGGTGGGCAAGCTCGAAGGCGACCCGCTGATGATCAAAGGCTTCTACGACGTATTGCGGGAGACGCACGTGCCGGTCAACCTGCAGCACGGCATCTTCTTCGAACAGGACTGGGCCAGCCTGCGCAAGGTGATGCCCGTGGCTTCCGGCGGCATCCATGCGGGACAGATGCATCAACTGCTGCATTACCTGGGCGAGGACACGGTGCTGCAGTTCGGCGGCGGCACCATCGGCCACCCGATGGGCATCCAGGCCGGCGCCACCGCCAATCGCGTCGCGCTGGAGGCGATGATCCTGGCGCGCAACGAGGGCCGCGATTACCTGGCCGAAGGCCCGGACATCCTCAAGGCCGCCGCACGCTTCTGTACGCCGTTGAAGGCCGCGCTCGACACGTGGGGCGACGTCAGCTTCAACTACGAGTCCACCGACACGGCGGACTTCGTTCCGACCGCGTCCGTTGCCTAACCCCGATCGCGAGTCCACGACCATGATGACCAATACCGGCGGCCGCCTCACGCAAGGGCAGTTTTCGTTCCTGCCCGACCTCACCGACGCGCAGATCATCGCGCAGATCCAGTACGCGCTCGGCCAGGGCTGGGCGCTGAGCGTCGAGTACACCGACGACCCGCACCCGCGCAACACGTACTGGGAAATGTTCGGCAACCCGATGTTCGACCTCAAGGATCCGGCCGGCATTCTGCTGGAAATCAACCGGTGCCGGAAAGAGTTCCCGCAGCACTACATTCGCGTGATGGCTTTCGACTCCACCCGCGGCTGGGAAACGCCGCGCATGTCCTATCTCGTCAATCGGCCCGCGCACGAGCCGGGCTTTCGCCTGGTGCGGCAGGAAACGGAGGCGCGGCATATCCGCTATACGGTCGAAAGCTACGCCGTGCGCGACCCCGAAGGGCAGCGCTATACATGAGCCTCGACGGGGCCGCGGCCACCACGGCGGGCGACGATCGGGTCGACCTGGACGCCGTGTTTGCCGATTCGCAGGTGGGCGAGGTGTTGGCGCAACTCGACCGCGAACTGGTCGGCCTGGCACCGGTGAAGGCACGCATCGCCGACATCGCGGCGTTGCTGCTGGTGGAGCGCGCGCGCAGTTCGCTGGGGCTGACCGGCGGTGCGCCGTCGCTGCACATGTCGTTCACGGGCAACCCCGGGACGGGCAAGACCACGGTCGCGCTGCGCATGGCCGAAATCCTGCATCGGCTGGGCTATGTCCGCAAAGGCCATCTCGTGGCGGTCACCCGCGACGACCTGGTCGGGCAATACATCGGTCACACCGCGCCCAAGACCCGCGACATCCTGAAGAAAGCGATGGGGGGCGTGCTGTTCATCGACGAGGCCTACTACCTGTACCGGCCCGAGAACGAGCGCGACTACGGGCAGGAAGCCATCGAGATCCTGCTGCAGGTGATGGAGAACCAGCGCGACGATCTCGTGGTGATCGTCGCCGGCTACAAGGACCGGATGGATACTTTCTTTCGGTCCAATCCCGGCCTGTCTTCGCGCATCGCCCACCACATCGAATTTCCGGACTATGCCGGCGACGAGTTGTTCGCGATCGCGGAGAAGATGCTGGCAGGCATGGATTATCGCCTCGACGAACCGGCGAAGTCGGCGCTGGTCGAGTACATCGAACGGCGCCGCCTGCAGCCGCACTTTGCCAATGCACGCTCGGTACGCAATGCGCTGGACCGCGCGCGGCTGCGCCAGGCCACGCGGCTTTTTTCCACGCGCGGCGACGCCGTCAGCCGCGAAGCACTGATGACCATCACGGCTGACGATATCCGCCAGAGCCGTGTGTTTGCCGCCGCCAGCCAATCCGGCGTGCCCGTCTAGCGCGGCAACGCTACGCCTGTCCCCGACAAGGAAATCCATGGCCGATCGCGAAAAGACGCTGACGGAATTCATCATTGGCGAGCAGCGGCAGTTTCCCCTCGCCACCGGCGACTTCACGGCGCTCCTCAACCATGTGCGCCTCGCGTGCAAGCGCGTCAGCTTCCTGGTGGGCCGGGGCGCGCTGGGACACACCCATGGCGAATCCGGCACGATCAACGTGCAGGGGGAATCCCAGACCCGGCTCGACGTCATGGCCAACGACGTGTTCCTGCGTACCAGCGAATACGGCGGGCAATTGGCCGGCATGGTGTCGGAGGAACTGGAAGAGCCGTACACGATTCCACCCGAGTTTCCGCGCGGGCGCTACCTGCTCAACTTCGACCCGCTGGATGGTTCCAGCAACGCGGATGTCAATGTTTCGGTGGGCAGCATCTTTTCCGTGCTCCGCGCGCCGGAGGGCGGCACGGCGCCGATGGCGGCCGACTTTCTGCAGCCGGGCACCGAGCAACTGTGTGCCGGCTACGCGATCTATGGCCCGGTGACCATGCTGGTGCTGACCTTGGGACGCGGCGTGTACGGCTTTACGCTCGATCGCGGCTTCGGCGAATTCATTTTGACGCATCCGAACCTGCGCATCGCGCCATCGACCAGCGAGTTTGCGATCAACGCATCCAACCAGCGCTTCTGGGAGCCGCCGGTCAAGCGCTATGTCGTCGAATGCCTGGCGGGGAAGGGCGGGCCGCGCGAAAAGGATTTCAACATGCGCTGGATCGCGTCATTGGTGGCGGAAGTACATCGCATCCTCGTGCGTGGCGGACTTTTCATGTACCCCAAGGACTTCAAGGACCCGTCGAAGCACGGGCGGTTGCGTCTGCTGTACGAAGCCAATCCGATGGCCATGATCATCGAGCAGGCGGGCGGGGCGGCAAGCACCGGCCGCTCGCGCATTCTCGAGCTCACGCCCACCTCGCTGCACCAGCGCGTGCCCGTGATCCTGGGGTCGAAGGAGGAAGTGGAGCGCATCGAGCGCTACCACGCGGAGCACGACCAGGGCCTCGACCAGCCATTTTCGTCGCCCCTCTTCAACGAGCGTTCGCTGTTCGTGCAGGAATGATGAAGCGCCGGCATTGACCGGTACCGATTGGGCAAGGATGGAGGAACACCACGATGTCCGCGCAACATCCGATCATTGCCGTCACCGGTTCGTCCGGCGCCGGCACCACGTCCGTGACCCGCACGTTCCAGTGGATCTTCAATCGCGAGCGCATCAACGCCGCCGTGGTCGAAGGCGATTCGTTCCATCGCTTCGACCGCAATGAAATGAAGGTGCGGATGGCCGAGGCCGCACAGCAGGGCAACAAGCACTTCAGTCATTTCGGCCCCGAGTCCAACCTATTTCCCGAGTTGGAAGCGCTGTTTCGCGATTACGGCGCCGTCGGAACCGGCCGGATGCGCAAGTACCTGCACAACGATGCCGAGGCCGCCCCCTACGGCCTGCCGCAGGGGACCTTCACGCCGTGGGAGGACATTCCGGCAGGCACCGATCTCCTCTTCTACGAGGGCCTCCATGGCGGCGTGGTCACGCCCGAAGTCAACGTCGCGCGCCATGCCGACCTCATCATCGGCGTGGTGCCGATCATCAACCTCGAGTGGATCCAGAAGCTGCATCGCGACAAATCGCAGCGCGGCTACTCCACCGAAGCGGTGGTGGATACGATCCTGCGCCGCATGCCCGACTACGTGAACTACATCTGCCCGCAGTTTGCCCAGACCGATATCAACTTCCAGCGCGTGCCCACGGTGGACACGTCCAACCCGTTCATCGCCCGCTATATCCCGGCGGCCGACGAGAGCTTCGTCGTCATCCGCTTCCGCAACCCCAAGGGCATCGACTTTCCCTACCTGCTGTCGATGCTGCACGATTCCTTCATGTCGCGGCCCAACATCATCGTCGTGCCCGGCGGTAAGATGGAACTTGCGATGCAGATCATCCTGACGCCCCTGATCCTGAAGCTGATGGACACCCGCCGCCGCGCGGTGGGTGCCACGCCGGCACGCCCGACGCCGGCCTGAACCGCCTGTGGCCGAGCTCTTCGCCTCCGGCCACGTGGTCGACCTGATCATCGCCTTCATGGTGGTCGAGGCGGTGGTGCTGCTGGTCTGGCGGCGGCGTTCCGGTGGTGGGATCGCGCCCGGACCGTTGGTGGCCAGCCTGCTGGCAGGTTTTTTTCTGCTGCTGGCGCTGCGCGGCGCCCTTACCGGGGCGACATGGACCGTCATGGCCGGATGGTTGCTTGCGGCGCTGGTGGCCCATCTGGCCGATCTGATCGGACGGTCGACCCGTAGGTAGCGCCGGGCGTTTCCGGAGGGCGCCGTACTGGGAGAACCGAAATCTGCGTTGGTACACGCCGACGAATCGCCGAATTGGCGAGGCGTGACGTTTCCATGGCAATCCTTGCCCAATCGTCGACACGATCGTGATGCGCATCACGGTTGGACCGGCAATTGTCCAGACCATCGACGAATTCATGACGCGCCGACTCACGCCGGCAATGGCCACCTGTTCCTCGGTATCGCAACGACTGCGCGACCTGTCCGAACGCGTGTCGCGGGCCCCCGGCCTCCTGTCCACCCGCGTTGAAATCGCGCGCGAAAAACAGAACCAGACCTTGCTCGCTTCCATGGATCAGCGTGCCAAGCTCCAGCTGCGACTGCAGCAGACGGTGGAAGGGCTGTCCGTGGCCGCCGTCACCTACTATGTCGTGGGCCTGGTCGGCTACGCAGCCAAGGCAATGAAGGCCGCCGGCGTGGCCGTCGATCCGGAAATGGCCATGGGCATCGCCATCCTGGTGATCGCGGTGCTGGTGTTCATGGATGTGCGGCGCGCGCGAGACAGGCTTTCCGGTCACTGACCTTGAACCGTGGAAACGAGCCAATTGTTTCCACTTTCCGCGTTCGTCGACCAGGTAAATTTGAGAACATCGGAGGTGTTGGCGACCCGATGGGTTTTGGCGTGGCAGTGGCGACGCTGGCGATAGGTGGACTATTCGATCCGAATGTTCTCGAGAACACCAAGCACGCGACTGACGTCCAGGGATACGAGCCGCCTTGGAATTTTTTGCTGCAACGCGCTGGCTACACGGACCGCCTCGCCTTGCCGCCCCATGCGAACGAACAGCTCAGCGAGACTCGCACCGGCGCGCAATTCAAATGCCAGGGCTCCTTGCAAGCCCGCAGTGGCAACGGAATCACGGTAACTCTGCAGCGCGATCGCCGAATCCTGCCCAAGGGCCAACGCCAGATCGCCGCGAAGCCGGTGGATCTCCGCACTGTAAAAATGCGCGCCCTGACGCCCTGCACTTGAGAGCGCCTCATCGAGTTGCTCGTAGGCCTCCGACGTACGCCCATCAACGCGGTAGGCTTCGGCCAACAGGCAAAGCGAATACGGGCGGAACAGTTCCGCGCCTGTTTCGCGATAGGCGCGCAGGCCGGACTCCAGCGTCTTCATCCCAATATCCACCTGGTTCAACTGCACCAGCGCCCAACCTTCGAGGACGGAACCCCATGCGATCCAGTAGGGCATGCTGTTCTCGCGCGCCAGCGAGACCGTTTCAGCGGCCAATTCGAGGGTTTGCTCGGCGTCCCCGTCGCATTGATACATTGCCGCCGACATGCAAAGCGCGTAGGCGAGCGGCAATGGCCGGTCTAATTCACGAGCAAGACGAATCGCCGACTGACTGCGCTCCACCGCAATGTCCGGTTGGGCTACGACCCACTCAAGCCAGGCGGAATTGACATACCCCACAATCCACGGATGGGCGCCGTACACGATGCTGTGATCATTGGAACGCGCTGTGTCGTAGAGCGCGAGGGCCTGGTCCAAGTGCTCCTTACCTTCCCGCATCTGACCGCCGCAGAACAGGCTCCATCCAAAACGTCGGTGGGCTTGCGCAAGTTGTGATTCATCGCGACTTTGATCCGCCAGTGCGACAAGTCGTTCGGCAACCGTTCGGGCGGTATGCAGGGGCCCGCGAACTTGAAAGAAGGAGTGCAAGCCGGTAAGCGCCGCAAATAGCCGTTGGGTGTCCCCCAGGTTCTCGCACAGTGCATAGGCGCGGGCATAGGCGGTTTCCACTTCGCTTGCGCCGTATCCGCGGGCGGCGGTCAACGCCGTCCCGAGCGCGATTTGTAACTCCACTTCCTGCCCGATCGATGTCGACGACGATGGAAGTGCCGAAAGCTCCTGAAGCGCCTTGCGTAGATGGGCCGCGGCTTCGACGGTCGCGGATCCTTCGAGCGCGCGCATGCCGGCAATGCGCCAGTAGTTGAACGCACGTTCGCCCAGGCCGGCCTCGGAAAAATGATGCGCGACGAACTCCGGGTGACTTTCGGCCACATCGGGAAAGTGTCCGACCAGTGCTTCCGCTGTTTGCCGATGGTAAACAGCGCGATTGGACTTCAACAACGATTGGTATGCGGCATCGCGTATCAACGCATGTTTGAAAGTGTAGGTAGCATCTGGCGCGATGCCCCGCTGCAGGAGCAGCTCCGCATCGACCAGCTTTTCGAGTCGCGATCGCAATGCCGATTCGTCTGGACCCCAGACGATCTGCAAGAGCTTGAACGTAATCTCGCGATCGATTACCGCGGCAATCTGCGCAACACCTTTGGCGGCACCTTGCCGGTCGAGGCGCGCCAGCAAGGATCCGCGAAGCGTGTCGGGAACTTCAACAGTGCGAGAACGCGGAAGGTCAGTTCTGCCGTCAACGGTCGCATCGTATGCTCCCACTTCGATGACCATCTTGGTAAATTCTTCGACGAAGAGCGGTACTCCATCGGTCTTTTCAATAACCTGCTCGACGACCGATGGCGCCAAAGGCTTGCCTTCTGTCAGTCGATTGACTAGCGCGCGCGTGTCACCTATTGAGAGCCTTCCCAGGGTCAGATGAAACACATGAGAGCGAATAGGCCACGGGGGTCGGAACTCGGATCTGAACGAAAGAAGAAGAAAAACGGGTGCCGAGGCAATCTGGTCCACCAGGAGAGCCAGGAAGTCGAGCGTGGAGGCGTCCGCCCAGTGCAGGTCCTCGATGATCAGAATCAAGGGTCGCCCGGAGCCCACGATCCAGTCAACCAGCCAAGCAATGAACTTGTCGCGTTGTGCTTGCGGCGACAACTCGTGGGCAATGGAGCCTTCCGCGGGGGTTGCAGCAAGCATCGAGACAATTAGCGGAAGAGCGTCGTGAGCGACGGGTTTGCGTGCATCCAGAGCAGCATCGAGTGCGGCCTGGATTTCGCTCTGCGTCGCCTGGGCGCCAAGTTGAAGCTGCCTTCGCACCAGGTCGATGAAAGGGAAAAAGGCCGTATTGGTGAAGTAGGGCGAACATTGGCACGTAAGGCTGGCTGCCGTGTTGGAGCCGATACGCGCACTCAGTGCCTGCAACAGACGCGTCTTGCCGATTCCCGATTCGCCGCTGACCAGCACGATCTGTCCGCCGCCATCCTGTACACGCTTCCATCGCTTGGCGAGCAATTCAAGTTCTTCGTCACGGCCGAGAGGTTCTGTTTCGCTACGGCGATCCCACAATTCGATCTGCGTGGTAACTGAGCGCTCAGCAACCAATCGATAGGCGGTCTGGGGAAGCGCCACACCCTTCAGTTGAAGGTGTTGCAGCGAGTCAAAGGCAAACCTGCCTTCCACCAGGCGATAGGTCGCGTGGCTGATGATCACCTCGCCCGGCCCAGCTTCGCCCTGCAACCTTGCGGCAATGTTGGGGGTCTCGCCGACGACGGCGGCCTGTTCGCGCATTGCGCCGGAGCCCAAGTCGCCGGCGACCACCTCGCCGGTATGCACACCGATATGAACCAACATTGGTCCACCGATGAGTTCCTCAAAGCGGGAACTCAGTCCCTTCATCGCCGTCTGGATCTGGATAGACGCCTGGACGGCCCGCACGGCGTCGTCATCGTGCGCAAGCGGATACCCGAAATAGACCAAAAGGCTGTCGCCAAGGTATCGAGCCACGAAACCGCCAAAGGTCCGGACGATTTCGGTCACGGCTTCGCGGTAGGCGATCAGAACGCTGCCCAGATCTTCTGGATCGAGACGCCCCGACAATGCGGTGGATCCCACCAGGTCACAGAACATGATGGTGACAATCCGCCGCTCCATGCCGCCGGAATAGTCGATCGCCGATTGGGGCGGCGCGCCGGCGTTGTGGTCGTATGGCGATCGAGCCGCTATCTCTGAGCGATTTTCAAAACGGGCCCCACAGCGGAGGCAATAAGCTGCGTCCGGTGGGTTATCGATTTGGCAGGCCTTGCACTGCATGGCAGGAACCAATCCTTCGCTTTCGGCGCCGAAACAGTTCGCGGACCGTCCAAATGCCGTACTGGACATTTAACGGCAGTTGACCCACATAAAACAGTGTGTATGATACAACGCGAATTGCCGGTGTTGCAGTGCTAAATTTGCAGGCAAAACCACGCGTGCAAAACCTGAAACTTTCGAACAAGAAAGTGGGCTATGCAACCTAGGTTCGACACGCCGCCGAAGATCACGCTTTCGATCACCAATACCTGCAATCTGGAATGTGCGCATTGCTACGGTCATTGCACGAAAACGGCTGCCGGGGACGAACTTTCCACCGCCGAGGTTCTGGCGTTCATTGACTATCTCGTTGCCAATGACTTCATCCAGATCTATATCGAGGGTGGAGAGCCGCAATGCCGCAACGACTTCGACCAGATCGTGGAACATTGTGGCCGTAGCCTGATGACGTTGGTTCGCACCCACGGCACGCTGCTGACACAGGAAACAGCGCGTCGCTGGCATCGATCCAAAGTAGGGCGCGTCTATGTTGATTTGATGGGGGCTTCTGCGCAGACCCATGAACGCCTTACCGGCGTTCCCGGCACGTTTGAAAAATCTTGCAACGCGGTACGTTACCTCGTCGATGCCGGCGTCGATACCGACATGCTGATCATCCTGAATCGGCACAACGTCGACGAACTCAACGATTACCTGCAATTGGCCAAATCCCTTGGCGCGACGCGCGTCGGCATCCTGCGGCTCTATCCGCTGGGTCGCGCCAAGCAGCGGTGGTCGGAGTTGGCGCTGTCGGCCGCCGAGCAGGATGCCGCCATCTACGGCCTCAATCCGCCGGCAGGCCTTGGCGTAATGCAGTCATGGCACCCGAAAGACAAGAACTGTTGCTGGCAGGCGGCGGCAGTTACCGCCTTCGGCGATTCCGTGGGATGCATGTACCTGCGCGAGTACGTCAATCACGGGAATATTCGCGATGTGCCTTTCCTCGATACGTGGCACCATGCGCCGCTTTACAAGGCGCTACGGTCTGGTGTGGTCGACCACGACGCCAAGTGCAGCGGTTGCAACGTCCGTAGCAATACCCTAGGCGGATGTAGATCCACCGCATTCGCATTTCATGGGCGATGGGATGCGCCCGATCCGTTTTGCCGAACCTTGAATCGTGGAGTCGACCTTCGTGTTCTCCCTGAGCGACTACTACGCGAAGATTCCTGACATCAGGGTCCGGCCCGTACCAGAGATGGGGATCTGTTTCGTGTACACACCGGCGATTCCCCGGCTCTATACGCTTAACACGTCCGCGTGGCTGATCCTTGCGTTGTGCGACGGGCGCCACGGGGACGGGCTGGTCGACGCGTATGCGGAGAGCATGGTGCACCATCTGACTCGTGGTCAAGCGCTGAACGAAGTTTGTGCAACAGTGGTGGATCTGGAAACGAAAGGCATTGTCACCCGCGTCCGTTCAGTCGGGTGAGTTTGCGCTCAACGTAGAGCGGCTCAATTGTCCAAGGGAGGCGGTATGAACAACGACAACGACCTGGATGTGATCAAAGGACTTGTGCGTGGCGCTGGACATGTGCCGCCCAGAGTCGAAATCCTGAAAAGTGAATTGCGATCGGACTCTGGATTCGAAGTGCCAATTCCACCTATGCCTGTAGCGAACTACCTGCTCATCCGGTGGTCCTATCAAATACCCACGTGCGATCTGGACCCATTTCATGCCTTCCTAAACGACCATGAAGATCTGATTATTTCTGACACCGAAGATCTCGCCGCTGGAGTCGCATACCTTGGAACCTACGCGGAAATGCCAGGTGGCAATCTGCATCACACGTTCTGGTCCTACGATTCATTGGACGCCATCGCGGACTTCCAGGTGAAACTGGGAGAGCACCTGCAGCTCGATCTTCGCAACAGGCTGCGCGAAATGGCGAGTCGCATCAAGGATCCTGCGATGAGCATGCAGCGAATGGTTCGCGCCAAGGCGCTACATGGATTGGTTGCAACGCAACGGGAAACCGATCCAATCCTGGACATGTTCGCAGGCGGCGAATAGGCCTCTCACGCGGGGGCCCCTGGGTGCTGGCGGACTTGATCTGCCATGGGGCTTCGCGTGTTCTGGCAATTGTTCTCGTCTCCACGCGAGCAGATCTGCGTGAGGATGTTATCCGACGGGGACATCGTTCGTTGCGGGCGCCTCGGCCAGAGTCTTTGCCACCGCCGCACCCACGTCTAGCCTCCCGGCGCCGTACCATCGACTGAAATCGACCTTCTGGTCGCCGTCGAGATCACGCCACCGACCCACCGCATTGGCTTGGGTGCGGTCGACGTGGGCGCAGGTTTTGCGCAGGATATCGCGTACCTCAGCTGCGGTCAGGGCCGGATTCGCCGAAAGAATCAAGGCCGCGGCGCCAGCAACCATAGGCGTACTCTGGCTAGTTCCACCAAACGTCTTTGCGTAATCGTTACAGGTAGCCTGTCCAGAACAGCCGTTGGTGCCGGTACCAATGCGAACTAGGGAAAGTACAGGATCGGCATGTGGCGAGGTCTCAGGAACGGTGACCGGTGGACTGAACATTGCCGTGCTGGAGGGCGCTACAAGGTCAGGCTTGCGCAGCGTGGCAGTTCCATACGGACTGTAGAGTGCCCGCGTATCGGCCTTGACGGCGATATTGAGCGATTTTCCCGAAGGATCCGGGTGGCCCGACTTCGGCAACGGCGTTTTCGGTGCGCGACCGATGCTAGCGCCAACGCCTAGTACCTTTTCATACGTGGGCCAGCCTCGATAACGTAGGCCGGTCGGCGTTGTGAAGTTCAGGTAACCCGAGTTGCCGATTGAAAAGCAGACGACACATCCTTTGCCACCTCGGCCCAATGTCGTCAACGTATCGAGGCAATCCTGCGCAGATCTGGACAGCGGCGCTGCGTTGATTCCCCATGAAATGGAAATGACATCCGCTGCACGCGTCGGTGGCGCCAACGGTATCCCGCCCAATTGTTTTAGACTGTTCGCAAGGCCGGCAACGTGCATCAGCACGTCACATAGATGCGCATCGTCGATTATTTTGCTGATATGTGCGCCTATTAGGTGGCAATTGGGCGCCACGCCGGGGATCCCACGATAATTGTCGAACGCCGCGGTTGCGGTACCGGCGCACTGCGTGCCGTGGTCGCCGCCCAGCGTCCCTTCCGTCTGAACAGCGACTTCGGTGCCCGTGAAATTGTTGGATTCAACAAGCTTGGATGTGCCATCCGAGACATTGTCGATAAGGTCGGGATGAATCGGCGAAACGCCTTCATCATCGATCACCGCGATGGTGATGTCGGGCGATCCGCCTCGTAGCGTGATCGCAACGCCGGCAAGTAGCTCCCACGCATCGTCCGCGTTGATCAATTTCAGGTACGGTACCTGGGACCATAACGGATCGTTCGGCACGTACTGATCCGACTCGACCGCATTGGTAAGGTTTGGCTCCGCATACATGACGTGCTCCAAGCGATTGAGGTCCTCGGCAACCTTCAGCACGTCATAGGTCGGAAAACCGTCACTGGATATCAAGTACGCATTTTCGGCGTGAGGGAGCTCGCGTTCGATGCGCATCCCGGTGCGTCGTAGCAATCCCTGGACCTGCTCCGGGGTGACATTCGCCTTGAATCGAACGGAAATTTCGTTGCCGAGGCCAACCAGTGGGCCATCGCCGTGGCGAATGACACGTAACACCTTGACTGCCAGATCACCGTGACGCAGGTTTGCAACCATGCGCTCCACTTCCTGCCGAGTGGCAAACAATTGCACATAGGCATCATCTGGGTTATCCAAACCAGGGACTGCGGTCCTCGGCGCGAGGAGGTTGAGTCCTTGCGCTACGGCAGCGACACGCTCGCTCGCACTTTTACCGCGAACACGAAGGAGGAACGATCGATCATCCCGTTGCAGGGACAACCGGCTATCACCGAGGTTGTAAGAGATTTCATCGGGCTTTCGCAGCCCAATCACAACCTGCGTGATGGAATTCCGCAATTGGACCTGGTGCGACTCTGGTTCAAATCCCGGCGCCTTCACGTCGATTGTCACGAGAGCGCCGGAGCGGGAGGTCGCGATCCACGACTCCTCATCGCGGGTCAGGTCGAGCGTGCCATGTGTAGTCGAACTGACTTGCAGACGAACGTCCGCGACCTCCTGGTTCGCTGAGTCGACGACATACACCAATACGGTATTCATCGTGTACCCCCGTTTTGCCTCAGTTAGATAAGCGTGCCTCTGACTTGCCTCAGGAATAGTCCGGACCCAAGATGCGCTGGGCGATCAGCGAAAGCTCAGGGTTGCTAACGCCTTCCGCCGCCCCGGAAACCACCACCACCAAACCCACCGCCACCAAATCCGCCACCGCCAAACCGGTCCCCGCCGAAGCCGCCACCACCACCAAAGCGATCCCCGCCAAAACCGCCACCACCACCGAATCCACCTCCACCGAAGCGGTCGCCACCGCCGCCTAAGAGCCCGCCGCCGCCACTGGAGAAATTGCTGGCACGATCATCACCGGAACTGCGCGCCTGTGATTCCGCATTCCCCCATGACGACGCGCCGGGCGAACTGCCCCAGCCGCTGGACGAATGCTGTTGCCACCCATTGCCGGTATTTTTGTAGACATTGCCGTTGACGTCGGCGTAGTGATTGTTGCCCGCCGACGCCGTGGCCCAGGAATTGGTGTTGCCGGTCCTGGCGTTGGTGGTGGAGCCGCCACCGACATGCGCTTCGCCTTCCGGACCGGCAGTGGTGGCGCCGGCGCGGTTGTACGTGCTGCCGCCGGCGCCGGTCGCGGAAACGGCGGAACCCGTCGAACGCTGGCCCGTGTAGGTGTTGTAGTTGGACGCGCGCGCCGCTTCGCCGGAACCGCCGGCGGCCGTGTTGGCCGTACGGTCGTACCCGCGCGTGGCGTTGCCGGTCCACGCGTTGTACTGCTTGCCCGCGTTGTAGCTCCCCGAGGTGCCGGTGCGATTGTTGTAGTAGCTGCCGCTGGCGGTCGTGCCGGCAACGCCACCGCCCGCGTACCACGAGCGCGTTCCGGAATAGGTGGTGTTGCCCCAGTGCCCGTAGACATTGGCGCTGGCCGACGCACAACACGGATAGCCGCCGTAATAGCCGGGATGGTAGTACGCGCCGCCCCAGTAGGGTTCGGTCCAGGCGGCGGTGGCCAGGCCCAGGGCGAAGCCGTAGGTGAAGCCGACATACGGGTTGTAGATCGGCGCCGCGGCCACGCCATACGTGTACGGCGGCGGATACCAGACAGTGCCGACCCACGGCGAGTAAGCGTAGCCGGTGCCATACACGACGGTGCCGTAAGGCGACACGACGGTGCCGAGATAGCCCGGGGTATACCCGACGTAAATATAGTCCGGCGTGGCTTCGTAGACGTGCACGTACGTCACGTAATAGAGCGGTGACGACGGCGGAATCGAGTAGATCACCGCGGGCACGCTTGCCGCGACGGTCCACGGTCCCGTGAGCGCACCAGCGGTGAACCAGATGCCGGACTGGACGGCGTAGAGCGCGCCCGGCGACGCCTGGATCAGGGGCACCGACGCGTTGACGACGTACGACATCGGGGTGCCGGCGATGGGCGCGAATTGGGGCGGGCCATCGAAGTTGGGCGTGAACGTCGGGCCGCCCTTGCGCGGCACGGTGGCCGTCTGCGGAATCGAATTGGCGATCACTGCCGCCTGTGCCTGCGGCGTGCCGGCCACCGTGGGCAGCACGGCGCCGGCAAGCGAATGCGGCGGAATCTGCGCAAACGATGCGGGCAGCGCGTCAGCGGGTACGAAGGCCCATGGTCCGCTCAGCCCTGTAGTCCGGAACCAGCGCCCGGAGAGCAGCGCGTAGTAATTGTTGCTGGTGGTGTCGATCAGCACGTCGCTGGTCGTGTTCGAGGCCCACAGGAGCGAGGTGCCCACGATCGGCACGAAATCGGGCTGGCCCTTGAACGTCAGCAGCTCGGTCGGGGTCTGGGTGGTGTAGATCGTCGGCACGCCATTGGCGAGCGATGGCTTGGGATTGGCGTTGGCGCCACCCGAGAGCATGTCCACCTTGCCGCCCTTGGCAAGCTGCTGCGCGAGGTCATCCATACCAAAGGGCTGTCGCAAGGACTGCGTCCAAGGACCGTTGATGGAGGACGACGACAGCCAGCCGTCGTAGACATGCAGGTAGAAGTTCTGCCCCAGTCCGCCTTGCAGGATCAGTGCGCGGGTGTTGATCACGCGCTGGAACCGCGAATTGCCGGGCACCGGCTTGAGCACCGGCGCACCGTCGATCGGCACGAGGATGGCCGGTGAATTGCTGACGATGACCTGTGGGGGCGTGTTGTTGACCGCGACCGTGGGTGGTTTGATGCCGGTGGCCGCGAGCGAAGCCTCGAGCCGGTCCAGCGACATCGAGCGCACGCTGGCGGCATATTGCTTCTGCAGCTCGGCGGCATAGCCCGCACCGCGATCCGGGAGCGTCGGAAAGTCGATCTTCGAGAACCTGAAATTCTCGAACACCACCGTGCGCGTCACCTTGTCGACCTGCGTGCGCGCGCTGACCATCGCCACGCCGAAGGTCTCGTCCTTGGCACCCGTGGCCTTGATGGCCATGGCCGTGCGGAAGTTGATCTGGTTGCCGGTCCAGCTGGTCACCTGCGGCTGGTAGATCAGCGCCTGGGCACGGCTCAAGTCGAGCACGCGCGGCCACGGATCGGGCGGAATGGCCGACGCGGGCGCGTTCGCGGCGGGCGCCTGCGCGAAGGTGGGCGTCGACATCGCGACCAAAACAGGAAAGGCCAATGCCAGCACGACGAGTGAGCGGAATGGGATCATGATGAAATTGGAAGTTGAGGAAAGTTGAAGTTGGCAGGCGGTCAGCCCGCGGCGCGTCCGTTGATCTGGTCGAGCCGGCGTCGCAGCTGCAGCGACCACCGGTCGAAGGCCTGCTTGGTATAGGCCCAGGTCGAATAGGCGTTGAGGTAGTTGGTCACGCCGGATGTGACGGCGTTGGTGACGCTGCCGGTAGCATTGACGTCGTATTTGCGCCCGAACTGGACATCGGCGAACTCGGCCACCACGCGATCCGCAGCGCCGTCGATGAACTGCACGGCAATGCCGGTCTGGCCGAGATACGGTGCGGCGCCCGCCGGGCGGCCCGTGGTGGATGCAGACAGCATGTCGGGAATTGTCGCATAGGGCGTGAGGAGGACCACCACGCTCACGTCCGGATTGGTGGCGACCAGGTCGACGATCGTAATGCGGACGCGCAACACACCGCGACCGGCCTCCCGCGCGATGGCGTAGGGTGGCGACACCGCACCGGTGATCGCAGTGTGGAAGTAGTCAGTCAGCGCCTTCAATTCATTGGGATCGGCGGCCGGCGATGCGGCATCGAGCTTCACCCGAATACGCTCGATCAGCAGCGACTGGTACTGCCGGAAATCGACGTCGGGATCGCGCCACCGCCAGGCGCTGGCGTCTCCCGGCACCGAACGCAGTCGCTCGGGATAGGACAGCGCGCTTGCATAGATCGCGGGAAGCGACGTCGTCGAATCGTAGCGAACCGGCACGCTCTCGGGCGCAGCCGCGCAACCGGCGAGGAGTCCTGTCGCGACGAGCCACTTCAAGGAATGCAACAACATCGAACCTTTCTCCATGGGCGCGGCAAGGTATGCCGTCGGTTGCGCCGAGTCAACAGTCCACGCCGGTAAGCGTCGGGAAGATGCTTGCGCAATGGCAATTATCGTTCAGGCGGGAGGGCACGCGCCAGCCTGTCAAGCAGCATGACTTTCCGCCACGCCGGAGCGTGCCGTCAATGGGCCCCGCGCAACGCCGACATTTCGAGTCGCGCAATCTGGTTGCGATGCACCTCGTCGGGACCGTCGGCGAAGCGGAGCGAGCGTGCCTGCGCGTAGAAGAAGGCGAGCGGAACGTCGTCGCTCACGCCGGCGGCGCCGTGGACCTGAATGGCCCAGTCGATCACCTGGCACGCCACGTTCGGAGCCACCACCTTGATCATCGCGATGTCCTTGCGTGCGGCCTTGTTGCCGGCAGTATCCATCTTCCACGCAGCGTGCAGTACGAGCAACCGCGCCTGGTCGATCAGGATGCGGGACTGGGCAATGCGCTCCTGCGTCACGGTGCGCTCGGCGATCGTCTTGCCGAATGCGGTACGCGTGGCGGCGCGGTGGCACATCAGTTCCAACGCGCGCTCGGCCTGACCCACGAGGCGCATGCAGTGGTGAATGCGCCCCGGCCCAAGCCGCCCCTGCGCGATCTCGAAGCCGCGGCCTTCGCCCAGCAGCATGTTCGACGCCGGTACGCGCACGTTCTCGAAATCGAATTCAGCGTGCCCGTGCGGCGCATCGTCGTAGCCGAAAACCGATAGCGTGCGCAGCATCGTCACCCCGGACGCTTCCACGGGCACAAGGATCATCGACTGGCGCCGATACCGGTCCGCATTGTCGGGATCGGACTGCCCCATCAGGATCAGTATGCGGCAGCGCGGATCCGGACCGCCGGTGGTCCACCACTTGCGGCCGTTGATGACATAGTCGTCGCCGTCGCGCTTGATCGACGCTGCGATGTTGGTGGCATCGCTCGAGGCCACGTCAGGTTCGGTCATCGCGAATGCGGAGCGAATTTCACCAGCCAGGAGCGGCACCAGCCAGCGCTGCTGCTGGTCGGGCGTGCCGTAGCGCACCAGCACCTCCATGTTGCCGGTGTCGGGCGCATTGCAGTTGAAGGCCTCCGGCGCAATCCACGAGCGTCCCATGATCTCGCACAGCGGCGCATATTCGGCGTTGGTCAGGCCGGCGCCCATTGCCGACTCCGGCAGGAACAGGTTCCACAGCCCCTCGGCGCGTGCCCGCGATTTCAACGATTCCATGATGCGCGTGGCGATCCACGGATTGCCCGCGCGCCGGTTGGCCTCGACTTCGGCGGCATATTCGCCCTCGGCGGGATAGACGTGATCCGCCATGAACTGCGTGAGCCGGTCCTGCAGGTCCCGCACCCGGTCGTTGTGGGTGAAATCCATGCTGATCCTCCTCAAATATTTTCGTTCTGCGCCATGGCCCACGCCACGTCGGCCACGAGCCGGGCCCGCCCGCCGGTGGCGATGGCGTCATCGCTGGCGGCGTTGCCATGCTCCGCGCGGGCGAGTACGCCATGCAGGATCGCCGCGATCCGGAACATGTTGAAGATGAGATAGAACTCGAAATGCTCGACGCCAACGCGGCCGGTGCGGCGGCAGTAGGCTGCCACGTACTCGGCTTCCGACGGGATGCCCAGCGCGGGCAGGTCCGCATCGGCGAAACCCCGGAACTGCGCCGGTGTGAGCCGCCACGCCATCACCTGGTAGGCCAAATCGGACAGCGGATGCCCGAGTGTGGACAATTCCCAGTCGAGCACCGCCAGCACGCGCGGCTCGGTCGGGTGAAAGATTACGTTGTCGAGCCGATAGTCGCCATGGACGATGCTGGTCTCGTCACCGGGAGGCATATGCTGCGGCAGCCATTCGATCAAACGGTCCATGGCGGGAATGGCCGCGATGCCGGCGGCCGCGTATTGCTTTGACCAGCGCGCCACCTGGCGCTCGATGTACTGCCCGTGGCGGCCGAAGTCGGCGAGGCCCACGCGGTCGATGTCCACCTGATGCAAGGCTGCCAGCACGCGGTTCAGCTCATCATAGTGCGCGGCACGCGCAACACGCGTCATGCCGGGGAGCGTGGGATCCCACAGCACGCGACCTTCGACGTATTCCATCACAAAGAATGGCGTGCCCAGGATCGCCTCGTCCTCGCACAGCGCCACCATTCGCGGTACCGGCACGTCGCTATTGCGAAGTGCCGCCATCACGCGATATTCGCGATCGATGGCATGCGCGGAAGGCAGCAGGGGGCCCGAGGGCTTGCGCCGCAGGATGAGGTGCTGGTCGCCGACCGTGATGCGATACGTGGGATTGGACTGCCCGCCCTGGAATTGCCGGATGCCCTGCAAACGCGCGCTGGTGCCGATCGTCGATTGCAGGTAGTGCTCGAGACGACTGGTATCGAGCGGTTGTGCCGGCGTCACCAGCCGCGCGCCGACATTGGCGGATGCGCCGGCGTCAGACAACGGTGCATCCGCCGTCGACGACCAGCGCCTGGCCCGTCACGTGCCGCGAGGCTTCGGAGGCCAGGAACACGACAGCGCCCTGCAGGTCGTCGTCGTTGCCAAGCCGCCCCAGCGGCGTCAATTCGATCACGGCGCGATCAATGCGCTCGAGGACGGTCTTCGTCATCTTCGATGGAAAAAAGCCCGGGCAGATCGCATTGACGTTGATGTTGTACCGGCCCCATTCCGCGGCGAGCGCGCGGGTGAGGTTGACGAGCGCACCCTTGCTGGTGTTGTACGCGATCGTCTGCATGGCCCACGCCGGCGGATTGCCGAAGAGTCCGGCGATCGACGCGATGTTGATGATCTTGCCCGTGCGACGCGGAATCATCGAACGCTTGCCCACCTCGCGCGACAGTGCGAATTGCGCGTCGACGTTGAGCGCCATCACCTTGCGCCACCCGTCGTCGGGATAGTCCTCGGCCGGGGCCGCCCAATTGGCGCCGGCGTTGTTGACGAGGATGTCGATCTGCCCCCAGTGCTGCAATACGGCCTCGACGACGCGGGCAATGGTGGCTGGAACGGCCAGGTCGCCGGCAACGACCATGCAATCGATGCCGCGATCGGCCAACAGGACGCGCGCGGCTTCGAGTTCATCCGCCTTGCGCGCTACCAGCGCCACGCGCGCACCCATCTCGCCCAGGGCTTCGGCCATGGTGAGGCCCAGGCCGCGCGAACCCCCGGTGACCAGGGCCACCTTGTCGTGCAGGTCGAAGAGTTGCTTGACGCTCATGCTTCACGCTCCTTTCGGCAGCGCGCACGATTGCCGACGACAGTCCCCGGTCGTGCGCTTCATTCCCCGGGCACTTGCCAACGCTAGCCCGCAGCGCCTAGCATAACCGCTTGTTCATGCAGACAAGGTCATCGCCCATGGTTGCCACAACCACAACTCTCGAACGCAAGGCCGGTATCTGGGTCACTGTCTGGGGCGTGTTCCTGATCATCATCGGCATTGTCGCGATCATGCAGCCCGCGGTTGCCGCGCTCAGTTTTTCGCTGCTCCTGGCCTGGATCTTCGTATTCGCAGGCGTCGTGGAGGGTGTGTATGCATTTCACCAGCGCGCAGAGTCCGGCTTCATGTGGAAGCTCCTTGCCGCCGTGGCCACGCTCGCGCTTGGCGTGATCATGCTGACCAATCCCATCGCGAGCATCGCCACGCTGGCGCTGGTCATCGGCGCCTTCATCTTCGCCAGCGGCATTTCCAGCGTCATGCTCGGATTGAGCCTCAAGGGTCAGGCGGGAAGTGGCTGGGTGCTTTTCGACGGCGCGCTGTCGATCGTGCTCGCCGTGCTGATCGCGATGGGCTGGCCGCAGAATTCGATTGCCTTCATCGGCATTCTCGTTGGCATCTGCCTCATCTCCGGCGGCATGTGGCGAATCATGTTGGGGCGCGCGTTGCGCGCGGGCGCGGCCGTCAACGCGGGGTGATGTCCCGGCCACGCGTGTCGTCCTGGGCATCGCGTACCGCCTGGGCAAGCAGGTCCGGTGCCGTCTGGAAGAAACGGTTGACGATGCCGACCAGGATTCCGGTGGTCCAGCCGAAGGTGAAGAGGCCCGAGGTGGCGATCATGAAGCCGAGCAGCCGCCACTGCGTCGGCAGTTCCACGCCGGACGATCCGTAGGTGGTGTATGCCCCGCCGGCGAAGTAGAACGCGGTGCGCAGGTCGGGCAGCGCATCCAGCGCATAGAGCGTGGACGCCCAGAGCAGGATTTCCATATAGTGGATGGCCAACAGTGAGAGCACGACGCCGCCCATGAAGGCGCGGCGAAGGAGTTCGCGCGATTTTTGCACGACATGCGGCCAATAGCGGTCAAAGGTTTTCTGGACCGCGAACATGCCGGTCCCGTGCACGGCGAGGATCACCAGCATCAGCGCGGTGCCGAGGCCCACTTCCCAGAACGGGCGCAGGACTTCGAGAGCGACATGGTCCGACATGGCTGGCCGATTGCTAGGGTCGCAGCGCCGCTTGTCCCTGCGCGCGCAACGCGCTCAGGCTCGCGTTGAGTGTCAGCGCCTCGGGATCGATATGCACGTGCAGCAGCGCGGGACGGTTGCTGGCCACGGCACGCTCGAACGCCGGGGCAAACTCCTCGGTCCGCGTCACGGTTTCACCGTGGGCACCGTAGGCGCGCGCCAGTGCCGCAAAGTCCGGATTGACGAGGTCGGTGCCCGAAACGCGCGCCGGATAGGTGCGCTCCTGGTGCATGCGGATCGTGCCGTACATGCCGTTGTCGATCACGATAAAAATCACCGCCAGGCCGTATTGGGCTGCGGTAGCGATTTCCTGTCCGTTCATCTGAAAGCAGCCATCGCCGTTCCACGACACGACCATGCGCATAGGGTGGACCGCCTTTGCCGCCACGGCGGACGGTACGGCATAGCCCATTGCGCCGGAATACGGCGCGAGTTGTGTCCGAAAGCCCCGATAGCGAAACAGCCGGTGCAACCAGACCGTGTAGTTGCCCGCACCGTTGGTAAGGACGGCGTCATCCGGCAGGCGCGCATCGAGCCACTCCATCACTTCCCACATGTCCACCGGTCCGGGCACGGGCCGGCGCGCGCGCCACGCGTTGTAGTCGGCGTGGGCCCGCGCCGACAGCGCGGCCCAGCCTGGGCGCGTGAGGGGCAACATGGCGTTCAGCGCTTCGAGGAACGCACCGGGCGCCGCGGCGATGGCAAGATCGGGCTGGTAGACGTGGCCAAGTTCGTCCGGTGACGGATGCACGTGCACGAGGCGTTGGCGCGCGACGGGTACTTCGAGCAGCGTGTAGCCGCCCGTGGTCATTTCGCCCAGCCGCTCGCCGATCACGAGCAGCAGGTCGGCGTCGCGTACCCGCGCTGCCAGCGCGGGATTGATTCCGATCCCCACGTCGCCCGCGTATTGCGGATGGCGATTGTCGAACAGATCCTGCGCACGAAATGCGCAGGCAACCGGCAGCCTGCTGGCTTCCGCGAAATGGCGCAGCGCGGCACAGGCCGCGACGGACCAGCGGCTGCCACCCACCAGCACCAGGGGCCGTTCGGCTGCCGCCAGGCGGTCGCGCAATGCGGCCATTTCGTGCGGTCCGGGTGCGGCGGGCACGGCATCGACGCGTGGCGCGTCTGCGCAATGGCCGCGCGCCGTGAGCATGTCTTCCGGCAGCGCCAGCACGACCGGGCCGGGCCGACCCGAGATGGAGAGGCGCCATGCGCGTGCCACATACTCGGGGATACGTTCCACCTGGTCGATCTGCGCGGCCCATTTGGCGACGCTGCCGTACATCCGGCGATAGTCGATTTCCTGGAAGGCCTCGCGGTCGACCATGTCGCTGCCAACCTGCCCGACAAAGACGATCAAAGGCGTGGAATCCTGCATGGCCGTGTGGATGCCGATGGCGGCATTCGACGCTCCGGGTCCGCGCGTGACGAATACGATGCCCGGCGTGCCGGTGAGCTTGCCAAAGGCTTCGCCCATGTACGCGGCGCCGCCTTCATGCCGGCAGATCACGAATTGCAACCGGTCGCGAACGTCGTGCAGCGCATCGAGAACGGCGAGATAGCTTTCGCCCGGCACGCCGAAGGCATGGGTCGCGCCTTGGGCGAGCAGGCTGGCCACCAGGATTTCGCCGCCGGAGCGGAGCGTGGTATCGGGCATGGTCGGAGACGGTCGCTGCCGAAATTCAGCGCGCGGCGACGAGGTCCTCGCGCTTCAGCAGAAAGACGCTGTCGTCGGAGGAGGCCGTCTGCAGCCACACGAAGGGCAGCCGCGGAAAAGCGGCCTCGGCAGCGGCACGGCCGTTGCCCACCTCCACGACGAGCGTGCCTTCGTGGTCGAGAAAGCGCGGCGCATCCTGCAGCAGCGTGCGCACCGCATCGAGCCCGTCGTCGCCGCCGGCCAGCGCCAGGCGCGGTTCGTGGCGATATTCGGCCGGTAGTGCATCCATCGACCGTGACGTCACGTAGGGCGGATTGCTGATGATGAGGTTGTAGTTCTTCTCGGGCAGATTGGCGAAAAGATCGGAGCGGATCAGGTTCACGCGGTCGGCCAGACCGTAGTCGCTGACGTTGCGCTGCGCCACCGCCAGTGCTTCGGCAGAGAGGTCGACAGCGTCGACGTCGGCGGTTGGATAGGCATGGGCCAGCAGGATCGCGAGGCAGCCCGAGCCGGTACACATGTCAAGGGCTGACTGCACGTCGTCGGCGGGGCCCACGAATCCCTCGAGGCCGGGACCCAGCAGCTCCGCAATATATGAGCGGGGCACGATGACCCGCTCGTCCACGTAGAACCGGAATTCGCCGAGCCAGGCTTCGCGGGTCAGGTACGCGGCGGGCACGCGGTCGTCGATGCGGCGCGAAAATATCTGGGCGACCGTTTGCCGTTCGGCCTGCGTCAGCCGGGCATCGAGGAACGGCTCCAGGCGGTCGAGCGGCAGGTGCAGTGCATGCAGCAGCAGGTAGGCAGCCTCGTCGTAGGCTTGCGCGCTGCCGTGACCGAACGCCAGGCCTGCCTCGGAAAAGCGCGACACCGCCCAACGCAGCCAATCGCGCAGCGTATCGAGTTCGTTGACCGGAACGGCACTCATGCGCGAGCCGCCACCGGGACCAGAAGTCGTTCGAGGATGCCGCGATAGATGGCCGCCAGCGGTTCGAGATCCGCAACACGGACCCGCTCGTTGAGCTTGTGGATCGTGGCGTTCACCGGCCCCAACTCGACGATCTCGGCGCAGATGTCGGCGATGAAGCGGCCATCCGACGTGCCGCCGGTGCACGAAATTTCGGGCGTGCGGCCGGTGACCGTGCGAATGGCCGCACTCGCGACATCGACCAGCGTGCCGCGCTCGGTAAGAAAGGGCTTGCCCGACCCGGTCCAGGCAACGTCGTAGTCGAGGCCATGTCGCTGCAACACCTCTTCGAAACGAAGGGCAAGCGACTCCCGCGTACTGGCGGTCGAATAGCGAAAATTGAACATCACCTCGAGCGTGCCGGGGATGACGTTGGTGGCACCGGTGCCGGCGTGAATGTTGGAACATTGCCAGGTGGTCGGCGGGAAGTAGTCATTGCCGGCGTCCCACGTGGTGGCAGCAAGCTCCGCCAGTGCCGGCGCCACCTGGTGGATGGGGTTGCGCGCCAGATGCGGATAGGCAATGTGGCCCTGCAAGCCCTTGACGGTCAGCGTGCCTGACAGCGTGCCGCGGCGGCCGTTTTTGATCATGTCGCCCAGCGCATCGACGGAGGAAGGCTCGCCGACGATGCAATAGTCGAGATGTTCGCCACGCGCAGCCAAACGCTCGACGACCTTCACGGTGCCATCGATCGCCGGACCTTCCTCGTCGGACGTGATGAGCAGCGCGATCGATCCCGGCGCATCGGCATGGGCGGCAACGAATCCCTCGGTAGCGGTGACGAATGCGGCGATCGACGCCTTCATGTCCGCCGCGCCGCGCCCGTAGAGATAGCCGTCGCGCTGGGTGGGCACGAAGGGGTTCGAGTCCCACTGCCCCAGCGGCCCGGTGGGCACGACATCGGTATGCCCGGCAAAGCACACGACCGGCCGCGCGTCGCCACGTCGCGCCCACAGGTTGGTCACGCCGTTGGCGCTGACGATCTCGGCGGTGAAGCCGAGCGGGGCGAGGCGGGCCATCAGGTGTTCCTGGCAGCCCGCGTCGTCGGGGGTCAGCGAACGCAGTGCGATCAGTTCCTGCGTCAGCGCGAGGGTGGGAGCAGCAGCAATATCCATCGACCGCATGGTAGCAAAGCCGGGCAGCCGGCCGGTTCGGGCAGCGCGCCGCGATCGCTCAGTGCGCGCGGTCGAGAAGGTCGGTGTTGATCGTCATGGTCCCGAAATCGGCACCGGGACGGCGCGCGTCGGGGTCGCCCACGCTCGTGTCGGCCGCCTGCCGCGACGACGGACTGTTCTGATTGATCTGCCAGGCAAGATTGGTCGGCGAGTCGGAGCCGATCATCGCCTCTTCGTAGCTGATCGTGCCGTCGATGTAGAGCTTGCACAACGCTTGCTCGAACGTCTGCGACCCCGGATATAGCGACTGCTCCATCGCTTCCTTGATCTGCGCGAACTCGCCATTCTTGATCAGTTCGGCGATGAGCGACGTATTGAGCAGGATTTCCACCGCGGGCTGCAACTCACCGTCGACATTGCGGATGAGGCGCTGGCAGACGACCGCCCGCAGTCCGATCGACAGGTCGGACAGCACCGCCGAGCGCGCGTCGTGCGGGAAGAGATTGATGATCCGCGACAGCGCGTGGTAGCTGTTGTTGGCGTGGATGGTGGTGAGGCAGAGGTGACCGGTCAACGTGTGCAGCAGCGCCTGCTGCATGGTCTCCTTGTCGCGAACCTCGCCGATCATGATGAGATCGGGCGCCTCGCGCAGCGCGTTCTGCAGCGCCGCCGAGTAGTTGACGGTGTCCACGCCGATTTCGCGCTGGTTGATCACGCTCTGCTTGTGCTCGAACAGGTACTCGATCGGGTCCTCGATCGTCAGGATGTGGCCGGGCTTCGTCAGGTTGCGATGGTCGATCATGGCGGCCAGCGTCGTTGACTTGCCCGAACCCGTGGCGCCTGCCACCAGCACGAGGCCGCGTTTCTCGGTAACGAGGTCGAGCAGCACGCTGGGCAGCTTCAAGACCTCGAAGGGCGGCACGTTACTGCGCACGTAGCGAATGACCAGCGAGATCGTGCCGCGCTGGCGGAAGATGTTGACGCGGAAGTTGCCGACGCTGCGATCGAGGTGCGACAGGTTCATTTCCATCGTGTTTTCGAATTCGCGCGCCTGCTCCTTGGTCATGAGCTCGTAGGCGATGCGCCGCACGGTGTCGATGTCCATTGGCTGCGTCGACACGGGCTGGACCACCCCGTTGACCTTGATGTTGATCGGCGCGCCGCAGGAAATGAAGAGGTCCGAGGCCTGCTTTTCGGCCATCAGCTTGAACAAGCGGTCGAGGTACATGAGCGTCCCTTCGTGGTGGCTTCCCTGGCGTCGCTGCACCAATGCCCGGGTGGGGTCCGGCGGGGTTCCTGGCGGTACAATCCGCTTGGCGCCGATATTGAGCCAAGATCGCGCTTCGCCATGATAATGTCATGAAATGACGGCACTTTCCAGTTCTGCCGCCAAACCCGCAACTCCTTGAAAATTCCAAAGCAATTTCCATGCTTGCAATCATTGGCGGTAGTGGCCTGACGCGGCTTTCGACGCTTGCCGTAGCCCACCGCGAAGTCGTCCGCACACCCTATGGCGATCCATCCTCCACGCTGCTGTTCGGGGAGGTGGCGAGTTGTCCGGTCGTATTTCTCGCGCGACACGGCCACGGACATACGATTCCGCCGCACCGCGTCAATTATCGCGCCAATTTATGGGCGCTGAAGGATAAGGGCGCGACGGCGGTAGTAGCGGTGGCATCGGTGGGGATCATCAGTGGTGGCCGGCCCGGCGACCTGATGCTGCCGACGCAACTCCTCGACTACACCTCCGGCCGCGAAGCGACGTTCTTTGACGGCGGCGACCGGCAGGTCATTCATGTCGACTTCACGCACCCTTATACGCCGCAATTGCGGGCGCGTTGCCTCGAGGCCGCGGGCAGCGCCAGCATCGCGCTGGCCGACGGCGGCGTCTACGGCGCCGTCAACGGGCCGCGACTCGAAACAGCGGCGGAAATTGACCGGATGGAGCGCGATGGCGCGACGCTGGTCGGGATGACCGGCATGCCGGAGGCGGCGCTGGCCCGCGAACTCGGATTGCCCTACGCGGTGATCTGCGTGGGCGTCAATCATGCCGCCGGCCGCGGCGACAGCGCGCAGCAGATTTCGATGCACGGCATCGCTGCCGTCCTGGAAACCGCGATGAGCGAAGTGCGGCGTCTGCTCGACCACGTGGCGCCCTGCATTGGAGGAGCAACCCTTGATACGTGAGGTCTTGCGCATGGGCGATCCGCGTCTTTTCGAGCGCTCGCGCGAAGTCGAACATTTCGGGACCCCGGAACTGGCCGCACTCATCGAAGACATGCGTGACACGATGCGTGCATTGAACGGCGCAGGCCTTGCCGCGCCGCAGATCGGCGTGCCGTTGCGCGTCGTGATCTTCGGCATGGAGCGCAATCCGCGCTATCCGGACGCCGAGCCCGTTCCCTACACCGAACTTGTAAACCCGGTCCTTACGCCGCTCGACGAGGCGACGGAGGAGGGCTGGGAGGGTTGCCTGTCGGTGCCCGGATTCCGCGGCGTCGTCGAGCGGTTTTCAAACCTGCGTTATCTTGGCCGCGATCCGCAGGGCAAGGTCATCGACCGCACGTGCAATGACTTCCACGCCCGCGTGGTGCAGCACGAATGCGATCACCTCGACGGCATCCTCTACCCGATGCGAATCGCCGACATGCGCAATTTCGGTTTCACCGACGTCCTGTTTCCGGACCTGGAAGACGTCGACGATTGAGCGTGCGCTTTGCCTGCAGGAAGCGCTGGCGGTCGCGCTGCCGCTCGCCGCGGTGCCGGCATGACGCAACCCGCCTACGGCGACTTCAGCTGTTCGTACAGCGCCGTTTCCAGCCGCAACAACGCCTGTTCGTCGTGCAACCGCGCGCCTTCGATCAGGAATACATCCTCGGCCCGTTCGCCCAGCGTGTTGATCTTGGCGCTGACGACGCCGACGTTGGCGCGGGCAAGGGTGTAGGCAATTCTCGCCAGCAGGCCGGGACGATCGCCGGCGACCACCTCCAGGATGTAATGCGTGCCCTTGTCGTCCGGGAAGATCTGCACCTCGGGCGTGAGCGGGAAGTGTTTCAGCTGCCGCGATATCCGTCCCTCGTGCGGCGGTGCCAGCGGCGGATGTTCCTGCAGCAGGCGCGCCAGTTCGAATTCGATGAACTGGATCACTTCGCGATAGCTGGGGTTGGGTTCCCGCGGGTCGTGCAGCGTGAATGTGTCGAGCGCATAGCCGGCACGCGACGTGTGAATGCGCGCCTCGAGAATCGACAGCCCGGTGCGGCCGAAGAATCCACAAAGTCGTGCAAAAAGCTCCGGCTGGTCCGGCATGTACACAAACACCTGCAGCCCCGCCCCGTCGCGGGCGAGCCTTGCCTTGACGATCGGCGCTGGTCCGTCGACGCGCCAGTAGAGATGCCGGGCGTGCCATGCTATTTCATCGGCACCGTGCCGCTGGAAATAGGGCGTATCAAGATGTCGCCAGAGCGCGTTCTCGGCATTGGCGGGAACGGCATAGAGTCGCAGCAGGCGCGACGCTTCGGTGCGGCTCACTTCCACGCTGTCCATGATCGTGCGGGTGGGCGAGGTTCCGGCCAGCACGGCGCGCGCCGCGTGATAGAGATCCTCCAGCAGCTTGCCCTTCCACGCGTTCCACACCTTGGGACTGGTGCCGCGAATGTCCGCGACCGTTAACAGGTAGAGCGCGGTCAGGCGCCGCTCCGACCCCATTTTCTTCGCAAACGCCGCGATGACATCGGGGTCCGACAAATCCTGCTTTTGCGCCGTGGCCGACATCGTGAGGTGATCCGCCACCAGCCACGCGACCAGGTCGCCATCCGCGCGCGACAGGCCGTGCTCGCGACAGAAACGGCGCGCGTCGCGGGCGCCGAGCGCGGAGTGATCGCCTCCACGCCCCTTGGCGATGTCATGGAACAGTCCGGCGAGATACAGCACCTCGCGTCGCTCGAAATCGGCGATCAGGCGCGAACAAAGCGGGTATTCATGTGCATGCTGCGTCTCGGTGAAGCGGCGCAGGTTGCGGATCACCATCAGGATGTGCTCGTCCACCGTGTAGACGTGGAAGAGGTCGTGCTGCATCTGCCCGACGATGCGGCCGAACACCGGCAGGTACTGGCCCAGGATGCCGAAGAGGTTCATGCGGCGCAGTTCGTGCAGCAGTCCGCGCTCGTTGCGGAACAGCATCATGAAGCGTGCGCGGTTGCCGGGATCGCGGCGGAACGCGGCGTTGATCAATCGGCGGTCGCGCCACAGTGTGCGCAACGTGTGCGCGGACATGCCCTTCAGCTGCCGCCGCTGCTGCAGCATCAGGAACGCGTCGAGCAGCGCAGATGGCCGTCGCTCGAAAACGTCGTCGTCGACGATGTCGAGCAACTCGTCCACCTGCTGGAACTCGGCGTCGATCGCCACCGGCGCTGTGGCCGCCGGATGGAGCAATGCGTGCAGGTTCTGCAGCACGATGATGTTGACCTGCCGTACGAGCTTGGCCGCGCGAAAATAGCGTTGCATCAGCTGCTCGGTGGCGCGCTTCTCCGGCGTATCGCTGAATCCAAGCTGTTTTGCCAGGGCGCCCTGCACGTCGAAGACCAGCCGGTCCTCGCGCCGTTCGACCAGATAGTGCAGACGAATGCGCAGCGAACCGATGAAGCGCTCCTGCTGCGCCACGGCCCGGGCTTCGTTCGGTGTGAGCAAGCCGTTATGCGCGAGTTCGCTCCACGTCTGGCCCAGGCCCGCAGCCCGCGCGATCCAGAATACCGTCGACAGGTCGCGCAGGCCGCCGGGACTTTCCTTGACGTTGGGCTCGAGGTTGTAAAGGGCGTCCTGGTACTTGAGGTGCCGCTGCTGCTGCTCGAGCGCCTTGGCCGCGAAGAATGCGCGCACGTCCATGCCGTCGGCAAATCGACGCTGAAATTGGCGGTAGAGGCCGCGCGAGCCGGCCAATAGGCGATGCTCGAGCAGGCTGGTCCGGATGGTGACGTCGCCGCGCATCTCGACTTCGCATTCGTCGACGGTGCGTACCGCATGCGACAGTTCGATGCCGATATCCCACAGCGCCGCGAAGAAACGCTCGATGGCGGCGCCAGGCACCGGCTGATCGGCCGGCAGCAGGATCAACACGTCGACGTCGGAATGCGGAAACAATTGCGCGCGACCGTAGCCGCCCACGGCCAGCGCGGCGAGGTTGGAAGGCATCGCGCAGGCCGCAAACACTTCCCGGAGCACCCGGTCGACCAACCGCGCGTGAGCACGCAGCAGCCGCTGCGTTGCCGGCCTGGCAAGGAATGCGGCTTCCAGCGCCGCGCGACCATCGTGCAAGGCCGCGCGCCACGCGGCAATCCGGGCGGGTCCGGGCGATGCCGGGAGCAGCTCCTGCGCCACCGCATTGGCGGCGACAGGAGCGGCCAGCGCGCCCAAGGGGTCCTGCGTGCTCACGCCGCCGGCGCGGGCGGCGGCGGTGGCGTGCCTGCTGACACCGTCAGCACATCGAATCCCTCCGGCGTGACCAGTACGGTGTGCTCCCATTGCGCGGATAGCGAGTGATCCGCCGTGACGATCGTCCAGCCGTCGGCGAGGCAGCGGATGCCCGGCCGGCCCGCGTTGATCATCGGCTCGACGGTGAAGATCATGCCCGGCTGCAGTTTGAGGCCGGTGCCGGCGCGCCCGTAGTGCAGGACCTGCGGTTCCTCATGGAACTGCCGGCCGATGCCATGACCACAGAATTCACGCACCACCGAATACCCATGCCCTTCGGCGAAGCGCTGAATGGTGGCGCCGATGTCACCGAGGTGGGCGCCGGGTCGGATCGCGCGAATGCCGCGCCACATGGCGTCGTAGGTGATTTCAGCGAGGCGTTTGGCCTGGATCTGCGGCTTGCCGACATGAAACATGCGGCTGGTGTCGCCGTGGAAGCCATCCTTGATCACGGTGACATCGATGTTGACGATGTCGCCATCCTTCAATTTCTTGTCGCCGGGAATGCCATGGCACACGACGTGGTTGACCGAGGTGCACAATGACGCCGGGTACGGTGCATGGCCTGGCGGCGCATAGTTGAGCGTGGCGGGAATCGTGTGCTGCACGTCGACCATGTAGTGATGCGCGAGATCGTTGATTGCCTGCGTCGTGACATTGGCCTTCACGTGCGGCGTCAGGTAGTCGAGCAGTTCCGAAGCGAGGCGGCCAGCCACGCGCATGCCCTCGATTTCTTCCGGTGTCTTGAGATTGACGGACATCGTGGCAGGTCAGGCGCGCAGGAGTTCGTTGATGCTGGTCTTGGAGCGGGTCTTCGCATCCACCTGCTTCACAATGACAGCGCAATACAACTGGCAGCTGCCTTCACCCGAAGGCAGGCTGCCGGCCACGACGACCGAGCCGCTCGGGATGCGGCCGTAGGTGATGCTGCCGGTGGCCCGATCGTAGATCTTGGTGCTCTGGCCGACAAATACGCCCATGCCCAGAACCGAGTTCTCCTCGACGATCACGCCTTCCACCACTTCCGAGCGCGCGCCGATGAAACAGTTGTCCTCGATGATCGTCGGATTGGCTTGCAGCGGCTCCAGCACGCCGCCGATGCCCACGCCGCCGGAGAGATGCACGTTCTTGCCGATCTGCGCGCACGAACCTACGGTCGCCCACGTGTCGACCATCGTGCCTTCGTCGACGTAAGCGCCGATGTTGACGTAGGACGGCATCAGCACGACGTTGCGGGCGACGAAGGCGCCCCGGCGCGCCACCGCGGGCGGCACCACGCGGACACCGGCCGCCGCAAAATCGGCGTCGGTGAACTGCGCGAACTTGGTAGCCACCTTGTCGTAGAAGCGGAATGGCACCTGTGGACCGGAGAGGCCGATGCCGGAATTGTCGGCAAGGCGAAAGGACAGCAACACGGCCTTCTTGATCCACTGGTGGGTTTCCCACTGGCCGGCTACTTTTTCCGCGACCCGCAGGCGGCCGGCGTCGAGTTCATCGATGACGTGCGCGACGGCTTCCCGGACGGATGCCGGCGCGGATTGGGCGGACAGGTCGGTGCGCTGTTCCCAGGCGGCGTCGATCGTGCTTTGCAGGCTCATTGTGGCGGGTCTTCGCTTGGAAAAGCCGCCATTTTACCGCGAGTCGAGGCGCGGCCCCACGGGACAGCGTTCGCGCGCGGCGCTAGATTCGCCGAGCCAATGCGACGACTCGCGCCACCGCTTCCGCGCATTCGGCTTCGTCGGCCACCAGCGCCAGCCGGATCCGTCCACGGCCGGGGTTAGTGCCGGCGCCTTCGCGGGCAACCAGGCTGCCGGGGAGCACCAGCACATTTTCCTCCGCCAGCAGCCGCTGGGCGAACGTGGCGTCGTCGATCGGCGTGGCCGCCCACAGGTAGAACGCGGCTTCGGGCATCGCGCATGGCAGCGCCGTGGCCAGGACCGGCTGCAGCGCGTTGAACTTGCGGGCATACAGGACCCGGTTGGCGCGCACATGTTCCTCGTCGTTCCATGCCGCGATGCTGGCCGCCGCCACCGTACCCGACATCGCGCTGCCATGATAGGTGCGGTAGAGCAGGAAGGCCTGCACGAGCGCGGCATCGCCCGCGACGTAACCGGAGCGCAGGCCCGGCGCATTGGAGCGCTTCGACAGGCTGCCGAACACGAGCAGTCGTGGATACCCGGCACGGCCCAGTGCCTTGGCCGCGGCGAGCGCGCCGAGCGGCGGATGCGCCTCGTCGAAGTAGATTTCCGAATAGCATTCATCCGCAGCAATGACGAAGCCGTAACGGTCCGACAAATTGAACAGCGTTCGCCAACCTTCGAGATCCAGCACGCGACCCGTCGGATTGTCGGGGGAGCAAACGAACAGCAATTGCGTGTGGGCGAGGACGGCAGGCGGTAGGCCCCCCCAGTCGTGGGCGAAACCGGCGGTCGGATCCGCATTGACGCACCACGTCTGCGCGCCCGCAAGCAGCGCCGCGCCCTCGTAGATCTGGTAGAACGGATTGGGGACGACCACGGTGGCTTCGCGACGCGAACTGTCGATCACCGTTTGCGCGAATGCGAACAGCGCCTCGCGGCTGCCGAGAATCGGCAGGACCTGCGTCGCGGGGTCGAGCGGATCGAGGCCGTGCCGACGGACCAGCCACGCGGCGATGGCCTCGCGCAACGCGGGCGATCCGATCGTCGTGGGATAATTGGACAACGCGCCGACCCCTCGCATCAGCGCGTCGATGATCAGCGGCGGCGTGGCGTGCTTCGGTTCGCCGATCGACAAGCTGATGGGGCGTTTGTCAGCCGGCGGCACGATTCCGGCCATCAAGGCGCGAAGTTTCTCGAAAGGGTAAGGTTGCAGCGATGCCAGTCGGGGATTCACGCGCCGGATCCAATGTCGAGGTGGCCGATTATAGCCAGCGCAGCCGGCTGGTCTCGCCATCGTGGCGGAAGAACACGGCATGACCGTGGGTCGCGTTGTTGCAACCGCGGCCCTGCTCGTCGCGATGGCCGTGGGCGCTGGCGTGATAGCGACGATTGGCTGGCGGCTGCTCGGTCCCGCGGTGACGACCCCAATGCCGGGGACGTCCGCCGAACCTTTACCCACGATACTGGCTTCCGGCTTATGGAGCGGGGCGGCACCCGTGCCTGCCATCACTGGCGTCGACGCCGCGCCTCATGTCACCGGCGATATTCGCCTGCTCGGCGTGTTCGCGGAGCGCGACGGCGCCGGGTATGCACTTTTTCGGGTGACGGCGGGCCCGCGACTGGTCGCGCGCGGAGAGGAGGTGAGTGCCGGAGTGCGCCTGTCGGCGGTGCGACCCAACGGTGTCACCCTGACTGAAGGCGGCAACGACCGCACGATGGTGCTGCGCGGAGAGAAGCAGCCGCCTCCTGCGGCCCCCAGGTCCGCGCCCACCACGGTAGGCGCCACCGTGGCCCCGGTGCGCAATGCAACCGTTGCCGCGCGCAATCCAGCGTGCATGGCGCCACCGGGCTTCAAGGGCTCCGTGCTGCGTCTGAATGCGGAATTGTTTCAGGGCATCGTTGCCAGGCCGGAAACCTGGGTGGCGATGCTGGCCCCCGAGCGGGGTGCGCTGGTCGTGCGCGACGACAGCGGCTTCATCGCGATGCTGGCCATGAAGAAGCAGGACCGCCTGGAGCAGGCCAATGGCATCGCGCTGGCCGCGCCGGAGGACATCGTGGGCGCCGTGCTGCGCCCGCTCTCGGGCAATCAGCCGGTGCGAATCACCGGCACGCGCAATGGAGCGCCGCGTGAATGGCTGCTGCTCAACGCCGGCGCGTGTCCGGCGTAACGCTTAAGGTGCAGCCGCGCCCGCGCGCTCGGGCAGCCACGCCAGCACGTCGATGGGTTCGGCAATGACGCCGGTGGCAGGCCAGTTCGCGTAGTCGCCGTCCGGGCCGACGTAGCCATAGGCCGCCGCCAGCGTGGCCATACCGGCGGCAACGCCCGCTTCGATATCGCGCAAGTCGTCGCCAACGTACACACACTGCGCCGGCGCGCATTGCAATATGGCGGCGGCGTGCAGCAGCGGCGCCGGATGTGGCTTGGCGTGGGGCGTGGTGTCGCCTGACACGATCACGCCGGCGCGTTCGGTCAAGCCCAGCGCGGCAGTCACCGGACCGGTGAAACGGGTTTGCTTGTTGGTGACGATACCCCAGCGAAAGCCGTTGCGCGTGAGGTGGTCCAGCAACATGTCGACGCCATCGAACAAGTGCGTGGTCCGCGCGAGGCGCGCCTCGTAGTAATCGAGAAACGCCTCCCGCAGCGAGGCGTAGCGCGGATCGTCGGGCAGGATGCCCATGCCGGCCTGCAGCATGCCGCGTGCGCCGGAGGATGCATGCGGGCGCACAGCATCCACCGGCATTGGCGGCAAGCCGGCGTCGGCGCGCACGCAATTCAGCGCACCGGCCAGGTCACCGGCGGAGTCGGCCAGCGTGCCGTCGAGATCGAACAGCACCGCCGTCACCGGCAGAGGTCGCGCCACCGCTTCAGCGCGCATGCGTCGGCTTGCGAAAGGCTGCGATGTAATTGACCGAGGTATCGGGCTCGAGGCGATACACGCGCGTGAACGGATTGTAGGTCATGCCAATCATCGCGTTGAGATCGAGCCCCGCGCGGCGCGCGAAGCCGGCCAGTTCGGCGGGACGCAGGAAGCGCGCCCAGTCATGCGTGCCGGCGGGCAGCAGACGCAGGATGTATTCGGCGCCGATGATGGCAAAGAGGTACGACTTGGGATTGCGGTTCAACGTCGAAAAAACGACCGTGCCCCCCGGGCGCACCAGATTTGCACACGCCGCGACCATGGACCGGGGATCGGGCACATGTTCAAGCAGCTCCATGCACGTCACGACATCCCAGGATGCCGGCGACGTTGCGGCAAGCGCCTCGGCCGCGATCAGCTGATAGGACACCTCGACCCCGGATTCGAGGCGGTGCAGCTGGGCCACGCCCAGCGCCTTCTCGCCCAGGTCAATCCCGGTCACGCGCGCGCCGGCCACGGCCATCGCTTCGGCCAGGATGCCGCCGCCGCAACCGACGTCGAGCACGTCCTTGCCGGCCAGGCCGCCGGCCGCCTGCGCGATCCATTCGAGTCGCAGCGGGTTGATGAGGTGCAGGGGTCGGAACTCGCTTTCCGGGTCCCACCAGCGGTGGGCGAGCGCGGAAAACTTGGCAAGTTCGGCGGGATCCGCGTTGGCGGTGGTGGACATAGGGTCAGGGACTCGCGATCTTGCGCTGCCAGCCGCGGGTGCGATGCAGCAGGGCGTTGACGTCAATGGTGGTCAGTTGGCGACCATCCACGATTCTAGCCCCACCAATCCAGACATCCGTCACGCATTCGCGCCCCGCTGCATGAACAAGGTGCGAAATTGGGTCGAACACCGGCGCCGTGGCCACGGTGTCGAGATCCACGGCCACCAGGTCGGCGAACTTGCCAGGCTCGAGTGAGCCCGTTTCGGCGTCGAGGCCAAGGGCGCGGGCGCCGTCGAGCGTCGCCATGCGCAGCGCCAGCGCCGCTGGAACGCTGGCCGCATCGCTGGTGGCGACCTTCGCCAGCAGACTGGCGAGCCGCATCTCGGCAAAGAGGTCGAGCCGGTTGTTCGATGCACCGCCATCCGTGCCCAGCGCGATGTTGACACCGGCATCAAGCATCGCCTGCACCGGGGCAATCCCGCTGGCGAGCTTCATATTGGAAGCCGGACAGTGGACCACACTGCTTCCTTGCGCGGCGAGCAAAGCGATATCAGCGGGCGTGACATGCACCGCATGCACAGCGATGAACGATGGACCGGTGGCCCCCAGCGCATCGAGACGCGCCAACGGCGTGACGCCGGTGTCGCGCAATGCATCGTCGACTTCGGCCTGCGTCTCGGCGAGGTGCGTAATGACCGGCAGATCGAGCTGGCGCGCGTACATGACGATCTTGGCCCATGTCGCGTTGCCAACGGTATAGGGCGCGTGCGGCGCCAGCGCAAACTGCAGCCGCGCGACGTGGGCGAACGCATCGCGGGCGGCCAGGCCGTGTTGCAGATAGGCGTCGCCATCGGCCGCATAGGGCGTCGGAAAATCGAGCACCGGAATGCCCAGCATCGCGCGCATGCCGGACGCTTCGAAGGCCCGCGCGGCATCGGCGGGATGAAAATACATGTCGGCGCAGCAGGTGATGCCGCCCTGCAGCATCTCGGCCGCCGCAAGTTGGGTGCCGTCGAAGACGAAATCGGGCGCGACAAAGCGCGCCTCGCGCGGCCAGATGTGCTTCTGCAGCCACGTGTGCAGCGGAACGTCGTCGGCGATGCCGCGCAGCAGCGACATCGCGGCGTGCGTATGCGCGTTGACGAGGCCCGGAATCAGCACATGCGACGGCAGCCGGATCGTCTCCTTCGCAACATAGCGGGTGTCGGCTTGCGCGGTTGGAACGATGGCGACAATGCGCCCGGCGGCAACCAGCAGCGCATGGCCGGTGAGGGCACCGGACGGCACGACCGGCACGATGAACCCGGCGTCGATGCGAAGCTCAACGGAAATGGGCGAGTTGGACATTCAATCCTGCCATTGGAGTGCCATAGCACGCCGCCTGGCTCCACGCGAAGGGGCGCCCGGCGACCACAAACGAAAAGCCCCGCACAGGGCGGGGCTTTTCGCTGGAACGAAACCGATCAACGCCTGATCGATTCGCCCTTGACTTCGACTTCCACACGCCGATCCGGCGCGAGGCAGGCGATCAGTTCCTTGCGGTTGGACTGCTTGCAGACTAGACCCGGCACCGGCTGCGTCTTGCCCATGCCCAGCGTTTCGATCTTGTCTTTCGGCATACCCTTGCTGACCAGATAGTCGCGAACGGCATCGGCGCGACGCTCCGACAGCTTCTGGTTGTATTGTTGCGTGCCGATCGGATCGGTGTGGCCCGTCACAAGCACCAGTTCCAGCTTCTGGATCTGATTGAGCTTCGTGATGATTTCCGCATCGATCGCGGCCTTGCCTTCAGGCTTCAGCACCGACTTGTCGAAGTCGAACAGGGCCTTCGAAGCCAGCGTGATCTTTTGCACTTGCGGCGCAGGTGCCGGCGCGGGTGCGGGTGCAGGGGCAGGAGCGGGTGCCGGCGGCGCAGCCATCGGCATCGGAGCGGGTGCGGGCGGCTTCGGAACGAGATCCGGGTCGCATTGCAGCGTAGCCATCGACGGGGCCCAGTAGCCGGTGCGGTAGCACAAGTTGCCGGAAATGCCGGCTGTGCCGTTGTAGACGCCGCTCTTCACAACTCCATCAGTCGGCGTCGGCGAAAAAGTACACACATACCCGGGCGAGCACGGCGCCGTTCCGGGCACGTACCCCTTCGTTTGAGCGACCGCACCGCCGGCGAAGGCCGCGGCGAACAGGCCGGCAACGGCACCGGAGACGAGACGTCGAGTCATTGTTTCACCCCTTTGGCTTTGGTTTTGAACAAGTTTTGTACGAACTTAAACTTTTGCGCGGCGCATCGAATTCGTGCCACGACAGGTGCTTTATCTCCCCGACGAATATAGCACAGCGGTTTTCCTACAGCAAAAAAAACCGGGTGCCAAAGCACACTCTCCAGGCAACTGTCGCGGCGATACAACGCCGTGATAAAATTTCATGAATTCAAGGGCCTCCGGACGGGTTGCGACCCGTCCGGGCACCTGAAAACAACGTCAAGTCCGTCGCCTCCGCCTCCAAATCGGGCGTTTGTGCCGCCTTGGCCGTTCGATTCGATCCTGACCCAGTTTCGCTCAATTCTTCCGCTCAAAGGCCACGATGGAGCAGTTTGCCAAAGAAACGATTCCGGTAAGTCTCGAAGCCGAGATGCGCCATTCCTACCTCGATTATGCGATGAGCGTAATCGTCGGCCGAGCGCTCCCGGATGTCCGCGACGGGCTGAAACCGGTGCACCGGCGTGTTTTGTTTGCAATGCACGAAGCCAACATTACCGCCAGCCGGCCTTACGTCAAATGCGCGCGCGTGGTCGGCGACGTGCTCGGCAAATACCACCCTCACGGGGACAGCGCCACCTACGAGGCGCTGGTTCGGATGGTGCAGGAATTCTCCCTGCGCTATCCGCTGATCGACGGCCAGGGCAATTTCGGCTCCGTCGACGGGGACTCCGCCGCGGCCTACCGCTACACCGAATGCCGACTGCAGAAGATCGCCGCCGAACTGTTGGCCGACATCGACAAGGACACGGTCGACTTCGCGCCCAACTATGACGGCAAGGAACTCGAGCCGACCGTATTGCCGTCACGGCTGCCCAACCTTTTGGTCAACGGGTCGTCCGGCATCGCGGTCGGAATGGCGACCAACATCCCGCCGCACAACCTCACCGAAACGATCGCGGGGTGCCTTGCGGTGCTGAGGACGCCGGACATCACCATCGACGAACTGATGGAGTTGATCCCGGCGCCGGACTTCCCCACCGCCGGCATCATCTACGGCCTGGAAGGCGTGCGCGAAGGCTACCGCACCGGCCGGGGCCGCGTGGTGATCCGCGCGCGCACGCATATCGAGGACATCGACAAGGGCGGCCGCCAGGCCATCATCGTCGACGAGATCCCGTATCAGGTGAACAAGGCCAACCTGCTGTCGCGCATCGGCGAACTGGTACGCGAGAAGAAGATCGAAGGCATCTCCGACCTGCGCGACGAGTCCGACAAGTCGGGCATGCGCGTGGTGATCGAGTTGAAGCGCGGCGAAGTGCCGGAGATCGTGCTCAACAATCTCTACAAGCTGACGCAACTGCAGGACAGCTTCGGCATGAACATGGTGGCCCTGGTCGATAACCAGCCGCGCCTCCTCAATCTCAAGCAGTTCCTCGAGTACTTCCTGATCCATCGCCGCGAAGTGATCACGCGGCGAACGGTGTTCGAATTGCGCAAGGCGCGCGAGCGTGGCCACATTCTCGAAGGCCTGGCTGTTGCGCTGTCCAATGTCGACGAGATCATCGCGCTGATCAAGGCTTCGCCCACGCCGTCGGAAGCCAAGTCCGCGTTGATGGGAAAGCTTTGGCGCTCGACCATCGTCGAGGAAATGCTGCAGCGCGCCGCGGCCGATGCCGCGCGCCCGGACGGCCTGCCGCTCGACTTCGGCTGGCAGAAGGACGGCTACCGCCTGTCCGACGTCCAGGCGCAGGCCATCCTCGAGCTGCGCCTGCAACGACTCACCGGTCTCGAACAGGACAAGATCACCGGCGAATACCGCGAAGTGATGGCGCTGATCGTCGATTTGATCGACATCCTGGCCAAGCCGGGTCGCGTCACCACGATCATCGGCGATGAACTCACGACGATCCGCGACCAGTTCGGCGATGACCGGCGGTCGGAAATCGTCGCGCAGGGTGTCGACCTGTCGATCGAAGACCTGATCGCGCCCGAGGAAATGGTGGTCACGCTTTCGCACGGCGGCTACATGAAAGCGCAACGAGTCGATGAATACCGGGCGCAGAAGCGCGGCGGCCGCGGCAAGCTGGCCACCGCCACGAAGGAAGACGACTTCGTCGACCGTATGTTCATCGCCAACACGCACGATTTCATTCTCTGTTTTTCCAATCGCGGACGCGTCTACTGGCTCAAGGTCTACAACGTGCCGCAGGGATCGCGCAATTCGCGCGGCAAACCCATCGTCAACCTGGTGCCGCTCGCCGACAACGAAAAGATCACGGCCATCCTGCCGGTGAAGGAATTCACCGACAACCAGTTCGTCTTCATGGCCACGTCAATGGGCACGGTGAAGAAGACCACGCTGGCCGAATTCTCGCGGCCACGGCCCTCGGGCATCATCGCCGTGGACCTGACCGACGGCGATTCGCTGATCGGCGTAGCGCTCACCGACGGCACTCACGACGTGATGCTGTTCAGCTCGGGCGGCAAGGCCGTGCGCTTCGATGAAAACGACGTCAGGCCGATGGGACGCAACGCGCACGGCGTGCGCGGCATGATGCTCGAGAAGAAACAGCGCGTGATCTCGATGCTGGTGGCCGTCGACGAAGCCCAGTCGGTGCTGACCGCAACCGAAAATGGCTTCGGCAAGCGCACGCCGATCGTCGAATACACGCGTCATGGCCGCGGCACCAAAGGCATGATCGCCATTCAGCAATCCGAACGCAACGGACAGGTCGTGGCCGCGGCGCTGGTGTTGCCGGATGACGAAGTGATGCTGATCTCCACCGGAGGTGTACTCATCCGCACGCCAGTGAAGGCCATTCGCGAAATGAGTCGGTCCACGCAGGGCGTGACGCTTATCAATCTTGATGCCGGCGAGAAGCTCGCCGGCCTCGAGCGGGTGGTTGAAACGGATGATGAAGTCGCGGAAGGCGACGCCTAGATGATGTGGCGGAACCGACCATGAGCCACGACGAGCGCGGCACGGCCGCTGATATAGCGCGCCACCGCGCCGCGATCGACGCGCTGGACACCGAGATACTGGCCCGGCTCAACGAGCGCGCGCGCCATGCGGAGGAGATCGGCACGCTGAAGGGCGGCGTGGCAGCCTATCGACCGGAGCGCGAGGCGCAGGTGCTGGCGCGCGTCACCGGCGCCAATACCGGGCCGCTGTCCAATGCCGCGGTCACGGCCGTGTTTCGCCAGGTGATGTCGGCGTGCCTGGCACTCGAACAGCCAATGCGGATCGCCTACCTCGGGCCGGCCGGCACGTTCAGCCATGCGGCAGTTGCCAAGCAATTCGGCGGTGCGGTGGAAGCGGTCCCATTGCCGTCCATCGACGAAATTTTTCGCGCGCTCGAAAGCGGGCAGACCGAATTCGCCGTCGTGCCCGTCGAGAATTCGACCGAGGGCGCGGTGGGCCGCACGCTCGATCTCATGTGCACGACCGATCTTTCGGTATGCGGCGAAGTGAAGCTGCGCATCCAGCAGAATCTGCTCTCCAATGCGGGCGCGCTGGGCAAGGTGACGAAGGTCTACTCGCATGCCCAGTCGCTGGCGCAATGCGTGCAATGGCTGGCGCGCCACCTGCCGGCGGTTCCGCGCATCGCCGTGGCCAGCAACGCCGAAGCCGCGCGCCTTGCCGCGGCCGAGGAGGGTGCTGCCGCGATTGCCGGTGAAAACGCCGGCGTGATCTACGGCCTGGCCACGCTGGCGCCACACATCGAGGACGAGCCCAACAACACCACGCGCTTCTGGGTGCTGGGCCGGCAGAAGATCGGCGCGTCTGGCAACGATGCGACTTCAATCGTGATGTCGTGCCCGAACCGGCCCGGCGCGGTCGTCGGACTGCTGGAGCCATTGGCGCGACACGGCGTCTCGATGTCGCGCTTCGAATCGCGGCCGGCGCGCACCGGACTGTGGGAGTACCTGTTCTTCGTGGATGTCGTGGGCCATCGCGAAGATCCCGGCGTGGCCGCCGCGCTGACCGAGCTCGCCACGCGGGCGCCGTTTCTCAAATTGCTGGGTTCGTATCCTGCGGCCCTCGACTGAAAGCAGGCCCTGCCGATGAATACTGTCGCCGCTCCCGCCGCCCCCGATCACATTCGCAGGATTGCGCCTTATGTCCCCGGCAAGCCGGTGGACGATCTCGCGCGCGAAATGAATCTCGATCCGACCAGCATCGTCAAGCTCGCGTCGAATGAAAATCCGCGTGGTCCCGGCAAGAAGGTCCTGGCGGCCATTGCCGCGGCCGCGCAGGATCTGACGCGCTATCCGGACGGCAACGGCTTCGCGCTGAAGGCGGCGCTCGCCACGCGCCTCGCCGTCGATCCCGTGCAGTTGATTCTCGGCAATGGTTCCAATGACATTCTCGAACTCGCCACGCTGGCGTACCTGCGGCCCGGCGACGCCGCCGTGTTCTCCGCGCATGCGTTTGCCGTGTATCCGCTCGCCACGCAGGCGCGCGGCGCCGAAGGCATCGTCGTGCCTGCGCGCGACTACGGGCACGACCTGCCGGCAATGCTCGCGGCGATCACGCAGCGGACGCGCATCGTGTTCGTCGCCAACCCCAACAATCCGACCGGCACGTGGCTGCCGCCTGCCGCAGTCGAAGCGTTCATTGCCGCCGTGCCGCGCGACGTGCTGGTCGTGCTCGACGAGGCCTACAACGAGTACCTCGTGCCGCAGGATCGCGCGGACAGCGCCGCATGGACCAGGCGATACCCGCATCTGCTCGTGTCGCGCTCATTCTCCAAGGCTTATGGTCTCGCGGCATTGCGCATTGGCTATGGCGTGGCATCGCCGCCGGTCGCGGATATGCTGAACCGCGTGCGGCAGCCATTCAATGTCAATTCGTTCGCGCAAGCCGCGGCCATCGCGGCGTTGGAGGACACCGCCTACGTCGAGGAAAGTCGAGCGCTCAATGTCGCCGGCCTCGCGCAACTAGGCGCCGGCCTCGATGCGCTGGGCATCGCCTACCTGCCATCGCACGGCAACTTCGTGCTGGCGCGCGTGGGCGACGCTGCGCGCGTCAACAGCGCATTGCTGGCACAGGGCGTCATCGTGCGGCCGGTGGACAATTACGGCCTGCCCGAGTGGTTGCGGATATCGGTCGGATTGCCGACGGAGAACGCTCGTTTCCTGACCGCGCTCGCATCCGCCGTGAAGCAGTGACCCGCCACATCGAGCGGAGCTGACTTGATGACGGATGCTGCAAACGTGGTCCGCAAACTGGTCGTCGTGGGCGTCGGCCTGATTGGTGGTTCCTGTGCGTTGGCGTTGCGCCGGGCCGGGGCCGTGCGCGAGGTGGTGGGGGTGGGCCGCACGCAAGGCAATCTCGATGTCGCCCTTGACCGCAAGATCATCGATCGCGGATGCCCATTGGCCGGCCCGTGGCTGCGCGAAGTGGCGGAGGCCGACGTCGTGCTGCTCGCGGCGCCGGTGGCCCAGTTCCCCGAACTGTTGCGGGCGCTGGCCACGACGGTGGGTCCGGCCACGGTGATCACCGACGCCGGCAGCACCAAGCAGGATGTGCTCGCCGCCGCGCGGGCCACGCTGGGTACCGCGCTGTCGCGCTTTGTGCCCGGCCATCCGATTGCCGGCACCGAGCACAACGGCGCCGCTGCCGCATTTGCGGATCTCTTCGTTGACCGCAGCGTGATCCTGACGCCGGTAGCCGAGACCACGGCGGCTGCCGTTGCGCGCGTGACCGCCATGTGGAAGGCCTGTGGCGCCCGGGTCAGCACGCTCGACCCGGTGCGTCACGATGCGATTTTTGCTGCGGTGTCGCACCTGCCGCATGTGCTGGCGTTTGCCTTGGTGGCCGACCTCGCGGGGCGGGCCGACGCCGCTACCTATTTCGAACACGCAGCCAGTGGCTTTCGCGATTTCACGCGCATTGCCGGCGGGTCGCCGGAGATGTGGCGCGACATCGCAATGGCCAATCGTCCGGCATTGCTGGCGGAACTGGATGCCTATCGCGATGCATTGTCGCAGGCGAGGGCGTTGCTTGCTGCCGGTGATGGCGAAGGCCTCGCTGCGCTGTTCACGCAGGCCAGCAATGCGCGGCGCGAGTGGGACCGGCAACGCACGCGCGCTGTCGCCAGGGACGGCGATTGACGATGGCGTCGCCCGTCGCAACCTTTCCCGCGCAGCTGGCGCTGCCGCCATCACGATCCGCAACAGGCGTCGTGAGGCTGCCTGGTTCGAAAAGCATTTCCAACCGCACGCTGCTGCTGTCGGCGATGGCAGAGGGGGTCACCACGCTGGTCGACCTGCTGGACGCCGACGATACGGCGCGGATGCTGGAAGCGCTGGCGGTGCTGGGTGTGCGCGTCGAGCGGGTCGAACCGCGGCAGGTGCGCGTCCATGGGACGGCGGGGCGCCTGCCGGCTGCTTCGGCGCGCCTCTTCCTCGGCAATGCCGGCACGGCCGTGCGCCCGCTCACGGCGGCGCTGGCGGTGCTCGGCGGCGACTACGAAATCAGTGGCGTGCCGCGGATGCACGAGCGGCCGATCGGCGACCTGGTCAACGCACTGCGCCCGCTGGGTTGCGCCATCCGCTACCTTGGCGAGGAGGGATTTCCGCCGCTGGCCGTCGGCGACGCAGGCGGCCTCGCGGGCGGCCGGGTATCCATTCGCGGAGACGTATCCAGCCAGTTCCTGTCGGCGCTGCTGATGGCCCTGCCGCTGGCACGTGGCCATGCCACCGCCGCCACGACCGTCGATGTCGTGGGCGCGCTGGTATCGCGGCCCTATGTCGAGATCACCACCAACCTGATGCAGCGCTTCGGCGTGACGGTGGGTACCCCAAACGCCGCGACTTTTGTCATTCCCGCCGCTGCGTGTTATCAGGCGCCCGGCACCCTGGCGGTCGAGGGCGATGCCTCCGGCGCGTCGTATTTCCTGGCGGCCGGCGTCCTGGGCGGAGGACCGGTGCGGGTCACCGGCGTGGGCCGGGACTCCATCCAGGGCGACGTGGCCTTTGCGGACGTGCTGGCCCGCCTGGGCGCCGACATCCGCTTCGGCCCCGACTGGATCGAGGCGCGCGAAGGTCGGCCCCTGGCCGGTGGCGACATTGACTGCCTCGCCATTCCCGATGCCGCGATGACGCTCGCCATCACCGCGCTCAAGGCTACCGCGCCCACCACGCTCACCAACATCGGCAGCTGGCGGGTGAAGGAAACCGATCGCATTGCCGCGATGGCCACCGAGCTGCGCAAGCTTGGGGTGACGGTGGACGAGGGGCCGGACTGGCTGCGCGTGACGCCCCCGACGCAGCTGCATTCGGCCACCATCGCCACGTACGACGACCACCGCATGGCAATGTGCTTCGCATTGACGACGCTGACCGGCATTCCCGTGGTCATCGACGACCCTGGCTGCGTGCGGAAGACCTATCCTGCGTTTTTCGGGGAATTGGGCCGGATCCTGACATGACCGCCCTTACGGTCCCGGTCATCACCATCGACGGACCCGCCGCGTCGGGCAAAGGCACGATCGCGCTGGCCGTCGCGCGGGCGCTGGGGTTTCATTACCTCGACAGCGGCTCACTGTACCGGCTGGTGGCCCTGCAGGCGCGCCGGTCGGATACCGCGCTTGACGATGGCCCGGCATTGGCGCGGCTCGCATCCGCGCTCGACGTCCGCTTTGGCGAGGACGGGCTGCAGCTGGACGGGGCCAACGTCACCGCGGCCATTCGTGCCGAAGACATGTCGGCCGGGGCCTCCCGCGTGGCCGTCCACGCGGAGGTCCGGCGCGCGCTGCATGCCCGGCAACGCGCTTTTGCCACGCCCCCGGGGCTGGTCGCCGACGGGCGGGACATGGGCACGGTTGTTTTCCCGGAAGCGGGGCTCAAGGTGTTTTTGACCGCCAGCGTCGAGGAAAGGGCAAGGCGGCGTCATAAGCAGTTGATCGCAAAAGGAAACTCCAGTACAATGGACAGTCTTTTGCGTGATATCCGTGAGCGCGACGCGCGCGATCAGGGACGGGCTGCCGCACCGCTTGTCCCCGCCGCCGATGCCGTGCTCCTCGATACGACCGACCTCTCGATAGCCGACGCGATTGCGCGCGTGCTTGCGCTGTACGGCGCACCCCGCAATCGCTGACATCGTCGGGACGTCGCCCTCTCCACGCTGAAGGGCCGCGCGTTGCGCACTTTTGCCGGTGCTCCTCGCGCGGATTGTCCAACCTGCCCGCCATTGCGAGAAATAGGGTTCTCGCGCTTGGCGATTATCGATCAAAGAAGGAACCAACCCCCATGGCTACTGCCGCATCCGTCTCCACCATGTCCGCCGCTGCCAATCCGCCGATGGAAGATTTCGCGACACTGTTCGAGGAATCGCTTTCACGCCAGGAAATGCGCCAGGGCGAACTCATCACCGCCGAAGTCGTGCGCGTCGAATTCAACGTCGTCGTCGTCAACGCCGGATTGAAGTCCGAGTCGTTCATTCCCATCGAGGAATTCAAGGACGACAACGGCGAAATCGAAGTCAAGGCCGGTGACTTTGTCATCGTCGCCATCGAAGCCCTCGAAGACGGCTACGGCGAGACCAAGCTGTCGCGCGACAAGGCCAAGCGCCTCAAGGCGTGGCACGATCTCGAAGCCGCGATGGAGCAGGGCCTCATCGTGCAGGGCCTCGTCACCAGCAAGGTCAAGGGCGGCCTGACCGTCATGATCAACGGTATCCGCGCATTCCTGCCGGGCTCGCTGGTCGACATCCGTCCGGTCAAGGACACGACGCCGTTCGAGAACAAGGCGCTCGACTTCAAGGTCATCAAGCTCGACCGCAAGCGCAACAACGTCGTGGTGTCGCGTCGCGCGGTGCTCGAGGAGAGCCAGGGCGAAGTGCGCGAAAAGCTGCTGTCGACGCTCGCCGAAGGCGCGATCGTCAAGGGCATCGTCAAGAACATCACGGATTACGGCGCGTTCGTCGACCTGGGTGGCATCGACGGCCTGCTGCACATCACCGACCTCGCCTGGCGTCGCGTCAAGCATCCGTCGGAAGTGCTGGCGGTCGGCGACGAAGTCACCGCCAAGATCCTCAAGTTCGACCAGGAAAAGAACCGCGTCTCGCTGGGCATGAAGCAGCTGGGCGAAGATCCGTGGGTGGGCCTGTCGCGCCGCTATCCGCAGAGCACGCGTCTCTTCGGCAAGGTCACCAACATCACCGATTACGGCGCGTTCGTCGAGATCGAGTCGGGCATCGAAGGGCTGGTCCACGTTTCCGAAATGGACTGGACCAACAAGAACATCCATCCGACCAAGGTCGTGCAGCTGGGCGATGAAGTCGAAGTGATGATCCTCGAGATCGACGAGGACCGTCGTCGCATCTCGCTCGGCATGAAGCAGTGCATGCCGAACCCGTGGGATGACTTCTCGATGAACCACAAGAAGGGTGACAAGGTCACCGGCATGATCAAGTCGATCACCGACTTCGGCGTGTTCGTCGGCCTTCCGGGCGGCATCGATGGTCTCGTGCACCTGTCCGATCTCTCGTGGAACGCCACCGGCGAAACCGCCGTGCGCGACTACAAGAAGGGCCAGGAAGTCGAAGCCGTGGTGCTGGCCATCGACGTCGAGCGCGAGCGTATTTCGCTCGGCATCAAGCAGCTCGAAGGCGACCCGTTCACCAACTTCGTGGCCATGCATGACAAGGGCAGCATCGTCGACGGCACGGTCAAGTCGCTGGACGGCAAGGGCGCCGTGATCAACCTGGGTGGCGACATCGAAGGTTATCTGCGCGCTTCGGAGCTTTCCCGTGACCGCGTCGAGGACATGCGTACGCACCTCAAGGAAGGTGATGCGGTCAATGCGATGATCATCAACGTCGATCGCAAGAACCGCAGCATCAACCTGTCGATCAAGGCCAAGGACAACGCCGAGGAAGGCGAGGCGATGCAGCGTATCAGTACCGAAAATGCCGGCGCCAACACGGGCACGACCAATCTCGGCGCGCTGCTCAAGGCCAAGTTGTCCGACACCAAGAGCAACGGTTGAACGACGGGAACGCCGCAATGACCAAATCGGAGCTGATCGACCGCCTCGCGGCCCAGTTTCCGCAGTTGGTAGCCAAGGACGCCGAACTGGCGGTCAAGATGATCCTGGACGCGATGGGCGAAAGCCTCGCGAAAGGGGAGCGCATCGAGATCCGCGGGTTCGGCAGCTTTGGCCTGAACTATCGTCCGCCACGCACCGGCCGCAACCCCAAGTCAGGCGAGAAGGTGCAGGTGCCGCAGAAGTTCGTGCCGCACTTCAAGGCGGGCAAGGAACTGCGCGAACGTGTCGATTTTGCCGAGGACAATGCCAAATAGGCGGCAACGCTTGCTGGAGGCCGCCTGAATCATCACGGGCGGGAGAGGCAACTCTCCCGTCCGTTTTTTTCGTTGAAGGCCGCCGTGCGTGCGGTGGCATAATCACGCCATGCAAACTGTGCGCTGGATCATCGCCGCCACTGTCTTCATCGTGCTGCTATTTGTCGCGTTGCAAAACGCCGACACGGTCACGCTGCGCTTCTTCAACCTGGTCAGCGTGCAGGCGCCACTGGTCTTCGTCGTGTTGGTCACCTTTGCCGCGGGCGTCGCCGCGGGATTGTTGGCGGGTGCACTGCGCGCGTCGCGGCTGAAGCGCCAGCTGAACAAGCTGCGTCGTGAACAGCGCCAGGCGGGCGCGCTTCCTTCGCGGCCGGCTCCCGAGACTCTTGCGGTTGCAGGCGTCGGCCATCCGCGCCATGACCGCGTGTCCGACGGCCTGTGATCGACTTAGGCTAGCGGCCCCGGCATGGACTTCGAACTGTGGTGGCTGCTGCCGATTCCGGCGGTATTTTTCGCGCTTGGCTGGATCGCGGCGCGCATCGATATCAAGCATCTGCTGCGCGAGTCGCGCGCGCTGCCGCTATCGTATTTCCGTGGTCTCAACTTCCTGCTCAACGAGCAGCCGGACAAGGCCATCGAGTCGTTCATCGAGGTGGTCAAGGTCGATCCGCAGACCATCGATCTCCACTTCGCGCTGGGTTCGCTGTTTCGCCGCCAGGGCGAGATCGACCGCGCGATCCGCATGCACCAGAACCTGCTGGATCGTCCCGACCTGCCCGCGGACAAGCGCACGATGGCCACGTACGAGCTGGCGCAGGATTTTCATCGTGCCGGGTTGCTCGACCGCGCGGAGGAACTCTTCACCAAGCTCGACGGCACGCCGTTCGAGCATTCGTCGTTGTCCCACCTGATCTCGATCTACGAGACCGAGAAGGACTGGAACAAGGCCATCGCCGCCACGCGGCGGATGGAGGTGCTGGCCAAGCAGCCTTACTTCAAGGAAATCGCGCAATACCACTGCGAACTGGCCCAGGCCGCGCTGCTCGACTCGGATCACGCCAAGACCCAGGTTGAACTCGACGCCGCGTTCGCCGCCTATCGCGGCTGCGCGCGGGCAACGCTGATCGCCGGCGACGCGCAGATCCAACGCGGCGATATTGGCGGCGCCATTGCCACGTGGCAGAAGATCGAGACCCAGAATCCCGTGTTCCTGGCACTGGTGGCCGATCGCATGGCCGACGCCTGGCGCAAGGAAGGCGCCGTGGCGCAGGGCATTCGGGTGCTGCGCAGCTACCAGGCCCAGTATCCGTCGCTCGACCTGCTCAACGCGCTGTTCTCCCTGGTACTGGAGCACGAGGGCCCCGACGCAGCTGCCGGTCTCATCAAGGAGGAGCTGGGGCGCAATCCCACGTTGCTGGGATTGGATCGCCTGCTGGAAGCGCAGCTCCTGGCAGCGCCCGCCGATCGTCGCCACGATCTCGAACTGGTCAAGGGCCTGGTCGCGCAGCACATCAAGCGGCTGGGCATGTACAAGTGCGACCATTGCGGTTTTCGCGCCAAGCAGTATTACTGGCGCTGTCCGGGCTGCCTCAAGTGGGAAACCTATTCGCCGCGGCGCACCGAGACACCGGATGGCTACGCATGAACCCGTCGCCACGCACCAGGCAGGAATTCGAATGAGCAATGCAACCAACACGGCCCCACGCGTTTTCGTCGCGCTCGATTTCGCCAACCCGATGGCCGCCCTCGGGTTGGCCGATCGCCTCGATCCGCAGCAATGCGGCCTCAAGGTCGGCAAGGAACTGTTCGTGATCGGTGGACCGGAGCCGGTGCGCTGGATGGTGGACCGTGGATTCAAGGTGTTTCTCGATCTCAAGTTCCACGACATCCCCAACACTGTTGCCAGTGCCTGCGCTGCGGCGACGCGCCTAGGCGTATTCGTAATCGATGTCCATGCAAGCGGCGGTCGCGCGATGATGTTGGCCGCGCGAACCGCGGTAACAAACACGGCCGCAGCCACCGGGCGCGCCGCGCCTTTGCTCATCGCCGTCACCGTACTGACCAGCCTCACCGACGCCGACCTGCGCGAAGTGGGTCACGCGGGCAGCGCGGCGGACGAAGTAATGCGGCTTGCGCGGCTCACGCAGGAGTGCGGTCTCGATGGCGTGGTCTGTTCGGCGCACGAGGCCGCCACGCTGCGGTCCGCCTGTGGTCACGATTTCAAATTGGTGACGCCAGGTATCCGACTGGCTGATGCCGCCAAGGACGACCAGGCGCGCATCGTGACGCCCGACGCCGCGGTGCGTGCCGGCGCCGACTACCTGGTCATTGGCCGGCCGATCACGCAGGCGAAAGATCCGTTGGCCACGTTGAGCGCAATCAACGCGTCGCTGCCGGCAAGGGAGACCCAGGCGCCATGAAGATCACCATGATCGGCACCGGTTACGTGGGCCTCGTCACCGGCACCTGTTTTGCTGAAGTGGGCAACGACGTGCTGTGCCTCGACGTGGACGCGCGCAAGATCGACATCCTCAATGGGGGCGGGGTGCCCATCCACGAGCCGGGCCTCGAAGCCATGGTTCGCCGCAATGTGGCGGCCGGTCGCCTGCGTTTTACGACCGACGTCGACGCATCGGTCGAGCACGGCATGCTGCAGTTCATTGCCGTGGGCACGCCCCCCGACGAGGACGGCAGCGCCGACATGCAGTACGTGATCGCGGCGGCGCGCAACATCGGCCGCCGGATGCGCGGATTCAAGATCGTCGTCGACAAGTCGACCGTGCCGGTGGGCACCGCCGACCGCGTGCAGGCCGCCATTGCCGATGAACTGGCGGCCCGGGGCGAGCAGCATCCATTCGCCGTTGCTTCCAATCCGGAGTTCCTGAAGGAGGGTGCCGCGGTCGAGGATTTCATGAAGCCCGACCGCGTGGTGGTGGGCGCCGGCGACGAGCGCGCGATCGCTGCCCTGCGCGCGGTCTATGCCCCCTTCATGCGCAACCACGAGCGCTTCCTGGTGATGGATGTGCGCTCGGCCGAACTCACCAAGTATGCGGCCAACGCGATGCTGGCCACGCGCATCTCGTTCATGAACGAAGTGGCCAACCTGGCCGATCGTCTGGGGGCCGACATTGAAATGGTGCGGCAGGGCATCGGTTCCGATCCGCGCATCGGGTATCACTTTCTCTATCCTGGCGCCGGCTACGGTGGCAGCTGCTTTCCCAAGGATGTGAAGGCGCTGCAATACACGGCCACGCGCCTGGGCATGCCGCTGCAATTGATTGCAGCCGTGGAATCCGTCAACGACGCGCAGAAACATGTCCTGGTCGACAAGATCGTCACGCGCCTTGGGGGCGACCTCGCTGGGCGCACGTTCGCATTGTGGGGGCTTGCCTTCAAGCCCAACACCGACGACATGCGCGAGGCGCCGTCACGCGTGATCGTCGACGCGTTGATTGCGCGCGGCGCCCGGGTGGTGGCCTACGATCCGGTGGCGATGGACGAGGCGCGCCGGGTGTTCGGGATCCTGCCGCAATTGAGCTTTGCCGCCACGCCGCTTGATGCATGCACCGGCGCCGATGCGCTGGTCGTCGTGACGGAGTGGCAGGAGTTCCGCAGTCCCGATTTCGATGCGCTGAAGGCGGCGCTCGGCGAAAAATTGATCTTCGACGGGCGCAATCTTTACGATCCGCAGCAGGTGCGCGGCGCGGGCTTCGAATATTTCGCCATCGGCCGCCGCTGAACGCCGTCATGTCGACTACCGCCTTTTCCAATTATCGCCCGCGCGTGGAGAATGCACGCGTACTCGTGGCCGGCGACGTGATGCTCGACCGCTACTGGTTCGGCGACGTCGAGCGCATTTCGCCGGAAGCACCGGTGCCGGTGGTCAAGATCTCGCGTACCGAGGAGCGCCCGGGCGGCGCGGCCAACGTGGCGCGCAACGCGGCCTCGCTGGGCGCGAAGGCCTCGCTGCTCTCGGTGGTCGGCGACGACGAGCCGGCCAGCATCCTGGCGCGCCTGCTGCAAGCCGAACAGGTGCAGACGTCGCTGCTGCGCGATCCCTCGCTGCCCACCACGGTGAAGCTGCGGGTGATCGGCCGGCAGCAACAACTGTTGCGCATCGACTTCGAAACCATGCCGTCCCATGAGGTGCTGGCGGCCAAGCTGGCCGATTACGAGCGCATGGTGGCAGTGGCCGATCTCGTCATCCTCTCCGACTACGGCAAGGGCGGTCTCGCCCACATCGCCGCGATGATCGGCAGCGCGCGCGCCGCCGGCAAGCCGGTGCTGGTGGACCCCAAGGGCGAGGATTACGAACGGTATCGGGGCGCCACGCTGCTGACGCCCAACCGGATCGAGTTCCGGCAGGTGGCGGGCCGGTGGGCGAGTGAGGCGGAGTTTGCCGCCAAGGCCCAGGCACTGCGTCAGCATCTGGCCCTCGACGGCTTGCTGGTCACGCGCTCGGAGGAGGGCATGAGCCTCTTCACGGCGGCGGGAACGCTGACCATTCCCGCGCAGGCGCGCGAAGTCTTCGATGTCTCGGGTGCCGGCGATACGGTCATCGCCACCATCGGCGTGCTGATGGCGGCGGGTGCGTCCATGGCCGATGCCGTGCACATCGCCAATGAGGCGGCAGGCGTGGTCGTCGGCAAGCTCGGCACGGCCGTCGTGCATCCGCACGAGCTGCGTTAGTTCTGCGACGCCGCATCGGCGCCTCATGGCCAAAGTAAAAACCATCTACGCGTGCACGGAGTGCGGCGGCACGTCGCCTAAGTGGCAAGGCCAATGCCCGCAATGCGGGGTCTGGAACACGTTGGTGGAGACGGTTCCTGCCACCGCCTCCGTGCGCTTTCAAACCGTGGCCGGCGCCCGCTCCACGATCACGTCGCTGGCGTCCGTCAAGGCGCAGGAAAACACCCGCATCGCTACCGGACTCGATGAATTCGACCGCGTGCTGGGTGGCGGACTCGTGGCCGGCGGCGTGGTGCTGATCGGCGGCGATCCGGGCATCGGCAAGTCCACATTGCTGCTGCAGGCCGGCGCGGCGCTGGGCGCGGCGCATCGCACGCTGTATGTCACCGGTGAGGAGTCGGTGGAGCAGGTGGCGCTGCGCGCGCAACGGCTTGGGCTCATCAATGCGCCGGTGGAACTGCTCGCGGAAGTCCAGCTCGAGGCCATCGTGGGGGCGATCAGCGCCACGCAGCCCGAAGTCGTGGTGATCGACTCGATCCAGACCGTCTACTCGGAAGCGCTGGATTCGGCCCCTGGCAGCGTCGCCCAGGTGCGGGAATGCGCGGCACAGCTGACACGGCTGGCCAAGCAGCGCGGCATCGTCGTGATCCTGGTCGGCCACGTGACCAAGGAGGGCGCCATTGCCGGCCCGCGCGTCCTCGAGCACATCGTCGACACGGTGCTTTACTTCGAGGGCGACCCGCATTCGAGCTTCCGGCTCGTCCGCGCGATCAAGAACCGCTTTGGCGCCGCCAACGAACTCGGCGTGTTCGGCATGACCGAACGCGGCCTGAAGGGGGTCACCAACCCGTCGGCGCTATTCCTGTCCCAGCACGCCGAGCCGGTAGCGGGCTCGGCCGTCGTGGCTACGCTGGAGGGGTCGCGACCGCTGCTGGTGGAAATCCAGGCGCTGGTCGATCCGGTGCAGGGCGGCAATCCGCGCCGGCTGGCCGTGGGACTCGATGCGCAGCGGCTGGCGCTGCTGCTGGCGGTCCTGCATCGCCACGGCGGCGTGGATACCAGTGGTTACGACGTTTTCGTGAACGCGGTGGGCGGTGTGCGTATCCAGGAACCCGCAGTCGATTTGGCGGTACTTCTGTCCATCAATTCTTCCTTACGAAACAAACCATTGCCAGCCAAATCTATAGTATTTGGTGAGGTCGGCCTGGCGGGGGAAATCCGGCCGGTGCAGCGCGGGCAGGAGCGCATCCGCGAGGCAGCCAAGCTGGGCTTCAAGACCGTCCTGATCCCCTCCGCCAACAAGCCCAAGCTCCCGGTCGACGGCGTGACGATCGTCACGGTCGATCGCGTCGGTGAGGCCCTGGCCGCGCTGCGCGAATGAACAGGGTCTGCTCGCCCGTGTAGCCGTCGCCGTGGCCGCGGCATGACTGTTTGCGGCGCCGGCCAACGTAGGGACCAGGCGTTGACTCGGCTCCGGCGGGGCATCTGCGATAATCGAGAACTCGCTGCGCCCATTGCGCGGCGCCGCTTTTGCGCCACACCCTCTTTTTACCGTCGAGTCGCCCTTGTTGCGTTCATTGTTCGTTGTTGCGTTGTCGTTGCTGGCCATCCATGCCTCGGCGCAGGCCCCCGCCGCCCGCACCCCCGTTACCGCCGCCATTCCGGATCCGACCGCGCTGCTGGCCGCTGCGAAGGCGGCCAGCGGTGGCGATGCATGGGATGCAATGCGGTCCCAGCACAGTCAGGTAAAACTCAGTGCCGCCAAGCTCGAAGGCGCGGTCGAGCGCTGGAGTGACATCACCTCCGGACAATCGCTCCTGCGCTACAGCATCGGCCCGCTGGCGGGTGCCGCCGGTTTCGACGGCAAGTCCGTGTGGACGCAGGATGGCAACGATCCGCCCAAGGTCGAGACCGCGCCGGGAGCACTCGAACTGGCGGCCAATGCCGCCTATCGCGATCGGCTCGCGTTCTGGTACCCCAATCGCGCGCCCGCCAGGATCGTCTACAAGGAACGTGCCGACGTTGACGGCCGCAAGTTCGATGTGGTCAGCATTACGCCCAGCGGTGGCCGCGCCTTCGAATTCTGGATCAATCCGGAATCGAAATTGATCGAACGGCTGGTGGAGCGCGAGGCCGACGTCACGCGTACCGAGATCTACACGGACCGCCGGGACGTGCAGGGCGTCAAGATTCCGTTTCACGTGCGCACCACGCGCGGCGATCCCAAGTTCGACGAAGTCGTCGCCGTGCAGAAGATCACGTTCAACGAGCCGCTCACCGGCGTCGCGTTCGGGCCGCCGGTGGAGAACACGGAACTCGCCTTTCCTGCGGGCCGCCCTTCGGTCGACGTCCCCTTCGAGGTCTACAGCGGCCACATCTTCGTGCGCGTGATCCTCGATGGACGCGGCCCGTTTCGCATGCTGCTCGACGCCGGTGGCGCCAATGTTCTGACAGCTGAAACGGCTGCACTGCTGGTGGGCGCCGGCAAGCCTGTCCCCAAGGCCATGGGCGTGAGCGTCACCAGCATCAACGGCGTGGAACTGAGTGGCCAGCGCTACATCGTGGCGGATATCGATGCGTTCCTGCGCCGCGTCGAGGGTATGGACGACATCGCCGGCGTGCTGGGATTGGAGTGGTTCGTGCGGATGCCGATCAAGGTCGACTACTCGCGGGTGCGCCTCACGATGTACGATCCGGCGCAATTCAAGCCCGGCGCGGGCACGCGCGTGCCGGTGGCCACGCGGGGACGGCTGCCGCAGGTGCGCGGCAGCATTGACGGCATCGACGGCACCTTCGAGATCGACATGGGCAGCCGCACGTCTTTGACGCTGGCGCCGGCCTTTGCGGCCAAGAACGACCTCGCAACGAAGCTCGGCAGCAAGCATGAAGCCATCACCGGGGCCGGCATCGGGGGGCCGGTGCGATCGCTGCTGGCGCGCGGCAAGATGCTGAAGCTCGGCACGGTGCAAGTGCCGTTTCCCCTGGTCGTCATCCCGAAAATAGCGTCGGGTCAGACGGCGCAGACCGAAATCGCCGGCAACGTCGGCATCGGCATACTTCGCCAGTTCGCGGTGACCTACGATCTTCCCAACGACGGGATCTATTTCGAGCGCTACGTCAATTTCGGCACGCCGGACATCACCGATCGGGGCGGCCTCTGGGTGGAACGCGGCACCGAGGGCTATTCGATTGTCGATGTCGTTGCCAACGGGCCGGCCGCGCAGGCGGGCCTCAAGGCCGGCGACGTCATCGTGGAAATCAATGGCCGCGCGTGGGCCGAGTTTCCGCTGCCGGTGCTGCGGGACGTGCTGCGCGGGCCGCCCGGCGCGCGACTGCGGCTCAAGACTGCAGCGGGCACGGAAGTCACGCTGGTGCTGCGCGACCTCGTTTGAGTTTGGACATCGGCGACTTTTGCATGCCGCCCGCAAGCTTCACCGTTTGCTCATTGCGTTAATCTTGCCATTGAGCACGACAACCATGCCGGCGGGCACTTCTCGTCAATTCGATCGGATGGCATTGGCGCTCCAGCATCGAGGCAAACGACCGTCGACGATGTCGCAGGTTGGATAGGGTGCTTTTGAGGATAGGCGCTCGATGACGGACATATTTGTTGATAACAAATGCGTCGTCTTACCGTTCGGCGGATTTAGGTCGGCGGAGCATCACGAAACCCTTGATACAGAGGTAAATTCGCTGCACAATCAACTGCGGTTCGTGCCTTGTTTCGTGTGAATTGCATACATTGCGGAGATAGTGCAAACAACGTGGACAGACTCAACGACCTTGGCGATCATCCTTCGGATCCCGAATCCTGTAAGGTGATTCCGTCCGTAAGCCCCACCACGGCGCGGCGGCGTTTGATGATTGCGGCTTCGGCCGTGCTACCCAGCGTTTATACGCTTAGCAGCGGTGCGCAGACTGCTGCGGCCAGCAATGTCCGCTGCTGGTCGCGCGCCGATGAAGCCGGCCCCGACGATCGCTTTGCTGAACGTCCCGACGGCTGGTTGCGGAAGGCAGTTTTTCAGGGAAAGCACCGCGAAAATACCGTTTTTTGTGTGATGTCCGATCAATCGGAGTGCCTGGATCCGAAGATTCCCAACCATGCCGCGCCCGGCAGCGTATGGGTCTTCACGGACCATCTCCAGGACCAACGGATTGTCGTGGGGCCCGGGATTTCGGTAAACCAAGTCAACAGCGGTTCGAATGTGTCGTCGCATGCCTACGCTTTGCTTTACGTTGATCAGACCGGATCCTTCATCACGCTTGACCCCCAGTCGCCGCATCAACTCCGCCCCGTTCGTGAAACCTGCTGGGACTCGATCATCGGCACGCGGTCATCCAATCTGGGGTGACGGAGCGCTGCGGCTGTGACCGGGACCAGGTTCCCCGGTGCGGTTTACTTCGATCCCCCGGTGCGGTTTACTTCGATCCCCCGTTGGCGGGTTGGTCTATTCTGAAAAACCGTGGCGGTGACGAACATTTCGTCGCCGCGGTGGCGCATCCCTGCCGGTCAGCGAATCCTGATTGAAGACTTCGATGACGGCATCATCATGTTCGATGCACTGGTTGGGGCAACGCACTTGCTGAATGCGAGCGCCGCAGAGGCGCTGGCGATCGTCCAAGAGCTCCCGGATCTGACATCAGCGGCGATTCACCGGCACCTGCTTGAACGTCTTCTTCTGGAGGAAGCGGCATTGCCGCTGCCTGCACTCGAGGAGCTTCTTTGGCGCCTTGAAGACCTGAGCCTTGTCTCTGCGATCACGCGATGAGGGTCGGCGAGCTTTCAATCGCCCACGCATGCTCACAGATGTCCGGCAGCGGCATCGCGATTCGCATTCCACCGATCACGGTTCGTGTGCATTCGCCAGTGCGGTTGTTCGCAGAACAGATTCACGCCTTGTACCGCGACCACGAACTTGTTGCCATCGCGGAATTCGCCGACGTCGACGTACGGATGCTGCCCGTGCGAAGTTTGCGTCCCTCGGTTATCCCCAAGGTGCAATTCATCGTCGACGGCACGACGCCCTTTGACGCATTTGCCTGTGCCAATGCGCTCCCCATGTTCGAATGGGGATTGAACTGGGTTTTCGCCCAGCGAATGCACACGCGACTGCTGCTGCACGCGGCCGTAATAGAGCGCAACGGCCTTGCCCTTGTATTGCCGGCACTTCCCGGTTCGGGCAAGAGTACGCTTGCCGCCTCCTTGGCTTGCCGAGGTTGGCGATTTCTTTCCGATGAATTCGCCCTGGTTGCCGACGGTGGGATCAACGTCCTTCCATTCGTGCGTCCCGTAGCATTGAAGAACGAATCCATCGAGGTAATTCGCAGGTTTTCCCCGGATGCGTGGATAGGCACTTCATTCCATGGCACCCGCAAGGGCACCGTTGCACATTTTCGACCCACGGAAGAGAGCGTGCTCCGCGGTAGTACATCGGCGCGCATTGCTGCGATAGTTTTTCCCGACTTCCGGGTTGGCGTGCCCACCACAATTGAACCGCTGGAAGGCGCGGGAGCATTTCTGCGATTAGCGGGCAATGCGTTCAACTACGAAGTCGTTGGCGAGCGTGCATTTCGAACGGTTGCGAGCATTGTCCGCCGGTGCGGGACCCACGTTCTCCGCTATGGCGAACTCGAAAGCGCGCATAGCGCGCTGGAGAGCGTCATCAATCGCGTGGCATCTGCATGAGGGCTGCTGTCGACGAACGTGGTCCTTCGGCGGCGCTGGTCGCGGCAACGCTGGACCCGACGTCTCTGATGAGGCTGGATAGTGGCGGTTGGGAGAGGACGCTGTCGTGCGCGCGCCGAAACTCCGTACTCGCCTATCTAGCTGAAAGGGCCGCGGCTGCTGGCATTCTCGATGAATTGCCCGAGCCGCACCGAGACGCGCTCCTGTCTGCCCGCATTTCAGCTTCGCGCCTGGCTCAACTAGCCCGTTGGGAGCTCGACCGCGTGTACCGTGTTCTAAAGGCGGCAGACATTCCAATGATTGCACTCAAGGGTGTGGCCTATCTCCTGCGAGCAATGCCACACGCGCGCACACGTCGGTTGTCCGATATCGATATCATGGTTCCGCGGAATCGTATCTCCGAAGCGGAGGAGGCGCTGGTGACGGCCGGATGGGGCACCACTGTGCACGATCGCTACGACGAACTCTACTATCGCCGGTGGTCACATGAAATTCCACCATTGCTGTATCCGGGGCGATTGCTTGCGGTGGACGTACACCATACGCTTTGCCCTCCAGTGAGCAGGTTGCGTCCAGATCCAGCCACGTTCTGGGCGAACGCTGAGGCAACTGGTGATGACGGGCTATATTTGCTCTCACCCGTTGATACCGCACTTCATACTGCGGTGCACCTCTTCTTCGATTCCGATTTCGATGGTCGATTCCGTGACCTGATCGACATGCACGAACTGTTCAAGACGTTCGGCGCGGACGATGCGTTCTGGGATGCACTGGTTGCGCGAGCGGGCGCACAAGGACTGGGGCGTCCGCTTTATTACGCTTCGGAGGCACTCACGCGCGTACTGGGTACGCCGATTCCAGCACGTATACGCAACGATGTGTTGACTTTCCAGCCCGCCTTTCCTGTCGCGAAGTGGATGAACAACACCTTGGCTGAAGTGCTTTCGCCAGTGGACCCGCAGCATTGGCCTCCCGCAAATCGTGGGCGGCTTTGGCTGCTCTATGTCCGGTCGCACTGGCTGCGGATGCCGGCTTACCTGCTGGTCCCGCATCTTGTGCGCAAGTCGATACGGCGGCAACGCCAATAGATACACGTCCGCCGGTGTCCTGCAGGCAATTCGAGCCCCGAAGGCGATTCGTCAGCACAAAAAAAACCCCGCAACTCAGCGGGGCTTCGTAAAATTGAATGCGCTTTGCGAATCAGGCCTGTTTGCGAATGCGAACCAGCGCCATTCCCGCAAGAGCAAGGCCGATCAACGCCAGCGTTCCCGGCTCCGGAACACGATTCGCGCTCGACGAGAACGACAAATTCTGTTGCGTCCCCGCAAATCCGGCAGTGTAGTTCCAGACTCCGGCGGTCGGTGAACATGCCATGGTGTTATTGCCCGGGCCGCAATGCAATCCAGAGATCGAAAGCGTGCCCGTACCGGTCACCGAAATACTGTCATTGCCCGCGCTTCCACGAAGGATATTGGTGATGAAGTCGCCGACCAGCGTATAAGTATCGGCGCCGACCGAGAACGTCCAGGCCGCGCCAGGCGCAATGCTCAAACCGCCGCCCGTGGCAGCGCCCCATGAAAGACTCGCGGGCGCGAACGTGACGGGGGTACCAAACGGCACTGACCCATAGCTCTGGTTACCGGTGATGGTAACCCAAGGATTCGCATAGTCGACCCCCGTGCTATCAAACCAGTTGGAGGAACCCTGGGGGCTACCATTTCCGGCGAGCGATACGCCACCTTTGATCGGGTCTGCCTGCGCGGCGGCTCCGAACACAAGCATCGACGAGGCCAGGAGTGCAGACACAATTTGCGGCAGTTTCATAGACTTCTCCTGAAGGTACTGGCTGAAATAGATTCACTTGGGCACCTTTAAGCAAACCATGGGCCATTTAAATAAAAAATAGCAAAAACAATTAGTTAACGTGCCCACGTCAATCTGCTCGCCCCAGCGGAAATACGAAGTGTAAAAAAATTCGACACATCTGAATTCGCGACCTATCGATATCGATCGCGGTTGCTCAACAGCGAACATCGCGCGTGGCCATGTGACGACCAGCCGAATCCTGCTGCATTTCCGTACCAGGTAGGCAAGCTCACTGCATGCAGGCGCATTGCGGGAACTGGTCCATCGCTGCGAATGGCAACGGACGCTATTCAAAATGGCGTTGACATGGTTGGCCGCGTCCGCATTGACACCTCCGGATCGCACAGGGGATCGCCGACGCCGGTTTTGCATTCGTTAATGAAAAGGATACCGGTCGATAAGAGGACGTTTTAGGCGCGCGCCGTTATCGAATTTTCCTCGTACAATTGGTAGAGTACATACGCATGAACAATGGAAAAACACAAAGTTGCTCGACATCCTCACGATTCCTCGGTGTTAACATCGGTGATGGTCGCGTTCGATCAGGAGGAAACATGCAATCGAAATCACGATTCTCCCGATTTCTGTATTTTCCGCGCGCTTGCGCATTGGGTTTGGTCGCAAGCCTCCTGGCAGTGAGCATGCTCGCCGGGTGCGCTACGAAGTATCCGCCGGCGCCGCGTGACGCACTCACTGCCGACTTTGAATACTCGATCGGACCGCTCGATACACTCAACATCATCGTATGGCGTAATCCTGAACTTTCTCTGAGCGTACCCGTGCGTCCCGATGGCAAGGTCACGGCGCCATTGATTGATGACCTGCAGGCCCAGGGGAAATCGCCAACATTGCTGGCGCGGGATATCGAAAAAGCGTTGGCAAAGTTCATCCGCGAACCTGTCGTGACGGTAATCGTTACCAACTTCGTAGGTCAGACAAGCGACCAGATCCGCGTGATTGGCGAGGCGGCCAAGCCACAGGCACTTCCGTTTCGGAAAAGTATTACGATGCTTGACGTAATGATTGCGGTCGGCGGGCTTACTCCCTTTGCAGATGGCAATAGCGCAACCATCTCCCGCGGCTCGGAAGGAGGAAAGTCGTACACGGTCAGGCTGCAGGATCTCGTGGTTCGCGGCGACATTTCCGCCAACGTCGAAATGCGCCCGGGTGACATCCTCGTCATTCCGCAAAGCTGGTTCTGACGGCAGAACCTTGGCACCGGATTCGTACTTTTCCTGTTTGGCCAACTAGGTCCGCATGCATGACCTGACGCAACTGCTGATGGGGTATCTGCGCGGCATGTGGCATCGGCGCTGGATCGGGCTGGCCGCGGCATGGTTGGCTGCAATTGTCGGCGTAACCATTGCCATGCGCATACCCGAGCGATACGAGGCGAGCGCGCGCCTGTACGTCGATACGCAATCGCTGTTGCGACCGCTGATGGCGGGCATTTCGATTCAGCCCAATCTCGACCAGCAGGTGAACTTGCTGAGCCGCACGCTAATTAGTCGCGTAAACGTCGAGAAGCTCGTGCGAATGGCTGATCTCGATCTGAAGAACGATAGTGAAGCGCGCGGCGAAGATACCGTGGAGGCAGTGACCAGGCGTCTGCAGTTGCTTGGCAACGCCAACTCCAATATCTACCTCATCTCCTACCGTGATACCAATCCCGAACAGGCACGCAAGGTAGTGCAATCGCTCGTCACCATTTTTGTCGAATCGAGTGTTGGGGACAAGCGCGAGGACACTGTCAACGCGGTCAAATTTATCGACGAGCAGATCAAGCGATACGAAGCGGGCCTCAAGGCCGCTGAAGACCGGTTGAAGGCCTTCCGGCTCAAATACCTGGGGGTTTCGGCGGGCACCAATCAGAACTACTTCTCGCGCGTGGCTGCTCTTGGCGAGCAGATCGAGGCAACGCGCTTGCAGTTGCGCGCGGCGGAAGAATCGCGCGAGTCCTACAAACGGGAGCTTGCAGGCGAGGCTCCTGTCCTGATTCCCGAGCCCGGCGGCACCCCCGCGCCGTCCGGTGTCGTATCGGTCCCCACAATCGATGCCCGACTTGCCGTTCTGAAAAGTGATCTCGACTTGTTGCGTCGGCGGTTCACGGATGATCATCCAGACGTCGTAGGTATTCGGCGCATCATCGAGCAACTGGAAGAGCAGCGTCGTCAGGAAGTTCAGGTGCTGAACAAAAGTGTTGTCGCCAGTGGCAAGGGGGCAGAACCCTCGGCGGACCGCAACCCGGTGTACCAGCAGCTCCGGGTTGCGTTGGCGGCCGCCGACGCGAATGTTGCTTCGCTTCGTTCTACATTGTCATCGCTCGAGAGCCAATCCGCGCGTCTGATCTCGTCGGCGCGACTGGTACCGGAAGTGGATGCCGAGTTGGCGCAACTCAACCGCGACTACGACATTCAGAAGAAAACCTACGAGTCGCTGCTTTCGCGACGGGAATCCGCCTCGTTGGGTGAAGGCGTTGCCGATGCCGGCGGCACGCGCTTCAAGGTCATCGACCCCCCCCGCGTCTCGCCGCAACCGGTTTTTCCAAGCCGCTTCATATTGCTCGGCCTAGCGTTCGTAGGCGCACTCCTGACTGGACTGGCGGCGAGCTTTGCGGCGAGTGAATTGATGCCCACGTTTCATGATTTGCGAACCCTCGCAAGCCTGACCAAGCGACCCGTGGTCGGAACTGTCACCATGTTCCCCAGTCCTGCCGCGCGCAGGGCGAGCAGGTTTGGGGCTGTCACTTTTGCCGGGGCCTCGAGCATGTTCCTCATGTCGTTTGCGGGACTGTTCGCATTCGTGCTTTTAATGGGTCGCTCCGGGTGAGGTGCGGGCGATGAGTCTGATCGAACAGGCCGCCAAGCGGCTGGAGGAACTGCGGCGCGCAGGCGCCGAGGTTTCCGATGGCCAACCGATTGCCAGCAGTAACGGTGTAGCGGTCAATCCTGTCGTTAGTCTCCCTACGCCGGAAGCGGCAATCCGGCAGCTTGCAACGCGCGACACCGAGCCTGAGCCGTTGGACCCGACGATCATCCTCGGGAATCCCGCGCCGCCGTTGCGCCCCGAACAAGCCGCGCCCGGTCGACGCGAGCCGCCTCCGACGCTCACGATTGATCTTGGGCTGCTCAAAAGCCTCAGTTTCGTCACGCCGGATTTGCCGAGGAGCCAGCTCGCGGATGAGTTCCGGATCGTCAAACGCCCGATCGTCCGCAACGCGCTGGGGAGCGCGAGGATCCCAAACGGCAACCTGGTCATGGTGACGAGCGCAATGCCCGGCGAAGGCAAAACGTATACCGCGGTTAATCTTGCGATGAGCTTGGCAATGGAGCAGGACACCACGGTTCTTCTCGTCGATGGCGACGTCGCGCATCCGGACCTGCCTTATATCCTTGGCGTGCGGAAGTCTCCCGGCCTGCTCGATCTGCTAACACGCAACGATCTTGATGTCGATGACGTGCTGGTACCGACCAACGTTGACAAGCTGACGATCCTCCCTGCCGGTTTGCAGCAACCGCGTGCGACGGAGCTTCTGGCAAGCGAGCAGATGGCCTTCGTTCTCCGCCAGCTGTCGTCGCAGCATCCTGACCGCATCATTGTTTTTGACTCGCCGCCGCTGCTACCCACAACGGAGGCGCGCGTGTTGGCCAGCCACATGGGCCAGATCATCTTGGTCGTCGCCGCCGACAGTACCCGCCAGAACGCAGTCAGTCTTGCCCTTGCGACGATCGAAAAGTGCGATGTCGTCCTGATGCTGCTCAACAAGGCCGACAAGGCGGATGTTGGATCCTACTATGGCTACTATGGAAACGACGGGCCACGATAGCGATCGGCGAAATCATGCGAGTGGCTGGTGTCGGGCCGCTAGACCATGAGTCGAACCATGCGACGCCGGCGGCCGTTCAAGTGGTTGCAAATGCTGGCTGGGTCGGTGGTGTTTGTCGCCATGTCGGCAGGTGCCCAACTGGGCAATTTTTCATTTCCTGCGCCAGCGGTTGCTCCCCCTGGAGCGTTGCCGGGCGGTCCGGCGGCGCCGTCGTTATCCCCGGGTGCGCCACAGCCTTCGCCGTGGACGGCGTCGGTAATCCTTCTTGAAACCGTGACCGACAATGTCAACCTCGTGCCAAGCAACGCCGCGGATGGCGGGGCGGTCACTGAAATCACGCCGAGTCTGGGCATCAACCATCACGCCAACCGCACCAATCTTGTGGGTACCATCCAGTTACCGGTGGTGATCTATGCGCCGAGCGGTGTCGCGAGCGATCGCGTCTACCCATCCGTCAATCTCCTGGGCGACGTTGCGCTGGTAAAAAACCTCCTGTTTGTCGAAGGGGCCGTCAATATCACGCAGCAGTTCTTCAGCCCGTTCGGCGCGCAGCCCGCAAGCCTCACCAATCCGTCTCAGAATCGTTATCGCAGCGACCTTTACCGTGTGAGTCCGTATATCAAAGGTGTCACGCAGGCCAATACAAACTATGAATTGCGCAACGATAACGTCTGGACGAACCTGAGCGGCGCACCAATCAATGCCAACAATTCTTACTACACTACGTGGACCGGAACGGCGTCCAATGTGCAGACGACGCTGGGGTGGCAGGCGTCCTTCAACTACACCGACGTCAATTTCAACAACCAAAGGCCGGTAACGACGCAGGTCTATCGCATTTCCCCAATGTACAACGTCAATCCCCACCTGCGCCTGCTGGCTACAGGCGGATATGAAGAAAATCGGGGCGCGGTGACGAGTTCGAACGACGCAATCTACGGAGTCGGTTTCGCCTGGCATCCTTCGGCGACCACGAACATCACGGGAGACTGGGAGCAGCGTTTCTTCGGGTCGTCCTATCGGTTTGCGTTCGACCACAGTACGCCGCTGTCGGCGTGGAGTGTTCGCGTGAGCCGCGCGATCACGACCTATCCGCAGCAGATCGCCACGGTCCCGGGCAACGTCAATATCGCCAGTTTCCTCAACAACCTGTTTGTCTTGCGAATTCCGGATCCGGCAGAGCGTCAGGCAGCGATTGACCAGTTCATTCGCGACCGTGGACTGCCTACTTCGCTGGCGAACCCGTTAAGCCTGTATTCCGAGCAGATCCTGCTGGCGCAGTCGGCCAGCGCAAGCGCTACATTGATCGGGGCTCGCAACACGGTCTTCACAACCATCTATTACGTGAAGAGCCAGCCAATCTCGGCATCGGGGGTGGTCCTGCCGCCATTGCTGTCCACCGGAAACGACAACACGCAGACCGGAGCCGCAATCGTCTGGACCCATCAGGTGACACCGTCGATTGTGATGTTGGCGTCTGTCGACGGCTCCCAGACCGAGGAGAATGCGTCATCGAATGCGCGTACCCGGCAGGGATTGGCCCGCCTCGTTCTGTCGCGGCCGCTGACGCCTGCCACCACTGCATTCGTTGGCGCGCGCTATCAGACGCTGCAGTCCAATGTGGCCCCCGACTATACGGAAGTGGCGGCTTTCGTTGGTTTGAATTACACCTTTCGCTGACTCGACGATGTACGAAACGTTCTTCGGCCTGACGGGCAAGCCCTTTCAGCTCAATCCTGATCCCTCCTTCTATTTTGGAAGCCGCGGGCACAAGCGCGCGTTTGCCTACCTGGAATACGGCCTGTACCAAAATGAGGGATTCATTGTCATCACCGGGGAAATCGGTGCGGGCAAGACTACGATCGTGCGCAGTTTGCTCGAGCAGCTCGATCCTACGAAGGTCGTTGCGGCGCAGCTTGTAAGCACGCAGCTCGACGCAAATGATCTGCTGCGAGCCGTTGGCGTGGCATTCGGATTGCCGGTCAAGGGCGTAAACAAGGCCATGCTGCTGGCGTCGCTGGAAGCTTTCTTTTGCAAGCTCGTCACGGAAAAGAAACGCGCATTGCTGGTCGTCGATGAAGCACAGAACCTGTCGACGCGCGCGGTGGAAGAGTTGCGGATGCTTTCCAATTTTCAACTGGGCGACCAGGCACTGTTGCAAAGCTTCCTCGTCGGGCAACCCGAGCTGCGCGAGATCATGCAAGGGCCGCAGATGCAGCAATTGCGGCAGCGCGTGATTGCTTCTTACCACCTGGGTCCTCTGGACAAGCCCGAAACTCAGGGCTATGTCGAGCACCGGCTGGCCCACGTTGGCTGGAAGAACAGTCCCCAATTTGCCCCGGAATGCTTCGACGTGATTCATGCATTGACAGGCGGCATTCCCCGGCGGATCAATACACTATGCAACCGCGTGTTGCTCGCGGCTTTTCTTGCGCAGAAACGAACTCTTGCGCCGAGTGACATTCACGCGATTGCCAAGGAGATTCTGGAAGAGCTCGGCCCCGACGCCTTGGTTTCACTCGTTGATGACGCTCCGGGCGACGACATCGCGACAGACGATTCGAGACTTTCGACACGAATGGATCCAGCGCTACTCCACATGCATTTCGAGCACTTCGAAGAGCGAATCGATCGCCTGGAGAAGACTGTGGCAGCGGCGGTGGACCTGTTGCATCGATTGCTGCATCCGGAAAAGGCGACGAAGCCCGGTAGTTCCGGAGGGCAATGATGGACGGCATCGCATTCATCCGGCGTGCTCGTTGCATCCATGTGGCAGGCGGTGCCGTGGAGCGAGCAAGGGGCGAGGCAGCACGATGACCAGCGCGCTTCATACGTTGGGACCGATTGTCTGCATCGTGGGCGCGCGCCCAAACTACATGAAGATGGCACCTCTGCTGCGGGCATTGTCCGCACAGACGACGTTGCCCCGTGCGGTCCTTGTGCACACGGGACAGCATTACGACGTTGCGATGAACGAACGCCTGTTCGCGGACCTCGAACTGCCACCGCCCGATTTCAATCTCGAGGTTGGGTCCGGGACCCATTCGGTTCAGACCGCTGAGATCATGCGCCGCTTTGAGCCCGTTTTCGATCAACTTGCGCCTAGCTGCGTCGTCGTTGTCGGTGACGTGAACTCGACGCTGGCGTGCAGCCTCGTGGCCACCAAAAAGCGGACACCCGTGGTGCATATCGAGGCCGGCTTGCGCAGCTTTGATCGTGAAATGCCGGAGGAAATCAACCGCGTTCTGACCGACCAGATTGCCGACTTGCTGTACACGACGGAGCGTGGGGCAGCACAAAATTTGTTGCGGGAGGGAATTGTGCCTGAGCGCATACGATTCGTCGGAAATTTGATGATCGATTCGCTGCGTCGGCACCGGCAACGCGCCGTGGCACCGGCAACGACTCTCGCCAATGCCGGAATCGGGACCGATCTCATTCGCGCCGCGGCAAGCTTTGGCGTGGTAACTCTCCATCGGCCTTCCAACGTCGACGAGCCAACGGCGTTGCGGCAAGCCCTTTCCACCCTGCAGCAAGTTGCGCAAAGGCTGCCGCTGATCTGGCCAGTCCATCCGCGCGCTCGCGCCAATATCGAACGATTCGGCTTGATGCCGCTGATTGCCGGTTCCGGAATCGTCCTGCTGCCACCTCAGGGATATCTCGAAATGCTGGGGTTGCTTGGGGAGTCGCGGATGGTACTTACAGACTCCGGCGGCATTCAGGAGGAGGCGACGGCGCTAAGCGTCCCATGCCTGACGATGCGAGAAAATACCGAGCGACCGATCACTGTCGAGGAGGGGACCAACACGCTGGTCGGTGCAGACCGCCAGAAGACGTTGGCCTGTATCGACGAGATACTTCGGTCCGGCGGCAAACGAGGGAACCTGCCGGAGTTGTGGGACGGTCACGCTGCTGATCGCATTGCGGAGGATCTTTCCCTTTGGCTCCTGTCAGGGCCGAACCCGCCGAAGTCCGTCGACGCATGAGTGACGTAGCTATCGACAAGGCATCGGCGTCGATCGTCAACGCCTTAACGATCGATGTGGAGGACTATTTCCAGGTCTCTGCGTTTGCGCCGCATATCGCGCGTGCGAGTTGGGACAGCCAGCCGTGTCGTGTCGAAGCGAACATGGAGCGGATACTGGCGCTATTGGAGGAATCGAATTCCCATGCAACGTTTTTCGTTCTTGGTTGGGTCGCCGAGCGTTATCCGGCATTGATTCGTCGCATAGTCGACGGCGGTCATGAGGTTGCCAGCCATGGCTATGAACATGTCCGGGCGACCGACCAGGCAATGGGTGAGTTCCTCGCCGACATCCGGCTTGCCAAGGCCGTGCTGGAAGACGTTGCAGGCTGCGAGGTTCGCGGGTACCGGGCGCCGAGTTTTTCCGTGGGTCCCGCCAATCCATGGGCGTTTGACTGCATTGCGATCGCCGGCTATCGCTACAGTTCGTCGGTCTACCCGATTCGGCATGATCATTACGGCGCGCCCAATTTCCCGCGGTTTCCATTCGAAGTTCGCAAGGGCTTGCTTGAACTTCCCGTTGCGACCGTACGCATGCTCAATTCAAACTGGCCAGCCGGCGGTGGAGGTTATTTCCGGCTCTTGCCCTACCGAATCTCTCGTTGGTCGCTCCGCCGCATCAATGCAGTCGATGGCAAATCTGCCATGTTTTACTTCCATCCGTGGGAACTCGATCCTGACCAGCCGCGAATCAAAGGTCCGGGAACACGGACACGCTTTCGTCACTACATCAACCTGAGACGCATGGCGCCAAGACTGCGCCGCCTGCTTGCCGATTTCAATTGGGACCGCGTCGACCAGGTGTTTCTAAGTGGTCCATCGTGAACCCAATCCCGGGCAACGCGGCCAAACCACGTGCGCTCGCCGGCGCGGTTGTACGCCCGTTTGTCGCCGAGGATGCAAGCCAATGGGACGCTTTCGTTACGCGGTGCCCTGAGTCGACTTTCTTCCATCTCAGTGGATGGCACGACATCATCCGTGACGTGTTCCGCCATCGCACGCACTACCTGGTCGCGGAGCGAAACGGCGAAGTCGTTGGCGTTCTTCCCCTGGCTGAAGTGAAAAGCCGGATATTCGGACACGCGCTGGTGTCTCTGCCGTTCTGCGTCTATGGAGGACCGGTGGCAGAAGATGCAGGAGTCGCCGACACGCTGATCGATGCTGGCGCACAGCTTTCACGTTCGCTTGGCGTCCAGTATCTGGAAATGCGCAATCGCGAGTCCCTCAGGCCACATTGGGCGCAACAGGACCTGTACGTTTCGTTTCGCAAGCAGCTCCTGCCGGATGTGGAGGCCAATCTTCTGGCTATACCCCGCAAACAACGCGCAATGGTCCGCAAAGGAATCAAGCATGGATTGCGCAGCGAAATAGACATGGACATCGAGCGCTTTTTTGGATTGTATGCGGACAATTCCCACCGCCACGGTACGCCGGCGCTTCCCAGGAAGTACTTCGCGCGCCTCTGCGCGGTATTTGGTGATGCCTGCGAAGTGCTCACGGTGACCGATGGCAAGGGCAACGCGATCAGCAGCGTGCTCAGCTTCTATTTCCGCGACGAGGTCCTTCCCTACTACGCCGGCGATTTGATCGATGCCCGCGATCTGGCGGGCAACGACTTCAAGTACTGGGAATTGATGCGCCGGGCGTGTGAGCGTGGCGTGCGAATCTTCGACTATGGACGAAGCAAACGCGGCACCGGGTCTTTCGACTTCAAGCACAACTGGGGTTTCGAGGCCACGCCGCTGGCCTACGAATATCAACTTCTTGCACGCGATACGGTCCCGCAGAACAATCCGCTCAATCCAAAATACCGGATGTTCATTGCGCTCTGGAAGCGCATGCCTCGATTTGCGGTCAACGTGCTAGGGCCGCACATCGTGCGCAGCCTTGGCTGAACTCGGCCAGCGATGGAGCATCTCCTTTACTTGGTCCACCGGATACCCTATCCGCCCAACAAGGGGGACAAAATCCGGTCATTTCATCTATTGCGGTTTCTTGCTGCGCGCTACCACGTCCACCTTGGTACTTTTGTCGACGACCCAGTTGACTGGGTGCACGTGGCACACCTCCAGCGGTATTGCGCGTCGTCGCGAGTCGTCAGGATCCGACCTGTGCTCGCCCGTATTTTCAGTCTGACCGGGATGCTCTCGGGCGGTCCCCTTACCAATGCCTACTACCAGGACGCGGCGTTGGGCAGGTGGGTGAAGGACGTCGTGCAAACGCAGCAGATCCGCAGGGCCGTCGTGTTCTCGTCGGCGATGGCGCAGTACGTCCTCGGGATGAGTGGAATCCGGATTGTTGCGGATTTTGTGGACGTCGATTCCGACAAGTGGAGCCAGTACGCGCGCACTCGACCGTGGCCGCTGTCGCTGATTTATCGGCGGGAGGCGCGTCTTCTTCTTGCGTTTGAGCGCGCGGTCGCGAAGCAGGCGCACGCCAGTGTGTTCGTCACCCCGGCGGAAGCGGACTTGTTTCGGAACCTTGCGCCCGAATGTGCGGACAGCGTCCATCACATTCAAAACGGCGTTGACAGTGGATTGTTTGCGCCGGCACACAACCTGCCGTCGCCCTATGGAAAGCACGAAGAGCCGGTAGTTTTCACCGGTGCGATGGATTACTGGCCCAATGTCGATGCAGTTTCGTGGTTCGTGCGGGAGGTGTTCCCGTCGATTTTGGCAGCCCGACCAAATGCACGGTTTTATATCGTCGGGATGCGGCCGGCGCCGGCAGTGATGGCACTTGCCCGCGAGCCCCGCGTGGTGGTGACCGGGCTCGTGCCGGATGTGCGACCGTATCTGATGCACGCGGTGGCTGTGGTGGCACCCCTTCGGATTGCACGCGGCGTCCAGACGAAAGTACTCGAAGCGATGGCAATGGCACGACCAGTTGTTGTGTCATCCGCAGCCGCGGCAGGGTTATCGGGCGTGCCGGGCGTGCATTTCGAAGTCGCGATGGACGCCGCAGAATTTTCGCGAAAGACGATTGTATTGATGGCGCACGGCAGTTCGACCGCACTCGGACTCGCGGCCCGAGCACACGTGCTTGCCGCATACGACTGGAATGTAAATCTGTCTCCGTTCGAGGCGCTTCTCGACCAGACCGCGGCACCTGGAAGCGCTGCGGATCGGCAAGCGGCGGGGATGCCTTTGAGCGAGGCACGCGCATCGTGACGTCGGAATGAATGCCGAACCGCAACTGAAGGCCGGATTTGCGTTGCGGACGCAGAGTGGCCACCTTGCCGCCGCGGCGACGGTCGCAATCATGTTGATTTGGGTGCTTGCCCTGTATTGGCGCACAACCGCCTCGATGATCGCCATCTGGGAGCGCTCGGAAACTTTCGCACACGGTTTCATTATTTTTCCACTCTTTCTCTACCTCGTCTGGCGGGCGCGTGACTCGCTCGCCGCGATCGACTCCAAGCCCTTCTTGCCGGCATTGCTTGGAATGGTGGTCGCCGGCGCAATCTGGTTGCTTGCCACGCAACTCAAGCTCAACAGCGTCGCCCAGTTCGCCATGATTGCGATGATTCCACTCGCCGTTTGGACGGTGTTTGGATCCGCGATGCTGAACGTTCTGGGCTTTCCGTTGTTCATTCTTGTTTTTGCGGTGCCGTTTGGCGAATTTCTGGTCCCGGTGCTGATGGAATGGACTGCGGACATGACCGTGGTGGCAATACGGTTGAGCGGTGTCCCGGTGTATCGGGAGGGCAACTACTTCATGATTCCGACGGGGAAGTGGTCCGTTGTTGAGGCGTGCAGCGGGTTGCGCTACATGATTGCCTCCTTGATGGCAGGCTGCCTGTTCGCATACCTGTCGTTTCGGTCGCCTCTCCGGCGCGCGGCCTTCATTGCGGCATCGCTTGTTGTACCGATCCTGGCGAACTGGATCCGGGCCTATGCAATCGTGATGCTTGGTCACCTGTCAGGAAACCGACTTGCCATCGGCGCCGACCACTTGCTGTATGGCTGGGTGTTCTTCGGCATCGTGATGTCAATCCTGTTCTGGATCGGCGTACGCTGGCGCGAGGACGAGGGCGCGCCAGCGATTGCCGGGGCGGCGCCGAAGGCGGCTGCCGCAACGCCTCTTGGACGAAAGCAATTCGCCGGATCGGTGCTGGCGGTGGTTGCCATGACGGCATTCTGGCCGATCGTCGAATCGCGTCACGAACAGGGCACTGCGCCGGCCGTGCGCGGCGGTTTGGGACCGATCGCGGGTCACGCAGGGTGGAAGGCCGTTCCCGAGATGTTGTCCGATTGGCGACCGGATCTTGCAGGAGCATCGAGCGAGTATTCGCAGACTTTCGCCAAGGATGGCGAGGTCGTGGGGCTCTACATTGCATTTTTCGACGATGCTTCGGGAGACACGAAGGCGATTACGTCCACCAATCAGCTCGTTCGAACCACAAACAAACGTTGGACGCAGGTTGCAAGTGGACTGGCGTCATTCGATCGCGGCGGCAATGAGCTTGCGGTTCGAACGGGCGTCATCGTACGCAGCCCCGAACGTCTTGCCGTCTGGCATTGGTACTGGATCGATGGCCACGTGACGGCTTCGGACTTTGTTGCGAAGCTGTACGAGGCATATGCGTTGCTGGCTGGTCATGGGAAACCGGCAGCATGGGTGATTGCGTTTACGCCGACTGAACGCGGCGCCGATCAAGTGCGCGTGACGCTGCAAGCCTTTGCATCGGCCATGCATGGGCCCATCGAAGCGGCGTTGCGTGAAGCCTCGGATCCTCGATGAAACCGATTCCTCGAGACCCTCGACCCTGCATTGCGCATGTGGTCTACCGCTTCGACGTGGGCGGACTCGAAAATGGCGTGGTCAACCTGATCAATCATCTTCCGAACGACGCCTTCCGCCATGCGGTCGTGGCGCTGACGGAAGTTACAGAGTTCCGACGACGAATCGTGCGTGAGGACGTGGTCTTCGCCAGTCTGCGCAAAGGACCCGGCCATGGGCATCGCGTGTTCCCACAGCTGTTCCGGCTGTTTCGCGACCTGATGCCGGCGATTGTGCACACCCGCAATCTGGCCGCGCTGGAAGCGTCGTTTCCGGCATGGCTTGCGGGCGTCCCCGCTCGCGTCCACGGCGAGCACGGGCGCGATATGACGGACCTCGACGGAACGAATCGCAAGTATCGCCTGGTTCGACGTCTGTATCGGCCATTCGTAAGCCGCTATGTTGCGTTGTCCAAGGATCTCGACCGGTACCTTTGCGACGACGTCGGTGTTGCCGAAGCTGACGTCGCACAGATCTATAACGGCGTCGACACATTGCGCTTTGCCCCGGCCCCTCGTGCCCGGATGCCGATCGCGGGCTGCCCCTTTTCCGCCGCTGAACTTTGGCTGGTCGGAACGGTCGGTCGGATGCAGGCGGTGAAAGATCAGCTGACACTTGCGGAGGCCTTCATTCGTACGGTTCAGAGGAGTCCCTCAGGCGCCAGACTGCGTCTGGTGATTGCCGGTGACGGGCCATTGCGCGCCGACGTCGACTCGGTGTTGCGTGCGGCAGGCATCCGCGATCAAGCCTGGCTTGCTGGGGAGCGGGCCGACGTACCCGAATTCCTGCGTGGACTCGATTGCTTTGTACTTCCCTCGTTGGCCGAGGGCATCTCGAACACGATTCTGGAGGCTATGGCAACCGGTATTCCCGTCATTGCAACCCGCGTGGGAGGCAACGCGGAATTGATCGAAGATGGGGTGACGGGGCACCTGGTCCCAGCGGCCGACAGTGCGTCGATGGCCCAGGCGATCCTCAACTACTTTGGAGATCCAATGATGGCGCGAAGGCATGGGGGGGCCGCGCGCATGGCTGCAGTGAGAAACTTCAGCCTTGATCGAATGATCGGGGCATATCAATCGCTCTACGATGGATTGCTTGCCCGCAATCCAGCCCGCACGGGTGGACGAGCGCGCGCGGACCTGGGCGGCTAGCCCGGGCCTTCATACTTTCGACTTGGACGATCACCATGTGCGGCATTGTAGGCATTCTCGAAACGCGTAGCGTGAAGGAAATTTCACGCAATGAACTTTCGCGGATGAACGACAGCCAGCGACATCGCGGCCCAGACGATGGCGGCTATTTCGTTGAACCTGGAGTCGGCCTGGGCCATCGGCGCCTGTCGATCATCGACCTTGCCACAGGACACCAGCCACTATTCAACGAGGATGGTAGCGTTGTCGTTGTGTTCAATGGAGAGATCTACAATTTCCATGAGCTGATCATCGAGCTTGCCGCTTTTGGCCATACATTTCGCACAAAGAGCGATACCGAGGTAATCGTGCATGCCTGGGAGCAGTGGGGTGAGGCATGTGTCATGCGGTTCCGCGGCATGTTTGCGTTCGCCTTGTGGGATCGCAACCAGCACACCCTGTTCCTCGCGCGCGATCGTCTGGGGGTGAAGCCGCTTTACTATGCCTACCTACCCGATGGGAAGTTCATCTTCGGTTCTGAACTCAAGTCCCTGGTCGCCCATGGCGGCATGGCGCAAAATATTGATCCTCGCGCCGTGGAGGAATACTTTGCACTTGGCTACGTGCCCGAGCCGCGCACGATCTTCGTCGGTGTCGACAAGCTTTCACCCGGACACACGCTGGCATTGCGCAGGGGCGCTACCGCCGCATCACCAGTCCAATACTGGGACGTACGATTCTCGCTCGACGGTCCGGCTTCGGCGGAAGATGCCAGCACCGAACTGGTTGCGCGGCTAAAGGAGTCGGTCCGGCTACGCATGATCTCGGATGTCCCGCTTGGGGCGTTCCTTTCGGGGGGCGTCGATTCGAGCGCAGTGGTCGCGATGATGGCCGGCGCCTCGCCGGAGCCCGTCAATACATGTTCAATCGCGTTTGCGGATCCAGCGTTCGACGAATCCTCGTGGGCACAGCAGGTCGCATCTCGATACGGAACCCGTCACTTTGTGGAGACAGTGGAAAGCGACGACTTTGACCTTATCGATGACCTGGCGCGGCTCTATGATGAGCCATATGCGGACAGCTCCGCGATCCCGACGTACCGTGTCTGTGCGCTTGCGCGCCGCCACGTAACGGTCGCCTTGTCCGGTGACGGCGGCGACGAGAGCTTTGGCGGGTATCGACGCTACCGCATGTTCCTCGCCGAAGAACGCCTGCGGTCGGCAATGCCGCATACGGTGCGGCGGCCATTGTTCGGCTTGCTTGGACGTGCCTATCCAAAGGCGGATTGGGCACCGCGGATGCTGCGGGCAAAATCGACATTCGAGGCACTGGCGCGCGACTCGGTCGACGCGTATTTCCACGGCGTCTCGATCCTTCGCGACGACATGCGAAGGCAACTATTCAGTCCGGCATTCATGGTGACGCTCAATGGCTATAACGCCGTCGAGGTATTTCGCCGGCATGCAAGAAATGCTGAAACGGACGATCCGCTCGCGCTGATCCAGTATCTGGACCTCAAGACCTACCTGGTGGGTGACATCAATACCAAAGTCGACCGGGCCAGCATGGCGCATTCTCTGGAGGTACGCGAGCCGTTGATGGATCATCCGCTGGTCGAGTGGCTGGCGACATTGCCATCGACCCTGAAGGTGCGCGGCGGCGAGAGCAAATACCTGCTCAAGGAGGCGATGAAGCCCTACCTGCCTGCCGAAATCATGTATCGTCAAAAGCAGGGCTTTGCGGTTCCGCTTGCGCGCTGGTTTCGCGGGCCTTTGCAGGAGCGGATGCGCAATGCGGTGCTCGGCGACCGGTTGGCCGCAACCGGCATTTTCAATCGCCGATATCTTGAGCATCTGGTGGACAGCCACGCTTCCGGGGCCCGCGACTACAGTGCGCCGCTATGGGCGCTGCTGATGTTCGACGCGTTTCTCGCCAATGTGATGCTCGAGGAGTCTTCCCTCCAGCGTGAGAAGATCGCCGGTTGAGCATGCGCATTCTCCACGTACTCGACCACTCAATCCCGCTGCAAAGCGGATACACGTTTCGCACGCGCGCCATCCTGCGGGAGCAGCAGCGACTTGGTTGGGAAACGTACCACCTGACAAGCCCAAAACACACGTTGCCAGGTGACCTCGAGGAAACTGTCGACGGCCTGCATTTCTTTCGTACACCTGCATCGCGCGGTCAGGTCGCGCGCCTGCCGGTGATTCGGGAGCTTGCATTGATGCGCGCAACGGCCAGGCGCCTGCGCGAATTGGCACTGCTCATTCGTCCCGACGTCATACATGCTCATTCTCCGGTGCTCAACGCGTTGCCGGCACTCAGCGTCGCGCGTGAATTGAACATACCGTTGGTCTATGAAGTACGGGCATTCTGGGAGGATGCGGCGGTCGACCATGGGACCGTTCGCGAAGGAGGACTGCAATACCGCCTGACCCGGGCACTTGAAACGTTTGCGATGCGGCGGGCGAACCACGTCACGACCATTTGCGAGGGCTTGCGCCACGACATCGTTGCGCGAGGGATTCCGGCACGCGATGTAACGGTGATTCCCAACGCCGTGGACGCCGAGGAGTTCAAGTTTGCTGGCGCACCTGACCATGCGCTCAAGCGTCAGCTTGGGCTCGAGCACAATGCCGTCGTCGGATTCATTGGATCGTTCTATGCCTACGAGGGGCTCGATCTGCTGCTCAAGGCGCTACCCGACGTCTTGGACCGACTTCCAGACGTTCGCGTGTTGCTCGTGGGTGGAGGACCGGAAGAGCATGCGTTGAAGCGCTTGGCGCTGCACCTCGGAATACAGGACAAGATCACCTTTACCGGCCGGGTGCCGCACGCGGAAGTTCAGCGCTATTACGGCATCGTGGACGTGCTTGCCTATCCACGGCACCCCATGCGCCTCACCAACCTCGTGACTCCGTTGAAGCCCCTCGAGGCGATGGCGCAAGGGAAACTGTTGGTTGCGTCCGACGTCGGCGGCCATCGCGAATTGATCCGCGACGGGAAAACCGGCCTGCTCTTTCGAGCGGGCGATGCTGCTTCATTGGTCGACGTGCTGGTCCGCTTGCTCGCCAGTCGCGACCAATGGCCAATCTTGCGGGAAAATGGTCGGCAATTTGTGGAGCGCGAACGTACTTGGGGGGCAAGCGTGGCCCGATACCGCGACGTATACCAGGCGGTGGTCCATGATCCCATGCCCGCCGGGGCCGTTCACGCGTCACGGCCAACACCGCGAGCACGGTAGGCTCCAAGCATGGCACCTATCCCATTTCGGATCCTCACGTTTACTACGCTATACCCAAGTGCAGTACGACCGCGCCATGGCATTTTCGTCGAGACGCGGCTTTCCCATGTCCGGCAATCCTCCGACGTCGACGTTCGGGTCGTAGCGCCCGTGCCCTGGTTCCCGAGTAAGGCCGCAATTTTCGGCGAATACGGCACGTACGCACGGACGCCACGCGAGGAAGTGCGCGAGGGCGTCCGGATCGATCATCCGCGCTTTTTTACATTGCCGGTGATCGGCATGTACACACAACCGCTGGCACTCGCCCGCGCTGCCTCCGGCACGATCAGGGGCCTGTTGCGAGCTGGCTTCGATTTCGACGTCATCGATGCGCATTATCTGTATCCGGACGGCGTGGCGGCCGCCATGCTGGCTCGCAGTTTCGGAAAGCCGCTCGTTCTGACGGCACGCGGATCCGATGTCAACCTCCTCATGCAACATCGAATGCCGCGAAACATGGTCTTGGGCGCAGCGCGCCAAGCCGGGGCAGTGGTAGCCGTCTCCTCCGCATTGAAAGCGCGGCTCATCGAGTATGGCGTCGATGCAGCCCGCACCCACGTGCTTCGCAATGGCGTTGACACCGACGTCTTCCGTCCGGTGCCTGTTGCTGATGCCCGTGCTTCGCTCGGACTGGGTGCCGGTGCCGTGTTCGCCTCGGTTGGCAATCTGGTGGCTGCAAAAGGCCACGACTTGGTGATTGAAGCCGTCGCTACGATCCCCGGGGCGACGCTTGTCATCGTCGGCGATGGACCGGAGCGGCAACGACTTGCAGAACGCGCGCGCGCGCTTGGAGTCAGTCAGCGCGTCCGGTTTCTTGCCGTCCGTCCGCAGCGCGACCTCGCCGTGGTCTACAGCGCGGTGGATGCCCTGGTATTGGCATCGACACGCGAAGGCTGGCCAAACGTCGTCCTCGAGGCCATTGCCTGCGGTACGCCCGTGATTGCCACACCCGTGGGTGGCGTGCCGGAAATCATCGCCAATTCGGTGGTGGGTACCATCGTCGACGAGCGCTCACCACTTGCCTTGGCCTCCGCCATGACCCGAGTGCTTTCGACTCCTCCAGGGCGTCAGGCGTTGACCGACTACGCTGCACGCTTCGGTTGGCGCGAAACGGCCTTGGGGCACTTAGCGCTCTGCCGGCAGATTGCCGCGTCGCATCGCGTTGCGCGGTCCGGTTGCGCCACGGTGACCAGCCATGGCGTGTAGAACGGGCGAACCACGCAATGCGGTCCTGGTTGCCTCGAGTAGACGCGCATTTTCCGGCGGTGTCCGGCGACTGACGCGATCATGATAATGACGAACCTGGTGAGACCAAATGCGTGATGTCGTGCTGATGGTATTCGTCGCGGGAGGCGTTGTCGCCGCAGTTTTCCACCCATGGATCGGTGTCATGGGTTGGACGGTAATCAGCATCATGAATCCGCACCGCTATGCCTGGGGTATGGCGGATCTGCCAGTGGCGGCGGCATTTGCGTTGGCGACGTTGCTCGGAATCGTGTTCACGCGGGACCGGATACGCATTGTCGTTACGCCTACGATGATGGTGTTTGCGGCGTTCGTGGTATGGATGGGCGTCACACTTCAGTTCTCCCTGTTCGTCGAGACGAGCATGGACTTGTGGTCCCGGGTCATGAAAATCGATTTCATGATCTTCGTCGCGGCGGCGGTGCTCTACTCGCGCCAGCACATCATGGCGTTGGTCTGGGTGTTGGTGGGCTCGCTTGGGTTCTACGGGGTCAAAGGGGGGATATTCACCATCGCTACCGGCGGCGGCTACCGCGTATGGGGGCCTCCGGAGAGTTTCATCGAGGGTAATAACGAACTGGCGCTGGCGATGGTCATGACAATCCCACTCATGCGGTTCCTCCAGCTGCAAATGCGTTCGACCTGGGCACGATTAGGGCTCGCCGCGGCGATGGTGCTCACTGCCGCGTCGGCGCTGGGCGCCCAATCGCGTGGGGCACTGATCGCCATCTTCGCCATGACGATCGTGCTGTGGTCGCGCACACGCCATAAATTTGTCTCTGGGATCGTGCTGATAGTCCTTGGCGCATCGTTGATCGCATTCATGCCTGGACAGTGGGAATACCGGATGTCCACCATCGGCAATTACGAGAGCGACGCGTCGGCGCAGGGCCGGATCAACGCCTGGTGGATGGCCTGGAACCTGGCGAAAGACCGTTTCTTTGGCGGTGGCTTTGACATTTACAGGCGTAGCGTCTTCGAACAATATGCCCCGGATCCCTTGGACGTACACGCAGCACACAGCATTTATTTTCAGGTGCTGGGAGAACATGGTTTCATCGGACTGGCGCTGTTTCTCCTGTTGTGGATATTGGTATGGAACTCTGCCGGCTGGCTGCGGCGCAACGCCCCCGCGGACCCCGAGTCAAAATGGGCGGGCGATCTGGGGGGAATGATCCAGGCCTGCATCGCTGGCTATGCGGTCGGAGGTGCGTTCCTGAGCCTCGCGTACTTCGACTTGCCCTACAACCTGTTGCTGCTGGTGGTGATCACACGACGTTGGGTGGAGACCAAGGGTTGGGAGCGCGAGCCCTTCGCAGTCCGAACGGCAGTACCAGAGTTGACCCCGCCACCGGTATCGACCTCATCGCGGCAATGAATTTGATCACTTCGCTGCTGCAAAGTCTTTCGCCCGCAGGTCGCCGGGCGCGCCTGTCGATTTTGGTCTTCCACCGTGTGCTGCCGAATCCCGATCCGATGTTTCCGGACATTCCGAACGCTGCGCGCTTTGGCATCATGCTCGACTGGATAAAGGCATGGTTCAACGTTCTGCCACTGGACCGAGCAGTTGCGCAATTGACTGAAGGCACGCTGCCCTCCCGGGCCGCCGCCATCACGTTTGACGACGGTTATGCGGACAACGTTTCGGTGGCATTGCCCCAATTGCGCAATCGTGGCTTGCCGGCGACCTTTTTCATCGCGACTGGGTTTTTGGACGGCGGCTGCATGTGGAATGACATGATCATTGAGGCAATTCGTGTCTGTCGCGAGCCGAAGCTCGATCTCGGGAGCATGGGCCTCGGCGAACTCCATTTGCATACGCCGGAAGCACGTCGGGTGGCCGTTGACGCGTGCATAGCCCACTTGAAATACCGGTCGAGCGGAGATAGAGCGGCTGCGGCTGCCGAGATCGCCGCGATTGCCGGAATCAAGCCGCGATCGGACCTCATGATGACATCTGCGGCGGTACGTGAACTGCATCGTGCAGGCATGCAAATCGGTGCACACTCGATTTCGCATCCCATACTGATGGCGCTGTCACGGGATGATGCACGTCACGAAATTCAGGAGAGCCGGTCGCGCCTGGAGCAAATTGTCGGCGGGCGGGTAGGGCTCTTTGCGTATCCTAACGGCAAATGGGGGGACGACTACGGGGCCGAACATGCACAGCTGGTGCGGGAGAGTGGGTTCGACGCGGCGGTCTCCACCGATGCAGGTGCGGCTGGTGCGGACACCGACCGCATGCGACTGCCCCGATTTACGCCCTGGGACAGGACCCGCTTTCGGTTCGGCGCGAGAATGGCCGCCAATCTCGTTCGCGCACCTCATGGCGACCGCTGAATCGATCCACATGGAATGGGCCCAGAGCCAACCGGTGCTCGCGACGTGACGGCAATTTCTCTCGGGCCATCTTGACAATGCAAGCGGCACCGTGTCAAAAAGGTTCAAATCGATGCGTTTTCGTGCCGCCAGGCAATGGTTCGTCGGCCGGCCGCCGTAGGGAATTGAGGAATGGTCGCCACCGCCGGTAGCGCAGAAATGTGGCATCGCCAGTTGACGGAGCAATAGTGGATCGACGCAAGTTCATTGGAGGCATTGCCGGAAATCTCCTCGCGACGCCACTCGTGGCTTGGGGCGCGCCCATCGCGAAGGCAAAGGCGGCTGGTTCCAATGCGCTGCCAAAGGCCTCGGCGGCGTCGCTTGCCGCCGGCACCGCCCGCAATATCGGTCCCTATCCTTCCACGGAGATCGGCGGCAGGAACATCACGGACTATTCGGGGATAACCTATGACCGAACAGGAAAGCGCATGTGCTTGTTCGGTGGTGGTCATGGACCGTCGCAGGAAACGGACATACGCATCCTCGATCTAGTAAGCATGCAGTGGTCGAGCCTCTACCCGCCGACTCGCCGCAGCGACATGACGATCGCCAATGCAGACAGCGCCTACGGTCGATGGATCTCGACCAACCAGCCCTATGCACGACACAGCTACAACATGTCGCTCGTGGCGGGGCGGCGCTTCTACCTGTTCACCACCTACGGACAGGCGGACAACCTTGACGGGCCGAGCCCTCCCAATGGCGGTCGCGTATGCTGGTACGACTTTGACACCCAGACTTGGAGTTACAGCCAATACACCGGCGCGCAGACACCGTGGGCATACTACGCTGCCGCCGTGGTGGACCCGATGTCCGGCAAGATCATCATTGCCGGTCTGAATCCCCAATCCGGTCCCGGGAACGTCTGGCTCTACGATCCCGCAGACAATACGTTTGTCACCGGACCGGCGTTTCCGCCAGCCGTCGGCTATGCGCACGACATCGTCTACTTTCCACCGGACGACAGCTTTTACGTTTTTCAATCCGATGGCCGAGTCTGGCGCATGGTGATCAATCGCGCCAACATTGCATTCACGACGGTGACCGCGCTGGAGGTTACGGGCGCTCGTCCGGCAGCCAGCGGACGATGCGGATTCGCTTATGATTCCTTTAACAAGGTCATCGGCGGTAACGTGACCAATGGCACCTTCTACGCATTCAATCCGGCATCGCTCGCGTGGTCCGCCAATGCGATGCCGGTGGAGGCGGGATCGGTCGGCACTCCAAATCAGGTTTTTCATTGTCTCGAGTTCGATGCGGACAGTGGCTGTTTCGTTTTTCTGAACGATGCGGCCAATCCATCGACATGGATTTACCGACTTGCCGGAGCCACCGGACCTTCGACCGCCGCCGGCGTAGGTGATCTCGGCGTCACGCTGGATTTCGGTGGTGGCGTTGCGGCGACCTTTACCGGATCGACTGCAGTCGATCAGGGTGATTACATCGGCGAGTTTGTGCGGCAGAAATGCTTTCTGGCAAAGAATCCCGCGTTCCCGGATTGGCGCGTCTATTTTCGTGTCGATGCCGATGCCGGCGGCAAGCGAATCATCGGGACAGGATTTCGCGATGAAGTCATTGTCGAGTACGGTCGTGCCACAGGTGGCAAGCCGACCCACGTTCAGGTCGCCTATACCGCCACGATTACAAAGCAAGGGAACACAACGGCAACCTATGTCGTGCCCAAGCACTGGTGGTACGCGAGATGGAGGTATCAATCGTCCCCCCGGCCGGTCGTGCGCACACCGGCCATGCTGAAGGCACGCGGTTGGCTGCCGAATTTTGGAACGGCCGGTCTCTTCGGTCTGCAAGCCAATACCACTGCGATCACTTGGGGCGGGCCCATGAGTGCACCTACGGGCTTCTACAATGCGATGGGGGGGACCGGGGACAACGATCAGATCGGTTTTCTGACGGAATACGCAGCCAACTATGCGATCTTTGAATCGTCCGCGTCGTTGACTTCCCTGCGGAGCGAGGGCGAGTGGTGCGGCAACTGGTGCATGCACATTCGCGACGACGCGACCGGTGCAGTCCTTGATGTTCGCAACAACAAGCTCCGGTACAAGGCCGACGGCGGCACGATCAACGATGTTCCGGGCGTCAATCCCGCCAACAACCCGAACTACGTCGAAGTCGAAACAGCGCATTTCTATCCGTGCGCGAACATGCCTTGGCTAGTTACCGAAGATCCATTCTTCCTGGAAGAACTGCAATTTGGGTGCAATTGGCAGGTCCTGTACAACCAGTACCACCGCACCCAACAGGGATTGCAGGGTCTTGTCTATCCGGGGCAGACCCGCAGTTTCGCGTGGGGATTGCGTGATCTTTTCCTCCTTGCGGCGAGTTGCCCGGTGATCGTACCGAATTGGTTGCGGCCGAAGAGCTACTGGCGCTCGTGCGTCAACGACAACCGCGCCTATGCCGAGAAATTCGTCAAGTCTCCCGCCAGAATTCATGCGCTGTTCAGGACCTGGACCCGAAGCGATGCCGACGCGGCGTGGATGACGTCGTGGCTGAACGCCGTGGTCGGAATGGCCGTGGGCCAGGGACACAGTGACTGGCTACCTGTCTTCCAGTGGGGCGTGGACAAACACATTCAGCAGACGAACGGCACGTCGGGATGGCCCCGGCAGTGGCCGGTTCCGTACTATTCAATCCCCAACAAGGCGGCGACGTGGGGCACGCCGACAGGCGTATTTCCCGGCACCGCGGTCGATGCCACCACCTGCACCAGCTGGGCCGACTACTGGGCCTATTACAAGGCGGGGTCGCCCGACGCTTCGGGTGTGGGGCACACCGATGCAAACGGCCTCAAGATCAATGACGCGGGATGGGATGGACATACGATCATGCAGGTCCAGTCCGGTCCGTCCTTTTTCCTCCATTTGCGGGCTGCGCTAGCGGTTGCGGTGACGCGCGGCATTCCCGGCGCGCAGGCATGCTACGACTATCTGCAATCCGAGCTGACCAACGAGGTCATGCCGCGGTTCAAGGTCAAAGGGCAGGCCCGGTTTTCGATTGACCCGGGGTCGGCCGCGATCGCAGTTCCGGTAGCGACGAACTACCAGGGGCTATGGTGGAACTCCCCGGCTGGCTCCGAGTCCGGGTGGGGGATCAACTTCGCGCATCAAAGTGACGTCATCTTTGCCACGTGGTTCACCTACGATCTTGCGGGAAACGCCTGGTGGCTGTCGTTGACTGCCAACCGTCAGGCCGACGCCACGTTCAAGGGCGACCTTTATCGTTCGAATGGACCCGCATTCAATGCGGAATCCTTTGATCCCAGGCTAGTGACCAGCACGATTGTCGGCAGTGGAACGCTGGCATTCAGCGATGTTGATAACGGTACCTTCAGCTATGTGGTCAACGGCATTGCACAAACAAAGGCAATCGCCCGGCAGGTGTTCGCTGACCCGGTTCCCCTATGTGCGTTCGGTACCACGGAGACGCTGGCCGCAACGACGAACTACCAGGATCTTTGGTGGGCCGATCCGCCCGGTTCCGAGTCCGGCTGGGGGGTCAGCCTGACGCATCAGGGCGATGTCATCTTTGCCACCTGGTATACGTATGACCACGACGGTTTGCCCCAGTGGCTGGTTGCGACTGCCGACTTCGTTTCCGCAGGTGTTTATTCAGGGACCCTTTACCGGACGTCGGGGCCGGCGTTCAATGCGGTGCCATTCGATCCAGATTCCGTGACACGGCTCCCCGTGGGATCGGTAACGCTGACTTTCTACAATTCCGACAAGGCGCTCTTTGAGTACATGGTTGATGGCGTTGACCAGGGCAAACATATAACGCGGCAGGTTTTTCGCGCCCCCGGCACCGCCTGCCAATAGCGATGAATCCGCCGGATCGCGGCAGAATCCCATTTGGCCAGTGGTCTGGCCCCCCTCGATCCACTGCTGCGGTCCGGGTCGTTCGTTCGATGGGATTCGTTGCCGGGCATTAGTGGGCCTAACCTTGCGCTACGGACGAAACTATGCCAATGTCATTATTTCCTGCATTGACCGGGCGCGCCCGCGAACTGCACAATTGCCGGAACGTGCGCACCACGACCGAACCGGTTTGCGTTGTTCCGGGTCCTGGATCCAGAAGTGTGCGGCGCGACTCGGTCCATGGCTAGCGACATGATCAACTCCAATCAAGTTCAGGTTCCAGGTCCCATCGCATGGGGCCGGACGGCGATCCAATTGTTTTTGGCATGCTTGGCCCTGTTTGCCGGCCTTGCCGGGGCGGCCAATTTGAATGCAACCTGGACCCTGGTTTCAAGCACCAGTGCGCCTGGGGCGCCCATATGGCGTGGATGGAGCGCAATGACGTGGGTCAATTCGGACGCGCGAATTGTCCTTTGGGGTGGATCTGGCGCCTTCTTCCAGAACGACATCGCAGCGTTCAACCCTGTGACTTCAACCTGGGCCACCTACGAGTCCGCTTCGAATTGCCCCGGCAACACGGCATTCGCGCCACCGAACGGGTCCGACGAGAACGGTGTGGTCTTCGACCCGATCGCGGATCGACTCTGGATCTACAACGGCGGCAGTGGTTATCGCTGCGCGACTACCCAGGCCGTAGGCAGGACCGCGGGCGCCGGTACCACGACGACTTCCATCGTCGATCCCACGCTCGGTTCGACCGTCAATGACTTCTACAAGGACTGGACGATCCGCGCTCCCAACGGCGCCAAGGCACGGGTCAATGCCTATGTCGCCTCGACCAAGACCCTGACGCTGAGCGTGGCCCTGGGAGTGGGCCCAGCGTCTGCTTACGACTTATACGTCGATTTCGGCGACGGCACGTGGAATTACGATCTCGCCACCGGGCAGTACCATAAACTCGAATTTCGGCACTGGGGATACTCGGGCTATTTGCCGCCGGCGCGGAAGAGTCCCGGATTCGCCGCGAATGGCGTTCGCGCGATCATGTTCGGCGGCCTCGATTACGACAACGGTACCTATGCCCTCGATTTTGCGGCGGGCTCCTACTCGATCGCGATACCGCAGGGATTGTCATCGTCACCCGCGGCGCGCGGGCAAATCCAGAACCAGTTCGTCTACGACAGTGCGCACGATCGCTTTGTTCTGTTCGGTGGCCGCTGCTTCGACCCCGGCCGATGCAGCTATCCGAACATGCTGGACGATACGTGGGTCTACGATGCCGGCGCCAACACCTGGACTGAAGTCACCCCTGCCGTCCGGCCGCCTGCGCGGAACCAGGCGCAAATGTACTTCGACGCAGGCAACGGTGTTGTCGTCCTCTACGGGGGCAGCGGCAACGGAGGGACATTGTTCAACGATCTCTGGACGTTTGATGTCGGAACGTTGACGTGGACCCAGCAGACGATGCCCCCCGCAAATCCGGGAGGGATCTTCCTGGGCCAGGTTGCCTACGCCCCGACCACCGGTTGCGGGTACGTGGTCTATGGTCTCAAGTCCGGGGCGACCGCGTCCGGAAATACGTGGCGCCTTTGCCTCGTTCCGGTTGGAGGCAATCAGGCGCCGGTGGCGTACTTCACTGCGACACCCTCGACGACCGCGGTCGGTTCCGCCATCGCCATGTCAGCGGCAGGCAGTTCTGATTCCGACGGTTCGATCGTCAACTATGCCTGGAGTTTTGGCGACGGCACGAATGCGAGCGGGGTGTCGGTATCGAAAACCTACGCGACAGCGGGCCTCTATACGGTGACCTTGACCGTAACCGACAACGGCGGCGCGACCAACACTACGACCCGCGCCGTCACCATCACTTCCGTCAACCAGCCCCCGGTGGCGAATTTCACGGTCGCGCCGTCGCCCACGACGACGGGTACTCCCATTGCGATGTCCGGTGCCACGAGCTTCGATCCTGATGGCTCGATTGCGGGCTACTTCTGGGACTTTGGCGACGGAACCACCGGGACTGGGGTCACGGTTTCGAAATCCTATTCGGTGGCAGGAACCTACACCATCCGCCTGACGGTCACCGACAACGGAGGGCTGTCCGCTACGACTACGGCGGCCGTGACGGTGACGGCGACGGGGGGAGGGGCTTCATCGGTATGGGTCGAGGATGCGTTGCCCACGGGCGCCATCGCCGGCGGCAGCGAGAGCTTTGCGTGGATAACCACCAACCCGGCACCGTATTCGGGGGTCCGAGCCCACCAGTCCGGCATCGCTGCCGGAATCCATCAGCACTATTTCGTCAATGCCACCCCCGTGCTCGCGATTGGTGTCGGGGACAGCCTTTTCACCTACGTCTACCTTGACCCGGCCAATCCGCCCCGTGAGGTGATGCTGCAGTTCTACGATGGTTCCTGGGAACACCGCGCGTACTGGGGCGCCAATCTCATTCCGTGGGCTGCGCGAGGGGGCGTAAGCGGGCGCTACATGGGGCCGCTGCCGGTGGCAGGACAGTGGGTTCGCCTTGACGTTACGGCAGCGCAGGTTGGTCTCGAAGGCCGCACATTGAACGGTATCGCCTATACCCTCTATGACGGGCGCGCGACGTGGGACATGACGGGCAAGGTATCGGGATCGACGTCCAACCAACCGCCGATAGCGAGTTTCACCGCGAACCCGGCCACGGCGAGCACCGGGACGCCGATTGCGCTGTCGGCGGCCGGCAGCAGCGACCCTGATGGCAGCATCACTACCTACGCGTGGAACTTTGGCGACGGCACGAGCGGAAACGGTGTAGCGGCAACGAAGTCCTACGCGGCCGCGGGCACCTATACCGTGACACTGACGGTAGCCGACAACGGCGGCGCGACCAGTTCGACCACGCGTGTGGTCACCATCTTCTTGCCCAACCAACCACCGATAGCGAGTTTCACCGCGACCCCGGCCACGGCGAGCACCGGGACGCCGATTGCGCTGTCGGCGGCCGGCAGCAGCGACCCTGATGGCAGCATCACTACCTACGCGTGGAACTTTGGCGACGGCACGAGCGGAAACGGTGTAGCGGCAACGAAGTCCTATGCGGCCGCGGGCACCTATACCGTGACACTGACGGTAGCCGACAACGGCGGCGCGACCAGTTCGACCACGCGTGTGGTCACCATCTTCTTGCCCAACCAACCACCGATAGCGAGTTTCACCGCGACCCCGGCCACGGCGAGCACCGGGACGCCGATTGCGCTGTCGGCGGCCGGCAGCAGCGACCCTGATGGCAGCATCACTACCTACGCGTGGAACTTTGGCGACGGCACGAGCGGAAACGGTGTAGCGGCAACGAAGTCCTACGCGGCCGCGGGCACGTATACCGTGACGCTCACCGTGACCGACAACGGCGGCGCGACCGCGGCGGCAAACCGGAGTGTGACGATCACTGCGGCTACGGGCGGAACGTCGACGGTCTGGGTCGATGACGCCGTCCCGACCGGCGCGTCCACAGGCGGCAACGAGGGCTTCGTTTGGGTCAGCGCCAACCCGGTGCCGTTTTCGGGAAGCAAAGCGCATCAGTCGGCGCTGGCTGCGGGCACCCACCAGCACTATTTTGCGAATGCCAGGACGAAGTTGGTGCCGGCAACCGGTGACACGCTGTTTGCCTACGTCTACCTCGATCCCGTCAATCCTCCCAGACAGGTCATGCTCCAATGGTATGACGGCTCGTGGGAGCACCGTGCCTATTGGGGGCCGTCCCTGATTCCCTGGGGAGGAGGGGGCGGAGTCGGTGGGCGTTACATCGGGGCACTTCCTGCCGTCGGGCAATGGGTTCGCCTCGAGGTGCCGGCGGCATTGGTCGGATTGGAAGGACGCGCCATCAACGGCATGGCGTTTTCCCTATTTGACGGTCGCGCAACTTGGGACAATGCCGGCAAGCGAACACCCTGAAGCCCGGATTTCCATGTTTGACCGCGCCTGCATGATTGGCATCGCGTGGTGTTCGCGATGGCTGGACATGGCTGCGCCTAACGCGTGGGAACCGGCACGGGTAGCGACGCTGGCGGCACCTTGGGCACGAGTCCTTCGTCCGCAAGAAACCGCGCGATCCGCCTGCCCGCGACGGCACGGCCGTGCTTGCTGAGATGCACGCGGTCGGTCTCGAAATCCTGGGCCAGGTCGAGCTCGGGCATCAGATCGAGATAGGCAATGCCGAGCCGACTTGTGATCTCCGCGAGACGGACTTGCGGATAGGTTACGTAAGCACGGTCGCGCGCAAGATAATCGGGGCGCAACTGCTCGCCGAAAGGAAACGCCACCAGGAACACGCGAAATCCGCGGTCACGACCAAGCATGACCATCGCGCTCAGTTGGTCCTCGATCGTGCGCCATGGCTGTGCCTGCCACGCGGTGTTGAAGTCGGGTCGATAATCGAAGGAAAACCGGCTCCCCGCATAAAGGTCGATCATCGAATCGAACACCGAGAGCTGCCGGCGCAGCCACACCAGCAAGTGGCTCCTGCGCGCGAGCTGGTAGAGCGGGCTGTCGACAGACTGTATCGCTTGGTCGGAAAACCTGTACTCCTGGCCGACGATCTTCCCATTCTCGACCTTGAATCGGTGCAGGATTCGGTGCAAGTCGTTCAGCACAAACGCGACACCCACCAGGTCGGGTTCAAGCGCGACGCCATATTTTTGCAGGTAGACGAGCTCCTGGTAATTCGTATAGCCACGCACCCCGGCGTTCAGCACTTCGGTCGCCACAAGGTGGGCGTCGGATCCCAGAATTCGTCCCAGTTGGCCCGGGAACGTGTCGTCCGGATCGTCGCCGTAAAAAGCTACCGAGTCACCAAGGATCAGCACGCGGAAGCGTCGCTTCGGATCGTCAACCGGCGCGCCACGCAGTCCATGGGCGTTCACGTCGCCAACACCAGGGCGGGGGCGGTAGCCGAGGTTTTCATCATAGATCGCCCAGCTCTTGCCGATTGCGTCCGCGGTGGGGCGGGCGGACTCGATACCGCGGATGACCATTTCGCCCACACCGAACAGCGCTATCAACGAGGCCGCCGCCAGTGCGAGGTTTACCACCCACGCGGATTTCCTGCGACCGGAACGTACACCGGGCTGCGGCTCAGACATGGGACTCCCGTTTGCGGATGCCCAGGCAATGACTTTCACTCACGCGCCCGAGCGGCCACGAGCATCGATGCCGAAGGCGCGCGTCAGCGGGAATCGGGCGCATGGCTCTGGCCTTCACATTTGCGTTGTAACGTGTTGTCGGCACGGGCGAATACAATGACATCGTTGGGCTGGCGCGACTAGCGCGCGACGCTTGGAAACCCGCGCAAGCCGTTGCCGCTAAGATACGCCTCTTGCCACAGGATCGCAGGCATCTCACCATGTTGCAGGCCCCAGAGCTGCGGAGACGTTCTCAATGTTGACTTGCAAGCGCATGTCCTGATGCGGCCGCCTGGCATGATCCAGCTGATCCTGGTTGCGTTGGCCGCCACGCTGGCTACGTCCGTGGCGGGGGCCGAGGAAATTAACGTCGACACCACGATCAGGTATCAGACCATGACAGGGTGGGAGGCAACCGCGCGGGCGTGGGAAATCAACAAAAGCACCAACGCGTTTGACCCCAGCTGGCCCATCCACGCACCGGCCGTGGCGGCACGAATGGTAAACGAACTGGGCGTCAACCGGCTGCAGCTTCCGCTTAAGTCGGGCTGGATGAATCCGATTGGCTACTGGACACAGTTCGTCAACGGCCAACTCAGCTATACCCAGTGGAATACCCATTCCTACGAGAAAATTGCCGGGGCCCCGTACCAGTTTGCCGAATTCGATTTTAATGTGGAGACGATATTACTGCCGATGCTGCAACAAATGCAGGCGCGTGGCGAAAAGCTTTATGTGAACATGATCGGGACCGATTTCAACGTTCCGGGCATGAATGGCAACTTTCATTTTTCGCAGAACCCAGCCGCGTACACGGCATTTGTGCAGGCCTTTGCCGACCGTCTCCGGAACAAATACGGGGTCACGCTGGATGCCTTCGAGGTGACGCTCGAGCCTGAAAACACCGACCCGGCTTTCCCATGGGGTGGCGTGCAGATCGGCAATGCGCTGGTGGCGCTGCGGGCAATGTTCAACGCGAGTGGCTACCCGAATCTCAACTTGATCGCACCCAGCGTAACCAATGCCGCCAACACCATTCCGTATCTGACGGCGATCGAGTCGGTACCGGGGGCGATGGCGGCGTTGACGACGGCGGCCTACCATCGTTATTCGCCCGGTGACTATGCCGCTATCCGCGTCTTCGCGCAGGCGAGGGGCAAGCAAACCGCAATGGCGGAGTGGATCAACGCTACCGTCGACACGCTGTTCGACGACCTCCTCATCGCCAATGTATCGTCGTGGCAGAAGTGGGCGGTTGCCGGGTTGAAGGGCGCTGGCTCGAATCAACAGTCGGTCTACTATGCCGTTGACCTGAGCAATCCCGCCAAGCCGGTCATTGCCTATGCACCCACCAGTGCGCCGCTGGAACTGTTTTTTCGATACGTGCGCATGGGAGCGGTACGCGTGGAAGCCCAAAGCCCGACGATGCGTACTGCGGCGTTCGTCAATTCCGACGAGACCCAGGTGGTGGTGGTAAAACGAGCCGTGGGCAACGGCAGCGCACTCGTGGCGTTGTCGGGATTGCGTCCTGGAATCTATGGGACGCGCACCATTGCGGCCGGCACCAGCGTCGCGACCGACATGCCGGACTTGGTCGTCGGTGCCAACGGCACCGCAGTCGTGACACTGGCAGAGGGCTATACAACCGTTTACGGCAAGGCGGCACCGACGGCAACGCCACCGCCGTCCAGGATCGTGCTGATCGAGTATCACCATGCGGCATGGAACCACTATTTTGTTACGGGCATTCCCGATGAAATAAGCAAGCTTGACAACGGCACATTCGTCGGCTGGTCGCGAACGGGCCAGCAGTTCTCTGCATTCCCGCCAGGCGACCGGTTCGGCGCTTCCGTCTGTCGCTTTTTCAGCACGTCGTTCGCGCCACGAAGTTCGCATTTCTACACGCCGTTCCCGAATGAATGTGCAATCGTCAACGGAAATCCGGATTGGTCGCTGGAGGGCGTGGTGTTCAATGTCGGCGTGCCCGAGTCTGACGGAAGCTGCGCAGGCGGCATGGTCCCGGTTTACCGCATGTACAACAACGGGCAGGGCGGCGCCCCCAATCACCGTTTCACGACCGACACGAACACTCGGACCCAAATGCTTGAACAGGGCTGGATACCCGAAGGATTTGGGGCCGACGGCGTCGGCATGTGCGCGCCACAGTGACGCACGCCTCGCGCCGTCGTGGCGCACGACATGTCTGGCGGCATTGCAGGGGGCGCAAATTGGTCCGGGAAGCGACGGCGTCGTTGCACCCGCCCTCGCATCCAACCCACTAGTTCTCGCCTGGACCTTGTTCGCCCCGGGCGAGAAGGTCCCGCATCGCTTTTACATACGGACGCGCAGGCGAACCGATTACTCTTCCGTTGTCGGGAACGTTGGTGACGACGTTGGAACACGCGCCAACTACAGCCGCGTTGCCAATGGATATGCCCGCCTTGACGAAGCAATTGGCCCCGATCCACGCGCCGGAACCGATGGTGATCGGCTTGCGCCGATAGGCCTGTCGACTTGCGTAGCTGCCATGCGTCAGCATGGAATGCTCGTGGGATAGCAACACGCAATTCGGCCCTATATTGACATCATCGCCAATCGAAATGCCGCCGATGGCGTCGATCAGGACATTTCGATTGGTGCAAAAATTCGCGCCGATAGTGAGCGAATGGCTGTTGGCGAGAGTGCATCCCGGGCTGATCCAGCAAAAGCCCGCAAGGGATTTGGTCGTGCACTTCAGAAACAGGTATCGCAGGAAAACACCCTCGTACCCAGGCAAGCTTCTGAGCAGCCACCAGAGGTATTCTTCGGCCACGCGCACCAGGAACTGCTTGGCGCTGTATCCCGACAGAATGTGCCTAACGTCCGGCGTCACTGTCTGTCCGAGGCCCGCGTTCGAGCACCGCCGCCACCAGCAGTCTCACACTGAGCAATTCAAGAATCTCCTCATCGGTGAACCGGATTGTGAACTCCTGCTCCAACGCAAGGACAAGACTCATCTGCTTCAGCGAATCCCATGACTCGATGTTTTCCGGTGACGAGTCGTCGTCGAGGCTGTCGACGGCAACCCCAAGCACGCTACCGACGATATCCAGAATTCGTTCGCGAATACGCATTACCTGACGGCCCTTGCCAAGTTGTCGTCCGAAAAATGTGCATCGATCAAGCGAAAATGGTGTGGCTGCCGCCCATCGAAAGTCGCGAGATCCAGCTCGAAACACTGGACGTCAAGGTCGCCGGGAATGCGCAGGAATGCATGGTTTGAATAGAACTCACGCACTTGCCCGTTTTTGCTTGTGGGCCGATATTCACCTACCGCGATCGTACTCCCGCGGCGCTTTGCTCGCGTCAGGCATTGCACCAAGAATGCGTCCTCGACGCCCCGTCCCAACACTCGACAGGAAAGCAGGAAGGAATCGATAAGAACGCGATCGTCGCGATATTTTAGGATACAAACCCCCACGATGCCGGACTCGCCGAAACGATCCCTCATCTCTACATGGATCACTTCGGATTCATCGGATGCGGCGAAGGCGTGGATTTCCGCATCGGTGTATCGGCGTGTTGTAAGTGAAAATTGATTCGTCTTCCGGCAAAGTTGCGCGACCCTGGGGATCGTAAACTGATTCGCATTGCGAATTTCCAGCGTCATTTCCAGTGACGAGTAGAAGCTTTTCAGGTCGAGACTCTTCGCTTGCAGTTCCTTTCGCGCAGCCTCGGCCTGGTACATGACGCCTCGAAGCCGATCCTCCTTCGAGAGGGTCAAGGTGTCAAACCATCCGCCCGTCGCGAGGATTTCGCAATAATCGACGGCGCGGTCCTTCGGCAGGTGGATCACCTCGACCTGCGGCAGGCATTGCCGAACCTGGTCCACCTCGAAAGGGCTGTCGTCGATGAAGACGAGACTGTCGAGTCCGAGGTTCAGGTCCTCGGCAATTCGGACCAGGTTGGAGACCTTGTTGTTCCAGTTGATCTGCGCGGTCGCGATGTGCTCCCTCCGAAGCAGCATTTCGGGATGTCGCTTGAATACCTCCCATACATCGATCTCGTTATTCCTGCTGCACAGCGCGAGCACTACGCCGCGGTGATGCAGATTGATGATTTCCTGCTGCAACTCATGATATGCAGACCCTGGGTAGGCCCTTCCAAGCTTGATTCCTGCCAAGCCATCCTCACCGATGACGCCGCCCCACAGCACATTGTCGCAATCAAGAACCAGACATTTCTTGTTCTTCCCCTTGGCGGACCGTACATACTTGAAGATTTCATTGCTCAACTCCTCCAAGGCAACAAGAGAGTAGGGCGCCCGTCCGATGTGCCAATACCGCTGGTCGTAGAAAGCGCCTGCGCCTACGCGAGCCAGGCAAGCGTTGACGTCCAGCAGATACGCGTCCTGGTGAACTCGGAGAGCGTCACGCAGGAACAGATTGAGCTGGTTCAGAATTGCCGTCTGGCCATTCGGTTGCTGATAGTCAAGGACTCCCAGCGACGGATGGACGGGCAGTTCAAGACTGTTCCAGACGATCAGCGCCTTGGTCTGGGCGCGTATTCCATTCAACACATTCGTGATGAATTGCCGTGCCCGAGCCGACTCTTCCTCAATTCTACGGACGTCGAGGCTGGCAAATTCACGAGCCAGGGCCCAGGAAAGGTGTTCCAACTTGAGAAAGACCACGACGCAATCGGTCCGCTCGTCGAGAATGCCGCTTTGCCCACCTACAGCGTCCTGGAACACGTTGTCGTAAGCACCGAAGTCGCATTGAGCGTTGAATCCCATCCGGAAGGCGTGGTAGCGCAAGTATGGTTCGATGGGATCGACCACGACGTTGCGCAGTAAAGCGAACCGGAGCGGCGGCATCGCGGAAAGTTCGCTGGCGCCCAATTCACGCTGAATCTCGGAGTAGGAAAGCCGTCTCGTGTTCGATTTCAATGCAACGGTCTCCTGAACTGCCGCCGCGACGAGCCCCTACTTGCACGTTTGTCGAAGAATTTCATCCGTGATCGCGTCCGCAAGAATGACATTGGCCCGAGGGGTAAGATGGACCCACGTATATAGCTCCTCGCGGTTTTCATCGAGGCTTTGAATACCGTCGACGAATGCGACGTTGTCGGCGCGCGCCCACTGCTTCAGCGCGTCCATCATGTCCGAATGAGCCAGGAAGTAGAGCTCCTGCAAAGTCAGCGAGCCCTGGGCCGCAAGCTTGGCCTCGACCCTGCGCTTCTCTTCGGCGAAACTCACGCCATGGATGCTTTCGCGCGGCACGGCGTAGGACTTGGACTGCTGGCTCACTGCAATGAACTTCGCGCCGTTCTTTTCGGCGGCATCCCGGATGCCACGGAGATTGGCCAGAAATTCTTCGGCCCGACGGGTGGATCGATATGCCGATACCTGTTCCGGCGTCGAACGCTGCGACGTCTGTACCATGTTGTCGAGCAGAAGCAACGTCATTGACCAGTCGCGGACGGATCGATATATCGGCACCAGCCTGCGGTAGGCGGCGGCGATCAGCTCGTTGGTGCGGGACGCGTCGCGTAGGCCTTCAGTAGTCAGCGCCCCCGGATTGGTGGCCGTATCGTTGTAGCCTTCGTAAAAAGTGACAACATCAGGCGCGAGGGGAACGCCTTCGGCCATGAACAGGGCGCGAATCATGGGAGACGTCAGGTGCGGAATGCCGAGATTGATAACCTCGTACGACTTCCCCAAACTGCAACGCTGGTTGAGACGCGCCTGGAGTTGGCTCGGATAGGTTTCGCTGTCGCTGGACCCCAGGCCAAAGGTTGAGGATCCTCCCAGTGTCAGGACCCGTACTACTCCAGGCGCCTTTGCGATCTCGAAATCGGGACCGCGAAAACCGTGTCGATTCACCTGATATGTAAGTCGCTCTCCCTTGTCATTCTGGTCGATCTTGGTTTCGTTGGGAAAGTACTTCGAATAGCCTGGCCGGACGTTGGCACTGATTCCCGGCGTTCGTCCCCCTTGCCACTCCGCATCCTTACGTTTGGCGACACTGATTTCCTGCCGAAACATGGGCGTCCCGTACAAGATTGCACGAGGCCCAAGCTGGATTGCCATGAAAAGGCGAAACGCCAATTCCACCGCGAGTCCCAGAAGCGCTGCAAGCAATAATAGGCGGCCGACCCGGCGCGGCCACGGCGTCGATGGAGAGGCCATTGCGGCTAGATCGTTGGTCTGTTCGGCCATGTTGTGACGATCCTACCTGGTAGCTCGGCTTGGGTGGGCGGCCGTATGCAGCCCGGCGTCAGTCGCCTGCCGAGGATTGCTCACCGGTCGACGGGCTACGGGAATCCACGGATGCCCTGGGCATCATTTGCAGTCGACTCTGGAGGGCCCATAGTTCACGCTGGATCATATTACCTTGCTTCAGGATGATGCCGACAACGAAGAGACTACCGGCGACGATGAACAGCAGCAAGGCAACAATGGCGGAGAATGCAGAGACTTCCTTGCCAATGTATTGCACGATTGCAGCAGTGAAAAACAGCAGACCGACAAAAAAGATCAGCAGGCTGAGCGCCCAGACGTAGCGAACGGGATTCGCGAGCAGGCTGAACAGGCTGTGTGAAACAATCAGTCGATTCACCCGACTGGAGCTCTTTCGCTTCATTCGCCGTCCGGCCTGCTTGTAGTCCTTCCATTCCAGGAGCGCCGGAATCTCGTGCACTCGAAAACCAAGTGCCGCCGCTTTGAGTATCACCTCCAGATGGAACTCCTTGCCGGGCTCGTGCAAGGGAAGGGACAGGATCGTGTCGCGTCGATAGGCACGCGTCATTCCCGTATTCATCGTTGCAACATCCGACATGCAAGCCCGAATGACCTTATTGCCGAATCGACTAAGCAGAACGCGTTTGGCCGGCACGTTGCGGTATCCACCGCCGGGGAGGTGCGGACTGGCAACAATGATATCCGCCTCCGGATGGGCACGCATTGCCTCAAGCAATTCATGGACGATATTTTCACCCCAGGACAGGTCAATTTCGGTCGTTACCACAATTGCACCACGCGCTTCGTTGATGCCCGTGAGTAAAGCCGCGCCGCGCCCCTTGTTTGTCGGGTACCCAAGGACACGCACCCGCGAATGCGCTGCAGCCACGCGGAGTGCGATGGTGCCGGAATCATCCGTTGACCCATCGTTGACTACCAACAGCTCCCAATCGCAATCCAGTCGCTGAAGATTCGCGACCAGGCTTTCAATCGAGTCCTCGATGATCGCCGCCTCGTTGTAGAACGGACATACCACGCTCAGGGCCAGTCCGCGATTCTTGCCATCGGCCTCGTTCATTCCATCCCCCGCCGGTCCACCGCCATTCGAAACCAGAGTTCCAGCATCATCAAGCTAAAGACCTGTTTGAGATACACAAATTCACCCGAGTGCATGGCCCGTCGCAACTTTTGGACCCCCTCAGGTTTGAACAGGCCGCGATTGCGAATTGCATCGTCCGATAGCGTATCGGCCATCATCGCTTGAAATGCCGGCTCTCCGAAATATTTTTCCAGCGGCACATAGAACGGCATCTTACGCCGGGCTGCGACCGAAGCAGGCAGTATCCGGGCCGCATATTTTCGAAGCAGGAGTTTGGTCTCGCCCCGATGAATTTTCAATCGAGGTGGAAGCCGCAGGACGTACTCGATGAGCTCGTGATCCAGGAACGGGACCCGTGCCTCGATGCCGTGTGCCATCGACATCTTGTCCTGCTTGGTCAGGATGTCGTCCGCCAACCAATGATCGAACTGCAGGTGCAGTACTTGATTGAGGAACGGCACATTCGGTTTGGCTTGGAAACGCTGCATGGATGAGTCCGCAAGGACACGCAGAGATTGCGCAAAATCATCGGAGTACAGCGCCGGAACGTCGCGATGGTCGAACAACGAAATGAGATGGCGATACGCTTGCGGCAACGTGCCTGATCCGGCCAATGAGACGAAGTCCAGTATTTTCTGCTTGCCCCGCTCGCCCAGGGCGGCTGGATAGTCGAATGCGAGGTCAAACACTTTGGCCGGAACGATGCCCATCAGTGCAGGCAGAAGTTTCCTGCGAGTCCAGGCGGGGAATACTTGCGCAAGTCGATTGCCCTGAAGCAGCGCTTTGTGGAAAACATAACCTCCAAGGATTTCATCGGCGCCTTCGCCGGAGAGCACGACCGTTACGCTTTTCTTCGCCTCGCGTGCCAACTGGTACATCGGGATGACTATCGGGTCCCCCACCGGTTCGTCAAGATGCCAGGTTATCCTGGGCAGCAATTCGATATCAGAAGGTCGGCACGCAACCTCAGTATGTCGGCAGCCGAGCGCGTGCGCTGTCTCCGCTGCCTGAGCCAGCTCATCCTGCTCGTAATCGAAACCCACGGTGAACGTTCGAATGGGCTCGGAAACGAGTTTCGACATTGCGGCAACGATCGTGTTCGAATCAAGTCCACCGCTAAGGTATGCGCCGAGCGGTACTTCGGAAACCAGACGGCGGCGGATGCTTGTCTCGAACCGTTCAGCGAATCCCTCCAGGTATTCGGCATCCGAGTGCGGAAAGGGCCCGGCGAAAAGTTCCGGCTCCCAGTAGCGCGTCAGTGTTAGCTTGCCCTGCCGAACGATTCCATAGTGCCCTGCGGGGAATTTGCGAATTTCGCGCAGCAGCCCACCTGGTCCGGGTACATAGCGAAGCGCCAGATAGTCGTGCACTGCCTGATGATCCAGAGTTGTCCCAACCGAATCGCACCGAAGAATAGCCTTGGACTCCGAAGCAAAGATAAACTTTCCGGGCAGTTCGGCAAAGTAAAGGGGCTTGATCCCGACTCGATCTCGCGCGAGGAAGAGCTCGCCTTTGCGTTTGTCGAAAATGGCGACTGCAAACATCCCCATCAATCGCTTGACGCATTCCGGACCCATTTCTTCGTAAAGATGCAGAATGACCTCGGAGTCGGATCGCGTACGGAAGCGATGTCCCCGGGACCGAAGTTCCTCACGCAGTTCACGAAAATTGTAGAACTCGCCATTGTGAATGACGAAAAGGGACTCATCCTCATTCGCAATCGGCTGTTGACCGCCCGCCACATCGATAATCGACAGTCGCGCGTGACCAAGGCCCACGTCCTGGTGGCGTAGGTAGCCGAAGCTGTCGGGGCCGCGGTGCCGCAGCGACGTCGTCATCGCTTCGAGCAGTTCCGCATCGCGAAACCCGGTATAGCCGCATATGCCGCACACGTTGTTCAGGCCCCAGGCGCAAATCGGATGGTGCGCTCAAATACGCGTTGCCCCGACACGCGGCGACGGTCAAGCGATTCCGGCTGCTCACGGCCGAATTCGCCTTGGTCAAGTTCATGGGCAACGAAGTATCGTGACGAGCCCATATGAATGGTCGTGAACGCCGGTTCCCACCAGAATTCGGCCAGCCTTTCCAGATCGCTTCCGCTCAGCTGGTCACGCACGGTCACTTGCATTTCCTCGAATTCAATCGTGCGCTTCATCTCGATAGCAACAATTTGTCTTCGATAGATCAGTACGCTGACGAGGCGCTGCTTCAGCCAGCGGGCAATCGACGCAAACTGGCCGAAGGTAAGACAAAACGCGCGGAAACCCAGGAACAACCACGGTTGCATGGTGGGACGCGAAATTCTAACGAATGCAGTCGTGACGGTGAGTTTTCCGGCTTCAGCTTCAACGCTTCGGCTCGGATCGAAGTACTGGGACGTTACGCGCTTGCCGTCGGATTGTTTGCCAATGTAGCCACAGTCGCTGTACGTCAGGCGGCCGGTATGGCGGTTGAATAACTTGACGACACCACCTTTGCTGGTCCCGACATAGGCCATGTAGCGCGCGCGCCGCAAACGGGCAATGCCCGCTTGTGGAAACCAAAGGAAATCATCTTCCTTTCCCGGCTCTTCCGATGCCACCAATTGACGATCAGGCTGGAGGCATGCGCGGAGCGCAAAGACCAGGTTGTTCAGCATGGGAAAAAGGTTGTAGGCATCCATGGCGAGCATGCCGGCGGCACTGGAGCCCCCGATCGCCGACCGCATGGTTTCCGCGATCCATGCCGCTGCGCAGTCGTAGCGCGCAAGCATTTCGAACGCGGCAGGGTAGTACGTCTGAGTGTTGCGGCTGCCGTACTCGCCTCCCAAACTTTGGTCAGGATGAATGAACAGCCCTTGGAAATACGCGGCGCGGGTCAAGGACCTGAGCAGTTCCGGTCGGGGATCGAGTTCCAATAGCCGTGCCAGATAGAAGGTGCCGTGGGTCTGGTAACCAAAATCGGCGCCCCCGTACTCCTCATACCACCCCTCATCGGATTGATGGTCGAGAATGCGATTGCAAAAATACAGGCTCCGCTCCTTGAAGCGAATATCACCTGTCTGGACGAATATGTGCTGGAGCGCAACGCTTGCGGCGGCAAGGTGATTCGAAAGGAATCCGTGCGTCTCGTCGTTGCTGACGAGCCAGTCTCCCGCTCGACGCATCGTTTCCTGGATTGCAGTCCTCGTATCGGCTGGGGTGTCGTTCCCCAGGAAAATAAGTGCTTCTGCGACATAAAACGTCGAAAACGCGGTTGCCGCGAGGGAACGCTCATTGGGGTATGCCTCATCGAAGCTGCCGTCGTGGTGCTGTAAGGACGTCCAATACCGCAACGCGAGGTCAATCCAGGCAAGCAAATTCCTGTTGTGGTGATAGGTGTTCCCGTCGAACTCCGTCGCATACAAAAAGGCGAGCACACATACCGCTTCCTGAAAGCGTGCACCGGGAAAGTCCGTGAATTTCCAGGCCCAGTAGGTGCGATCGCCGCAACCCGCGGTGCGGCTGTCGTGCTCCCGATCGATCCGGCTCAGCACGCGAGGCACTTGGGCGAGGATGACCGCCTGATACTGCTCGCCGATGCGTGCCTGATTCACGCCGTTTGTACCTGCGGCGCCGGCGCAGGGGGCTCGTAGTTGACGGGTTCACCGAGATCGAGGCTTGTATGAATGAGAAACGTGGTCTGGGTGACGGCGATCAGAGTGTCATAGTCGATCGGCATCGGTTCACCCGCAGACATTGCGCGAATGAATGTTTCGATTTCTTCCTGATGACCCTTGGCCTGGTTGACGAGCCGCCGGTGCCTGGATTTGTTGTTGTGATGCATCGACAGCGAGCGATAATTATTGAGTATGGCGGTGCGCTGCCCGCAGAACACCTCAACGTATTCCTTCGGGACACTGGGATCGCCGTTGGCAAGATAGTGGATCGTGCAAAGGGAACCGTCGGACATGCGGAGCGTGATCGACACTGAGTCGCGCGCGAGGGACCGTGAACCGGTGCAGGGCATTGCCTCGGCGAAAATTCGCTGCGGGCGGGCTCCGGTGAGGTAGCACATGAAATCGACGAAATGACATACCTCTCCGAGGATCCGGCCGCCGCCTTCCTTTGGGTCGAATACCCAATTGTCCGCGGGAAAGGCTCCTGCGTTCACCCGATAGCTGATGAACATGGGGTCCACGCGACCAGCAAAAAATGCCCTGCACTGCACCGCCAAAGGCGAAAAGCGACGGTTGTAGCCGACAAACAATCGCGGCGACGCAGCAGACAAAATGGCTGCTTGTACCTGCAACAATGCATCAAGTGTGATCGCCAGCGGCTTTTCTACAAATACTGCCTTGCCAGCTGCAATCGCCTGCGCTACCAGTGGGCCGTGTTGGTCGTGCCGCGTGGCGATCAGTACGGCATCGATGTCGGGGTCGGCAACGACTTCCGCAGTGTCGCTTGTGCACGAGTTGGCGCCGTAACGTCGGCCGACATCACGCGCCGTCAGTCCCGATGCCGTGCAAACCGAGTGAATCTGCACCTGCTTGCTTCCGCCGAAGATAGGCAGAAGCACGGCCTTGGCGAACTGCCCGGCACCTATCACGCCAAGGCGGATTGGGCGAGAAAGTACGGGAGCCTGCCGCGAGGGCAACGCGATTCGGGTCGGCAGCTCCGCGGGGCCGTCATACTCGAGGAGCATCGCAATGGCGCGTTCCTCGACCTCTCCAGTCACCACGCGATACGCGGCTTCTGCGTCGGCAATCGTATAGCGATGCGTGATAAGGGGATCGACGTTGACGATGCCACGGGCGATGAGATCGAGGAAGGACTGCATGTTCCGTTGCTCGGTCCAGCGGACGTACGGCAGCGGATAGTCGATACCGCGAACCTCGTACGCGGGATCGTAGCGGCCGGGTCCGTACGAACGGCTGACGATGAGCTCGATTTCTTTCTCAAAAAAAGCGCGCCTCTCGATTTCCATTCCTACGTCGCCCACCACCACGACGCGACCTTTGAGGCGTGACAGGGAGCCTGCACGCCGCAACGGTTCGCTCGATTTGGTAGCCGCGCACACCACAACGGCGTCGACGCCGTGGCCGCCGCAGATCTGGTCGACGATGGCGCTCAACCGCTCCTCGGAAATGGCGTGGTGCGCGCCCAGACGCGCGGCTAGTTCGACCTTCGAAGGATCAAGATCGGTTGCTATGACGGTGGCACCCGCACAGCGGACGAGCTGCGCGGCGATCTGGCCCACCAATCCCAGTCCCATCACGATGACCCGGTCGCCCAGCTGCAGGTTGGCGAGCCGCACGCCTTGCATGGCAATTGCGCCTACGGTCACGAAACACGCCGCGTCGTAGGCCAAGCCCGCCGGCAACTTGACCGCCAGATTACGCGGCACATAGTCGATCTCCGCGTGATTGGCAAAATTGAGGCCCGCGCAGGCAACGCGGTCGCCGACGGCAAATTCCATTGCCTCTTCGCCCACGGCGAGGACTTCCCCGGCGCAGGAATAGCCCAGGGGAATCGGCGAATCCATCAAGTTGCGGATCACCTTGAACGTGTTCCAGTAGCCTTCCTGCTTGGCCTTGTTCAGGACCTTCGCGACGAGGTCGGGCCGTTGCCTGGCCTTGCCAGCCATGCCCTTGTTGGCGAGTTCGATCACGGCGCGTTCGGTGCCCAAACTGATCAGCGAACGCCGCACCCGGACCAGAACACCCTCAGGGCGCAATGACGGCGGCGGAATCTCTTCGACCTGCATTTTTCCCGATTTTAGATTCTGGGTGACTGCTTTCATGCAGGTGGCTCTTCCGTGGTTCGCGCATCAATGAACATTTTGACGTTTCATGCCCGCAACGTGATATGCACGCTGCCCGGGTACGGCCAGACCGAACGCACCAATTGCAATTCCTTGCTTGCTAGCCCATCACGCCTATGGGCACGCCAGGCGCAAACCAAGTGGAAGCCAACGTCCGGCGCGGTCGTCGAGTTTCCGATGCGTCCACAAATTGCGCAAGTCGATTTCCTGTGGATGCCTAGTTGTTCCACACAGTTCGCCTTGCGTTACCAAATCATGGACATGGTGCACTGGCTTGATCCACATCCGGCGAATCCACTGCCCGGTCGATGGCTCCACCCATCGCATGGACCCGATCCGCCTGGCGAAATTCCGTGCCTGCGTACCTCGGAACGACGCAGCGGCGGCCGCGGGGGTTGCAAGCCGCATGTGCGGCGGGGGAAGGAAATTGCCGGGGGCGTCCCTGAAATACACGAAAACGGGGAACATTGCGACCTCCAGGTCATTCCGGTCTGGTGGATCATCGAATTTCCGCGAGTTGGCCGCATATTGTCCGACTTTCGAGACCGCTTGACCGTTACCGGACGCTCCGGAAGCGCGATTCAGACACGCATATTTCGCGCCAATTCGCATCGTTCGCGCTGGTCGGCGCGATGGCAACCGTTACCCACATCCTGCGCCTGGTGGTCCTTGTCAAGCGATTCGCGTGGACCGCGCTTCCGCCATCGAGCATCGGCGCCATTGCCGGTGCATTCCTCAGCAATTGGTTGAACTATCACCACACGTTTCGCAGCACCCGCCCTCACCAGCAAACGCTGCCCCGATTCCTGCTCGTTGCCGCGGCGGCGTTCGTCCTCAATGGCGGGCCGCTCGTCTGGTTGATGCGGGAATTCAACCTCAATTCGCTGCTTGCGCAGCTTCTGACAACGCTTACGGTCCTTACGACTATGTTTTCGGCCAGCCGGCTATGGGCCTTTCGACAGAAGCATTCTTCGCGCAAAAACCGGATCACGATCCGGAGTATTCATTGCTCTCAGTGGTGGCGCCACTCTGTAACGCGCCGTCGGTGATCCAGGCGTTTCACCAGCGCCTCACTACCGTCCTGGATCAACTCCAGCAGCGCTTTGAAATCGTCTATGTAAATGATGGCGGCACCGACCAGAGTCTGAGCATGCTGTTTGACTTGCGCGAGCAGGATCGGCGGGCTTCGATCATCGATCTCAGTGGTAACTTCGGGCAGGAGTTGGCGTTGACGGCAGGGCTTGACCACGCGTCGGACGACGCCATGGTGTTCATTGACTGCGACCTGCGGGACCTTTCCGAGATCATTCTGGGAAGGGCTGTTCGCTTGGGTCGGCTTTGCGCAACTGGAGGTTCCGTATTGCCGAGAAACGTGGCATTCGGATCGAAGCAAGTGGAACTTCTGGAAACGCTGGAACCAGGCGATCGAGGGATGCATATCGTTCTCGATTGCACCACTCAAGTTGGCAACTTATCTGGGAGTGTTTGTTGTCACCGTTTCTTTTTTCCCGTGCCGCTGGATGTAATGGGTGAGCACCTGGGCCGAATGTTCGACGAAACGAAAAAACGGCCACTGTGCTTCACCAGGCAGCATGTTCCCTCGCGGCACACACCCGGCGAATGAATTGCGATGGAGGCTGGCGGAGACTCCTAGGGGAAATAGTAAAGGCGGATTGTCTTTCCGATCTGGCCAACCGGCTGCTCATGCTTGAGCCAGGTAAATCCCGGGCCGGCAAGGCCCGACAGGTACAGTTCACTGGCTGCCACCCATCCCGAAGGCCTTTCGCCGGCCGGGAGTCGCCGCATGCCCGGGATGCCTTGCTTCGCGAAATCGACCGATCCCCATTCTGCAACCGCAATCGTCTTGATGCGACGACGTTTGATCTCGTCCATCAGGCGATAGAAGTCCTGGCCCCAGTCGAGATCACTGTCCACGAGAACCGGTTCCGGGCGTTCGCGGACCGTTTCATTGAAATAGGCGAGGTAATCGGGATGAGCCCGCGCCGTATCGACAATGAGCCATAGAATCAGCGCTGCCAAGGCGGCCCGCGCATATGGGCGAGCGGTGGACGATTTCCAAACGTGAGCAGCTCCGAGCGCCGCCACGACTGCCAAGGCAGGGAAGATCGGAAGTATGTGGCGAAGGCCAATGTTGATGTTTGCGGGCAGAACTGCCAACAGGATTGCCATGCTGGAGACGAGCGGTGTCGCGAGCAACCAATTCCGTTCTCGATACGATTTTCCAATCGTTGCCCAGGCGCCGACACCCACCAATAGAAGAAATGGCAGTGGCGTCTTGACGGCAATCGCCACGGGAAAGAAATACCACCAGCCAGTCTGGCGCATTTCGCCTGCGAGATACGCCAAGTGTCCCGACGCATTGTGCGCGTACGCCGCCTGGACTCCCTGTACCAGTTCCCACGCGGGCACCGGGACCAAACCCCCAAACCGTTGCGGGAACGAAGTGCTGAACCCGTAGCTAGTCCAGACCAGTCCGATTCCCACGATTCCGACTAGCAAAGCATGCCAGGCAAGCATTGAAGCGGGTACCCCGAGCCCGCCGACGGTTCGATGCCGCGTTGCCAAGAACCACATGGCGAGGGTTACTGCTGCCCCTAGCAACAAAAAGGGTAGCGCCGACAGCTTTGACACGATCGCCAGCGCCCACGTTGCGCCGACCAATGCCGCTGCGCGGCTGTGTGGCGCATCCAGCCAAAGCGCGAACGACCAAATGCCCGCAGCGACAAATGCCGTCACTGCGGCGTCCGTCGTGGCCAACGCCGAATGCGCGAGTACGGCCGGTAACGTGGTGAATAGCAGCACCGCCACCGCCGCCGTCACCGGTCCTCCCAGCCTTTTCGTCCACGACCAGACGACGAGTATCGCAATGAAGAAGAATGGCAGGATGCCGGCACGTGCCGCCGCCAACGTGACCTTTGGATCGCCGTCATCGAGAAGAATGGCCTTACCTTCGGCGCGGGGCGACAGGTGACCATGCGAATGTCTGCCAAGCAGCAAGGGTCCCAGCGCGGCTGCGACGCGCGCGAGAGGAGGATGTTGCACTTCGTAGGTATATTTGCCTCGATCGAGCAGCTCCATGCCCGCGGCGATATGGGTCGGCTCGTCACTGGTCGCATTGAAGACGCCATAGGTTGCGACGATGCGGCATGTGCCGATGGCCGCCAGCAGTATCGCCACCACGACCGCAGCGGCACCATGGGTCGGCGCTGTTCGGGTCTTGGTCACGTAGGAATCGGCATTGGAGCGTTCGATTGTCAGCGACGCTCGAATAGTGTCAGGTAGGTTCCGTAGCGCTTTGTAGCCTGATGGTTTTGCAGCAGGCTGCGGATCGCGCCGTCGCATTCGCCTTTACAGAAGACCCAGGCGCGACCTGGGACCGAAGTCGGTACGGCAAACCACGGGTTGTGCCGGTGGGCCGGCACCAACGCCCAAGGCAGCGACAGACCTGCGCGCCGCAGTTCCCAATGGGGTTGCAAGCCCACCAATTTGTCGCCAAGCGCCACATCGCCGGGCTTGTGTTCAAGGACAATGTGCGCAATCGCGTTGCGTAGCGGAGATTCGGCGAGGTCATGCGCCAGTGGCAGGATCACGGCGACAATCGCCGTGGGCATGAATACAGCGCGAAGGAGCAGTCTTGCCGGCGCCCGCCCCAGGTCCGAAAGCAGTGCGATGAGCAACCAGTAGGCCGGGAGCGAGCCGACCAGAAATCTGCTATCGAACGCCGGGCCGACAAGCCGTGAGACTCCGGCTAGCATCAGGGCCGGCCCAAAGACAAGCGCAAGCAGCGGCACCAGCCAGCTTGACCACGCTCGTATTGAAATCAATCGCCACAACGCCAGCGAAAATAGTGCGAAGTGAACAAGGATCGCAGCCGTAATCAGCAACGGCCTGGCGGGCAGCGTGGCCCACCAGTCGGCATGAAAGGGGTTTGCCCCGGATGGAATTGTCGTGAGAAAGTGAAAGGGCACTGCCGTCACGGCAAGAAAAAGGCTTGGCTGTACCCAACCGAGGTTGGGCTTCAGGCCCTGCGCGGCGTAAACCGGCAAAACGTAGGCAATCCAGGCGCAGAAGATCATGCCGGGAACAAACGAAACCAAGGCGAAGGCCTTTGGCCTCGGCCCAAGCCCAATCGTCAGCAACACGTAGGTGGCGAGCAGCAGCGCGCCGAAATAATGGGTCATCACGGCCAGAGCCATGATCATGCCCCAGGTCAGCAAGCGCCGGGTCGTGGGCTCTTGCCGCCAGGCGTCCCATGCCCAGATGGACGCGATTGTCAGCAGCAGGACCAGCCCGTACATGCGCACGAGATTGGGTGTGCCGTAGACGTGCAAATAGACAGTCAAAAACAGGATTGAAGCAATGCGCCAGCTCTTGGTGACACGAATGGCAAGCACTGGGAACAAGCCGATGGCCAGAAGATTGATCAGCACCGGCAAGATTTTTGCGGTGAAATCAGAGAGCCCGAAGAGCCCGATCCATAGCCGCTCAAGCAAGTAGATCAACGGAGGATGAACCAGGTCAGAGCGAATACTTCCGAGCTGCGCAGTCCAACTGCGTTCGGCGTTGGTCAGTCCCCAGATTTCGTCGGGAATCAGCAGGCGATCCCATGCAAGCCAGCAAAAGAGGATATAGATGGCCCCGAGTCCGGCGCTCCACGGCCACGCCGAATGAGGATCGCTCGCCATCGGTCCACTTTCAGCCACCGCATCGACGCTAAACAACGGAGGTTTTGCCGGCATGGCTTGGGCGCTTTCCGGTGAATGGACCGAACGTCGCGGATCGAGGCCAATCGGGATGCGGATGAGGAAACCTGGTAGGAGACGCGCTTGACGACGCCGCCAGTGAGCACGTCAATGCAGTCCCGGAAGCTCGATGCGCAGGGCATCTCGTAGTCGGGGAACGATATCCCGTCGAGCAAAGATCCGGACCGGGGGATTGACCGAGGAGGCAACCAGCATCGGGCGGGTCCACAGCGCGGGGGTTTGTACGGCAAAGACTTCCTGATATCCGGAGGACCCATCGATCAAGTCCCTGAGCGTAGAGGCGAGGATACTGACTTCGTGGTCGGGTTCGGTGATGAGTTGCGGGATGATCAAAATGAACGCCGGGGGTGTCGAGGTTGTAGGCTGTCTGTTCTTGTACGCGTAGCGCCATTGGCCGACGGCGGTTGTAACACTCGCGTCGGCCCGGATCCGTGGAAGCTTAAGTGGTGCGCCGTAATAGGCGATGAGGTCGCCCGGGGCAACATTTCGATCCAACCAGGCACCGGCCTCATAGCGACTGTCGTACACCATTTGATAGGTGAGATCCGCACCGCGCAAGGCGGTCCACGCAATCCCCGCGATGGCGACGATGTAAACCGCTGGACGCAAGGCGGCCGGTTTTTTCGCGCCGGCCGCCACTGCAAGGCCGGCAAAAATACACACAACGAGATCAATCGGGAGAAGGTAGCGTGGCAGCACAAGGCGCACAGGCACAATGACGCCAAGCACGAGGCAAAGCAATGGCACGGTGAGGAGTGCGAAGAGCCGCCGGTCGGAGCGCGCCGCATGCACGGCGCCGAAAATGGCCAGGACCAGTAGCGGGAGTCCGACGGCTGCCAAGACCTGAGCACCGGCGTTTTCCGCCAGCTGTACGTAACCTGCAAATGTCGCAGGCGTGCTGTGATATGCCGCGCCCAGCGCGAGAATAGCCTGTGGCGTTTCCGGGTCGGGAACCCGGGTAATGAACCGTACGTGCCGGTCGAAGAACCAATGCGGGAGGAGGGCGATCCCGCTCAAGGCCACGTAACTCAAGGCCGCAGCACCGAAACCGGCGAGCGGGGCGTGCCACCAGCCGATCCAGGTGCCTCGATCGCGACGATCAAGGAATTCAAATGCCAGGATGACCATTCCAAGTCCGAAGAAAAACGCGTACTGCTGATCCTTGGTTGCGGTACCGACACCGGCACATAAACCCAGCAGGATCGCAATGCGCGTGTTCAGCCCCTCGCGGAGCGCTGTAATCGCAAATACCAATGCCAGCGCCGTCCAGAACAACGCTGCCACATCGACGTTGCTGGTGCGCGCGTAGTACAGCATTGGGCCCATGGTCGCGACAGCGGCGGCCGCAGTCCAGCCGGCCGCGTCACCCGCCATTCGACGGGCGGCAATGCGAACTGCGACGACGGTTCCGGCTGCCATCAGCAAACTTGGCAACCGACTCAGCAGCATGAGCGTTCCAACGGACGCTGGCTGCGAAGGTAGGTGAACCTTGTCCCCGATGCTGGGAAACATCACAGCGACATAGTGCAGAAAATAGTAGGGCCAGACAAAGACGGCCTGCACGAAAAACTGGGCGAGCGGATATTGCGGCGAAAGGTCATTCCTCGGATACCCAAGAATCGCCAGAACGGCGTCGACTGCGCCCCACGGACCGATTTCATCCGTACCCCAGGCAAACCTATGCTCGGTCGGGTTGTTTATCGGCAGTCCCCACCAGACACCGGGAACGAACCATGCAGTAGCGGCAACAAAGACGAGGACCGAGACCCGGTTGCGCGCAAGCCAGTCGCTCATTGGCATTCTCGTCCTGGATCGATGAAACCGGCTTCCGCCAAGTTCGAATGGACGTGCCATCGCGTTGTCAGGCATTGGCCGTTGCTTGATGCCCCGTGCGGGCTTTCTGCGACACCGTCGGCAGGTGTACTGCGCCAAAAAGCCGACCTGTTCCAAGCGTCCTTGGGAAATTGGCCATGCATAGGTAACGACATGGGCGTGCCTCGGACTTCGTGGCTGAAACGCGCCGCGGACGCGACGTGGAATCGGGAATATTAGAACATCGTCGGCATCGATGGCGCAATGCGCATCGCTGAACTGCACGTATCAACCCCCGTGAAGTAGCTCGAATCTGTAGGCTACTTGGGGTCTTCGTGGGGAATTCCTTTTCTGAAAGCGCGAACGACATCCCGGCGCGACCCTAGAACCGACCGCGGCGCCGTCCGCCCGTGCAAGGCACTCACGCTTTACGCACTTGGGCTAGAATCTTCGAATGCAATGGAACGGCTACTTTCTGCATCCGCGACAAACAGTTTTCAGACGCGTCGCGTGGCATATTCATCTTTGGTCCGGTCTTGGCCTCGGCTTGTATATGCTTGTCATGAGTGTAACCGGCGCCACGATGGTATTCGAGGACGAAATCTCCGCATGGATGCATCCGGAATGGTATCAAGTGGAAGGAGCGGGCGGCGCCAGAGTCGGTATGAATGACCTGATCGGCGCGGTGAAGTCGAAATATCCCGACCATCGAATCTATAGGATTTTTTCGCCGACCACCCGACGAGATACCTATCTGGTGATTGTCGAGAAACAAGGCAAGTTCCAGGTTACGTTTGCTCATCCCGTGACGGGCGCAATCCTGGGGTCGGCGCCCGCCAAGACCTTCATGTCATCGATTTGGGAGGTGCATGCCAACTTGCTTGGCGGGACGACGGGGCGGCTGGTCAATTGCACGATTGGCATTGCGGTGCTGCTCCTGCCGCTGAGCGGATTGATTGTCTGGTGGCCCGGAGCACGACAGTGGTGGCAGGCGCTTGGCGTAAGCCGATCCAATGGCCGAGTGACCGCGAGAAGTCTTCACGGTGCAATTGGCATATGGACCTTTGTCTTCATCACGATGTTCGCCACGACCGGTGCCCTCTATTTTTACGGCCCGCAATTCTATCGTGTGCTCGATCTGGTTTCGACGCGGACCAGCCCACCATCTCCGTATTCCAACTCCGCACTTGAGAATTCGAGCAGCCGTCCAGACATTGAACAGTTAATTGCTCGCGCACAGCAGATGTCGCCAGGCAGGCCCGTCTGGGCGATCTATCCCCCATGGTCGAACAAGAGTTCCCTCCAGGTCATTCTGGCGCCGGTCAGTGACGATCTGGGTGCCGATGTCTGGGAATGGGACAACACGGGCTATCGCTATGTCTATTTCGATCAACACAGCGGCGAAATTCTGCAGCAATGGGACATGACAAACCCGAATTTCGCGGACTTCATTCGAAGTTGGCTGGCCCCTTTGCACCGAGGTAGCTTCGGCGGACCGGGCATCAAGGCGTTGTGGGTGATATTCGGCCTGGCGCCCGCAATGCTGTTCATTCTGGGAGCCTGGATGTGGTGGCATCGCGTGCGGCGCCGCCCGAGCACTGTGGCAGGGCCTGGCACCACCTAACTGATATCGAGAAGTCGGGTTCTGCGAGTCCGGATCGAAGGCTAGACCGAGACTCTCAATCGGTTGCATGGTCGAGCAATTGCCTGGTGCTCAAGATTTGAAAACGCGAAGCCACCATTTGCAGCATTTGCCGACTGCGCTGCGCTTTGACGTCGCTATCGAGATGGGAGAGCGTGTAAAGGCGTGCCGGGATGTTGGGAATTACGCTTTCCGGCAACGGTTCGGCGAAGTCGGTCAGGTGAAAAAGCAGTACCAAAGGGGCGCTGGTCCGCTGGACCAGCCCCAGGCCCAGGCGGAAATACCACAGCCCCAGGACCAGACTGTAGGAAGGGTGGAAGGGCAGCGGCAGCGGCCAATGAGAAGGCATTGGCAGTTCCACGAGTGTCGCGTTTGCCAGCGGCCGGTGGGGCCGCGCTGGCACGTTGGTTGTTTCGACTCGCAGCGCAGACCTGGCGTTCGGAAACAGCGAAGAGTCGTAGGTGTAGCCAGCCTCGGCAATCATTTCCAGTGATTCGCGGTCCAGCGCGAATCCGGGCGCCCGGAAGCCCTGGACCTCGACACCGAGACCGTCCATCAGTCGTTCCCGGCTCTCGAATATCTCGTAATGCTTCTCGTCGCGGCGCAGTGTGGTCAGATTGCGATGCGTGACCGTGTGCGAACCGATGGCGTGGCCCCGGCGAACCGCCTCCTTCAACAACGCGCGCTTCGCGGGGTCCGCGATGTCCTCGGCAATCACAAACAATGTGGCGCATACGCCTGTTTCGTCAAAGAGGTCCAGCGCACGGTTCAGGCCGGAGGCGAAAAATCGGCCGTCCAGCGCCGTGTAGCGCCATCCATGGGCACGAAAAATGTGGACGTCGCCATCGAGGTCGAGATGAATTGTCGCGGGCATTCGTTGCATTCAGCAGAACCAGCGGTTCAGAATTCCACCACCCAGACGCGTGGCCCCGACCGGAATTTGCCGCCACAGCCGCCGGGTCCAGCCCGCGGAGTCATAGTAGCGTTCGATCGGGGGGATACCGCGGCGTATCGGCAAAGCGTAGAACGCTGCGGGCCTCGTCTGCGCACCCCATCGTTCCTTGAACTCGAGCAAGCCGACTTGGTCGCGGGACGAGGATCCCCAATTGAGACTGGTGCAGCCGAGTTCCAGCCCGAGCTGGATTGCGCGCCAATACAATGCCGCATACGCGCGCGAAGCTACCGCATCGGGAAGGCAGGCTGCAAATTTGCTGATCAGGTGCTTCTCCCAGCGGAAAAGCAGCAATCCGCCGACGCAGCGTGTACCGACAAACGCGAGTAGCAGCCGAACCGCACCGGACGGCTGAAGCATGCGCCACAATGCAGGAAAATAATTTCCACCATAGGGCGGCGTTCCGAAGTCGCGGAAAATTCGCAGGTAGATACGATCAAATTCCTCAAAGTCCGCAAGGCTTGTTGCTTCGCGAACGGTCACGCCACGGTTCGCCGCCTTGCGAATCGCCTTGCGGTGATCTTCTGCGATTCCGGCCCACACAGAAGTCTCGCCATCGAGCCGCATTTCGGAGATCAAAACCGGGGCAGTGTGCACGAGCCCCAGCGAATCCAGGTGCCGGCGCTCGTCGCGACAGCGCAATTCGAGGTAATCCACGTCCAATTCTCGCCCCAGGGCGATTGCATGTCGGACCAGCGCCTGATACGAAGTATCATCGACGGCGAGCGCACCTCCCGATCCGACGTCATAGGGAAGCGAGATCAGTTTTGTGCCGAAGGCAGACGGGAGCCATGGAAATTTGATCACGAACATGGGCAGTATGCCCCGCACTTCTGTGCCGCGCATCGCGACCAGATAGGCCGGTCGATGGCCGAACACCTCCACAATGACATCACGCCAGATCGGTGTGTGGTAAAGATTGGCTTCGTCACGGCGATTCACGAACTCCGTCCAGGCGGATTCGTCAACAGATCGAAGTTCCCTCACCACGACGGAATCGGTGGCATGGCTCGCTTCGGTCATGAGCCCGAAGACCGAAGGTAAGTTTCTGTCCCTGGCGTCACGGTTTCCCCGCGCAAAGTAACTCGATCACGCGGTGCCGATGTCCCGGTGAGACCCTGCGCCGCAAAGGCAACCCGATCAACCGCGTTGCCATATCCTCGGCAATGGGACAGGAGCCAGGCGCATACCCGTAGGCTCGCAGGTCTTCGATTCTTTCGACTGGAAAGATGGGGGCGCGTACCGGCCAAGCGACCATCTCGAGACGACGGCGGCGCGCGCGCAGCAACAGCGCCGGTTTGTCATCCGCCAGTATCGGGAAATAGTAAAGCGGCTGCGTCACGTCGATCGCGATTGGTCGCACGCCGGGCGCCCCGTCCAGGGCATGGGCATACTCGCGACAACATTCGCGGCGGTGGGTGGCGTGCGCGACGATATCCTGCAGCCAGGTTGTGCCCACCACCATCTGGGCGGCGGAAGGGCATCGAGCCTGATCGGTGATCTCGGCCTGGATCTCATCAATCAACGGTCGAACGTCATAACTTGAACTGATTTCGCGAAAGGCGTCAAGAAGCGACCAGTACCACGCCGGGCTAAGCAGGTATTTGTGCGCTGATCGCTCGATACGCATGGCGAGATCAGCGCTGGCGCCGGGCGTGCGAAGGCGATCGCGGTGGGTCCGGATCTTTCGCGCCAGTTCGTTGTCGGCCGTCACGGCCATGCCACCACTTCCGGCGGGAAGGGGTTTGAGCAGATTGGTACTGAAGATTGCCGCGCGTCCGACGCTTCCCGGCATATAGCCGTCAGTTGCGTATGGAAGGCACTGTGCGCAGTCTTCGACAAGCAGAAGATCCCGGCTGGCGGAAATCTTCGCCGCCGGAAGAATCCCGGCAAGATTCCCATAGGTGTGCTGGAACAGAATTGCCCGGGTGGCGGGTCCAATTGCAGTTTCAATCGCTTCGGCATCGAGGTTCATCGTCTCCGTCGAGACGTCGACGTACACTGGTTTCAGCTTCAGCGACAGCAAGGCGAGGGGCACCACCTTGCAAGTCAGTGCAGAAAGGATGACCTCGTCGCCCGCCCTGAGGCCTGCAGCATCGAGTATGGCGATCAGCGCATGCCGCGCAAACCCGAACGCGATGGCATGGTTTGCCCGAACGGCGGTTGCGAATGCGAGCTCATAGTTGCCGGGATGGTGGTCGACCATCATTGGCTCGTCGGGAGCGATCGTTGAAGGAAGCTTGTGGCGGTCAAAAACTGCATGAGAAGTGCCTCAGGCCGTCGGCTGCGCCCCGATAAACTGTGCGTGCGATTGCGTATTGCCAGGTCCATGTCCTTACCGTGGTGCGCGTCACTTCAGTATGCAATGAGAGGTCACAATATGACCTTGGGAGTTTCGCCCGCGGCACTGGATTTCTTGTGGGTACTCAACCCTGCAACAAAAATGCCGATACCGGCCATCACCAACGGAAGCATGCCAATCCGCCAGAGAATCATCATGGCGGCGCCGCCTGCAATCCCTGCCTTGCCGAAGAGAATTTCAAATGCAGCCTCGCCCACTCCAAGTCCGCCCGGCGTGATGCTGACAGTGTTCGCAAACATTCCCAGCAGGGCAATGAATGCCGGGACGACGATGGGTGTATAGGCGAACAGGGTCCAGCCCAGCAATGCAAACACGGCGGCACCGGCCACGTTCCCCACGAATGACACGACCAACGCCAGCAGGAGCGCGTTCCGATGGTCACTGAAGCGCCAAAGTGCGTTCGCGACGCGTTCGATGTGAGCCCGGAAAGGCATCCATCGCAGCAGCCGTGCCAACGCGGACCGAAGTAGCGGGTTCCTCGACAGGCACAATGCCGCGAAAACCATCGTCGCGGTCAACACCGACGCGGCTGTCAGGAACAGTCCCATGAACAGCGCCGAGCCGCGGACGATCGCATCGCTCATGGCTCCCAGTACCAGAAGCAACAACAGCAGCGAAACCAGGCCGACCAGGCGATCCACAAAGACGACCGTTGCGAGCTCCCAACCCTTGTCGCCCCGGCCGGCGCGCAGGTAGAACACCTTCGACAGATCGCCGGTGGCGCCACCCGGTACACAAAAATTGAGCGCAAACGCCGCAGTGACAAGCCGGAGGCCCCGACCGAGTGGGATTTCCATTCCCTGCGAGCGTAGCAGCAGCGACAGGCGCACTGCCTCCACGATGACCCCGACAATCGAAAAGGCCACCACCGGCAGCAGCACGCCGGGCGAAGACAAGGCGGGAATCGCGAGATCCCAACCGCCCGTGCGGGTTGCCACAATCCAAAACAGTCCTGCTCCGAGCAGCACTCGAACCACGAGTAACGAGGCTTTGACGGGGATCTTCATTGGACAATCGCAACCCGTCGACCCCACCCGTAGGCACGTTGACACTTCCTTGACTGTCCGATCCCGAGATCGACGCGCAGCACTTCGAACTCCAGTTCCATGGACATTATGAGGATGGCCTTGCGCCACCATCCCTTATCGCAAATAGATGCCGCATGCAGTTGGCAAGCAAGGTCACGGTCCGACTAAAAAAATCATGTTGGATCCAAAGGGTGGATTCTCTCGAAAATCCGAACCGGGGGACTCACTGCGGGATAATCCAGGCGAGGGCGGCTGAATGCAACAGGAAGGATGGTGGGTGTCGGAAAATAGGCGGCCAGCCTGTACCCAGCCGTACCGTCCAAAAGCGCACGGTAGACCTCAGGCGGACAATCACCACTGTGCTCCATTCCCGGCTGGCTCGAATGGTCCGGCGTGACGTAAATGAATCGCGGACCCTCGCGCATCAGGTAATCGATCAGGTAGCTGCCGTGCCCGATTTGTCGTTTCCAGAGCTGCCTCCCCGCGATGCGACGTGACCGGATTTCGGCAGGAAGAGGCGGCATGTACTGCTCAACTCCAAAGAACTCGATGGTGTCGCCCGCGTTGGCATGGCCTTGGAACCATTCGGCTGCGAACGAGCGAGTCTCTCGCCATTGCGCGTAGGAGAGGTCGATGGCCACCAGGGCTCGCCAGCCAATAGCGGCAACGCAAAGGGCAACCATCGCGTGCCGCGAATGACGGACGCCTAACCAAATCAGAGCTGATGCAGCAAAGGCATCCAGCAGGAAGGTCAGCGGGTAGTCATAACGATAGACGACCGCTCCAGTAGGCAGCGTAAGAATAAGAAACAGGATCGGCACCGGTAGCAGCAGTACCAGATAGCGCGGTGTTTCACGGAGGGCGACAACGGCGCCGCCGAGCGCCGCGAGAAGAACCGGGATCGAGATCATCGCCTCCAATCCTTCCCCCGTCCTGCGGATCATCTCCACAATTCCATCGAAATTTCGCGGCAGCCCTGGGTGATAGAAGGGCATCCATGTCACACCGCTTTGCTGGAAAAACAGATAGTAGACGTGCAACAGATGGCGTTTGGGGTCGACCAACATGCCGGTGGCCAACAGGTAACTCCCGCACACCGCTAGCAGGCCCAGGACCAGAGGCCGGAACTGATAGCGGCCATGCGAGTCCGCGTTTAGCCGTGGAAACAGCAACGCGATCCCCAGTGGGAGAAAAACGACCAAACCCTGGTCCTTGGCGCCCATGGCAAGGCCCGCGAAGATTCCCAGACCAATGGCTCGCCTACTGCTAAGGCCGTACTTCAAAATCGTCGCGAACGCTACGAGGCCAAATCCGCTCCAGAAGACGAGCGCTACGTCCGGGTTGCCGACCCGGCTGTAATAGACCTGTGGGTAGCTGAGCATCGTCAGGATAGCGGCCAGGACTCCGGTTCGATGGTCCCAGAGAATCGTTGAAAAGAAGTAAGCCGTGACCACGATGCCCGCGCCCATTGCAACCGAGAGCAGGCGACCAAGCAAAACGAGATGACGAAGGCTCCCGACCGGATCCTCCAGCCCGAACGGATACACGCCGTTGGAAGCAGTCAGCTGCCCGCTGAGCTTCAGGTATGCGACGTAAGGAGCCTGTACGCTGGCCAGAACGAAATAGTGCCACCACGGATAGCCGTAGTTGCGATCAATCCTGCTGATGACGAACGTGTTGTGCATCTCCGCTAGTGCGTCCAGCGGAAGTAGTTCGTCCACTGCATAGGTTCTGACGCGGTCTGGCGCGGTCGCATAGGGAAGCCCCCACCCGATAAGAGGCAGGTACACTAGCGCCGCCATCAACGCGAGCACTAACGCCGCGCGCCTGGACGTTTTATCAAACAGTGCGGGCATTCGATTCGGCGATTGATTCGGGAGTTGTAGACAACGATTTGAGCAGCGACAACGTACGCAGCGCGCGGTCCAATTTGGAATGCCTGATCAAGGTTACCCGTTTCCTTCGAACTTCGGAACTCGTCCCACGGCTGGAGACAGGCGCCGGCCCCAGGATGCTTTGCGAGACTAGTGTCCGGCGTAGTAAGCTTTTCCATACATCGCGTCCTTACCAGATTGACGATAGCTCCACGATCTGGAGAATTCATAATCAACGTCAGCCATCCACGGCAAACAACGGGCAACTCGGCGTGGCCGCCTCGTTCGAATGTGCACCTGCGCAGTCTCGAAGTGCGACTTGGCCAGGGACCGGCCGGCACAGCGCATGACCCGCGCGCACTAACGGGGGCCCTGGATTCAATTCTTGGAACTGACAGCGCTTCCAGCGTAGCCAGACTGCGCGTCGTCGTGGACGACCTGGGATCTGTGGCGAGGGACATCGACGCCATCAACGGTCTGATCCGATCGGCACCTAATTTCATGGAGCTGACGATAGTCGCGACGCAGATGCGCGACCTCGCGAATCTTCCGGTGGTCATTCAACTGTGCAGGGCCACCGCCGGATCTGGCAAGCATTGCCAGGTCGAGTTTGTCCTTTGCGCCGACGCCGCCATGGGGGCCGTTGGCCGGCGTCCCACTTCGTTGAGTTCCGTGCTCTCCGCTTCTCGGGCTCTGGTTGCAGAAGGCGTCAAGGTCGGATGGTTGATTCCCTTGCGCAGTGAGCTGATCTACCGGCTCGAGACACTCTTTTCGCTAGCGGAGGAAGAACACGTCACCGCGGTGCTGGCCCCGCCCTCGATGCTGCCCGCGGTCCATGCCGACTTCTCGCCGATGCTTACGCCGGACGACGAGCTGTTTCTCCGGGATTTCATCGAGTATCGCCTGCTGGAAAGGGACCCGCACAGCATCCCGCCGGACCTTCTCGCCATATATCAGGCGCTGCACGATTCCCGACCAATTGCGCAAGCGTCATCGATTGCTGGAGAAAGTGGTTTGCTGGCCCGGTTCGAGGGACCAAGCCAAGAGTGGAGCTTCTCCATCCAGCCTTGGACTGGGTCCGTGATGGGTATTGCAGGTGTCAACGCAAAATCACCTGTCCAGCGCAAAAGTCTGCGTTCTGCATTGCGTCACATGGTCGATCTTGGGGAAGTTGCCTTGGACGGCAGTCGCGCGATTTTCCAATGGCTGCGCGCGTTGAGCGCAGCGAAGCCGGGTCGGGCAGACGGCAGCCGAGCGCAAGCACGACTGCAACGGGTGCTGGTGATTGGCGCGTATGGCGGTGAGCACATCGGCGATGCCGCGATTCTGGGCGGGGTTTTGTTCCGGATGCATCGGCGGCATGGCACCATGCAAGCCATCCTGATGAGTCAACGGCCCCGCCATTCCGCACATCTCATTCCGATGCTGGCGACTCCCGTCGACGTCCGCGTCGAAAACTATTCACAGTCGACCATCAGGTCGTTGCTGCAGCAAGTGGACGCCGTCGTATTTGCCGGCGGACCGCTTATGGATTTGCCGAAACAACTCGTCAAGCATCTGCATACGGTGTCCTTGGCAAAAATGCTGGGCAAGCCCTTCCTGATTGAAGGCATTGGCGTTGGACCGTTCGTCCGATGGCCATCCGTTTGGGCGGCGCGACGCCTGGTACTGATGGCCGACCGCATTTCAGTGCGGACCATGACGGATAGCGTGGCAAGTCTGCTCCGCGGCCTCGACGCCATTGCGGGCCAGGATCCCGCATTCGATTACCTCGCAACGCGACCGCAAGTACTGACGAAGATCGCTGCATTGGACCGTCAGTGGCTCGACCAGCTATTGCGCGATACCAAAGGCAGAACGCTGGTTGGAATGAATATTCGCCCAATACGCCACGAGTACACGGAGGGCGCAGACGGCACGAATCTCGTTCAATACACGCAGGAGGTCGAGGCAGATTTCGAGCGACGACTCGCCGACGCGCTGATAAGATTTCATGAAAGTGCGGACGTACCACCGTGCTTCATATTTTTTCCGATGAATGCAATCCAGTTCGGCATGTGTGATTTGCGCAGCGCGTATCGAATTGCCCGACTTCTTCCAAGCCAGGTGGATTTTCGCATCTGGGAAGGCGATGCAGGCATCGACGGAGTCATTGCGCTGCTACGCGAACTGGATGTCGCCATCTGCATGCGGTTCCACGCTGCGATCTATGCTCTGGCCCAGCAATTGCCGGTGATCGGAATCGACTATCGTATCGGCCGCAAGGACAAAGTGGGGGCGCTGCTGAGTGATCGGGGAATGAGCGAGAATTGTGCACGGATCGACGAGCTGAGCTCGGACTGGCTGTTGCAGCGACTTTGCGCACTCACCAATTAGATCGGTTTCGCCGGCGTTGTCGACACTTCGCGAATTGACATTCCGCTTGGTGCATTCCGAATGTGTACGATCATGTGCGGCGCGGGCGCGACGTCATGGACTTTACTTCTGCCAGCCGAAGAAGATCGGGGACGAATTCACGGTCCAGCAGAGGCATCAGTACAAAGTAAAGCGCGCCGCCACCGGCGGTCCGGGTCAGCCATCCGGTGTCCGCAATCGATGCCGCGGCGCCCACCACAATTGCCACCGTCAGGGGTCTCGCCGCGAGCATCAAGGCAGGCGCCTTCGCGTTGCCTCGCAACGCAAACCATTGCATTACCATCCACACCGCGACGTTTCCGGCGACCGCGGCAATGGCGGCGCCGCGAGCGCCGAGTAGCATAGCCAGAACTGCTCCGGTCACGGCTACAGTAGCAAGCCCTGCGCACTGGGCCAGTGGAATTCGCCGCTGGGCGCCCGCCACAATGAGTGACAATCGCGCATGACCCGACATGAACATCACCGGAACGGCCCAGACGAGAATGGAAAGTACTGTCGCTCCCGGCGCAAAACCGGCACCGAAAATGCCGGTCAGCAAGGCCGGCGCGGCAAGACTGATGCAAAGTGCAAACCCGATGCTCAGCCAAGCCATTACGCGGAACGACGCGCGCACCAGTTGCTCAAACTCTTCGCTACCGAGCGACGATGCGCGTGTCAGCGACGGATACAAATTGAAGTGATAGACGTAGCTAAATGTTGATACCGACGTAACCAATCGATGTGCCGCGGCATACCAGCCAATCTGTGCGCCTCCGACAACGGTGCCGACCAGGAATAGCGGCAAAAATTGTGCGGCGGCCCAGACGAAATTGGCAATGCCAATCGGGGCGCTTTCTCGTCCGAGGTCCCACATACCGTTCAACGCCAGCGACAGCCGCTCGCGGGCCACTTTGGTGTACTGAAAGCCGAGATAGCAGGCGCTGGCGACAGCCGCCGCCACGATTTCCGCCCAGCCAATCGCCGTAATGTCTGCGGGACTTTGGACAAGCATGAAAATCGCGGCTGCAAACACGGCGATGCGCAGAATCTGCACCGTGGCGACGAGCCCCATGAGTTCGCAGCCTTGCAGCAGCCACTCTTGATTGAATGCCGCAAACAGCAGGCTGCCGGCGAACAGGAGCGCAAGTCCGCGAGGAATCGAGGGAGGTCCGAATGCTTCCACCGCCACTACCAGTATTGGCATGGCAACGACGGCAATCACCAGCCGGGCCAGTGGGATCTGGACCGCAAGCAAGGGAAGCCGTTCACGATCCTCCCCGATTCGCTTCACAGCTATCGTGCCAAGTCCACCATCGATGGCGATGGCAAGAAATCCTGCAAGACCGATGACGAATTCGACCGCACCGTAGCCTTCCGGCCGCAATGTGCGGGCAAGCATGGCGAACACGACGAGCCCGATGAGCTTGCCGGCAAGCTGTCCGCCGGCCAATACAACGAGATCTCGGACAAACTTAGGAGCAATGCTGTTCAAGGAGCGACGAACATGCACGTACCAGCTCCCTCGTCAATCCTCGACAACATGAGATCCGAATTCCTGGCGATGTTGCGCCCACTGTGAGGCATCGAATTTTCCATCGGGACCGAGGCAGTCCACCGCCGCATAGGCCATTGCCAACGCATGGTGAGTATTGTCGTGGGCGAAAAGACCTTGACGCCCAAAGGTCAGCAGACCTTCGAAGCCACCGAGCCAATCGTCCATCTTTGTAAATCGATCAGCGTAGTCCCGATCATAGACTGGATACGCATGGGCGAGGCGACGCGTCACCACACTCAGGAGGGGAGCCTTTACCGGTAGGCCCGTGTCTGCGAGCCATCGACACATCCTTGCGCCTAGCTCCGCGTCCGTCAGGGACCAGTGCTCGTCGCCGGGATCACTGGGGAGCTCTGCGCATAGAATGGTCATTCCATCAGGCTCCGTCGTCGCAGAATAGTTCTTTGGCTCTGACATGCGCGACATTGGAATCGATTCTTCCGGAAAATAGTGGGCGTCATACTCGGAGAACTGGTTTTGTCCGAGGACCAGGTAGATCAGAATCATCCCGCGAAACCGCATTCCGTCAGCGGCCCCGATAACCTCCGCCGGCGCGGATGGGAACATCATCCGGACAAGGAGGCTTATCGGAAGCGTCGACCACGCTGCGTCGACCGGAACGGCGAACGTTTGCCCATCCTTTTCGTAATGCACCGCGCAGATGCGCTGGTTGTGATGATCGACCCGACGGACCCGAGCTCCCAATATGAACTCGGCCCCGTGGTTCTGCGCGATTGTCTTCATCGCGTCGCTGATTTGCCCGTAACCTTTGCGCGGATAGTAAAAGCCGCCGGACCGCACCGGTTTCAAACCCGGAATCTGGCGAGCGACCTTCAGGAGAATCTTGGGGATCGAACCATTGGCGATCCGCCGCTCGGCAGCAGTGGCCGCCAGGTCCACTGGATCCATTCCCCAGAGCTTTCTGGCATAGGGAAAGTAGAAGGAATGGCTCATCGTTTGGCCGAGGCCGCGCTCGAGCACGCTGGCAAAGTTTCGTTCCGTCGGCGCGCGACGCGGCACCAGCTTTTTCACCAGGTCGAACGCCAGGGAAGCCTGGAATGACCATGGCAGGTGCAGCAGGAGATCCAGCGGCTTGAGAGGGAAATGGATCCACTTTCCCTGCAGCCGAATGCGACCATGGCGAGGGCGCCACAAAAGATCATCGCCCAACGCCAGCTTGATGTCGTCCATCACCCTGGGTTCGACCACCGGGTGAAGCCGATGACTTCCGTAATCGCAGTTGATTCCCTTGAATTCGAAACTTCCTGCGTTGCCGCCTACGCGGTCGCGGGACTCGATGACGAGGACCTTGGCGCAACCGTCGCGCGAAAGTCGTAGCGCTGCGCCAAGGCCGGCGGGTCCTGCGCCAAGAATTGCGACCGTTGGTCGACTCATGGCTGCACGTCTGGCGGGTGCTGGATGGGTTCAGCGCAAATCATCTGCACTTCCTCCCGCCGCGATTGAATTCGGCCCGGCGCGGAGCGTGCGGCCGGACAGAAGCACCACCAAGCCGCCGACAAGTCCTCCCGCTATCTGTATTGTCTGCCAAACAAGTCCAATGGCGACCACCTGGGCGGGCGCCGCGCCGAATGGTGCCAGGAAGCCTGCAAGACTTGCCTCGCGGACGCCAATGCCCGCCACGCTGATGGGAAGGGTGGCAACGAGTTTCGAAAGCGGCCATGCAAAGAACCATGCCGCTGTTGGCGCGTGCACGCCAGCAGCGCTGGCGAGTTTTATGTTGACCATCACGAAAATGCCCTGAACCAGCATGGAAAGCGCAAGACTCAATGCAAGACGACGCTTCTCTTTGGATAACGCGATGATTCCGGTTCCCACCTGATTCCCGAATCGTACCAGCGCGCTGCCTTGGGGAAGTCGACGCAATAGCAGCGGATGAAATTTCAGTACAAGGAGGGCGCCGACGGCAATTGCCACCAGCGCGACACCGACTCCGATAAGCAGGTTGACGCTTGACGCAAACTGGCGAATCGCGACCGCGAGTCCCGCGCCGGCAAGCAACAGCAGTCCGACCGTGTCGACAATTCGGTCTGCAACCGATCCGATGGCCAGCCGGGTCTTGTTATTCACATAACGATAAAGGAATGCCGCACGAACGACATCGCCGCCCGCGACACCGGGCAGCGCCAAATTGGCCACCAAACCTGCAAAATGCGCCCGCAGTACAACCATCAATCCGGCCCCGTCGTTCGCAAGCATTTGCCACTTGAGCGCGGCGATAACATGGCCTGTAAGGAAAATGCACAATGCGACCGCCCAATCGCCGAGATCGATCTTGCGGATCGTTGCCAGGACGTCGCGTAGGGGCAGGAAGTAGAAAACCGCCGCGAGAACCAGCATCGAAATCGCAACACGCACACCCCAACCAAGGCGTAGTCGCGCGACGCCGAGGGCCGAATTCAACATGTGTTCAAGGTCGCAGGTGAAGTCGCGAAATCATGTCGGCGACCAGACCGAGCGACCAGATGATGAGTGCCGCGAGAAGGCAAAATATGGCGGATTCAGAGAGGTTCATCAATGTAATGTCATAAAGGGTCTTGCCCAGTCCGAGAAGGAAGAGGAGAGCGCCAAGTGGCATGAATATCCGCAGCGGTTGGAACAACATCACGATACGCAGCACCAGCATGACGAAATTGAAGAAATCAACTGCGCGGATCTTGGAATGACCGATGCGCTTCCCGTAGTCGATGGGCAGATAGTCAACCTGCATATACGACGAAAGCATGCAAAGCGTGATCGTGGTCGTGAACGAAAATCCATCGGGAAGGAGGGGGATAAACCGCTGGAGGCTGGCGCGCTTGAATACCCGCAGGCCGGAGTTGAGATCGGGAATCTTGCGGCGGGCGAGAAAATTGGCAAGTTTGTTCAGAATCCATTTTGCCGGACGCCTGACGAGCGGTACGTTGTTCATGGCCGAACTGCGGTCCCCCACAACCATGTCCGCCGATTTCGCCATTTCCAGCATCTGCGGAAGGGCCTCCGGTGGGTAGGTCCCGTCCGCATCGAGTATGGCGATGTACTCGGAATCGCTCGCCGCAATGCCACGTTTCAAGGCCCATCCATAACCGCGGTTTGCCGTTCCGGACAGTACCCGGGCCTCGGTTCGTTCGGCAGCGATGCGAGTTTCATCGATGGACCCGTCGTCCACCAGAATGATCTCGTAGCCGATTTTAAGCGCGGCGAGCACTGTCCGGACTCGTTCAATCGTTTCCTCCACCGCACCTTCTTCGTTGTGGGCAGGGATGACCACGGTCAGATCGAGCCGGTCCACTGGAGGAGCAGCCGGGATTGCTTTTTGTTCGCGGACGTGTGCTGTCAAACCCGCCATGGAACTGACCTTCCAGCAGTGTGATTGCGGCGAATCCATGCGAATCCCCGCATGCAGAATCGGTCGTGCAAGGCTCGACGAGCGGGCAATGTCGAGTGTGCACCCGTAACCCAAGAGTCCAAACGGCTGATTCGAGCATCGAATCGCAATGCTCTCCACGTCTTCATAGCGGCTTTGACTTGAAGACCATTACGTCGCCACCACCGAGGGTTCCCGGAAACCGCCTCCCCGCATCGAACTCGACCGAAGCATAGTCCGTGATTTCCTTGTAGCGACGCTTCGTGACGCTTGGAAAGGAGTAAACGAGCCAAAGCTCGCGCCCGGATCGGCGGATGGCGATCAACTCCTCGATCGACTGTATCGACCGCCATTGGGGCGCATAGTAGTCAGCGTATGGCATGGTTGCAAAGCCCAAGGTGACAACCACGGAATTGGCTGACCGATTGTTTTCCACGAAATCACGCGCGCCGACGAAATCCTGCTTGGGAAATGTGTAATTAGCCGGCAACAGAAGGAGCGAAACGACGACTCCCAGCGCGCTTAGCGCCAAACCAACGCGATTGCCATCAATGGTCCGCTCCAATCGCCTTGACAACGATTCTGACGCAATCCGCCCGAGAACAAAAGTGCCATGAACCAGGAAGAGGCAGATCAAACCGAGGTCTATGAAAAAGTATCGTGGCCACACCCGCATTGACGCCACATTGAGGACGAGTAGCGTCAGCGGCACATGAATCATGAGCGTAGCGACAAGAATGGGGGATCGTGTACGCAGATCCATCATGCCGATGCCGACAATGATCGCAAGCACAGGCAGCGTTACTCCCAGTGTTGGACCCAGGCTGCGTCCAACCTCGAGGACCATCCACAACGTGCTCTTCCACTCCGCAACCGATGCGGCTTCGGCCACCCCAGCGGGTCTGGAAACTGCGGTGAAAACGTCCACCATCTGCGCGAGAAGGGGTGCATGCAGCAGCACCGCCAACGCACCTGCCAGCGCGAACCCATACAAACCGAGTAGACCGGGGAACTCCGGGTACGAATCCGGCCGCGTTTCACCTGCGTCACGGACACGGACAAGGCGGTGGATGATGAATCCGATTGCGATAACGCCTTGCGAGGTCAGCAGAAGAGCAGCAGATAGATGCGTATAGCAAGCAAGCGCGCCGGACACGCCGTAGGCCGTCCACAGCAATACCGATGGCGCACGCGCGCACCGGATCAGAAAATAGGTTGCAATAAGCGCCCAGAAAAGCAGGCCCGTATAGCCACGCGCGTTCTGCGAGAACCAGACATGGTGATATGACACCGCGAGCAGCAGCACCGTTAGCCGTGTCTCCCACGGCGAAACGACTTGCCTGCACACCAGCCATAGTGCCCAGATGCTCGCAAGGCCAAACAACAGAGCCGGCATACGCAGTGCCCACGCGCTCTCGCCAAATATCGCGATGAAGGCGCTTGCCTGAAGCGAATAGAATACGTGGTGGTTGAGTGATGGAAAAGTTGTCAGCAACTCGACCATCGGAAGCCGGGCGTAATGCACAAGCGTGTCGACTTCGTCATACCATAGGCTAGAGTCGAGTCGGTACACGCGTAGCGCAAGCGCCGTCACCAAAGTCGCGACGAGCCAGCACCAGTCGAAACGCGTCGGGACCGGAATGCTGGCAGTATGGTCGCAGCTGCCGACATGGACGGGCCAACGCACCGCAGGGTTCACCGGCCAATGCCGATGATGAATAGTTGGCGGGGAATGATCGCCCGAAGCGCGGGGACCCCGTTCATGGGCGCCCCGGGGCAGCGGGAGTTGCCTCATAGAATGTGATGATGCCCGGCGCCGGAAGCGTTCCGATCAAAGTCTGATTGGCATCAATCGTGACGGATGGCAATTCGCGCGCGGTTTCAAGATTCGTCGTGTATCGAATGCCGAAGGTGGAGGCGGGCAGGCCCTGCACTCTGATCGGTCCGGCTTTGTCGCTTTGGACAACCACAATGATGGTGCCGTCCGGATTCCGGAATGCGACCGGACGGGCATCGCCGCTGCTCAGTCTGGCGCCGATACGAGTTGCACCGAAGCGTACGAAGCGAAAGTACTGCGCCAGACCTCGCGTGCGTTCCGCCATCTTGATCTTGGGCCCACCGGGGCTCGCGAGATCGCGAATGTAGTAGGACACGCCACGGTCCTTTTCCTTCAGCGGCAGTTCGCTTGCGACGCCGTACTGTTGCCACGCCGCCGCGTTCGCAACGGTGAGATCGGCGTGCAATTCGAGAGCGTCACCAGCAACATGTTCAAGCATTGCAGTATGCAGACCATACTGTTTGGCCCTCGCCGCGATTGCCGGAAGAAATTGATCCGGCGATCGATCGCGGTAACGATGATATGCCAGTTCCGTCATGAGACCCGTCGCCCCGGCAACGGTTGCCAATTCGTCGAAATAGGTCGGCGCCGCGCTGGCAGCGGTTGTCGATGGCGCGATGATATCCGGCGTGAAGCCGCCCTGCTTCAATCGCCTGACGGTTGCGACTATCGCGTTCCCGATCTCCCGACCGCGCCAATGATCGGTATTCTCCGGCTCGAGTGTGACCTCAAGCGCATTGGGAACAAACCCATACTTGATCTTGATGTGATCAAACGCTGCCCGAATTAGCTCGGCGTATTCCTCCGGATTCCGGGCATGCGAAACGTCGCTGACCGCCCCGCCTCCGAAATCGACATAGTTCAAGTTGACATAAAGCTTCTCGCCATTGGCCTCGATCAACTTGGCGAGTGGCAGAACAATTTTCTCGATCTGGTAGTCAAGGCTCGAAAATTGGAAGCCTGACTCGTTGACCAGGTTGGGATCCGCGTTGTCGTTAATTTTTGCGTAATAGAGCTTGCTGAATTCGCGATATCCGATCTTGCCATCTCTGAACTGCGCCCAGTAGTCGACGGGATTCTCCGCTCCGCTTTTAACCTCGATCCTGACGCGGTTGATGCCGAGCTCATTGACCATGCGGTCCATCAACTCATCTTGGTATGCTTCCCAGGAGGAATCGAATCGACCAAGCCTCTTGTTCGTTTCCCACACCCGGGCCGTGACCTCCCAACCTCGCATCGATTGATGCGCCTCGCTCGTATCCACGTTGATCGCGATATCCTGATCCGCAAGCAGCCGGGACGCGGACAGGCCGGCAACGACTAGTGCGGCCATGGCCATGAGTACGATCGATCGCTTCTTCAAGGACGAGGCGTCATCTTGGTGGTAAAGACAATTTCCTTGGGGGCCGCCTTAGGGGCTGGCTGCCTGGGACGCGGAACCGCGTGCGCATAGTCGACCCGTTCGTCCTTCGTCATCGGGACGACCCGTTCCCAGACCTTGGCGCCTACCAAGGATTTTGCGAGTTGAAGGGGCTGAAACACAATGCTTGGCCACATGAAGATTTCATTCGTGCAAAAGCACTCCTCCTTCCTGATCGATTCACGGATCTCGCCTGCCAAGTGCGACCGCCAGATCGTCATGAACGACTGGTTGCGCAGATTCCCCAGCGGTGGTCTCTGCTCGCATACGCCGATGTCGCCGTTGGCGTGCACGACGGCGCTCAACACGCCAGCACGGCATGGGACGAACTGGCGCTTCTGTTCGGCACCCTTGAGCTTTACCCACTGCAACATGGGCTCCACGACGGACCCGGATCGGTGTTCTTCGCGGTCGGCCCATAGCCTGCGCAGATACTGATAAAGATCCTTGTATTCCAGCAGGGCCGGCCCCTCCAATGTCGGATTCTTGCGGTCGCCTCGAATGATCGCCAGATTGTGATGCGTCATCTTCGGACAGCGATCGAAGAGAAATGTGGTGAGCTGTTTGATCTCCGCCATGTTCGACGAGGTCGCCGTGGATATGGCATGGATCTGCAGCCTCGGGTCCTCCAATTGAAGCTGCGCGAGCGCATCGTAAGTTTCCATCGCCTTGCGAAATGAATTCTTGGTCTTGCGGAATTCATCGTGGAACTCGGGCATGCCATCCAGCGAAATCTCCACGCCGAACAATTTGAGCGTCGGCTCCTTCAAAACGCCGCGGATGGCGGCGATGGTCCGTTCGGTGAAATAGGCGTTGGTCGGGACGTATATTTCCTTGACAGCATTGTTCCGGACGAACTGACGGCAGATTGCGGAAAATTCCTTGCGCAGGAAAGGCTCGCCACCAGACAAGTTCAGGTTTTCGATCGTGCCGAGTTCTTCTGAAAGCGCGACAATTTCCTCAAAGCTGAGGTCATCGGGTGCATTCAGCTGTTGCCAATAGAAACAGTGCTCGCATTTCATGTTGCAAAGCGAGTTGATGAACAGGATTAGAAATGGCGGACTTGGCACCTCGGGCAAGGCCAGGTTCTGCCAGCCGATGCGGGCATGCTTTGCTATTCGCTCAGTGAGATTCTTCATGTCTTACTCCATCCACGGCATTGGTTTCGCCTTGTGATCGCGAGAGGGCATTGCGAGGCGCCCAGATGGCTTCCAATTCGCCAACCATTTCCCCGATCGACCAGAACAGCATCAGACAGGCAGTTGCTGGCAATGCATATGCCCAGCGATTGGCTGGGCGCCGATGGCGAAACTGACGGCTCAGGTGTCGCCAGAGCAAAATTGCAGGCAGGACCGTGGTCCCCCCGGCCCGTAGAATGCACCCGATACGGGATGATTCCCGACCACGCACATATCCGAAGGTTCTCCCCCAATGTACGCGCTCTGCCAGCGCTGGTAACAGCCGCATGGGACCGCGTTGCTCGACGACTTGAGGGCCGCCCGCGAGATACAGATGGCAACCTTGGCGCCGCAACGCCCAGTTAACGGTCGCCTCCTGATATCTAGCATCCCAAAGGGCTCGCACGCTTTCCAAGGCTTCTCGCTTGTAGCAGATGTTGATGTCGCTCAGATACTCGGCGTCGCCATCTTCCAGTGGCGGCTCGTAGCGGCCAAAGTCGCAGAAAAACGCCGCCTGACGAAGCGTGCCGACCGCGCCGCTAACGATTGCTCCGCCGATAGCCGCATGTGGAAATTGCTGATGAAGCCGGACCATGGTTCTGGCCCAGTCAGGTCGCGGCCAGCCGCGGTCTTCGAGCATGGCGACGTATCGGCCACGCGCGGCTTTTAGTCCACCGCTACGACGACGATCGTAAAGCATATGCCTCGAAAATTCGGAACCTGCAGGCGTCGGCGTTTCAAAGCGGCCCAGGTCGACAAATCGGTAGGCCGGAAAGCGCCTGCCAAGTTCGCCCACCTCCTGAATCGATTCATCGAATGGCACCACAACCTCCATTGAAGACGCCTCGACTTGCGCCGACAACGCGTCGAGGCAACGCGCAAGTGTCGCGCCGCCCTCAACAACCGTCACTACCACCGTGAGCTCCGGCACGGTCACGGCGTTCCCGCGCCAGCGTCAATCGTCGCCGCGCGGTCGCCGAGAATTGGGCAATTCATGACGTGGAACTGCCAAGCACCACTCGCCCGGTTTTGGGCGAATCCCCAGCACCCGCGGGTCCGGACTGCATACCCGGTTCGGCTCATGTTACGCCACGAACAGCGCGGATCAACGCCCGGCCCCCGATATAGCTCCGTGTTGCGGCGGAAAACAGGCGGCCGTACCATATCGGGGCCTGCAGATAGTACGAGTCGAGCCTGTGTACCCGCGACAGATCGCAGGACGGTTGTAAGTAGCCTAGCCGCGTCGTAAAGCATCCCTTGTAGAGCGGAGCCAACGTTTGCCGAACCGCGTCGTTGAATAGACCAAACGGGAAAGCGAATAACGATGGACGACGTCCGACGTGTTCTTCGATCACGTTGTCGGCGCTCGCGCATTCGTCGACGATCTGCGTCGACGACAGGCTGCGCAGGTCCGGGTGCGACACCGTGTGGCACTCGATGAGAAGTCCTTTGCTGGCGCATTCTTCGACTTCGTGCCAATGCAGCATTTCGAATTTTTCGATGTCGGGTCGTTGCGATGGCCAGCCGATATCCTTGCCGACACGGCCGGTGGTGAGGAACAGGTGCGCTGGAAAGCCGTACCGTTGCAGCACAGGCAACGCGTTTTGATGAACGGTGCGCATCCCATCGTCGAAAGTTATCGTCACACCGTGGTCACGATTCAGGAGTTCCGAAAATTCAACGACGGGCGTTCCAGTCGCCGCCAGCCGTTCAACCAGGAGACGAAACGCCGCAATCGGATATGACAATACCGATCCGGAGTCGTCGACGCTGTGGAATGTCAGTACCGCACGCGTCATTCAATCGTCACCACGTTCGTTGCACGGGGCGTCCGCATGGCATCACGTTGGATGGATGAACTTGGTTGACGAAGGCTGGGCGCCTACCTCGTAGTGGTCCCGGGCAATGCTGTCTGAACGCTTGACCTCGTGATATTCCTGTTCCGTGTTGACCTGCATATGGTCGACGTCGTAGCCCATGATCTTGCGGGCCAGAAGCAATCCCATTTCGATCGAATGGTCGGCATTGTTGTAGCGGAAGGTGCCTGTCCTCCCAACAATATGCAGTCCCTCGAACCCTTCGAGGTAGGCGTTGATCTGCGCGAGCTTGCCGGCGTATTGCAGGTCATATACCGGATAGGCGTAGCGCGTACGCACGACATTCCAACCCACCACGTCGGTGGCCTCAATGAACCCCAGCTTGTCAGCAAGGTCGTGCACGCATCGTCGTGCCACGTCATCGTCGGAAAGTGACCAGATCGAGTCGCCAACGGTGCAAAAGCACTCGAGAACAAGCGAGGTATGGTCGTCGTCCGGCACCATCGCTCGACTCCAATTTTTCGGTTCATGCAGTCGACCGAACAGAATGTGTGCATCCTGCACATACAGCCAGGTATCCCGCGAAACCTGTTTTCGATTCAATTGAAGGTTTACCGTGATCAGGTCCCGGAAGGCCAGGCCGCGCGCTGCCTCGATGACGCTTGCGCCGGCCTTCGGCGTGGTGATCTGGGCCAGTAAACTCAATGGGATCGTCGAAACAACGTGATTGGCGCGGACGCGGCGCTCGCCGTCGGCGGTTCCGTAGACTACTTCGATATCGTTCGGACCGTGGATGACGATTCCAGTAACCGGCGCATTCAGCAGCACGCGACTTCCCGCATGTTCGATGACTTCGGCCATGCGCTCCGGAATTCGCATGTATCCATCGCGCGGATACATGAATTCCTCGATCAGGCTTTGCACCTGGCTCTTGCGTGCCGACAAGGATTCCCTTGCCACCGTCCAGATCGACAATCCCTTGCTTCGTTGCGCGACCCAGTCCGACGATAATTCCTCACAGGGCTTGCCCCACACCTTTTCGGTGTATCGCCGAAAAAACATTTCGTACAGGGTAGATCCGAACTGTGCGGTATAGGCGTCTTTCATGTTGCGAATCGGTTGGTTGAGAACGGCGTAACGGACCGCGGCCCACAGGAAGGCAAACCCGGCCTTCATGATGGTGACCGGCCCGGCATTCTTGATGACGTCGCCGATCTCAACGGGATACATGTAATATTTCCCGTCGTAGTAGATTCGGCTGATGCGTTCCACCATCACCAATTCGCCTTCCATCAAGCGCCGGAACCAGTTGTTCAGGTCCTCATTCTTCGTAAACCAACGGTGACCGCCGAGATCGAATCGATACCCACCTTCGTGCAATGTCCGGCAAAGGCCACCGACGAAGGCATTGCGCTCAAGGACCGTGACGGAGACGCCATTGGCAACGAGCTCGTGACCGGTGGCAAGACCGGCGGGTCCTGCCCCCAGAATTACGACGTGCATATTCTTCGTCGCTGGCGCGCTCATTGGAAGTGTCCTGGCGGTTCTCCCTGCGATCTGAACCGCGCGACAAAATTGTAGATATTCGCAAGTACGTGCGATAGCAGAAATGCCGCAACGAACAGTTCGCAGGCGCCAATGATGCTTCCTGCGAAAGATACGGTATAGCCGGGAAGGTATTGGCTGAGCAGGGCCGCATTCTTGCTATACGGCGCGGTACCTCGAAGCACGAGCCAGTTGGTGGTGACAAGAAGTTGGACTGCCATCAGCGTCCCCAGTCCGAGCCCGAGTGCATTGCCCGAAAGTATGAACGTCGGAGGTGTCAGCAGTGTCGCCGATGGCGAATCGAGTACCTGCCCGCTGAAATGTTCGCGCAGCGACCGCGCGTAGCCCCAGTAAAGTGCCGTTCCCGACAGAGCACCGCACACAAAGCCCCAGAGCATGCCGATCCAGGCGCCGGCCCAGGTCACCGTATACCCAGGGAAAAAGACGGCAAGCAGCGAAAGGTGAAACCCGACATTCGGGCCGCCACGCATTACCAGGATTGCAGTGCTGAGCCACATGATGGCCCCGCCTATCGATCCCAATGCGACCGCCGCAATGATCGTATTGATACGAATCGAGGCGCTGAGTACCTTCAATTCCGATTCGGATAGCATCGGGGTCTCCGCTAGAGGTCAGCCGCAATATAACGACGCGAGACCGTCAGCAGCAGGTAAATGTGGTGGATGAGGTTCCAGACGACGGCAATTACGATGCCCACCAGCATTCCCAGCAGAAAGCCATACAACAGGCCGACGAAGCTACCCGTCCACGACACGCTGTAGGCAGGCAGGAAATGCTCGAGCAACGCAAGGTGGGGTCCGACGGCGGCACCGGGAGAGGCGCCCTTCACCAGCAATATTGCCGTGACCGACCATAGGCCGAGAGCACCAACGCTACCAAGTGCAATCGCAAGTGCCGGCAGGTCAAAGCGAGCGAAGGCCGCCCGCACGATCATGTCGGCACGGCCATTTTTGGTCGGTTGCGTATGGAACTTTTCCATCAGGACTCCGTTTGCTTTCGCGCGACCGGCGATTTCTCGCCTGATGCCGTGCCTCACGACTGGGTGAGGCGCCTTGAAAAATATTCTATCGCCTTCCGCAATCCGTCTTCAAGGTTGGTGGTCGGTTGCCACCCCAGTCGTGCGCGGGCAAGAGAAACGTCCGGACGGCGGCGCTCCGGATCATCGCGCGGAAGCGGCTTGAAGTCGATCCGAGAGGTCGAGTTGGTGAGCCTGATCACCGCATCGGCGAGCTCCCGCACGGTAACTTCCGCGGGATTACCGAGGTTTACCGGGCCTGGGAAGCCGGCAGCAGTCTGCATGAAGCTGGTGATTGCAACGACAAGGTCATCGATATAACAGAATGACCGTGTCTGGTGACCGTCTCCAAAAATCGTGATGGGCTCTCCACGCAACGCCTGCACGATGAAATTCGAAACCACGCGGCCGTCATCCGGATGCATTCGTGGCCCATAGGTATTGAAAATTCGCGCAACTTTTATGTCGAGATGATGCTGGCGGTGATAGTCAAAAAACAGCGTTTCGGCACACCGCTTGCCTTCGTCATAGCAGGAGCGCGGCCCGATGGGATTGACGTGACCCCAGTATTCCTCCGTTTGCGGATGCACGGCCGGGCTACCGTAAACCTCACTTGTGGAAGCCTGGAAGATCCGCGCACCGAGGCGCTTGGCCAAGCCGAGCATATTGATTGCACCATGCACACTGGTCTTGACCGTTTGCACGGGATCGTGCTGGTAGTGGATGGGACTTGCGGGGCAAGCGAGATTGTAGATTTCGTCGACCTCGACGTACAACGGAAAACAGACATCGTGACGGATTACCTCAAAACGCGGGTTCCCCAACAGGTGAAAGACATTCTGTCTTGAGCCCGTGAAAAAATTGTCGACGCAAATGACCTCGTGGCCCGCCCCAAGCAGAGATTCGCAAAGGTGACTGCCGATAAAACCTGCGCCACCGGTGACAAGGACACGCGTCACAACTCACCCCCAGCCTTGAATGAACCAATCGTGACCGCCCAAGCGTTCGCCAGCAGACCCAAGTGTATTGCTTTGCGGCGGGTCGTGGATGTGAACCTGACGCGCGGCAGGGGTGGTGACCCGTCCCCGCGTCCGACTCGCCGGAACGGGAGCCGCGGTTCGAACCATCGATGAACCGTGCATACTGTGGTGTACACGCCCGCTGCGACCTCCCTGCGAGTCAGCACGCAGGGCTACCTGAGCGCACATCGGCAGGTTCCGCCACGCTACAATCGAAGTCATGCTTACCCGACACGCGCATTGGACGTGCCACCTGCGCGCAAGTTCATGACTGCCCGCAATGCGGCCACATTCGCGATCGGACTTCTGGTCGTGCTTGCATGTGCCGCACGCATTGTTCATCTTGACGCGGACCCCAGCTTTCCGACTTGGATCGGATACGTCGCGGACGAGGGACGTTGGAACGAGACGGCGCGCAATCTCGCGCTGTTCGGCGCGCCGGATGCGAGTTCATATGCCCGCATGCATTTGTTCCTGACGCCGGGCTATCAGGCCGTCAACTACGTCTTCTTTCGTGTACTGGGCGTCGAATTCTGGTCGGCGCGTTTGTTTTCTGCCGCAAGCGGCATCCTGATTCTCCTGGTCGTGTTGTTCGCCCTGCGCAAACACGTCACGACATGGGCGCTTGCATTGGGAGTCGTCATTCTGGGCTTCGAAGCGAGCATGCTTGCCGAGAGTCGAATGGCACTGCCCGAGATGCCGTCGACGATGATGACTCTGCTCCTCTTCCTTGTGCTGATCCTGGGCCGACAGACCACGGCGACCGCCTTCCTGGCAGGATTGATATGTGCCGCCGCGGTGGCAATGAAGGGCACCACGTTGTTGGTCTTGTGTGTCTTTCCGCTGATCGTATATTTCTCAACCGACGGGGATTTCCGAGCGCGGATACGACAGTTGCTCGCATTTGCGTCCGGGTTCGTCCTTGTCGTGCTCACCGCCCTCGGCGCTGTCTTGATACTCGGAATTCTCACGCCGGAAGCGATGGCCTATGCCAGCCGGCACTTTCGGTGGTTTCTGTCGTTGACCGGGCCTTATGCAATGGCCTTGCGGTTCCTGGACTCGTCTGAATTCGAGGCTTGCAATTTCATGCTGCTGGGCGCGTGGATTTGCTCGTGGCTCTGGTTTCATCGCGATCCCCGGGTGCCATTGATCCTGTGCAGGCTCTATCTGGCTTCGGGGGCGTGGGCGGCGTGGTGGCTAATGGTGTGGTCCGGCAACGGTTACCTACCTGGCCGATACATCGTGCATTTCATCGTTCCGGCGACCATTCATCTCATGGCGGGTTTGTCGCTGGCAGGGCCTCATACGCTTGCCGCAATCGTGGCCACGCTGGGCCGACAACGAGGCCCCGCTCGCTACGCCGTGCTTGCCTGGCTCGTCTTGCCAAGCGCGATTCTTCTTGCGAGTGTCGCGGCAGGCTTCGCGGCGTTTGCCGGACTGGACGCGACTCGCCTTGCCGTCCGCCTGATGCTGATCGCCATGTTCGTTGGCGCGATGGTCACGGCTGTGTCGCGCCGCATGCCGGAGGAGGGATGGATTCGCGGACTTCTGATGCTTCCGATAGGACTGACCTTGATTTGGCTCGTCGGCCGGGAAATGGGCTGGTACCGGCAACTGTGGCCTACGGATTCGATCCTGCACGCCGCCATCTGGGCAACGCTCTCGGGGTTGACCATTGCAGTCTGCGCCGCATGGTCGGGGCGACCGCTTGCAACGAACGGGCTCGCGATTGTCGGTTGCGGCGCAATCGCGGCGATCACCGCCGTTTTCTTCGCACAAAGTGCATCCGCGATACTCGCTCCTACTTTTTCGATCCACGACGCTTCGCAGAAGCTGCAACAACAACTGGCGACCGCAACCGAAATCCGAACCTTCAACGCCGAGTCGCTGTTCCTCGCCAACCATCTCCGGTTTCACACGGCAGCACCGAACGACTCGAAGTTCGATGCCCTGGTTATCTTTGAACACGGAATTCAGTCGCGCAATTTTCTCGCGTGGGGAAGAGCAGCGCACCTCGTCCTGGTACGCAGATTTCCGATCGCCGTGAATTCCCGGTACGAATTGGACGAGGCAAAGGACGGGCCGGCAAGCATTGCGATTTTCGAGGCGCGGTGACACCAGGGTTGCTTCTATGCCGCCGGGGTGAATTTGTTCTTCACTCGCACCAAATGGTGCTCGATCGTCGCAAAGGCGAACGCCGCACTGCTGTAGCAATAGTAGAACTGGTGAAAGAGAAAGGCACGCACCGCAAAGAGGGGGCCGCGCATGCGCAGAAAGAATGCAAGAAAGTTTGCGTTGGCCGCGATCAGGACGCCCGCCAGAGTCGCCACCGTCCACCCGTTGAGCAATCCAAATGCCCAGGCAAAGCCCGCCGCAAGAGTACCTAGCGTCAGTACCGCGCGCGCGCGTTCAGCCATGCCCAAATTGAGGTCATCAGTGACATTTCGACGCTCAAGCATCAAGCGCGACCAGGGGAGTGCCCGACGAAAAACTTCGGTATGGACCAGATTCACCAGGCGCCACTCTTTCAGGTGCTTTCCTTGCAAAGCCGTTTCGAGCACGATGCTGCCGCCACTGTCGGAAATTCGATAGCCGAATTCAATGTCCTCGATCGAAGGATAGCGATAGCGCACGGCATCAAAGCCGCCGAGTCGCGTGAACAGCGCGCGCTGCACCGCGCCGCATCCGCCCCAGAACGTAGACGCATTTTGCTTGCCGCGATGGTGGTAGTAGTGGTGTACAAGGTTTTTGTACTGGGAAAGGAAATTTGTCGCGGCCGGACAGTCGTCATAGGAGCCGATCACGGCTTGTGCGGCGGTCCTGGTCAGTGTTGCCGAAAGCACGCGCGCAGCATTGTCCGCCACCACGACATCCGAGTCGACGAACCAAAGGTGCGTTCCTTTCGCGGCGCTGGCGCCGAGATTGCGGGCCGCCCCCGGGCCGCCTTGCGCGTCCATGGTGACGATTCGTACATCCGGGAACGCGCGAACGATCGCAGCCGATTGGTCGGTGGATCCATCATCGACAACGGTGATATCTTCGATCTCTCCTCGGGCTTGCATCGCCTGAAGCGGGGCGAGGCATCGACCGATCAGCCGCTCGGCGTTGTACATCGGCACGACTACGGAGATTCGCGGAGCATCTTCGCTGGTGGACACGGGTTGGTTACCTCGTCGGGCGGTCACTTTGGGCGTTGCCGGGCGAATCTCGGGCGCGCAGCTGGACCAAGATTACCTCACCGTTGCTTCCGCGCGGTAATCCCGGTCGATATTCCACTGGCGGGAGCGCTCGATGTCGCCTAACATCCCATTGCCTCGCAGGTTGTGGCGTTGGGTCGGCAACGGACGACCTCATTGACCGAACTGGGACGGGCAAGCGAATGCGTGTGGGTGTGGAAGCGTGTACATGGGCCAACCGGCGCGGGTATGGACGATTCACCCGAGAGCTCGTATCGGCAATGGTGGATCGGCACCCCGAACATCAATTCGTTCTTGTCGTCGACTCGTATACGGCACGCGAGTGCACGTTTCCGTCACACGCGGAACTTGCCGTTGTTGACACCGCGGTGCAGCCGACCAAGGCGGCTGCGGCTGAAAGTTCGCGTAGTCTTCAGGACGTATGGCGGATGAGTCGGGCGCTCGTCCGCGGGCGTTTTGATGTCGTGCTGTTTCCAACCCGGTATACGTTCGTGCCGCTTCCCGGACGGACTCCGGCCGTTCTTACCATTCATGACGCAACGGATTTCACGCAGCCCAAGATGCTGTTTCCAAATTGGCGTTCGCGCCTTCTTTGGCAGGTGAAGTCGCGCCTCGCGATCGGTCGCGCCGACCGCATCGTTACCGTTTCCAACGATGCGCGCAGGCAAATTGCTGCTGCGTTCGGCTTGCAGGAGGCCTCGATCGCCGTGATCAGCGAGGGGCCGGACCGTGTATTTCGCCCGCGCCCTGAAGTCCATGAAGTTGAAGAAATGCGCTCGCGCTATCGGATTCCACCCCAGGTGCCGCTGGTTCTCTATGTCGGAGGCATCAGTCCGCACAAGAACCTGCAGGCACTGCTGCGTGCCGGCTTGATTGTGCGCGGCCAGGAGGCGGGGCCCTGGCACCTTGTCCTGGTCGGCGACTATCAGGGCGACAGCTTCCTGGGTTGTTACCAGGAGCTTCTCGCCCTCGTGCGCGCACTCAAGATGGAGGATCGCGTGACCTTTACGGGATTTGTCCCGGACGAAGATCTCGCCCTACTGTATAACGCGGCGACGATGCTTGCGCTCCCGTCCAAAGGGGAGGGGTTCGGCCTTCCCGCGGTTGAAGCTATGGCGTCAGGATTGCCGGTCGTCGCTAGCGATCGGAATTCACTTCCGGAAGTCCTGGATGGCGCCGGGCTACTGTTCGACCCGGACTCGGACCAGGCAATTGCGGCCAGCATTCTGCGGCTTCTCGGTGACTCTATGCTCCGGGCCGACCTGCGGCGGCGCGGATTGCTGCGCGCAGGCGCCTACACATGGGAAGCGGGTGCAGACACGATGGTGCGCGTACTCGAGGCCGCGGCAACCGCACGATGATCGGTCCCCTTCGGGTCTGTCTGGTCACGACTTTCTATCCGCCGTACCACTTCGGTGGCGATGGAGTTTTCGTACATCGTCTCGCCCAGGCGATCGCCGCGCGAGGGCATAGTGTCGATGTCGTGCATTCCGTCGACGCCTATCGACTGCATCGCAGGGACCGGCAAACCGATTTTGTCGAAACTCCGGGTGTTCGTCGTCTGCCCCTCGAATCGCGCTCACCGCTGCTCGCCACGCTCCTATCCCATCAGATAGGCGGACCCGGGCCATACGCGCGCCGGCTGCGCGAAATTCTCTCTCCGGGCAAGTACGACGTCGTTCATTTCCACAACGTATCGCTGATGGGCGGCCCGGCAGTGCTTGCCTATGGTGACGGGATCAAGCTCTATACAACGCATGAGTACTGGCTGGTTTGTCCGACGCATGTGCTGTTCCGCTTCGAGCGCGAGGCATGTGTCAAGAAATCCTGTCTTGCGTGCACATTGCGTGCCCGGCGTCCTCCCCAGCTCTGGCGTGCGACCGATCATTTGCAGCGGTCCCTCGCGCACCTTGATCGCCTGCTGGTTCCAAGCCGCTTTGCATTGGAGCGGCACCGTGCGGACGGAATCGTGGCACCGATGCACGTATTGCCGCACTTTGTACCGGTACCCGGTGCGACATTGACGCCGGATGGCGGCGAGCCGTATTTTGTATTTGTGGGCCGGCTTGAAAAGTTGAAGGGGGTGCAGGATCTGCTGCCGATTTTTCGCACGTTCCCCGCGGCGCGACTGCGCATTGCCGGAACCGGAGCCTATGAAAGCGAACTTCGCCGAATGGCGGCCGGAATGCCGAATGTCGAGTTCCTCGGGCAGGTTCATCCCACGCGCGTGATTGACCTGTATCGCAACGCACTAGCCGTTCTCGTGCCGTCGCTTTGCTATGAGGTGTTTCCTCTTGCCCCGGTCGAGGCGATGGCGCACGGTGTTCCGGTCATTGCGCGTAGGATCGGAGCGCTGACGGAAGTGATAGAAGAAAGCGGTGGCGGATTACTCTTTGACACTCCCGGCGAGTGCCGCGCCGCAATGGAGCAAATGCTCGGTGCGCCACGACTTCGCGCCGAACTTGGTACACGCGGTCGCCAAACAGCGGTCGAGCAGTGGACCGAAGAGGTCCACATGAACCGATATTTCGAATTGATAGGCCACTTGAGGGCCGCGCGACCCGCATAGCGGCACCCGAAGCCCAGATTTACCTGCAGGTTTTTTGCAGAATCTCGTCCGCAATCGCCTCAGCGAGGAGGGCGTTCCCCTGTGCATTCAGATGGACATAGGTATAGAGCAGGTCACGCCGCCGGTCGAGCCTTTCGATGGCGTCGACGAACGGGATATTTTCGGCACGAACCCAGTCGCGAAGGGCAGTCATCAGGTCTGCATGGGTAACGAAGAATAGTTCCCGCAGCGTTGCAAAACCCTCGCGCTCGATTTTCGCCTCGACCCGTCGCTTTTCCTCCGCATAGGTGACGCCTTGAATCGCGTCCCGAGGCACCAGAAATGACTTCGCCTGCTGGCTTACCGCTATGAATAGCGCGCCGGATTCCGTCGCGGCGCCGCGAATCGCGGCAACGTTCGCCAGAAACGTCGTGACCCTTTCGCCGGTACGGTATGCCACCACCTGCGTCGGCGTCGAATGGCTGGGGACCTGAACCATATTATCGACGAACAGCAAGGTCATCGAGTAGTCGCGAATCCTCCGGTACGCCGGGATGAGATAGGCATATACCTGGTTGATCATCGGAACGCTCCGCGAAGCGCCGCGAATCCCTTCCACCGACAGGGAACTCGTCGCCTTGCTTGCGTCGTTGATGCCTTCGTAGAAAACGACCACGTCGGGGGCGAGTGGAAGTCCCTCTGCGATGAACAGTTCACGGATCATCGTAGAGGTCAGGTGCGGGATGCCGAAATTGATGACTTCGTATTTTCGCTCTGACTTGCAGCGTACGTTCAATTCCTGTTGCAGCCGACTGGGATAGGTTTCGTCGTCCCGCGACCCATACCCGTAGGTGGACGATGCCCCGAGCACGATGATCCGCAACAGGTCCGGAATTTTTTCTGTCGCAAAATCGGGCCCGCGCATGCCATGGTTGTTCAGACGGTAGGAAAACCGCGCGCCGCCGTCATCGACGTCAACTTTGGTCTCATACGGAAAGTACTTCGAATAGCCGCTCCTGACATCCGCGTGACTGGACGGGGACGGCGCAGCATCCTCTGGCATGGCCCCCCGCGTGGCGCGCCACTCCGTGTGCTTGCGTCGGGCAACGCTCACTTCGTCGCGGAAATACGGCGTGCCGTACAACAATGCGCGCGGGCCGATCTGGATTGCCATGAACAGGCGGAATGCGACCTCGACGGAGGCCACCACGAGCAGGAACAGCACTGCGATGCGCATGCTTCGACGGCCCCAGCGGCCGCGGTCCCGCGGGTTCGACATTCGGGATGGCACGGTGGGGACTAGTCCGGTTGGAAACTCTGCTCGTAGCTCTGCAGAAGCGCGGGGTCCTGCTCGTCCTTGCGCAGATAACAGTCCCCAATCGCAAGGACCTCGATTCCGGTGCCCATGAAACACCGAAAGGCGTCACTGGGCGTGCAAACGATGGGCTCACCCCGAACGTTGAAGCTGGTATTGACGACGACGGGGCAGCCTGTCAACCGCTCGAATTCAACGATCAACGCATGGTATCGAGGGTTCGTTTCTGCGTGAACAGTCTGGATCCGTGCCGAGTAATCGACGTGGGTGACCGCGGGAATCTCGGAACGTGGCACGTTCAATTTTTCGATGCCAAACAATGCCTGCTGTTCCATCGTCATCCTCTGGCGACGACGCTCCACGACGTCCGCGACCAGCAACATGTATGGGCTGTCGTAGTCAAGATCAAACCAATCAGCGACGCGTTCGCGCAGCACCGAAGGCGCGAACGGACGAAATGATTCGCGAAACTTGACCTTCAGATTCAATGTCGACTGCATCGATGGTGACCGGGGGTCACCAAGAATCGACCGCCCTCCCAACGCGCGAGGCCCGAACTCCATCCGCCCCTGAAACCAGCCGATGGCTTTGCCGGCGGCGAGGTCCTCTGCGCATGCCGCAATCATTGCAGTCTCCGGCAGCACACGAAACCGGGCGCCCGCATTGCGCAACTGCGTTTCACACTCCTGTTGGGTATAGCTCGGCCCTAGATAGGCACCGTGCATGCGATCGGTGTTGCCGATGTTCGGTGGTCGCGGCTGCCCTTTGGTGGCGTGGCACGCGAACATCGCCGCCCCGAGCGCACCGCCGGCGTCACCTGCGGCCGGCTGGATCCAGAGGTTTTCAAACTTGCCGTCCCGCCATACCTTGCCATTCGCTACACAGTTGAGCGCAACGCCTCCGGCGAGACAAAGGTTCCGGGTCCCGGTTTGCTTGGCGATCGACCGTGTCAACCGGAGCACGACTTCTTCGGTCACCGCCTGTATGGAAGCCGCCAGGTCCATTTCACGCGGCGTCAATAGCGTATCCGCGGTACGGGGCGGACCGCCGAAGAGCGCGTCAAACCGGACATTGGTCATGGTGAGTCCGGTGCAATAATCGAAGTAGTCGAGGTTGAGACGAAACGTGCCGTCCGACTTGAGGTCGATCAAGTGATCGTAGATAAGCTGTGCGTACCGGGGTTCGCCGTAAGGGGCAAGCCCCATGAGCTTGTATTCGCCGGAGTTGACCTTGAACCCTGTGTAGTAAGTGAACGCGGAATAGAGAAGCCCGAGTGAGTGCGGGAAATGAATTTCACGCTGCACCTCCAGCCGGTTGCCGCTGCCGTACGCAAGCGACGTCGTCGCCCACTCGCCGACACCGTCCATGGTGAGAACTGCTGCCTCATCGAACGGTGACGGATAGAACGCGCTCGCTGCGTGGCTCAAGTGATGCTCGGAAAAGAGCAGGCGCTGCTCGAGGTTCTTGGTGCTCCCGAACTTGGCAAGCTTTTGGGTGAGCATCGACTTCAAAAACAGTTTTTCGCGCAGCCAGACCGGGATCGCCGTCCGGAAGGACTTGAACCCGCGCGGCGCAAAGGCCAGATAGGTCTCGAGCAGCCGCTCGAACTTCAGCAGCGGCTTGTCATAGAACGCAATGCAGTCGACCTCGTCAAGCGAAGTACCGGCCGCATTCAGGCAGTATTCGACCGCGTGCGCAGGAAACTCCGCATCGTGCTTCTTGCGCGTAAAGCGCTCTTCCTGCGCGGCCGCGATGATCTGGCCGCCCTGCACGAATGCTGCAGCGCTGTCGTGATAGAACGCAGAAATTCCAAGAACACGCATTGCTTGCTAGAACAGCGTGTAAATGAACGGCGCGACCGCCGACCCTTGGGCCAGGATCAGAAGGCCTCCAAGCAAAAACATCACCACAAGAATGGGCAGCAGCCAGAATTTCTTGCGTGCGCGCATGAAGTGCCACAACTCGATCAGCAGGCTCATTACGCTCCAGTCTAGAACTGGTTGGTGAGTGAATCCGGCGCTGGGCCGGGCGGTGTTCGCTCCACCCAGTAACTTGGAGCTTGCCTGTCGAATCGAAGGTGCAGCGGGTCCGCGTGCAGCATTCGTCGTACCAGGCCCATCGGGGTGATCACCGCAAAAAACATGATCCCAAGTACCACAGGACTCACGATCCGGTGCAGCAACAGACCGAACTGCGTCCAAAGGCGGTTAAGGGGCGCTAGCAGCGCTGGGCGGACCATCGCTGTTGCAAAAAACGCCGCGGCAGCAATCAGGCTCCAAACACGAATCTGGCCACCAAAAACCCAAGGCCACGCGCCTAGAAGCAGGAAAACTGCCGAGAACACCAGTCCGAACGATCGGTCGGTCGAACCGACTTTCGCATCTTCGCGGTCGAATGATTCGTGGCCCATCGCACCCTTGGTTGACGTGTTTCCAGTGGTCAAGTTCAGTATAGTCGATTCGCGCATTGGATGAAGTTGCGCGCTGACGTACGGGTACCGCGCAATGGCCCGACACCTTCGATCCGGCGCCCGATCTCGCGAGCGTGTCCGCCAAGCCGTGCGACTAGCGCCGCGGCGACGTGAATATCCCTGCGATTTCCTCCCAAAGGGCATGCCGGGTCAGGTACGCCGCCAGGATGAACGTCGCAGCGGCACCAGGTACCGAAATGAGCATGGTCCTGACGATGTCGGTCGAACGCCAGCCCAAGGTAAGCGCGGCAAGAAGTGGAATCACCGCCGCGGCTACCGCGATCACGGCACTCTTGCCCAGGGTTGCAAAGAGAATGGGCCAGTTGAACCCTACAATTGATTTTGCGGCATACAACCAGAGCATGCTCGAGACCGCCGCGGCGGGCACCAGTATCTGGGTGAGGCTTAGCAGTCCGAAGTACGCGCCGATGCCCGCGCTGGCGATGCCGACACCGGTCGACACCGCTGCCACTTTCAAAACCCTGGCGACAGCGCCGGTGGCCAGCATCGGTGCCATGCAAACATGCATCGGAACCGCAAAGACCATCGCGGCTGCCAGCCACCGCGTGGGGTCGACCGCCGCGTCCCATTGGCTGCCGTAAAACATTCGAACGACGGGAAACGCAAGTATTGCCAGGCAGGCGAGAAATGACCAGCCGATCGCTGTGATCAGCGCGGTAGCGCGGAGAAATGATTCTGAAATGTCCTTGCCTTCCCGCAGCTGCTTGGCAAACATGGGAAAGGCCACCGCATTGACTGCGTCCATGATCAGCCTTTCGAACATGGACACCAGGCCCTGGCCGCGGCTGTACAGACCGGTATCGGTCATGCCCTGCAACTTGCCAAGGAAGACCTCCGGTGACGCGCTGCGAATCGACGACAGGAAGGATACCGCCGTTATGCGTCCGCCGAAAGAAACGACCTGTCGTATGCCATTGAACCGCGGAATCCAGGGCAGGCTCTTTCCGACAATTGCCGCAGAAAGCGCGATGCCGGCGACCGTTGCTGCAAGATTCGCCCAAGCGAGGCTGATGGGACCAACGCCATTCCAGGACAGTGCTATCGCACATGTCGCCTGGGCGAGCGCGCCGGTCACCCGAATTGCCGCGAGAACCTTGAATCGCATGCCCCGCGTCAGCCACGCATAGGGCAGGGCCTGGAACGGTGTAATGGCGAAATTCAGCGCCAGCACCAGCATGATCGCGAAGATGCGCGGTTCCGCATAGAACCGGGTCACCGGGACGCTGGCGGCGGCGATGACGGATGCGAAAAGCATGCCGAGACCGAGTTGCACGGCCCACGTTGCGCGAACGTGGTCGGTAGTCAAGTCCTTCCTTTGAACAAGGAACTGACCGGCGCCGAAGTCGCGAAACGTCGCGATGAAGCCCACCAAAACCATGGTGAGTGAATAGACGCCGATTTCGTTTGGGGTCAGCATCCTCGCGATAACCATCGCCGAGGCAGTATGAATGATCAGCGCGGCATAGCGGTCGACAAAGGAGAAAGTAAATGCCTTACGCGTGGACATTGGGGATTGCCAATACAGCACCTAAGGCCGCGCGCGGATCGTTCATTCGGGAACGGTCGCTGACGGGCGTCCGGCGCGCACCGCAGATGCCGAAGTCCACTGCCCAAGCATCATGAGAATCCAGACCATTTCTCCGTAGTATCCTGGATGTTGCGGTAGATATTCGTGGGTCAGGCGATCCAGAAATTCCGATCTGACCATGCCACGGTCGCGCAGCAACTCAAGCGAGCCCAGTGCCTGCTCCCTGAGCTTCTCGTTCTCGGTGAGCCACGAGCCAAACGGCAACCCGAAGCCGTGCTTGGCCTTGGCGATGGTCTGGTCGGGCAGGAATCCGCGTAGCGCCTCCTTGAAAAACCACCGCAAGGTCAATCGCTTGAGCTTGAGCGATGGGTGCAATCGCAGCGAAAAATCCACCAGCCGGTCGTCGAGCAGCGGGAATGCTGCAGAGACACCGGCCAGTCTCGTGGCCGCGACTACCTTTGGCAGGTCGGTATCCGCGAGCGTGTATTTCCAGTCGAAGGCGAGCATCTGGTTCACCAGCGCACTCGCACCGGAATCCGCGTAGGCGCTCCTTTGATTTCGCAATGGTTGCTCAGGATCAACCGTGGCAAGAAATTCCGGCGTCAGAATTTGGCCAATGCCAATTCGCGCCAGCAGATTGTAGGCTTGAAGTCGATCAGGCATGGGCACATTGGCCTGTTCGACGTAGCTTTGCGCCTTCCGCATCACGGACCAGCCGTACGGCGATGCATTCCTGAGCAGCATCCGTTCGACCAGGCGCTCCCGGATAGCTGCGGGAATATGACCATAGGCCGAGAAGATGCGTTGTTTCGCATAACGCGTGTTGCCGCCAAACAACTCATCGCCGCCGTCGCCGGCCAGCATAGTCTCGATACCGGCCTCGCGGGCCATTTTCGCGCAATAGTAGGTCGGGATGATGGACGAATTCCCGAAAGGCTGGTCGCTTGCAGCCGCAATTTCCGGAATGCTGCGGACGAGGTCGTCCGGAGTCACGTAGTACTCGTGATGGTCGGTCTTGAAGTGCGTGGCAGCGATGCGCGCATACGACATTTCGTCGTAGCCCTCGGCGTCGAATCCAATTGAAAATGTCGGCGGAGCGGCACCTGAAACCCTTCCAAGCATGCCGGCGACAGTCGAACTGTCGGTTCCACCGCTCAGGAAACAACCTACGCGGCCTCGAGAGGATCGCTCCGCGACTGCATCCTGGAGGAGTCCCCGGAATTCATCCCGGAGGGTTGCAAACGAAGAGCGCTGATTCTCGATGAATCGGGGAACCCACCAGCGTGTCACTGCGAGCTTGCCGTTTTCGAAAAGGGCGCAGTGGCCTGCGGGCAATCGAAATACATCCCGGAAGACGGTGCGCGGGGCCGGAATGACATGGAAGTACAGGTAGTCGTACAAGGCTTGTGGATCGATCTCGGACCGCGTGGCGGCAAGGTCATCGGCGCGCCAGCCAACTAGCAGTTCGTTGCCCTCGATGCGATAGCAAAGTGTGCAAATGGCGAACCGGTCGACAGCGAGAAACACCCGGCCCAAATCATCACGGACCGCGACCGCGAAATCACCATGCACATGGGCTGGAGCGCCGGTCCCATATCTTGAAAATGCCGCGACCCAGGCCGCAGCCTGGCCCTTGGCTGCAGCAATTCCCGCCAGATCGGCATCAACAAAGCGCGCATTGCCGATGCATTTGAAGCCGGAAGTCGGGGCCGGCGCCGCAGATATGGCAATGCTCATCGGCGTAGGGCTTGCCCGGACATCAGCGTCTAACGCGGTTCACCAACGGTATCGCTTTTGTCGAACCGCAAATGAATCCAATTGGCTTGCGGCGAAATGAAGGCCTGTTGGACACGTTCAAGCTTGTAGGCGACTTTGGTTGCGATCCTTTGCACAAGCGTCCGCGCGGCGGGTCCCTGCAGTTTTGAGCCACAATGAACACAGACTTCATCCTGCTCGTAGGTTCCGTAGGGGTTTCCTGCAAACTGCATTAGCGCAGCGGACACTGAATTGGTACGTTGGCGACTTGAACCCACATGTGAAATGCGCGTTATCGCGACGCTTGCAAACAGGGATCGAAGTCGACGCTCGTCGAAAGTATTGAGGTGCCCCCACGGCGGATTGATTCCGTTGCAGGTTCTGCAGATGGTCTGTCCGTAGCGAAGGTCCTGCCTATAGGGAACGCCGATTACGATCGTGCGCCGGGCAACCCGGACGAGTTCGTTGCACGCGCGCTCGAGTTGGCTCTCCGCCACGTGTTCCAGCACCTCAGCGCACACAACGGTGTCGAAGGCGTTATCTTCGTAGTCAAGGGCCGTCGCGTCGCCGACAACGGCTTCCACGCGGGCGTCCCCTACCTCAGGCAGCTTGAGATCGAGCGCGACGACGCTACCGAAACGATCCGCAAGCAGGCCAGAGAGGTGACCGTCGCGCGCACCGACGTCCAGCACGTTTTCGCCGTGCTTCGGAATCAAATCAAGCAGGTCGGCCATTCGCACCTGCTCCTGCTCGGAGAAATGATCATGCAATTTTTCCGAAAAACCCCGTCGCGCTGCCATTGCTTGCCTGTCAGACCAGGACTTCAACGACAGCGGGATGACTCAAGAAATGCTGCGGACTTGCCGTGGCTCCGTAGGCGCCCGATTGGAAAACGACGACGAGATCGCCAGGCTCGGCTGCCGCGAGCTCCATGCGGTCCGCCAGGAGGTCCAACGGGGTACAGAGTGGACCAACCACCGAGGTCAGTTCGCGCCGCGTGCCCTGGACTCGATTGCCGAGCAGGACTGGATAATTCTTGCGAATGACCTGGCCGAAATTGCCGGAAGCCGCAAGATGATGATGCAGGCCGCCATCGGTCACCAGATAGATCTGATCCCGCGAGATCTTGCGCTCGAGAACGCGACAAACATAGACGCCACATTCTCCGACAATATAGCGGCCGAGTTCGATCGCCAGCGCCGCTTCCGGCAATGCAACTTTCACCTGTTCGGCCAGGGAACGCAGGTTTGCACCGATTGGGCCAAGGTCCAGCGGCGATTCTCCCGGAAAATACGGTATTCCGAGACCACCGCCAATGTTCAGCATCCGTACCGGAGCGGGCGCCGCGCTCGCCAGACGCAGTGCAAGGTCGACCGATTGCTTCTGTGCATCGCAAATCGCATCTACCTTCAGACTCTGTGACCCACTGAAAATATGGAACCCTTCAAACGAGAGATCAAGCGTTCCGATCTGGGCAAGCGCATCCGGAACGCGTTCTGCGTCAATTCCAAACTGCCGAGCGCCGCCCCCCATCTTCATTCCTGAAGACTTGAGTTCGAAATCCGGATTCACCCGGACCGCTATCCGCGGCTTGATACCCATCGACCGGGCCATTCCACCAAGCAACGCAATCTCACGCAATGACTCGACGTTAATGAGAATGCCGGCGGCCACCGCCTGGGCAAGCTCGCCTTCGCTCTTGGCGGGGCCGGCAAAGCTCACGTCAGCGGGGCTCATCCCGGCATCGAGCGCCAGCTTGAGCTCCCCACCGGAGGCCACGTCCAGGCCATCCACCAGACGCGCGATGTGGTCAACGACGGCAGGCATCGGATTGGCCTTCACTGCGTAATGCAGTTTCATTCCTGAAGGCAGGATGCGCCGGAGCGATGCGATTCGTGTGCTCAGCAACTGTCGGTCATAAGCGTAAAACGGGGTGCGCCCAACGCGCTGGGCGAGCTGGGTGAGAGGGAGCCCGCCAACCCGAAGACAATCATCGACTACTGGCCAATGGGGCATTGGGGCATGTTGGGCGAACCGTACGCCGGCAAAGCGATCGGGATCCTCCGTGCCAAATGTCACCTGGACTTGCCGGGCCGTGGACTCTGCGAAATTTGATGGTTTGGACACGGTGTAAGCGGATCTGAGACGATTCCAGACAGTACCGATTGTACCTAGAGTTGCGGCTGCGGCCCCTCCAACCGTGCCTTGGCCGGTCGCAGAAGTGTTGCTGCAGCCTTTCGGCGCCGATTCATTTGGACGTCGAGAACGTGTGGGCGAGCTCCTCGCCCAGGCGCTTGCGATCGATTTTGCCGTTTGGATTTCGCGGCAATGGTCCTGCGCGGATATCGACAATCAGGGGGAGCATGTACGTGGGAAGGTGCTCGCGGCATGCGTCGAGAAGGGTACCGGATTCAAGTGGGTTTGTTCCCACGGGAGTGACCACCACCACAATGCCTTGGCCCAACGTTGGATGCGGCACACCGAATGCCGCAACCTCACCGACCATCCGTGTGTCGTAAAGCACTTCCTCGATTTCCGTCGGGCTGACGCGATAGCCGGAGGTCTTGATCATTTCATCGCGACGACCAATGAAGTAGAGAAACCCGCCCTCATCCATGCGTACCGTATCGCCCGAAAAGACGGCGATTTCCGGCTGCACGAGTCCCGGTTCGCGACCGGGAAGCGGTTTGAACCGTTCGGAGGTCTTGTCAGGGTCATTCCAGTACCCCATCGCCACAAGCGCACCACGGTGAACGAGTTCGCCAGGTTCGTTCGGTGCACAACGAATTCCATCCTCGCGCAGCACAAGAATTTCAGCGTTGGGAATGGCTTTGCCGATGGAATCAGGACGCCGACTGACTTCTTCCGGCGCCAGATAAGTCGATCGAAACGCTTCGGTCAGGCCATACATCAGGTACGGCCTGGCGTTGGGTAAACGCGCCTGGAGGGCCCGCAGGGTTTCCTGCGGCATACGGCCGCCGGTGTTTGCAAAGTAACGCAGGTGCGCTGCGATTGATTCGGGCCAATCAACTTGCATTAGCTGAAGATAGAGCGGAGGAACGCCGGTGAATCCGGTAACGCGTTCCCGGACCATGGCGTTTACGACGTCTTTGGGCAAGAGGTAGTTAATCAGCACGACGCGAGCGCCCGAATGAAAGGCTGTAGTCAATTGACTGAAGCCCGCGTCGAACGACAACGGCAACGCTGCGAGCAACGTATCGTCGGAACAATTCTCCAGATAGGTGGCGACGCTCTTGGCACCGGCCACCATGTTTCGATGCGAAAGCACAACGCCTTTGGGCGATCCGGTGCTGCCTGAGGTATAGAGAATTGCCGCCATATCGTTGTCGATGACACGATGTCCGTGGCAAGGCGGCGAGTCCAATACATCGTTCCACGCATGGGCTGGTGCCGCGCCGGGGGGCGTGGTTGTGGGCTGCGGGTTGACCACCACAACGTGTCTCAAGTCCCTGCAGGTGGCTAGCGAAGCCCGCAGCATCGCGAATCGCTCATTCGACGTAACAAGAATGCGCGCATTGCAATCACGCATGATGTAGGCAACCTGCTCGGCCTTCAGCAACGGATTCACCGGCACGAACACCCCGCCGGCCGCTGCTGCGCCAAGCATGGAGACCACGGTCTCGATGCGCTTGTCGAGAAAGACGGCCACACGACCGTGGCGCTCGAGCCCGAGCCGCTGCATTCCTGCAGCGAACGCGGCTATCTGACTCGACAGCGTGGCATAGTCCGCGGAAACGCCGCCATGAGTGACGGCGATGGCTTCCGGCGCGCGGTTGGCCGCGACGGGCGCCAATTCATGAACAAGAGTTGCTTCCATCGATCGTTTTTGTTGCCTCGGGAAATGGAGTTCTCAATCGTGCATGGCCCCGACTTCGTTACCGGTCGCATGCGCCGCGCTTGTGCCCGCTCCCCGAGCTCGGACAAATGCACCGTTTTCACATTTCGGGCGATCCTGATCGTACCCCAATTTGCGCGAGCTGCATTTTCGCCGCGTCGTCGCCGGTCCGGTTGACGCGGACGCCGCAGCTTCGTATCGTGGCTCGGCCACGAACCTGCCACCACTGATTTCCACCCATGCCTTGGTCACTTCATCCTGCCGGTGAGTTTGCGCACTTCGCATCCGAATGGGATCGGCTCGCCGTCGCGGCGGCAGACGTGCCGTTCCTGCAGTCACAGTTCATCGGACCTCTTCTTGACGAATTCGCGCGCGGGAACGAACTCGTCGCTGTGTGGGAGGAAGGACACGGGGTCTCGGCAATGGCCATCGTCGCCCCCAAGGCCAAGGGTGTCTGGGAGACCTTTCAACCGTCGCAATTGCCGCTTGGCCCGTGGCTGATGCGGCCCGGCGAGGATTTGGAGATGCTGGCCAAGTGTCTCCTGCGGACATTGCCAGGATTCACCCTCAAGCTCGGACTGACCCAACTCGATCCGATGATGTTCGACCGACCGGTCGGTCGCGGCTGCGTCACCACGCTCGATTACGTGGCCACCGCCTGGGTGCCACTAGATCGTACCTTTGACGAATACTGGGAAACTCGCGGCAAGAACCTCCGTGCAAACATGCGCAAGCAACGCAAGCAACTTGCCAAGGACGGCATTCATCCGCGCCTGGAAGTGCTGACCCGTGCGGAGGACGTGGCGGCGGCCCTCGAGAGCTACGGCGCGATGGAGGGCATCGGCTGGAAGGCGGCAGGTGGCACCGCAATTCATCCCGACAACCAGCAGGGCCGGTTTTATCGTCGCATGCTCGAAAACTACGGCGCCATCGGGGCCGCGCGAATCTACCGCTATTGGTTCGGCGAGCGAGTCGTAGCGATGGATCTTTGCATTCAGAGTGGCAGCATGCTGGTGGTGCTGAAGACAACCTACGATGAAACGATCAGATCGCTGTCCCCGGCGTCCATGTTGCGGGAGGAGGAGCTGCGGCTGATCTTCGGCGAGTCAAGGGTCCGGCGAGTCGAATTCTTCGGCAAGATCATGGACTGGCACTCACACTGGACCAAGGAGTCACGAGGGTTGTATCACGTCAACTGCAGTCGATGGGCGTGGATCGAGCGGGCCCAGGCATTCTGGTCGCGCCCGCGAAATTCGATGCCCGAATCGCTGCCCGCGGGCAACGCGGAAGGCCAGCCGCATGCCGCCGTCTCCCCGTCCAGTTTGGAGTAGTGGCCGGTGCGTTGAGCTCGCAAAAGTCATCCGGTGACTGATTGAACGACGTCGGGTCAGTGACCATCGGGCATCGCATCATGTCCGATCGTCAGCCGACATCCGCCAAAACGCGGTGTATTGTCGCCGCGATGGCTCTCACGTCACCCTCCGACAGATCCTGGTGGCAAGCGAGTTGGAACATTTCGACGGACCATGCGAGGCCGTGATCGCCGTCGATGGCCGGCGTTCCGGGCCAGATTCGGTCCCAACGAAAAAGCGGGATCCTCGCCGCGCGCAAGGCACGATAACGTTCGGCCGGACGGGCCACACGGAGTGGAAAGACGTACGGGACCGCCCCTTCGGGAAGCTCGGGCATGAATGGTGTTGCACCCGGCAGGTCGGAAAGCAGCTGGGCAAGCAGCCGGTAGTTGCGTTGCCGCAGGGTCACGATTCGGGAGCGGTGTGCCGAGTCCGCGATGCCGCGTGACATTTTCGTGAGTCGCGAGCCCAGCAGGGTGTCGCACAGATCGTCCGGAGACGGCGCACCTGCCGGTTCGAGATCGTTGGCCAATGCGACCCGCCATGGCCGGCCGCGCACAATCTCCTTGAGCCCAAATACTCCTTTGAGGAGCAGATTCAATCCGAAGAATCGGTCGTATCGAGCACCGAGCTCTACCGCATCGGTCAACGCCTTGAGTTCTTCGACCGTGCGCCGCGGTGCAAGCTCGATGTTCGCCAATGTGCGCGAATGCGAAACAAGGCAACCGCCCTCGGCCACGGGGTAGAACTTGGTGAGACTGGCAATGGCGAGGTCCCCCCATCCGCCAAAGGGGCGACCTTCAGAGGCCCCGAAGAACGCGTGCGCGCAGTCCTCGATGAGCGCGATTCCATGCGCATCGCAGAATGCGCGAACCTTTGCCATCGGCTGGGCAAGACCAAAGTAATGGGCGGCAAGCATTGCCCGGACACCGCGCAGGTCGCAGCGCTCAAGAGCGTCCAGCGCCGGCGCCCCTGATTCGGTCACTGGAAAGAACAAGGGTTCGCCTCCCAGCCGCGCGACCGGTGCAATCATGGTGGGGCAGTGATAGGTCGGCACCAGCACTCGCTGCCCGGGCTTGAAGTCAAGGATCCGCAGAGCAAGTGTTATTGCCGCGCGACCACTCGTCGTATAGGTGATATTCGGGCTGTCGGTGACGCTGGGGACGCCGACCGATTTGCCGCCCGAGAAAGTCGACCACCCAAGTACCGGCAAACGTGGAATGGCGGCGTTGCTACTAATATCGTTCATCCCCGGAACCGCGTCGCCGCCATATCGAGGCCGTCGTCACCATCAGCGCCTGTTGGCATGCTGACCCGCGCGTCCGGAAATGCGTACAGGCACCATTCCTTCCCGCGTTCGATGCAGAATGGAATAATACGGTCTTCGTTAGTGGCGGTATCTTGGGTCGGTGCCATGGTTCGCGCTTACCTTAGTGCATGTCCGGTGCTAGACGCAACAGTCGTACCAGCCCACGCAGGGTCGCGTTTGCGCGGCCATGCGTAGGCGTGTTCCTCATTGAAGGAGATCAGCTTTGGACGTGGAACGTGAAGTTATTGCCATTCTTGAACGCGTTTTGGGTCCCAATACGAGCGTGATTGCGATGGGCCAGCACACCGCGCTGCTCGGCAACATCCCGGAACTCGATTCCATGGCAGTGGCTACGTTGATCACGTCCTTGGAGGATCACTTCGGCTTCGCAATTGCTGACGACGAAATCGATGGCTCGAACTTTGCGACGGTCGGGACACTCGTCGAATTTGTCAGATCCAAGCTTGCGTCCTGATTGATCGAAGGCTGATGTCATCGCCCGAAGTGTTTTTCCTGCCCCTAAAGAGGGGGAGGCGGTTTTGTATACGCCATGCGCCGGAGTCAAAAAGCGTCGGGGCCATGCTTTTCGTCCATCCTTTTGCCGAGGAGATGAACAAGTCACGTCGCATGGCGGCCCTGCAATCCCGTGCGCTGGCGGACGGCGGCTGGACCGTCTTGCAGATGGACCTATTCGGTTGTGGCGACAGCGACGGCGAATTTGCAGAGGCCGACTGGCAGCAATGGATTTCCGATATTGTTGACGCCACGGCGTGGTTGCGCGACCAGTCCGGATTGCGGCCGGTGTTATGGGGGCTACGCGCCGGATGCCTGCTCGTGCGCGCCGCCGCGGAGGCGATGGATCCAGTACCCGATTTGGTGTTCTGGCAACCGGCCACGAGCGGTAAGCAGCTGCTCAATCAATTTCTTAGAATGGGCGTCACCAGCCAGTTCTTCGGCGCCAATCCGAGCGAGCGCATCGGCACGGAGCAGATTCGAGGCCGGTTGGCCGAAGGCCATGCTGTCGAGATTGGGGGTTACGACCTGCCGCCTGGCATTGCGACGGGGCTCGACGCCGCCACGTTGACGCCGCTTGCTGCACCCGTGCGCGTCGCGTGGCTCGAAATTGCGGCGGCGGCTGCTCCGAAACCATCGCCCGTCGTACAAGCACACCTGGACAGCTGGCGCGCCGCCAGCCACCAGGTTGCATTGCACTCGGTTGCAGGTCAGGCTTTCTGGCAAACGCAGGAAATCGCCGAGTGTCCGGAACTGCTGGACGCCACATGCGCTGCGGTCTCTGCGTGGCGCAAATGAATTTTGTCGAGAAGGCCCTGACATTTGATTGTCGCGGAGAACGGGTGGTTGCAATCCTTGCCGAACCTGCGGCAGCCAGCGACCTCGGGTTGGTGATCGTGGTCGGAGGCCCTCAGTACCGGATTGGAAGCCATCGGCAGTTCGTACTCCTTGCGCGTCGAATTGCAGCAAGTGGAGTCGCCGTGCTGCGTTTCGACTATCGCGGCATGGGAGATTCGACCGGGCCTACCCGCGCTTTCGATGAAGCAACGCCGGACATCGCCGCCGCGATCGATGCACTGCAAAACCAATGTCCAAAGATTCGCCGCGTCGTTCTATGGGGACTCTGCGACGCAGCAGCAAGTTCGCTCCTTTACTGGCATTCAACGGAAGACGCGCGCGTTGCCGGGATCGTACTGGTCAATCCATGGGTGCGCTCCGAAACGTCCATGGCAAGGGCGGAACTCAAGCACTACTATGGCCGGCGATGGCGGGACCGCGCATTCTGGACAAGACTTGTACAGGGCAAGGTCGACGTTGCGGGGGCCCTCTGGACCATAGTCATGAAGGTCAAGGTCTCGCTTGGACGGCCGCCGGCAGCACCCGCTTCCGCGATGGCACCATTCCAGGATCGCATGGCGCAAGGATTGCGTACATTCACGGGCCCGGTGCTTCTGCTGCTGAGCGAGCATGACTTGACGGCGAAGGAGTTCCAGGACCATGTGCAGTCGAATTCGCATTGGACCGGCTTGCTTCAACGGGTCACTGTACAAATGCACGAAGTTGCCGGAGCCGATCACACATTTTCAACGGCACCAGGTCGAGCGGAACTCGAAGCGCGCACCCTCGACTGGCTGCGTCGATCCCTACATGCGAGGCAGGCGTGAAACAGGTGCTGATGGTCGCTTACCATTTTCCGCCATTCGCAGGCAGCAGCGGGATCCAGCGCACGCTACGATTCCTGCAGCACCTGCCCGCGTTCGGTTGGAACGCATTGGTGCTCACCGCGCATCCGCGTGCCTACGAGTCCACCAGCGACGACCTCGTGGGGCAGGTCCCGGAAACAGTCACTGTTCAGCGCGCATTCGCACTCGACAGCGCACGGCATCTGTCCATCGCCGGCCGCTATCCCGCCCTCTTGGCATGTCCCGATCGCTGGATCAGTTGGCGTCTCGGGGCCGTTCCGGCCGGGCTTCGCCTGATTCGGGACCACCGGCCCGACGTGATCTGGTCGACCTATCCGATTGCCACTGCCCATGTCATTGGGCACGCATTGCATCGGCGCACAAGGTTGCCCTGGGTCGCGGATTTTCGTGACCCGATGGCGCAGGAAGGCTATCCCGCGCACCCGCGTGTCTGGGAAAGCTTTCGACGCGTCGAAGAAAAAACTGTCCGCAATGCTCGCTACAGTGTATTCACCACCCCAGGTGCCGCACGGATTTATCGTGATCGGTATCCGGACGTTTCCAGCCGTTTCGAAGTGATTGAGAATGGCTTCGACGAGGAAAGTTTTGCCGGGTTGCCGGTTGAAACTGCGGGAATAGGTCCACTCACACCGGGCGCCGTCACATTGCTGCATAGCGGCATCGTTTACCCGTTGGAGAGGGACCCTACGCAACTATTTGCGGCACTGCAACAGTTGGTGAATGCGGGAACACTGTACGGCAATCGCCTGAAGGTCCGCTTTCGGGCGTCTGGACATGATGCAATGTTGCGCGAATTGACGCGGCGTCACGCGCTGGAAGACATCGTGGAGTTGCTGCCGCCGCTAAACTATGGGGCGGCGTTGCAGGAGATGGTCCGCGCGGACGGACTGCTCGTGCTGCAGGCCGCGAACTGCAACGAGCAAATTCCGGCAAAAATCTATGAATATTTGCGGGCAGGGCGGCCGATCGTAGCGTTGACCGATCCACGTGGCGATACCGCTGCACTGGTGCGCGACGCAGGACTCGACATGATTGCGAGGCTCGATTCCGCCCCCGCCATTGCAGCGCTGCTCGAGCAATTCGTGAACAGGGTGGGAAAAACGTCGCCCCCCTTCCTGCGCCGGACTACGTCGCCAGGCTGTCGCGGCGCGAACGCGCCCGATCGCTGGCCACACTGCTGGAAAAGGCTTGCAGCTCCCGATAGGTCACCATCAAGAACATTTCCCCGGCGCGTCTCGGCATTGCGGCGAATTGTCCCGGCCACCATTGCGAACACGAACGCGAGTCCGCACAATGGATAATCACGCAATCGGAAACGAAGCCTGATCCAGTGCAACCGGCCCACCGAAGTCCGTGCGCCGGCAGGAAGCTTCATTCGCGCGACCTTGGCATTAGACTTCTGTTGTGGATGCCCCCGACGCCCGGGGGCCGGCGAGGGGGCAGGGTGGGCGCCAAGGAGGTAAGGTTCCATCAGGGGGCATTTTCGTCGCGGTGCGCTCGGAGTAGGCCCATCGCGTGTCCAAAGGAGCCCTTCATGAAGGTAGTCATAGCCATTTTCGTCGTTTTCGCCGGTTTGAATGCAGGTTCCGTCTGGGCCTACGACGAGTGCGGCGACCTCGCCAACGCCTACGGCCCCTACGACTATCGCACCGCCAAAGACAAGCTGGTAATTGTCGAAGGCGCGCATTTCACCAACGATGTCGAAGCACTGCGGCGTGGCACCACCGGCACGCTCGCTGGCGATATCGATTACACATTGCGAGCGTCGCCCAACCATCATCGCGCGCTCATCGCTATGATCAATCTCGGGCGTAACCTCAAGACGGAGCAGCCGCCGGGAGCCAAGTACACGATATCGTGCTATCTCAATCGAGCGATCCGTTTCGCGCCGGATGACGGCGTTGCGTACCTGATCTACGGAACATACCTGATGCGCACAGGGAATCGCACCGAAGCCATGCGCCAATTGCAGACTGCGCTTTCCCTCGACCCCGACAACGCCAACGTCCATTACAACCTTGGACTCGCCTATTTTGATCTGCAGGACTATCCGAAGGCGCGCCTTCATGCAAAGCGCGCCTACGAGATCGGATTCGCGTTTCCCGGGCTCAAAAAGATGCTTGAAGGGGTCGGGCAATGGGAGACGAAGCGGACAGTGCCTGCCGCCGCAAAAAGCCAGAGTCAGGGGACCAAGGCTGCATCGCCAAAGTGATTCCCAAGTCGTTCTGGCTGCGCTTGTGTCTTGACCACGGCAATCGTGGCAATCATGCGAGCCGTCGGATTTGGCGACGTTTGGTGTTGCTCGTAATATGGCTGGCCGGGGCGACACTGTCCGGGCTCGAATCGGGTTACGCAGGGGGAAATGATCGTGCTCCCGCGCAATCCGGCAGCCAACCTGCCGCGCCGCCGCCTGGACTCATGCAGCCGGTCGCAGGCATCAACCCGTTGCCCCTCGAAAGGATCCTACGGGTCGGTCCAAATCGACCCTATCCCACTGTCGCATTGGCCGCGCAAGGCGCGCGCGCGGGGGACATCGTGGAAATCGACGCAGGCACTTATTCGGACGACGTTGCAGTCTGGCCTCAGAACGATCTCACCATTCGCGCAGTCGGCGGACAGGCGCGCATGGTTTCCCATGGAGTGACAGCGGAGAGCAAGGCGATCTGGGTGATCAAGGGTCGCAACGTCGTCGTTGAGAACATCGCGTTTGTCGGCGCACGCGTTCCTTCTCAAAACGGCGCGGGAATCCGGTTCGAAGGTGAAAAACTCACGGTGCGCGGATGCCTGTTCGAGCACAACGAAATGGGCCTGTTGACGTGGAACAGCCCTACGGCCGAATTGGAGGTAGACGCATCCGAGTTTCGCGACAACGCGATCGAACATCCATTTCGTCCCGGCGATCCGGTCGGCCATCAGATCTACGTAGGTACGATACGACGATTCGACCTTATCCGCAGCTATGTGCATCGGGGTCACTTCGGTCACCTCGTCAAGTCCCGCGCTCGCGAGAGCCATATCCTCTACAACCGCATTACCGACGAAAAGCAGGGTCGCGCCAGCTATGAGCTCGAATTTCCGAATGGCGGGACCGCCTACGTTCTCGGAAATATCATTCAGCAAAGTGCCCGCAGCGAAAACCGCGTCATGGTTTCATTTGGCGCCGAAGGTTACCGGTGGCCCCAGAACGACCTGTTCGTTGGCAACAATACGCTGATTGACAACCTTGCCGGCGGCGGCCGGTTCCTGCGGGTGGCGCCAGGGGCTGGCCGCATTCAAACATCGAACAATCTGCTGATGGGTCGCGACACGGTGGATCACTCCACATTCAAGCGTTCCGACGGAAATTTCAAGATAATTGAAGCCGACGTGGCAGCCGTGGAGGCGTTTGATGTCCGCCTCGTGCGCAACGCGATGCCCTTGGGACGCGCAATCGAAACACGCTCGAGTGACGGCAAATGGTTCGGCCCTGACCGCGAATATGTGCACCCCATGCAGAGCCGGCCGACCACCGTCCCGTTCCCGCGGAATCCCGGCGCGATGCAGACGACCGCTCAATGATGAGGGCGGACGGCGGCATTCGTGGCAGCAGCACCTGGTGCAGGACGGCACCAGGCCGGGAACGCGGGCGAGCTGCCAGAAGTGCAGGCGTGGCCGTGGTCAAGCGGAAAATTCGCGTCGCCACGCGGGAATGCGTCCTTGCCTTTGCCGCTGCGGCGGCCTTTAATAACATCCCAGCCGTGCATAAGACGATATTTTTCACCCGCTGGATGTTGGCGCACGGCGAATTGGCTTCCTTTTACGCAGGATTGAATGGGTGCAGTCATGGTAAATGCCGGTTTGGGCAACATGGACAGGTGCATGGCCTCTACGTGCGCTTCGCATCGGCGCGGGGCGAACTCGTTGTGGCGGGAACACCGACCAACGGTAGTTGCCGCGTCGCAGAACGGCGTCATAGAATTGCCATTCGGCGAAGGTATTGTGGCGGCGAAAATCGCAACAAAAAGTAGTGTACAGGTTCCATTTGCGGCCCTGCGCTGCGCCGCCGCCCTTTATGGGTAACTAGATGCCAGTGGAAATCGCGTCGCGGAGGCAGAACCATGGAGGAAAAGTGCGCGTTCATATCGACGCGTTGAGCAATGTTCCGCAGCGAGGAAGTCCTGCGCTGCGTCACGCCCACCCGTTCGTGGTGCGTCTCTTTCGCCGCTTCGAACACTAGGGGTTGGCGAAATCGTGGTTAACCTCCTGCACTGGAACGTTCCTCGTTCCGCATTGGTTCAGCTTGGCGCGGAGCTCACGTGGCTGCTCCTGGCTGTGTTTCTGGTCCGTTGGCTTGACGACCAATCGTTGGTGGCATCCACGCGGAATATGGCAGGAGGTCTCGTATTCGCTTCCATCATCGTGATGTTCAATGGCGCCTTCGGGCTTTATGGCCGTGATCTGAAGGTTGATTTCTGGATTTATCTCGGCCGCCTGTTGCTTGCAATGGTGATTGGCGCACCCATTGCCTACATGGTCTGGTATCTGTTGCCCGGCGGCGCTCGCTTCCAGGAGGTTTTCGGTGAAATTCTGATTGTGGCTTTCGGCGGCTTGGTGGTCGTTCGCCATATTGTCGTGTCGCCACTGTTGCGCACGGTGCTTCCGCACCGCGTGCTGGTGCTTGGAACCGGGGCCGAAGCTAGAATCGTCGAATCGTCGCTCGACTCTGCGAGTGCTCCGGGGATGGAACTCGTTGGCTTCTTTGCGCTCGACAAGGTGAGTGAATCCTTCGTTACGCCGTCCCGTGTGTTGTCGCGAACGCTTTCGCTTGAGGCGATCGTGACGCAATATCATGTCAATGAAATTATCGTCGCGGTGCATGATCAGCGCGGTGGGGTGCTGTCGTTGCGGTCGCTGCTCGAATGCCGGCTGAGCGGGGTCCAGATCACGGACCTGCCCCGGTTCTTCGAACGCGTACATGGACTGATTCCCATTGCATCGCTCAAGGCCAGTTGGCTGATCTACGGGCATGGCTTCAGACAGGACTGGATAGGAACCGCAGTCAAACGCGCCTTCGATATCGTGGCTTCGCTGGTGCTTATCGTGTTGACGCTTCCCATCTTGATCGTGACTGCCGTCCTCATTGCTTTCGATGCCAACGCTCCGATCATTTACCGGCAGCAACGCGTTGGCCTGGGGGGAAAGACGTTCGACCTCCTCAAGTTCCGGAGCATGCGTCCCGATGCCGAATCGGATGGCAAAGCGTGCTGGGCTGCGGTCAATGATCCTCGGGTCACCCCGCTCGGAGGCTTTCTGCGGCGAAGCCGTATCGACGAGCTACCGCAACTCCTCAATGTCCTGCGGGGTGAAATGAGTTTGGTTGGCCCACGCCCAGAGCGTCCTGTCTTCGTCGCCATGCTTACCGAAAGAATTCCCTTTTACGCCGCGAGGCACAGCGTGAAGCCTGGCATCACCGGCTGGGCGCAGGTGCGATATTCCTATGGGGCGGATGTAGAACAGTCGATGAGGAAGCTTGAATATGACCTCTACTACGTCAAGAATCACACACTGTTTCTGGACCTGCTGATTGTGCTTGCCACAATCAGGGTGGTACTCCTTGGTGAGGGTGCGCGGTAGCCGAGAGGATTGAATTGACAAACCGTTGACCAGCGTCCTCTGTCCTACGGACCGTGTCGCGGAAGTGTTGCGCGCCGAAGTAACCGGACAAGCCGTAACCTTGTTTCGGCCGTGGCTGTGCCTATCGCGCGGCTAGAAATGCCAAATCCGTGAACGAAAGCACTCTCGCGACGGCTGCGCTTTGGAGCTACGGGATCGCAACCGCAGGTTTTGCCGCCTTTGCGATGCGGCTCGCACTCGGCTGGCATTGGAGCGGGCGGGCAACCCTGCTTTTTGCCGTCACGCTCGCCAGCGCCCTGTGGGCAGCCAGCGGGGTGGCGGTGATCTTCTGGCCGGTACCGCCAGCATGGTTTGTAACGGTCGTCAGCGATTTGCTGCGCTATGCGTTGTGGTTTGCGTTTGTGGTTGGCGTGTTAAGTGCTGCTCGCGACGACCATGCGCCGGTGACGTCCGCACGAGCGCTGCCGCTGTGGCTGCTCGTGATGATCGTATTCACGCTCGCCGCAAACCTGATCCTCACCGATGGGCAAATGGTTGGTGCCGTGCCCGAGACGGCGACGGGAACCGGTGTCTATGGCGCCCGCCTCGGACTTGCGATTCTTGGTTTGGTGGCGGTCGAGCAGCTGTTCCGGCGGGCCAGTCCGCAAGCACGCTGGGCGGTGCGGCCATTGTGTCTGGGGCTCGTCGGCATTTTTGCCTTCGACGTCTTTTACTACGGTGACGCAATCCTCTTCGGGCGCCTCGACCCTGAGATTTGGGTGGCCCGCGGCATCGCCAATGCAATCGTCATTCCACTGCTCGCGGTCGCCACGGCCCGTAATCCGCGCTGGGCCATTGACATGCACATGTCCCGCAGCGTGGTCTTCCACTCCAGTGCACTTCTGGTCTCGGGCGTGTTCCTTTTCGGCATGGCGGCGGCTGGCTTCGTCGTGCGCTATCTCGGCGGTGAATGGGGCCGCGCCATACAGATCGTGTTTCTGTTCACCGCGTTACTGGCCGGCATCTTTGTCGCGTCATCCGGGAGATTCCGTTCCAATCTCCGGGTTCTGGTCAGCAAGCATTTTTTCTCGTACCGCTATGACTACCGCGAGGAATGGCTCCGGTTTACCCGCCATTTGTCTGCCGAAAGTTCGCTGCTCGGGGTTCGGGAGCGCACCATCACTGCGCTGGCCGACCTGGTCGAAAGTCCTGGCGGGTTGCTTTGGCTCAGGAACGAAAATGTGTTCAAGCAGGCGTCGCGATGCAACATGCCTGAATGTGCAGTTGTCGAAAGGGATGACGCGTCGTTGGTCCGGTTTTTCGAGCGTACCGGCTGGGTCGTCAACCTGCACGAATACGCATCCGATCCGACTCTCTATCCTGACCTTGAGGTTCCGGAATGGATGGCGCGTTTGCCGTCAGCGTGGTTGGTCATCCCGTTGGCTGCGGGGGCCGACCTGATTGGATTTGTCGTGCTCGCCGATGCGCGAGTCGCGATCGACGTCAATTGGGAGGTTCTGGACCTCCTGAAGACCGCAAGCAGCCAGGCTGCGAGCTACCTGGGGCACGTCCGAGCGACCGAAACCCTGCTTGAGGCCCGCAAGTTCGACGCCTTCAATCGCATGTCTGCATTTGTCGTACACGACCTCAAGAACCTCGTGGCACAACTATCGCTTATGCTAAGGAATGCCGAACGCCACCACGACAATCCAGAGTTTCAGCGCGATATGCTGGTAACGGTGGAAAACGTCGTCGGGCGAATGAACAAGCTCATGTTGCAATTGCGAATTGGCGCAACGCCGGTCGAGAAACCGCATCTCGTTGATCTCGAGCACGTCGTCCGGCAGGCATGCGCCGCCAAGTCTGTTCACACGACGCCAATCAAACTCGAACTTGCGCCGGGAATTTCGACGATCGGGCACGAAGATCAGCTTGACCATGTAATTGGGCACCTGGTCCAGAATGCCCTCGATGCGACCGCCAATGGCGGCACGGTAACGGTTCGCCTCGGTCGTGAAGACGCCCAGGCGGTATTGGAGGTCGCGGACACCGGTGTGGGCATGACTCCGGAATTCGTCCGCGACCGTCTGTTCAGGCCATTTGAGACCAGCAAATCGGACGGAATGGGAATCGGTGTCTATGAGAGTTCGCAGTACGTCGCAAAACTCGGCGGACAGATATTCATCGATAGCAAGCCCAATGACGGGACACGGGTCCGGGTCCTGCTCCCGATCGGAGACGATGGGCATTCCTCGTCCTCGACAACGAAAGCAGCAGCATGAGCAATGCGCGTCGACCTCTGCTGATTGTCGAAGATGATCCGGCGCTGCAAAAGCAGATGCAATGGGCGTTCGACAGCTATGAGACGGTAGTGGCGGGCGATCGCGAATCGGCGATTGCCCAACTGCGTCGCCACGAACCGGCAGTGGTGACTATGGATCTTGGCCTGCCGCCAAGCCCGGATGATTCACGCGAAGGGCTGCAGTTGCTCGAAGAGATCCACGCCTTGGCACCAGACACCAAGGTCATCGTTCTGACTGGACAGAACGACCACGCCAATGCCTTGAGAGCCATCGCGCTCGGGGCTTTCGACTTCTGCACCAAACCGTTTGAGCCGGCAATTCTCGCATGGTCGATTGAGCGAGCCGTCCGCGTGCACGATCTGCAGGAAGAGAACAAGCGCCTGCAGGCGACCGCCCAAGTCCCGGCAACTTCCGGGATCACCACGCGCGACCCCGAAATGCAACGGATATGTCGAACCATCGAAAAGGTCGCGCCGTCGTCGGCGACGGTTATGCTCTTGGGCGACTCTGGCACGGGCAAGGAACTGCTGGCAAGAGCTTTGCACGAGCTGTCTCCACGACACGGGCGCAAGTTTGTCGCCATCAATTGCGCGGCCATTCCCGAAACGCTGCTGGAAAGCGAGTTGTTTGGATACGAGAAGGGCGCGTTCACGGGGGCCGCCAGGCAGACCATCGGGAAGATCGAGACCGCCAACGGCGGCACGCTGTTTCTTGACGAAATCGGCGATCTTCCAGTTTCACTGCAGGCAAAGTTGCTGCGTTTCCTGCAGGAGCGTGTAATAGAACGTGTCGGCGGCAGGCAGGAGGTTCCGATCGACGTCCGCATCGTATGTGCAACGCACCAGAGCCTCAAGGACCAGATAACCACCGGTCGCTTCCGGGAGGACCTGTATTACCGGCTCGCCGAGATCGTAGTCGAAATCCCGCCTTTGCGAGCCCGCAGGGGGGATGCGGCACTGCTTGCCCACAGTTTCGTGCGGCAATTCGCGGCCGAGCACCGACGACCCACAATGACACTTAGTGCGGAGGCCATCGACGCGATCGAGGCGCATACCTGGCCCGGCAACGTCCGAGAATTGGAGAATGTGATAAAACGCGCCATCATCATGGCGGAAAGTACAACCATCAGCGCCCACGACATCGGTGTCGCTGCGCCGGAAGCCAATGCAGTTGCATTGAATCTGCGCCAGGTTCGAGAAGCGGCCGAGCGGGGCGCTGTTCTCGATGTCCTTGGACGCGTCAATGGAAACCTCAGCAAGGCGGCGGAATTGCTTGGCGTCAGCCGTCCCACGCTCTACGACCTCATGCATCGTTTTGGGCTCAAGTAGGTCGGATTGTCGTTCTCTTATCGATTCGCCAGGAAAATGAAATCACGACCATGAATCCTAGAAGCCTTTGGTGCACCGCCATTATGTGCGTCGTGACGATTCCGATGACCGCGTGCGGTGTCGGCGATCCAGCCACTTATGTGGCGTCCGCACAGAAGTACATGGCCAAGTCCGATAACAACGCGGCAGTTATCGAACTCAAGAATGCGTTGAAAGCGGATCCGAACAGGGCCGATGCGCGCTACCTGTTGGCAAAGGTCTCGTTCGAAACCGGGAACTACGCAGATGCGGTGACCGAGGCGCGCAAGGCGCTCGATCTCAACTACCCGGCAGATGAAGCGTTGCCGCTGCTATTGCGCGCGCTGCTGTTACAAGGCGAGTTTCGCAAGGTCGTGACGGAGCCCGTCGACAGGAAATTTGGACGCCCGGCCGTGCGCGCTGATATCGAGACGTCACGGGCGCTCGCTTACATTGCGCTGGATGACCGGAACGCGGCCCAGGTGGCGCTTGACTCCGCGCTTGCCGCGGATCCGGCAAACCTTCAGGCCAAAGCCGCACGCATTCGCCTCGCGGTGTCGGCGAACGACCTGCCAGGCGCCCTTGAGCAGGCAAATGCAGTACTTTCCACGGCGCCCGATGAGGTGGAGGTACTCCTTCTCAAGGCGGATCTGCAAGCCGCCCTGGGGCTCCGCGACGAGAGCATCAAGACGCTTGATCGGGTGGTAGCGGTCAAGCCGGATCTCCCACAGGCGCGCTGGGCGTTGATAGTAGCCTTGGTCTACAGCGGCAGGATCGCCGAAGCCGCCAACCATTTTGCGGAGGCCAAGAAGCTCGCCCCGGATGATCCACGCACCTGGTTTTCCGAGGCAGTGCTCGCCTACGCCCAGAGCAACATGCCGGCCGCCCGACAAGCAGTCGACCGGGCAAGGCAATTCAACCCGGACTATGTTCCGGCGCTTTATCTTTCCGGACTCATCGACCTCCGCCTTGAAGCCAACGCCGCGGCTGAAGCGGCGCTTCGCGCGGTGATTGCGAAGGCGCCCAACGACGAGGGTGCACGGCGCGCACTTGCGACGGCCTTTGTTCGCCGTGGCAAGACGTCGCAGGCGCTGGAGACCCTCGAGCCCCTGCTGCGCCGCGCGCCCAATGATCCATCGCTGTTGCGTGCAATTGCGGAAGTACACTTCGCATCGAACAATCCGGCGAAAGCTGCGGAATATTTCGCGAAGGCGAACAAACTCGACGCTGGCAACGTACCAGGACGCATCCGCCTCGCGCAGGTGAAGCTCGTGACCGGTGAATCAGCCCAGGCGATCCGGGATCTCGAGGGCATCGCGGCATCCGAGTCTGCCGCGACAGAGCCCGACCTCGCGCTGATAAGCGCACTTTTGCAAAGGCGCGACTTCGACAAGGCTTTGGTCGCCGTCGCCGCGCTTGAGAAGAAGCAGCCATCGAGCGCGATCACCTACAACGTCAAGGGCGTCGTCTACATGACGAGGGGAGACAAAGAAAACGCGCGCGCCAGCTTCGAAAAATCATTATCCCTTGACCACGACTATGTCGCCGCGGCGTTCAATCTTGCGCGGCTGGATTTCATCGAAGGCAAACTCGATGCAGCGCGTGCACGCTATCAACAAATGCTCGCCAAGGACCCGCAAAGCGAGCCGGTGCTATTGGCGCTTGCCGAATTGCTGGCCGTGACAAAGGCCCCACCCGGCGAGGTGAAAGCCGCGATTGAGCGCGCCATCGCAGCCAATCCGACGTCGATTCGTCCGCGGCTGGTGTTGATAAACTACAACGGACAATTGCGCGACTGGAATGCGGCGGTCGCGGCGGCGCAGAAAGCCGAGGTTGCGTTGCCTGACAGTCTGCAGGTCGTGGAGGCGCTCGGTACTGCGCAATTTGCGGCGGGAGCATCCAACCAGGCCATCGATTCCTTCAAGCGTGCGGTGCAGATGCAGCCCACCAATCCGGAACCCCTCATGCAGTTGGCCGAGCTGCAGGCGAAAATGAATGACTACGATGGATCCATCGCGTCGATGCTGGCGGCGGTGACGCTTGCGCCGGATGTGCCCGCGGTATGGATATCCCTGGCGGCGGGCTACGCCAATGCTGGACGCATTGAGCCCGGGATCGACCAGGCTCGCCGAATGCAAAGGCAGCACGCGGACTGGGCCGGTGGCTTCGTCGTCGAAGCTGAACTGAAGGCGCAACAAAAAAATTGGCCGGAAAGCGCCGCAGCCTACCGCGCGGCACTTGCACGCCAGCCTGCACCGTTCCTGGTCGGACGGCTGCACTCCGCATTGTTGGCCGCGGGAAAGCCGGATGAAGCCAATGCCGTGTCGCAGCGATGGCTAAAGGATCACCCGCTCGACGTGACTGTGCGCGCCTACCTTGCAGAGCAAAGGCTGGCCAGCAAGGACTATCGGGGCGCTGTAAGCCAGCTATCGGATGCATTGCGGATCGAGCCGGACAACCTGATGCTGCTCAACAACATCGGATGGGCGCTCAATGAACTTGGTGATCCGAAGGCTGTCGAATTTGCGGAGCGTGCGTACGCGCAGGCACCCCAAAGCGCCTCCACGGCCGATACCTACGGTTGGGTACTGGTCACCCGCGGCGACGTCGCGCGGGGTGTCGCGCTATTGCGTCAGGCGGTTGAACTTGAGCCAAGCGACACGGGAAAAAGAATGCGGCTCGCGCGGGCGCTGATAAAAGCCGGGGACAAGGACGCAGCCCGAAAGGAACTGGGTAATCTCAGCAAGTCCGACGTCGCGCCGCCGGTGCGCGCCGAGGCAGAAAAACTACTGAAAGAACTCTGAATTGTTTCAACTCCCCACGCGGCGAAATTCAAATTCGTGCGATCAACCACCTCAACGCGCCCGAACGGCGTAATCCTCGCCCATGACCAATAACACCACCATCGCTGTCGTCGGACTAGGATATGTCGGATTGCCGCTGGCGGTCGAATTCGGAAAGCGATTTCGGACCATCGGGTTTGACCTTTCGCGCGAAAAAATAGACGCCTACTGTCGGTTCATCGATCCCACCGGCGAGGTTTCCTCCGAGGAAATCAGGGCCGCGTCGCAGCTGGAACCGACCACCGATCCGACCCTGCTTGCGCAGGCCGATTTCGTCGTCGTTGCCGTACCAACCCCTGTCGACGATGCGCACCAGCCCGATTTTCGGGCGCTGGTTGGCGCGAGCGAAGCGGTGGGTCGAAATCTGAAACATGGCGCGATCGTGGTCTTTGAATCGACGGTCTACCCGGGAGCCACCGAAGAAATCTGCGTGCCGGTGATCGAACAGCACTCCGGAATGCAGTGGAAGCGGGATTTCTTCGTCGGTTACTCGCCTGAACGCATCAATCCCGGCGACAAGGAGCACACGCTCACAAGAATCACGAAGGTAGTTTCGGGAGACACTCTTGCCACCCTGGAACGGGTTGCCGAGATTTATGGCAGCATAGTCACTGCCGGTGTCTACCGGGCGAGCAGTATCAAGGTGGCGGAAGCGGCCAAAGTTATCGAAAACACACAGCGCGACCTCAATATTGCGCTGATGAACGAGCTTTCGCTTATTTTTCACAAGATCGGCATCGATACGGTCGAGGTACTCGAGGCAGCGGGCACCAAGTGGAATTTCCTGCCCTTTCGCCCCGGCCTGGTGGGCGGCCACTGCATTGGCGTCGATCCGTATTACCTTACCCACAAGGCGGATACGCTTGGATATCACCCGCAGGTCATTCTCGCGGGGCGTCGCATCAATGACGGCATGGGTAAATACATTGCAGAACAGACCGTAAAGCACATGATCAAGGCCGGTCGGCATGTCAAGGGCTCCCGTGTCATCGTCCTCGGGTTGACGTTCAAGGAAGACTGCCCGGACCTGCGCAATTCGCGCGTGATCGATGTCATCCATGAACTCGTGTCCTATGGGGTCACTGTGCACGTGCATGACCCCGTGGCGCCTGCATCGGAGGCATTGCAGGAGTACGGCATCGTACTAAGCACTTGGGAGGATCTCCCGCGCGCCGATGCGATGGTAGCGGCTGTCGCACATCGCAGCTATCGGGAGCGCCCGCTTGGGGATTTTGTGGACAAGCTCGCGCCGAACGGCCTTTATGTCGATGTCAAATGCAAGGCAGACGCCATCGCGCTGCGCGCACAGGGTATCGAAGTGTGGAGGCTTTGATGACGCAATCCGGCAAGGTGTCTCCCGCCTTCGATGCCGTATGTGCGCAGATGGGCAAGCGACCGCGCCGCTGGCTCGTGACGGGCAGCGCCGGATTCATTGGTTCACATTTGCTGGAGACGTTGCTGCGCAATGGGCAGACGGTGGTGAGTTTCGATGACTTCTCAACCGGGCATCGACGCAATCTTGAGGAGGTGCGCAATGTCGTGGGTGTGGAGTCGTGGCACCGCCACACATTCATTGAAGGCGACATTGCTGACCTTGCAGCGTGTCGACGCGCTTGTGAGGGTGTGGAAATCGTGTTGCACGAGGCGGCGCTGGGGTCCGTGCCGCGGTCGATTTCGGATCCGATTTTGACGCACGCCGTGAACGCCACTGGCTTTCTGAACATGCTTGTCGCGTCCCGTGACGCCGGGGTCAAGCGGGTGGTATATGCAGCGTCGAGTTCGACCTATGGCGATCATCCCGAACTGCCCAAGGTCGAACACAACATTGGACGCCCGCTGTCACCGTATGCCGTAACCAAGCTGATCGACGAACTCTATGCGGATGTGTTCGATCGATGCTATGGACTCACAACCGTGGGCCTCCGGTATTTCAACGTATTCGGGTCCCGCCAGGATCCGGACGGCGCATATGCCGCTGTAATTCCGCGCTGGGTCGATGCCATGCTGGAAGGGCGCGCCGTGTCCATCCACGGCGACGGGTCAACCACGCGGGATTTTTGCCCTGTCGCCAACGTCGTACAGGCCAATCTTCTGGCGGCGCTAACGTCCAAGTCAGAGGCATTGAACGAGGTGTACAACGTTGCGGTCGGTGGCCGCACATCGCTTAAGGACCTCCACGGAACGCTGCGTGACCTCGTGCTCGAACGCCATCCCCGCCTGTCCATTGGCGCACCGACATTCGAGGACTTTCGTGTTGGCGACATTCGGCATTCGCAGGCTGATATTGGGAAGGCTCGGGACCTTCTTGGATTCGAACCGGTGCTCGACGTCCGGTCGGGACTGCGCGAAGCACTGCCGTGGTATGAGTCTCGTGCTGCCGAGCGACAACAAATTCAAGACCCGGGGATTGGCAATGCCAAGGATGCAGCTTGATTCCATTGCGACCTTCGCCTATAGGCACTACCAGGCATGTCTTTTCGTCGCGGTCGGGGTATTTGCGCCACCGGCCTTGGGAGCCGACCCGTCCTCTGTAATCGACCCGGCTGCCGAACGTAGCGCCCTGGTAGAGAAGGCCTTGGCGTACGAACATGGCGAAGGCGTGCGCAAGGACCCCCAAAGGGCGATCGAGCTTTATTGCCAGGCGGCGAGGAACTTCGACGCCGAAGCGCAGTACCGCCTTGGGTGGATTTATGCCAACGGTCGGGGGGTGCCGCGTAGCGACGAACTCGCCGCCGGTCTGTTTGCTTCGGCAGCCGCCCTTGGCGGTTTGCACGCGGCGCAGGCCCTGCAGATGCTGGGAGATGTGAGCCGCCGAATGCCAGCATGCATGTCGACGCCCGAATTTTCCTTCGCCATAACGAAGGCCGAATTCGACCGCGTCGAACTCGTTTCGGTGGACCCGAACCCATTCGAAAACCTGCCGCCGTGGAAGCAAAAGATCGCCAACGCAGTCCAGAGTCTCGCCCCTAGCTATGCCATCGAGACGCGACTTGCACTCGCCGTCATCGCAGTTGAATCGAATTTCGAATGGGATGCGGTTTCGAGCAAGGGAGCCGCCGGACTGATGCAACTGATCCCCGAAACGGCAGCACGTTTCAACGTCAAGAGTCGCTACGATGTGGATCAGAACCTTCGAGGCGGACTTGCGTACCTGCGTTGGCTGCTAGCGTACTACCAGGGGCAGGTTCCCCTTGCGGCCGCCGCCTACAACGCCGGCGAAGCGGCCGTGGACAAGTACCGCGGCATTCCACCCTATGCAGAAACGCGCGAATATGTCCGCAAGGTAGTGCAACTCTACGGTCAGGAGATCCACCGCTACGACCCAGGGGTCGTAGATCCGTCGCCGGTAGTCTTGCGCCGGGAAACCCACGGACGATAGGAATAGGTGCGCGTTGCTCGATCCGATCTGGATCAAGTCGATTCTGAGAGCGCTGGTGTTGCCGCCGGCTGGACCGCTGTTGCTTGCGCTTGTCGGCTTTGCCCTATGGCGCCGACGACCAAGGGCCGGACGTTGGCTTGCCCTTGGCAGCGTGACAGCGCTGCTATTGCTTTCGATGCCGGGCGTTGCATGGCTACTTCTGCGCACCGTGGAGTCCGCCGCACCACTCGACCTGTCCAGCGCAAAATCCGCCCAAGCGATTGTCGTTATCGGGGGGGGCATACGTCGCAACGCACCAGAATACGGAAGTGACACGCTCGCACGCCTTACCCTTGAGCGTGTCCGGTACGCGTCCCGTTTGGCTCGACTTACCGGCTTGCCGATACTGGTAAGCGGGGGATCCGTGGCCGGTGGTACCCCGGAGGCCGCACTGATGCGCGACGCCTTGGAAACGGAGTATGGCGTTGTGGTTCGCTGGACCGAGGATCGCTCCCGGACCACGCGGGAAAACGCAGACCGGTCCGCGGAAATCCTTCGGACCGCCGGTGTCCAACGCATTTTGCTCGTCGCGCACGGCTTCGACATTCGGCGTGCCAGCGCTGAATTCAGTCGGGCCGGCATTCAAGTAATGGCGGCGCCTACCGTTGTTGCCTCGTCAGCACCTGATGGGCTGTCCGACTTCCTGCCAAGCATGGCTGGGCTTCAAGGGAGCTACTATGCGCTCTACGAAATCCTGGCAAACGCGGTGCGCGTGGTCAGTTCGTAGTCAGATTCATTCGGCCCGATGCACCGAAAACCGGCGATCCAATGGGCAGGGGTCGATCAGGCCCGAGCTCAGGGCCGGTTGGCGGTGCCCTTGCCGGCAGCAATGCTCCGGCTGACGGCGAACGCCGCGAGCAGGGCCGCAAGCAACAGGGCGATGGGTGCGGGCTCAGGCACATTGCCCCCGCCGATAGGAACGGGCACGCGAGAGGCAGTGATGAAATCCTGGTGCGTGGCATTCGACAACTGGTAGAGCGTGTAACTGTTGGAGGTTGCAGCGAGTCCGTTGAGCCACGTTTGCGCCAACGACACCGTTGCCGGATGTCCATAGTTGTTCAGAACGGAGAATGCCCCGGAGCCAAGCTGTAGACTGCCGGAGTCATAGACAATTTCCCAAATAGCAAGTTGGAAGGCCGCGGAGTGCGTGGAATCCAACAGGGCCATGCCATAGGCTTCGGTGAAAAGCTTGCCTAACAACGTGAAGGTCGCGTTGTTGGGTTGCGATACGCCATAGGTGTAATGCGAGCCAAAAGAAAAATACTGGGTGAGTTCAATGCACCAAAACGTGATTGGACTCCCGTTCCACAATCCCGAAAATCCGCCGGCATTGGGCGAGCCGCCGATACTCAACCCAAATTGCTGCGATCCTGCAGCGTATCCGGTCGGTTGAAAGTCTGCCTTGGCAATGGGAGCAAGCACCAGCGCCGCAAAAATTGCGATGCCAAAAATGCTGCGCTTGATCTGTGTTTTGCTGGACATTGTGGGCAGTCTGGAATGTTGGGGAGGGAGTGGACCAAATATGGGGTACGCGGGATGCTCTCAGCAAACGGCGTGCCTGCGCAGAAATGACTCCACAAAAGCTTATAAAACAATTACATACAGTTATTTTTTCTGGTGTCCACAAGGTACATTACAACTTTCGTAAAGTTTACCGACAGTCGCCATTCAGCACTGATGATGGTTGCCCGATGTTCGGGCTCGGAAAGACACCCGCGGGAACTCCGCGTAGTGCCCCTGCGAATGCAATGGCGAACCAATGAACGAGCGGGGCGCCGCATTGCTCGATCGTTGTCGTAGACCTCGATCGGCGGTCTCTGCCCAAGACTTCAGGCCTTAGCACCGGAATTGATAATTTGCCATGAAAGTTGGCTAAACCGACTCCGTCGCCGACGACGATCTGGGAATTTGCCCAAGTAATGGCCGGAGGCGGTGTTGTCGCGTTTTAGCCTGCGTCTGAACTTCTCGACGGCTGGGCTTTGGTATCGAAGGTCACAGCGAGCATTTCGAGATGTTGGGCTCCCGCCAAGGTCGCCTAGGCCAGGGTGGTCGCACACCAGATGGAAAATGAGTGTCCAAAGTTGGTTCACAAAGTCGTCGAATAAAGTCGTCCATATCATTGAACAATAACGTAATTGTGCGCTTTACCTAAACCGTATTGAGAGTGTGAGGGACCGTCAGCCCCGCCGCGACTTCGGGCAATGACTTTAGGGTTGATGCCATGATGCGGGTCTATGCCACCTACGCAATCAAGGTGACGACCATCCTGCCGACGTTGTCGTCCGAATTTGTATCGTGGGGCTTTGCCACGTGAAGAGCCCGGTTTTTCGTCGCGCCTGCCGGGGCCTCTGGTTGGGCTTGCTCTAGGTCCTGTTTGCGCAGGCGGTGGCAGCCCAGGCCACGCATGAAACCGGCCTGGATCGCAATCCTCTCCAGCCCGCCGATACGACAAGCCCTCAGGCGACCATGCGCAGCTTTGAGGAGAATGCGCGCGAGGTGATTCGCAGGGTTCGCGCTCGCCTCCCGCCAGCCGACTGTCGACCGGTCGTTCTCCTAGGTGTTGGACACGCTTGATCTGAGCGGGCTTCCACCCGCCGATCGCATGGCTGCGACGTGTCCGCCGCGCCGGTTCAGTCCCACGCCAAAAGGTCCTCCAGTTCCTGTCGCAGCGCGACAGTGTTGTGCCCGTCGGCGTCGAGTTGAGACATCAGCTCGCGCAGGCGCGGCGCACTTGGAGGATTGCTGGGGTCGATGAATAGTTCGACGAGTGCAGCCTCCACCGCCGCGCCATAACATCGTCGCATCCGACTCCCCGGCACCAATGCGGTCCTTGGCGTGGGCGATTCGCGCCCGCGCTCCTTGGCGCCGGACGAAGGATCGGATTCGAGCAACAGGCAACGCATCGCGAACTCTTCGCTGTCGAAAGCGCTGCTGTTGCGATTGTTTGCGTTGGACATGACGCTGCGTCACCGGGACCGTCGAGAGCCCGGAGGCGAATCGAACTGCGCGAAGTTGCAACCGTTGCATGGCACTTGGATTCTCCCCTACCACCTGCATGGGAAAAAGTCTACGTCCGGACGCGCATAGCGTCTGTACGCCGGGGCACATAAACAATGGCGCCGTGAAATGTTTTTTGGATGCGTGCCGCGTCGCACCGACGACGCAAGCCAACTCTCGCGAACACTCGGTCACAGCATTGGCTAGCGCTGTACTGGAGGACGCTGTATCGGAAGTTCAGCTACGCCCTGATCGCCGCACTTGCGGTGCATGACGCATTCGATCGTCATGCACTGCTTTAACGGGCGTTTGTAACGGATAGTTGGGCGGCCTGTTCGGCTGCGCAACCTTGAACACCGCGCACAAATCGTCGATCGCCACGTTCAATTCGTCCCAGTCGAGAAGATCGAGCGCGTAATCTGAAGTTTCATGCGCAGGTTGGTCCGTGCGCCTGCGTCCCAGGCTTCTGCGCTTTGCGCGGTTAGCGGCGGCGGAGGACACGACGACTCCCCAGCAAGGCCATCATTGCGATCAGCAGGATCAGTCCCCATTCCGAAAGGGTGGGAATGGCATCGGCGGGCGTGATTGCGGTGGGGACGACGACCTGCGAGTAACCGATCACCGCCGTGCAGCCATTGGCATCGGTGGCGGTGACGGTGAACGAGAAACTGCCCGCTGTCGTGGGCGTTCCCGCCAGCACGCCGGAGGTCGCGTTGAGCAACAGGCCCGCAGGCGGCACGCCGCTCGTCACGGCGTAGGTGTACGGCGCCGCGCCACCACTGGCGGTGAGCGTTTGGCTATAAAGTACCCCCAGCACGGGCGTGGGCAGCGTCGCGGGTGCCAGGGCAATGATCGGACACACCACCGCCGGAATCACCATGACGTACGGGCGACTGCCCGGGCAGCTGTTGCTATCGGTGGCGGTGACGGTGAACGAGAAGCTCCCCGCAGTTGTCGGGGTTCCCGCCATCACGCCGGTCGTCGCGTTGAGTGACAGGCCGGCGGGTGGTGCGCCGCTCGTCACGGCGTAGGTATAGGGGGCAACGCCGCCGGAGGCGGTGACGACCTGGCTGTATGCCGTACCGATTTGTCCGCTGGGCAGGGCGATCGGCAGCATTGATATCGCGGGACATGCCGGTGCCGCGACGACGATGTCGTACGCCCGGCTGCCTGGGCATGCATTCGCATCCGTTCCGGTAATCGTGAAATTGAAGGTCCCGAACGACGTGGGAGTTCCGGTCAACGCACCCGTTGCCGGGTTCAGCGTGATGCCCGGCGGAAGTGCCCCGCTTGAAACCGAGTAGGAGTAGGGAGCGGTGCCGCCGGAGGCGGTGATCAACTGTGAATAGGGCGTCCCGCTGGTGGCCGCAGGCAGTGACGCGGGATTTACCGTGATGGTCGGGCAGACAACAGGCGCGGTGGGGCATACGGCCACGTTGTTGCCATCCAATGTCACTGCGCCGTTTCTTGCCAGGGCGCGCCCTCCCAGCGATGCGCCGGTATTCAACGTGATGCTTGCCAGCGCAAGGATGTTGCCAAGAAAAGCGGTGCCTGTTCCCAGGGTCGCGGAGCTTCCGACCTGCCAATAGACGTTGCAGCCCGAGCCGCCGTTGATGACACTGACCGACGACCCGGAGGCCGTGGTGAGCGACGTCCCGAACTTGAACAGAAAAAGTGCGTTGGGATTGCCTTGTGCATCAAGGGTCAGCGTGCCCGTCAACTGCGCGGACGATGTAAACCCGTACACGCCGGGTGTGAGGGTGAGCCCGCCGAGGTCGGTCCCGGACAAGTCAACCAAGGTGGGGGTTCCGGCGACCGCGTTATACGCGGTCGTCAGGTCGGCTTGCGCCTGCGCAGCCGAGGCGTCGGCCGAATGAATCACCCCGGGCGGCGCCACGACGCCAGGAGGAAAACCCGTGACCGCAGTACCCGGGCTCACGCCGAGATTGCCCGTGATGGTGGTGGCGCCGGTGTTGGTGACCGTGGAGCCTCCCAGCACGCTGTAACTTTCTGCCGTGCCGAGAGATATCTGCGCGGAAGCGGTCGTTGCCACGAACATGATCGAGGCCATCATTGCGAGCCAAGTGAGGCGTGGACTCGAACGAAGGGGTAGGGTGCCGTGGAAGCCGTTTCGGATCATGGTTTTTCCCATTGCCCGCGGGCAAAGAACATAGTCAGATTAAAAAGATAAGCCCTGACCTCCGCGCCTGTCTGTGCGCTAGCGCACGTTTGTTTCCACGTGGCTCTGGAGTGCCGGCTGGCACTTGCGGGGAAACCCGCCTTGCGTCATGTACGGGACGTCCGCCTGCGTGGTGAGACCGTCGAGATTGAAGTCATACCAGCTTGAATTCGACGCCGTGATGTTCGCCCAATAGTTGAACTGGTCGATGTCCGCCTGGTCGACGACACCGTCAAGATTGCCATCACCCGTACATGGGTTCACGGATTGGAGCAGGCGCTCGAGTGCGAAGCTGAGATAGATGAACTCGCTGGCTTCGCGGAACGACTTTGGCGGTCGCAGCAGAAGATTGCTTGCGGCATTGTCGAGCTTTGGCGGGACGCGGTCGTTGATCGAATAGAACTCGGTCGTGGTGGTCGTGGCGCACTGGCCCGTGGTCGAGTCGAGGTTCGTTGTGGCCTGCCGAACCAGCTTGAAGCCGTCATCGCGCATGGCCATCTGCCAGTCCGGCAATACGGCGGCCGTGGGTTGGGGCGGCGTTTGGGCAAGCTGGTACCGGTTCACGCTGCAGCAATCGGCCTGCGGGGCACCGGCGCCAAGCGGCAAGGGCGGATTGACCGACGTATCGGGCGCCCCCCACCAGACGCCCCCTTCCGAAGCACAAAGCTGCTGGGTCGGGAAGAGTTGCACGCAGGTATTCACGCTGGCAACGACACAAGGTGGCACCACATAGCCTACCGGTTTGAGGTTGCCGGCCGTCTGGGTGAAGTTGGTCTTGCGCAGGCTTGCCTGGCGGGGGTTGCGCAGGTAGGGCAGCACCGACACCGAGTCGATGGGACGCGAAGGCGGCACCACCGCGTGCACATCGATGCCGCCGATTTCGCCAAACAGCTGGAACACGTCGGCGACGTTGACCATGGCGCCGACCTGGCGTCCTGGCGCCACCACCAGAGGACCGGCCACGATCAGCGGGGTCCAGACGCCTGTCTGGTACACGGTGGCCTTGGCGCGCAATGGATTGAAGGGCAGCTTCACGCCGGGCGCGTAGGTGCCGTTGTCGCCCATGATCACGATCATGGTGTCCGAGCGTTTCGGGTCGAAATGCACCGCACCGTCAACGGCGCGCGTCGCGACGCCTGTTTCGACTAGCACCCGCCCGATCTCCGCGTCCATTGCCTCGATCATCTGGTTGCTCAGCACCCGTTGGTCGGCTTCACTGGAAATGCAGTTGAAGCCACTGCTCGGCACTGACGCGCCCGGCAGCATCGACGTCGGTGGCGCCTGGTAGGGCGTATGGGCAGACGAATAGGATACGGTGGCCATCCAGGGCGTGTTTTGCGGTCGCGACTGGATCCAGCCAATGGCCGCATTGCTCTCGATGACCGAACGGTAGCCGCGGGCAAGGCCCGAGGGGTCCTGGGGCGGTATCACGGTATAGGAGCCATCCGGACGATTGGTGACGAGTTGCCCTACGTAGTAACCATTTTGCAGGGAGAAATTCACGTTGGGTGGGGGCGTCGCGCTGCACGCTGTCGCAGGCGAAAAGACACCTCCATCCTCGAGACACGACCGTCCGGGTGTTGGTGTCTGTGCGCTCGTGCCAAGCAGGGTGCAGGATTGATTGGCGAAAAAGCAGGCTCCGGTGTCGGCGCCATTCACCGGATCGTCCTGGGCATTGGGAACAAAGCCGCATGGATAGCTCACATTGGTGGGCGCGACCCCGCCCGCGGTGGTATCGATCGGATGCGGCGCGCCGTCCTGCCATCCGGCGAAGTAGTCCCAGCCCAGCTGGTGTACCGCCGTGTAACCCAAAGGGTTGTTGGCGGGATTGACGTCGGAGCCGGTGAGGTGAAACTTGCCGAAGAGCCCGCTTTGATAGCCTCGTAGGCGCAGCACCCTGGGCGTCGTGGTTTCGTAGGGTGACACCTGGGAGTTGGCGAGATCAACGGAGAGAATGGCGTCCATCACGTTGGTGCGCATCGGATATCGACCCTCGAACATCGTGGCCCGGCTGGGCGAGCACTCCGGCATGGTCCAGAAGTTGCGAAACGCGACGCCAGCCTTGGCGATGGCATCGATGTTCGGTGTCCGTGGGGCGGTGGCGCCGCCGTAGCCGAACACCCGCATTTGATCGATGCCCACATCGTCGAGTACAAAGTACAGGATGTTCGGAGGATCGCCACGTGGCTGGGCTTGGGCCGTGGACAGGCCGAATATTCCTGCGGCCAGAAGCACCGCAGCAACGATTCCGTTGAAACACGATGCGCGCAGCTTGCTCATAAATTGCCCTCGTCTGCCATTGGAGCTTGGTCGCGGCATCCACGCCGCGACAGCGCGCCCTCGACCCCTCGATAACCATGAAACTGCACGTCACGACGGATTCCGACACCCGGGCCGCGGGAATACGAGCAGGTATACACGCCACCGGAACCAGGGTATGTCCGTGTGTCCACCTATGCCACGGCGGGGGTTACAGGCCCGTTGCCGCGATCAGATCGACGTTGAAATTGACTCCGCCTGGCGTTGGTTGCCCAGGAACCGCGTGTCGAAATCCGCGGCTGGAATCGGGCGGCTATAGAGAAAGCCCTGCGTCTCATCGCAGTTGAGCAATCGCAGGAGGCGCGCCTGCTCTTCCGTCTCGACACCTTCGGCGACGACGCAGAGCTTGAGCGAATGCGCAAGCGAGATGATGGTGGAGACGAGGTGCAATCCCTCCTGCGACAACGTCATGTCCGTCACGAACGATCGGTCAATCTTCAATGAATCCACGGGCAGTCGGGACAGATAGCCCAACGACGAATAGCCGGTTCCGAAGTCATCAATGGCGATCCGTATGCCCATCGCCCGAATCGCCCGCAGGTTGGCGCTGCCATTCTTGGCATCTTCCATGATGAGGCTTTCGGTGACTTCGATCTCCAGTCCTGCCGCGGCCTCCGGGCTTGCGTCGAGCATCTGCTTCAGATCCGCAATGAAGGCGAGATTGCGCAACTGCAATGCGGAAACATTCACCGCAATGCGAACCGGATTGCGTCCCGCGGCACGCCAGCGGGCGTGCTCGTCAATAACCTTGCGGATTGCCCATCGTCCCACGTGTTGGATGAGTCCGGTCTCCTCGAGCATCGGGATGAAGCGACCGGGGGCCACCAGACCATCGACTGGATGGTTCCACCGGATCAGCGCTTCGGCTCCCGTCAGCGCACCACTTTCCAGATTGAACTTCGGTTGATAATGAAGCACGAATTCGTCGCGCTCGATGGCCTGGCGCAACTGACTTTCCAGCGTGAGCGCACTGTCCGCCTTTGCCATGTCGGCAACGTAGAAAACGTAGCGCTCGCCACTCGCCTTGGCCTTCTTGAGCGCAATCTCGGCGTTCTGGAAGAGCTCGTCGGCGTTGCTGCCATCGTTGGGGAAGATGGCGGCGCCAACCCTGAACGCAACGCGCAATGCATTGCCATGAATGACAAACTCGTGGTTCGAGAATCCCATCATCGATTGTTCGAGCAGATGGACGATGCTTCCGTCATCCTGGATCTTGTGCGCCATGACCGCGAACCGATCACTTCCGAGTCGCGCAACGCGGCTGGCGTCTCCGATCGCCGCGGTCAGCCATTGCGCAATTTCGCGCAACAGGACATCGCCGGCCAGATGTCCCAGGCTTTCATTGACATTCGTGAACCGCTCGAGATCCATCACGAACAAGGCGATCTTGTGCCCTTCATGGGAAGCGATCCGCATGTGCTGGTCAACGCGCTCGAGGAACAAGGTTCGGTTCGCCAATCCCGTCAACGCATCGTAGTAACTGAGGTAGTCGAGCCGCTCCTGCTTGTCGATGTGGTCGATCGCGAACGCGATGTCCCGGGCAAGGTCCGCCAGCAACGCTAGTTCTCCCGCGTGAAAGAAGTCCGGCTCTGCGGCATACAGCGCCAGGATACCGGCGGTCACGTCGGCAACGATCAGCGGCACGATGGCGAGCGAGCGCAGTCCTGCCCGAACATGTTCTTCGGGGAGGATGACTGAAGTAGAACTGCTGAGGTCGTTGGATACCTCGATTCGCTTCTCCCGGACGGCGCGACCCGCGAGTCCGTCTCCCAGTGGGGTGCCAGGGGCCAGCGAATAGTTCAGATTGTCGAGAAACTCGAATCCCTTCCCGGCCTTGGCCATTCGAACGAGCCTGTTCGAGGAATGCTCGACGATGCCGATCCAGGCAATACGGAAGCCACCGGCGTCGACGGCGACCTGGCAAACTCTGGCAAAGAGCTCTTCGCGGTTGCCGGCACGCACGATGCCCGAGGAGATCCCGCTCATCATGGCGTGAACGCGAATCAGCTGTGCAATCCGGACTTTCGCTGCCTTTCGATCGGTGATATCCGACGCAACGCCGGCGATGCGGATGAGCTTTCCAACGTCGTCGAAGATTGGAAAGCCACGGTATTCGATCCATTGGACAACCCCGTCAGACCGGATCAGTCGAAAGTCGAGTGCGAAATTGCCGCGGTCCGACCGCTGGGAGAGGCGCTGCGTGACCTTGGCCACGTCATCCGTATGCATGTCCTCTATCCAGGAAACGGGGTCCGCATAGAGACTCTGGCAGGTGCGACCCCAGATATCCTCGTAGGCGGGACTGACATACAGCATCGCCCCGGTGACGGCGTCACGAAGGAAGAAGACGTCGCGGATGCTCTCGGCGATCTGCCGGAAGCGATGCTCGCTGTCGCGCAGATTCAACGACGCTATGGTTTCTGCAGTAATGTCCTGATGGACAACCACGGCACCGTCGAGGCGCTCGGCATTGAGCGGCGAGACGCACATGCGAAACCAGAGCTCGCGACCATCGGTATGGCACGGATATTCCATGGTGAACGCCGACGCGCGACCTTCAAGGACGCTGCGCAGTCCCTGCGCTGCGCTGATCGCCTCGCTCGCGTCTTCGGCCGGGGCAGCATCGCAGACGGCAAGATAGTTGCTGCCGATCCCGAAGTTTGGCAGCGTCAGGTGGTTCTCGGTGGCAAAGTGGCGCCACGCTGCATTGACCAGGATAAGCGTGCCGTCAACCGCCAGCACCGCAATGTGCGCGGGCAGGGCATTGAGGATCGCCGCCTGTCGAGTAGCGTCGGTGCTGCGCAGTTCCGCCTGCGCGGCGCGCAGGACATAGGTTCGTCCCTGCCGATCGGTGACGGTGTCGACCTGCCCGGACGTCAGCAGTTCCAGGCGCTCACAGGTACTGTTGAGCGTTTCGATCAACGCAGCAACATCCGGCAGCGCTTCGGTCGGCGGGTTCAGGGCCAGGATTGTCATGTTCGGGCGTGGGGTCGGACCAGCAGGGGTGGCAACGACCACGCACGATCCGGGCCAGTGCTGCAACTTTCCCTCCCCCCGCCAAGCGATGGCACGTCTGGCCTCATGGCACACGGACAGGTGACTGGATCTGCAGCATGTCCAGCAGGACGGCGGTCGTGCTGAGCGAGCCGACAATCCGTAGGGGCGGCAGCGGCTCAAGACGCAGTAACGTTGGCGTCATCATGATGCCGTCGGCCAGTGCGCGAACGGGATTCTCGAACACGTCAACGATCTCGATTTCGTGCCGCTGCAGAAGGTGTTCCTTGCAAATCGTTTTGAGATTGGCGATGGCCTGCGCTGAATTCGCAGTATGCCCTGCGACATAGAGTCGGAATCGAAACTCGACCTGTGCGCGGCGAACGCTCACTTGGCGGCACTTTCGCTGTTGTCGGCTCCGCGCAGTTCTCCCAAATGGTGGCGGCCGCGCGAGCGCTCCTTCTCCCGGTTCTCGGTGAGACGCGCATGCAGCCTCCGTTCGACCTGCTTCGCCAGCAACTCGGTTTCCACGGATTTGGCGCGCACCTCGAGGACGGCCTCTTCGGCATCCAGGCTGAGGCGCTTGAGCTCACTGGCGACTTCCGCGATGTCCTCGGCTATTTTCACCGCGCGTTCCCGCTCCCAGCGCAGCGTGCCCATCAGGACTTCGCCTCCTGCGGTGTAGATGTCCGCCAGCGTCACGCCGTCATCGCTGAGGATGAGTTCGCGTACCTGGTTCGAATGTGACGTTCCGCGGGACTTGACGATCGACATGCCGCGATTGCGCTCACCCGCCTGAACCAGATAGTTGAGGTGGATCCAGGTGTCGGCCAACGTGGAGATCTGCAGGGGGGTTCCTCCGCTGAACGGATTGACGGCCTCGTCAAGCAGACTTGTGCAAAACAGCGTGACACCCTGCGCCTTGGCCCAATCCACCAGGCGTTCGGCGACATTGTGTGCAGTAAGCTCATTGCCAGCACTGGAAAAGGCCGATACCGGGTCGATGACCACGCAGCGTGCCCCATGATCCTTCGCGAGCGCCTTGATGCGGACCATCAGCGTTTCCGCGCTGCCGGTGATGGTGCGTGCGGAGACTATGCGCAGTCGGCCGTCGATCTCGAACCGATCCAGGCGGATCCCCACCGACTTGAGGTTGCGCACGACCTCGGCCCCGTCGGAGTCGAAGCTGACGAATAGCGTATTTTCGCCCCGGGTGCAGGCGGCTTCGGCGAAGGCCCCGCTCAATGTCGTCTTGGCCGTGCCCGGCATGCCGGTAATGAGGATGCAGGCACCCCGGTAATAGCCGCCTCCCAGCATCGTATCCAGCCGCTCGATGCCGCTGGCAATGCGCTCGCTGCTCGGCAACACTTCGACCCGGCCAAGCGCGCGGGCGATGGCAATGTCGAAACCTCGTTCGCCGACGACAAAGGGTGCCTCGTCTTCGTCGAAGGACGATCCGCGAAACTTCTGGATGCGGAGATTTCGCTGCGACACTCCCTGCGATACGCGGTGATTGAGGACCACTGCGCAATCCACCATGAAGGTCATGAAATCGAAGGGCTGGCTGACAAAGATCGAGGATTCGTCGCCACCTGCCTTGGCCGTGATGATGGCCGTGAGGTTCTGCTTGAGCAGCCAGCAATGCAGCCGATAGACCTCCTGCCGCCGCGCCGCGGGGTCCTTCATCAGCGCCAGGACGATGTCCAGCGCGTCGAACACGATGCGGCGGGCACCGACAAGCCTGCACTGCGCTTCCACGGCTGCAAGCATTCCGCCGAGGTCGAAGTCGCCGGATTGAACGAGGTCCGGCGCGGGTTGAGCATCGAGAAAGAACAGCGAATGATTCCGGAGACGTGCAAGATCCCAGTTGAAGGCACTGAAGTTGCTGACGATGCGATCCGGAGACTCTTCGAAGGCGACGAAGATGCCGGCCTCGCCCATGTCGCGCGCGCCATGAACCAGAAATTCGGTGGCGAAGATGGTCTTGCCCGATCCTGGCCCACCCGACAGAAGAGTGGTGCGATCGCGTGGAAGCCCGCCACCGGTGATTTCATCGAAGCCTGCGATTCCCGTGGCCGCCTTGGGCACGCCATCAACGGGTATTGGTTGCCGTTCAGTAGTCATAGGTACTTGGAGAAGTTCCAGGGAATGAATGGGGTCGCCCACGCGGGTTTGACGCGTCCCGCGTGATCCACCATAGGACGCGCCGAAGTACCGATGCAACGGGTCCAGGCGACTTCAGATAAAGAGTGTGCGCTTGATGCGGCGCGCGTGACGTACGTAGAAGTACCGACACCGCGCGACTGACGCCGTACGGCAGAACCGGCGATGCATGTTAAATGACCCTTGATCTGGCTAAGGCAACGGGTGCCGGAATGTAGCGTACCGTGGGACGAGAATGAGTCTACGCATACGCATCTTCGTCCTCGTGCTGATCGCGACCATGTTGCCGGCGATCATGCTGGGTGTACACCGTTTGAATCAACGCGACGTCCAGCGCGAGAAGGCGGAGAACGCGCTGCAAGCACTGGCGACGTATGCAGCGGTGAGTCTTGGCGACGCCACGAACGGCACCGTGCAGTTGCTGCATGGGTTGTCCCGCGCACCGGAGTTCGACGGCAACAGTGCCGGTTGTTCCCTGTTTCTCAAGGACGTGCTCGAACGGTTACCGCAGTACACAGGAATCCTGACGATCAATCCCGACGGACAGTTGAATTGCGATTCGCTGGCCACGAAACGCAAGCTGGATTTGAACGATCGCGACTACTTCAAGCGCGCCAAAAATTCAACGGAACCGGTGTTCGAGGCGGTGTTCGGCCGGTTGACCGGCCATGCGGTATTGCAGGTGGCCTATCCGATGCGCGGCGCAGGCGGCAACCTCAAGGGCGTATTGCTGGCTTCTCTCGATCTCTCCCAGTTCGGCAGGCGCATCGCGTCGGCAAGCTCGCTGACCGATCTCGAAATGCGCATCTGGGACGATTCCGGCACGTTGCTCGTGCGTTTGCCCGATTCAGGTCCCGTCAAGCTGGTCGGCAATCAATATCGCGAATCGCCTCTATACCGGTTCGTCCGGACCGACTTTACCGATCGGGTGTCCGACTTTCCGGGAACCGATCGAACGATGAAGACATGGGCACATAGCGGATTGCCGTCGGCAGGCGCAGGCGGTGTATGGATGGCGCTGGGGGTCCCGCGGGACAGTCTGCTGGCGGAAGCCAACACCCAGTTGCGCCAGGAGCTGATGTACGTGGCGGCGGTCTCGCTTGTCACATTTCTGGTGGCGTTGATCTTCGCAGAGCTTGCGATCAGGCAGCAGCTCGCACGCATCATCCGGTCGGCCAAGCGACAGGGCGCAGGCAAACTTTCCGAGCGCATTGGCGGGCCGTTTCCGCGGGGAGAACTCGGCGCGTTGATGAAGACTCTTGATGCCACGGCGGCATCCGTGGAGTCGCAGCATGCCCAACTTCGCCTGCAGTCGATCGAACTTCGCAAATCCAACCGGACGCTGCGTCTGCTCGGCGCGATAGCGACGACGTCCGCCAGCGAGCCCAGCCGCGAAGCATTGCTGACCGATGTATGCCGGATTGCGTTGGAGGAGGGGGGATTCTCGGTCGCCTGGGTCGCCATGCTCGATCGCGTGACCATGCAGCACGACGCCATCGCGTGGCGTGGTGCCGATCGCGCATTCGTCGACGCCGAGATACTAGCGACGATTGGTACCAGCGCATCCCCTTCCACGGCGGGGCCTACCCGCCCTCCGGAGGCTGCTTCCATCGGCACGGCGGCCGCATCGATTTCCGCCGGCGTGATCAAGCGCGGCGCGCAAACTCTGGCGATGTTTCCGCTGCTCGTGGAAGGTAGGCAGGCAGGTTGGCTTGCGCTTTATGCCGACGCGCCCGACGCCTTCGATGCCGGCGAAATGCAGTTGTTGGGCCAGCTTGCGCGTGACGTGGGTGTCGCGCTCGAATTGATCGAGAAGTCCGCGCGACTTCAGTATGTCGCACGGTTCGATGCGCTGACAGGACTTGCCAACGGCACGCTCTTCAACAATCGCCTGCGCGGCATTCTCGCCAATCCCGAAGGGCACGCGCGCGACATGGCGGTCGTGCTGGTGGATATCGTGAGTTTTGGCAGTGTCAATGAGACGTGGGGCCGACCGGTCGGCGATACGTTACTGCAGCGGGTCGCGGCCCGTCTCAGTCGGCATGTTGTGGATTCCCATGCACTTGCGAGGATGGATGGCGATCACTTTGCCGTCGTGTTTGCCGACGAAGTGACGCGCGATGCCATTGCAGGGCGCCTGGATCGCCTGAATCGAGCCGTCTTTGAATCGCCCTATCTCCTGCCGGATGGCGAGGCGGTACTCGCTGCGCGCTACGGAGTCGCCGTGTATCCGCACGATGGGGAAGACGTCGAAACGCTGTTCCATAGCGCGGAAACCGCGGCGAAGAATGCGAAAGCGAGCGACAACCATGTCTGCTTCTACGACGCCGCCATGGCCGCGCTTCGCGCCGAATCACTGACGTTGGAGCAAGATGTTCGAAAAGCGTTGGATCGAGATGAACTCGCTCTGCAATATGAGCCCAAGGCCGAACTCGTCACGCGAAAGATCGTTGGCGTGGAGGCGCAGGTTCTCTGGAACAGTCCCGAACGCGGGTTGCTGCCTCCCGCCCAGTTCATGGCGCTGCTGGAGAACACCAGCCTCGTCGCCGAGGTGGGCATGTGGGCTTTGCAGCGCGCGGCGCGCGACCATGGCACGTGGGTCCGCGCCGGGCACCGTCCCCCGCGGATCGCGGTGAACGTGTCGCCCCTGCAGTTGCGACAGCGAGGTTTCCTCGATCGCTTGGGGCTCGCGATTCGCGAGGATGTGACGCCATCGGGCATCGACCTCGAGATCACGGAAGCGTTGGTCACGGAGGACGTGGACGCCATGATCGTCAAGTTGCAGGAGATTCGTGCGCTCGGCCTCAATATCGCCATCGATTCGATTGGCATCGGCTATTCGTCGCTGGCCCACCTGACCAAGCTGCCAGTGCAAATGCTCAAAATAGACCGATCATTCATTGAACGTATGTTGGACGATCGCGACGCCATGACCATGGTATCCACCATGATTTCGCTGGCGCATGCGCTGCGCCTGAAGGTCGTGGCGCTCGGCGTGGAAATCGAGGAGCAAGCCAAGCTTCTGCATTTGCTGGCCTGCGACCAGATGCAGGGCGCATTGGCGGGTCCGCCCCTATCGGCCGATGAACTCGCGGATACGCTGTAGGCGCCTACGCATCGCTGACAGGGGTGAAATCGATCGGCGGACACCGGCGGATGTCCTCGCCTGTTTACACCTTGGGCGCAGCCAAGCCGCGGGTTCAACGCCCGCCATCGGGTACTAGGGCATCGCCTGGCGAACTTGGCGTAGCATGGTGTTGCGGCGCGCCGAAGCGGTAACCCGGTGTCGGTCGCTGGTTGTGGGATCGTTCCAGATGCGCGCACGCACCATTGCCGATAGCGTGAATCGAAACGATGGACAGCAGGAATTCTGCAGACAGGGCTGCAATGTCCGAACACCTCGATGCTTCCCAACTGACGGTCTACATCGTCGACGACGAGGAGCCGATGCGCAACGCCCTGCGCCGGATGTTCGTCGCTGCGGATATCAAGGTTGAGTGTTTCGCCTCGGCTGCCGAGTTCCTGCGTACGGACATCGACACCTGCCGCGGTTGCCTGCTGCTCGATCTTGCAATGCCCGGAATGAGCGGGCTCGAATTGCAGGCAGCCCTGGCCGAACGTGGCGTGCGGATGCCCATCATTTTTCTCACCGGCACCAATTGCGTTGCCGATGCCGTTCTGGCGATGAAGGGCGGCGCCGTCGACTTCATGCAGAAGCCGGTCGACAACGAGGTACTCGTGGCCCGGATACGCTTTGTCCTTGAAAGCGAGTCGGGCGACATCAGCATCCTTGATGACCTGAACGAGATTCGCGCCAAGGTTGCCACGCTGACGGCGCGCGAGCATGAAGTGATGCAACTGGTCGCCACAGGCAACACCAGCAAGATGACCGGCCGCACGCTGGGCGTGAGCCACCGGACCGTGGAGATCCATCGGTCCCGCATCATGAAGAAGATGGATGCGCATTCGCTTGCCGATCTGGTGCGGATGGTGCTGGACGTCAAGTCCGGCGTGCACTGAGCCATTGGACTTTCCGGCCGCATCAGTGAGCGGGAGCCGCTTCGACGTCGATTGACTCACGGCTGGGAACCAATGCAGGTACCGGACGAGCCTGGTAGTCCATCTGCCGCTTGATTGGCAGGCGCACGGTGAAGCGCGAACCCTTGCCCAGTTCGCTCTCGACGTCGATTCGGCCGCCATGGCGGTGCACGATCGCGTAGGAAACCGAAAGTCCCAGTCCGGTCCCTTCGCCAACTTCCTTGGTCGTGAAAAACGGATCAAAGATCCGATTGAGCTGGTCGCCCGGAATTCCACAGCCGGTATCCTCGAAGCAGACCCAGACATCGGAGGCACTGCATCCGGTGGAAATCCGTATCGTCCCGGATACCTCGATGGCCTGGGCGGCATTCACCAGCAGATTAAGGAATACCTGGTTCAACCGCGAGGCCTGGCACTCGACTCGGGGGAGGTCGCCATAAGCGGTTTCAACGTTGACCTTGTACTTGATTTCGCTTCGGGCAATGTTGAGCGTGCGCTCGAGAGCGTCGTGAATGTCAATCCGCTCCCAGGCCTCATCCGCCGCGCTGCGCGAAAAATTCTTGAGGTCCTGCACGATGTGCTTGATGCGCTGAACGCCCTCGAGCGACTCCGTCATCAAGGCGCCGGTATCGGTACGCACATAATCAAACTTCATCTTTTCACGGATGCCGCGGGCAATCTGCAGTTTTTCGCCGGTGGCTTCGCCGGCCGACTCCGCCGCGATGTAGGCGTCGCACAGTTCAAACAACCGGGGCAGGTAGGTTCCGAGCGTACCGAGGTTGGAGAGCACATAGCCGATCGGATTGTTGATCTCGTGTGCAACCCCGGCGGCAATCTGGCCGATGGAGGCGAGTTTCTCCGACTGCATCAGCTGATCCTGCGCTTCCTCCAGCTGCTGGTTCATCCGGCGCATCATTTCGTTGAGTGTCGACAATTCCTGAATGCGTCCTTCGCGCTCGACGTGCATGCGATGGTTGGCGACAACGAGCGCAAGCAGATTGGTGACCACCTGCCCGCGGTCGAGATCGGCGACGGTATATCGCGGCTGCTCCGGCAGCCGATTGATGGCGACGGCGCCGATCGTCTTGTTGTTCACTCGCAGAGGCCAGCACATCGTCGAATGCTTGCTGCGATCGAGTCGACCACTCTGGCGGATCGGCAGATTGGTTTCCGCGACGTTGCCATTGATGAGTAGTGCGGTTCCCGTGGCCAGTACGTGGCCGAACACACCGACGCCGGGTGGCAGTCGGCTGCCGAGGACCCCCGGGGGCAGGTCGGTTCCCGCCACGAGTTCAAGCGCGCTGCCTTCATTGTCGACACAAAGCGCGATCGAGCCGCTTTGCGCACCGAAGCCCGTGACGATGTGCTGCAACATGTCGTGATGGACCTTTTGCGGGACGCCGCCTCCGGCAACCGCCTGGCCCAGTTCGTAGAGTGCTTGCACCCAAAGCAAGTGGGCGGCATTGCCGGGCTCGCTTCCGAATGTCGCACCGGTCGCGGCGGGCACCGCTGCTGCTGCTGCTTTGGCCGCGACAGGACGTTTGGTACGGGCTGCCCTTACCATCGAAGGACTGCTGCGTATATGCGAGGAAGCATCAGCGGCGCCTCATTCTTCCAGCAGGACGCCACCGTCCTCGGTCCAGCGCACGCGTGTGATGCCCGGGGTTTCGGCTTCGAGGCGCGCCAGTTCGAGTTGTTGTTGCGATATCACACTCTTCTGCGCCCGCAGCTCATCGGCCAGTCGCTTGTTTTCGAGTTGCATGGCGCGATGATCGAGGACGCTGATGATCGTTGCACGAAGGTCGGTATCGCTCCATGGCTTGGCCACGAAGCGGAAGATGCCGGCATCGTTGATTGCTCGTATGATGCCCGGCATATCCGTGCATGCGCTCAGGATCACCCGGGCGGTGTCCGGTCGGATGGCCTTGACGTGCGTCAGGAACGTGGCGCCGTCCATGGCGGGCATGCGGAAGTCCGAGATCACGAGGTCGGCGTTCCGGCCCCGGAGGTAAACCAGCGCCTCTCCCGGGTCCGTGAACGTGACGACCTTGATGTCGTCCGGAAGGGCGGGCTCACCCATGGCGTTCATGCACATCCGTTCGAGCGAACGCAGCACGTTCGGTTCGTCGTCGACGATGAGAATGGTCGTCATGATGGCGCCCGTTGAGCGCGATGCGCGTGGATCGGCATACCTCTGTCCTGCGTGGTGTGATTGAAAAGGTGCCCGCGATTCCAAGCCCCAAGCCCGGAGTCCGGATGCCCCATCAATGTGCTGCAGTCGCCACCCTGCGTCCATACGCGTCAATACGGATGGAGGCCGGGCATCAGCTCGGAGATGGGCCTTGATTGATCACGCATTTCGCCTATCCGTCGATCGAGGCAGCGGAAAATTCACGATTGACCGGGGCGACGATAATTCCGATACTCCTTGAGCGCTGCGGGCCGGTCACGGATCCACCGTGGGTGCGGCCGCATGGCCAGAGGAGGGCACGGACATGGGTTTCGTCTATGACTCCGGGCGGAAGATGCCGCTCGAGCTCGTTCCAGACCGCAAACGCGGCCTCGCCGCCAAGGGATTCGAACTATTCGATGCGCGCGCGCGCGACACCGCACGGACGCGTGCCGCCGCCGCGGAAAAGGTCGCCGACGACGTGGCGCGCCGATTGCGCGATAAGCTGGGGGCCAGGACCTACGCCGCGTTATTGACCGCGCAAGCCGACGAGCGCGCGGCCTTTGCAAGAAGTCTCGAGCTTCCGCAAGGCCTCGGCGTCGATCGCGCAAAAGCCCGGCAGGGCTTCCGCCGCAGGATGGCGGCCGCAACCAGGCGCCTGGCCATCGATCCGAAGGTCATCAACGATATCCTGGCCTCAGGCTACAAGAAGCTCGATGCCGCGCTGGGGCCACGGTCACCGCATGCCGTGCCTGGCCTCAATCTCGCCGACAACCTGCGCCAGTGGATGGACTTGTCGCCGCTGCACCAGCATCCGCTCGACATCGGCGTGCGACCACCGTTCGACGGTGTCGATGTGGATGCATTCCAGGTGTTCGGGCCTTCGTTTCCGCTATGGAATCATCGCGCCGATAATCTGCAAAGCTCCAATTTCCGGATCGGCGGCGACTATTCGCTCTACAACACGCAAGGCTTTTTCGGCAATACCGTGACCCTCGACTGCGACGATGCCGGAAGCTTCGATTTTGCCCAGTCGATCGTCGATACGGAACACATTTTCATCTACACCGCGCCGCGTAGCGGACGCATCGAAGTGATCGTCGATGCCATCAATTTTTTCAGCCGCAACGAGCTTCGCTTCTCCGACGAATGGGGATGGTCCGATCATTGGACGCAGCAATACCATTACTTCACGCTCATGCCGTACCACCCGTCGTTCCCCGGGCGCTCGTTGTGCTCGATGGTCCAGTTCTACAAGGAGGGTGAGGACGGGACGTTCAGCGAGCGGCCTTTGGCGGTTGGCGCGCATTATTACAGCCACTTCCTGACCGAGGGTTTCGTGGCAGCGGGCGACACGTTCTTCGTGGGTATCGGGATACGGTCGTTCGATCGCAGCCGTGCCAACGATGTGGAGGTGCACAGCAAGTCCAACTTCCAGTGGCTGGTGCGCTCCGCGGAGATCAGGGTGGTGGCCTAGGGGATGACCGGTTGGGTTGATGCTTTGAAGTTTCGTCCAAGATCCGACCGCGGTAACGTTTGCTGCACTTTGGTTTGGTCTACCAGTGATGGCCTGCGCACAGCGGGAAACGACTTGAGAAAGGAATCGTAAACTATTGAAATAATGCAAAACAACAGTTCCAAAGCGAGGTTCGATTCCAATTTCGATGCGTTGATCCTATGGCCCGATATTGCGGTATCGATGTCGCATAATTTGTATTATGTCAAATGACATATCGATACGCGTCCGGGGCAGCCACCACCCTAACGAATCAGTATTTCCCTGATCGCCGCCATGCTCCCCTGGACGACGTCGGTAAACGCCGGCGCGAGTCCGTCGCTTATGCTTTTCGGGTCCTCGCTCGTCCAGTTGACGACAAAGCAGAACGTGACCGGCGTTGTATTGACGACCATCTGCCCGGCGTACGAGAGCGCGTGAAAGTCCGCCACGACCATGGAGTCAGCGACCCAGTCGCCGCTGCCGCCCTTGCCATAGCCTACGGTGTCGTCCGGAAAGAACGCATTGGAGAGATGGATCCGCTTGAACTCGGATAGCGTTGCCCGCTTGGTAAACAACTTTCCGGACAAGGCGCGCTTGTAATACGAGACGAGATCATCGGCGCTGCTGGCCAGGGTTTCCTGGGCATTGAGCGGCCGGTGCGGCGGTCCCAGCGCCTGGCCCCGGTTCAATACGTCCTGGACTCCGGACCAGCCGATATCCACGCCGAAGGGCGCGCCGACATTGTAGGAAAAGAACCGGCGCGTCGAATCGGGGATCAGCGTGGCGCCGAGACCCTGCTCCGCAATCAAGGACCGCACCCGCTGCGGCCCGACATGCAACAGCGCGATGTCGGTGGCGGTGTTGTCGCTGTGCGTGATCATTGCCTCCAGGATCGAGCGGCCTGCGGTCGTGCCGGTCAAAGCGGAGAACACTGGACTGCCGGCGGTACGAACGCTGTCGTCGACCGGGAGCTGATCATCCTCGGAGAGCGCCCCCGACTCGGTGTCGCGGAGATATTGGGCAAGGATGAACGTCTTGATCGCGCTGGCGACAAAAAGCTGGGTGGCCGCGGCGTCGGACACCACTTCGTTCAGGCCGATATCGATGCGAAAACTCGTGGACCCTGGAAACGACTTGAACCAACGCAGCCACGCATCCAGGCCGCGTACCGGATACCGCGCCCAAGCTGGATTCGTGGCGGCCAGGCCCGCAAGTGCTGCCGCTGTGCATACCCCAAAACTTCGGCGATCCATCCGTTTTCCTTATCGGCTCCTCGCGGACCCACGTTCCAACCCATTGCTGGATACCGGAACTCGCCAGGAATCTCGTGCGAAGTATCAAACCCGGGGCGAATTGTCGCCGACACGTGCTACTTGTTGGAAACAAGGCTTAACCGGCCAATTCCTGTCCAGCGCGATCGCCGGGATCTGGCACCTGCCGTACCTCGCGCGGCGCCTCATTCCTGCCCCGCCAGCTTCCAGCGACTGCACCCCTCATCGCCTGCGCCCATCCATGGCACGGATCACGCGTAGCGGATCAGACTGAGGCGCAATGATCCCGATGCAGATACGACAGGCGGTCAGTCAGCGACGCCGTCGACACATACCTCGGCGATGCGGGACAGGACCGTTTCATCCTCGCCTACGGCCCTCGCCAGTTCGAAGCTGACCGCCGGATGGCGGGCCCGGACGTCCTCGACGAGTTGCGGGAGGTCCTGGCGCACGTGACCACCCTGCCCGAGGAAAATCGGCACGACCCGGATCGACGTGCAGCCTTGCGCCGCCAATACCGCGGTCGCCGTGCCGAGGTCCGGTGTCATCAGTTCGAGGAACGCCAGCATCACCGGCACGCGGGGCCGGGACACTGCCACCTTTTGCCGCAGCCGCTCGAACGGCTCCGCCCACCGCGGATCGCGGGCGCCGTGCGCAAAAAGGATCAGGCCGGTGGTCATGGCCCGATTATAGGCATCGCCCCTCCGGCAGCCTCGATATTCCCGCTGGACATAACGGCATAGCAATTGATTCGTTCTAATTATTAAGGCGTGCCAGCACACTGCGTGACCCAACGGAACCCGCCATGTACCGATACGACTCCTTCGACCAGCAGATCGTCGACCAACGCGTCGACCAGTTCCGCGACCAGACCCGCCGCTACCTGGCCGGCCTGCTCACCGAGGACGATTTTCGCCCGTTGCGGCTGCAAAACGGCCTCTACATCCAGAAGCACGCGCCGATGCTGCGCGTGGCCATCCCCTATGGTCAGCTGTCGACGCGGCAATTGCGCACGCTGGCCCACATCGCGCGCACCTACGACCGCGGCTATGGCCACTTCACCACTCGCCAGAACATCCAGTTCAACTGGCCGTCACTGGAGCGGGTACCGGACATCCTGGCGGAACTTGCGCGCGTGGAAATGCACGCCATCCAGACGTCCGGCAATTGCATCCGCAATACCACCACCGATCACTTCGCAGGCGTGGCCGGCGACGAATCGGTCGATCCGCGGCCGTACGCGGAACTGATTCGCCAATGGTCGACGATTCACCCGGAGTTCGCGTATCTGCCGCGCAAATTCAAGATTGCCGTCACGGGCGCGCAGAACGACCGCGCGGCCATCCTGGTCCACGACATCGGATTGCAATTGGTCCGCGCCGTGGATGGGGCCATCGGCTTTCGCGTTGCTGCAGGTGGCGGCCTCGGGCGCACGCCGATCGTTGGCCATGTAATCCGCGAATTCCTGCCCCGCGACGAAATCCTCAATTACCTCGATGCGATCCTGCGTGTGTACAACCGCTTTGGCCGTCGCGACAACAAATACAAGGCTCGGATCAAGATCCTGGTGAAGGAGCGCACGCCCGCGGTGTTCATCGCCGACGTCGAGGCGGAGTGGAACGCACTGCGTGGCGGCCCGGCCACCGTACCCGCTGCCGAATTCGTGCGGCTCGAGGCCTGCTTCCGGCCGCCGCCGTACGAGGCGCTTGCGGGCGACGACGCCGGCTATCGCGCCGCCGTCGCCGACAACCGCGGGTTTGCCAACTGGGCGAACCGCAACGTGCATCCACACAAGGTACCCGGCTACGCGATCGTCACGCTGTCGCTCAAGAAGACCGGGATTCCTCCGGGCGATGCCACGTCCGACCAGCTGGACGCCGTGGCGGCGCTGGCCGATCGGTACAGCTTCGGTGAGCTGCGCGTCTCGCACGAACAGAACCTGATCCTTGCGGACGTCAAGCAATCCGAACTGCAGCCGCTGTGGCAGCAGTTGAAAGGGCTCGGCTTTGCGACGCCCAACATCGGGCTCCTCACCGACATCATCTGCTGTCCGGGCGGCGATTTCTGCTCGCTCGCCAATGCCAAGTCGATCCCGATCGCGGAGGCCATCCAGCGGCGCTTCGACGACCTCGACTACCTGCACGACATCGGGGAGCTGGCGCTCAACATTTCCGGCTGCATGAATGCGTGCGGCCACCATCACGTCGGTCACATCGGCGTGCTGGGGGTCGATAAGAACGGCGCAGAGTGGTACCAGGTCACCATCGGCGGCACGCAAGGCGAGAACGCGGCGATCGGCAAAGTGATCGGCCCCTCCTTCGCCGCCGATGAAATGCCCGACGTCGTCGCCCGCCTGATCGAAATCTATGTCGACCTGCGGCACGAGGACGAACGTTTTGTCGACACGGTACGCCGCGTCGGCATCGAACCCTTCAAGGAGCGTGTGTATGCCCCAACTCATTAAGCGTGGAGCAATCGTCGAGGATGTCTTCACGCTGGTGCGTGCCGCATCGTCGCTGGCCGACCTGCCCGAAGCAACGCCGGTAATGGTACCGCTGGCATTGTGGCTTTCCGCGCGTGCGGCGTTGGTGGCGCGTGGCGACGTCGGCGTATGGCTGCAACCCGCCGAGGATCCCGCGCTGATTGCGTCGGACCTCAAGCTGCTGCCCGTTGTCGGGGTGGATTTTCCGTCGTTCACCGACGGCCGTGGCTACTCGACCGCGCGCCTGCTGCGCGAGCGTTTCCATTATCACGGCGAGCTGCGCGCCATCGGCGACATCCAGCGCGACCAGTTGTTCTTCCTGCGCGAAGTGGGCTTCGACGCCTTCGACGTGAGCGACGACAGGGACGTGACGGATGCATTGTTCGGCCTGCACGATTTTGCCGACGGCTACCAGGACACTGCCGTGCGCACGCCATGGTTTCGACGGCGTGCCGCCACGGCCGGTCCGGGCGACGTGTGGTTCCCCTGCGCATGAGCCTGTCGATGGATTGCATCGATGGCGTCGCGGCCCCGGCGCTGATCCGATGACCGGCACCGTCTACCTGGTCGGGGCCGGCCCCGGTGCGCCGGATCTGCTGACGCTGCGCGCCGCGCGGCTGCTGGCAGCGGCCGACATCGTGTTCTTCGATGCGCTCGTGCATCCGGAAACCATCGCGCTGGCTACGCGTGCAGAAAAGATTGCAGTGGGCAAACGTTGCGGCCGGCATTCCACGGCGCAGAGATTCATCAACAAACGTCTTGTCGATGCCGCGCACCTACACGCGGTAGTCGTGCGCTTGAAGGGTGGGGATCCCATGCTCTTCGGCCGCGCCCAGGAGGAAATCGTCGCACTGGAGGCCGCGGGCATTGCATGCGCAGTCGTGCCGGGAATTACGGCGGCGCTCGCCGCGGCAGCCGAGCTCAAGACGTCGCTGACCCAGCGCGGCATCGCGCGCAGCGTGACCTTCGCCACGCCACGCGTGGGTGTCGAGGAGCGTGGCAGCGACTGGGCAGATGGGTTGGTCCACGCCGATGCGGGTGCGATTTACATGGGGGTTGGCGAATCGATCGCCATTGCCACCACACTTCTGGCCGCGGGCAAACCCGCGGGATTGCCCATTGCTATCGTCGAAAATGCCTCGCTGCCGACCATGCAGATTCGCTATACGACACTGCGCGACTTGCCTGCACTTGCGCACGCGCAGGTCACGGGGCCGGCGTTGATCCTGCTTGGACCCCAGTTCACGCCGCGCAGTGCCGGGGTGCGCTGGCCCGAATTTGCAGGATGTCGACCGGAACCTGCGAAAGCACACGGCTGACACCCGGTCGAGCCGGTCAGGACTAACGTTCCCGCGGTGGAATCCGTTCGCCGCACCCTGAGCGGTTGCAGGGGGAAGCATCGGCCCGAATTGCCGTAGTACCATCGCCGCACGTGCGCCGGGCGCATCGGCAGATGGCATGAAACGACGGCATTGCAGAATCGGCATCGCAGTGACTTTGGCGTGCGTCGTCGGCAGTGCGCCTGTGGCGGCGCAGGTCGCGCCGTCGGCACCGGCCGCCGCCGCGGGGGGCGAGGACTCCGCGATCGCCGAGGTCCATCGCATCGGCCGGGTGCACGAGGCGATGGAGCGCAGTCTGCTGCGCGAACCCGCGGGACCATGGCTGCACGACGACTACGCCCGCTACCTGGCGTGGAAGGCGAATGTCCTGAAGGAAACAGGCTTTCGCTACGCGATGGATGTGAGCCTGCTGCAGCAATGGGGACTCTCCGGTGGCGGCAGTCCGTCCTTGCAGGTGATGCTGACGCCGTCGTTCAACTGGGAAGTCTTCTCCCATTCGACGTGGGGGTCGGGATCACTGCAGTTCGCCTACAACGCGGCGCCGAACTATCCCACCCGCCAGGACGCCGCGGAGATCCAGTCGCGTCTCGGCATGCTGACGGCGATCAACGACATGGCATCGCGCCTGCTGCAGTTTCCGCAGCTCACGTACACGCAGACCTCGCCGGGCAATGCCGTTTCGGTGGGCCTGGGCCAATACCCGTTCTACAATTTCGATGGCAACCAGTACCTCGCGAACCAGCAACTCAACTTCAACAGTTATATCTTCGCGCAGAACGGCGCATCGACGTATCCATTGGCCGGACTTGGCGCCTTTCTGCAATGGAACGTCACGGGCACCGTGCAGGTGGCCGCGGGCTTTCAGGGCGCCAACAATCTCGCCGGGCAGACGCTCTCGGCCGATCAATGGGGCAACGACGGACTGGCGTGGTTCGGCTACGCGCAATGGACCCCGAAAGTGGCCGGGCTCGGCACCTCGCAGTATTCGGTGTCGTGGTTCAGCACGCCGGGGGTGCCGGCGCAGGCCGACTCCCGGGTGTGGTCGCTCAACGCCGTACAGAATGTGGGTCCCGACTGGGCGGTGTTCGCGCGCGCCAACCGCGCCATCGGTTTCGCGTCGTCGATCCGCGGCTCGTGGGCGCTGGGCGCGGCGCGCAACAATCCCCTGGGCCGCAACCGCGGCGATCAGGTGGCCATCGCGGTGGGGATGAGCGCGGCCGCCCCACCGCCCGCCAATCCGGCCGGCGCGCGCAATGAAGGCATCGTCGAGACCTATTGGAATTGGGCCTTGCTGGGTGGGCTGGTGCTCTCGCCCTCCGCGCAGTTGGTGCTCGATCCCGCATTCGATCGGTCGCGCGATCACGCCTGGGTATTGGGGCTGCGTGCCACCATGTTGTTTTGATGCATTCCGTTGTCGATATGCCCGATCAAGTCCCACTGCCAATGTCCTCGCTGCCCTTGTTCGACCTTCCCCCCGCCGCCCAGAAGACCTGGCTCGCGAAGCGTCTCGCGCGTCCGTCGCCACCGCAGGCGCGCGGGATGAGCGACGGCTTCCGGTTGCCGGGGCGTGAAGGCATTGCCAGGCGCGCTGCCGTGCTGGTGCCGCTGGTCAACCGCGAGCATGGCCTGACGCTGCTGCTGACCCAGCGCAGCGCGCACTTGCCGGACCATCCGGGCCAGATCAGCTTCCCCGGCGGACGCGTCGAGCCCGAGGATGTATCACTCGCTGCCGCGGCATTGCGCGAGGCGACCGAGGAAGTGGGCCTGCCCGCGGCCCGTGTCGAGGTACTTGGCCACATGGCCACCTATGAGACCGTGACGGGCTATGAAGTCACCCCCGTGGTCGGCTGGGTCGAGCCCCCATTCGACCTGGCGCTCGATGCCGGCGAGGTGGCCGATGCCTTCGAGGTGCCGCTCATGTTTCTGCTCGATCCCGCCAACCAGCAGCGACACTTCCGGATGCTGGGGGAGGTACGCCGCGATTTTTGGGCAATTCCCTATGGCGAGCGATACATCTGGGGCGCCACCGCCGCGATGCTGATGATGCTGGATCACACGTTGCGCGTGCCCGACTGAGCGCCGCATGGCCGCGCCAGGGACGTCCAAGCGCGCGATACGCAACAGCTCGCGGCACCCTTCCGGGAAACCACACCCGCCTTACCCGGGTGGCAGGTATTTCAGCGTGCAGGCGATCGATCCCTGGTTGCCCGCGCCGAAGAACGCGTTGAGGCTCTCCGCATAGGCATCAGGTCCGATGCGACGGTAGTAGAGCTTCGACGTCTGGTCGAGCCAGTAGTCGTAGGAATTGCCGCCGGCCGCGCCCATCAGTGGATTGGCAAACTGATACTCGCCGTACTGCAGTGGCGCACAGGCGCGTGAGATCTGGTTGATGAAGCCGTCGAAGCCGGTGGCGGCCCGATTGTTCATGGCGTCCGGCGCGCAGGCAGACAGCACCAACGCCAGAGTGAGTGCTGCGATTCGCGTGCGGTCCATGGCCCCTCCGTTGCATTGGTCGCGTGGAGTTTGCCACAGCGCAGTTGTCCAACGCATCCTGTCTGCACTGACGGCGACCGGCGTGCCATGATTCCACCTCGTTGAAGAGCCTTGCTGCGGAGCTGCCGTTCCCCACCGAACCTTGCTGACCCTGAGTGCACCCCGCTCGCGCTACATCGATGCGTTATCTCCGCATGGATTTGCGCGCGTGGCCTATCACGAATGGGGCAAGCCCGATAACCCCCGCGTGGTCATCTGCGTGCACGGCCTGGCGCGGACCGGTCGCGACTTCGACGTGCTCGGCGAGGCTCTGGCGGCCACGCATCGGGTGCTGGCCGTGGACCTGCCCGGACGCGGCGCCAGTGACTGGCTCGCCGACCCCAACGACTACACGTTTCCCACGTATCTCGCCGCGCTGACCGCGTTGATTGCACGCAGCGGCGCGGATGAGGTCGCGTGGGTCGGCACGTCATTGGGCGGCCTCCTCGGCATCGTGTTGGCCGCACAGCCGGACACGCCGGTCAGGCGCCTGATCGTCAACGATGTCGGGACGGTGATCGAGGCGGCGGCGCTGGCACGCATCGGCACCTATGTCGGTCAGGACCCTACCTTCGCCACGATCGAGGAGATCGCCACCTACGTCCGCACGATTTCCGCGCCCTTCGGCGCATTGTCGGACGCGCAATGGGAACACCTGGTCCAGACCAGCGTGGTCCAGCGTCCGGACGGACGGTGGGGCATGCATTACGATCCGGGCATCGCCGTTCCCTTCCGCGCGGCGCCAGCGCCGCCCGACCTATGGCCCCTGTGGGACGCCATCGCTTGCCCGACGCTGGTTTTGCGCGGCGCGGATTCGGACCTCCTATCGGCCGCCACCGCGGCCGCCATGGCCGCCCGCGGGCCGCGGCCGAAAGTCGTCACTTTCGACGGCGTGGGGCATGCGCCGATGCTGCTCTCGCAAGAGCAGGTAGGGCCGGTGTGCCAGTTTCTGCGCGCCGATTTCCCTTAAGTTCGTCGTCTGGCATGAATCGCGCTTTGCCTCGCTTCGGGATTGGACGCATGTTCGCTTACAATCGCGATCGAACGAACCGGCGCGGGTCCCGTGGACTTGCCCGACTCCATGGTCCTCACCCTCAATCTCCCGCCCGTCGAAGCCCGCCCGGCCAACCCGCCGGAAATACGTCCCGCCAAAGTGGGGGACTGGCTCGATGCCACCGGACGCCGTGAACCGGCACTGGCCGCCCGGCTGATCGGCGATGCGCTGGCCGCCACCAATCGGGTGGCGATGAGTGACAGCAAGCGACTCGAACTCGCCGAACTGTACTGGAACGCGGCCACGGTGCTCTGGCCACAACTCGAAAAGCACTTCGCGCGGGCCTCGCATCCGCTGACCGGCGAAGCGCTGGAAGCGGCCAAAGCGTCACTGACGTTGGCAAGCGAGTTGGCCACCGCCTACAAGCACTTGTTGGCGCGCGAGGCCGACAAACGCATCGCCTTGGGGGGGCAACGACTGATGGTGGCGCTGGTCCATCGCTGCCTGCAGTGCAAAGCGCGCATTCTGGTCAACAGCTATCTTTCGTATGCGCCAGTGCCGCCCCATACCTGGCACGATTCGCACCTCGTCTACATGTTCGCGCGTGATCGCAATATTCATCTCGTTCCAGTCGCGGCGGACCAGCCGGAAGCCACACCGGAGCGCCTGGCGATCCAGTCGTTGCTGCTGGCATTGGCCAATCCCTATGGCTTTCTCCCGGGTCAATTGCCCATCGTTTTACGGTACGTCCAGGAGTACGCGCATTGGGCCAAGCTCACCGATGTCGTCCCGGTGCACCGGATGGCCAAGGCCGTGGCCATTGTGCCGGTGGGGCACGATTTCCCGCCGTTCTCCGCGAACAAGGGTGGCTCGATCGACGGCAGCAAGCTTTTCCTGCTCACGTTCGACCTCGCCTTTCAGATCCAGGAGCAATTGCAGGCGCTGGAAGCCGGAGGCAATGTTCCCGCGGGCATCGGGCGGGAGTCGAAGGCACGGCTGCAATACATCGCGCTGCTGAAACGGCTGTTGCGACAATGGGCGATTCCGCCCGCCCGCCAGTTCAACCGCTTGCCGTCGCGGGCGCGAGTCGTCACCTGCGCAGGCTTGCCTGGCATCTGGCAATACAGCCGCGGCGTGCACGCGGGCGTGCAGCGCCCCGCAGGCCTGCCACCGATGGCCAGCTGCCAAGTCATCAACCACACGCCGGCCGGCTACGCGTTGCGGCAAACCGATTCGGTGCCCACGGCGTTGCGCATCGGCGAGCTGGTGGCATTGCGCATCGAGGGACGAACGGGCCTGCAGGTGGCCATGGTGCGGTGGTTCCGCAATACGCTGAAGGGCAGCGGACTCGAGTTCGGTTGCGAGTTGCTGTCCGACAACCCGGAAGCGGCAGCGGCCGCGCCGGAAGGCGTCACCGAGGGATTGATGACCCCGGTGGTCGTGCTGCCGGAGGACAACCCCGGCAGTCAGGATGCAACGCCGCCCCAGGTGCTGGTCCCCGCAGGCAAGTTCGCTCTGGAACAGGCCATTACATTGCGGCGGGGCGGCTCAAGCGGGTTCGCGGTGCTGACCAAGCTGGTCGAGCAAGGGCCCGGCTTCGAGCTCTACGAATTCGTCGACGTTGGCTGACCCGCGCGGCGTACCGGCGTCGATTCGACTTCCGGCGCGGATCACCATTGCCGCATTGGTGGCGCTGACGCTGCTCGAGATCCTTTGGGAGGCCTTCCTGGCGCCGATTCCTGGCGCCCGCTGGCTGGCGCTGAAGGCGCTGCCGCTAGTGCTCCTGGTGCCGGGTGTCGCACGCGGCGGCCGCAGGCCGCGCCAATGGCTGTCGCTGCTCGCGCCCTTCTACTTTGCGGAAGCGCTGGTACGCGCCCTGACCGAGTCGGGTCGCCATAGTGCCGTGGCCGCCATGGCGGCGGCCCTTGCGGCATTCACGTTTCTTGCGCTGCTGGCGTGGTTTCGCGCCGAAAAGCCACGCTGAATCAACGCGCGCACGGCGCCCGGGTCATTCCGCGGACGAAGGCCCGACTTCAGGGGCCTTGCCGCTGGCCTGACCGTGCAAGCCCTTGGGCAGCGGAAAGGTCACGTTTTCCACCACGCCCGACAGTTCGGAGACGCCGAGTGCGCCCATTGCCTTCAGCCGCGCCAGCACCTGCTTGACCAATACTTCGGGCGCCGACGCGCCGGCCGTCACGCCTACGCGCCGCCTGCCGGCCACCCATTCCTCGCGCAACTCGTCGGCGCGATCCACCATATAGGCCGGTACGCCCCGATGCGCCGCCACTTCGCGTAGTCGATTCGAGTTGGAACTGTTGGGGCTGCCGACGACGATCACCGCGTCGACCTGCGGGATCAGCGCCTTGACCGCATCCTGGCGATTCTGCGTGGCATAGCAGATGTCGTCGCGCTTCGGCCCGATGATGGCCGGAAAGCGCGCCTTCAGCGCCTCCACGACGGCTGCGGCATCGTCCACCGAGAGCGTGGTCTGCGTCACATAGGCCAACTGCGCCGGATCGCGCACGACCAGCTGCGCCACGTCGGCGGCCGATTCGACCAGGTGAATGCCGCCCGACGTCTGGCCCATCGTGCCTTCCACCTCCGGGTGCCCGACGTGTCCGATCATCACGATGTCGCGGCCCTGCGCCGCCATCTTCGCCACCTCGGCGTGGACCTTGGTCACCAGCGGGCACGTCGCGTCGAACACCGTCAGCCCGCGCGCCTCGGCTTCCGCGCGTACAGCCTTCGACACGCCATGCGCCGAGAACACGACCGTGGCGCCGGCAGGCACTTCGTCCAGGTCCTCGATGAATACCGCGCCCTTGGCCTTCAGGTCATCGACGACGAACTTGTTATGCACCACCTCGTGCCGTACGTAGATCGGTGCGCCGAATTGCGCGAGTGCCTCCTCCACGATCGCGATCGCGCGATCGACGCCGGCACAGAAGCCGCGGGGGTTGGCCAACAGAACATCCATCGGTATTCCTCAGGGTGCGCGCGACGGCGACTCATCGCGACGCGAGCGGAAGCTGTCCAGGATGATGCAGGCGGCGCCCACGGTGATGGCGCTGTCGGCAATATTGAAGGCGGGCCACGACCAGCCTGCATAGTGAAACAGCAGGAAGTCGGTGACGCGACCCAACGTTACACGATCCCACAAGTTGCCCAGCGCGCCCCCCAGGATCAGCGCCAGTCCCACGCTCAGCATTCGCGTGCCGCCACGGCGCAGCATCCACACCAGCAGTGCACTCGCGGCCACCGCAATGACGGCGAAGAACCACCGCTGCCAACCACCCGCCCCGGCCAGAAAGCTGAACGCCGCGCCGGTGTTGTACGCCAGCACGAGGCTGAAGAACGAAGTGACGGGTAGTTCCTGACCTTCGCGGAACAACGCGACGACCCATGCCTTCGTGGCAAGGTCGGCCACGATGATGGCGACCGCCAGCCATAGCCAGCGCCACCATGGACGCGCGGGCGCCGGACGCGTGGAGGTTGTCGGGTTCACTGCGATCATTGGCGTCATGGTATCCGGGTTCGCCGTCGAGTCACGCAAACCGGCGCGGCTCGCCGGCGCCGAAGAGGTTGGACACGCAACGACCGCACAGCGCCGGATGCGCCGGCGCGGCGCCCACATCGGCACGCCAATGCCAGCAACGTTCGCATTTGGCATGGACGCTCGGCGTGACGTGGACGGCAAGCGCGTCACCTTGCGTCAACGTGGCCGCCGACGTGATGGTGACGAAGCGCAGGTCATCGCCCAATGTTGCCAGCGCGGCGTAATCGGCGTCCGGCGCGACGATGGCCACCTCGGCCTGCAGCGACGAACCGATCGTGCCCGCCTGGCGCACGGCTTCGAGCTCGCGTTGCACGGTACCGCGCACCGCGAGGATGCGATCCCACTTGGTGACCAGCGTGGCACCGTCGACCACGTCCGGCAAGGTGCGCCGCCACTGTTCGGTGAAAATGGTGGCCGCCTCCGGATGGAGGATGCGCCAGGCCTCTTCCGCCGTGAACGACAGGATGGGCGCCATCAACTTCAACAGCGCGTCGCGGATCAGCGCGAGCGCGGTCTGCGCGGAACGGCGAGCCGGACTGTTGGCCGCGGTGGTGTACAGCCGATCCTTCAGCACATCGAGATAGAACCCGCCCAACTCTTCCGAGCAGTAGGTCTGCAGACGCTGCACGACCAGGTGGAATTCGTAGCGATCGAAGTCGGCTTCGGCCGCCGTGACCATCATTTGCGCCTGCGCCAATGCGAAGCGGTCGATCTCGAATAGATCGGCCACCGGCAGCGCATCGCGCGCCGCGTCGAAGTCCGCGGTGTTGGCCAGCAGGAACCGCAGCGTGTTGCGGATGCGACGATAGCTCTCCACCACGCGCTTCAGGATTTCGTCGGAGATCGACAGTTCCCCCGAATAGTCGGTGGCGGCCACCCACAGCCGCAGGATCTCAGCGCCAAGCGAATCGCAGATCTTCTGCGGCGCGACGACGTTGCCCTTCGACTTCGACATTTTCTTGCCTTCGCCGTCCACCGCGAAGCCGTGCGTCAGCAGCGCCTTGTAGGGCGGCACGCCGTTCACCATGCACGACTCAAGCAGCGACGAGTGGAACCAGCCACGATGCTGGTCGGAACCTTCGAGGTACAGGTCAGCCGGAAAGCCGGTTTGCGCCGAATGCGAACCCATCCGGGTGGTGCGGCCATCCGGACCGCCCAATACCGTCTCGAAGGTGGCGCCCGAGTCGAACCACACGTCGAGCGTGTCGGTGAGCTTGCGATACTTCTTCTCGTCGACGCCGAAGTCCTCGTACGTGGCTTCGAACCACGACTCGATGCCGCCGTGCTCGACCTTGCTGGCCGCCAGTTCGAGCAGCGCCATCGTGTCCGGATGCAGTTGGTCGGTTTCGCGATCGACGAAGAACGGCAGCGGCACGCCCCATTGGCGCTGCCGCGACAGCGTCCAGTCGGGACGATGCGCGATCATGCCGTGCAGCCGTGCCTTGCCCCACGCCGGATAGAACGTCGTGGCCTCGATGCCGCGCAGGGCCGTGGCACGCAGCGACTCCGCCGGCTTGTGGCCGTTGAAGCCGGGGGTGCTCTCCATGCCCGCGAACCATTGCGTCGTCGCGCGGTAGATGATCGGCGTCTTGTGGCGCCAGCAATGCATGTAGCTGTGGCTGAACTTGGTGACGTGCAACAGCGCGCCGACTTCGCGCAGCTTGTCGACGACCTTGGGATTCGCGTCCCAGATCTTGAGGCCGCCGAAGAACGGCAGGCTCTCCGCGTAGCGGCCGTCGCCCTGCACCGGATTCAACATGTCGTCGTCCGTCATGCCGTAGCGACGACATGACTGGAAATCCTCCACCCCATACGCCGGCGACGAGTGCACGAGTCCGGTGCCCTGGTCGAGCGTCACGTAGTCGCCGAGGTAGATCGGTGATGCGCGATCGTAGAAGGGGTGGACGAATTCGATGCGTTCCAGCTTTTCGCCTGTTGTCGTGGCGATCACATTGCCGGCAAGTCCATAGCGCTGAAGGCAGGCTTCCACCAGCGATTCCGCCAGCAGCAAGGTGCCCTTCTCCGTCGCCACCAGCGCATAGGTGAAATCCGGATGGGCATTCAGCGCCTGGTTGGCCGGGATCGTCCACGGCGTCGTGGTCCAGATCACCGCGTAGGCCGGACCGTCGGGCAACGCCGGCAATCCGAACGCCTCCGCCAGGCGCATGCGTTCGCTGTCGCGCAACGCGAAAGCGACATCGATGGCGAGATCGACGCGATCCTCGTACTCCACTTCGGCCTCCGCCAGTGCGCTCTGGCAGTCGAAGCACCAGTTCACCGGCTTCAGGCCGCGATACACATAGCCCTTGTCGAGAATCTTGCCGAGCGTGCGGATCTCGTCGGCCTCGTTCTTGTAGGCCATCGTCAGGTACGGGTTGTCCCATTCGCCGAGCACGCCGAGGCGCATGAACTGCTCGCGCTGCTTGGCCACCTGCTCGGTGGCGTAGGCGCGGGCCAGCCGCTGCGTGTCAGCGGCGGCAAGGTGCTTGCCGTGCGTCTTCTCGATCTGTACTTCGATGGGCATGCCGTGACAATCCCAGCCCGGCACGTACGGCGCGTCGAAGCCGGCGAAGCCTTTGCTCTTGACGATGATGTCCTTGAGGATCTTGTTGACCGCATGGCCGATGTGGATGTCGGCGTTGGCATACGGCGGACCGTCGTGCAGCACAAAGCGCGGCCGGCCGCGGGCCGCGGCGCGGATGGCCTCGTAGACCTTGTTCTGCTGCCATTCGCGCAGCCAGTGCGGTTCGCGCCGCGCCAGGTCGCCACGCATCGGAAACGGCGTGTCGGTGAGGTTGAGGGTGCGCTTGTAATCGGGCTTGGTATCGTCGGGCATCGGGGATTTCGTGGGAGCCATCAAGGTTACGGGCGGGCGGTCGCGAAAAAGTCGCGTGCCTGCGCTACATCGGCACGGATCTGCCGCGTCAGCGCATCGAGGTCGACATATTTTTCTTCGGATCGAAGCTTGTGCAGGAACTCGACATTGACGCGGCGGCCATAGATATCTTCGTCGAAATCGAAGACGAACACTTCCAGCACCGGCTTGGCACCGGCCCTGATCGTGGGCCGCACGCCAAGACTGGCCACACCGGTGCGTGGCGTGGCCCCGAGCCCGTGGATGCGCACCGCGAAGATGCCGGCCAGCGGCGGCCGCTGCGGCAACTCGATGTTGGCGGTCGGAAATCCAAGTTGGCGGCCCAGTTTTTCGCCATGCGCGACGCGGCCGGTGATCGTGAAGGGGCGCCCCAGCAACGCCGCCGCGCGCGCGAGATCGCCAACGCCAAGCGCTTCGCGCACCGCGGTGGACGACGCGCGATCCGCATCAACCACAATCGTGCGCATCCCTTCCACGCTGAAAGTCGTCGCGTGCGCACGCAATACGGCGAGATCGCCGGCGCGCCGGTGACCGAAGCGGAAATCGTCGCCGACCAGCACCCAGCGCGCGTCCAGTCGCCGGACGAGGACGTCCTCGATGAATGCCTCGGGCGTAAGCGCCGCCATGGCGGCATTGAAACGGGCGATGTAGACCCGCGCCACCCCCAGGCGACGGAACAACTCCAGTTTCTGCCGTAACCGCGACAGCCGCGGCGGCGCCTTGTCGCGCGCGAAGAATTCACGCGGATGAGGATCGAAGGTCAGCACGGCCGGCGGCAGGCGCAGGTCTTCGGCGGCTTCGCAAAGCCGCGCCAACATGGCCTGATGGCCGCGATGCACGCCGTCGAAATTGCCGATCGTCAACGCGATCGGCCCGTCGGCGCGCGCGGGCAGTCCGCGGAATATACGCACAGTGGCAACGCATCCGTGGGGGCGGCGGGCCGCCGACGGCATGAGCATGATACAAAGGCTTGAATTCTATCGCATTTCCGAGGTTGATGCCGCGTCGCAGCACCATTCCCGCCAGCCGCCTTCCACCAGCGGAAAGTACAGCGCCAGACGGATCGGGCGCGCATCGAGGCCGCGCACAATGCGCGCATAGCGTTCGAGCTGCGCGCGGTAGCGCGCCTGTTCGCGATCGAGGAAAGTGGTGGCGTCCCCACCTTCGTGCCGTCCGGTCTTGAAATCGACGATCCACCGTACGCCCTCAACGACGAAGGTGCGGTCGAGCGTGACATGATCGACGGCGCCGTTGTGGAACCCCGCCAGCGCCCATTCGCTGCGTGCCTCGGCATGCTCCGGCGCGAACAGCCAGCGCCCGCGCGCGTCGTTGAGCGTTCGCTCGAGAACCGCAAGCACGCGCGCCGTTACCTCGTCGCGCGCAGCCACGGCCACGCCCTCGCCCGCCAAGGCCACGTCGACGCGCTCGCGGCATGCCGCCACGCGGTCCATCGTCCAGGCGCCGAGCCCGTCCCGCGCAATTTCCGCAAGCATGCGGTGCGCCACGGTGCCGATGGCCGCCGCGGTGGCCTGGGCCCAGTCGAACGGCACCGCATCCGCGCTGATCGTCTCGGGTACCCCTGCGCTGGCGAGCGCCGCAGGCGGACCATCGGTGTGCCACGACGATGGCAGGCGCAACAACGGCGGCGCCGCGGGTGCCGGCGATTCCGTATCGCCGAGCCCGTGCAGCGGGCGGTGGTTCCGGCGGCTGCGCAAGCGCAGCGACCGCCGGCCATAGTCGCGCCAACGCCGACTGCGATGGCGGATCGCCCCAGCTGCGCGAAGGTGACTTCGACTTGGTACTGATCCGGGGCACCGCTGTCAGGTGCAGGCGTCGCTTGGCGCGCGTGCAGCCGACATACATCAGCCGCGCCAACTCGGCCATGTCCTCGTCGGCATCGATGGCTTTCAGGTATTCGTACACCGGTTCGGGCGCGCCGGCCGCGCCGGTGCGTGCATGCAGCGGTGCCAGCAGCAGCACCTTGCCTCGTGGCCCCTGTTCGCGCAGGCGCCAGCGCAGCGGCGGACTATCGCCATGCCGCGTGGTGCGCGCCAGTCCTGGCAGGATCACCGTATCGAATTCCAGGCCCTTGGCCTTGTGCAAGGTCATGACCTGCACGGACCCAGGCGCAGCGGGCGCCGCCTGCGCATAGAGCTTGTCGGCGAGCAGCACGAAGTCGTCCCAGTCCGGCAGGTCGCCGCGCTTGACCATGCGCCGCCAGCAGCGCGAAGAATCGGGACGCACCATCGATATCGACGTCGCCGTCGCCGCACGCCGGTCCTCCCAGCGCGATCCATGCGGCGCGCACCACGTCGTGCAATGGCATCCGGCCGCGCGCAGCCAGCGCGGGCTCCAACGCGGCGCGCAGCCGTGCGATGCGCGCCCGACCATCGGCCGATAAGCGCGCCACGGTTGCGTCCTCGGCGATGGCGGCGAACACCGTGGACTTGCGGGCCGTGTCGGCGATGACCAGCAGATCGGCGAGGGTGAGACCGCACCACGGCGCGCGCAGCAGCGCCAGTCCCGCGATGCCATCCGCCGGCTGCGTGAGTGCGCGCGTCAGGGTGAGCAGGTCGCGGGTGGCCAGCCGTTCGGACAGTGCTTCCAGGTCGACCGCTGTGAAGGTAACGCGCGCGTTGCGCAGCGCCGGCAGGATGGACGCCAGATGCGCCCGCGACCGCACGAGTATCGCAATGTCCTCGGCGCCGTCGCGCAGCGCGGCGCGCACATGAGACAGCACGCCGGCCGCCTCGCTGTCGGCGTCGGCATGAAGCTCCACCGTCGGCGCCGGTCCATCGGCATGTCCCCGCGTGGCCAGCACCGGCGCATAGCCGACCTCGCCGCGCGCTGCATCGGAGGCGGTGCCCAGCACCTGCGGAAACACCGCATTGATCCAGTCGACCACCGGCGCCTGCGAGCGAAAGTTGCGCGTGAGCTGCAGGCATTCGACGGCGATGTCGTTGATGCGTCCGGTGGCCTGTGCGTCGAGGAAGATGCGCACCTCCGCTTCGCGGAAACGATAGATCGACTGCATCGGATCGCCTACGGCGAACATCGTGCGTCCGTCGCCGGGTGACCACCCCGCGGTGAGGCGCGCGATCAGTTCGAGGTGCGTCCACGACGTGTCCTGGAATTCGTCGACCAGCACATGCGCGATGGAAAGGTCGGCTGCCAGCAGCAAGTCGCCGGGCGATTCGGCATCGCCGAGCGCAGTCAGCGCGCGCAACGTGGCCTCGCTGAAATCGGTGTTGCCGGAGCGCGCGAATACGAGCTGCAGCTGTGCCGCCAGCGCGGGCAGCAGCGTCAGCGTGGCCGCAACGAACTTCCACGCCGCGTCGCTGTAGCGGGCGGGTGGCAATGTCCGCACCGTGTGCAGCGCCGCGACGAATCCCGGTGCCGCGTCAGCTGCGGCAATCCATGCCAGCATCGCGGCCTTCGCGGCGGGACGCGCGCCATGCGGATCCACCTTCCTGTCCGCGGCAGGAAATCCCTCGGTCTTGATCCAGCGGCTGCGCAGTCGCGGTTCATCCTTCACCAGCAACCAATTCGCCAGCGTCCGCCACTGGTCGAGGGCGTCAACGGCGATGGGCGGCAGGCCGCCCTGTTCGGCCATCGCCGTCAGCGCCTTCGCGAGTGCGGAATGGTCTTCGGCTTCGAGATTCATGCCCGCGAACCGCTCGTGCGTGACGAGTTCCGCGATCATTGCGGGGGGCAGCAGCGTGGCCAGCCGGCTGAGCGCGGCCTGGCACTCGTAGGCCAGCGCCTGTTCCAGCACCACCCGGACCTCATCCCCTGCGGCACCGACCGGCAGGCGGTTGCGCCACTGGTCGCGCTTGCCCAGCATGTCCGCCAGCAAGCCGACGACGACACCGGCGTCGTTGTCGAGGTGGACCAGGAACGCGCGCCAGGCGGGATCCGTTGCCGCCGCGCCGCGCAGTGCCGCCAGCACCGCTTCGCGGTACAGGCCGCCGGCATCGTCGACAAAGGCCGGCAAGGCGCCGAGTCCCGTGGCGATCGGCGCCTGACGCGCGAAGGCAGTGGCCAGCGCGTCGAGGGTAAGTATGCGCAAGCGCAAGGGATTGTCGACCAGATGCCAGTCGCATCGCGCGTCGTGCGCCAGCGCGGCCAGCGCCAGGTGGCGCGTGCGCACGGCGTGGTCGTCGAGCGGGTCGACGGGACAATTCTCCTGTGCCTCGCGCAATGCACGCAGCACGCGCTCGCGCATCTCGGCCGCCGCCTTGCGTGTGAACGTCATCGCCAGGATCTGCTCGGGTCGATCGACGTGTGCAAGCAGTGCCAGCACCCGCTGGATCAGCAGCCCGGTCTTGCCCGAACCGGCCGGTGCCTGCACGAGAAACGACGTGCCAATATCGAGCGCGCGTGCCCGGGCACCGGCATCCGTGGTGGCCGGCTGCGGCTCAGGCGCCGTCATCGTCATCGCCGCCGTCGCCATCCGCCATGGCAACGAGGGGATCCTCGAGCCGCTGGATCCGGCACAGTGACTGCATTTCGCAATACCGGCAGGCCACCGCATCCCGCGGCGCGACACTCGCCTGACCGTTGCGAAACGCTGTTGCCAGCGCGCCGTACTCGTACTGCCAGAATTCGATGACGCCTTCCCACTCGGTGACGGGGAGACGCATCCGCGGTCCCGCAGGCAGCGACAGCCCGGGCCACGCCTGCGCATCGGCCGCAAGACCGACGACCTTGACCGCCCCGGCCTTCATCTGCCCGAACGCCACTGCGCGTACTGGCGACGACACTGGGTCGGCATCCAGCGCCAGCGTGTACAAGCCAAGTTGCGTTCCCGCGGGCCGCGCTGCGAACCATCGCCCGGGCGCCACTGCCCGTCCCGCCTTGTAGTCGATCACCGCCCGCCCGCCATCGTCGAGAACATCGACGCGATCGATGCGCAGCGCGAACGCGAGGTCGCCCAGGTTCAGCGTGCTTGGCAACTCGCGCGCGTCCACCCGGAAGGCGGGACGCGGTCGCTCGACCCCATCCAGCCATGCGCGCATCACGCTGCCCAGACGGTCGGCCTCGGCGGCCGCCACCGGCGCCGGAATGGCACGCCAGCGGCGCGCTTCGAGCGCTGCAAGCCCGAGCCCGACCGCGGAGGAAAGTCGCAGCTCGAGGTCCGGCGGCGTGAGCGCCAGCAATGCGGCATGCGATCCGACGCCCTCCCAGAATGCAGCGAGCGCGCGATGCAGGATCTGGCCGCGCTCCTCCGGCAACAGCCCTGCGGCGATCTCGGGCCACGGGCGCTGCCGCAACCGGTGGCGGGCGAAGGCCTGGAACGGACAGGTGCTCTGACTCTCGACGACCGCCACGCCACCGGCAACCGGCGCACCGACCGGCAACACCGGCGCGATTGCGTCGCCAACTGATTCCAGGACGGGTCGTGCCGCCGCCATGTCGCGCATCCGTCCGCCATATCCCGGGACCATTCCCACGCGCTGCGGCCAGTCCGCCACGAGGCTCGACAGGGCCGACCGCGCGTCGTTGTCGCGTTCGGCGTAGCTGGCGATGACTTCGGGTGCCGCCTGCGCCAGCGCGGCGGTCACCGCCTGCGCGAACGCGAGCGAGCGCGTGGCGTCAGCGCGTGGCACATTGCGCGCGCGCTGCCACGTCAGCGGCAACAGCGCCTGCGGCGTCGCAGGCGGTGGCCATTGCTCCGCCGCCATGCCGGTGATCCATAGTGAATCGAACGACAGGCCGGCGGCCTCGAGCGTGCCCAGGATCCGGATGCGTGCGCCGCGCGCTTCGGGCTGGAACAGGGTACGGGCCGCCATGGCGCGCAGCGTGGCCACCGCGTCGTCCCGTCCCATCGTGCCGATGACGCTCTCAAGCTTCGCAAAGGCACCCAGAAGGCGCCACCAAGCGTCGCGGGACTGCCATTCACCGCTGGCAGGTGGACACGCGCCGGGCCAGCCGAGGTTCTCAAGCCAGCCGCGCCATGCCCACGCCCATGCCTCCGGCGCGCGGCGACCCGTATCCGGAAGTTGCAACGGCCCCCAGCGGGCGATCAGTGGATCACCGGCGGGCAGTGCCGCCAATGCTGCCGCGAAGGTCACGTGCTGGAGGCCGGCTTCGCGCCACCCACGCTCCAGTCGCGCCCGCGCCAGCCATGCAACCGCGTCGCCGGGAAGATAGGGGGAGCGCAACAGCCGCGCCACCACCGGCATCGGCAGTGCGCCAGCCGACCATTCGACCAGCTGCAATGCGACCGCGACGATGGGCACTTCGGTGAGGCCGGTGCCCAGTGAAACATCGTAGGGCCGCGGCGCGTCGGCATCGGCGCGTTCTGCAAGCTCGGGACACAGGATGTCTTCTGCGGCCGCAATGACGGCATCGCGGCGCGTGGCGAGATCGCGGACCACGATGCCGATCTCCTTGTCGGGATCGGTCAACGCGATTGTGCGGGCATGACCCAGCGCAGCAGCAAGTTCGGCCTCCGGAGAGTCAAATGCGCAACGCGATGGCACAGCACCACAGTGCGGCGGCAAGGCGATATGCGCAATCCGCATGCCGCCTGTTTCCAGCGCCTTCAGGAGCCGTAGCTGCTGCGGCGACCACTCGAGAAATCCGGCGCAGCACACCGGGAGGTTGCGCCAGGCGGGAACGTCGGCGGCTGCGGTTGCCAACAAATCCGCGACCTCCGCCGCATCGAGCAGCCGGCGCTCGTCGAGCATCACGCGGTAGCGTGACGCCCAGCGGCTGAAGGTGGCCGCATCGTCGTCGATACCGGCATGTTGCCATGCCGCGAACGACTCGCCGGGATTTCGCCATGCATGAAAGAGGTTCCACGCGTCGGCCGCGGCACCGGCAGCTCCTCGAGGATCCAGCAAAGAACCCTCCTCCGCAACGATGCGCTCCCACAGGAGTGCCGAGGCCTCGGCCGCAAGCAACGGCCGCGCGTCGGCGAGCACGCCCGCGACCAGCGCGTCGAGCCGCAACGATTGCAGCCAGGCGGACCACGGTAATGCGTTGGCGGCGGGCCACGCGGTGGCGCCCAGCCGCATCTGCGCGGCGTCGTGCCGCGCAACGAGCGCGCGCGCGAGTCGCTTGTTGGGCGTAACCAGTACATGGCCACCAGCGAGGGCGGCGGCAAGTTCAGCGTCAGGCATGGAGTCGAACGACAGGCAAGCGCGCGATGCGCCGCGATCAGGAACGACTCTAGCACCGATTGCACGGCTCGCTGCGCGACGGGAACGCGCAGATGCGACGAAATCGAACTACCAGCGATGCAGCAGGGTCAGTCGCCGCGACCCGATGCCGACAGCGCGTTGGCCGCCGTGATGGGAAACGAACCGGTGCCACCGCTGGACAGCGAGGACAGCAACGACGGCCTGGCGGCGCCGGACGTGACGCCAGCATGCAGCGGACTGGCGCCGGCACTTTCGCTGGGGCGCACCTGCAGCGGACGTTGTGCGACCTTCCATTCGCCGCACCAATCGTCGTCGCGCACATGCGGCCACACGCCTTCGATCATGTACGACTTGGCATTGATCGGATGCAGCATCGGCGCGGTGCGCCTGCATTGGCCCCATTGCACGCCGCGCGCGTCGGTGGGCTTGGCGATCTGGCGGTCGTAGTATTGGCAGGCGACGCATTTGTCCACGTGCATGATCTCCATGGGCGGCGCCCCGATAGTGCAACGCCGTGAGGTTGAAGGGGTATGACGACATTATTGCTAGAACCATGCCAGCGCCGCCTCGAATGCAGCGCCAGGTGAAATGGGCCGACCAATGGCAGCGCGCATGTTGGTATTGAACGCGCCAGGGCGAAGGCGCGCATTAAGACCGATGGCCGATGCGTATTGCCGGAGGTGAGCGTCGATCGCGATGAGGCACGACGCGCACGTCGCGCGCACGCGCATTGCATGGTGGCTGAGGTTCCGCGTGCGAGGCGCACGCGTTGCGCGGAGAACTTCGATGCGCAGGATGGATTGCGACTAGTGCAGGATCAACGGCACGAAGCCGCGCGGCGTGAGTGCCACGGGACGGGTGCGCCGCGCGGACATGCGGGTGGCTCCCGAAGCACGCCGCGTCACCGACCGGACCGCAGCCTTGCGCACATTGCTGGCCGCGACGCGCAATGCATTTCGGCGTGTGGGGGTGCGTACTGCAATTCGCATGCATTCAATTCGCGTTCGCATGAGTCTGCCCTTTCGATCCATTGCTGGGAATACGGCCGCCGACCGCATCGCTGTTTGCAGTCTGGAAAAGAATACTTTCCCGGCGGCCGTAAGCTGTTGAAGCGCGCTGTTGCATGATCAGGCGGCAAGCGATCCAAATACCGCCTGCAGGTTCGCCGGAACTTCCTGCACGCGCCGCGTCAGGAAGCCCGGCGCCGCGTCCAGCGTCGACTTCAGTTCTTCATCGGCCGCCGCGGCCTCACGCGCCAGTTCCTCGTCATAACCCTTGCGGCGCGCCGGCGACGACAGCACCTCGTAGGCCGCATGGATCATCCGTACGAGCTGCGAAAGATCCTGGCCCGAATCGGTGGCACCGTATTGGAACCGTTCCAGCACCGCGGCGTACGCGGCCTCGATACGGGCCGGGCAGGCGCCCGGGGCAAGATCGAGGTAGTCGTAGTAGGTATAGGTCACGGTGCTTCTCCTGTCGGGGTTGGGCCCATTGCCAAAGGCCCGATGACAGACTAAAAGCAGCAAGCGTGCCAACGCGACGGACGGTATCCAACCCGTTGAAACTGCGCGATATCTTGTGGTCAGGCGCGGGAAAACCCGGGATGGCGGCCGCGGCTCCGGATGGACGGTGCCTACAGCATTGCGAGCGGCGTGCGCCGCTTTGGCGGGGGGAACAGCCGATCGAGTTCATCCAGGACGTCGGGTGTGAGGCGCAGCGCCGCGGCCTGCCGATTTTCGTCGATCCGCACCGGCGACGACGACTTCGGGATCGCGATGACACCCGAACTGCGGATCGACCAGGCAAGCGCGAGCTGCGCTGCCGTGACCCCAAGTGTCGCCGCAACAGTCGCCAATTTCCGGTCCGCCGCGAGTGCGCCCTGATTCACCGGCGAATAGGCCATCACCGGCATCCCATGGCTGCCGCACCACGGCAGCAGGTCGAATTCGATCCCGCGGCCCGTCAAGTTGTACAGCACCTGATTGCTTGCACAGAGTCCGCCGTTTTTCGTCGCTGCCAACTCACGCATTGCGTCGGCATCGAAGTTGGACACGCCCCAGCGCAGGATCTTGCCGCCGGCACGCAGGCGCTCGAACGCCTCGACGGTCTCGTGCAGCGGAATGCTGCCGGGCCAATGCAACAGATACAGGTCGATGCGGTCGGTGCGCAGCCGTTTCAGGCTGCGCTCGCAGGCAGCGCCGGCGCTCTTCGCGCCGGCATTGTGCGGATAGACCTTGCTGACGATGAAAGCCTCGTCGCGCCTGCCTGCCACCGCTTGCGCGACGATGGCCTCGGCGCCGCCGTCGCCGTACATCTCGGCGGTATCGATCAGCGTCATGCCGATGTCGAGTCCGTGGCGCAGCGCGGCCACTTCACGCCCGGCATCCTGCCGCCGTTCGCCCATGCGCCACGTGCCCAGCCCAAGCGCGGGCACCTTCGCGCCATCGGCAAACATGACCATGGGAAGCGGCGGGAGCGCGGGCATCCGGCAAGGATAAAGCGAAGCACCGTGGTGAGTACAATGGCGGGCATGGAGATCGCCCCGCCCGCCGCCACCGGCCAACGCGTCGTTCGTGGCGCATGTCCGCACGATTGCCCCGACACCTGCGCACTGCTGACCACCGTTGAAAACGGTCGTGCCATCGCTATCCGCGGCGCGCCCGATCACCCGGCCACGGGGGGCGTGCTGTGCACAAAGGTTGCACGCTACCTCGACCGCACCTACTCCGACCAGCGCCTGCTGCACCCGATGCGCCGCGTGGGCCGCAAAGGCGAAGGCCGCTTCGAACGCATCACCTGGGACGAAGCGCTGTCCGTGATCGCCGAGAGGTTCGGCGCGATCGCGGCCTCGGCGGACGGTCCCGAGGCCATCCTTCCCTACAGTTATGCGGGCACCATGGGCCTGCTGCAGTACGGTTCGATGGACCGGCGCTTCTTCCATCGGCTGGGGGCGTCGCTGCTCGACCGCACCATTTGCGCCACCGCGGGCAAGGCCGGCTGGATCAGCGTGATCGGCGCCACGATGGGGATGGACGTCGAGCAGTACGAGAACAGCAAGCTGATCCTGATCTGGGGCAGCAACCCGATCGCGTCCAATCTGCATTTCTGGACGCGGGCGCAGGAAGCCAAGCGGCGCGGCGCGCGATTGATCGCCATCGACCCCTATCGCAGCGCCACTGCGGAAAAATGTCACCAGCACATTGCGCTGATGCCGGGCACCGACGGTGCGCTGGCGCTGGGCCTGATGCACGTGCTGATCGCCGACAACCTCCTCGACCGCGACTACATCGAGCGCCATACGGTCGGCTTCGACCAGCTCGCCGCGCGCGCAGCCGAATGGAACCCGCATCGGACGGCCAAGGTGTGCGGCTTGCACGCGGAACAGATCACCGACCTGGCGCGCGCGTACGGCACCACGCGGCCCGCCGCGATCCGCGTCAATTATGGAATGCAGCGGGTGGCCGGCGGTGCCAACGCCGTACGTGCCATCGCCTGCCTGCCGGCGCTGGTGGGCGCGTGGCGCGACCCCGCGGGAGGTGCGCTGTTGTCGTCCTCGGGAACCTATCCGGTGAACACGCCGGCACTCGAACGCCCGGACCTCATCCGCGGCCATCCGCGCACGATCAACATGACCACGATCGGCGATGCGCTGGTCGATGCCACCGATCCGCCAGTACGTGCCATTTACATCTATAACTCCAATCCGGTCGCCGTGGCGCCGCATTCCGGCAAGGTGCGCCAGGGATTCGCGCGCGAGGATCTCTTCTGCGTCGTCCACGAGATCTTCCAGACCGACACTGCGGATTTCGCCGACATCCTGTTGCCTGCCACGACCCAACTCGAGCAGGTCGACGTGCACACGTCCTACGGCCACCTGTACGCCCTGGCCAACAACAAGGCCATCGAGCCATTGGGCGAAGCGTTGCCCAATACCGAGGTGTTTCGACGGTTGGCGGCCGCGATGGGGTTTAGCGAGCCCTGCTTTCGCGATACGGACGAAGAAATTGCGCAGATGGCGTGGAGGCACGATGATCCGCGAGCGCGCGACCTCGATTGGGCCACATTGAGTCGCGACGGCTGGCGTCGGCTGGAAGTTCCCACCGCCTATGCGCCCTTCGCCGATGGCAATTTTCCGACGGCATCCGGCAAGTGCGAATTCGCCAGTGCCGCCTTGGCGCAGCAGGGTGACGACGCGGTGCCGCAGTACATTCCACCACGCGAGTCCGCGGCCACCAATGCCGGGCTGGCCGCGCGCTTTCCGTTGGCGTTCATCTCGCCACCCGCGCGCAATTTCCTCAACTCCTCGTTCGCCAATCTTCCGGCATTCGTCGGCGAGGAGTCGACCCCGTGGCTCGATCTCAATATAGCCGACGCCGCGGCGCGCGGCATCCGCGAGGGTGATCGCGTGCGCATCTTCAACGACCGCGGCGAATTCACAGCCACCGCGCGCGTGAACGAACGCGCAAGGGTGGGTGTCGCGGTGGCACCGTCGATCTGGTGGCAGAAGCTTTCGCCCGACGGCAAGAATGCGAACGCCGTCACCAGCCAGGCACTCACGGATCTCGGCCGGGCCGCGACGTTTTACGATTGCCTGGTGGAAGTGGCGCGGGTGGAGACACTTTCCCCGGTCCACCCTTAGGTGAAGCTTCGCCCTCGCGGGTTCGCCCGTACGCGTTACAACTTGCGCACGAGACCCACCATGATCCCGAAGATTTCAAGCGAACCTTCAGGGCGAATCACTTCAAAGGCCTTGTTCTCGGGGCGCAGGATGAACTTGCCGTCCTCGAGGTCGAGCCGCTTCAACGTGAACTGGTTGTCCACGATGGCCACGACGATATCGCCTTTGTGCGCCGACGGACGCTTTTCAACCACGACAAGATCGCCGTCGAAGATGCCGGCATCCATCATCGAATCGCCCTTGACCCGGATCAGCACCGTTTGCGACGGCCGCTCGATCAGGTAGTCGTCGATGGTGAGCGCATCGGCCTCGCTGTCGTCCACCTGCTCGGGCAGGCCGGCGCGCACCGGAGATTCGGCCAGCGGACGCGCGAAGAAATGCTTGGTGGGTGCCAGGCGCCGATCAGGTGTCGAGTCGAGAAACCCCGCCAGTTTCAGCCGTGCCACCATGGCGGCCACCGATGACTTTGACTTGAGCCCCAGCAGGCTGCCGATCGACGCATAGGAAGGCAGCGCGCGGTGCTGGGCGTAGTAGTCCTGGAGCGAGGTCAGGTAGGAACGATCGTTCGACATGCGCGTAGAATACGAACGAACGTTCGCGCCGTCAAGCCCCCCTCATTCGTCAACTACCCGCCTGCTACTGTCGCCACCCGCCATGCAGCTCTTTGCCCCGTCACTGGCCTTTGTCGACCTTGAGACCACCGGCATGCGCGCCGAGGACGACCGCATCACCGAAGTGGCCATCGTCCGGGTCGACATGGACCCCGACGGCGGTCCGCCGCGGGTGGCCGAGTGGAGTTCGCTGGTCGACCCTGAAATGCCCATCCCGCCGGTGATCCAGGCGCTCACCGGCATCACCAATGCGATGGTTGCGACCGCGCCCACGTTTTCCGCCATCGCGTCGCAGATCGAGGCGCGTCTCGAGGGCGCCCTTTTCATCGCCCACAATGCGCGTTTCGATCATGGCTTCCTCAAGCATGCGTTTGCGCGCGTCGGCCGCCCCATGGTCGCGCGCGCCCTGTGCACGGTGCGGTTGTCCCGCCGACTCTATCCCGACGCCCAGGGCCATGGTCTCGATGCCATTGTCGCGCGGCACGGGCTTACCAACACGGCCCGCCACCGCGCTTTGGGCGATGCGCGGGTGCTGTGGTCGTTCATTGAGTTGCTGTATCGCGAACATCCGGCGGACGTGATCACCGCTGCGGTAAAACGCATCCTCAAGATTCCCAGCCTGCCGCCCCAGTTGCCGCCCGACGCGCTCGATGCGCTGCCCGAAGGCCCCGGCATCTATCTTTTCTACGGCGAGAACCCCTTGCCGCTATATGTCGGCAAGAGCGTGCATCTGCGGGATCGCGTCGGCGCGCATTTCACCAGCGACTGGCGGCAGGAATCCGATTTGCGCCTGTCGCAGGAAATCCGCCGCATCGAGTTCGAATCCACTGCGGGCGAGTTGGGCGCATTGATGCGCGAAGCCGTCACCATCAAGCGCCTGTTGCCCGCGCACAATCGCGCTTTGCGGCGCAAGGCCGATGCCGGGGTGCTGCGGTTGGTTGCGGACGCGCCGCCCGCGTTCATCCCGGCGCGCGATGTCACGCCGGCGGAACTGACGGGCGCCTTCGGACCGTTTTCGTCCAAGCGCGGCGCGCGCGAAGCGCTGCGCAGCCTCGCCGCGGAACATTCGCTGTGCTGGCGGATGCTGGGCCTGGAAAAACGCGACGGTGGACCGTGTTTCCAGCGGCAATTGCGCCGATGCGCGGGTGCATGCGTCGGCGAGGAATCCGTCGCCGATCACGCTGCTCGATTGCTTGCAGCACTGACGCCACTGGCCGTTCCACCATGGCCGATCGAGGGCATCGGATTACTGCGCGAGGTCGACGCGCAAGCTGAGCGCACGGATGTGCATGTGCTGCGCGACTGGTGTTGGCTGGGCACGGCGCGCGACGACGGCGAACTGGCGGCACTGCTGGAAAGTCCACCAACGCCGCAATTCGACCTGGATGTCGCGAAGCTGCTGATCAAGCGCCACGCGCAAGGCAAATTGGTGCTGCAGGATCAGGCAGGAAGGGATCGGAACCGGTAGCGTGCCGCATGGTCCCCGGGAATGCGCGTGCTGGTGCCAATGAACGAGCCGGTGTCAGTGCGTCCGAATTGACTGGTCGATAGTCATAAGATTATGCGGCGTGACCCTGATGACGCCGCCACGCGGGCTGTCGATGTCCGCGACGACAGGGCCGGCGCATAACCCTGCGTGTTCAGCACATCATTCATGCCCGACACCGTCAGGGCGGTGAGGACCGTGGGTTGCGCGGACGCCGCGGTCACGACCGCGGACTACATTTCCGACTGCATCTTGGCAGACGTGGCGGTGGCATCCGCGAGCGCCTGCGCATCCCGCAGAGTGTAGAACAGGATCCGTTTTTCCACGTAGCGCTTCAGCATCCCACGTACGCGGGCAGCGGCAGTACCCGACAGCAGGTCCGCCCGGACATACTGGGTCCCGATGGCGTTGGCCTCCTCCTCCTCGAAGTTTTTACGCTGGTCGCACCGGCCAGCCGCCATTCAGAACGTAAACGCGATGATCAGCCCGAGAAGCGTCAGCGTGGCACCCTGGACCAGGCCGAAGTCTTCGAATGCTGCGTTACCTGAAGTGCGCGGCAGCCTGAAGTAGCCGGCTCACGGCCAGGCGATTGCGCCCTCGCGGATTTCACGCCACGAGCAGAAAGCCGGCGAACAGGACCGCGCCAAGGCAGAAGGGCCAGAAGCGGCCCGTACGGTCATCGGGCAGCTCGACACGCAGGCTGGTGATGACCACGCCACCCGCGAGCACCGCAAACAGCCGCGCCACCACGACTTCGGCCAGTGGCATCGCCGCGCCGATCAGCCATCCGGCGACGACGCTCGCGGCCAGCAACCCGCGGCCGCCCTCCTCGTAGCGCGATCCGTGCGCTTCTTCCAGCGCGTGATCGACGATGAAAAAGTGCACGGCCATCGCGAACGTACAGACGCAGAGTGCCAAAACGCCACGCTCCGCGCGCTCGACGAGGAGATACCCGATGAGCGCACTGTATGCGGCATAGCCTGCCAGATGCACCCAGTAGATCGTGTCGCGCTCGTGCCTCGCCGTGGAATCGCGGTTGCCCCCGCGATGTACGAGCACGATGTGTTCGAGCCCGTAGAACACCACGAAGGACAGGAGAGCCAAGAGGTAGATGCGCTGCTCGGCGAACATCAGGTTGGCCCCGGCCGCGGTCTCCACGATGACCCCGGCGCTGAAGTTCGAGCTCCGGCAGGACATCGATGAAGATGTATGCGACGGATACCCGGCCGCAGCCGAGATGAAGCGCCGCCGCGACCACAGGCGCTCCACCGCCGCAGACGATCCGAACCATCCACCCGCAAGATAGGCGCCGGCAAATACCAGTGCGGCGGCGAATGAGTCGAGCGGAATCGTCATCATCCGGGTCACTTGCCAACGACCAGTGATCCCAGCGCGAACACTCCGAGCACGGCCACCAGCACGGCCACGCTGAGCGCCGGGTTCCGTTGCGGCAACAAGCCCTCGCGGCGAAGCGCCTCGACGCGGCGGCGGTGCTGGTAAATCGCCATGACGAGCGCGCCGGTCCCGATGACGATCATCGCCATTCCCACCGACGTGGATGCCCATGTGCGCCCGAATCCGCCGACGATCGGAACACCTCGCTGGTCTTCCAGGACTCGAAGAACTTCACCGGCGTGAACCCGAAGCTGATCATCGACAGCGATGTTCGCAGCCAGGACATCAGCGTGCGCTCGAAGGACAGGAAGCTGCGCTCGGTCGAAAGCAGCGTGCGCTTGCGCGACAGCTGCGTGCTGGCGTCGTCGGCGTCGTCGTCGACGAGCAGATCAGGCGGGGGGCGCGGCGTCATGCCGCAGTCGCCGCCACCCGCCGCCGTTGCCACGCAATATAGGGCATGCCGACAATCAGGCTCACCAGCAGGTAGAGCAGGATCGTCCCACCGAAATGCTCGTCCGGGTAGTTGGCTGCCGCGAAAGCCAGTGCGATGGCCGGATGGCGACACGCGGTCGACAGCGCAAGCACCGCCGCGTGTTCCGGATCCGGGCCGCCCATCACATGGCCGATCAGCAGTCCCAGCACCACGAAGGCGACAATGGCGAGCACGGTACCATTCCCGATCGCTCCCCAGATCGCTTGCCACGTGCCTGCGAGCAGTGCCAGCACCGCGAGCACAAGCAAGGCGTTGGCCACGATACGCACCGGCTTCGCCAGGCGTTCAGCCACGTGTGGCCACAGCTTGCGAACGGCCATCCCCGCAAGGAAGGGCAGGACTATCGCGGTCGCCACGATGCGCGCAATGGCACCGGGACCCATTGCCAGCGATCGATTGAACACACGCGACAGCAGTTCCGCTGCGAGGGGCATGGCCACGATCGCCACCACCGCCAGTATGAGCATCAATCCGAGTCCGTACGATGGCCGCCCACCCGCCTTCGCTTCCCGCCTTGGCAACAGCGGTGGCACGGGTGACACAGCCAGTGCCACCAGCACGATTTCTACCGTGGGGCGAAAGTCGAAAACCTTGACAAGCACCACGGCAACGATCGGCATGACGACCAGCACCGCAAGGAGCGAGCGGACCAGCAGTCCCGGACGCCGGACAAGGTAGAGCGCATCTTCCCGCGTGGCCTTCAGTCCAAATCCGAAGACCGTGCCCAGAATCGCTACCTGCAGCGCCAGCAGGATGAGTTGCCTAGAGTCCATGGTCCCTGCCTTCTGAAATGGTGCCGTCTGCCGTCAACACGTCGCACGCTATTGCTTGGCAAGCGCCACGTGCAACACGACATCGCCGGGCGTTCCCTTGCCGTTGCCCGGGTCGGACTTACCCTTAGGCTTGAACTCCATGCTGAAGAAGTGGCGGCCTTCAGGGACAGCGGCCTTCGATTTTACGCGGTAGCGAGCGCCAGGAAGTTGAACACGAAACAGAGGCGGCTGCGCTGGACGTAGAAGGAAATTCCACCATCGTTGCCGCCCATGCTGAGCAGCACGCCGTCGGCACCCTTCGCGGGAACTTCCACTTCAGCACTGATCGAGTAGGGACGATTCAGTATCTTCGGCGCCGCGCCCGCCGGAATCGCCTGCGTCCCTGGGTACCGCGTATCGCGGTTGCGCGGCGGCGCGACCTGCGGCCGCTCTTCGGCAATGCGCTGGGTGCCGCGGCTGTCGATCGAAAGGACGTTGTACTTCCCTGCCTCGTTGTACCAAAGGCCGATCATGGCGATGAGGCCCGCGCGCTCCTTGTCCGCGCGGTTGTCGGTCTCGGCAAAATCCTCGGCCACGTGATGAGTAGGACGATTCCTACATTGCATCGGGCAGTTGAGGTAATTGACTCCCGGACAATCGTCGGCAAAATGCGGCCGTGCAATTTTTACTTCCGGGGGGGCCATGCAATCGGTGCGCATGCACGTTGATGGGCAAGGCGTGATGTGGGCATTGACGAAGTGCCGGGTATGCGGGGAAGTCCACAAGTACCTGGCCGCCGAAGTCGTGCGCGGCGAGGCGGTGTGCAAGAGCTGCAAGAACCACATGCAGATACAAGGCGCCGTGTTCGATGCCGCTATTCCTGACGAAGATCAGAGACGCACTGGAACGGTTCCTTAGCCGGGGAGACGGCGACCACTGCTGGTCGGTCGGCCAGGCTCATCCGAATGCCGAAGCGGACGCCGGATCGAGTGCGCCATAGTCGAATCGGGGCCGCCCCGATGTCAGGACGTAAGGCGCGCGCCTGCTAGCTGCCCCCGGCGTTGGGGCGAGCATTGGATATACGACCGCTTTGGGTTGCTGCTGGAGTCGCCGGATCGGCGTAACTCGTTGGTTTGCAGGCTATTTTGATGGCGACCCCAGCGGGATTCGAACCCGCGTACTCACCGTGAAAGGGTGATGTCCTAGGCCTCTAGACGATGGGGTCGTAGGGTGCTGCCGCGGTCCGGCGGAACAACGGCCAAACCGTTTGCTGCGAAGTAAAAGTGGTGGAGATAAGCGGGATCGAACCGCTGACCTCTTGCATGCCATGCAAGCGCTCTCCCAGCTGAGCTATACCCCCACGTGAGCCTCAAATTATAGCCTGACGAGCGCTTCCTTGGCAATCCGGACTTAACGTCCTGGCATTTGTCCTGTACTTCTGATGCCTCGCCTGCGGGTCCGCGACGCGGCGTACAACGCGGCGCGCGGAGAATAATCCGACGGTGCGTTATCATCGCGCGGCCCTGCGGACTCCGGACCATGTCGACGCCCTTTCCTCCTCCTCAAAATTCGCTGGCCCCCGATCTTGCCGGCCGCGTGATCTTCATCACCGGTGCCAGCGGCGGCCTGGGCGCCGCGTTGGCGCAGACCTGCGGCGCGCGCGGCGCGACGGTGATCCTGCACGGACGCGTGGTGCGCAAACTGGAGGAGCTCTACGACCGGATGATGGAGGCCAACATGCCCGAGCCGGTGATCCTGCCGCTCGACCTGGCCAAAGCCACGGCCGACGATTTCGGCAACGTGGCCACGGCGCTGCAGGCGCAACTGGGCCGCCTCGACGGCCTCGTGCACACGGCGGCGCTGCTGGGCTCGCTCGGCCCCATCGAGCACCAGTCCTTCGACAGCTGGCTGTCGCTGCTGCGCGTGAACGTCGCGGCACCGATGGGTTTGACGCGAGCGCTGATGCCCTTGCTGAACGCATCGCCGGACGCCAGCGTTGTGTTCACGCTGGACAGTCGGGGCGAACAGCCGCGTGCCTATTGGGGCGGCTATGCGGTGACCAAGGCCGGCGTGGCCACGTTGGCTCGCGAGCTGGCGGATGAATGGGAAAACCGCGCGAACCTGCGCATCAATGCCGTGGTACCCGGGCCGATACGTACGCCGATGCGCGGACGTTCGCATCCAGGCGAGGACCACAGCGCGTTGCCGCCCCCCGAAGCGTTGGTGCCGCTTTACCTGCATCTGCTGCAGGGCCAGGCCAAGGCCGACAGCGGCCAGATGGTCGACGCTCAGGCCTGGCTGGCCGGCGCGCCCTGCACATCGTCGCTGCGCGCGTAGCGCAATAACACACGCAGCCGCCGGAAGTCATCCGGCGGCAACATGTCCGGCAGCAGCAGCACGGTACGCGACCACCGCGCGCCGTCGGGTCGCCAGACGATGGTGGTGAGCCGGGACCCCACATGCGACGCGATGCGCACATGGCCTGCCACCAGCGCCCGCTCCGCATGGCGCACGGCAATGAGGCGATTGGCCGCCAATCGCACTTCGGTGACGGCGCGCGCGCCGCGCCGCAACGCCAATCGTCGGAAGACCCGCATGGTCCACAACCAGTGCCCCGCGATCAACCCGGACTGCATCCAGAGATCCAGCGGAAGCGCGACCACCACGGCTGTCGTGGCGGCGGCCATGAGGCCGAGCAGCACGCCGGCGCTGCGGGACGCACCAAGAAGGACGACGATGACGGTGGGCGGCAGAACCATGCTGCCCATTGAACATCCGTCACATGTCGATTGCGATCAGCCTTTTGGGTGAGGCTCAAGCCGTCGCGGCCGCTCCCTTCGATAGCGCCAGCCAGGTGGCAATGACGGTATCGGGATTGAGCGACATGCTTTCGATGCCCTGCTCCACCAGCCACTGCGCGAGATCGGGATGGTCGGACGGTCCCTGCCCGCAGATGCCGACGTACTTGCCTTGCCGCTGGCAGGCGGTGATCGCCATCGACAGCATCACCTTGACCGCATCGTTGCGCTCGTCGAACGTCGACGCAATGGGCCCGCCCGAATCGCGGTCCACGCCCAGCGTCAGTTGGGTCATGTCGTTGGAGCCGATTGAAAAGCCGTCGAAGTGCTCGAGAAACCGGTCGGCCAGCACCGCGTTGGCAGGCAGCTCGCACATCATGATCACGCGCAGCCCGTTGTCGCCGCGCGCGAGGCCGTTCCTGGCCAGCAGTTCGATGACCTTGACCGCCTCGTCGACCGTGCGCACGAACGGAATCATGATCTCGACGTTGGTGAAGCCCATGTCGTTGCGCACGCGCCGCAACGCCGCGCATTCGAGCGCGAAGCAGTCGTAGAACTCCGGGGCGATGTAGCGCGATGCGCCGCGGAACCCCAGCATCGGATTCTCCTCGTGCGGTTCGTAGCGCTCGCCCCCCAGCAGCGTCGAGTATTCGTTGGACTTGAAGTCCGACATCCGCACGATCACCTTCTTGGGATGAAACGCCGCGGCGATCGTGGCGACACCCTCGGCCACCTTCTGGATGTAGAAATCGGTGGCGGAGGGGTAGGCGGCAATCCGCGCCTCGATCTCGCGCTTCAGCTGGGGATGCTGCTGGTCGAGTTCCAGCAATGCCTTCGGGTGGATGCCAACGTTGCGGCTGATGATGAACTCCAGGCGGGCGAGACCCACGCCGGCGTTGGGCAGCCGCTGGAACTCGAATGCCAGTTCAGGGTTGCCGACGTTCATCATGATCTTGGTGGGCGGCTCGGGCATCCGGTCCAGCGCCACGTCGACGACCTCGATTTCGAGCATGCCCGTGTAGACGTGCCCGGTGTCGCCCTCGGCGCAGGAGACGGTGACCATCTGGTCTTCCACCAGCACCTGCGTGGCGTCGCCGCAACCGACGACGGCGGGAATGCCCAGTTCGCGCGCGATGATCGCCGCATGGCAGGTCCGGCCGCCGCGGTTGGTGACGATGGCCGCCGCGCGTTTCATCACGGGTTCCCAGTCGGGATCGGTCATGTCGGTGACCAGGACGTCGCCCGGACCCACCCGCGACATCTCGGCGGCCGAGCGCACGAGCCGCACCGGCCCCTGCCCGATCTTCTGCCCGATCGCGCGGCCGCTGGCCAGCACCGCGGACGTCGCCTTGAGCCGATAGCGGCGCAGGCGCTCCGAATGCTCTTCCTGCGATTTCACCGTTTCCGGCCGCGCTTGCAGGATGTAGATCAGGCCGTCGTTGCCGTCGCGGCCCCATTCGATGTCCATCGGTCGGCCGTAATGCGCCTCGATCGCCATCGCGTCCCGGCCCAGCGCCTCGGCTTCGGCATCCGTGATCGAGAACCGGATGCGGTCGGCCACCGGCACTTCGACATTCGCCGTGGATTTGCCCGCCGCATGCGTTTGCGTGAAGACCATTTTCAGCGCCTTGCCGCCCACGGTCTTGCGCAGGATGGCTGGGCGACCGCCCGCGAGGCAGCGTTTGTCGACATAGAATTCGTCCGGATTGACGGCGCCCTGCACCACCGTTTCGCCCAGGCCGTATGAAGCGGTGATGAAGACCACCTTGTCGAAACCGGACTCCGTGTCCAGCGTGAACATCACGCCGGAGGCGCCAAGGTCGCTGCGGACCATGCGCTGGACGCCGGCGGACAGCGCGACGTCGGCATGGGCAAAGCCCTTGTGGACCCGATAGGCGATGGCGCGGTCGTTGTAGAGCGAGGCGAATACTTCACGTATCGCATGAATTATGTTGTCTATACCGCTGATATTTAGAAATGTTTCCTGTTGTCCGGCAAACGAAGCGTCAGGCAGGTCTTCTGCCGTTGCGGACGAGCGCACGGCAAACGTGGCGTGGGGCGAACCTTGCGCCAACGTGGCGTAGGACGCGCGAATGGCCGCGTCCAGCGCCGGTGGCAACGGCGCCTCCAAAAGCCACTGCCTGACTTCCGCGCCCGCGGCCGCCAGCGCCGTCACGTCGTCGACATCCAGGCCCTCGATCCGCGTCGCGATGCGCCCGCGCAGGTTGCCGTGGTCGAGCATTGCCCGGAAGGCGGAAGCTGTCGTGGCAAACCCCCCGGGAACCCGGATGCCGGCGCCGGCGAGCTGGCTGATCATTTCTCCCAATGATGCGTTCTTGCCGCCGACTTCGTTCAGATCGGCCATCCGCAGCTGGTCGAACGCGATCACCCACTTGTGTTCGGTTGTCATCCGTCTCGTCCCTGATCCTGGTTTATTGCGCCGCCACATCATTGGGCGTCAAAGTGCAAGTTTACCTTGCGCGGGCATCTCGCCATGACGTGTTGCACCGCGCAAGCTGCGGCCCGATGTCACGCCAAAAAAGGCAACGGCCGCAGAAGCGGCCGCTGGTGATGCTGCTACCGGAAGACGTCAGGGTCGTGGCGGCGTGATTGCCGGAGACTGGGTGGTCAGGTCGTCGGGATCGGTATAGCCGCCGTCCGTGCCGGCGTCCATGCTGAGATTGACACCGGAATCCGGCGTCGCCGAGCGGTGCCGGCTGCGCACCGCGCGCCGCAGCGTCCGGTACAGGTCCGGATGCGAATCCTTGAGGTAGCTGATGATCTCGAAGTCCACGCGCTTCACCTGCGACAGGTCAAGTTGCTCCACGTGAACTAGACGCAACAACTCCTTGACCGGACGGGGCATTTCGCGCCCGCTTTCGTAGCGTGACCCGCCGCTCTGGGTGACGCCGATCTGCGTCCAGAATTGCTCCTGGTTCATGCCGAGCCGACGCCGGATTTCGCGCGGATTGAGTACTCGATCGAGAATTTTCACGGGTCACGGGCTTTCGTGGCGGTAACGTCGGAGATCAAGGCCAAATGGCGACATCCCCGGACGTTGCCAATGCTATACCAATGGCATATTTTTGACCGTATTAAGTCGCCGCGCAAGCGGTAAATGATGAACGGCGTCCTTTCTGTGCCATTCCCCCCGGCTGCGCGCCCTGCCGCGCATCCGCTCCGGCGTAGGTTACGCCAATCCTCGCGATCCGAGGTACTCCTCGTACGGACCGTCGAAATGAACCGGCTCATCGCCGGTCAGTTCGATGACACGGGTGGCCAGCGCCGAGACGAACTGCCGGTCATGCGAGACGAGGATCAGCGTGCCCGCGAATTTTTCCAGCGCCAACTGCAAGGACTCGATCGATTCCATATCCATGTGGTTGGTGGGTTCGTCCATCACCAGCACGTTGGGTTGCTGCAGCATCAGCTTGCCGAACAGCATGCGTCCCCGCTCGCCGCCGGACAGCACGCGCACCGACTTGCTGGTCTCATCGCCCGAAAACAGCAGTCGCCCCAGCGTGGCCCGTACGATCTGCTCGTCGTCGGTGGGTTGCTTCCATTGGGCCATCCAGTCGAAAAGCGTCGACTCCTTTTCGAAGTCTGCGGTCTGGTCCTGCGGGTAGTAGCCGATGGTGGCACGCTCGGCCCACTTGACCTTGCCGGCGTCAGTCGCGAGCTCGCCGATCAGCGTGCGCAGCAGCGTAGTCTTGCCTGCGCCATTGGGGCCGACGATGGCCAGCCGCGCGCCCGCCTCCACCATGAACGACATGTCCGCGAAGAGTGGTTTCGTCAGCGCAGGCCAGGTCTTGGCAAGGCCTTCGACTTCAACCGCGTGGCGATGCAGCTTCTGCTTCGGGTCGTATTCGAAGCGAATGAATGGATTCTGCCGCGAAGAGGGCTTCACGTCGTCCGGGCGCAGCTTGTCGATCTGCTTGATGCGCGAAGTAGCCTGCTTGGAGCGTGCCTTGTTGGCCGAGAACCGGCGCACGAATTCCTGCAGCTCGACAATGCGATCCTTCGCCTTGGCGTTGGACGCCAGCAAGCGCGCCCGAGCCTGCGTGGACGCGATCATGTAGTCGTCGTAGTCGCCGGGAAAGACCTTCAGCGTGCCGTAGTCGAGGTCGGCCATGTGCGTGCACACGCTGTTGAGAAAGTGCCGGTCATGGGAAATGATGATCATCGTCGACTCGCGGGCATTGAGCACGCCCTCGAGCCAGCGGATCGTGTTGATGTCGAGATGGTTGGTGGGCTCGTCAAGCAACAGGATCTCGGGATTCGAGAACAACGCCTGCGCGAGCAGGACCCGCAGCTTCCAGCCGGGGGCCACTTCGCTCATCGGTCCCTGGTGCAGTTCCTCGCCAATGCCAAGACCCATCAGCAGCTCGCCAGCGCGCGCCTCGGAGGTGTACCCGCCGAGTTCGGCATAGTGCGCCTCGAGGTTCGCGGCCTTGACGTAGTCCTCTTCCGTCGCATCGGGGTTCGCGTAGATGGCGTCGCGCTCCTCCTGCGTGGCCCACAGTTCCTCATGCCCGCGCATCACGACATCGAGCACGCGCTGGTCCTCGAATGCAAACTGGTCCTGCTTCAGCTTGCCCAGGCGTTCGCTGGTGTCGAGCGCCACGTTGCCGCCGGATGCCTCGAGGTCGCCGCCGAGGATCTTCATCAGCGTCGACTTGCCGCAACCGTTGGCCCCGATCAAGCCGTAGCGGTGACCGCCACCGAACTTGATCGAGATGTTTTCGAAGAGGGGCTTGGCCCCGAACTGGATCGTAAGATTGGAGGCAACGAGCATGGGAGACTTGGGGACCGGTGGGAGCGCCGCGACGCGCTGGGTGGCGCCGATTGGATTTGTCGCCGGCGGTCGGCCGCGGGACCAATGCAAAGGGATAACCCGCTATTCTGCTAGAATCAACGACTTATCTCAAGCTTTTCGCGGCATCAGCAAGCCCCGCCTGCCGCGCTGCAGGATTCAACCATGCCACGCTACGACCTGCATTCGCATTCGACCTATTCCGACGGCTTGTTGGCGCCCGCCGCGGTGGTGCAACGCGCCGCGGCGCGCGGTGTCGACTTTCTGGCCTTGACTGATCACGACAATACCGACGGCCTGGCCGAGGCGATTGCGGCCGCGGCCGACACGACGATGACACTGGTGCGCGGCGCGGAGTTGTCCGTCAGTTGGGAAAGCCACACCATCCACGTCGTGGCATTGCAGATCGATCCGGCCAATCGCGTCCTCGACGAAGGACTCGCTTCGATTCGCCAGGGGCGCGACAGCCGGGCGCGCCAGATGGCCGATTCGCTGGCAGCGGCAGGTGTGCCTGACGCCTATGAAGGCGCGCGCCGCTACGTCACCAGCGATGCCCTCATCTCGCGCACGCATTTTGCGCGCTTCCTGGTCGAGTCCGGGCGCGTCCGCGAGACGCGCGACGCGTTCAAGCATTTCCTCACCCCGGGCAAGCCCGGCTATGTAAAACACGAATGGGCGACACTGCCGAATGCGCTCGCGTGGATTCACGCTGCAGGTGGCCAGGCGGTGTTGGCACATCCGGGGCGTTACAAAGTCTCGCCCACCGGCATGCGACGCCTGCTTGGTGAATTCTGCGATGCCGGCGGCGACGGCATCGAAGTGCTGTCGTCATCGCATACGGCGGCGCAGTTTGCGGAATATGCAGCCTACGCGCGCACGTTCGGCCTGCTTGCGTCCTGCGGCAGCGACTACCACGGTCCCGGCGAAAGCTGGCTCGACCTGGGCGACTTGCCGCCGCTGCCCGCCGGTGTCACGCCCGTGTGGTCGCGCTGGTAATGCGCAACCGCCGTACCGTCTTCTTTCTCTCCGACCGCACCGGCATCACGGCGGAGATGCTCGGCAACAGCCTGCTCACGCAATTCGACGACATCCATTTTCATCGCGTGACGATACCCTTCGTCGATTCGCCGGACAAGGTGGCGACCGCGGTGCGCCAGGTCAACGCCACCGCCGAGCGTGAGGGCCAACGCCCGATCGTCATCAGCTCCGTGGTCGACGAAGCCATGAGCGAGATCATTCGCCGCGATGCGCACGCGTTGACGCTCGACTTCTTCGGCGTGTTCATCCAGCCGCTCGAGACGGAACTCGGCACCAAGAGTTCGCATGCGGCGGGCAAGTCGCACGGCATCGCCGACAGTCACGAATACTTCGCGCGCATGGAAGCGATCAACTTCACGCAGGCGCACGACGACGGCGTGAGCACGCGCGACCTCCCCAAGGCGCAGGTGATCCTGGTGGGCGTGTCGCGATGCGGCAAGACACCCACGTCACTTTATCTCGCCGTGCAATTCGGCATCCGCGCCGCCAACTTTCCGTTGACACCCGACGACTTCGCCGACCGCAAGCTGCCAGCCTCGGTGCTGCCATGGCGCAACAAGCTCTTCGGGCTCACGATCCAGCCCGAGCGCCTGCGCCAGATCCGCGAGGAGCGGCGACCCGACAGCGCCTATGCATCGCTCGACAACTGCCGGTACGAAGTGCGCGAGGCCGAGGCAATGATGGTGCGCGAGCGCATCCCCATGCTGAACACCACGACCAAGTCGATCGAAGAGATCGCCACGACCATCATTCATCAGGCCAAGGTCGAGCGGCATATCTATTGAGGCGTCGGTCGCGTACTGCCGCTGCCCTGATCGCCGAGCGTCAGCCTCGCGGTCACGTCGTCGACGCCAACCTGCGCGGCTGCAGCTTCGCCTACAGGCCGTAGAATCGTCGCGCCGTTCCGCCCATCAACGCCGCGCGGTCGCCGGCTGTCCACGCGGCCGTCAGCGCCACCGTGGCCGCATACCAGCTTTGGTAGGTCGCGCACCGGTTGACGACGGGCCAATCGCTGCCCCACATCAGGCGCTGCGGGCCGAAGCATTCCGCGAGGAACTCGACGTAACGCCGCAATTGATCGATGGTCCAGCCGGTCCCGGCCTCGGTGACCAACCCCGAGACCTTGCAGCGCACGCGCGGTGAGGCTGCGGCCGCGCGCATCTGGTCGGCCCAGGGCGCCCACATGGCCGACGCGATGTCGGGCTTGGCGGCGTGGTCGATCACCACGGCGAGATCGGGATGGCGATCCAGCATTCGCAGCAGCATCGGCAGTTGTCCTGGGCGGATCAACGCGTCGAAGCGCAAACCCAGTCGTGGCAGCGCGTCCAGCGTGCGTGCAACATCGGCGCGCAGGATCCATTCGGCCTCGGGTTCATCCTGCAGCATCGGCCGCACGCCTTTCAGCAGCGGGTCACGCGCCAGGCGGCGCAGCGTGGGAATCGCGTCCGGCGCCGCGAGATCGGCCCAGCCGACGACGCCCTTCACGATGCCGTCGCTCGCGGCTGCCATGTCCAGCAGGTAGCGCGTCTCCGCAACGGTTGGCGCCGCCTGCACGAGCACCACGGCCGTCACGCCGGCCCGTTCGCGCAGCGGCGCGGCGTCGGCCAGGCTGAAATCGCGATACAGCGCCGGCTCGGCAGGCGTGAGCCAACCATAGTCGCCGCGGGCGAGCGACCAGGCATGCTGGTGCGCGTCGATGTTGCCGTTCATGGCGCGCCGGCAGGTAACGGTGCCATGGGATCGACGAGGCCCCGTGCGCGCACGTCGTCCCAGAACGCCGGCGGAATGGCGCATCGTCGCCAGGCGAGGATCGCATCCAGTTCGGCGACGGATCGCGCGCCGGCAAGGGTTGCGGCAACGACAGGATGGGCGCCGGCAAATTGCAGCGCGGCCGCCGGCAACGGAACGGCATGCGTCGCGCAGACCGCTTCCAGCGCTGCCACGCGGGCCAGGACCGCCGGTGCGGCCGGAGCATAGTCGAAGGTCGCAACACCGCCCTCGCGCGACGCCGTGCCGGTGGCAAGGATGCCGGAATTGAATACCCCGCCCAGCACGACGGTGACGCCGCGGCGGGCGCATTCGGGTAACAGGTCCGCCAGCGCCGATTGATCGGCCAGCGTGTAGCGACCCGCCAGCAGCAGCACGTCGAGATCCGCCTCGCGCAATGTCGCCAGTGCGGCATCGACGCTGTTGACCCCGATGCCGAAACTGCCGATGGCGCCGTCGGCCTTCATGGCCGCGAGCGCCGGCAGGCCGCTGGCGCAAAGACCGCGGAAATGGCCGGCGTACGCCGTGCCGTGCGTGTCCCGGTCGAGATCATGCACGTAGACCAAGTCGATGCGGTCCATGTGCAGACGGCGGCGGCTGTCGGCAAGCGAGCGCTCGAATCCGGAGCGAGTGTAGTCATGGCGGGTGGCAAAGGATGGCACGTCGACATAGCCGTGCTGGGATGACGGCGCGGCCGCAACGGGATCGAGTATGCGGCCAACCTTGCTCGACAACAGGAACGCATGGCGCGGATGGTCGCGCAATGCCCTGCCGAATCGTGTCTCCGAGAGCCCCTGCCCGTAATGCGGCGCGGTGTCGAAATAGCGCACGCCTGCCGTCCACGCCCGCTGGATCACTGCGCCGGCCTCCGCCTCGGACACCGCGCGGAATAGATTGCCGAGCGGCGCGCCGCCCAGCCCGAGCGGCTGCGCGGCCAGGATCGCCAGCGCTGCCGGATCGAGGCGCGCATTACGGGTAATGGGCTTCGTCGGCGTGGCGGTGTCGATCAAGTTGCGGTGGCCCATCGAGGATTGCGGGTTTGCGAACGGCTGCTAAACTCGTGCGGATGCTACAAGAAGCGCCGCGCCTCGCGCAACGCGCCACCTGTCGCCTTTAACGATTTCATTCCAAGCGATCGTCATCCATGCCCCCATTCACTGCCGTGCGCGGACTCTGGTGCGCGAACTTGACTCCCCTCGACGGCCAGGGCCGCGTCGATCATCCACGGTTGGTGGCGCATGTACGCAATCTAATGGCGCAAGGGGTCGAAGGCGTGGCGCCCTTCGGCACCACGGGCGAAGGCCAGTCCTTCGCGGCCGATGAACGCCGCGATGGCGTGGACGCACTGCTGCAGGCCGGCATTCCCGCCACGCGGATCGTGGCCGCGACCGGATGCGCAGCGCTGCCGGAGACCATTGCGCTGACGCGGCATGCCGTGCAGGCAGGATGCGCAGCGGTGCTGGTACTGCCTCCATTCTTCTGGAAATCCCCGGCCGACGAGGGCCTCTTCAACTGGTACGCCGGTTTGATCGAGGGCGTGCACGACCCACGGCTCAGGATCCTTCTCTACCATTTGCCGCAGGTCAGCGCCGTGCCGCTGTCGGTGGACCTGGTGGCGCGCCTGGCCACGGCATTCCCTGACGTCGTGGTGGGCATCAAGGACAGCGAAGGCAACTGGGCACACACGTCGGCGGTGCTCGAGCGCTGTCCGCAACTGGCCGTGATGGTGGGTCACGAGCCGCATCTGCCGCGTTTGATGCGCGCCGGTGGCGTGGGTACCATATGCGGCGTATCCAACCTTCGGGCCGATCTTGTTCAAGCGCTGCTTGCGCCGGTCGTGACCGCCGAAGCCGAACGGCGCATCGAAGCATTCGTTCGCGTTGCGTTTTCGCAGCCGCTGATGGCGGGCTTCAAGAGCATGCTGGCCGACCAGTACAGCGATCCGGGCTGGCGCAACGTGCGCCCGCCGCTGGTGCCGCTTGACGAATCGCAGCGCCAGCAACTGCGCTACACGCTGGCGCGGGCGGACCTGGGCGCACCGCTTGCGGCGGCCGCCAGCTGATCGGCGCGCCCGGAAGGTGAATTCTCGAGCGGGCCACGCGCCGGCGCTGAAGCCCGCATGATTCTCGTCTTCGGCTCGGTCAACGTCGATCTCGTCGCGCGGGTTCTCCGCTTGCCGAATCCCGGCGAAACGTTGTCCGGCATTTCGTTTGCCGCATTGCCCGGCGGCAAGGGTGCCAACCAGGCACTGGCCGCACGTCGTGCCGGCGCGTCCGTGGCGATGTGCGGCGCCGTCGGCCGGGATGCCTTTGCCGCGCCCGCGACTGCGGGACTTGCGGCAGCCGGGGTCGACATGATGGACGTGGCGGTGGTGAACGAGCCTACCGGCGTGGCGCTGATTCACATCGATGCGCGCGGCGAAAATGCCATTACGGTCATCGCCGGGGCCAATGCCCGGGCGGAGGCGTCGCGCATCGGCGCGACACGGTGGTCGCACACCACGACCCTGCTGCTGCAACTCGAAGTCCCGATGGCGGAAGTGCTCGCTGCGGCACGCGAGGCACGGGCGCGCGGCATCCGGGTGGTCCTCAATGCCGCGCCCATGCAGTCGTTGCCGTCGGCGCTGCTGGCGCATGTCGACATCCTCATCGTCAACGAGCATGAAGCGTCGACGCTGGCCGCGACGCTCGGGATCGACATCGACGCCACCGCCCTGGCCGCCACCCTGGCGCAGCGGCTGGAGGTCGCCGTCGTGCTCACGCTGGGGGCGCGTGGGGCGATTGCCGCGGCGCGCGGCATGCACCTGCAAGCCCGACCGCCGCCGATCGCGGTCGTGGACTCCACCGGGGCGGGGGACGCATTGGCAGGCGCATTGAGCGCGGCACTGGATCGTGCTGCACCTTGGTCACAGGCGCTGATGGAGGCAGTCGCAGCCGGATCGCTGGCATGTGCCCGCGTCGGCGCGCAAGCCGCGCTGGCGGATGGCGTAAGCATCGCGGCCATGGCGCAGCGGGTAGAATTGGTGACGTTGACCCCCACCTGACCTTGAGACCATGGCCATGATCCATCGACTTCTGCACCGCTGCCGCGCGACCGTTGCGGCCATTGCACTCGCCTGCACCGTCATGCCTGCGATGGCCACCGACTGGACAGACCTTCTATGGAATCCCGCCGAGAGTGGCTGGGGCGTCAATTTCGTGCAGGCCGACAACTTCATCTTCGCCACCTTCTTCATCTACGGCGAAGGTTTGCAGCCCACCTGGTACACCGGTCAGATGACGGTCGACAGCAACGGCATCTGGACCGGTCCACTGTATCTCACCGCCGGCTCCTACTTCGGCGGCCCCTGGATTCCAGGCCAGCGCGCGACGGGACAGGTCGGTCTCGTCACTTTCGTGCCCAATTCACTCAATACCGGCGGCACGCTCACCTATAACGTCAACAACGTCAACGTCACCAAGGTGATCACCCGGCAGACGTTGCAGACAATCGCGCTCGGTGGCCGGTATTTTGGCGGCCTCGTCTCCGAGTACTACGGTTGCGCCACGGCGGGCAACAACGGCACATTGCGGCTCTATTCCGAGTTCACCGCTACACAGACGGGCGCGGGTCAATTGCAGCTCGACTTCACGATCCAGAACAACATCAATTGCACGCTCGTTGGCACCTATGTGCAGAACGGTGCCTGGTTTCGCATTCCCAACGCTGCGTATACCTGTACCGACGGGCTCTCCACCAATGCGGTCGTGAGCCAGGTGAAAGCGACCAACCAGGGCCTGGAGGGCCAATGGGTAGCGTCCGGCGGCATGGGCGACGGCTGTTCCGAGGCGGCCTATTTCTCGGCCGTCCTGTACTAGCGGCCGCTGCGCGACTGGCGCAGCGCTTCGAACAGTACGATCGCCGCCGCCGCGCTGGCGTTGAGCGATTCGGTGGCGCCCGGCATGGGGATCGTGACGTGCCGTTCGCATTGGGCGAGCAGCGCGTCGGAGAGCCCTGCGCCTTCATTGCCGATTGCGATGGCGAGAGGCCACGCAAAAGATTGCGCATAGAGGTCGATGCCGCCACGCGGAACCGTGGCGGTCACCTGACCGCTGATGGCGCGGAATTCTCCGGCCCACGCCGGCAGGTCGACATCCTCGACGATCGTGGTGAGAAAGTGCGCGCCCTGCCCTGCGCGCAGCACTTTCGGCGACCATGCAAACGCGCAATGCTTCGACAGGAGCACCTGGTCGACACCTGCCGCCGCCGCAGTACGCAACAAGGTGCCGACGTTGCCAGGATCCTGCAGGTCGTCGAGGAGCAGATGCAAGCGCGCGCTGGCGCGCATGGCGGGCTGCGGCGTGGCGATGACCGCGACGACGCCGAGAGCGGGGGGCAACCCCGTGACTTCCTCGAACAGCGCCGCGCTTGAAATCACGATATCGCCGCCGGCCAATCGCCCAAGCAATGGCGCAATGTGCGGCGCTTCGGCCAGTTCTTCCACCACCAGGACGAATTCCGGCGCGCCGACACGCTCCAGGTACACCGTCAGCAGATGCTCGCCTTCGAGCACGCAGCGGCCGGCCTTGCGCCGGTCGCGCGATGATGCGATCAGCCGCGCAGCTTCGCGCAGTCGCGGATTGTGCCGGGAGGTAGCCCGCTGCACGATGCCGGTCAGGGCTGCGCGCGCGGTGCGGCGGCCGTCGGAGGCTTCTGTGCCACGGCGGACGGCTGCACCTGGAAGAACACCTCGTCGGGCTTGATCATGCCGAGTTCGGAACGGGCGCGCTCTTCGATGGCTTCCGAGCCGGTCTTCAAGTCGCGCACGTCCGCGTCCAGCGCCTCGTTGCGCGCCTTCAACTTGCCGTTGGCTTCTCGCTGCAGGGCCAGTTGCCGGTCGGTCTCATGCACCTGCAGCCACCCGCCCTTGCCCAGCCACATCGGATACTGCAGGGCCAGGATCAGCGCGATGAAGGTGAACGCGAGCCAACGCAAGGGGAGCGACGCCTACCCGATGTTGAAGAACGCATCGCGCCCGGGGTAACTGGCCGCGTCGCCCAGGTCTTCCTCGATGCGCAACAACTGGTTGTACTTGGCGATGCGGTCGGAGCGCGACAGCGAGCCGGTCTTGATCTGGCCGCAGTTGGTGCCCACCGCGATATCCGCGATCATGCTGTCCTCGGTTTCGCCCGAACGATGCGACACGACCGCGGTGTAGCCCGCGCGGTTGGCCATCGTGATTGCGGCAAAGGTCTCGCTCAACGTACCGATCTGGTTGATTTTGATCAGGATCGAGTTGGCCACGCCCTTGGCGATGCCCTGCTTCAGGATCTTGGTGTTGGTGACGAAGATGTCGTCACCCACCAGTTGCACGCTCTTGCCCAGCCGGTCGGTGAGGTACTTCCAGCCGGCCCAGTCGTGCTCGGACATGCCGTCCTCGATGCTGATGATCGGATACTTGTCGCACCAGGTGGCCATGACGTCGGCAAATTGCTCGGAGGTGAGCGAGCGGTTTTCGGCAGCGAGGACATAGCGATCGTCCTTCCAGAACTCGCTGGCGGCGCAGTCGAGCGCGAGCGCAATGTCGGTGCCCGGCGTGTAGCCCGCCTTGTCGATGGCTTCCACCAGCAGTTCGAGCGCGGCTTCGTTCGACGGCAGGTTGGGCGCGAAACCGCCTTCGTCGCCGACGGTCGTGGGCATGCCGCGGGCGTCGATCATCTTCTTCAGGGTATGGAAGACTTCGGCGCCATAGCGCAGCGCTTCGCGAAACGTGGGCGCGCCCAGCGGCACCAGCATGAATTCCTGCAGGTCAATCGCATTGTTGGCATGCGCGCCGCCGTTGATCACGTTCATCAGCGGCACGGGCAATTGCATCTGGCCGGCGCCGCCCAGGTAGCGGTAGAGAGGCAACGACGACTCGTCGGCGGCCGCCTTGGCCACGGCGCACGACACGGCAAGCATGGCGTTGGCGCCCAGTCGGGCCTTGTTGTCCGTGCCGTCGAGTTCGATCAGCGTGCGATCGATGAAGCCCTGTTCGCTGGCATCGAGGCCGAGTATGGCTTCACAGATTTCGGTGTTCACGTTTTCGACGGCGCGCATCACGCCTTTGCCGAAATAGCGCTTGGCGTCGCCGTCGCGCAGTTCGATGGCCTCTTTCGAGCCGGTGGAGGCGCCCGAGGGCACGGCCGCGCGACCGGACACGCCGGACTCGAGCACGACATCCGCCTCGATGGTGGGATTGCCGCGCGAATCGAGAATTTCGCGGGCGATGACGTCGACGATGGCACTCATGCTTACACCCCTTCGTAGTCGCAGATCACCCATTCGGCGATCTCGCGCAATAACCCGACCACTTCCTGATGTGCGGGATGGGGGCCGTAGGCCAGCAGGTCGGCATGGGTCGCAAACGCCATGTTGATGCCGTAGTCGTAGGCAATCGGGCGATCGGTGATGTTCCAGCCGTGTTCGAAGCGCACGATGCCGTCGCAGACATGCTCCAGGGCAGCGAACTTCGCGGTCCACGCAGCCACGCGCGGGTCGGCACGGGTGATGCCGGGCTTCAACTTGATCAGGACGAGATGAACGAACAAAGCGTTTTTCCTTGTGAATGAATCAGCGCGGCGCCGGCATCAGGGCCGCTTCGGGGAAGCCGCTGCGTTTCACGGCGGCGTCGAGTTCCACCAACGTGGTCAGGAGGCCGCGCATCAGCGTCAGGGGCCATGCATTGGGCCCGTCGGACAGCGCTTCCTCGGGCTTGGGGTGCGTTTCCATGAAGAGCCCGGCGACACCGGCGCCAATGGCGGCCCGGGCCAGCACCGGCACGAATTCGCGCTGGCCGCCCGAAGACGTGCCCTGGCCGCCAGGGAGTTGCACCGAATGCGTCGCGTCGAACACCACGGGGCAACCCGTGCCACGCATGATCGCCAGCGAGCGCATGTCGGAGACGAGGTTGTGATAGCCGAACGAGGCGCCACGTTCGCAGACCATGATGTTGTCGGTACCGCTGGCCGCGCGCGCCTTGCCGACGACCTGCAGCATGTCCTCGGGCGCCAGGAACTGGCCTTTCTTGATGTTGACCGGCTTGCCGGCGGCGGCCACCGCCTGGATGAAGTCGGTCTGCCGGCACAGGAATGCCGGCGTCTGCAGCACGTCGACCACGGCGGCGACCTCGTCGATTTCGGCCACGGTGTGCACGTCCGTCAGCACCGGCACCGCGCACTGCCGCCGCACTTCATCGAGTATGCGCAGACCCTCGGCCATGCCGGGTCCGCGAAACGATGCATGCGAACTGCGGTTGGCCTTGTCGTAGGAAGACTTGAAGATGAAGGGGATGCCGAGGTCGGCGCAGATCGACTTCAATTCGCCGGCGACGTCCACCTGCAGCTGCCGCGATTCGACGACGCAGGGACCCGCGATCAGAAAAAAGCGCTGATCGAGGCCGACGTCGTAGCCGCAGAGCTTCATGGGCTGGTGCGGGCCTACGCGACCAGCGTGGCCACGGCGTCCGTGACATCGCTTGCTCGTGCTGGCGGTGATCGAGCGCCGCGTTGACGAAACTGATGAAGAGCGGATGTCCACGGCGCGGATTGGACGTGAATTCCGGGTGGAACTGGCAGCCGAAAAACCACGGATGACCCTGGCAGCTCGACCATCTCCACCAGATCGCCCGCCGTGTCGCTCTTGGCACGCGCGCCGACGGACAGACCCGCAGCCTCGATCCGCGCCAGGTAGTGATTGTTGACCTCGTAGCGATGGCGATGCCGCTCGGCGACCGTGGTACTGCCGTATATCCTGTGGGCCAGCGACCCCGGCACCACTTCGCACGGCTGCGCGCCGAGCCGCATCGTGCCGCCCAGGTCCGAGTTCTCGGAACGCGTTTCGATCGAGCCGTCGTGGTTTTGCCACTCGGTGATCAGCGCCACCACCGGAAATGGCGTGGCGGTGTCGAATTCGGTGCTGTTGGCGTGCGGCCAGCCCCGCCTTGTTGCGCGCGGTTTCGATCACGGCCAGCTGCATGCCGAGACAAATGCCGAGATAGGGCACGCGCATTTCGCGCGCATACCGAACCGCAGCCAGCTTGCCTTCCACGCCGCGCTTGCCGAAGCCGCCCGGAACCAGGATGGCATCCATGCCTTGCAGCGAATCGACACCTTCGGTCTCCAGCACTTCAGAGTCCACGTAGTGGATCACGACCTTCGACCGCGTATGCATGCCGGCATGCGTCAGGGCTTCCGACAACGACTTGTACGACTCGGTGAGGTCGACGTACTTGCCGACCATCGCAATGTGCACCTCGTGTTCGGGATGCTCGAGCGAATCAACGAGATTGCTCCAGACCGACAGGTCCGCCGGCGGCACGTCGAGCTGCAGCTTCTTGCAGACGATGACGTCCAGGCCTTCGGCATGGAGCATGCCCGGAATCTTGTAGATGGAATCGGCATCGAGCGCTGGAATCACCGCCTCCGCCGGCACATTGGTGAACAGCGCGATCTTGCGGCGATCCCCGTCCGAGACGGGGCGGTCGGCGCGGCACAGCACGACATCGGGCTGAATGCCGATTTCACGCAGTTCCTTCACCGAATGCTGCGTGGGTTTGGTCTTCATCTCGCCGGCCGACGGGATGTAAGGCACCAGCGTCAGATGGATGTAGCAGACGTTGTCGCGGCCGAGCTGGATGCCCAGCTGCCGGATGGCCTCCAGGAATGGCAGCGACTCGATGTCGCCCACCGTGCCGCCGACCTCGACCAGCGCCACTTCGGCATCGCCGGCGCCGCGCCAGGATCCAGCTCTTGATTTCATCGGTGATGTGCGGAATCACCTGGACGGTGCCGCCGAGATAGTCGCCGCGGCGCTCCTTGCGGATCACCGATTCGTAGATCTGACCCGTGGTGAAGTTGTTGCGCTTCCCCATCCGCACGTCGGTGAAGCGCTCGTAGTGGCCGAGATCGAGGTCCGTCTCGGCGCCGTCGTCGGTGACGAACACTTCGCCGTGCTGGAACGGCGACATCGTGCCGGGATCGACGTTGATGTAGGGATCGAGCTTGAGATTGGTGACGCGGACGCCGCGGGTGGCAAGGATGGCGGCAAGGGACGCTGCGGCGATTCCCTTTCCCGAGCGAGGAAACCACCCCACCGGTCACGAAGACGAACTTGGTCATGATTAAACTCGCCCCGGGAAATTGTTATTTTACCCGATACCCGATCCCGGGCAAAGCGCAGGGGCGCGTCCGCGCGCCTGCTGGACCACGGTGCAGGCGAGGCCCGCGGCCGCACAGGATCGACGCGCTGCCGCCGCGCGACTGCAGCCGCCTCTACATGGACGGCAGCATGCCCAGCGCCGTGGCCATGCGCCCACGGGATACATCCCGGCCCAGCAGCGCCAGGACGGCGTCAATGGCCGGCGTCGTCGGCGTGCCCGCCACCAGAAGGCGCATCGGCATCATGATCTGTGGCGGCTTCAAGCCGTGGCGCGCCGCGGCCGCCTTCATCCCCGCGACCAGCGCTTCGCGGGTCCACGGCATCGACGCAAACTCCGCATGCAATTCCACCAGCGCGCTGCGATTGGCCGCGGTGACGAGTTCGGCCACCTTGTCCGCCGCCACGGCGGGCGTGCTGTAGAAATACCACGCCGCATCGGCCATCGCGACCAGCGTTTCGCAGCGGTCGCGCAACAGCACGGCCACCGCGCCAGCATCCGGCCCCGTCGCCGGGTCCAGGCCGGCACGCACAAGGTAGGGCGCAAGATGCCGGCCGAGTTCCGCTTCGGGCATGCACTTCAGGTGCTCCTGGTTGACCCAGTTCAGCTTGCCCGCATTGAAGCGCGACGGCGCCGGACTGATGCCCGACAGTTCGAACCAGTCGACCAGTTGCGCACGCGAGAACAGTTCGTCGTCGCCATGGGCCCAGCCGATCCGCGCCAGGAAATTGACCATGGCTTCCGGCAGGTAACCGGCCGCCTCGTAATCCATCACCCCGACGGCGCCGTGGCGCTTGGAAAGCTTGGCGCCGTCTTCGCCCAGCACCGTGGGCACATGCGCGTACCGCGGCGGCGGGACATCCAGCGCGCGGAAGATGTTGATCTGTCGTGGCGTGTTGTTCACATGATCGTCGCCCCGGATCACGTCGGTGATGCCCATATCCCAGTCGTCCACCACCACGCAGAAGTTGTAGGTGGGCGTGCCGTCGCTGCGCGCGATCACCAGATCGTCCAGTTCGCTGTTGGCAATTTCGATGCGGCCCTTCACGCCGTCGTCCCAGGCCACCGTGCCGGTATCGGGGTTGCGAAAGCGGATGACCGGCTTCACGTCGGGCGGCACGGCCAGCCCGGCCGCGCGTTCCGGACGCCAGCGTCCGTCATAGCGTGGCTTGTCGCCGCGCGCCGTCTGCTCCGCGCGCAGCGCATCGAGTTCCGCCATCGTCATGTAGTCGCGATACGCGAGCCCGCGTTCGACCAGATCGGCCAGTACGGCGCGATACCGGTCCATCCGCTGCATCTGGTAGAACGGACCCTCGTCGTAGTCGAGCTGCAGCCAGGCCATCGCGTCGAGAATGGCCTGCACCGCCGCCGGCGTCGAACGCTCAAGGTCCGTATCCTCGATGCGCAGGATGAATGTGCCGCCATGGTGCCGCGCATAGGCCCAGGCGAAGAGGCCCGTCCGGATGTTGCCGAGGTGCATGTACCCGGTGGGGCTGGGGGCGAAACGGGTCCTGACCTTGCTCACGAGATGCATCCTGAAGAGAAAGGATGCATCTTACCGGCCCGGCGAAAGAGCAAAGTCGGGCGCTTCACCTGCGCGCGCAACGTCGATGCGCGCCGTGGCGTGGGGGACCGCTTTCCGGCTGAATTGGAGGGGTCGTCGATTTGACCCCGACTTCAGCCGGAAAGCGGTACCGCACGTCGCGGCGCTGGCACAACCTAAAGAAAGCGCAGGTGTCGGGGTGCACCGCGAGGCTGAAGCCTCGCCTGCAGGGTCGTCCAAAGGGGCGCAATCTGCGCGTTCACCAGCGCTGGACCCGCCCCACCCTGTCAACCCAGCCGCGGCTGCCAGCGCAGGTCCAGCGTGGCCGGCGTCGCCGGATTGGGCTGCTCCGGATGCACGGTGATCGCGCCAGGCGTGTGCCCGTGGGCGGTGAACCGCGCTACTCGCCGCGCTTCCGCTTCATTGGCATTGACCGGGAACGTCGCATAGTTGCGCCCGCCGGGATGCACGACGTGATAGACGCAGCCGCCCAGCGCGCGCTGGGCCCACGTGTCGATGAGATCGAACGTCAGCGGCGCCTGCACGCCAATGGTGGGATGCAGCGCCGACGGCGGGCTCCATGCCCGGAAACGCACGCCGGCCACGAACTCGCCCGGCACGCCGGTCGAGGTCAGCGGCAACGCCCGCCCGTTGCAGATGACCGCGTGGCGGCCGTCGGTAACACCCGTGACCTTGACCTGCATCCGTTCGACGGACGAATCCACATAGCGCGACGTGGCGCCCAATGCCACCTCCTCGCCGAGCACGTGCCAAGGCTCGATCGCCTGTCGTAGCTCGATCGTGACCGCATCGTAGGTGGCGGTGCCGAAGCGCGGAAAACGAAACTCGACAAAGGGATCGAACCAGACCGGATCGACGGGATAGCCGGCACGGCCGAGGTCGATGGCCACGTCACGGATGTCCGCCGCGACAAAATGCGGCAGCAGCCAGCGATCGTGCAGCGCGGTGCCCCATGGAATGAGCTTGCCGCGATAGGGTTCGTGCCAGAACCGCGCCACCAATGCGCGCAGCAGCACCATCTGCACCGCACTCATCTGGTAGTGCGGCGGCATTTCGAATGCGCGGAACTCGAGCAGACCCAGCCGGCCGGTGGGACCGTCGGGCGAATAGAGCTTGTCGATCGAGAATTCCGACCGGTGCGTGTTGCCGGTCAGGTCGGTGAGCAGGTGGCGCAACAGTCGATCGGTGAGCCACGGCTGGGGCGTTTCCTGTCCCGCCACCTGCTTGCTGGCAAGTTGCTGGAACGCAATGCCCAGCTCATAGAGCCGATCGTCACGCGCTTCGTCCACGCGAGGCGCCTGGCTGGTGGGCCCGATGAACATGCCGGAGAAGAGGTACGACAGCGACGGATGGTTCTGCCAATACGTGATGAGACTCTGCAACAGGTCGGGACGGCGCAGCAGCGGGCTGTCGGCAGGCGTGGCGCCCCCCAGCGTGACGTGGTTGCCGCCGCCGGTGCCGGTGTGGCGCCCATCCAGCATGAATTTCTCGGTGCCGAGGCGCGTGAGCCGCGCCTCCTCGTACAACGTCTGCGTCGTGGCAATGAGATCCTTCCAGCTGGACGACGGATGAACGTTGACCTCGATCACCCCCGGATCCGGCGTGATCGCCAGCACCTTGATGCGCGGATCGCGTGGCGGCGTGTAGCCTTCGATCGCGACGGGCGTGCCGAGCGCCTGCGCGACGTCCTCCACGGCTGCCAGCAGCGCCACATAGGCCTCGAGCCGGTCGCAGGGGGGCATGAACAGGTAGAGATTGCCCGCGCGGACCTCGAAGGTCATCGCGGTCTTCACGACCTCGCGTGCCTTGCGGGTGGCCACGGTGGCCGGACCGGGCCGCTGCGCTGCCCGACCTTGCAGTACGTCTCTTGGCGCGAAGGGATCCACGCCGAACGCCGGATCGGTCTCCTCCGGCAACAATTCGGGAAGCGACGACAGCGGCAGGCGCAGGCCCAGCGGCGAGTCGCCCGGCAGCGCGTAGAGATGTTCGCGCTTCAAAGGCCACGGACTCGACGTCCAGCCCACGGCACCATGGTCGGCCAGCGTGGCCTTCAACGGCAACACGAAACCCGTGGGCGATCCCAGGCCGCGCGTGAGCGCCCGCGCGAGACGCGAGCGCTCGTCGGGACGCGTGAGGTCGGACTTCAACGGATCGACGTTTTCCGGCAGCGCCGCTTCCGCCTCCAGCATCTTCGGAATGTCTTCGTGGGCGGTGATCAACAGCGACGACGGCAAGCCGAGGTCCGCGGCCAGGCGCTCGCCGAACGCGCGCGCGGCGTCCACCGTCGCAGTGCCGGTCTTGGTCGTGTCGGCCACCAACTGGTCGCCGCGCCAAAGCGGCTCGCCATCGGTACGCCAATAGAGGCCGAGCGCCCAGCGCGGCAACGGCTCGCCGGGATACCACTTGCCCTGCCCGTAATGCAGGAAACCATTGGGCGCAAAGCGTGCCTTCAACCGCTTGACGAGAAGTTCGCCCAGTTCGCGCTTCTTCGGCGAAAGCGCCGTGTAATTCCATTCAGGGCCATCCATGTCGTCGATCGACACGAACGTGGGTTCGCCGCCCTGGGTAAGCCGCACGTCGTTGGCCATCAGGTCGCGGTCCACCGCCTCGCCCAGCGCCGCGATGGCCGCCCATTGCACTTCATTGAACGGCTTGGTGACGCGCGGATCCTCGTGCAGCCGCGTGACGCTCATCGTGAAATCGAATTCAACGCTGGCGACGTCGGTATAGCCGATCACGGGCGCTGCATTGCCCGGATCAGCCGTGCACGCCAGCGGGATGTGACCTTCGCCGGCCAGCAATCCCGACGTCGGATCGAAGCCGATCCACCCGGCGCCTGGAATGAAGGCCTCGGCCCACGCGTGCAGGTCGGTGAAGTCCACCGTCGTGCCCGACGGACCGTCGAGGGCCTTCACGTCGGCAACAAGCTGAATGAGGTAACCCGACGCGAACCGGGCGGCGATGCCGAGGTGCCGCATGATCTGCACCAGCAGCCAGCCCGTATCGCGACAGGAACCGCTGCAGTTCTCAAGGGTGGTCTCGGGATCCTGGACCCCGGGTTCCATGCGCACCAGGTAGCGGATCTGGCCCTGTAGCAGTTGATTGAGCCGCACCAGCAACAGCACCGGATTTTCATCGGGCTGGATGGTCTTGCGGAAATCGGCCATCCAGCGATCGAGGCGCGCGCCCAGCGGGGCCGTCTCAAGGAAGGGTATCAATTCCTTGGCCAGCGCCGGCGCATAGGTGAACGGGTATTTCTCGGCGTAGGGCTCGACGAAGAAGTCGAAGGGATTGATGACGGTGAGATCCGCCACCAGGTCGACCTCGATCGACAGCGCGTCGGCCCGCTCGGGAAAGACGAACCGGCCCACCCAGTTGCCGTAGGGATCCTGCTGCCAGTTGCGAAAGTGCGGTTCGGGCGCGACCGTCAGCGAATAGCTCAGGATTGGCGTACGGCAATGCGGCGCCGGGCGCAATCGTATTTCGTGCGGCCCGAGTCCGACGTGACGGTCGAAACGATAGTTGGTTCGATGGGAAAGCGCTACGCGAATTGCCAAGCTAGGTCCAGTCGGGATCGGGAAGCTGCGCAAACACGCGCCGCAAACCTTCGCCCCATTGCGTGTGTACCATCTGAAAATACGGATCGGATTCCTCGATGCGCCGCTGCAGGCCGATGCGCAGCGAATCCGCGTGATAGACGAGAAGATCGATCGGCAGGCCCACCGAAATATTCGAGCGCATCGTCGAGTCGAAGGACACCACCGTGCACTTGGTGGCGTCGAGCAGGCTGGTGGTGCGGTTGATGACCCGGTCGATGATCGGCTTGCCGTACTTGGTCTCGCCGATCTGGAAGTAGCAGGTATCCGGCGTGGCCTCGATGAAATTGCCCTCGCCGTAGACATTGAAGAGCCGCGGCGGCTCGCCGCGAATCTGCCCGCCGATCAGAAAGTTGGCGTTGGAGTCGATGTTGTTCTGCGTCAGGAACGGGCCGTCCAGGTTCTTAACCTCGCGCAACGCGTCGCCGATCAGGCGGGCCACGTCAAACATCGATTCGGCATTCCACAAGGTGCGGCGATCCTCGCCGGCACGGCTGCGCTGTTCCAGAAGGTTGAGCGCGTTCTGCGTGATGGAGAGATTGCCCGACGAGAGCGTGGTGATGATGCGCTCGCCTTCGCGCGCGAACACCTTCATTTTGGAGAATCGCGCGATCTGGTCGACACCGGCATTGGTGCGCGAATCGGACGCGAAGATCATCCCGGCATCAAGCGCCATGGCAACGCAATAAGTCATGAGGAGGCTTTACCCAAGGTGGGCGCCGGCAACGCGGCGCGAGGCAAAGCCACTGATTCTACCGAAACACGGAGCGGCACCATGGGCACGGTCAGTTCGTGGGAACGAGGAACCGTCGACTGATCTCCGCACCAAGCACGGAAACACGCTGCAGGAAGTCCATCAGGTACTCATGCAGGCCATAGCGGATGATGTCGTCGGTGCTGCCGAAGTGCAGCCGCGCGTGCAGTTCTCCAGCCTGGCGTCGCAGTTCTTCGTTGTGGTCGTCGCACAAGAGGGCCAGCGTATCGTCGATGAAATTGAGGCAACTGTGCAGCGAGCGCGGCATGTCGTCGCGCAACACCAGCAATTCGGCGACCCGGCGCGGCGAGATCACATCGCTGTAGATCTTGCGATAGGCCTCGAATCCCGACAGCGATTGCAGCAGCGAGGACCACTGGTAGTAGTCGACCGCCCCGCCCACATCCGCGGCCGACGGCAGCAGGATGTGATACTTGGTGTCGAGGATGCGCGCCGTGTTGTCCGCGCGCTCGATATGGGTGCCGAGACGAATGAAGTGGTAGGCCTCGTCCCGCAGCATCGTGCCGAAAGTTACACCGCGGAACAGGTGCGAGCGCATCTTCACCCATTCCAGGAACTCCGACACACCGATGCGTTGCAGGCTGGCGTAATCGTAATTGCGCATTTCGATCCAGGCGCCGTTCAGGTCCTCGTACATTTCGGACGTGATGGCCCCGCGGACGCTGCGCGCGGATTCGCGGGCGCCGCGCAGGCAACTGTAGATCGACGACGGGTTGCCCGCATCGAGGATCATGAACTTGAGCACGTCTTCGGCCGCTAACACCGGATGACTCTTGTAATACGCGGTGGCCACGCCGGTGGCGACCAGCGGCACCGCCCAGGGTTCGGCCCAGGCCAGGCCCGGCTCCTGCACGTCGTAGGGCAGCAGCGACGTACGGTACGTGACGTCGAGCAGGCGCGCCGTGTTCTCGGCCCGCTCGATATGCCGGGCCATCCAGAACAATTCGTTGGCGACACGGGAGAGCATGGCACTCATGCCGCGGCCTCCCTGCACTGGCATGGATAGTCCGCCTTTCGCGTTGGCCGCACTGCTTGCGCAGAGCGATACGCCCTGCGCGCCTCGGCCCTGCCCACCGCGCTCATGCGAGCACCCACGTATCTTTGGTGCCGCCACCCTGGGACGAATTGACGACAAGCGAACCTTCGCGCAGCGCCACGCGCGTCAAGCCGCCCGGCACCAGGTCGATGTCGGTCCCGGACAGCACGTAAGGCCGCAGGTCGATGTGGCGCGGGGCAAGACCGGACTCGACAAATGTAGGGCAGGTGGAAAGCGCCAGTGTCGGCTGCGCAATGTATTGCCCCGGCGAGGCGCGGACGCGGTCGGCAAACGCGGCGCACTCGGCAGCCGTCGAAGCTGGTCCCACCAGCATGCCGTATCCACCCGCGCCGTGCACTTCCTTCACGACCAGCTTTTCGATGTTGGCCAGCGCATAGGAAAGGTCCTGCGGCTTGTACAGCATGTAGGTCGGGACGTTGTTGAGAATCGGGTCCTCGGCCAGGTAGAAGCGGATCATCTCCGGCACGTAGGGATAGATCGACTTGTCGTCGGCAACACCGGTTCCGATGGCATTGGCCAACGTGACGCGTCCGGCGCGATACGCCGAAAAGAGGCCCGGCACGCCGATCATCGAGTCCTTGCGGAAGGCCAGCGGGTCGAGGAAGTCGTCATCGACGCGGCGGTAGATCACATGTACACGGCGTGGCCCGCGCGTGGTGCGCATGTAGACGGTGTCGTTCTGGACGAACAGGTCCTGCCCTTCGACCAGTTCCACGCCCATCTGCTGCGCCAGGAAAGCATGCTCGTAGTAGGCCGAGTTGTACGCACCCGGCGTCATCACCGCCACGGTAGGGTTCTCTTCCCCCTTGCCGCCCACAGCCCGCAGATTTTCGAGCAGCAGGTCGGGGTAATGCTGCACCGGCCGGATCGACCGGGTGGAAAAAAGCTCCGGGAAAAGCCGCATCATCATCTTGCGATTTTCCAGCATGTACGAGACGCCCGACGGCACGCGCAGGTTGTCCTCGAGGACGTAATACTCGCCCGCGCCGGCCCGCACGATGTCGACGCCCGCGATGTGCGCATAAATGCCGCCGGCCACGTCCATGCCGACCATTTCGCGCCGGAACTGCGTGTTGTTGAGTACACGTTCGGGCGGGACCGTGCCGGACTTCAGGATCCGCTGGTCGTGATAGACGTCTTCCAGGAAAAGGTTCAGCGCGTGCACCCGTTGCTTCAGCCCGCGCTCGAGGATGGTCCACTCGTCCGCCGGAATGATGCGCGGCACCAGGTCGAAGGGGATCAGACGCTCGGTCCCGGCGTTCTCGCCATAGACGGCGAACGTGATGCCGACGCGATAGAACGCGCGCTCGGCCTCTTCCCGCTTCTGGGCGATCCGGGCACCGTCGGTTCGCTCCAGCCAATCCGCAAACGCGCGGTAATGGTGCCGGATCAGGCCATCGCGGCCAGTCATTTCATCGTAGGCGGGTGCTGACATTCAATTGGGCTCAGGTCGACTATCACAAGCTAGCAAGGCGTGCGCCACTAGGAGGAATTCGTTGGCAGCCAAGGACTTAAGGCAGATATGGGGGGCTGCAAAGGGTCCCACGCCCCGTTATTCAACAAGTCACGCACCACAATTGTGCGAAGGTGTCCTGGACAATCAGCGACGGTCATAAAAACGTGGTTTGCCCTCGGTCCGTCGCTATGGTTAAATCGCCACTCCTGTCTGGGTTCGCGGGGCGTTTAGCTCAGCGGTAGAGCACTCCCCTCACACGGGAGGGGTCGCTGGTTCGAACCCAGCAATGCCCACCACACTGAACCAAGGGGTTACGCGCAAGTGTAACCCCTATTTTTTTGCCCACGCCGCGGAGCAAACCGCGCGCGCGGCGATCGCGGCATCAAGGCATGTACTGTCCGCCGTTCACTTCGATCACCTGCCCGGTCACGTAACCCGACATCGCTTCCGACGCAAGGTAGAGGAACGTGCCCGCACATTCGTCGGCAGTGCCCAGGCGATTCATCGGTACCGTCGCCTGCATCGCCTTCAACTGGTCAGCGTTCGAATACCGGTCATGGAATGGCGTGGTGATGACGCCCGGAGACACCGCGTTGATGCGGATGTTGTCGGCAACGACTTCCTTGGCCCAGCCGCGCGTGACCGTGGATATGAATCCCTTGGCGCCGGCATACAGCACTGCGCCGCCCCCGCCGCCATTGCGCGCGGCAATTGACGTCACGTTGATGATGTTGCCGGACTTCTGGCGGCGCATGATCGGCACCACTTCGCGCATGAAAACCGCTACCTGCGTGACGTTGAGGTCGACGACGCGCTGAATGTGCGCGACGGTGTAGTCCTCGATCCTGATGCGCCCCAGCATGCCACCCGCGTTGTTGATCAGCACGTCGATCCGGCCGAACGCCGCCATCGTCTCGGCAACGATGCGCTTCACGTCGGCCTCCTGCGTGACATCGCCGGCGACGAGCACTGCCTTGACGCCATGCTTGCTAACGTCGGCCGCCACGACTTCCGCCGCCTCGCGGCTGGCGTTGTAATGCACGACCACATTGCAGCCGGCCTGCGCGAACGCGCTCGCCGCCGCGGCGCCGATGCCGGTCGATGCCCCGGTGATGAGTACCGACTTCCCCTTGAGATCGTTCAACATGCCTAGCTCCTCGAGTATGCGTGAGGTCATGCGCACTCACGCCTGAACCGCGGGCGCGGGTTGGATGACCCGTGAATGAAAGGGGCCAAGTATACTTTTTAAAATCGGTTGGCCAAGGCAGCCCGGCGCCCCAGCGAAGCGAACGGCCGGCGCGGGTGCTGAGCATCGCAACGCTCCACTGGCGCGGATTACGAGCGGCAGGATGCGACCGCCTCGCGAATGGCCGCAATGGCCGCGGGCCGCGGGAAGCTGCGCCGATAGGCCACCGCCACGCGGCGCGTCGGCACCGGCTTGGCAAACGGCACGGGGACGACCATGCGGCTGTGATAGCGCGGGGTCAGCGCATCGCGCGGCAAGACTGAAATGCCCAGGCCCGACGCCACCATGTTGCGCACGGTTTCAAGCGAATTCGTGCGCGGCACATGGGCGTCAGCGCGGTTCAGTTCCGGACACGATTCGAGCACCTGGTCGCGGAAGCAGTGGCCGACGTTGAGAAGGATCGTGTTTTCGTCGGCCAGTTCGGCGGGACGGACCGATTTGCGGCTGGCCCACTTGTGGGTCGAATGCACCACGACCTGGAACGGCTCTTCGTACAGGTACTCGGTGATCACGCCGGGTGGCGCGAACGGCAGCGCGACGATGGCTGCGTCGATTCGGCCGGCCTTCAGCGACACCTCGAGGTTCTCGGTCAGGTTCTCCTCGATGTCGAGCGGCATTTGCGGCGCGCGATCGTGCAGGGCCGGAATGAGATCGGGCAGAAGATACGGAGCTACCGTATAGATAACCCCCAGGCGCAGCGTGCCGACCAGCTGGTTGCGCCCCGCCTGCGCGATTTCGCGAATGCGCGCCGCCTCCTCCAGCACGCGCTGCGCCTGCTCGACGATGCGGTCGCCCACGGGCGTGATGGTGACCTCGTTCTTGCCACGCTCGAAGACCTGGGTCCCCAGTTCTTCCTCCAGTTTCTGGATCGCCACCGACAGCGCCGGCTGGCTGATGAAGCACTTCAACGCGGCGCGGCCAAAATTGCGCTCCTGCGCCACCGCAACCAGATACTTGAGCTCGTTGAGCGTCACGACAGCCGGCGCTGCGCCAGGAAGCGGGCAAAGTCGGGGCCGGTCTCCGGATGCTTGAGGCCGAAGTCCACGGTGGCCTCGAGGTAGCCCTGCTTGCGCCCGCAATCATAGCGGCGTCCCTCGAAGCGATAGGCCATCACCCGTTCCTCGGCCAGCAACCGACCGATGCCGTCGGTGAGCTGGATCTCGCCGCCCGCGCCCGGCGGCATCGTGCGCAGGTGATGGAATACACGCGGCGTCAGCACGTAGCGCCCGACGACCGCGAGCGTGGATGGCGTGCTGCCCGGCTTCGGCTTCTCGACCATGCGGACGATTGCCGAGGCCGCCGCTTCAGGCTCCTTCGTTTCCACGATGCCCCAGCTGCCGATGTCGTCCGCCGGCACTTCCATCACGCCGACGATGGATGCGTCCTCGCGCGCAGCCAGGCCGACCATCTGCTGCATGACGGGTACGCGCGCATCGATCAGATCGTCGGCGAGGATCACTGCGAATGGCTCGTCGCCCACCACCGGCGCCGCGCACAGCACCGCGTGGCCGAGTCCCAGCGCCTCCGACTGGCGGATGTAGATGCAGTTGATGCCCGGCGGCGTCGAGGCCTGGACGGCCTCGAGCAGCGCCGACTTGTTGCGCAACGCAAGTTCGGTTTCCAGTTCGTAGGCCTTGTCGAAGTGGTCCTCGATGGCGCGCTTGTTGCGGCCGGTGATGAAGATCATGTCGGTGATGCCCGCCGCTGCCGCCTCTTCCACGGCGTATTGGATCAATGGCTTGTCGACCACCGGCAGCATTTCCTTCGGGCTGGCCTTGGTCGCGGGAAGAAACCGGCTGCCGAGGCCGGCGACGGGAAATACGGCTTTGGTGATGGGTTTCATGGCGCTTTCCTGGCGGCGATGCGTTCCGCGATGAGTTTCTGCAGGGCCGCTTCGTCGAGAATGGTCAAGCCGAGATCCTGCGCCTTGACGAGCTTGGTGCCTGCATCGGCACCGGCCACGACATAATCGGTTTTTTTCGAGACGCTGCCGGCCACTTTACCGCCTTCGGCTTCGATCATCGCCTTGGCGGCGTCGCGCGACAGCGTGGGCAACGTGCCGGTGAGTACAAAGGTTGATCCCGCCAGCACGCCGGTCTCCGCGCGTTGCGGCGGTCCTTCCGGCCAATGCACGCCGGCCGCGCGCAATTGTTCAATCCCCTCGCGATTGTGCGGTTCCGCGAAAAACCCGGCAATGGAAGCCGCGAGTACGGGGCCAACATCGTGCACTTCCAGCAAGGCGGCCTCGTCGGCCAACAGCAGCGCGTCGAGACTGCCGAAATGCGCGGCGAGGTCCTTCGCCGTGGCTTCGCCAACGTGCCGGATGCCGAGACCGAATATGAAGCGGGCGAGCGTAGTCGACTTGCTGGTCTCGATCGCCGCGACGATGTTACCGGCACTTTTATCGGCCATGCGCTCGAGGGCCGCGAGCTGGGCCAGCCCCAGCTTGTAAAGTCCTGCAGGCGAGCGGACGACGTCCGCCTCCACCAATTGGTCCACCAGCTTGTCGCCCATGCCCTCGATGTCGAGCGCGCGGCGCCCCGCGAAATGCAGGATGGCCTGCTTGCGCTGCGCCGGGCAGACGAGCCCGCCCGTGCACCGCGCTATCGCCTCGTCAGGCAGCCGCGCAATCGCCGAGCCGCATTCCGGACAATGCGTGGGCATCACAAAGGGGGCGGCATCGGGCGGGCGCAATTCGCGCACCACGCGCACCACCTCGGGAATGACGTCGCCGGCACGGCGCACGATGACGGTATCGCCGATGTGCACATCCTTGCGGCGCACCTCATCCTCGTTGTGCAGCGTGGCGTTGGTCACCGTGACGCCACCAACGAACACCGGCGCCAGCCGCGCCACGGGCGTGATCGCGCCGGTGCGGCCGACCTGGACCTCGATCGCGAGAACAACCGTGGACATCTCCTCGGCCGGAAATTTGTGCGCGATCGCGAATCGCGGCGCTCGCGATACAAATCCCAGCTTCTGCTGCTGCGCCAGCGCGTCGACCTTGTACACGACGCCGTCGATGTCGAAAGGCAATCCGGCGCGGGCCTCGCCCATGGCGCGATACGCCTGCAGCAATCCGGACAAACCGATGACGAGTGTGCGTTCGCGCGCCACCGGCACATGCATCGATGCGAGCAATGCCAGCAGTTCACCGTGGGTCTCCGGCGGCGTGGCGGTACCCCAGTCGACGGCGCCGACGCCATAGGCAAAGAACGCAAGTCGGCGCGAGGCCGTGATCCTTGGATCGAGCTGGCGCAGGCTGCCCGCGGCGGCGTTGCGCGGATTGGCGAACACCTTGTCGCCGCGCGCCGACTGTGCGCGATTCAGCGCGTCGAAGTCACGCTTCAGCATCAGCACTTCCCCGCGTACCTCCAGCAGCGGCGGCGGATGTGCGGCATGCAGGCGCAGCGGTATGGCGCCCACGGTGCGCAGATTGGCTGTGACATTCTCGCCGCTGGCGCCGTCGCCGCGCGTGGCGCCCTGCACGAATACGCCCTGCTCGTACACCAGATTGATGGCCAGTCCGTCGAACTTGGGCTCCACCGAGTAGGTCACCGCATCGATGCCCAAGCCTTCGCGAGCGCGGCGGTCGAAAGCCTCGACTTCGCTATCGGTGAACGCGTTGTTGAGCGACAGCATCGGCACGCGATGGGTGACGCTGTCGAATTCGGGCGAAGGGTGGCCGGCCACACGCTGGGTCGGCGAATCCGCACGCAACAGCGCCGGGTATTGCGCCTCGAGCGCCTGCAGCTCGCGCATGAGGCCGTCATAGACGGCATCGCTGACCGAAGGCGCGTCCAGCACGTAGTACCGTTGGTCGTGCGCCGCGATTTCGTCGCGTAGCGCCTGCGTCCGCGCGGCGGCGGCAGCGGACACAGCCTCTCCGCCGGACTTGCGGGCGTTCATCAGGCCCCGAACAGGGCCAGGGCGCGCGGACTTCCCGGCTCGATCCCGGATTCGGTGAGCGCCGTCGCCGCCGCATCGACCTGCTTGCGAATCGCCGCCAGCGCAGGATCATCGAGCGGTCGCCGGTTGTCATCGACCAGCTCCGCAGCCAGCGTGTGGGCCATCCGCTTGGCCGCGAGCTTCATCTGGTCAAAGACGCGCGTCGGGTCAGGAACGCGCGGGACGTCGAGCACGAAGACCACGCCGTTGGTGACCGATACGCGCAGCGTGTCGACCGTGAACGGTTCGTTGCGCACGTTCTGCAGCGTGTAGAGCACTGCGCCGGAGTCCTCGTCGATACACTCGAAGCGGCCGCCACTGGCCAGGCGGAATCCTGCAGCTTCGGCAACGCCGCGCAGCTTGGTGCCCGGGATGCCGTTGGGATCGCCCTTCAGCACCGTGAGGCCGATCTGGACGTCCAAGTCGGCGCACAGGTGATCGAGCGCCTCGGCGCGACCGGTTTCCGCTCCGACATCGGGGACCGACGCCGCAGCCGGCAGCAATGGAGCGAGCTCGCCCAGAACGCGGACGAACGTATCGAGCTGGCCGCGGCTCGCGGCGCCGTTACGATCGGCGAGCAGCAGGCAAGCGGCCAATTCCACGAATTCTCCGCGCGAGTCCGAGCCCAGGCCCTGCCATGGACCGTCAGGGCCGGTGCGGCCGAACCAGCGCAGGCGCTTGCCCATGCGCGCATGCAATCCTGCCGCCAGCGCGCCTACGCCAATCGGCCGCGCCGGCTGCAGCGTGACGATGCATTCGATGTCTGGATCGGGCTGGCGGATGACGCCGCCGGCGCCCATCCCCGCAGTGGCATGCGGCGACGGGAGCGCTTCGCCCGCGGCGAACTCGGCCGGGATGGCGCCGATGACGTCCATCGGAGGCCGCCACGCCGGCGCCTCCTGGTCAATGTCGGCGGCACGCGTTGCCGGCGCGACGCTCGTCAACGGTTCCGCAGGTGGATCGTACACGTCGACGGCGTCGTCGCCGCCGCCGTGCAACGATGGCTCGACCCGGGTCGTATCCGGATCCGCTGCGGGCCTGGCCGAATCGGTGGGCCGGAACGCGGATTCGATGCGCTGCCGGACGCGGCGTTCCTGCCACCAGTTATAGATGATCACGCCGACGACCAGGACGATACCGGCGCCGATGAGACCCAGCTGCAGCGGACTCATCGCCATTCAGGTCGCCTGTAGGTAGGGATTGACCATGGATGGGCAGGAAGTATAGCGCGACCGCGCAGCGCGGCCGTGGCGATGTTCAGCGCGGCACCCGGTCAGGCCGCCGCGGCTTCCGCCAGCGACAGTGCCTCGGCGATGTCGACAGCCACGACCCGCGAAGTGCCGGGTTCCGGCATCGTGATGCCCACGAGCTGGTTGGCCATTTCCATCGTGATCTTGTTGTGCGAGATGAACAGGAACTGGGTGTCGCCGGCCATCTCGCGCACCATCTTGCAGAAACGCTCGGTATTGGGGTCATCCAGTGGCGCGTCGACTTCGTCCAGCAGGCAGAACGGCGCGGGATTCAACTCGAACAGCGCGAAGACGAGCGAGATCGCCGTCAGCGCCTTTTCGCCGCCCGAGAGGAGGTGGATCGACGTGTTGCGCTTGCCCGGCGGCTGCGCTACCACCTGCACGCCCGCGTCGAGGATTTCCTCGCCGGTGAGCACGAGCCGCGCCTGACCGCCGCCGAACAGCATCGGAAACAGGCGGCTGAAGTTGGCGTTGACGGTATCGAAGGTCTGCTGGAGCATGTCGCGCGATTCGCGATCGATCTGGCGAATCGCGGTTTCGAGGGTCGCCATCGCTTCGGACAGGTCGGCGGCCTGGGCGTCGAGATATTCCTTGCGCGTGCGCGACTCGGTCAACTCGTCCAGCGCTGCCAGGTTGACGGCACCAAGTTCGGCAATGCCACTGGTCAGGCGCTCGATTTCGGCCGGCAGCGTGCGCGCGCTGCCCCATGCCTTCAGCGCGTCCGGCAGCGCAGCGAGATCCGCCTGGGCGTCGGCGAGCTGCTCGGTGAACTGGACACACGCCAGGTCGGCGGCCTGCTCCTTCAATTGCATTTCGAGAATCCTGGCGCGCGCGGGCTCGACCTTTTGCTCCGCGGCGAGGCGGGCCTCGTCGGCCGTACGCAAGGCGGTGCCCAGCGCTTCCTGGTGGTCGCGCGCCGCCGCCAGCGCCTGCTCGGCCGTGGCACGGTCGGTCAATTGCCGCTGCAGCGCCTCCTCCACCGGCGTCCAGTCGATGGCAGCGCGCTCGCTGGTGAGCTGCACCAGCTGCGCGCGCTGCTGCTGGTCCTGTGCCACGAGGCTGGCACGGCGGCGCTCGAGTTCGGCAATGCGATCGTGTGCGCTGCGCTGCGCAAAACCTGCTTCCTGGGCGGCGCGTTCCGCGACGCGCACCCGCTCACGGCCCCGGGCCAACGCGACTTCCGCTTCGTTGCGCGCGTGGCGCTCGAGGTCGCGCCGCGCGAACTCATCGTGCAGCTTCGATTGCAGGTTGGCGATTTCGGCGGTCATGCCGTCGCGTGCCTGCGTTTCCTGCGTTTCGAGCGCATTGACTTCGGCGGTTTCGGCGGCTATCTGCTCGCGCCTTACCTGCGTCGCCGCCACGGCTTGCTGTACCTGCTGCAGCTCGAGTTCGAGCCCATGCACACGGCGCTGCTGCGACGAGACGGCCTGGCTTTCGGCATGATAGGTCTGCTGCGCCTCCCGCAACTCCATGTCCACCGCATCCCGTTGCGCGCGCGCGGCGGCAGCCGCTTCGCGCGCGCCAACCAGGGCGGCGGTGAGTTCGGTCAATTCGCGTTGCCGCGCCATGACGCCGTGCAGATCGCCATCGGGCGCGAAGAATGTGACGCCCTGGGCGGATACCAGATGTCCGTCCGGCGTGACGAAGGCTTGGCCCTGCGCAAGCGACGATCGTTGCGCCAACGCGGTAGCGAGATCCGGCCGGCAGAGGACGCCGTGCAAGCCATCGGCGACCAGGCGCCCGACGGCGTTGCTCTTGCACTGCACCTTGGCCAACAGCGCATCGGCGGCGGCGTGGGGCGCCTGCGCTTCCATGGCCGGCGCAAATGCGGCCACGCGACGCGGCGGCGCCGCCGTGCCCGTCCACGTCGAGACCGCATCGAGTTGCTCGAGTTCGATGGCGTTCAGACGCTCCCGCAAAACCGCTTCGAGTGCATCTTCCCAGCCCTTGTCGACGTCCAGGGCCTGCCACAGCCGATGCGCCTTGGCGAGCCCGTGCGTGTCGAGCCAGCCATCGATATCCGTGCCGTGGCCGATCTTTTCCTGCAACGCCGACAATGCCTGCGCGCGGGCATCGAGATCCGTCAATCGACGGCTGTCGCGCTCCCATGCGTCGGCGCTCGCGCGCTGGGCGGTCTGCAGCGCTTCGACGCTTTGCTGGAGCGTGGCCAGGCTTTGCTGCTTGCCGGCGAGCTCCTGGTTTTCCTGCGCGAGTTGCTCGGCCACTTCCGCCACCGGGTCGATGGCGGGCACCGGCATGCCCGCAAGCTCCTGCTGCAATCGCTCGCGCCGTTGCACAAGCCGCTTCAGACTGGCGTTGGCGCCATCACGGCGAGTTTCTATGACGCGCACGCCCTGCTCGATGAGCGCGACGGCCTGCTGCAGTTCATTGAGCGACGCGGTGACCGCGGCGACGCCGGCCTCGAGCGGGGTCACGGCGTCGACGGCCGCGTGTTCCTCCATCGCCGCCGCTTCGCGCTGGGTCGTGGCTGCCTCGAGCGCGGCTTGCGCGGCGGAACGGTCGGTGGCGAGCGTGGCTTCCTGCCCGACGATCGCATCGAGCGCCTGCGTCAGCTGCGCGACCTGCTGTGCAATGCGCGTTTCCGAGTCGCGCGCGAATCCCAATTGCTGCTCGAGCCGTGTGACCTCGGCATTGGCGGCGTAATACGCGCCTTGCCGGTCATGCAATGCGTCGCCCGCCGTGAAGTGTTCGGCACGCAGGCCCTCGCGGCGCGCTTCGGCAGCGCGCAGTTCGGCCTGGATGGCCTCCAGCGTCGACGTCAACGATGCCACTTCCGCCGTGCAGCGATCTTTGGCGCGCGCAGCCTCCTGCTGCTTGGCATACCACAGGAGGTGGTGCGACTGCTTCAAGCGGGCTTCGAGTTCGCGGTATTGCTTCGCAACCTCCGCCTGGCCTTCGAGCCGTGTCAGCTGGTTGCCGAGTTCGAGCCGGATATCCTCGACCCGCGACAGGTTTTCGCGCGTATCGGCGAGCCGCCCTTCCGTCTCCTTGCGCCGTTCCTTGTATTTCGACACGCCCGCGGCTTCCTCGAGGAAGATGCGCAATTCCTCGGGCTTGGCCTCGATCACCCGCGAGATCATGCCCTGCTCGATGATGGCATAGGCGCGCGGCCCAAGTCCGGTGCCGAGGAACAGGTCGTGGATATCCCGGCGGCGCACCGGGATGTTATTGATGTAGTAGGACGAGTCGCCGTCGCGCGTCAGCAGGCGCTTGATCGAGATCTCGGCGTATTGTCCCCACTGCCCACCGATACGTCCGGCCGAGTTGTCGAAGTGGAGCTCGACGGAGGCTCGTCCTACCGGCTTGCGCTCGCCGGCGCCGTTGAAGATGACGTCCTGCATGGACTCGCCGCGCAGCGCCGAGGCCTTGGACTCGCCCAGTACCCAGCGCACGGCGTCGATGACGTTGGACTTGCCGCACCCGTTGGGTCCGACGATGCCGACCAGCTGACCGGGCGTGGCGATGGACGTCGGGTCGACAAACGATTTGAAGCCGGCAAGCTTGATTTCTTTGAGGCGCAAAGGAAGGGTCGCGAGCGAATTGGTGGGAAGCGCGGCGCGCTGGAGCAGGCACCGGGCCTGCGCGAACCACCGCGGGTGGCGATCGCCGCGACGCGTGGCGATCGACCTGAATTATAACGGAAAGGCCGCGCCAGGCCGGGCGGCGTGTCCTGTGCCGGTCGCCGCGGCGACGCGTCCGGCGATGCGTCCTTCGGCGATGCCATGGCAGGCCACCGTCGCCGCGCCTGCCGGGAGCAGCGCGGGAATTTCCTCGCGGCATCGCGCGTTGGCAAAAGGACAGCGCGGATGAAACGTGCAGCCGGCAGGCGGATCGAGCGGATTCGGCACTTCGCCCGCAACCGCGGTCCGCGAGGCTCCGGTCATCTCGAGATCGGGCACGGCGTCCAGCAACATGCGGGTATACGGATGACGTGGCGTGCCGAAGAGTTCGCGGGTGGGCGCCAGCTCGACGATGCGCCCCAGGTACATCACGCCGACGCGATCGGCGATGTGATGCACCACGGCGAGGTTGTGCGAAATGAAGAGGTAAGTGAGCGCCAGGCGCCGCTGCAGGTCGCGCATCAGATTCAACACCTGCGCCTGCACGGAAACGTCAAGCGCGGACGTCGGTTCGTCGCAGACCAAGAAGGCCGGGTTGGTGGAAAGTGCCCGGGCAATCGAAATGCGCTGGCGCTGCCCGCCCGAGAACTGGTGCGGATACTTGGCGCCGTCCGCCGCCGCGAGGCCGACCTGCTCCAGCAGCGCGACGACGCGCGCGCCCAGCGCTTCATGCGTCAGCGCCGGGTCATGCAGGCGCATGGGCTCGGCGACGATGTCCGCCACGCGCCAGCGCGGATTGAGGCTGGCATACGGATCCTGAAAGATCATCTGCATGCCGCGCCGGGCACGGCGCAGTTCGGCCGCGTCGCTGGAGGCGCCTTCGCCGGCGATGGTCACCCCGTCGTAGTCGATGGCGCCCCGGGTCGGCGGATACAGGCCCACGATCAGCCGGGCGATGGTTGATTTGCCGCAGCCCGACTCGCCGACGAGACCCAGCGTTTCGCCTTTGTGGATCGCGAGATCAACGCCGTCGACGGCCGTCAGAATCACCCGGCTCTTGCGCTCGAGCACCCGATTGAGCCAGGGCGGGGACACGTCGAAGGAGCGCGCGACGCCGGTCATGCGCAGCAAGACGTCGCTCACCGCGACACCTCCGCCAGAACGGGCGCGTGGACCGGCGTTTCCAGCAGCCAGCAGGCGGCACGCGTGGCGCCGACCGGCTCAAGCGCGGGCCGCGCGTCGCGGCAGCGCGCAAACGCGTGCGGACAGCGCGGATGAAATGCGCAACCCGACGGCATCGCGGTAAGCCGGGGCATGCTGCCGTCGATCTGCGTGAGCTGCTCGCGTTCGTCGACGATCGACGGGATCGAGCCCATCAGTCCCACGGTGTAGGGATGCTGCGGCCGATGAATCACGTCGGCCACCGGGCCGATCTCCACGATGCGGCCCGCGTACATCACCGCGACGCGGTCGGCCGTCTCGGCAATCACGCCCATGTCGTGCGTCACCAGCATCACCGCGGTGCCATGATCGCGGCAAAGGCGCTTCAGCAGTTCGATGATTTGCGACTGGATCGACACGTCCAGCGCGGTGGTGGGTTCGTCAGCGACGATCAGCCGGGGTTTGGCCGCCAGTGCAAGCGCAATGACAACGCGCTGCCGCATGCCACCCGAGAACTGATGCGGATAGTGATCGATGCGGCGTGCCGCGGCGGGAATGCCCACTTCCTCGAGCAGTCCGATTGCGCGCTGACGCGCCGCCGCCTCGTTCATGTCGAGATGGGTGCGAATGGTCTCGGTGAGCTGCCTCCCCACCGTGTACAGCGGATTGAGCGATGTCAGGGGGTCCTGGAATATGGCGCCGATCTCGCGCCCGCGAATGCGCCGCATCTCGTTGTAAGGCAGGTTGTCGATGCGGCGCCCTGCCAGGCGGACTTCACCCGCCGCAATGCGTCCCGGCGGATCGATCAGGCCGATGATGGCCGCGCCGGTGATCGATTTGCCGGCCCCCGACTCGCCGACCACGCCCAGCACTTCGCCGGGCGCAATGTCGAACGAAAGATCGTGCACAGCGACGAGCGTGCCCCGGCGCGTCGGAAACTCGACGCGCAAGTTCTCGACCGCCAGCAGCGGACCGGAGGCGGCCTCCACAGGGGCTATTTTTTAGCCGCCGGTACCAGGCAACCAGGAATGGACTCGACGTAGTCAACGACCGGCATCCATTCCTGCGTGATCGTGGTCTGGAACTGCGCGTTGATGTAGTACCGCTTGCACGGCTCGACATTGAGCATCATCACGTGCAACGGCGGCCCGCCGGGCCATCCCGGTGCCGGCCCCTGCACGACCAGCCGGCGCATGCCCGGTTCGACCATGATCAGGTTGGGGTTGGGAAAGGCACCCCGGTCGTCGACCCGGTCGATCAGTGCCGGACGGCGATTGGGGATCGTCACGTTGAAGCGTTGCCCGGTGAGTTCGCTCCAGGTCGGGCCCCATGTGGCACAACTCGACAGGACCACCGGCATGGCGAGCGGCACCAACAATGTGAGCCAAGAGATCTTGCGCATCTTCGGGTTTCCTTTCGTCGACTGCAGAATAATGGGGCGCGCCGGTCTGGCGCGAAATTTCACCGCAACTTCGGGTTCAACGCATCGCGCAGCCAGTCACCCAGCAGGTTGATCGACAGCACCATCACCACCAGGGCCGCGCCCGGGAAGATGGTAATCCACCATTCACCCGAGAACAAAAAATCGTTGCCGATGCGTATCAGCGTGCCCAGTGAAGGCTGCGTCGGGGGCACCCCCACGCCGAGAAAGCTCAGCGTGGCCTCCGTCAGGATCGCCGTGGCGATGTTGATGGTGGCCAGCACCAGTACCGGCCCCAGCACATTGGGCAACAGGTGCCGACGCATGATCGTCAGCGGCGAAATCCCGATCACCCGGGCGGCCTGGATGTATTCCTTGTTCTTTTCCACCATCGTGGAACCGCGCACCGTACGCGCGTACTGCACCCAGTTGGAAAAGCCGATGGCAAGCACGATCACCAGAAGGGCAACCTCCCCGTGGGAGTCGCGCGGCAACACGGCGCGGAAAACGCCGTCGATCAGCAACGCAATCAGGATGGCGGGAAACGACAGCTGGACATCCGCGATCCGCATGATGATGGCGTCGAACTTGCCCCCCGCATAGCCTGCGAGCAGGCCCAGCGACACGCCGAGCAGCATGGCCAGCACCACGGACGCGAGACCCACCAGCAGCGACACCCGGGCGCCATACATGATGGCCGAAAGCACGTCGCGACCCTGGTCGTCGGTACCCAGCAGGTAACCGGCCCGGCCACCTGCGCTGAAGCTCGGCGGCAGCAATGCATCGTTGAGATTGAGCGTGCGCAGATCGAAGGGATTGTGCGGCGCAATCCATGGTGCGAACACGGCCGCGCCCACGCAGATCAGCAGGATCACGAACGAGGCAATGGCCAGCGGCGAGTGCCGAAAGCTCCACGCGACATCGCTGTCCCATGCCCCCGCCGCGCGCTCGCTCCACGTGGGCGGCGCCACCAGTGCGGCCAGCGGCGCTTTGGCCGAGTCGTTCACCCGGCGGTTGCCCTGGTAGCGCCGCCCAGCGCCTTCAACGCCGCCAGGGTGCAGGTCAGTGCCTGGACGTAGACCGTCTCTTTCCAGTCGTCGGCGTCCTGATAGAACGCATCGCGGAGCCTGCGCTTGACCGTTGCACGCGCGGCCGCAGGAACATCCGGCGTATTGGCCAGCCACTGGTCGGCGCGCAATGCATCCAGGACCTCGAGCATCGGCAACGTGCCGTACTCGAGGGCGATCCCGGCGTACTCGGCTTGCGGACACTCGTCGTAAACGGCATTGAAATTGACGCCGGTCAGCGGTGCCGACGTCGACGATCCGTCGACGAACGACGTGACGTCCGGCCCCCACCAGCCTTTGGCGCGGTCAAGGTCCGCCATGTTGCCGCCGGCAAGGATTTTTTCGCCGTGGCCGCGGGGTCCGAGCCCGGTATGGAAGTCAATCCATCCCAGCATCCGACAGCGGGACGCTTCCGTCCTGAGCACCTGGCGCAACATAACGTTGCTCCACGCCGGGCGCACGCCACCGTAGAACAGGCCATCCGGGTATTCGCATTGCCCTCCGCTGACCGCCGCCTGCAGCGCGGACAATCCACGCCGCGCGACGTAATCCTTGAGCTGCTCCACCGCCCCGATTTCGGGCGGCCATGCGGTCGGCACCATGAAGCCGTGCACCTCGGCATAGGCCGCATTGACCGGCGGCGGCGTCGAAAAATCGCGGAAGTTGCGGTTGAGGTCGATGTTGTCCTCGTTGGTGCGCCGAAGGTGCGAGAAACCGTAGGGATTGAGCGCATGCAGCAGCACTACGCGGACCCCGGCGGCGTGCACTGCAGCGAGGAAGCGCTGGTCGTGCAGCAGGCCCACCTGGGCGCCGGAGCCACAGAAGCCTTCCGCGCCGTGCGTGCCGGAGAGCAGCACCAGCACCGAGTTGGCGTCGGCTGGCCCCATGCATGCGACATCGATGGCCAGTTCTTCGCCGTCCGCGCCGCGCGCCTGCGGGTGCACGTGCGTCGATACCGGCAAGCCGCGCCCGTTGGCCGCGGCAATGAATCGTTGCCGTGCTTCGCTGTAGGTTGCCGAAAAATGAGCGGGAGCCGCAAGGGGCATGGTCGGCCCAGTCAGAAAGTTGGTTCGGCCGTCACGCCACGGGGGCGAGCGGCATGGAGGCTTCGGCGAGCGCCGCGAGGTAACCTGCGCCCAGCGGAATCACCGAATCGTTGAAATCGTAGGTGCTGTTGTGCAGGAAGCAGCCGCCTTCGGCGCCGCCTTGCCCCAGTCGCGCAAACGCCCCTGGCCTCGCCTGCAACATGAAGGAGAAATCCTCGGAACCCATCGATGGCTCGAGGTTGCGCACGACATGGTCGGCGCCGACCAGCTGTTCGGCGACGTCAGCCGCAAAGGTTGCTTCGCGCAAGGCATTGATGGTGGCGGGATACATGCGCTCGTACCGCAACGTGGCCGTGGCCCCGAAAGCCGCCGCGATCGATTGCACCAGCGTATGCAGTCGGGCCTCGATCATGTTCTGCGTGGCCGGCCGGAACGTGCGCACGGTCCCCACGAGCTTGGCACGCGATGGAATCACGCTCATCGCGCCCAGGTTGCCTGCCTGCATCGCGCACAGGCTGACCACCGCCGTGTCGATGGGGCTCACGCTGCGGCTCACGATCGATTGGGCCGCCGTGATGATGTGACCGGCCACCAGTACCGGATCGATGGCGGCATGCGGGTGCGCCCCGTGGCCGCCCTTGCCGTCGATGATGATTTCAATGCGATCCGCGGCTGCCATAGCAGGCCCCGGCGTGACGCCGATGTGCCCCGGCGGCAATGCGGGCCAGTTATGCAGCGCGTAGACCTGGTCGGCCGGAAAGCGCTCGAAGAGGCCATCGTCGATCATCGCCTTGGCGCCTGCGAAGCCTTCCTCGCCGGGCTGGAAGATGAGAAACGCCGTGCCGTCGAAATTGCGGGTCGTGTGCAGGTAGCGCGCGGCGGCAAGCAGCATCGTCGTATGTCCGTCGTGGCCACAGCCGTGCATGCGACCATCGTAGCGGGACTTGTGCGCGAACCCGTTTTCCTCCTGCATCGGCAGCGCGTCCATGTCCGCGCGCAGTCCCACGGCGCGCCCGCTGCTCTGTCTGCGCCCGGGAATCACCGCCACCACGCCAGTCTGGCCGATGCCCGTGTGGTGCTCGATGCCCAATGCGGCCAGTCGTTCCTGCACGACTTTGGCCGTGCGGTGCTCCTCGAAACCCAGTTCCGGATGCGCATGCAGGTCGCGACGGATCAGCGTGAACTCGTCATGCCAGCGGCGGATGTACTCGGAGGGCTTCATGGGCGGAAGGAACGGGCCTGTAAGGTGGGTGGATTGGCGTCAATGTCCAGCGGCCGCGCCGGCGTCGATGCGCAGACGCGGATCGACCGCGTAATAGAGGAGATCGACAACCAGGTTGATGATCACGAACACAAGCGCGATGAAGCAGAGATAGGCCGCCATGATCGGAATATCGGCGAAGTAGACCGCCTGGATGAACAACAAGCCCATGCCGGGCCACTGGAAAACCGTCTCGGTGACCAGCGCAAAGGCGATGATGGCGCCGAGCTGCAGGCCGATAATCGTGATGACCGGCACCAGGGTGTTCTTGAGCGCATGGCCAAAGTGGATGGCGCGATCCGAAAGGCCACGGGCCCGCGCGAATTTCACGTAATCGGTGCGCAGGACCTCGAGCATTTCCGCACGCACCAGCCGCATGATCAACGTCATCTGGAAAAACGACAGCGTGATTGCCGGCAGTATCAATGCCTTCCAGCCGCTGGCGGTGAGCAAGCCGGTGGTCCACCAGCCCATGGCCACCGTATCGCCGCGGCCGAACGACGGCAGCCAACCCAGTTGCACGGCGAACACCAGGATCAGCAGGATGCCGATCAGGAACGTGGGCAGGCTCACGCCGACCAGCGAAATCGCGAGCAATGCCTGTGCGCCGAGGCTCTCCCGGCGTAGAGCAGTGTACACCCCCGCAGGAATGCCGAGGCAGATGGCCAGCAGCGCCGCCGCCACGGACAGCTCGAGCGTGGCCGGCAGGCGTTCGCGAATGAGTGTGGAAACCGGCCGACCCTGCCGCAATGAGAGGCCGAAATCGCCATGCACGGCATTGCCGACGAACTTGACGAACTGCACGTAGAACGGGCGGTCGATGCCAAGTTCCCTGCGCAGGTCCTCCCGGTCCTGGATGGTGGCCTGCTGCGGCAGCATGAATGACACCGGGTCACCGGTGAAATTGAACAGTCCGAACGCGATGAAGGCAACCACCAGGAGAACGGCCATGGACTGCAAGATACGGCGGAGGATGAACGCCAGCATTTATCCGCGTATTCTCGCCGCGCGGGTCGCAAACAGGCAAATGCCCGCGGCCACGGATACGTTGAGACTCTCGACGGTCCCGCGCAGCGGGATGCCGACCACGCGGTCGCAGGATTCGCGGGTAAGCCGGCGTAACCCTGCGCCTTCGGCCCCCAGAACCCAGGCGACGGGACCCGTGAGGTCGGCGGTGACGATGCTTTCGCCGCCGGCGTCAGCGCCGATCAGCCAGACCGCGCGCTCCTTCAGTTCGCGCATCGTGCGTGCCAGGTTGGTGACCGCGATCACCGGCACCGTGTCGGCGGCGCCGCTGGCCGTCTTCATCACCGTGGCCGTGACGCCGACCGCGCGATCCTTGGGCACGATGACCCCCTGCGCGCCGAAGGCATCGGCGCTGCGCAAGCACGCACCAAGGTTGTGCGGATCGGTGACGCCATCCAGAATCAGCAGCAGAGGTGGTTCGGCCGGGTCGGCCAGCACGTCGTCCAGCGTGACATGGGGCAAGGCGTTGTCGACTACCGCGACGACGCCCTGGTGGGTCCCCGCCCCCGCCAATGCCGTCATGCGCGCCGCATCGACGACGTGCATGGCCACGCCCGCAGCCTGGGCGCGTGCGGTGATGTCGCGGGCGCGGCCATCGTCGCGGCCCGCCTGCAGGTAAAGCGCGTGCACTGAATCGGGCCGTTGGCGCAGCCGTGCAGTCACTGCGTGAAAACCGAAAATGGGACGGGTATCGGACAAGGAGGTGGCGGATTCCGGAGTGATGAGGTCATGTTAGTGTACCCGCGCCACGTTTTTTCGCGACCCAACAGAGTCCTCCCCATCGTGCCCGACATCTCGCTCACCGCCGATCTTCGCAACTTCCTCGTCGCATTCGGTCTCGTCGTCGCGGGGCTCCTTCCGATCATCAATCCGCTGGGCAGCGCGCCAATTTTCCTGGCGATGACTGCAGGCAGCTCCGACGCAGCGAGGCGCCAGCTCGCCTGGAAAATTGCGATCAACTCGTACGTGCTGTTGATGGGATCGCTGATCTTCGGCGCCTTTGTACTCAAACTGTTCGGGCTGTCGGTGCCCGTGGTGCAGGTGGCCGGCGGCGCGGTGCTGTGCTCGCTGGCGTGGAACATGCTGACCGGCGAGCCGGCCGCCACCACCGAGGCCGTGGCGCTGCCGGATGACAAGGCGCTGCTGCGTGCGTTTTACCCGCTGACCCTGCCGCTCACCGTCGATCCCGGCGCGATATCAGTCGCGATCACGCTGGGCGCCAACCATGCCCACGGCGTCGAGCGCCTGCTTATCGCGTTCGTCGCGGCGATGTGCGCAGTCGGGCTGATTTCCGTGACGGTCTGGTTGGCATTTCGCTATGCGAAGCGCGTCGGGCTGTGGCTTGGACACAGCCGCACGATGGTGGTACTGCGCCTGTCGGCCTTCATCATGCTGTGCATCGGAGTCGAGATCATGTGGAATGGCACCAAGGCGCTCCTGTCCGAACTGCCGTTCGCCAGTGCGCCTTCCGCCGCGGTCGTGCCGTCCACCGCACCCGCTGCAACGCCGCGATGACACGTCCCCCATGGCGCTCGCCGCAACGCCAACGCCTTGTTGCCCGGACTTCGCTTCCCGGGCTATAATTGAGGGCTTGGCAGAATAAAGCCGGCGTAGCTCAGTTGGTAGAGCAGCGCATTCGTAATGCGAAGGTCGGGAGTTCGATTCTTCTCGCCGGCACCACTACCGCGACGCCCGCTCGAGTTGAGCGGGCGTCGCATTTTGCAGATGCCGCTACCGGGCGCGTCCGACGTGCGCGATCCACTTCGCGGTAAGCTTCTCCTGTACGGCGTTCTGCCGCAACCGCAGGTCGAGACCTGCGAAGTCCACGCGATCCAGCGGCTGATCCTGGTTGAAGCACGAGAATACGTAGGTGACCTTGCCGGTGTCCGGATCGATCTGCGGCTGCAGGCATTGCGCACAGATCTCCTTCATCATGCATTGCATCGGCGAGTTGATCGAACCGAACGCGCGGTGTCCCGGCTTGACATAGGGCGCCAGCAGCCCGTGTCGCGCATGCGTCACCGCCGCCATCATTTTGTCGGATCCGATGGCGATGATGCGGTCGCCCGACGGCAGAGGAATGCTGACCGGTCCCAGTGCGCCGGTGGCATAGGCCCGCATCGCCTCGACAATGTTTCCGACAAAGGTCCGGTCCTGCGGTCGGTCCGGGGCGAAGCCCGGCGCCTCGTCGCAGCACCAGACGACCACGTCGGCAGCTGCCTCGATGTCGGCGACTTTGTACCGATCGATCAGCTTCTTGTAGCCGGCGAAGTAGAGCACCTTCGAGCCGGCACGGCGGAAGGCCTGCCCGATCGAAAACAGCACGGCGTTGCCCAACCCGCCACCGACGAGCACGGCCGTTTCATCCGCCTCGATCTCCGTGGGCGTTCCCGTTGGCCCCATCAGCACGACGGGTTCGCCGGGTTGCAAGCGCGCGCACAGGTTGGAGGAACCGCCCATCTCCAGCACGATGGTGGAGACGAGACCGCGCCCGGCATCGACCCATGCGCCGGTCAGGGCGAGTCCCTCCATCGCAAGCCGCGTACCGTCAGCGCGTGCCGCCAATGCCTCGTAGTTCTGCAGGCGGTAGAACTGGCCGGGCTCGAAGCGTTCCGCCGCCGCGGGTGCGCGCACCACCACTTCCACGATCGTCGGCGTCAGCCGCACCACCCGTTCCACCGTCGCGCGCCAGCGATCATCAAGCACGCGGTAAAACGAAGCGTCGTCGACGGTGGAGGCCGGCGTCACCTGCCCCAGCACGCGCGAAACGATGGGGTAGCCCTGCTTGGCACTGGCCATGGCCTTGACCACGTTGCCGTTGAACGACGGATGCAGGTCACCGAAGAAACTGGTGGCGCGGCCGTCCGGGCGGATCTCGGTTAGTACGTTGGCCACCGCGGGCTTGGCCAGGCCGCGAATCACGCTGACGTGCCCGCCCTGTTCATCGAGCAGCTGGAAATACTTGCCGTCGAGCGCGAAATGCCCGGGGTCCTCGCGCGCCAGCACGGTGTTGGGCTGCGTGCCGGCGGCGATCAGGATGGTGCGTGCCGGCAACTCGGCCTGCGCGACCTCGATCCACGCGCCCGCCTCGTCACGCTGCTGCTGCGACACGCGCAGCGCCCGGGCCGCGCCCTGGGCATCGACCTCGATGGCCAAAGGCGTCAATCCTTCGGCAAAGCGGATGCCCTCTTCCAGCGCCTTCTCGATTTCCTCATGGTTCAGCGTGTAGGAAGGGCTGTCGACCAGGCGTCGCCGGTAGGCTATCGTGACGCCGCCCCATGCGGTGACCATCTCCGCGATGCGCGCGTCCCGGCTTTCGCGCAGCGCGGCAGCACGCTCGTCGCGCAAGGCGCGGGCGTGAGCCAGGAATTCGTGGGCGACGTCGCGCTCCGTTGCCGTCCACGCCGCGTCTACGCTTGCCTGGCCGTCCGCGGCAACCAGCATTTCGTAGCGCGACAGAAATTTTTCCACCTGCACCGGGTAATAGGCAAGGGATTCGGTGGCCGTGTCGATCGCGGTGAGCCCGCCTCCGATCACGAGCACCGGCAGCCGCACCTGCATGTTGGCGATCGAATCGCGCTTGGCGGCGCCCGTCAGCTGCAGCGCCATCAGGAAATCGGAAGCGGTTCGCACACCATTGGCCAGTCCGTGCGGCAGGTCGAGCACCGTGGGCTTGCCGGCCCCCATCGCCAGCGCGATATGGTCGAAGCCCAGCGCAAACGCGCCGCCGTCATCCACGGTACCGCCGAAGCGCACGCCGCCGTAGAGCGCAAAGCGGTCGCGACGCTCGAGCAGCATCCGGATCATTTTCAGGAAATTCTTGTCCCAGCGCACGGTGATGCCGTACTCGGCGACGCCGCCGAAGCCCGCCATTTGCCGATCATCGAGTGGTTCGGTCAGCACCGTCACATCCTCGATCGGCGCAAAGGACACGCGTTCGCCCGCCAGCGTGATGCCCGAGAGTTGCGGATCGAGCGGCTCGATCTTCAGTCCGTCCACCCCCACCACCGTATGGCCATCGTTGATCAGGTGGTGCGCCAGCGTGAAACCCGCGGGACCCATGCCGACGATCAGCACGCGCTTGCCGGTACGCGGCAGCGGCAGCGGTCGACGCAGGTTGAGCGGGTTCCACCGCGTCAGCAGCGAATAGATCTCGAAGCCCCAGGGCAGCGCGAGGACATCTTTCAGGAGGCGCGTCTCCGACTGCGGAATATCGACCGGATCCTGCTTCTGGTAAATACACGACTTCATGCAATCGTTGCAGATGCGGTGCCCGGTGGCGGCCACCATCGGATTGTCGATGCAGATCATTGCGAGCGCGCCCAGCGGCACGCCTTCTGCCCGCAACTTGTGGAATTCGGAGATCCGCTCGTCCAGCGGGCAACCCGCCAATGTCACGTCGAACGGCGATTTCTTGAACGGGATCGCACCTTCTGCCGCTTTCTTGTCGGGCAGGCCATGCGCGCATGAATCCTTGCCCTGCTCGTGGCACCAGATGCAGTAGTGCGCCTGGTCGAGCCCGCCGACGAGATCGGTGCCGGGATCGGTGAGCGCGAAGCCGTCGCGACGGCGCAGCGGGTGGTCGGGGGGCTGAGCCCACGCCGACACGCCGGCCACCGTGGTGGCCGCAATGGGCACGAGGTGCATGAAATCAAGCTTGCGCGGCGCGCGAAACAGCACGCCACCGCGCGTCGCCGCACGGCCGGCCGCGGTATGCGCGGCCCATGCGGCAAAACGCTGCGCTGCGTCGAGGTGCTCGGCATTCGCTGCTTCATCCGCCAGCCAGCGCGTGACCGTGTTGGCGAAGGCCAGTTCCGACCAGGGTTCACCCATGGCGGTTTCGAGGAGATTTCGGAGCGCCGGACCATCGAAGGTGGCGGCCACGTCGGCCTTGAACGCATTCATGGCTTTGCGCTGGACAAATTGCCGCTTGACGGCAAAAAGCGGAGCCAACGCGTGATGGCGCGCCTCCAGCGTCCGGACCGCTGCGCCGATGCCGAAGAGATCGGCCAGAAAATCCTCAAGGTGCGGCGCCACCGCCAGCAACAAATCCGCTTCGGCGCGGGCAGCGAGCGCGTCCGGCGCCGCCCGGGCGGCGTCGAGCCGGCCCGCCAGCGCGGGATCGATGGCTCCCAGGTGGGTCACAAACGCGCCATCGATGCACGCCGCGCCTTCGATCGAATGAAGGTCGGCAAAGGTTAGGCCGTGCGCAAGGTTCAACATGTCGTTTCGCGGTTCATGACCGGACGGCGTGAATTCATCGTCCAAAACCGTCGATTTTACCCCGCCGAAGCGTGGCGCCTGATGCGACACCCTGGCATATGCTTATGGGGTGCCCGGCATGCGGTAATCTTTGTCTTGTCGGTTCGCAGCTTGACCGGTCGCGGTACGCGCCGGGTCAACCGGCACGGATCGCGCAACGTTCCTGGCGCCTGTGTCATTTCATCCTCCCGGAGATCGCATGTCTTTCGCCGTCCGCGCTGTCCTCGTCCTTCTCGCGATTGCCGCCGCAGTGCCCGTGGCCGCGCAGCCAATTCGCCTGGGCGAGTTGAACAGCTACAAGCAGTTTCCCGCCTTCCTCGAGCCGTACAAACGCGGCATGGAACTGGCGCTCGACGAAATCAATGCGGCCGGCGGCGTGCTGGGTCGCAGGCTCGAGATCGTTTCCCGGGACGACAATGGCACGCCGGGCGATGCCGTGCGCGTGGCGGATGAACTGCTCACGCGCGAAAAGGTAGCGATGCTGATGGGGACATTCCCGTCCAATGTGGGCCTGGCGGTGGCGGACTTCGCCAAGCAGCGCAAAGTGCCGTTCCTGGCCGCCGAGCCGCTGACCGACAAGATCGTCTGGGACAACGGCAATCGCTACACGTACCGCCTGCGCGCGTCGACATTCATGCAGACGGCGATGCTGGTGCCCGAAGCGGCCAAGCTCAACAAAAAACGCTGGGCGATCGTTTACCCCAACTACGAATACGGCCAGTCCGCCACGGCGGCCTTCAAGAAGCAGATGCTCTATCGCCAGAGCGGCGGGCTCGAGTTCATCGAGATTGCTGTGCCGCTGGGCAAGATCGAAGCCGGAGCCGTCGTGCAGGCACTGCTCGATGCGCAGCCGGATGCCATTTTCTCGTCGCTGTTCGGCGCCGACCTCGCACGCTTTGTGCGCGAAGGCCAGCTACGCGGTCTCTTCAAGGACCGCCCGGTCTTCAACCTGCTAGGCGGCGAGCCGGAATACCTCGATCCGCTGAAGGACGAAGCCCCGGTGGGCTGGTACGTCACCGGTTACCCGTGGTACGCCATCGACACGCCGGAGCATCGCAAATTCCGTGACGCCTACCAGAAGAAGTTCAACGACTATCCCCGGCTGGGCTCGGTCGTCGGCTATAGCACGGTGATGGCAGCGGCCGCCGCGTTGAAGCGCGCGGGTTCCACCGATCCCGAAAAAATCGTGACGGCCATGTCGGGGCTGGCCTTCGAAACGCCCTTCGGCAACGTCTATTTTCGTGCGATCGACCACCAGTCGACGATGGGGGCTTATGTCGGCCGCACGGCCATCAAGGATGGCAAGGGTGTGATGGTCGACTGGCGCTATGCCGACGGCAAGGACTACCAGCCCGCCGACGCCGTCGTGCGCACGCTGCGACCGCAGCAGTAGCGGTGTCGCTGCCGTCGTTCCTGCTGCAACTGTTGAATGGGCTGTCGTCGGCGTCGGCATTGTTCCTGGTGGCGGCGGGCCTGACGCTGATTTTCGGCGTCACGCGCATCGTCAACTTTGCGCACGGTTCGCTCTATATGCTGGGCGCGTATGGCGCCTACGGCATCGGAGCGTGGCTGGCCGAGCACGTCGGGCGCGGCGGCGTTGCGTTCTGGGGTGGAATTGCTGCTGCCGCATTGCTGGTGGCGCTCATCGGCGCACTCATCGAGACACTGCTCCTGAAGCGTCTATACGCGGCGCCTGAATTGCTGCAGCTGACGGCGACATTTGCAGTGGTGCTGATCGTTCGCGACGCGGTGCTGGCCATTTGGGGCGCCGAAGACCTTTTGGGCCCGCGCGCACCGGGCCTCGATGGCGTGGTGTCGCTATTGGGCCGGCCGGTGCCCGAGTACGACCTGTTCCTGATCGTGCTGGGGCCACTGGTGCTGGTAGCGCTCACGTGGCTGGTGACACGCACGCGCTTCGGCGTACTGATCCGGGCGGCTTCGGAAAACAGGACGCTGGCGGCGGCGCTGGGCATCAACCAGGCGCTGCTGTTCACCGCCGTGTTCGCGCTGGGGGCGTTCCTCGCCGGCTTGGCGGGGGCACTGCAACTGCCACGCGAACCGGCCAATCTCAACATGGACCTGTCGATCATTGCGGACGCGTTCGTCGTCACGGTGGTCGGCGGGCTGGGGTCGATTCCCGGCGCGTTTGTCGCCGCCATGCTGATCGGCCTGTCGAAGGCATTGTGCATCGCGCTGGGCACCGTCGACGTCGGCTTCACCACCATCGCGTTCCCCAAGCTCACGCTGGTGGCCGAGTTCGTCGTGATGGCGGTCGTACTGGCACTAAAACCGCAGGGACTGTTCGGGGCGCCCCCCGCCGCCGGCACGACCACGGCGCTGCCGGAGCAACGCGAGCTGGTCACGCCGCTGCGCCAGCGCGAGGTCATCATCGGGGTCTTGCTGTTCGCGGTACTGCTGGCATTGCCATGGCTGCGCGATGAATACACGCTGGTGCTCGCCACCGACATCCTGATTGCCGCACTTTTCGCGGGCAGCCTGCAGTTCCTGCTCGGCACCGGCGGCATGACCTCCTTCGGCCATGCCGCTTACTTCGGCATCGGTGCGTATGGCGCGGCGCTGGCCGTGAAGGCCGGCCTGCCGATGCTGGCGGCCCTCGGCCTCGCGCCGGTGGCGGCATGGGTGGCGGCATTGGTGTTCGGATGGTTCTGCGTGCGCCTGTCGGGTGTTTACCTGGCCATGCTGACGCTGGCCTTTGCCCAGATCGTATGGTCGATCGCGTTCCAGTGGGACGCGGTCACCGGCGGTTCGAATGGCCTGATCGGCATCTGGCCCGCAACGTGGCTTGCCCAGCGCACCGCGTTCTATCTCTTCTGCCTCGTGGTGGTCGCGGTGGCATTGGTGCTGCTGGTGTACTTGCGGCAGACGCCTTTCGGATATGCATTGCGTGGTGTGCGCGATTCGCCGCTGCGCGCGGCGGCGAGCGGTATCGACGTAAGGCGTACGCAATGGACGGGCTTTGCGCTCGCCGGCCTCTTCGCCGGCATAGCCGGCGGCCTGTTCGCCTTTTCCAAGGGCAGCATTTCACCGGAGTCGCTGGCCATCCCCCGCTCGGTCGACGGACTGGTGATGGTGCTCCTGGGCGGCCTGAACGCGCTGTTCGGTCCCTTGCTTGGCGCCGCCGCATTCACGTGGCTGGCCGATACGCTGGCGCGTGCCACCGACTATTGGCGCGCGGCGCTGGGGGCGCTTATCCTGTTGCTGGTCTTGGGATTCCCAGCCGGGATCGGCGGCGCGGTGGCGCGCGCGATGCGCAAGCGGAGCCATGCATGAGCAGCCCGGTTCTCGAGGCGCGGCATCTGACCAAGAGCTTCGGCGGCGTGCACGCAGTCGACGACGTGTCGTTCGTTGTGCATGCGGGCGAGCGCGTGGCGTTGATCGGCCCCAACGGCGCGGGCAAGACCACCTGCTTCAATCTCGTCAATGGCCAATTGGCGCCGGACACGGGCGGGGTTTTGCTGGCAGGCAAATCCATTGCAGGGCTGGCTCCACAAGCCATTGCGCGGCTGGGCGTGGGACGCACGTTTCAGGTTGCCGCCACGTTTCCATCGATGACGGTGCGCGAGAACGTGATGCTGGCGTTGCTCGGGCGCGCACGCCAGGAAGACAACCTGCTCCGGTCAGGAATGGCCGCAGCAAACGGGGCGGCGGATGCGCTGCTGGCGCGGGTGCGTTGCGATGAACTGGCCGTGCGGCATTGCGCGGCCTTGGCCTACGGCGATGCCAAGCGGGTGGAACTGGCATTGGCGCTCGCAGGCAGGCCCAAATTGTTGCTAATGGATGAACCCACAGCGGGAATGGCCCCCGACTCCCGCGCCGACCTGATGCAGGTGGCGAGCACCATTGCACGCGAAGACAGGATCGCAGTCCTGTTCACCGAGCACGACATGGACGTGGTGTTCGGGTTTGCCGATCGCGTGCTGGTACTCGATCATGGGCGTGTGATTGCGTCTGGGTCGCCGGCCGAGGTGCGCGCCGATCCCCACGTACAGGCGGTATACCTTGGCGAACCCAATGCCGGTTTGGTGCGCGATGAAGGCGATGCATCAGTCGCACGATCAGCGTAGTCTACAACAGGGTTCCGTCCGGGAATTGCGAGGAATGGACTGGTCCTGCGCCAGTGGATATCCGGAGTCCCTGCCAGAGCGCAATGCGTCGTTTTCACCGCACATTCCACTCAGACGGCGCGTACCGAAACACCTCCGTTGCGCACCTCGCGTGCGAACACGCGAAGCGGTTGCATAGCGGTACAGGCGCTGCCCCAATCGAGAAAATACCTTGGAACCGCTTCCGGTCACGAACTCTTTGGTTCCCCGCGGAACGACCTTCCACCCAAGGGTATCGTCATACATGGTCAGGTTTCCGTACTCGGTACGATTCTTGTCCCGGTCATCGACGCGCGGAAATGGGTCGAAGACTCGATAGCCCACTTCGATAACGAGAAAACAGAAGAGCAACGACCCGAATACCAGTGCCACATTCTGCGCCACTGTTTTGTAACGCTGCCTGCGGATCGACAGTTTCATGGCCATAGTCTATGTCGCTTTCATGAATCCAGAATTCGTGGCCCTCGCAGGCGCTAGCCGGGCCGCCGATCGATTCTCGCGCATCTGCTCGAATATGCTGCCGACCCTGGCCACCCACACCGTCCCCTCAGCAATTGCACAGCGATGCGCCGATCAACGCAGCGTGCAGCGCCTCGGCGCGGTCGCGCAGCGCGGCGTCGACTACGATCTCGTCGCCACGGAGTGGTGGTGGATCTCTGAATCGACTTGCGGCCGCACCCAGCGCTCCTTCCTCGGCGATCCCGGCCCGTGCGCAAATATCGCCGAGCGTACGCCTTCCGTCGAGGCAGGCGGCCTCATAGGAGACCAGGATGACCCCCTCCCGACGAGCGAGCACGTAGTCGAACGCGGCAATCCAGTAGGCAAGCCAATAGTCAGCGTCGAGCGGATCACGGCCACGGGCAAGCAAATCGAATCCTGGGAACGCGATTGGACGATGCAACGCGCCAAACTCGTAATGACCGATATCCGCCATGTAGCGGCGAACGAAGGGACGCTCGGCATGCATTTGCATGAAGCGTCGATGCTGGCGCAGCATCGAGATCGCATGTTCTACCGGACTGCGAAACGGTATCACGACGGTTGCGTCAGGGTGCTGCAGGCGCAGTAGGTCGAGCCGGGCGATGTTGGCGTTGTTCTTGGAGATATAGCGACCATCAAGTGGTCGATCCGGCCGGCGAATCGAGATGATTTTTTTCATGTGTTGCGCGAAAAAGGCAGTTGCCGGTTCCTTGCCATCTGTCGTTTCCCACAGCGCGATCCCGCCCGAGCCGTACTTCTCCGGCCAGAAGGCATGCCACAACACCTCCTCAAACGCCTCTGGACTGTCGTAGCCGATCTGCATTCCGTCACCATGGGCGCGCTCATGGAGTACGGACTGCTTGCGGAACCCACCCATGAGCCGTGACCACAGCACCGGCGCCATGATGAACGGCATATCGCGGTACAAGTGTGCGGCGAGTGATGGGAACTGGTGGAGTGCTTCGAGGAGGAGCGTTGTACCGGCGCGGGGCAAAGAAGCAATAAAAATCGGCCGGCCACCGCGGACGCCCTCCAGAGAGGAGCGGAACAGCACGTTCTCGGCATCCACCGCTGCGAACTGGATCGGCGGCGCGGCAAAGGCGATGCGATGGATCAGGCGATCAAGAAACGAGTAATTCAGTTCCGGGTCCACAGCCGTATCCGGAGGAGATAGGCGATCATGATCACGATCGTAGCGACGGTGATGACGTCCCAGCGCGAGAGAAACGCGATGACCTGATCGCTTGCGGCGAGGCCGGACGCGTTGGCAAGCCAAATGGGCACCAGCGAAACGCCAATGGCGAACACACCGCGCAGCACAATGGAGACGAATTTGCCGATCAGCTGGAGTGAGGCGTGCCGAACGGTCTTCTCGCGCGCCGCGTCGTCGAGTGCGGGATCCCGCATTGCTCCGAGGGCATTACGTGCGATCACCACCACGCCTGCAGAGACCGGCACCACGCGAGCGAGCCACAATGCGACAAGAAACGCGCAGATCGATACCGCAGCCGTCGCTGCAATCATGAGGGCGGGACTGCCTGATCTCCTTGTCCAGGGCCCTTCTTCCTATCCCGCAACTTCGCTCTCAAGCGCTTGAACGGATACCATATGAAGCCGACGATCGCCAGGAAGATGGCGCCGATGAGTGCAATTGCCGTGCCGATGGCGGTAATGCCGGCGCCTGGACCGATATAGGCCAGGGCCGTGTGAGGTACTGTCAGCATCACTGCCGCCAACCCCACCAACTGGATCAATTTTCGCATAGGAACTCTCCCTGTCGGGCGACGACCGTGTTTGCACTTGGAGAGGCGCCCCAAAAAGGCCAATACATGGGGCTTTGCTCAGACTACCGCCAGACTGCCGCGGGCGTTCGCATATTTCAACATGAATTTGCCCAGCGTGAGTCCAGGCAGACAGGCGGCTTCGGAAAAAGGACCATCCCGGTTGAGCCCGGGATAGCGGGCTCCTGTGACTGCGGATTCACGCGCAAGCTTTTCAAGCGGCGCTCCGGTCCAGGATTATGGCGGGCCATCCGCAAACCTTCCAAGCGGTCGATCGCTCCGGGTCCAGGTCGCTGTCGACGACCGGTCCGGTGCATTTACTCCGGCGGGGCAAATAGGCTCGGGTTGCGCTATGTCATGTGGCCACAAGACGACGCCAACCCGTTTCGTCGTCCGGCCCTGCCCCTGCAATGCAGGGGCTTTGGTATCGTATAGTGCGGCGGCCCATACCGACGCGGTCAACGTCACGTTCACTCAACCGACCACTTTCGGCCGGGTCCGCCGCCGCGCCCTGGTAGCTTCTTGCAAGAGGCGATCCCCGTCCCCAATGACGAGCAACGCGGAAGTCGCCCGGTGTGCCACTGGCCAGGAAGGGAATCGACTATGCCAAGTTTGATCCGCAGGATCCGCGAACAAGGACGAGGAATCAAACGCCTGGATTTCTCAATGGTCGCGTTCCTAATTTCGGCCGTACTGCTTGTCTTTGGGCTTGGTGTCGCGGTCGGGCGCTATCAGATTTTTCCCTATGGCGCAATCAAGTTCGCCTTCAGTTCGATCGCATTGGTGATTGGCGAAAGCGCAATGATCACCAAGATCCGCCCCACAAAACATCTGTTCAAGGCTCGCGACGGCGATAGTGGCGCCGTTCGAATCGATGCAACGCAGATGGCGCCTGGCCTTACCTTGCTTTCGGGATTCTTTGACCGCGGCCTGGAAATCCGGCTCATTCGACCGGACGGCGCAATTGTGAACCGTTGGCAGGTGCAGTTCTACGATGTTTTCCCGGACCCCTCCCATATCAAGCCCGTGGAGAACATTCCCAAAACGAACTGGAATACTGATATTCACGGCGTGCTTGCCTTGCCAGACGGTTCGGTGCTGTTCAATTTTCAAGACACAGGATTGGTAAAGATGGACCGCTGCGGCGCCATACAATGGACCCTTCCTCGCATGACGCACCACGCGGTGAATCCGTCGCATGACGGCGGGTTCTGGATCCCGGGCCTTCGATTTATCGAGAATGCCTCCCCGTTTCCGGCCCTGACTCCCCCGTACGAAGAGGACACGATTCTGAAAGTGTCGGGTGACGGAAAAATCGAGATGGAACTATCCGTGCTGGGACTGCTATTCGAGAATGATCTTCAGGCACAATTGTTTGCGAACGGTCCTGACGGCATCGGGCTCGATCATCTGGATGTGACCCACCTGAACGATGTCAAGGAACTATTGCCTGAAATGGCCAAACACTTCCCTCGGTTTGCCGCCGGCGATCTGCTCGTTTCCTTGCGCAATCTGAATCTGATCATGGTGGTGGATCCTGCAACGAGGAAGGTCAAGTGGCATCGAGTAGGGCCATGGATGGCCCAGCACGATCCCGATTTTCTGCCAAACGGCAGAATCAGCGTTTTCAGCAATAACGATGATCAGACGGAGGACGGGTCCAGACTGAGTGGCAGCACCATTATCGAGGTGGATCCGGTCAGCGGAGAAACGCATGTTCAATACGGCGGAGTTCCTCATCAACAGTTCTACACCAGGGTCAGAGGCAATCACCAGAACCAGGAGAACGGAAACACCCTGATCGTCGAGTCTCGCGGTGGGCGCGTCATCGAGATCAACCGGAAGGGAGAGATCGTTTGGAAATTCATCAATCGTTACGACAATGAACTGGTCGCGTATGTCAACGACGCGCTGCGGTATCCCCCTGGTTTCTTCAAGGTGGATGATTGGTCGTGCAGAAAATGACCTTGATCGACTGCGTTCTTGAATGGCTTAACGCCGAAAGATTCTGACGTCCTGGCTGGTTCGCGTCATGCTTCGAAGTGGGCAAAGCCCGCGCGCAGATCGGCGATCAAGTCGTCCGGATCTTCGAGGCCGATCGCAAAGCGCAGGCACGGGCCCCCGGGATTCCACGTGGTCGCGGTGCGCGTACGCTCCGGGTGCGTGGGAATCAGCAGGCTCTCGAAGCCGCCCCAGCTGAAGCCCATGCTGAAGAGCTCGAGACTGTCGAGCATGGCAGTGATGCGTTCCTCCGCGACCGGATGCAATATGACGCCGAAGAGTGCGGAGGCGCCCGTGAAATCGCGCTTCCACAGTTCGTGCCCGCGGGCGCCCGGCAAGCCGGGATGCAGGACTTCGCGGACCTCGGGCCGTTCGCGCAGCCATTGCGCGATCCTGAGGCCACTGGCCTGCTGATGCGCCATTCGCACCGACAACGTGCGCAGGCCACGCAAGCCGAGGAAGCAATCGTCGGTCGACGCGGTGACGCCCATGTCGGTCCACAGCCGGTGCAGGCGCGGAAACACGGCGGCGTTGCCGACGATCAGGCCGAGCAGGACGTCCGAGTGGCCGCCGATATATTTGGTGGCCGCATGCACCGATACATCGACGCCGTGATCGAAGGCGCGAAAGAATAGCGGCGTGGCCCACGAGTTGTCGATCACCAGCAACGCCTTGCGCGCGTGCGCAGCCGCCGCAATGGCGGGGATGTCCTGCACTTCGAACGTTAGCGATCCGGGCGATTCGGCGAAGACCAGCGCGGTGTTGTCGCGCAACAGCGCCGCGATGCCCGCACCGAGCAAGGGATCGTAGTACTCGACGCTGACGCCTAATCGCTGCAGGTGCGTGTCGCAAAATCGGCGGGTCGGGCCGTACACGGAATCGGTGACGAGGATGTGGTCGCCCGGCTTGGTGAGCGCCAGCAGCGGCAACGTCGTGGCGGTGAGTCCCGAAGGCACCGCCAGCGCGGCGTGGCCACCTTCCAGTTCGGCGATCGCACGCTCCAGATCCGTGACCGTCGGCAATCCGTGCAGCCCGTAGGCGAGACCGTCGAATTCGCCTGCGATCGCGGCGTTGAAGTCGGCCGCATTCGGAAACAGGATCGTCGATGCGCGAAATACCGGCGTGTTGACCGCGCCGAGCCATCGCCGCGGTTCGCGCCCCAGGTGACCGACAGCGGTGCCTTGTCCGCGCCGGCGCCTGGTCATCGCGCGCTCGGCGCAGCGACCAGCGCGTAGTGCGTGCGTACGAATTGCACCTGTTGCGCCGGCGACTGCCGGATATCGACGACCACCGCATCCTGCGGCTCTTCCAGCGCCGCGAACTGCGACGGCAGCAGCGAGGCCGGCATGTATTTGTGGCTGCGCGACGACAGTCGTGCCGCAATGGTCTCCGCATCACCGCGCAGATAGACGAATCGCACGTCGCCGGCGCGCTGCAACCGGTCCCGATAGACCTGCTTCAACGCCGAACATGCAAGCACGGCATGGCCCCCCTCGGACTGCGCGCCCTGCATTGCGGTCACGATGCGGTCGAGCCATGGCCAGCGATCGGTGTCTTCGAGCGCATTGCCGGCCGCCATTTTGGAAACGTTGGCGTCCGGATGGAAATCGTCGGCATCATGAAACGGCCAGCCCAGCGTTTCGGCCAGCGCCCTTCCGATCGTGGTTTTGCCACAGCCGCACACACCCATCACCACGAGGATCATGGCGCGTTGCCCTTGGTGATGGCATGTCCGCCGAAGCTCTTGCGCATCATGGCCAACAACCGGTCGGCATACGCGCTCTTGCCCTGGCTGCCGAAACGCGCCATCAGCGCCAGCGTGAGCACCGGCGCAGGCAGGCCCTGCTCCACGGCCTCGTTGACCGTCCAGCGACCCTCGCCCGAGTCCGCGACGACCGGAGCCACGTCCGCGAGGACGGGATCGCTGGCGAGAAAATCGGCGGTCAGGTCCAGCAACCACGAGCGGACCACACTTCCGTGGCGCCACAATTCGGCGACCGCCGCCACATCGAGTTGAAGCTCGTGCTTGTTCTCCATCAATGCAAAGCCCTCGGCGAACGACTGCATCATGCCGTACTCGATCCCGTTATGGATCATCTTCACGAAGTGTCCCGCACCCGAAGGCCCACAGTGCAGCCAACCGCGGTCGGGCGCCGGCGCGAGAATGCGGGCCACTGGCCCGACCAATGCCGCCCCGGCCGCATTGCCACCGAACATCAGTGCGTAGCCGTTTTCTAGGCCCCATACGCCGCCGGACACGCCGCAATCGACAAAATGGATGCCGGCGGCAGCCAGTGCGGCAGCTCGCCGTTGGGAGTCCTTGTAGTTGGCATTGCCCCCGTCGACGATCACATCCCCTGCCGCCAGCTCGGGCCAGATCGTCTCGATGGCGAGTTCGGTGGTCGCGCCGGCCGGCACCATCATCCATACGACCCGCGGTGCGGGCAGCGCGCGGGCCAGTTGCACCAGTGACGGCACGGCGGTGAGTACGCCCTCCCCGGCCAGCGCGGCGAGCGCCGCGGCATCCGGATCGAAGCCAGTGACGCTTGCGCCACCGCGTGCAAGCCTGCGGGCCATGTTGCCGCCCATTCGGCCGAGGCCGACGATGCCGATATGCATGGGAATGTGCCGGAAAAGAAGTGCCTGAGCCCGGATGCTACCGAATCGCGACCGCGAGCGCCATGCTAGGGGATCACCGTGACTTGGGGCCGCAACGACGCCACGATCGCGGCGGTCACCAGCAGCGCGGCGCCGACCGCCACACGTATCCCGGGAACCTCGCCCAGGAAGCCCCAGGCCAGCGCGATTCCGTACACCGGCTCAAGCGCGGCCACCACTGCGGCCGTGATCGCCCCGGCGCCGGCAATGCCCACGATGAAGAGCGTGTGCGCCAGCGCCGTGCAGAACACGCCCAGCAGCAGGATCAAACCAAGTGCGCGGGCATCCACCGCGCCGCCGCTTCCTCCGGTTGCGAGCACGATCGGAAAGAGGCACAGCGCAGCAAACACGTTGAGCCACAACGCCAGCGACGACGCACGGCTTCCAGCGGCATACCCGCGGGTACGCACAACGAGCCAGGCAAATGCAAAACCGGAAACCATGCCCCACGCCAGGCCTCGCGTAGCGGCGTTGCCCCAGGTGAAGTCCTTGACCGTCAGCGCCAGCCCACCCACCACCAGCGCCACCGTAGCGAGGTCGATCAACCGCCACTGGTCGCGCCGACGCCGTCGTTCCAGCACCAGCACGAACATCGGAAAACTCGCATAGCCCAGCAATCCCATCGTGACACTGGAGGCGGCAATGGCCGCAAAGAATGCATACCAGTGCAGCGCCAGGATGGCGCCGCTCAACGCCAGCGCGACGGACGGCCGCAGCATCGGTGTCCGCCGCCACCGTAACCAAACGCCGAGCGCGACGGCGGCGACCACGGTACGGCCCAGTACGATGGCCACCGGGTCCCAGGTGATCCATTTGCCGAAGAGCGCGGCGAACCCGAACAGCACGACGGCGGCATGCAGCGAAACGAGTGGCAAGGCAGTGGGCACGGGATGACGGCGTGGTCGAAGGCGGGTGCTGATGATGCCATCGGCGGATGCCGCGTGCGCTAGAATCGACAGTCTGCAGCCCGCACGACAACCACAGGAGCATCCCATGGCGGTGGCGATTCCCCAGGCCAAGATCCTTGAGGCGGTGCGCAAGTATCCCGGCAATCGCGTGAAGGTCGCGGTCGCGGACATCGACGGGGTGTTGCGCGGCAAGTATCTGCACAAGGACAAGTTCTTCTCGGCCGCCGAAGGCGGATTCGGCTTCTGCGACGTCGTGTTCGGCTGGGATTCGCAGGATGTCTGTTACGACAACACGACGATCACGGGCTGGCACAAGGGATTCCCGGACGTTCTCGCACGCATCGACCTGCGCACGCATCGCAATGTGCCGTGGGACGATGGCGTGCCGTTCTTCCTGGGCGATTTCGTCTGGCAGAAGGACGGCAAGGAAGCCCCATTCCCGCTATGCCCGCGGCAATTGCTGAAAAGGGTACTGGCGCGCGCGGAAAGCATGGGCCTGATGCCGATGTGCGGCATGGAATTCGAGTGGTTCAACTTTTCCGAGACGCCGCAGTCGTGGGCCGCCAAGAAAGGCGTTGATCCGGACCCGATCTCGCCGGGCATGTTCGGCTATTCATTGCTGCGCGCCAACGCCGCGCAACCCTACTTCGCCGCGCTGTTCAACGAGATGGGCGCATTCGGCGTGCCGATCGAGGGCCTGCACACCGAGACCGGTCCCGGCGTCTATGAAGTGGCAATCCTGTTTTCCGAAGCCCTGGAAGCCGCCGATCGTGCGGTGCTGTTCAAGGCCGGGGCCAAGGAAATCGGCTCGCGTTTCGACATCATGCCGAGCTTCATGGCCAAGTGGAGCGCCCAATATCCCGGCTGCTCGGGCCACATCCATCAGTCGTTGTCCGACGGCAAGGTCAATCGCTTCTACGATCCCAAGGGTCGCCACGGCATGAGCAAGCTCTTCGAGAGCTACCTCGCCGGGCAGGTCGATGCGCTGATGGAGTTCGCGCCGATGTTCTGGCCGACGATCAACAGCTACAAGCGCCTGGTCGACGGCTTCTGGGCGCCGGTCAAGCCCACCTGGGGTGTGGACAACCGGACGGCGAGCTTCCGCGTGATCCCCGGCTCGCCTAAGTCCACGCGCCTGGAAACGCGGTGCCCCGGCGCCGATGTCAACCCGTACCTCGCGATGGCCGCAGTGATTGCGGCCGGTCTCAACGGTGTCGAGAAGGGCACGAAACTCACCGCCAAGCCAATCACCGGCACCAATGAGGGCTCCGACCACGTGCCGCGGGCGCCGCGAACGCTGATCGAGACCACGCAGGTGTTCCGCAAGTCCGAAGCCGCGCGCGACTGGTTCGGCGATGAATTCGTCGATCACTTCGCCGCCACCCGCGAATGGGAATGGCGGCAGTGGCTGGATGCCGTCACCGACTGGGAACGCCAGCGCTATTTCGAAATCATCTGAAGACTTGAAAACCATGACCGAGCGATTCAGCTTTCCCACCACCATTCATTTCGGTGCCGGCGCCCGCAAGCTGGTCGCCGCGCATCTCGTCGCGCAGGGCGTCAAGCGGCCGTTGCTGGTCACCGACCGAGGCATTGCCGGCTTGCCGCTGCTGAAGCTGTTCCTGAAGGACCTGCCCGGACTCGACGTCGGTGTGTTCTCGGACATTTCCGGCAATCCGGTACGCAGCCAGGTGATGCTGGGCGCCGATGCCTTTCGCGCGCACCGGGCCGATGCCGTCATCGGGCTGGGCGGTGGCGCTGCGCTGGACGTCGCCAAGGCCGTCGCATTGATGGCCACCCATCCCGGCGATATCCTTGAGTACGCTTGGGACCATCCGCAGGTGCGGCCGATGGACCAGCCGTTGCCGTGGTTCGTGGCGCTGCCCACAACGGCAGGCACCGGCTCCGAAGTCGGACGCTCATCGGTCATTTCGGACGACGTCACTCACCTCAAGAAGATCATCTTCTCGCCGCTGCTGCTGGCCAAGGCGGTGTTCGCCGATCCGGAATTGACACTCGACCTGCCATCGATGATTACCGCAGCCACGGGGATGGACGCGCTGACGCACAACATCGAGTCCTACCTGTCCCCTGCTTATCATCCGCTGTGCGACGGTATCGCCTTGGAAGGCGTCCGCATTGCGGCCCGCGCGCTGCCCCGGGCCGTGGCCGATGGGCACGATATCGCCGCGCGTTCCGACATGCTGATGAGTTCGCTGATGGGCGCCATCGCCTTCCAGAAGGACCTGGGCGCAGTGCACTCGTGCGCGCACGCGCTTTCCACAGTGCTTGACATGCACCACGGACTTGCCAACGGCATCATGATCGACCACGTGATGCTGTTCAACCTGCCGGCTGCCACGACCAAGCTGGCCGAACTTGCGCACGTGGCGGCCGTTCCCGGCGGCGACACGGGCACGCCGGAAGCCCGTGCGCGTGCCTTCATTGCGTGGCTGACCGCGCTTAAGGCTTCCCTCGGCATTCCGGCGAAGTTGTCGGAGCACTGCGCCCCACGGGCATTGCAGAAGGCGGAAATTCCACGCCTCGTCGCGATTGCGGTCAACGATATCTGCCACCAGACCAACCCGCGTAAATGCACGGCGGCCGACTTCGAAAAGATCTTTGCCGCCGCGTTCTAGCGCAGCGGGTGCGGCCATGTTGAAAATCGGAGTATCCGCGAGTTTCTTCCACCGCGAGGAGCCGCGCGCCATCTTCCAGGGCATGACGCTGCAGTACGTGGAACAGAACGTGCCGCACTGGCTGATGCAGCGGGACGTGCTGGCGCTGATGGTGCCTTCCCCCGATGGCAGCACGCGCCGTACTGCCAGCCGGATCACCGTCGCCGATTTTGCGGCGGAACTTGACGCGCTGGTGTTGATGGGCGGCTCGGATGTATGCCCCGCCACGTATGGCGAAACCGCCCTGAAGCCGGCGTGGAACGGCGATCGCGTGCGTGACGATTACGAAATCGCGCTCTACCGTGCGTTCGTCGCGGCAGGCAAACCCGTCCTCGGACTGTGCCGCGGCGCGCAGCTCATCAACGTCGCGCACGGTGGCACGCTGTTCCAGGACATTCCCACGCAGTGTTCCGGCGCGTTGCGCCACCGGATGCAGACTCTCTACGAGAAGAATTGCCACGCAACGTCACTGGTGCCGGGATCGGGCCTCGCCGCGTTGTATGCGTGCCAGGGGTTAGTCAAGACCAACTCGGTGCATCACCAGGCGATCAAGGATCTCGGCCGGGATCTGATGATCGAAGCGTGGTCCGAACCCGACCACGTTGTCGAAGCCGTCCGCGGCACCGGAACCTCGTACGTCGTCGGTGTGCAATGGCACCCGGAATTCCATCCGGAAAACGACGCCACCTTCATCGACGACACGCTCTTGCTGGACGACTTCCTGGCGACCGCGGCGCGCCACAAATCCGCCGCCTACGCCCTCTAGGACTCACGACGCAATGAAGATCTTCAATCCCGCGACCGGCGCCGAACTCGCAGATCTGACCGCCGACAACGCCAAGGCGGTGGCGGCCAAGTACGCCCGGGCGCGCGCGGCGCAACCCGCATGGGCCAAACGCCCGCTGCGTCATCGCCTGGCCGTGATTTCTAAATTCCGCGGACTGCTGATTGCGCGTCAGGAGGAACTTGCGCGCACGCTGACGCAGGAAGTGGGGAAGCCCATCCGCCAATCGCGCAACGAATTGAGCGGACTCGTCAGCCGCATCGACTTCTTCCTGGCCGAGACTACGCGCACGCTGCGCGACCGCCAGGTGTTCGCCGACAAGGCCGGCAAGATGGAGGAGCGCATCGCCCACGACCCGCTTGGGGTGATCGCCAATGTATCGGCGTGGAACTACCCCTACTTCGTGGGCGGCAATGTCTTCGTGCCGGCGCTGCTGGCTGGCAACGCGGTACTGTACAAGCCGTCCGAATACGCAACGCTCACCGGACTCAAGATCGCGGAAACGCTGCATGCCGCAGGCGTGCCCGACGATATATTCATTGCGGTGGTCGGCGACGGCAAGGCCGGTGCGGCGTTGCTACGGCAGGCGGTGGACGGCGTGTTCTTTACCGGTTCCTACGGCACCGGCGCCAAGGTGGCCGCCAGCACCGGTCGCCGCATGATCAAGACGCAGCTCGAACTGGGCGGCAAGGACCCCATCTATGTCTGCGACGATGTGGACGTCACGGGCGCTGCCGCCGGCATTGCCGATGGCGCGTTCTACAACACCGGACAGTCCTGCTGCTCCGTCGAACGCATCTATGTGCACGAGCGGGTCTACGACGCGTTTGTCGCCGCATTCGTCGCGGAGGTGAAGTCCTTTCGCATGGGCGATCCGCTGGATGAGAAGACTTACATCGGCGCCATCACCCGCAAGCCGCAACTCGCCGTGCTGCGGAAGCAGGTGAGCGACGCCACACGCAAAGGGGCCAGGCTGCTGCTGGGCGGACAACCGTTGAAGGGCAAAGGGCAGTGGTTCGCGCCCACGGTGTTGTCAGACGCCGATCACTCGATGCTGCTGATGCGCGAAGAATCATTCGGTCCGATCATCGGCATCCAGGCCGTAGCGGATGACGAAGCCGCAGTAGACCTGATGAACGACACCGACTACGGGTTGACCGCCGGCGTGTATACCGCCGACGAATCGCGCGCGCGCCGGATCCTGTCGAAGGTGCACGCGGGCACCGTCTACTGGAACTGCTGCGATCGCGTCAGCCCGCGCCTGCCATGGTCCGGCGTCAAGCATTCCGGCATCGGTCTCACGCTTTCCACCTATGGCATCGAGACGTTCACGCGGCCCAAGGCATGGCACCTGCGCGGGGCATGACGCTGCCTACTCGTCCTGCCATTGTGCGGCGCGCAGCGTGTTGCGCAATAGCGTGGCAATGGTCATCGGCCCGACGCCGCCGGGCACAGGCGTGATCCATCCCGCGACCATCGTTGCCGATTCGAAGTCGACATCGCCGCACAATTTGCCATCCTCCGTGCGATTGATGCCGACGTCGATGACGACTGCGCCGGGCTTCAGCCACGCGCCGGGAACGAACTTCGCCTTGCCCACGCCGGCCACGACGATATCGGCCTGGCGCACCAGTCCGGGCAGGTCGCGCGTCGCCGAATGGCAGATCGTGACCGTGCAACGCGCCATCAGCAGTTCGAGCGCCATCGGGCGACCCACAATGTTCGACTGGCCGATCACGACGGCGTGCTGGCCGACCAGGTTCACACCCGTTTCCTCGAGCAGGCGCATGCAGCCATACGGCGTGCATGGGCGCAGCGTCGGCATTTTCAGCACCAGCCGCCCGACATTGTAGGGATGAAAGCCGTCGACATCCTTGCGCGGATGAATTCGTTCGATCACCCGCTCGGCGTCGATGTGCTTGGGCAACGGCAACTGGACGAGGATGCCGTTCACCGCGGGATCGTCATTGAGGCGATCGACCAACGCCAGCACGTCAGCCTCGCTGGTGGTGACGGGCAGGTCAAAGGCGAACGATCGCATGCCGACCGCTTCGGTGGTCTTGCGCTTGTTGCGCACATAGACCTGCGACGCCGCATTTTCGCCGACCATCACCACGGCAAGGCCCGGGATGGAATGGCCGGCCGCGACGCGGCCGGCCACATCCACCCGCACTTCGTCAGTAACGCGTTGCGCGACAGCTTTGCCGTCGATGATGTGGGCAGACATGAATGTGCGGTCCGAGTCGTCGTTGAGGGCGGCGCGGGCGATACCGGTACCCGCCATCCGCGAATTCCGGCATTTTCGCATGCGCCCTCGTCGCGGATCCGATATGCGTTCGCTAGGATAGAATCCGGTCGATGATCGGGCAGAGGATTGACCGCGCCATCGCGCTGCGACTGCGCGGCCTTTTCGCGCACGCCACCGACGCGTATCGACCATTGCAGGTGGACGGAAAGGCTGCCGGCTGGGTCACCGCCGCGCGCTGCCAAAGACTCGCAGATTTTGCCGACGTGTTCGTGGTTGCTGCCGACGCGGTCACCTTCACCCCGTCCTTGTCGACACCGACGGCACGTACCGCTGCACTGGAACGGGTCACGCGCGCCCTCGCCCGGGACGGCTTGTTGTCGGCCTGGCGCGATGAGCGCTACGCTGTGGGACCCCATTGCACCGCTGCGCCGTGGTTCCTGCTCGAGCGTGCGGCGGCGCGTTATTTTGGCGTGCATTCGTGGGCCGTCCATGGCAACGGGCTCGTGCGTGCGGCCGATGCCGTGCACATGTGGCTGGCGCGGCGCAGTCGCACCAAAGCCATCGATCCCGGCATGCTCGACAACCTGGTCGGTGGCGGTGTCGCGGCCGGCATGGAGCCTCGTGCCGCGTTCATCAAGGAAGCGTGGGAGGAAGCCGGACTGGCCGCGCCCATCGCGGCGGCGGCCGTTCCGGCGGGCGCACTTCATATTCGTCGCGACACCGCGGATGGCCTGCAGTGGGAGACCATCATCGTCAGCGACATCGTGCTGCCGACCGACTGCATTCCCGCCAATCAGGATGGCGAAGCGATCGAGCACCGGTGCGTGTCGCTCGCGGAAGCCGCGCGGCTCATCGCGCTGGATGCCGGACCGGATCAGGTCACGCCGGACGCCAGCCTGGTCATCCTCGATGCACTCGGGCGGCTGGGGCGCTCGATGCGAAGGGCGAAGCCGCAGCAGCGCTGCGCCAGCTGGCCGCCGTTCCGTAGCCATCAGATGGACAGGGAGAGGATCAAGCCGCCGCGCGCGGCGCAGCCGGTGCAATCTGCCGGATGCCCAGATCGGCCAGCGCATCGCGGACGGCATTGACCGCATGGCGCATCTCGGTGTCCCCGATGGCGCCGATACAGCCGACGCGAAAGGTCTCGACTTGCGTCAACTTGCCCGGATAGAGCACAAAACCCCGGTCGCGCACGCGCTCGTAGAACGCCTTGAATTCGTAGCCGGCATCGGCCGGCGCGTGGAAGGTGACGATGATCGGCGCCTGGATCGCGCTAGGCAGGAACGACCGAAACCCCAGTTCACGCATGCCCGCGAGCAGCGTCTCGCAGTTGGCCGTGTAGCGCGCCAGTCGCGCCGGTTGCCCGCCCTCGGCGATGTACTGGTCCAGTGCGGTATCGAGTGCCACCACGACATGCGTGGGGGGCGTGAAGCGCCACTGCGTGGTTTTCTCCATGTAGACCCATTGGTCGTGCAGGTCGAGCGCCAGCGACGTGCTGTTGCCTTCACAGTGCTCGAGCACATCGCGGCGGACGAACACGAAGCCCATCCCGGGCGGCCCTTCGATGCACTTGCCGGAAGCAGCGATCAGCGCGTCGAACGGCGTGGTGCGCGCGTCAATGGGCAGCGCGCCGAAGGAACTCATCGCATCGACGATCAATCGCCGCCCCTCATGCGCCACCACCTGCGCGATCGCGTGCAACGGATTCTCGATGCCGGTCGACGTTTCGCAATGAATGGCGCCGACGTGCGTGATCGACGGATCGGCCTTCAGCAGCCGCTCCACATCGGCCGCGGTGGTCGGCACATCGTCCGCGGTTTCGAAGGTGCTGACGCGTCGCCCCATCATCGTCGCAAGACGGGCCAGCCGCTTGCCATAGGCGCCGTTGATCAGGACCAGCAGGTGCCCGTCACGCGGCACCAGCGTGTTGACCGCGCCTTCGACCGCGAACGTGCCGCTGCCCTGCAACGGAACGCAGACATGGGTTTCGCCGGCATGGATGATCGCCGTCAACTTCTGGCGCAGGCGCGCAGTCACGGCATTGAACGAACTGTCCCATGACCCCCAGTCGCGCAGCATGGCCATCTTCGTGGCAAGCGACGTCGTCAGCGGGCCAGGCGTCAGCAGGATGGGATCGCGGTCGTGGTTGCTCATCGTGGTTCCTATCGATTGATGGCGCGGTCCGAGTCTAGGTGCGCGCCGCCACCCGCCAGCGCTGCGTCCGGCGGAGCAGCAGGCTTTCGACACCCAGCGTGACCACCGTGATGATCGCCGACGTGACCATGATCAATGACGCCATGGCCGCCGCCGAGCCGATCGCGCCCGCCTCGTCGAGTTGCAGAATGGAGATCGCAGCCAGTGTGGTCTTCGGGGAGTAGATGAAAACGACAGCCGAAATCGTGGTCATCGCGTTGACGAAGAAATAGCGGCCGATGTCGAGTGCCGTGGGCAGGCATACGGGCACGGTGACCCGCCAGAACGTCTTGTAGAACGGCACCTTGAGCGAAGCCGACACCGACTCAAATTCGCCGTCGAGTTGATTGAGCGCCGTCGTCGCGGTCAGGTGAGACGATGAATAGAAATGGATCACCGTGCAAACCACCAGGATCGTCATCGTGCCGTACAGCACATTGAGCGGATTGGCCGGGTTGTTGAAGAACAGGATGTACCCGATGCCCAGTACCAGCCCGGGCACCGCCATGGGCAGCAATGCCTGGAAGCGGATCAACGGGCGCAGCCAATCCGCGCCACGCGTCTTCTCGACCCAATACGCGCCAGCGAAGGTGATCGCCGCGCCCAGCACCGCGCACCATGTGGCCATCACCAGACTGTTGCGGTAGGCATGTTCCACGCCTGCCTCTTCGAAGCCGAACGTGTAGTGCGTCAGCGTGAGCGACAGGTTGTAGGGCCAGAATTTGACGAAGGACCCGAATACGGCCATGCCCATCACCACGATCATCGCGATCGAGATCAACAGGACATAGGCCAGCATCAGGCGGTCGCGCAGCGGCGAGCGCCGTGGCGAATAGGGCACGCTGCGTGCAGTCAGCAGCGCCTTCTGCTTGCGCCGCACCTGGCGATCGACGAGGAAGGCCACGACCGCCGGGAGCAGCAGTACAAGGCCGACGACTGCACCCATCTGGAAGTTCTGCTGGCCAATCACCTGCTTGTAGATATCGATGGCGAGCACCGCATAGTTGCCGCCGATCACCTTCGGCACGCCGAACTCCGACACGGCCATCGTGAACACCACCATCGCGGCGGAAATGAGGCCGTACTTCGCCCCCGGCAGCGTGATCGTGATGAAGCGGCGCCAGGGGCGCGTGCCGAGCGCATCGGCCGCTTCATAGAGCCGGGCATCGGACAGCGCCAGCGCGGCCAGCAGGATCATCACCGCATGTGGAAATGCCGCGAAACTCATGGCCAGCACCATGCCGGCAAGACCATAGATCGTGGGCAGCCCGATCCATTCCAGCATGAATTTCAGTGCGCCCTGATTGCCGAACAGGTAGATGAACGAAATCGCCGCCAGCAGCGACGGTGCCAGGATGGGAATCAGCGCAATGCTGCGCCATACGCCCTTCCCCGGAATGCAGCTGCGCTGGATCGCATAGGCAAACACGAACGCCAGCGGAATCGTCAATGACGTGGTGAGCAACGCGAAGACCAGCGTGTTGCCCGTGGATCGTGCCAACGCCGGCGTCTGCACATACTGCACGAAATTGGCCATGCCGACGAACATGCCGGCCTTGTCTTCGAAGCTGCGGATCAAGAGCGTGGCCAACGGCAGCGTCAGGAACACCAGCAGGCCTGCCGCCAGCAGCCACAACCCGCCGTGGACGGCCAGGCTCTCCCGCAGAACGGCTCCCGACCTGCGCGCCCGACCGGCCACGGTCGTGGAGTCGGTGGCCGTCGCGGTCATCGCACTGTCGACTCCGCGAATACGCGCACGCGATCGACACGCAGCGCGAAATCGAGGTCGGCACCGGTGCGAATGTCGAGGTCATGCAGCTGGTTGAGCGACATCGACACCAGCATCGGCTGTCCGAGCGCGGGACAGTCGAGCGACGCCAGGCAGACCGTGCCCAGGTACTCGATGTGGCGCACGTGCCCGCGCAACTGATTGGGCCTCTGCGAAAGATCACCTTCGATGTGGCGATCCTCGGGCCGCAGGTAGATGCGCACGGGATCACCGGCGGCGAAGCCGTCGATGCCAAGCTCGAGATCGACGTCGCCCACACGGTATCGTCCACCACCCGCGCTCGTGCCTTTCAATACGCTGACCTTGCCGAGGAAATCGGCGACGAAGGGGGTGGCTGGTCGCTCGTAGACATCCTGCGGCGTGCCGATCTGCTCGATGGCGCCGTTGCGCATCACCACGACGCGGTCCGACATCGACAGTGCCTCCTCCTGGTCGTGCGTCACCATCACGGTGGTCACCTTCAGGCGCTGCTGCAGGGTGCGGATTTCGCCGCGCAGCCGCTCGCGCACCTTGGCATCGAGCGCCGACAACGGTTCATCCAGCAGCAACAGCGACGGCGATGTCGCCAGGGCGCGCGCCAGCGCAATCCGCTGCTGCTGCCCGCCGGACAACTGCCCGGGAAACTTGAGGCCGGCATCGGGCAAGCCCACCAGCGCCAGCAACTCCTGCACCCGCGCGGCCACTTCGGCGCGCGGACGCCGCCGGTTCACGAGGCCATAGGCAACGTTGGCGGCTATCGTCAGATTGGGAAACAGCGCATACGACTGGAACACGATGCCGTAGTCCCGTGCCGCGGGCTTCGCATGCGACACGTCGCGCCCGTTCTGGATCACGCGGCCGCTGGTCTGCATCTCCAGTCCCGCGATAATGCGCAGCAGCGTGGTCTTGCCACATCCGGACGGACCGACGAAGCAGACCATTTCGCCCGGGGTGATCGCAAGATCGATCGATTGCAACGCCACGAAAGCGCCGAAGGCCTTGTGCACGGCCTCGATGCGCAGCGCGTCCGGTACGGAAGAGTCGGCCATCCTGATCCTTGCAAACGCAACGGGTCAGCGCGGACGGCAGCAAGCACCGCCGGCTGACCCGGAACCGCACGCCGACGGCGTGCGGGAATCATGCATTACTTGGGCGCTGCTTTCGACTCGTAGCGCTTGCTCCACTCCGCCAGGATCTTGTCGCGGTTCTTCGCGGACCAGGCAAAGTCGTTCTTCGCCAGGCGGCTGGCATAGTCGGCAGGTACGTTGGGCAGCGGCTTCGACATCGAAGGCACCGCAACGATCGCGAAATTGGCCGCGTAGAGCGCCATGGCGGCATCCGACGCCGCCCAGTCCTCGAGCTTTTTCGCGGCATCGAGCTTGGTGGTGGTCTTGACGATGCCGATGGCCTCCAGATCCCAGCCCAGGCCTTCCTTCGGGAATACCAGTTCGACCGGGGCGCCGCGCGCCTTTTCGCGGTTGGCACGATACTCGAACGAGATGCCCACGACGAACTCACCGGCGGCCGCCGCGGCGCACGGCTTGGACCCCGAATGCATGTACTGCGCGATGTTTTCGTGCAGGCCGTCCATGTACTTCCAGCCGTTGGCCTCGCCGAACATCTGCAGCCATGCGGCCACATCGAAGTAGCCGGTGCCCGACGACGCCGGATGCGGCATCACGATCTGGCCCTTGTAGACCGGCTTGGTCAGGTCCTGCCACGTTTCAGGTTTGGGAATGCCGCGCTTGGCGGCTTCGACCGTGTTGAAGCAGATGGTGGCGCCCCAGACGTCCATCCCGACCCATGATGGGGGATTCTTGGGATCGCGATACGCCGGGGCAATACGCGCCAATCCGGCAGGCGCATACGGCAGCAGCATGCCTTCATTCTCGAAAATCGCCATGCTGGTGGCCGCAACACCCATGATCACGTCGGCCTTCGGCGCCGCCTTCTCCGCCATGATCTTGGCGGTGATGATGCCGGTGGAGTCGCGCACCCATGTCAGCTCGATGTCGGGGTGCACCTTGTTGAAGCCTTCCTGGTAGGCCTTCAGCTGATCCGTTTCCAGCGCGGTATACACCGTAAGCTGGGTCTTTTGCGCGACGGCGCTGCCGCTCGCAACGAGCGCAGCGGCCATGGCGACCGACGACAACCAGCGCAATCCTGTGGTGACTTTCATTGTTGCTGCTCCCTTGCTCATGATGTTGGACTTGGGGTGCCGAGGATTTCTGCCGCTGCCGGCAAAACGGTGATGCTACGCGTGAGGCATGCTGCATTGCAATGGCCGTACTTGGCCATTTTGCTGCAGAAGCGTAAACTTTGCCTATTGCAATTTGTTGACAATCTGCATTTTACCGCGCGCGCGACGGCCAAGACATCCTGAATGCAGATCCTGCTTAACCTGTTGGCAGGCGTGTCGTTGCTGGTCTGGGGCACGCATATCATCCGCACCGGCATCCTGCGCCTCTACGGCGGCGACCTCCGGCGCGTGCTCCGCAGGAGCGTAGCCCATCGCGCCACGGCATTCCTTGCCGGGCTGGGTGTCACCGGTCTCATCCAGAGCAGCACCGCCACTGCACTGATCGTTGCGGCCTTCGCCGGCCAAGGCCTGATCGGCACCGCGCCTGCGCTGGCCGTGATGCTGGGTGCCGACGTCGGCACGGCGGTGGTCACGCTGGTGCTCTCCTTCGACCTTTCATGGCTCGCTCCGCTGCTGATCTTCGTCGGCGTGACGCTGTTCCTTGCCCGGCAGGCGACTTCGGTCGGCCGCTTCGGGCGCATCCTGATCGGGCTCGGCCTCATCATTTTCGCGCTGCAATGGATCAGCCTTGCGGCCAAGCCGTTCGTGCAGGCCGCCGGCGTCAAGGTGATCTTTGCCTCGATGACCGGCGACGTGCTGCTCGACATGATGGTGGCCGCACTCTTCACCATCCTGTGCTATTCCAGCCTGGCCGTCGTGCTGCTGGTGGCCACGCTGGCCTCGCTGGGCATGATCGGTTTGCCGGTGGCGCTGGGGCTGGTGCTGGGCGCCAATCTCGGCAGCGGCCTGCTGGGGATGCTGTCGACACTCCGTTCGCCGCCCGAAGCGCGCCGGGTCACGCTCGGCAACTTCGTGTTCAAACTGTGCGGGTGCGTGCTGGCGATGCCTTTTCTTGGCGCCATCGACGGCCTGATCGCCCGGGCTCAATTGGATCCTGCCCGCGAAGTCGTTTTGTTCCACCTTGGCTTCAATATCGCGTTGGCGCTGTTGTTCATCTTCTGGACCGAGCGGATCGCGCGTTTCGCCGAACGCCTGCTGCCCGACAAATCCGTGGCCGAGGACCCCGCGCGGCCCCGCCATCTCGATGTTTCAGCGCTGACGACGCCTACGCTTGCGATCGCCAACGCCGCCCGCGAGGCCATACGCATCGGCGACACCATCGAGGACATGCTGAACGGCATGCTCGTCGTGCTGAAGAACAACGACCGGGCGCTGGCCGAGCGATTGCGACAGAAGGACGACGTCGTCGATGCGTTGTATACGGCGATCAAGCTCTATCTCACGCAGATCTCGCGCGAGGCGCTGGACGACAAGGAAGGCCGGCGCTGGACGGACATCGTATCCTTCACGATCAATCTCGAGCAGGTAGGCGACATCATCGAGCGGGTGCTGACCGACGTCGAGGAAAAGAAGATCGACAAGCGCCGCAATTTCTCGGAGGCCGGCATGGCGGAGATCTGCGACCTGCATGCGCGCCTCGTGGCCAACCTGCGTCTCGGCATGACGGTGTTCCTGCATGGCGACCTGAAGAGCGCGCAGCAGCTACTTGAACAGAAGGTGCTTTTCCGCGACCTGGAGCGCGCCTATGCCAACTCGCACCTCGGGCGCCTGTCCGGCAACACCCTCGACAGCATCGAGACGTCGTCGTTGCACCTCGACCTCATTTCCGACCTGAAGCGCATCAATTCGCACCTTTGCTCGATCGCCTACCCCATTCTCGAGGAGGCCGGCGTGCTGGCGCATACGCGATTGAAGGAATCCGCGCCGCCCCCCGATGACGATCCGGCATCGGACACGGCCGCCATGCCGCGGAGCCAATGGACCAAGCGCAAGCCGCGCCCGGCCTGACCTGCCCGCCTCGCCTTGGAGCTTTCACTGAACGTCACGCTCGCGGTCCTCGCCGCGGGACTGATGCATGCGACCTGGAATGCGTTGGTCAAGTCCTCCGGCGGCGGCGACCCGCTGCTCGATACAGCCACGATCGTCGCGGGCTCCACCTTTTTTGCGCTGGTCGCGCTGCCGTTCGTACCGCTGCCGGCCGTGGCCGCCTGGCCGATCCTCGCGGTGTCCGTATGCATCCATTTTGCCTATTACCTGACGCTGGCGCAGGCGTACCGCACCGGCGACCTGTCGTTCGCCTATCCACTGATGCGCGGCACCGCGCCGCTGCTCGTGACGGTGCTGGGCGCGCTGTTCCTGCGCGAACTGCCGTCGTTGCAGATCACCGGCGGCATCGTGCTGATCAGCGCGGGCATCGTCGGAATCGCCTTTGCTGCGCGACATCGCCATCCGCGTGCGGCCGTGGCATGGGCGCTGGCCAATGCCGGCATCATCGCGGTCTACACGCTGATCGACGGCGCCGGTGCGCGGGCATCCGGCAATGCCTTGTCATACGTGGCATGGATGACCTTTGTGGAGGGTGTTCTCTTCCTGGCGTGGCTTGTAGCGCGGCAACGCCAGGCGGCAGTCCGTTACGTGGCCTTGCGGTGGCGGCGCGGGACGATCGGCGGATTTTTCAGTGTGGCCGCCTACGCCATCGTCCTGTGGGCCATGACGCGCGCGCCCGTCGCCGCCATCTCGGCGCTGCGCGAGACGTCGGTGCTGTTCGCCGCCATCATCGGCGCCGTGGTGCTGAAAGAGCGGTTCGGCTACGCTCGCGTCATAGGCACGCTGCTGGTCGTCAGCGGCGTGGTGGCCATCAAGCTCTGACCCTTCAGCCTCTTCCCGTTCAGGTTTTCCTTCGCCCATGAGCACTCTTCCTTCCCAAGTCGCGGTCGTGATCGTCGGTGGCGGCATTGCCGGCACGTCGACCGCCTATCACCTGGCCAAACTGGGCGTCACGGATGTCCTGTTGCTCGAGCAGGGGTCGCTGACCTGTGGCACGACGTGGCATGCCGCCGGTTTGGTCGGCCAGACACGCGCCACGCGCAATGCAACGCGCATGAGCCAGTACGGCATCGAGCTCTACGCCTCGCTGGAAGCGGAGACCGGTCTCGCCACCGGGTGGAAGGCCTGTGGCAGCCTCAATGTCGCGGGGACGCCCGAGCGCCTGCAGTCGATGCGGCGTCAGATGGCGCGCGCCAAGAGCTTTGGCATCGACTTCGAGTTCGTATCGCCTTCGGAGGCCGGCCGCATCGCGCCGATATTGCGCACCGACGATCTCGCGGGTGCGGTCCATATCCCGGGCGACGGCAAGGTCAACCCCACCGACCTCACGCAGTCGCTCGCCAAGGGCGCCCGCATGCGCGGGGCGCGCATCGTCGAGCATGTCAAGGTCACCGCGGTGGAAACCGCCGGGGGGCGCGTGGTCGCAATCCGCTGGAAGACCGCTGACGGCGAAGGCCGCATCGAGTGTGCCACGCTCGTCAATTGCGCGGGCCAATGGGCACGCGAATTCGGCGCCCGCAGTGGCGTCAACGTGCCGTTGTATGCGGCCGAACATTTCTACATCGTCACCACGCCCATTCCCGGCGTCACGCCCGCGTTGCCGGTGATTCGCGATCCGGACGGGTTCATCTACTACAAGGAGGAGGTGGGCGGATTGGTCATGGGCGGATTCGAACCCACCGCCAAGCCCTGGAACGTGTCGCCGATTCCAGAGCCTTTCGAATTCCAGTTGCTGGCCGAGGACTGGGACCAGTTCGAACCGCTGATGACCAACGCCATCCACCGCACACCATGCCTTGAAACGGCACAGATCAAGATGCTGCTGAACGGTCCGGAGAGCTTCACGCCGGACGGGAATTTCATCCTCGGCGAAGCTCCGGAGGTGCGCGGCTATTACGTCTGTGCCGGCTTCAACTCCGCGGGCATTGCCAATTCCGGGGGCGCCGGGCGCCTGATCGCGGAATGGATCGTCGGCGGTGAAGCGCCGCTCGACCTGTGGGACGTCGACATCCGGCGCTTCGCACCCTTCCATGCCAATCGGCGGCATCTTGCGGACCGGACGGTTGAATCACTCGGCCTGCACTACGCGATGCGCTGGCCCCGCGAAGAACTGACCACCGTCCGGCCGCTGCGCCGCTCCCCCCTCTACGACCGGCTGCGCGCCGTCGGCGCCGTGTTCGGCAGCAAGCTCAACTGGGAACGCGCCAACTATTTCCTGCCGGACGGCGAAAGCCTGCCGCCGCCCACGCTCGACACGCCCGGTTGGCTGCCCTGGGTGCTGGAGGAGCAGCGCGCGTGCCGCGAGGACGTCGTGGTGTTCGACCAGACATCGTTCGCCAAATTCATCATCAAGGGTCGCGACGCGCTTGCGGTGCTGGAACGCGCCTGCGCCAACAGCATCGACGTGCCCGTCGGCAGGATGGTCTATACCGCCATGCTCAATCGCCGCGGCGGCTTCGAAAGTGATCTGACCATCACCCGCCTGGCCTGCGATACATTCTTCGTGCTCACCGGCTCCGGGCAAGCCACGCGCGACGCGGCGTGGATCGAGCGCGGCATCGCGCTGGACGAGCATGCAGTGCTGGTCGACGTGACCAGCGGCTATTGCGTGCTGTCGCTGATGGGTCCCAAAGCCGAGGCACTGCTGCGCACGTTGTCACCGGCCGATCTGTCGCGCACCGGATTGCCCTTCGGCATGACCGCGGACATCGACATCGGTCACACGCGCGTGCGCGCGGCGCGGATGAGCTACGTCGGCGGGCCCGGTTATGAAATCGTCGTGACTACCGATCAATGCCTGACGCTGTACGACGCGCTGCGCGAAGCCGGCCCCCTCTTCGGCCTGCGCGACGCCGGCTATTACACGATCGATGCGCTGCGCATCGAAGCCGGCCGGCGGGCCTTCGGTCCCGAGTTGTCGCCCGATGAATCGCCGTGGGAGGCGGGACTCGACTATGCCGTCAAGCTCGACAAACCAGTGGCCTTCGTCGGCCGCGACGCACTGCTGCGCCAACGCGACGCCGGCCTGCGCAAGCGCCTCGTGCAATTCACCTTCGACGATGCCGCAGCCTTTCCCTGGGGTGGCGAGCCGATCCTGATGGACGGCCGGATGGTCGGTGAAATCACGTCGGCGGGCTATAGCCGCAAATACCGGCGCGCGGTCGCCATGGGCTATGCGCGCAGCATGCCCGCCGGGCCGCCGCTGTCGGATGAGGCCATCCTTCATGCACGCTATGCCGTGGACATCGCCGGTGCCGTGTTTGCCGTCACCCCGCACTTGCAGTTACGCTGACAGTTCCGCCCCGCATCCTCCTGCGCCTCACTAGGCCACGCCTGTTCATGCCCAATCGCCTCCCTGCTTCGCCACCCCGCCGCGGCCGCCTGCCCATCAAGTCCGTGACGGCCACCGGCCAGGTGCAAAGCCTCACGCGCGGCCTGTCTCTGCTCGAAGCGCTGGCCACCGCGGAAAGCGGACTCTCGCTGACCGACCTCGCGCGCAAGGTTGAACTGGCGCCTTCGACGGCGCACCGGTTGCTGGCCACGCTGGAAAAGATGGGCTATGTCTACCAGGGTGGCGACCTTGCGCGCTGGTACGTGGGGCTGCACGCGTTCACCGTGGGTTCGAGTTTCCTGGCCAACCGGGATTTTGTCGCGCAAAGTCATCCGTATCTTCGGCGACTGATGGAGCAATCCGGAGAAACCGCCAATCTCGGCATCCTGGACGGCACCGAAGCGGTATTCATCGACCAGGTGCAGTGCCGCGAAACGATGCGCACGATCGTCAAGCTGGGCAGCCGCGTACCACTGCACGCGTCCGGCGTGGGCAAGGCCATTTTCGCGGCGCTGCCTGACGAGCAGATCGACGCGATCGTCAAGGTGAAGGGTCTGCCGCGCATCACCGCCAACACGATCACGTCGCCGGAGATCATGTGGGCGAGCATTCGCGTGATCCGGCAGCGTGGCTACTCCTTCGACGATGAAGAGCACCTGCCCGGCACCCGCTGCGTCGCGTCGCCCATCTATGACGAACACGCGGAAGCGCTCGGCGCAGTGTCGCTGGCCGGACCGCTGTCGCGGCTGCCGGACGATCGTATCAAGCAGTTGGGTCCGCTGGTGGCGCACACGGCAGAGGAATTGACGCGCCGCCTCGGCGGACGCTGGCCGCATGGCCGCTGATTCCGCGACCATCGTCCTCGCGCCCGGCGCGTTGCCGCTGGCGGCATTGCGGCGCATCCATCGAGGCGGCGTCACGCTGGCGCTCGACGCGACGGCGGACGCCGCGATCCTGCGCAGCGCCACCGTGGTGCGTCGTGCCGCGGAAGGCAGTGCCGCGGTCTACGGCGTGAATACGGGCTTCGGCAAGCTGGCCAGCACGCGGATCGCGTCCGGCGATCTCGCGACATTGCAGCGCAATCTCATCCGTTCGCATGCGGTAGGGGTGGGCGAACCGCTGCCCGACCGCGTAGTACGCGTGCTTCTGGCCATCAAGGCGGCGAGCCTGGCGCGAGGCTTTTCAGGCGTGCGCCCCGTCATCATCCGCACGCTACTCGCGGCGCACAACCTGGGCGTGGTGCCGCGCATTCCGGCACAGGGGTCGGTGGGCGCGTCCGGCGACCTGGCGCCTCTGGCGCACATGGCGCTGGCGCTGTGCGGCGAAGGTGAAGTCGTCGTCGATGGCCGGCGCCGCCCGGCGTTGCACGCGCTGCAGGCAGCCGGAATTGCGCCGCTCACGCTCGAAGCGAAGGAAGGCCTGGCGCTCATCAACGGCACGCAGGTGTCGACGGCCCTGGCACTGGATGCTTTGCTGCGGTTCGAAACGGTATTCGCGTCGGCCCTGGTGATCGGCGCGATGACAGTCGACGCCGCGCGCGGCAGCGATGCGCCTTTCGACCCGCGCATCCACGCGGTGCGTGGCCAACCGGGACAAATCGCGACTGCCGGCGCCTACCGCGCGCTGCTGGCAGGCAGCGCGATCCGGCGCTCGCACCTCGTGGACGATGACCGCGTACAGGATCCCTATTCGCTGCGCTGCCAGCCCCAGGTTATGGGCGCGTGCCTGGATCAATTGCGCCACGCCGCGGCAGTGTTGCTGCGCGAGGCCAATGCGGTCACCGACAATCCTCTGGTATTCGAAGACGTCGCCGGCGCCGACGGCGTAGTGCTTTCGGGCGGCAATTTCCACGCCGAGCCGGTGGCGCTGGTGGCCGATGCGATGGCCCTGGCCATTGCCGAGGTCGGCGCCATCGCCGAACGCCGCATCGCCATGCTGATCGACAGCAGTGTGTCGCAGCTGCCGCCGTTCCTGTGCGCGGACCCCGGCCTCAATTCGGGCTTCATGATCGCCCACGTGACTGCGGCGTCCCTCGCGTCGGAGAACAAGTCGCTTGCCCATCCGGCGAGCGTGGACAGCCTGCCGACATCCGCGAACCAGGAAGACCACGTATCGATGGCGACTTTCGCTGCGCGCCGCCTCGGGACCATGATCGACAATACGGCGCACATTCTAGGCATCGAGCTGCTCGCCGCCGCGCAAGGGATCGACTTCCTGCGTCCGCTCACGACGTCGCCGCCGCTGGCCGCCGCGCACGGGCTGGTCCGCCGCGTCTCGGCGCGGATGGATGTCGATCGCTATTTCGCGCCCGATATCGAGGCCGCGACTGCGCTGGTGCACGATGGTGCGCTGGCGGACCTAGTACATCAGGAATCCGCCGGGTCGTTGCTGCGGCTTGACGCCACATCCTGAACAAAGACCGCCAGCGCGGCGTCAGCGTCCCGCCATCCGTTGCGCCCGCCGCGCGAGTTCCGGTTGCGGGCCCGGATGCCAGCGCGCCAGCAGGTCATCCGCTGCGGCAGAATCGTTGCAGGTCAACACCATGTCGCAGCCGGCCGCCACCGCGGCGTCGGCGCGCGCAACGATATCCCCCGCCGTATGGGCACCGGCCATGCCGAGGTCGTCCGAGAAAATGATGCCGTCGAACTTCAGCCGTTGCCGGAGGATGTCCTGCAGCCAGATCCGCGAGTACCCGGCGGGCAGCGCGTCAACGGTCGGATAGATGACGTGTGCGGGCATCACCGCCTCCAGGCCCTGCGCGGCCAGTACGCCGAACGGGATGAGATCGTTGACAGCGATTGCATCCATCGTGCGCTCGTCGATCGGCACTTCGTGGTGCGAATCACCGGCGACGAAGCCATGGCCGGGAAAGTGCTTGCCGACTGCGGCACAGCCGCCACGATTGAGTCCTCGGCGCAATGCGGCGGCGAGATGGGCCACCGCATTCGGATTGCCGTGCAACGCGCGGTCGCCGATGACGGTACTGCCGCCAAAGTCGAGATCGAGCACGGGGGTGAAACTGAAGTCGAGGTCGTGCGCACGCAACTCGGAGGCGAGCACCTGGCCCAGGCGCTCCGCCTCGGCCGCGGCCGCGGCGACGTCGCGGTCCCATAGCGTGCCGAGCGTGCGCATGGCCGGGATCGCGGTGAAGCCCTCGCGGAAACGCTGCACCCGCCCGCCTTCGTGATCGACCGCCACGAGCAGCGACGGCGTGCGCAGCGCACGAATGGATGCCACCAGCGCGTCGAGCTGCGTCACGTCCCTGTAGTTGCGCGAGAAGAGGATCACGCCCCCCGTCAGCGGATGCAGCAGGCGCGCGCAATCCGCCGCATTCAACGCGAGGCCCTCCACGTCGAGCATGACTGGGCCCAGCGGCAATGCCACCGGCGTCATCGCGCCACCGCCGCTTCGCGCAGCAACGCCTTCATCTGCCGGACTGCCTCGCGGATACCGACGAAGATCGCGCGCGAGACAATGGCGTGCCCGATGTGCAATTCGCGCACGCCGGGCAACGCCGCCACCGGCTGCACGTTGAAATAGTTGAGCGCATGCCCGGCGTTGAAGCGCATCCCGAGGCCCCGAATCGCGGCGCCCGCCGTGGCGATCTGCTGCAGTTCAGCCACGACGGCGGCGCTCTCCGGGTCGCGCCCCTTCGCGTGAAACGCGTGCGCATAGGGACCCGTGTGCACTTCGCAGACCCTGGCCCCGATGCGCTGCGCCGCCTCGATCTGGCGCACGTCGGCATCGATGAACACTGAACTGACGATGCCCGCATCGGCCAGCCGGCTCACGGCGGTCTTGAGCGTCGCTTCCTGCGCCACAACGTCGAGGCCACCCTCGGTCGTGATCTCGTGTCTCCCCTCGGGCACCAGCATCGCCATCTCCGGCTTGAGCCGGCAGGCGATCCCGATCATTTCCGGCGTCGCGGCCATTTCGAGGTTGAGCTTGATGTGGACCAGTTCGCGCAACCGGCGCACATCCTCGTCCCGGATGTGGCGGCGGTCCTCGCGCAGGTGCACGGTGATGCCGTCCGCGCCGCCCAGGTGCGCTTCCACGGCCGCCCACACTGGATCTGGCTCGTAGGTTTTTCGCGCCTCGCGAAGCGTGGCGACGTGGTCGATGTTGACGCCAAGTTCGATCAAGAGTCTTGCCCTTCCCCTTCGATGGCCTGCAGGTCCCGCACGATCCGCCGACTGAAGATGGCCCGCGTGTCGAGATAATGATCCAGCACTTCGCGCATCAGGCGCTTGGACTCGGCCGCGCTGTCGAGATCGGAAAAATCCTCGGTGGCAAGCGCCACCAGCGTCGACCCGCGCACCAGCCGCGGCCCCGGCTCGCGGGCCTCCAGGCGCGTGGCCAGGCGCGGTCCGCGCTCAGGCGCGTAATGGTACATGCCGTGCGCATCGATCGCCGCGCCCGACTCGACATCGCAAGTCAGCGGCAAGGCGTAGCCCAGCGCCGCAAGCAGGCGCAGCTCAAAGCGGCGCAGCAGCGCAGCCTGCGCGGCGGCACCGGTCTCGGCGGCCAGCGTACGCAGCGTCCGCGTGTATTCCGCGAACAACGGCCCGTGCGGATCCTCGCGCGGCAGCAGCTTCAGCAGCAGTTCGTTGAGGTAGAAGCCGCACAACAGGGACGACCCACGCGGCAGCGGCATGCCGCCGCGCCAATCGGCCTTCACCAGTGTTTTCAATTCGCCGGTGCCGGACCACGACAGCGTGAGCAACTGAAAAGCCTGCAGCAGCCCGCGCAGTTCCGACCGCGGACGCTTGGCGCCGCGCGCCACCATGGGCACCCGCCCGTGCCGCTCCGTGAACGCCTCGACAATCAGGCTGGTTTCACGGTACGGATACGCATGCAGCACGAATGCCGGTTCCTCGTCGTACCGCAGCGCAGGCGCCCGCGTGACCATCGCGCTCCAGCGTCAATAGCCAAAGTGCGCAAGCGAGGCGTCGGTGTCCGCCCAGCCGCGCTTGACCTTGACCCAGACTTCGAGAAACACCTTGCCGTCGAAAAGTCGCTCCATGTCTTTGCGCGCCGCCGTGGCGATTTCCTTCATGCGCGCGCCGCCGACCCCCAGCACGATCGCGCGTTGACTGGCATGGTCGACGTAGACCGTCGCCCGGATCCGGCGCATCGCGCCGTCGAGCTCGAAGCTGTCGATACCCACCGTGGTGGCATACGGAATCTCCTCACCGAGGAGGCGAAAGATCTTCTCGCGGATGAACTCCGCCGCAAGAAAACGCTCGTCGCGGTCCGTCAGCTCGTCGCTCGGGTACAGCGGCGGCGACACCGGCAGCTGCGCATCAATGGCAGCCTGCAGGTCGGGCAGCTGCGTACCCTGCTCCGCGGAGATCGGCACGATCGCGATTAAGGCGCGCATTGCGGCAATTTCGGCCATGCGCGGCAGCAATGCCGCCTTGTCGGCCATCAGATCGATCTTGTTGACGGCCGCGATCACCGGCATGCCGGCCGGCAATAGCGCCGCCACCTCGCGATCCGCAGCGGTGAGGCGCGTGGCATCGAGCACCAATACGGCGACGTCGACACCGGCCAGACTTTCGCGCACGGTCCGGTTCAGCCGATCGTTGAGACGCGAGCGGTGCCGCGTCTGGAATCCAGGCGTATCGACGAAGATGCATTGCGCCTGCGGCTGGTTCACGATACCGATGATCCGATGCCGCGTGGTCTGCGGCTTCTTCGACGTGATGCTGATTTTTTCGCCCACCAGCGCATTCAGCAAGGTCGACTTGCCGACACTCGGTCGTCCGACGATCGCGACGTGGCCGCAGCGGAACGCGCCCGATTCAAGCGCCATGCAAGGCCTCCATGCCGACGGCCTGAGCGGCCGCGACGGCAGCCACCTGTTCGGCAACGCGCCGTGAGGCACCGGTACCGGTGGTAACGATACCCAGCGTCGCGATCCGGCATTCGACGTTGAATTGCTGCAAATGCGCTTCGCCGGTCGTTGCGACGACCACATACTCCGGTACCGGCATCCGCCGGCCCTGCAGCCACTCCTGCAGTCGCGTCTTCGGATCCTTGCCGAGAATCGCGGGATCGGCATCGGCCAGGAGGTCGCCATAGGCATCGACGATGACGGCGCGCGCCGCATCGAATCCGGCGTCGAGGAAAACGGCACCGAAGACGGCCTCCAGCGCATCCGCCAGGATGGAGGGGCGATGCGCGCCGCCGCTCCTGATCTCACCTTCGCCCAGCGCGATCGCGGTGCCCAGCTCAAGGCGCTGCGCCACCTTGGCGAGCGTCTCCTGCTTGACAAGCGCTGCCCGGAGACGAGACAGATCGCCTTCGGGCAGCGCCGGAAATCGTTCGAAAAGTGCGAAGCCGACCACGCAGTTGAGCACCGCGTCGCCGATGAATTCCAGCCGCTCGTTATTGGCGGGTCCCGCGCTGCGATGGGTGAGCGCCTGGCGCAGCAGCGCAGGTTGGCGGAACGAGTAACGCAGATTCCGGCTGAAGGCCGCGGACATCCGGGGGACTAGCGCGACGCCGAGGCGTCGAATTCGAGCAGGATGCTCACGTTCTGGACCACGGGCAACTTCTTTTCCCAGCTGACCGAGGCCGTGATGGTGTTGCCACTCTTGGTGACTTCGACATCCTTGGCTGAAATGGCATCGGCGTAGTCAGCCGACAGCCGCCGGTCCATGGCCCTGCGAATCGACGCGACCGAGAGGTCGTTGGAGTCGGCCAGCGCGCCGTCGAGCGCCTTCTGGATCGTGAAGTATTCGATATAGGCGGGAATCATGCGGAAGGCCAGCAGTGCCACCACGAGGACGACCGCCGAAACAAACAGGAAACCGAGCATCGACAGGCCGCGCTGCCGCGAGGGGATATTCATGAATGCATCCTTCCCTTGGCTCAACGGATCCCGCTGCCAATCCGTTTGAACGCGAGATTTGAAATGTCGTCCCAGTTGAACCAGATGAAAAAGGCCTTGCCCCGGATGTGATCATCCGGGACGAATCCCCAGTAGCGACTGTCGTCACTATTGTCACGATTGTCGCCCATCATGAAATAGTGGCCCGCCGGCACCTTGCAGGTGAAACCCTGTTCATTGTAATCGCAATTCTCGCGTCCCGGAAACGGCCTGACGTTCTGCGGGTACACCGGCGGCACCTGCGGATTGACCCCGATGGTGTAGGCATGCGCACCGGCGCCGCTCTGCGCGGTCTCGATCGATTTCTGCAGCGTCTCGAAGCGCAGGTTCTCGAGATAGCTGTAAGTACCGTCCGCCGCTTCCGGCAACGGCACGCCGTTGACAGTGAGCTTCTTGTCCTTGTAGGTGACGACATCGCCGCCGACGCCTACCACCCGCTTGATGAAATCCTGCGTGGGATTCACCGGATACCGGAACACCACCACGTCGCCGCGCTGCGGATCGCGCAACGGCACGACCTTGGTTTCGACGATTGGCAGACGCAATCCGTAGACGAATTTGTTGACCAGGATGAAGTCACCGACCTCCAGCGTGGGTCGCATCGACGACGACGGGATCTTGAACGGTTCCGCAATGAATGATCGGAGCATGAACACGATCAGGAGCACGGGGAAGAAGCTGGCCGCGTACTCCACCCATGCGGGCTCGCGCGCGCCTGGCTCGCGCCGGGGGGCGAAATACAGGCGATCGACAATCCAAAGGACGCCGGTGGCCAGGGTCAGCAGAAACAGGATTAGGGCAAAATTCATTTCAGTCATCGGAGGTCAAGGGGCGATAGCGGGCGGATTGTGCCATGGTCGCGCCTCGTCACGACCGCCGTTCGCGGGTACCAAGGCGCGCTTCGTCTACTTTTCCCCGACCTGGAGGATGGCGAGGAACGCTTCCTGTGGAATTTCAACGCTGCCGACGGCCTTCATCCGCTTCTTGCCGGCCTTCTGCTTCTCGAGCAGCTTGCGCTTGCGCGAGATGTCGCCGCCGTAGCATTTCGCCAGCACGTTCTTGCGCATCGCCTTGATCGACTCGCGGGCGATGATGTTGGCGCCGATCGAGGCCTGCACCGCCACGTCGAACATTTGCCGCGGAATGAGCGAACGCATCTTTGCCGCCACTTCGCGGCCGCGATACATCGAGACCGACCGGTGCACCATCACCGACAAAGCATCCACGCGCTCGCCGTTGATCAGGATGTCGAGTTTGACCACGTCGGCCGCGCGAAACTCCTTGAACTCATAGTCGAGCGATGCATAGCCGCGCGATACGGACTTCAGGCGGTCGAAGAAATCCATCACCACTTCGGCCATCGGCAACTCGTAGGTCAGCATCACCTGGCGGCCGAGGTACTGCATGTTCTTCTGGATGCCGCGCTTGTCGGTGCACAGCGTGATGACCGGGCCCACATATTCCTGCGGCATCAGGATCGTCGCGGTGATGATCGGCTCGCGGATTTCCTCCACGCGCGATAGGTCGGGCAACTTCGACGGGTTCTCGATCTCCAGGATGGTGCCGTCACGCATCGCCACCTGGTAGATCACCGTGGGGGCCGTCGTGATGAGTTCCATGTCATATTCGCGCTCGAGCCGCTCCTGCACGATGTCCATGTGCAGCAGTCCCAGGAAACCGCAGCGGAAGCCGAAGCCCAGCGCCTGCGACACCTCGGGTTCGTAGTGCAGCGACGCATCGTTCAACTTGAGCTTGTTCAATGCATCGCGCAGCGCTTCGTACTGGTTCGTCTCGACCGGATAGAGACCCGCGAACACCTGGGGCTGCACTTCCTTGAACCCGGGCAACGCGTGCGCGGCCGGGCGGGCGGCGAGCGTAACGGTATCCCCGACCTTGGCGGCGTCGATTTCCTTGATGCCGGCGATGATGAAGCCTACGTCGCCGGCCGAGAGGTGGGTCCTGGCCACGGATTTCGGCGTGAACACGCCGACCTGCTCACAATTGAACGTGGCGCCCGCCGCCATCAGCAGGATCTTGTCCTTCGGCCGCAGGACTCCGTCGATCACGCGCACCAGCATCACGACGCCGACGTAGTTGTCGAACCACGAGTCGATGATGAGCGCGGAGAGCGGCGCCGTCGCATCGCCCTTGGGCGGCGGCACCTTGGCGATGATGGCCTCGAGAATGTCGTCGATGCCGATGCCGTTCTTGGCGCTGGCGCGCACTGCATCGGTGGCGTCTATGCCGATGATGTCCTCGATCTCGTCGATCACCCGCTCGGGATCGGCCGACGGCAGGTCGATCTTGTTCAGCACCGGCACCACTTCCACACCCTGCTCGATCGCGGTGTAGCAGTTGGCGACCGTCTGGGCTTCCACCCCTTGCGAGGCGTCCACGACCAGCAACGCACCTTCGCAGGCCGCAAGCGAGCGGGAAACCTCGTAGGCGAAATCGACGTGGCCCGGCGTGTCGATCAGGTTGAGCGCATAAGTTTCGCCATCCTTCGCGCGATAGGACAATGCGGCCGTCTGCGCCTTGATCGTGATGCCGCGCTCCCGTTCCAGGTCCATCGAATCCAGCACCTGTTCGCTCATCTCGCGTTCGGACAGGCCACCGCAGCGCTGGATGAAGCGGTCGGCCAGCGTCGATTTGCCGTGGTCGATGTGGGCGATGATCGAGAAATTGCGGATGTGGCGCACGTGGCAGTCGCAGGATGTGGGAACGGCAAAAAACAAAGGGCACCGAAAGAGTGCCCTGGGGAAGCGTGCCAGCCGCAGCCGCACGCTTCAGTTCAGAATCGGGTTCGAATCGGAAAGTACTGAATTTTAACCGATTTTGCTGCTTTGTGCGAGTGCACCACCACGGTTACCTACCTGCCGCCGGGGCGGCACGGGAGCGGAACGCCGCCATGCCCCCCCGGCGTTGCGTTCATTCGCCGTTGGGCATGCGCAATGTGGAAAAGAACTGCTGTTCGCCGCGCTTCAGCTGAAACGTGACCGATGCGCCCTTGTCCAGCTTGGCCAGCAGTTCGTTCACCTGCGCCACGGTCTTGACCTCGGTGGAAATGCCGCGATTGACGATGGCGAGGATCACGTCGCCTGGCTGCACGTTGCCGCGAACATTGGGGGCCAGGTCGTCGATCAGCACGCCCGATTTGAGGTCGAGTTCCTTCTTCTGCTCGTCGGTGAGATCCGACAGCATCAGCCCCATCTTGTTGGGCTTGACCTTTTCCTTCGGCGTGGGCGCGCCCCGGCGCGGCTGCGCCGCGGCATCCTCCTTCAGTTCGGCCACGGTGACCGCGATATCCTTGTTCGCCCCCTTGCGCCAGACGGTGAGAGTGATCTTGGTGCCCGGACGCAACACCGAGATGACCCGCGGCAGGTCCTGGGAAGTCCGCACGTCCTTGCCGTCGACCTTGAGGATGATGTCGCCCACTTCCACGCCGGCCTTGCTGGCCGGGCCGTCCTTTTCGACGCCGTTGACCAGCGCGCCGCGCGGCGCGTCAAGCCCGAAGCCTGTGGCGTCTTCCTTGCTCACGCCCTGGATCTGCACGCCGATGCGCCCGCGGGTCACCCGGCCCTTCTCCTTCAGCTGGTTGACGGAGTTCATGGCCACGTCGATGGGGATCGCGAATGCGAGGCCCATGTAGCCCCCCGTGCGCGAATAGATCAGCGAATTGATGCCGACCACCTCACCTTTCATGTTGAACAGCGGCCCACCGGAGTTGCCCGGATTGATCGCGACGTCGGTCTGGATGAACGGCACCAGGTTTTCCTGTGGCAGGTCGCGTCCCTTGGCACTGACGATGCCGGCGGTCATCGTGCTGTCGAGCCCGAAGGGCTTGCCGATGGCCACCACCCACTCGCCCACGCGCAGCTTGTCCGGATCGCCGATGGTGACCTTGGGCAGGTCCTTGGCTTCGATCTTGAGGAGCGCGATATCGCTGCGCTTGTCGGCCCCCAGTACCTTGGCCTTGAAATCGCGCTTGTCGAAGAGCTTCACGGTAACCTCGTCCGCGCCGTCGACCACGTGGGCATTGGTGATGATGAGGCCTTCACTGCCGATGATGAAGCCGGAACCCACTGATTGGGCCTCGGGCTCGCGTTCCTGGCCGCGGCGCGGCGGCACCTGGCCGAAGCGCCGGAAGAATTCGTAGAACGGATCGTCTTCCGACAGTTCGGGCATGCCCCGCGGACCACGTTTGGCCTTCTGCGTCACGTCGATCGACACCACGGCCGGGCTGTTCTTTTCGTACAGGTCGGTGAAGTCGGGCAAACCGGCACCTTTGCCCTGGCTTGATGCCGCCGGCGCAAAGGCCGCAGCAGCCACGAACGCAAAGGTGGCAGCCAGCACCCGGGACGGAATGGAGTAACGCGTGGACATGGAAGACCTCGTGCGAATGTTGCGGGAGTGGACGGAAAGTGGGGGTGCGGCAGGTGCCGATCAAGGAGTCGGCCGGCGCCCGACGGACTGCGCGATCTGGCGCACCGTGGCCGGCGGGACCTCGCCCAGCACGGTGACGATAAACGCATCGTTACGCGCGCTGTAGACGTTAAGCGCGCCCTGCTTCGTCAGACCTATCTGGGTTTGCGTGACGGTCAGGGGTTCGACGAAGACACTGACGGCGACCAGTCCGTCGGACAGCACGATATGGGCGACGGGATCCCGCTTGCCGCGCAGCCTGCGTAGACCTTCGTTGATCTTGGCGAAGCCTGGCGGCAATTTGCCGACGATCCAGCCGGTGTCCTGCGGCACGACTTCGCCACCGCTCGCCTGGCGCACCTGCCACTCGGGCGGCACTGCGGCCCACGACGGTTTTACCATGTCGCGGTCGACCTTGGCATTGATGGTGAGGTCGGTGAACGCGAACTGCTCGACGACTTCGCCGCGTTCGTTGACAAGTCGCGCCTTGAGCAGCAATCCGGTCGCGGCATCGGACCAGAACTTGTGCCCATAGCGCAGGCCGTCCTTGGGTTCGAACACGACGACGTCGGCAGTATGTCCGGCGATGCGCTCGCCGGCGATCAGGCGAAAGTCGTAGTACTGCGAGAGGCTGCGCACCTGTTCGGGCGACAACGACGGAAAGGCATTGCGGAAGGTGCGCGGCTCGATGCGCATCAGCTTGGCATCGGGAAAGTAATAGCGGACCTCCCCGCCGCTGCGGATGATCTCGCGCGGCGCTCCGTCCTGACTAGTGAGCTTCTCCCACTCCTGCCCGCCTTCGCTCATGTGCACGACCCGCGAGGTTTCCATGCGCGGGCCCATCTGGTACACGATGACCCCGGTGTAATTCAGGGTCCGCGCCGCATTGGCCACGCGAGCAAGCCATTGCGCTGCGTCCTGCGCGAACGCATTGGAAGCGGCCAGCAGCGCCACGAGCACGGACGCCACGGCGCCGGCGCGGCGCGCCGCGCCGCGAAGGGTCGACAACATCGGCATCATCGGTTCGATCGGATCACGGACGCGGCTGCGTTCCCGAAGCGACCGCGGCACGCAGGTAGGTGCCGCCACCCTGGATGGCCGACGCAGGCGAATATTCCTGGTGCGCGACAAGATATTCGGCCGGTACATCGCCCGCCGACGTGACCTGGGCAACCCGCACGGTCGACGCCTCGCGGGCCTTGGCCACGGCCATCGGCGGCGCGTCCACCATCGAGAACGCGGTCCACCCCACCACGGTAACCGCGGCCAACGTGGCCGCGACCGCCCATGCGAAGGTGGCCGGTGCCGATTGCCGAGCGGAGCGGCTTGCGGCCGGTGCCAGCACCGTGGGTTCGACTGCCAGCGTCGCGGCAAAACGCCGCGCGAACCCGGGTGCCACACCATGGGTGCCGCGCAGGTGATCACCGATCGCGTGGTAGCAGACCCAGGTCTGCATCGCGCCGTCGGTCTTCAGTTCCGCGCAAAGGCGCTCGAATTCCACATCGTCGAGTTCGCCGTCCATCAAACGCGAAATTTGCTCGTTCATCACCATCTCCGGTTTAAATCGGTGCCGAGCTGCGGACGCAACTCGGCGGCTATGGCCTCGCGGGCGCGGAAGATCCGCGACCGCACGGTGCCGATCGGACAATTCATCACCGCGGCGATTTCCTCATAGCTCAACCCTTCGATCTCACGCAACGTAATGGCCGTGCGCAGATCCTCGGGTAACGCATCCATCGCCCGGTTGACGGTCTCGGCGATCTGCTTGCCCACCAATTCGTCTTCCGGGGTCGAGCTGGTACGGAGCTGCTCCGCGTCTTCAAAACCTTCCGCTTCCTCGTTGTCGAACGCAGTCGACGTTGGCGCCCGCCGACCCATGGCCACCAGGTAGTTCTTCGCCGTGTTGATCGCGATGCGATACAACCACGTGTAGAACGCACTGTCGCCCCGAAAGCTCGGCAATGCGCGGTAGGCCTTGATGAAGGCTTCCTGCGACACGTCCTCGACCTCCGCCGGGTCGCGCACCAGCCGCGACAACAGCCGTCCCAGCTTGCGCTGGTATTTCATGACCAGCAGCTCGAAAGCGCGCTTGTCGCCACGCTGAGCACGCTCCACGAGCTGCTGATCGATTTCGCGATCACCCATCCGCGAGAATTCCCTGAATCGATCGTTGTTCGTTGTTATCCCGCGCCATCGCGGGTGTGGCTGCCGGCGATGCCGCTGGCGATTCCGGATGTACCTTCGGAATCACGATACCGCGCCTATCTGGGGATAAAGACTGCCGCAACGGGGTTAAGTTCACTGGGCGACCATGGTCGCCAGCGGGCGGCGGACGGGGATTATTTTGTCCAGGACAACTACAGAGCGAATTTGCCCGGTGGCGATCCCTCTCAAATTGCGCAATTCGGGGGCGGCCAATCGCGCCAGCGCCGTGCGCGCCGCGGCGTCGAGGAGCCCCAACTGTTCGAGCACGCCGACGGTGGCAGCATGCAGCCCGCGCTTGTTGCCGTCGGCCACCTTGATGGCGATGCCCCAGCCGCGACTGCGAATGCTCATGGCGCGCACCCCTTCCGCGCCAACCTTGCAGACCCAGTCGCCGCGACCGGCCCGCGCCAGCGCCAGGTCGGCGCCATATTCGCCGGAGATCATCTCCGGATGGGTGGTCATGGCGTCTGCAAGCTGGCGCGGCGCGCACCCGTAATCGGGATCGACCACGGCGGCGCCCAGCCGGGCAAAGCCGGTGGCGAGCGCGGCCAGCGGCAGCGCGTAGTTGGGGGCCGAGCAGCCGTCGATACCGGCAACAAGCGCCTCCTCCCGGACACCGCTGAAGCGGCTCACCGCCCGACGGATCGCCTGCTGCAATGGATGATCGAGCGCCAGGTAATCGTGCTTGTCATGGCCGCACATGACGCAATACGCCAGCATGCCGCTGTGCTTGCCCGAGCAGTTGTTGGCCAGCGGGGAATACGGCGGCGGTGGCGGCATCTCTCCACGAGCCTCGAAGCAATACGGGGCGTGCGTCCCGCACTGGAGTTCGCCGGCCTTGTTGCCGGCCTTGGCCAGCATATCGGCGGCGGCCTCGATATGGCGGGTTTCGCCGGCGTGGCTGGCGCACAGCATCGCCACCTGCGCGGGCGTGAAGCCGAAGCGCTCCACGCCACCCGCGGCGACGAACGGCAACGCCTGGAGTGGTTTCAGCGTGCTGCGCGAAAAGGTGATGAAGGTCGGGTCGCCGGAGGCGAACAGCAGCTCGCCGTCAGCCGCACATACGGCGACGGAACCGCGATGCGCGCTCTCGACGATGGCCCCGCGCGTGACCTCGGCCAGCGGGGCATGGGCAACGTCGGCGGCGGGTGGGGACATGGTCACAGGTAGCGGGGTCGGGCGAAGACAACTCGCAATTATCGCCCATTCCCCGCCCCGACGACCGCGCACCGCTGAGAAGCGCTATTTCTCCGCGGCCAGCGACACCCTGATCTGCTCCAGCGCCGACGGGTCTTCGATCGTCGTGAGGTCTCCGGGGTCGCGGCCTTCTGCCAGGGCCTGCAGCGAACGTCGCAGGAGCTTGCCCGACCGCGTCTTCGGCAGCGTGGTGACAAAGTGCACGGCGCCCGGCCGACCGATGGCGCCCAGCTGCCTGTCGACCATGGCCATGACTTCCTGCCGCAATGAGGCGATGCCTGCCGCATCGGCAATCCGCGCCGGATCCTTCACCACGGCGAATGCGACCGGTACCTGTCCTTTCAACGCATCCGCCACGCCGACGACCGCCACTTCGGCAATGCCCGTATGCGCCTGGACCGCTTCCTCGATCTCGCGCGTGCCCAAACGGTGCCCGGCAACGTTGATGACGTCGTCAGTGCGGCCCAGCACGAAGTAGTAGCCATCGGCATCGCGGGTGGCCCAGTCGAACGTTGAATAGGCCAGACGATCCGGAAACGTGCTGAAGTACGTGTTGACGAAGCGCGTGTCGTCGCCCCAGATGGTGCTCATGCAACCCGGAGGCAGCGGCGGGATCAGCGCCAGCACGCCTTTTTCGTCCGTGCCCACCTCGGCACCCGTGGACTCATGCAGCAGTCGCACGTCATAGCCCGCTGCGGGGAATGAGGGGCTGCCGAACTTGCGCGGCGTATCCTCCACCCCCGGATGCGCCGACAGGATGGGCCAGCCGGTTTCCGTCTGCCAGTAGTTGTCCACGATCGCCACACCCCCCAGCGCGTCGGCAACCCAGCGCGCCGTCGGCTCGTCCAGGGGCTCGCCTGCCAGGAACAGGTGGCGCAGCGACGAGACGTCGTGCTGCTGCATGAACGCAGGATCCTGTTTCTTCAGCACGCGGATCGCCGTGGGCGAACTGAACATGGTCGTGACCTTGTTCTCGGCCACGATCTTCCACCAGATCGCGGGATCAGGCCGGATGGGCAGGCCTTCGTACATGATGGAGGTCGAGCCATTGATCAGTGGGGCATAGACGATGTACGAATGGCCGACCACCCAGCCGATGTCGCTGGTCGTGAACATCGTTTCGCCCGGCGCGACGGCAAAGATGTCGCGCATGGACGCCGCCAGCGCCACCGCATAGCCCCCCGTGTCGCGCTGCACGCCCTTGGGCTTGCCGGTGGTGCCCGACGTGTAGAGAATATAGGACGGCTCGCTGGACTCGAGCCATGCGCAGGGCACCTTCGCGTCCATATGCTTGGCGCGCAGCGCCGCATAGTTGTGATCGCGACCCAGGAGGCGGGCCATCGCCTTGTCGAGACCGCGATCGACGAGCACCACGTGTTCAGGTGGAAACGCCGCCAGGCGGATGGCCTCGTCCACCAGCGGCTTGTACAGGATGGCCTTGCCACCACGCATGCCCGCGTCGGCGGTGAATAAAACGCGCGGACGGGCATCGTCGATCCGCGTGGCGAGGCTGGCTGCCGCGAAGCCGCCAAAGACCACCGAATGCACGGCGCCCAATCGTGCGCACGCCAGCATCGCGAACACTGCTTCGGGCACCATCGGCATGTAGATCAGAACGCGGTCGCCGCGCACCACGCCCAGACCTGCAAGCACCGCTGCGCAACGATTGACTTCGGCCGCCAGGTCGCGATAGGTGTACCGCGCGGTCTGTCCCGTTTCGCTGGAGATGAACACGAGCGCGTCCTGATCCGGCCGCGTGGCGAGGTGCCGGTCGATCGCGTTGTGGCAGAGGTTGGTCTGCCCGCCGACGAACCAGCGCGCGAATGGCGGGCGCGAGTAATCGAGTACCGACGTGAATGGCGTGTGCCAGTCGATCAGGGCCGCGCGTTCACGCCAGAAACCTTCGCGGTCGGCCAGCGAACGGCGGTGGAAGTCCTTGTAGTTGGACATGATTGGCACCTGCAGAAAGCGAACGATGAACGGCAGCCTCAACCGCCGTGGGAATCGGGTGCGATGCGTACCACGGTGCGACCGCGCACGAGGCCCTTCAGGTACGCATCGAAATGCGTCGGTAACTCGTCGAAATCAATCGTGCGCACCTGATCATGCACCCGATCCGGCCGCCACTCCATGGCGAGCTTGTTCCACGTGCGCTGCCGTAACGGCATCGGCGTGTTGGCGCTATCGACGCCAAGGAGGTGCGCGCCGCGCAGGATGAACGGCATCACCGAGGTATTGAGCTTGTAGTCGGCCGCCAGCCCCACCGCCGCCACCGTGCCGCCGACCTTCGAGGACGCCAGGAGCCAAGCCAGGATATCGCCGCCGAGATTGTCGATCGCGCCCGCAAACGTGGCGCGTTCCAGCGGCTTGATGCGCGCGAGATCGATGCCTTGCCGCAGCAGCACTTCCTTGGCGCCGATGCCCTTCAGGTAATCGACCTCCTCCGCCTTGCCGGTGATCGCCACGACGTGATAGCCGAGCTTGCCCAGCACTTCCACCGCCACCGAGCCCACGCCGCCGGTGGCACCGGTGACGGCGACCGGCCCGCTGTCCGGTTTCAACCCGTTGTGCTCCATGAGCGCAATGGCCAGCGCCGCGGTATAGCCAGCGGTGCCGAGCGTCATCGCATCGAACGCCGTCATCGACTCCGGTCGGCGCACGACCCAGTCGCCGGGCACGCGCACATGTTCGGCATACCCACCGTCATGCGCGACGCCGAAATCGTAACCAGTGACGATTACCTTGTCGCCGACCTTGAAGCGATGGTCGCTCGACGATTCCACCGTGCCTGCGACATCGATGCCGGCATTGGTGGGGAACTTGCGCATGATCCGGCCGGTGCCGTTGTACGACAGTGCATCCTTGTAATTGATCGTCGAATACTTGGTGCGCAGCACGACATCGCCGGGATCCAGCTCGTCGATGGACATGTCGACGAAGCGGCTCGACACGACCTTGTTGTCCTCGAAGGTGCGGTACGCCTTAAACGTTGACATCGGAGTCTCCTCGGGTGGTCGTGGTGGCTGGGGATAGGCGTGCAGGATAGCGCGGCGTCAGGCCGCGACGGAAACGCCGATGACGGGCACGGTCGTTGCCCCATCGGCGGCATGGGAGCGCGCCATGTAGTCGTGCGTGCGCATCTCGGTCAGGCGGCTGACCGTGCGCGGGAATTCCTGGACATTGGCGCCCGCCAGATACAGCGCCTCCGCTGGCGCGGCCGCGGACGCGACCAGCTTCACGCCGTTGTCGTAGAGGATGTCGATCAGCCAGGTGAAACGGCGCGCCAGGTCACTCTGCTGTGCCGACATGACGGGGATGTCGGACAGGAACAGCACCGCAAAGCGCTGCGCCAGCTCAAGGTAGTCGCGCTGCGAGCGTGGGCCGTCGCATAGGGTGCCGAAATCGAACCAGACGGCGCTGCCCGCCCGTCGTCGCGCCACCAGCGTTCGGCCCTGTACGGTAAGGCGCGGCGACTCGTCGGCCCCGCTTTGCAGTGCATCGAAGGCGGCGGTCAGCGCCGCGTCGGCCGCCGGCCCGGCCGGCACCAGGAACGTTTCCACCCGCTCCAGCGCGCGCAGGCGATAGTCGATGCCACCATCGACTTCCTCGACATCGAGCCAGTGTTCGAGCAGCGCAATGGTCGGCACGAAATTCTGCCGCTGCAGGCCATTGGGATACAGCCCCGCCGGGGGATAGTTTGATGTCAGCACGAATACGACGCCGGCTTCGAACAACGCCTTCATGAGCCGGCCCAGGATCATCGCATCCGCGATATCCGACACATGAAATTCGTCAAAGCAGATGAGCCGCCATCGCTTGGCGATGCGGGCCGCCACGGCGGCGAGTGGATCGACCTCGCCCTTGAGCGTCTGCAGTTCGGCATGCACATCACGCATGAAGGCATGGAAGTGCACGCGGGTCTTGCGCTTCAGCGGCACGGCGGCGAAGAAGCTGTCCATCAGAAAGCTCTTGCCACGGCCCACGCCACCCCAAAGGTAAAGTCCCCGGGGGATCGCGGGCGGCGCGAACAGGCGCTTCAGCCGCGACTGTCGCGCCACGCGGAATGCCGTGAGCTCATCGGCCAGCGCCTGCAGCCGGTCCAATGCAGCGGCCTGCGCGTGATCGAGCGTCGCGCCACGTTGCGCGAGGATGGGATCGAGATAATCGATCAGCGTGCCACGACGGCGCGCAATCTGGCCGGGGAGCATATCCCCAACCATGCTAGAGGTTCAGCGTACGTCCGTCTACGGCCAGCGCCGCTTCCTTGGTCGCTTCGGAGAGCGACGGATGGGCGTGGCAGATGCGCGCCAGGTCTTCACTGGACGCGCCGAATTCCATGGCCACGACGCCTTCCGAGATGAGCTCGGATGCGTATGGACCGACGACATGCATCCCGAGGATGCGGTCGGACTTGCGGTCGGCCAGGATCTTCACGAAGCCGGAGGTGTCACCCATGGCGCGAGCGCGGCCGTTGGCCATGAACGGGAAACTGCCGGCCCGGTAGTCGGCGCCACGCGACTTCAGTTGCTGTTCGGTTTCGCCCACCCACGCGATTTCCGGCGCGGTATAAATGACCCACGGCACGGTGTTGAAATCGACATGACCGTGCTGTCCGGCGATGCGCTCGGCCACGGCCACGCCCTCCTCTTCGGCCTTGTGCGCCAGCATCGGCCCGCGCACGACGTCGCCGACGGCCCAGACGTTGTGCAGATTGGTCCTGCAATCGGCATCGACGGCCACAAAGCCGCGCTCGTCGAGCTGCAGTCCGACGGCCTCGGCGGCGAGACCGTCGGTGAACGGAATGCGCCCGATCGAGACGATCAGATGATCGAACACAAGGGACTTGGCGCTGCCGGCACTGTCGGTATAGGCGACCGTGACATCCTTCTTGCCTGCGGTCACCGCGCCTATCTTCACGCCCGTCTCGATCTTCAAGCCCTGCTTGGTGAAGAGCTTCATTGCTTCCTTGGCGACACTTTCGTCCACGGCGCCAAGAAACGTGGGCAACGCTTCGAGGATGGTCACGTCAGCGCCAAGGCGCCGCCAGACACTACCCATTTCCAGGCCGATCACCCCCGCGCCGACGACGCCAAGCGCCTTGGGCACGGCGGGAATCGCCAGCGCGCCGGCATTGTCCAGCACCCGCACGTTGTCGATGGCGACATCGGGCAACGCGCGCGGTTTCGACCCGGTGGCGATGATCACATGCTTCGCCGCGAGTTCGGCCGGCTTGGCGCCCGTGACATTCACACGCCAGGTATCCCCCTCCTTGCCGCCGAACGATCCCAGGCCGTGAAAGAACGCGATCTTGTTCTTCTTGAACAAGTAGATGATGCCGTCGTTGTTCTGCGCGACGACCTTGTCCTTGCGCGCCAGCATCTGCTTCAGGTCCAGCGCGAGGCCGGCAATCTTGATCCCATGCTCGGCAAAGCCGTGCCCCGCATGTTCGAAATGCTCCGACGACTGCAGCAGCGCCTTGGAAGGAATGCACCCGACGTTGGTGCAGGTTCCGCCCGGCGCCGGCCTGCCGTCGGCGCGCGACCAGTCGTCGATGCACGCCGTCCTGAAGCCCAGCTGCGCCGCGCGGATCGCCGCGATATAGCCGCCGGGTCCGGCACCGATGACGACGACATCGAATGATTCAGCCATGGTTCACATTCCTGCGCGACAGCGCGCGTTGCAAGGACAGTCTTTTCATCCGCCGCATCGTTCTACAGGTCCAGCAGCATCCGTGCGGGGTCTTCGAGCACGTCCTTGATCGCCACCAGCGACAGCACGGCCTCGCGGCCGTCGATGATCCGGTGGTCGTAGGACTGCGCGAGGTAGTTCATCGGCCGCACCACCACCTGGCCGTTCTCGACAACTGCTCGCTCCTTCGTGGCATGTACACCGAGAATGGCCGACTGCGGAGGATTGATGATCGGCGTAGACAGCATCGACCCGAACACCCCGCCGTTGCTGATGGTGTACGTGCCACCGGTGAGTTCCTCGACCGTCAGCTTGCCGTCGGCCGCGCGCTTGCCGTATTCGGCGATCTGCTTCTCGATGTCGGCGATGGACATCTGGTCGGCGTCGCGCAGGATCGGCACGACCAATCCGCGCGGACTGCCCACGGCGATACCGATGTCGTAGTAACCATGGTAGACGATGTCGTTGCCATCGATCGACGCATTGACCAGTGGGTATTTTTTCAGCGCGTGCACGGCAGCCTTGACGAAGAAGCTCATGAAACCAAGCTTGACGCCGTGTTCCTTCTCGAAGCGTTCCTTGTGCCGGTTGCGCAGGTCGATCACCGGCTGCATGTTGACTTCGTTGAATGTGGTGAGGATGGCTGCGGTCGACTGCGACAGCACCAGACGCTCGGCCACACGCTGACGCAGCCGCGACATCGGTACCCGCTGCTCCGGACGCGAGCCCATCGTCACCGATGCCGGCGCCGGCGTCCTTGCGGTCGCGGTCGCGGGTGCGGCAGTGGCAGCGACGGGGGCAGCGGAAGGTACGGCAGCACGAGCTGCCACCGCGTCGATGACGTCACCCTTCGTGATGCGGCCACCGCGGCCGGAGCCGGCAACCGATGCGGGATCGACGTTGTCTTCGGCCATCATCTTGCGCGCAGCCGGCAATGCACTTGTGGCCGCAGGCGCGGATGCCGGCGGCGCACTCGCCGCGGGTACCGCCGGCGCCGCGACCGGCACGGCGGCCGCAGGCGCTGCAGTGACGGCGCCCTTGGCCTCGGTGTCGATAATCGCAATGACATCATTCGACGTGACCGTGGCCCCGTCCGGCCGCACCAGTTCGACGATCACGCCGTCGGCAGGCGCCGGCAGTTCGAGCACGACCTTGTCGGTCTCGACATCGATCAGGTTTTCGTCGCGAACGACGGCATCACCGGCTTTCTTGTGCCAGCTGACAAGGGTGGCCTCGGCCACCGATTCGGGCAACTGGGGAACCTTGACTTCGATACGCATGTATTCTGCTTTCTGCCTGGCGCGTCCATGGGGCGCGTCGCAATACGGTCAGTGGGCGACGACCATCTCGCCCGATTTGAGGGTGGACGCAAATGCATCCTCGATCAGTTGTTTCTGTTCGGCATTGTGCTTGGAGGCGTAACCCACCGCCGTGGAAGCGGAGATCGGCCGGCCCGCGTAAGCCAGCACCTGCTCGTCCGCGATGTCCGCCCGCAGATAGGCACGCAAGCGATACCAGGCACCCTGATTCTGCGGCTCTTCCTGGACCCAGACGACTTCCTTCGCCTTGGGGAAATGTCCCACTTCGTCCTTGAATGCAGCATGCGGGAACGGATACTGCTGCTCCAGCCGGATGATGGCAATGTCGTCGATCTTGTTCTCGCGGCGGAATGCCAGCAGGTCGTAATACACCTTGCCGGAGCAGGCAATGATGCGGCGAACGCCCTTGGCGGACAGCTTGTCCACCTCGCCGATCACCGTCCGGAAGCCGCCCGTGGCGAATTCTTCCAATGACGACACGGCCTCCTTGTTGCGCAGCAGGCTCTTCGGGCTCATCACGATCAGCGGCTTCCGGTATTTGCGCACCATCTGCCGCCGCAACATGTGGAACACCTGCGCCGGTGTCGTTGGAACGCAGACCTGCATGTTGTGCTGGGCGCACAGCTGCAGGAATCGCTCGGGCCGCGCCGACGAATGCTCGGGGCCCTGGCCTTCATAGCCGTGCGGCAGCAGCATCACGAGTCCGCAGATGCGCCCCCACTTCACTTCGCCGGCACTGATGAACTGGTCGATCACGACCTGTGCGCCGTTCACGAAGTCGCCGAACTGCGCCTCCCACAGCACCAGGCGGTCGGGGTCCGACGTTGAATAACCGTACTCGAAGCCGACCACGGCCTGTTCCGTCAGCACCGAATCGATGATCTCGCACGACGGCTGCGTCGGACTCAAGTGCTGCAGCGGGATGTAGGTGCCCGAATCCCACGTCTGCCGATTCTGGTCGTGCAGCACCGAATGGCGATGGGAGAACGTGCCACGACCGATGTCCTCGCCGGACAGGCGCACGCCGAAGCCGTCGTTGAGCAGCGATGCGTAGGCGAGACTCTCGCCCATGCCCCAGTCGAGCGGCAGCTTGCCCTCGCCCATTGCACGGCGGTCGGCAATCACGCGCTCCACGCGCGAATGCAGCTTGAAGCCTTCGGGCACCGTGGTGAGTTTCACGGCGAGCGACTGCAGCGTCGCCATTGGCACGCCGGTCATCGTGACATCCGACCACTCGCGCTTGAGATAGGGCGACCAGTCGATGGTAAAGGGCGGCTTGTAGTTCGACAGGATAGTCTTGTTCGTGTGCTGCCCGCGATCCATCGCGGCGCGGAACGTGCTGACCATCGCATCGGCATCGGCGGCGGCAATGATGCCGTCCTCGACCAGGACGTCCGCATAGAGCTTGCGCGTGCCCGGATGCTGGGCAATCCGGCGATACATCAGGGGCTGGGTGACCATCGGTTCGTCGGCTTCGTTATGGCCAAGGCGGCGGAAGCAGACGAGGTCGATGAAGATGTCGCGGTGGAAGCGCTGGCGATATTCCATCGCGATCTCGACCGCCAGCAGCGCCACTTCCGGATCGTTGCCGTTGACGTGCAGAATCGGCGCCTCGACCATCTTGGCGATGTCGGTGCAATAGGTCGTGCCGCGCGCATCGCGCGGATCGGACGTGGTGAAGCCGATCTGGTTGTTGATGACGATGTGGATCGTGCCGCCCGTGTAGTAGCCACGGGTCTGCGCCATGTTGAGTATTTCCTGGTTCACACCCTGCCCGGCAATGGCCGCATCGCCGTGAATCAGGATCGGCAGCACCTGGTCGCCACGGAAGTCGCCGCGACGGTGCTGCCGCGCGCGCACCGAGCCCTCGACTACGGGATTGACGATCTCGAGATGCGACGGATTGAACGCGAGCGTGAGGTGCACGGGACCGCCCGGGGTGGAGACATCGGACGAGAAGCCCTGATGGTACTTGACGTCGCCGGCTGGCAGCGCCTGCGCCGCCTTGCCTTCAAATTCGGAAAAGAGGTCACTCGGCATCTTGCCGAGGATGTTGACCAGCACGTTGAGACGGCCCCGGTGCGCCATCCCCATCACGATCTCCTGGACGCCGGCGGCGCCGGCCTTCTCGATCAACCGATCGAGCATCGGGATCATCGCGTCGCCGCCTTCGCCCGAGAAACGCTTCTGCCCGACATACTTGGTATGCAGGTAGCGTTCGAGCGTTTCCGCCGCCGTGAGCCGTTCGAGAATGTGCCGGCGCAGTTCGGGCGAGTATTGCGGTCGCGACCGGTTCGGCTCCAGCCGCTCCTGGAAGAAACGCTTGGTGGCCGTGTCGGCGATGTACATGTACTCAGCGCCCAGCGTTCGCGTGTACGTCTCCTGCAGCGCCTTCACGAGGTCGCGCAGGCGCATCCGGGACGGACCGGCCTTGTAGGACCCGACGTCGAACTCGGTGTCCATGTCGGCTTCGCTGAAACCGTAGGTCCGAAGGTCGAGGTCGGCCACGTAGTCGACCGGGTGCTGGCGCAGCGGATCGAGATCGGCATTGAACATGCCGAGCGTGCGGTACTTGCTGATGAGGCGCAGCACCAGCACCTGCTTGTGCATCGTGGCCGCATCGACCATCGCGCCCTGCACGCGGCGATTGCGCGCGAGTTCGCGGAACGACTCCACCACCGGCGCATGCGGCACGTCCGGCGAGTCGCCGCGCAATTCGTCGAAGTAACCGCGCCATTCGGCGGGGACCCTGGCCGGATCGGCCAGGTAATTCTCGTACAGTTCCTCGATGAACGGCGCATTGGCGCCGAACAGCGTGCTTGTCGATTCGAGTTCCTTCATGAGACCCATTGCATCATCTCCTGGCCGGCGGACGCGACAGCGGCCGCGCCATGGCAAGTGCGGTTCTAGACGCGTTGCGCGAGCGGCACCACGGTACGGCGCGCGGCGCCGACATAAAGCTGCCGCGGCCGGCCGATCTTGTATTCCGGATCGGCGATCATTTCATTCAATTGCGCGATCCACCCGACAGTGCGCGCGAGCGCGAAGACCGCGGTGAACAACGGCACCGGAATGCCGATGGCCTTCTGCACGATGCCCGAGTAGAAATCGACGTTCGGATAGAGCTTGCGCGAAACGAAGTAATCGTCCTCCAGCGCGATCTTTTCCAACTTCATCGCCAGTTCGAACAGCGGGTCGTCCTGCAGACCGAGTTCGTTCAGCACCTCGTAGCACGTCTCGCGCATCAACTTGGCGCGCGGGTCGTAGTTCTTGTACACGCGGTGGCCGAAACCCATCAGCTTGACGCTGGAGTTCTTGTCCTTGACCTTGTTGATGAACTCGCCGATCTTGGCGACGCCGCCTTGCGCCTGGATGTCATAGAGCATGTTGAGCGCGGCTTCATTCGCGCCGCCGTGCGCGGGGCCCCACAGGCACGCCACGCCCGCCGCTATGGCCGCGAACGGATTGGTGCCCGACGATGCGCACAGGCGCACCGTTGACGTCGACGCATTCTGCTCGTGGTCGGCGTGCAGGATGAAGATCCGATCCAGCGCGCGCACCAGCACGTCATTGACCTTGTAAGGCTCACAGGGGGTGGCGAACATCATCCGCATGAAATTGGCGGCATAACCAAGATCGTTCTGCGGATACACGTACGGCTGCCCGATCGTGTACTTGTAGGCCATGGCCACCAGCGTCGGCATCTTGGCGATGAGGCGGATGGCCGAGATATCGCGTTGCCGTGCATCGTGCAGGTTCATCGAATCCGGATAGAACGCCGACAGCGCGCCGACAAGGCCCGTCATCACCGCCATCGGATGCGCATCGCGGCGAAAGCCGCGCATGAAGAAATGCATCTGCTCGTTGACCATCGTGTGCATGGTCACGCGGGAGACGAAGTCGTCCTTTTCATCCGGCGTGGGCAATTCGCCGTACAGCAGCAGATAGCACGTCTCGAGGTAATCACAGCGCTGCGCCAGTTCCTCGATCGGATACCCGCGGTAGAGCAGCTCGCCCTTGTCGCCGTCGATATAAGTGATGGCCGAGTTGCATGCGGCCGTCGACATGAATCCGGGGTCGAAAGTGAACTTGCCGGTCTTCCCGTACAGCGACCGGATATCGATGACATCGGGGCCAACGGTGCCGGAAAGCACGGGGAACGCGAGCGACGGCGTGCCGTCCGAAAATTCGAGTTTGGCGGTGCGATCAGTCATGGCAGTAGCACTCCCGGAAAATCCATCGAACCGCCCTGCGCAAGCGCGAGCGGCACATCACCTCCAGCAGCGCCCGCATTTTGTGCCTTCATGCAGTGCGCAGATGTTGCAACAGCGGCCCTACGCGGTCATCCGATGGCTCGGTACGCCCGGACAACAGGTCCCACAATTCGGTATCGGGCAGGTCGAGCAGCCGGTCCAGCATCGCCACTTCATCCTCGCCGATGCCCGCGCCCCGCTGGTCCAGGAAGCGCGTCAGCACGAGGTCGTTTTCGAGCATTCCGCGCCGGCAGCGCCAGCGGATGCGGCTAAGGCGTTGGGCATCAAGCATGGCGCATCGGCCTCGGCGGACTCCCGGCATGCGCAGCAACCGTCGGCGTCACGATGTCACACCGCCCGTTTCACCATGATGTCTTTGATCTTGCCGATGGCGCTCGACGGATTGAGGTTCTTCGGACAAACGTCGACGCAGTTCATGATCGTATGGCAGCGGAACAGCCGATACGGATCCTCGAGATTGTCGATGCGGCCTTCGCTGTCCTGGTCGCGGCTGTCGGCAATGAAGCGATAAGCGGCGAGCAGGCCCGCCGGACCGACGAACTTGTCCGGATTCCACCAGAACGAAGGACATGCGGTCGAACAGCACGCGCAGAGGATGCATTCATACAGGCCATCCAGTTCCTCGCGATCCTCGGGCGACTGCAGGCGCTCCTTCTCCGGGGCCGGACTGTCGTTGACGAGATAGGGCTTGATTGAATGGTACTGCTTGAAGAATTGGCTCATGTCGACGATGAGGTCGCGGATCACCGGCAACCCGGGAAGCGGGCGCAACTCCACCGGCTCCTTCACGTCGTTGAGGTTGGTGATGCAGGCGAGCCCGTTCTTGCCGTTGATATTCATGGCATCGGAGCCGCACACGCCTTCGCGGCAACTGCGCCGGAACGACAGCGTGTCGTCCTGGATCTTGAGCCTGATCAGCGCATCGAGCAGCATCCGGTCCGTGGGCTCGAGCGTGACGTCGTAGTCCCGGGTGTACGGTTTGCTGTCCTTTTCAGGATCGTAGCGGTAGACGCGGAATTTCATAGGGAAAACGTCCGTTGCACCCGGGGCGGCGCGGCTGCCCCGTCTTTGGCGTTCCTGCACGGCATCGTGGATTCCATCAGTACGTTCTCGCCTTCGGCGGAAACGCTTCCACCGACAGCGGTTTTAGATTGACCGGCTTGTAATCCAGCCGGTTCCCTTCGCGATACCACAACGTGTGCTTCAGCCATTGCGCGTCGTCCCGCGTGGGGTAGTCGCTGCGCGCCTGCGCGCCGCGCGATTCCTGGCGCGCTGCGGCGGACACCACGGTCGCCTTGGCGGTCTCGATCAGGTTGTCCAGTTCCAGCGCTTCGACACGGGCCGTGTTGAACACCTGGCTCTTGTCGGCGATCGCGGTGCGGGCGACACGGCCTTCGAGCGCCATGATCTGCGCGACACCCTCGGTGAGCAGCGTCTCGTTGCGGAACACGCCGCAGTGCGCGGTCATCGACTTGCGGATGGCCTGCGCCACCTCAGGCACCGATTCGCCGGACGTGGCGCCGTCGAGACGGGCGAGGCGCGCGCGCGACAGGTCACCGGCATCGCGCGGCAGTTCCTTGTGCGCCTTCGCCTTCAGGTTCTGCTCGACGATGTGCTCGCCGGCCGCGCGGCCGAAGACCAGCAGGTCGAGCAGCGAATTGGTGCCGAGGCGATTGGCCCCGTGCACCGACACGCATGCGCATTCTCCGACCGCATACAGGCCGCCGATCACGCTGTTGGGATTGCCGTCCTTCGGCGCCACGACCTGGCCGTGGATGTTCGTGGGAATGCCGCCCATCTGGTAGTGGATGGTGGGCACCACCGGGATCGGTTCCTTGATCGGGTCGACGTTGGCGAACTTGATCGCAATTTCGCGGATCGACGGCAATCGCTTCAGAATGACTTCGGGGCCGAGATGGTCGAGCTTCAGCAGCACGTGATCCTTGTGCGGACCACAGCCGCGGCCTTCCTTGATTTCCTGGTCCATCGAGCGCGATACGATGTCGCGCGACGCAAGGTCCTTCAGGTTGGGCGCATAGCGCTCCATGAAGCGCTCGCCGTCGCTGTTGAGAAGGATGCCACCCTCCCCGCGCACGCCTTCGGTGATCAGCACGCCCGCGCCGGCCACGCCGGTGGGATGGAATTGCCAGAATTCCATGTCTTCGAGCGGAATGCCGGCGCGGGCCGCCATGCCGAGGCCATCGCCGGTATTGATGAAGGCATTGGTGGACGCCGCGAAGATGCGTCCGGCGCCGCCGGTGGCGAAGACCGTGGTTTTCGCCTGCAGGATCATCACTTCGCCGGTTTCCATCTCGTAGGCGACGACACCCACCACGTCGCCGTCGGCGTCACGAACCAGATCGAGCGCCATCCACTCGACGAAGAACTGCGTATGCGCGCGTACGTTGCGCTGGTACAGCGTGTGCAGCATCGCATGGCCGGTGCGATCTGCCGCCGCACAGGCGCGCGACACCGCCTTCTCGCCGAAGTTGGCCGAGTGCCCGCCGAATGGGCGTTGATAGATGGTGCCATCGGCATTGCGGTCGAACGGCATGCCGAAGTGCTCGAGTTCGTAGACCACCTTGGGCGCCATTCGGCACATGTACTCGATGGCATCCTGGTCACCCAGCCAGTCCGACCCCTTGATGGTGTCGTACATATGCCAGAGCCAGTGGTCCTCGGCCATGTTCCCGAGCGAGGCACCGATGCCGCCCTGCGCCGCCACCGTGTGCGAGCGGGTCGGAAACACTTTGGTCACCACCGCGACCGAAAGCCCGGCTTCGGCGAGGTTGAGCGAGGCCCGCATGCCGGCGCCGCCGGCACCGATGATGAGGGCGTCGAACTTACGTACGGGCAGCGTGGTCAGCGGTGTCACGATCGGCCTTCGAGAGCATGGTGGGAGACAGTCACGCGCCGCGTCCCCACAACACGTTGATCGTCCAGCCTGCATAGCCGATCAACAGGATGATCACGACGCATTGCAGTGCGATCCGCATACCCACGGGTTTGACATAGTCCATCGCGATGTTGCGCACGCCGACCCAGGCATGCCACAGCAACGCGACCATGAAGATGAACGTGGCAATGCGGAACGGCTCGAACCGGAACACCGCGAGCCACACGGCGTAGTCGAGTCCGCCGTACCACAGCAGGATGCCGAGGATCAGCAGCGTGTAAAGCGCCATCACCACGGCGGTGATGCGCTGCGCGAGCCAGTCGCGCCAGCCGTAGTGCGCACCTACCGGAACACGTCGGGTCGTCACCATAGCCGAATCGCCACGCCGAGCGTCAACAGGAGGGACACCACCAGCGCGATCGCCGCTGAACGGCGGCCCGCCTGCAGCGTGACGCCAATATGCAGGTCCATCAGGAGGTGCCGGATGCCCGCCAGGAAGTGATGCAGATACGCCCACGCGAGCACCAGCAGGAACACCTTGCCCAGCGGACGCGACGCCATGCCCTGGATTTGCGCCCAGGCGTCGGCCGACACCAGTGCGCGCTGCACCGCCCACAGCAGGAATGGAATGCCCACCAGAAACAACAGCACGCCGCTGACGCGATGCAGGATGGAGACGAAGGCCGGCAACGGCAGGCGAATCGCCAGCAGGTTCAGATAAACCGGGCGGGGTCTAGCAGCGGGTCGATTCAGCGCAGCCATGTGGGAGGTAGCCGGGAATTGTCGCGATGAAATGGACGGCGTGTCGTGGAGAATCGGATATTCGACGCTTTTGTTGCGCAGCACACAAATTATAGCCGTTTCACGGTACTTCCCGCCAGAAGCCCTCTCGACAAACGTCGTCCGTGCCTCGATAACCGCGCGACAAAGTATTGATTGGCCGACCCTCCCGCGATCGCAGGTTTTCGCCTAGAGCAATTCGTTCAGGTAATGAAAGGTAGCCGTCGCGCAGAGGCCACGCCGCACTTCAACGGGACGATCGCCGTAGGTGAGCGTGACACGGTCGACAGCGAGCAGCGGCGTCTGGACGGCCACACCCAGGATGGCCGCGCTGGCGGCATCGGCAGGGACGGCCCGGATCTTCTCCTGCGCCTTCAGCATGCGCACCCCGAACTGCGATTCGAAGAATGCATACATCGAGCCGCGGTAGGCGTCGTAGCGCGCCTTGGTCAAGCCCTTGAACAGGGTTGCGGGCAGCGTGATTTCATCGAGCACCACGGGTTCCCCGTCGTAGTCGAGTACCCGCCGCAGCACCAGCACCGGGTCGCCGACCTTGAGTCCCAGCAGGCGGGCAATATCCGTCGGTGCCTTGGCCCGGCGGACGTCCAGCAGGCGACTGCTGGGGGCGATGTCCTTGCCGGCGTTGCTGCGAATCCGCAGGAAGCGAAACAGCGACGCCCGCTCCTCGGTATGGGTGGCAACGAACGTGCCCTTGCCCTGACGGCGCACCACCAGATTGTCGGCGGCCAGGGCGTCGACCGCCTTGCGCGCGGTACCCTGGGATACGCCAAAACGACGCGCCAGCTCGATTTCGGACGGAATGGCCTCGCCGGGACGCCATTCACGCGCGTCGAGGCGATCCTCCAGCAACGCCTTGATCTGCAGATACAAGGGTGCAAACGATGGAATGGCGTTGGCGCTGGATTCGGTCACGGTTGGTTCGCAGAATGGGGCACGGTTCCGGTCGCCGCGCGGGATCGGAATGTCCGATTATCGGCAGCCGGGGTGTTGTTGTCTATCTCATGTCTAATGTCTTGTATAAGATATAGGACTACGTTGACACCCGCATCACCGCGGGCCTAGAATGCGGCATTGCAGTCAAGGTGCGCCGCCCTCCCGGGCGCACTCACAACAGTCGCGACGCCTGTTGCGTCGCACCATCCGAATCGATGGCGCATTCATGCCCCCTGCCGGACCGCACCGGCAAGCCTTCAATGTCCAGGAGCTCCCAATGAAAGCACCCGTCCGCGTCGCCGTCACCGGCGCAGCCGGCCAGATCGGCTACGCATTGCTGTTTCGCATCGCGTCGGGCGACATGCTCGGCCGCGACCAGCCCGTCATCCTGCAATTGCTGGAGCTCCCGATCGAAGGCGCGCAAGCCGCGCTGAAGGGCGTGATGATGGAACTGGAAGATTGCGCCTTCCCACTCCTGGCCGACATGATCGGGACGGCTGACCCCAAGGTGGCGTTCAAGGATGTGGACTACGCCTTGCTCGTGGGGGCGAAGCCGCGCGGACCGGGCATGGAGCGCAAGGACCTGCTGCTCGAAAATGCCAAGATTTTCGTCGAGCAGGGCAAGGCGCTTGACGCCGTCGCGTCGCGCAACGTCAAGGTGCTGGTCGTGGGCAACCCCGCCAATACCAATGCGTACATCACGATGAAATCGGCGCCGTCGTTGCCGCCCAAGAACTTCACCGCAATGCTGCGGCTCGACCACAATCGCGCCCTGTCGCAGGTGGCCACCAAGAGCGGCAAGCCGGTCCGCGACATCGAGAAGATGGTCGTCTGGGGCAATCACTCGCCCACGATGTACGCCGACTATCGTTTCGCCACCGTCAACGGCGCGTCGCTCAAGGACCTCATCAACGACGAGAGGTGGAACCGCACCGAATTCCTGCCCAAAGTCGGCAAGCGGGGCGCGGCCATCATCGAGGCACGCAAGCTGTCTTCCGCCGCGTCCGCGGCCAACGCGGCCATCGACCACATGCGCGACTGGATTCTCGGCAGCGGCGGCAAGTGGGTCACGATGGGCATTGCATCGGATGGCAGCTACGGCATCCCCAAGGACACGATGTTCGGCTTCCCGGTCACCACTGCCAATGGCGAATACACGATGGTCCGCGACCTGCCCATCGATGAATTCTCGCGCGAGCGGATCGACGTCACGCTGCAGGAACTGAACGAAGAACGTGCCGGTGTTGCACCGATGCTGGGCTGACGGACGCCCGCGTCCCGTGACCGCCTGCCATTGCTTCGTCGCCATGCGCCCTTGCCTGCCAGGGACGGCGTGAACGCGCCGGTCGAAGCTGCGCGTCTGGCGCGCCCTCCCTTCGATGCGGTACTGACCGACATCGCAGACTATGTGCAGGCCGCATTCACGCCGTCGGCCGACGCGCTCGCGACCGCGCATTGGAGTCTCCTGGACGCGCTGGGCTGCGGCCTCGAGGCCCTCGACTACCCGGCGTGCACCAAACTGCTGGGGCCCACCGTGCCTGGCACGATCGTCCCGGCCGGCGCCCGCATACCCGGGACGTCCTACCAACTCGATCCGGTCGCCGCCGCGTTCACCCTCGGGACGATGATCCGTTGGCTCGACTACAACGACACGTGGCTGGCGGCGGAATGGGGCCATCCGTCCGACAACCTCGGCGGCATCCTGGCCGTCGCCGACTGGCAATCGCGCAACGGTCACGGCGTTGCGATGGGCGATGTCCTCGTGGCCATGATCAAGGCGTATGAAATCCAGGGCGTCCTGGCCCTCGACAATGCGTTCAATCGCGTCGGCCTCGACCATGTGGTGCTCGTGAAGGTGGCCACCACCGCGATCGCCGCGCACCTGCTGGGCCTGCCGCGCGAGCAGGTCGTCGCCGCCTTGTCGCTGGCTTTTGTCGACGGGCAGGCGCTGCGCACGTATCGCCACGCGCCCAACACCGGCTCGCGCAAGAGCTGGGCGGCCGGCGATGCCACGGCACGCGGCGTTCGGCTCGCGCTGATCGCCGGTACCGGCGAGATGGGCTACCCGACGGCATTGTCCGCGCCGCGGTGGGGCTTCTGCGACGTGTCACTGCACGGCGCGCCATTGCGACGCTCGCAACCCTATGGCCAGTACGTAATGGAAAACATCCTCTACAAGGTCAGCTTTCCGGCCGAATTCCACGCGCAGACCGCGGTGGAATGCGCGCTGGCGCTGCATCCGCAGGTCAGGGACCGGCTGGGCGACATCGCCAAGATCACCGTGCGCACGCAGGCGTCGGCACTGCGCATCATCTGCAAGGACGGGCCGCTGACCAATCCCGCGGACCGCGATCACTGCCTGCAATACATGATCGCCGTGCCGTTGCTGCACGGCCGGCTCACCGCGGCCGACTACGAAGACGGCATCGCCGCCGATCCGCGCATCGATGCGCTGCGCGCGAAAATGGTCTGCATCGAAGCCCACACATTCTCAGCCGATTACCTCGACCCGGCCAAACGTTCGATCGCCAATGGCATCACCATCGAATTCAACGACGGTTCGCGACTGCCCGAAGTGGTGGTCGAATATCCGCTCGGCCATCGCCGGCGCCGGGATGAGGCGCGACCGTTGCTGGCACACAAATTCAAGCGCAATGTCGAGCGCCGTTTTGACGGCTCCCGCCGCGACGCGCTGGTCGCGCTGTCGGCCGATCCTGCCAGCCTCGCGGCCATGCCGGTGCGCGATTTTGTCGACATGATGGCGATCGCGTCATGACCAACCTCCACGAGGTGTGCCGATGCGTTACCTGTTGAAAGCCATTGTCGCGATGCTGGCCGTCGCGGCGTTGACCGCGAATGCGGCGGACGACTATCCGAAGCTCAGGGCCGGGCAGTGGGAAATGTCGACGGCGGCCGGCAAGGGTCACGCCCCCCGCACGACCGTGATGTGCACCAACGACGCGGTGCAGAAGGAACTGATCAGCATGGGGATGGGCATGCAGAAGGAAATGTGCAGCAAGAACGAGATGAAGCGCGAAGGATCGCGTGTCACCTCCACCTCGCAATGCAAGATTGGCGATTCGACCATCGTCACCAAGGCCGTGATGACCTTCTCCGGCGACACGTCATACAAGACCGAGATCGACTCCTCGTATGCACCGCCGTTCATGGGGATGAAGGAATCGAAGACCACGATGGACGGCAAGTTCGTCGGGCCCTGCCGCGACGGCCTCGTGCCCGGCGACATGCTGCTTCCGGGCGGCCAGAAGATCAATATCAAGAATCTCGGCAACGCCAGGGCGGCGGCCGCACTTAAAGCCAAGTAAAAATACTTCCACTCCAAGGGAATGCCATGAGTCACAACCTGCACGGCACGCTGTCCCAGTTCAAGCTCGCCTCCGGCTCCGCCGGCACGTTCTATTCACTGCCCGCGCTGGAAAAAGCCGGTGTCGGCAGCATCTCGCGGCTGCCGATCTCGATCCGCATCGTGCTCGAATCGGTACTGCGTAATTGCGACGGCAAGAAAGTCACCGAGGAACATGTACGGCAGCTCGCCAACTGGGCGCCCACCGGCAAGCGCGTCGACGAGATTCCATTCGTCGTCGCCCGGGTAGTGCTGCAGGACTTCACAGGCGTGCCGCTGCTGGCCGACCTGGCCGCCATGCGCAACGTGGCGCATGACATGGGCCGCGATCCCAAGTCGATCGAGCCGCTGGTACCCGTCGACCTCGTCGTCGACCACTCGGTGATGATCGATCACTACGGTACCCGGGACTCGCTCGACCTCAACATGAAACTCGAATTCACGCGCAACAATGAGCGCTACCAGTTCATGAAGTGGGGGATGCAGGCCTTCGACACGTTCGGTGTCGTGCCGCCCGGCATCGGCATCGTGCACCAGGTCAATCTCGAATACCTGGCCCGCGGCGTGCACAAGTCGGGAGACGTCTACTACCCGGATTCGCTGGTCGGCACCGACAGCCACACGACGATGATCAACGGCATCGGCGTGGTGGGCTGGGGCGTGGGCGGCATCGAAGCCGAAGCGGGCATGCTGGGGCAGCCGGTGTACATCCTCACGCCGGACGTCGTCGGCGTGGAGTTGAAAGGCAAGCTGCCGGAAGGCACCACGGCCACCGACCTCGTGCTGACGATCACCGAAATGCTCCGTCGCGAAAAGGTCGTGGGCAAGTTCGTCGAGTTCTTCGGCGAGGGCACCGCATCGCTGGCGGTGCCCGACCGCGCGACCATCGCCAACATGGCGCCCGAGTATGGCGCGACGATGGGCTTCTTCCCCGTCGACGATGCCACGGTCGACTATCTCACCGCCACCGGTCGTACCGCCGACGAAGTCGATGCCTTCGTGTCGTACTTCAAGGCGCAGGCCATGTATGGCGTGCCCAAGGCCGGGCAGATCGACTACACCAAGACCATGCAGCTCGACCTCGCCACGATCACGCCGTCGCTCGCCGGACCGAAGCGGCCGCAGGACCGGATCGAATTGCCGGCAATGAAGTCGAAGTTCACCGAGCTGTTCAGCGCCTCGATCACCGACAATGGCTTTGCGAAGCCGGCAGCTGAAATGCATCGTCGCGTCGTCACGGCTATCGTGGCCGACGGCGTCGGCGCCATCGGCGAGGACCTGGCCCCGGTCGCAGGCAATGCGCCGCGCGACCTCGTGGAAATGGTCGCCAACCGGCCCACCCCCGACCGCGTGGAGGTGCCCAACGGCAAGCATGTAGCGATCGGCAGCGGCGACGTTCTGATCGCCGCCATCACCTCCTGCACCAACACCTCGAATCCCGGCGTACTGCTGGCCGCCGGATTGCTCGCCAAGAAGGCGGTCGAGCGCGGCCTCACGGTGAAGAAGCACATCAAGACGTCGTTGGCCCCGGGTTCGCGCGTGGTCACCGACTACCTGACCAAGGCCGGCCTCCTGCCCTACCTTGAACAGCTGGGCTTCTACCTCGCCGCCTACGGTTGCACCACCTGCATCGGCAATGCCGGCGACCTCGCGCCCGAAATCAACGAAGCGATTGTCGAGAACGACCTGATCTGCGCCGCCGTGCTGTCGGGCAACCGCAATTTCGAAGCGCGGATCCACCCCAATCTCAAGGCCAACTTCCTGGCGTCGCCGCCGCTGGTCGTGGCCTACGCCATCGCCGGCACGGTGCTGCGCGATCTCGCGACCGAGCCGCTGGGTTTGGGCAAAGACGGCAAGCCGGTCTTCTTGAAGGATGTCTGGCCCACGTCGCACGAGATCGCCGCGGTGATGCAGCACGCGCGCAATCCTGCCACCTATCGCAGTCTCTACGGCGACCTTGCCCACGCCACGCCGCTGTGGGGCAAGATCGCCGGTGCCGCCGGACAGGTTTACAACTGGCCGACGTCCACGTACATCGCCAAGCCGCCATTCTTCGACGGGTTCACGATGCAGCCCAAGGCCACCACGGACATCAAGGGGGCCAAGGCGCTCGGCATCTTCGGCGACTCGGTCACCACCGACCACATTTCGCCTGCCGGTTCCATCAAGGAGAAGTCGCCTGCGGGCGCCTGGCTGATCGCCAACGGCGTGCCGAAGGAGGACTTCAACAGTTACGGCTCGCGCCGCGGCAACCACGAGGTGATGATGCGCGGCACCTTTGCCAACGTGCGCATCAAGAACCTGATGCTTCCGCTGACCGCCGACGGCAAGCGCGAGGAAGGTGGCGTGACGCTGTTCCAGCCAACAGGCGCCAAGATGTACATCTACGACGCGGCCATGCGCTATGTCGCGGAGGGCACGCCCACGATCGTGTTCGGTGGCGAGGAATACGGCACCGGCAGTTCGCGCGATTGGGCGGCCAAAGGTACGCAACTGCTTGGCGTGCGCGCGGTGATCGCCAAGAGCTTCGAGCGAATCCATCGGTCGAATCTCGTCGGGATGGGCGTGCTCCCGTTGCAGTTCAAGGGTACCGACACCGTCGAGAAGCTGGGTATCACCGGCGACGAGACCTTCGACATCGTCGTCCCGCCGGGCATCCGGCCGCAGCAGGACCTGACGCTGGTGATCACCCGTAAGGATGGCTCGAAGCAGAACGTGACGCTCACGTGCCGCATCGACACGCCGATCGAGGTGGACTACTACAACGGCGGCGGCATCCTGCCGTTCGTCCTGCGGGAGCTGGTCGCCGCCTAGCCGATCACGGCGCCACGCGCGGCCACCTCGCCGCGCGGGCGCTGCAGGCGTAGCGCGCCGCCCGCCGGCGCGTCGAGAGACCGCGGGACATCATGAACACTACGCACCCGCATCCCCTCGCCCGCGCGCTGCCGCTGTTTCTGCTCGCCGGCTTCCTGCTGACGGCGCTCGACACGACGGCGAAATACCTCGTCCGCGATCATTCGCTGTTCCTGATTGTATGGGCCCGCTATGCGGGCGCGATGCTGGTGGTGACGCCGTTCGTGCGCCACCGCGCGGGACCGCGCTTCTGGCATACCCGCAATCTCGGAATGCAGTTGCTTCGCTCCGCGTTCCTGCTCGTCGCCACCGGCTGCTTCTTCGCCGGCCTCAAGTACCTGCCGCTGGCCGAGGCGTCGGCGATCACGTTCCTGGCCCCGGTATTCATCGTCCTGCTATCGCAACCGCTCCTGGGCGAGCGGCCGACGCGTGCGCGCTGGGCAGCGGCAATCACAGGCTTCATCGGCATCCTCGTGCTGCTGCGACCGGGCTCGGCCATCCTGCATCCTGCCGTCCTGTTGCTGATCGGTACCGCAGGATGCAATGCGATGTACCAGCTGCTCACCCGCAAGCTGCCCGGCGACGGTCTCTACACGACGCTGTTCTACAGCGCCCTGGTCGGCGCGGTGGCACTGACGCTGGCGCTGCCCTGGGGCTTCGACGGCGCGCCGCTCGACTGGCGAGCGGTGGGCCTGCTGTTGCTGCTGGGCCTTTTCGCCGGTGTTGCGCACTGGCTGCTGATTTCCGCGTTCATGCAGGCACCGGCGTCGCTGCTCACGCCGTTCACCTACCTGCAGATGCTGTGGGCAACGCTGCTCGGCTACCTGGTGTTCGGACACCTCCCCGATGGCTGGTCGATCGTGGGCATGGCGATCATCCTGGGCAGCGGCGTCATGCTTGCCGTGCTCGAGCGCCGCCGGGCGCGGCTCGGCCGCAATTTTCCGTGATGCGGCCGTGATGCGGGTGAGCGAACCGCAACGCGCCGCCAAGGCGCGCGGCCTGGTGGTGCTGCTCGGCTGTTTCATGATGCTGCAGCCGTTGTCCACCGACCTCTACCTCGCGTCGATGCCGGGCCTGACACAGCGCTTCGACGAGTCGATGGCCACCGTCCAACTCACGCTGTCGATATTTGCATTGGGGTTCGCCACCATGCAGCTACTCTCGGGGCCGCTGTCGGATCGCTTTGGGCGGCGGCCGGTGGTGCTGGGCGGCATCGGGCTCTACGTGCTGGCGAGCCTTGCGTGCGCGATGGCCAACAGCATCGAGGCGTTGATCGTCGCCCGGTTCGTGCAGGCGATCGGATGCTGCTCGGTGGTCGTGGCGGCGCGGGCGATCATCCGCGACGTCTACGGTCCTGTGGATGGGGCACGGGCACTGGCGCACGCGCTATCGGTGCTGGCCGCGGGACCGATCGTGGGTCCCGTGCTGGGTGCGGCCCTCGAAGTGCGCTTTGGACACCAGGCCGCATTTCTGGCGCTGGCGGCGTTCGCCGGCGTCCTGCTCGTCATCTCGCTCAGGCGCCTGACGGAGACCAACCTGCAGCGCAGCCCGACCGCCACGCATCCGGGGCGACTCGTCGCCAATTACGTGCACGTGCTGCGGTCTCGCGAGTTCACGGCGTTTGCGATCCTCGGCATCGCCTCCTACGCAGGATTGTTCGCGTTCATCGCCGGTTCATCGTTCGTGCTGATTCGCGTGCTGGGCGTGCCGGTGGCGTGGTTCGGCGCATTGTATGCGGCGATCATCGTAGGCTATCTCCTCGGCACGCTGGCCTGCACGCGTCTGCTGGCCCGCGGTGGCCTGCGGCTCGCCGTCACCGTCGGCGCCGCGCTGGCCGCCACCGGCGGGATTTCGATGCTGGTGCTGGCGCTGGCCGAGGTGCGACATGCTGCCGCAGTCGCGATTCCGCAATTCCTGTACATGGCCTCGCACGGAATCAATTTTCCCTGTGCGATGGCCGGCACCGTAGCGCCGTTTACACGCCATTCCGGGGCCGCGGCCGGGATGTTCGGGTTTCTCTCGATGGGCGTGGCCGCCCTCGTCGGCACGTTCCTCGGCGTGGCGCCGGAGGGCACGGCGGTGCCGTTGGCTGCCGCGGTGGCCGGGGCCAGCGTCGTCTCGCTTGGCACTGTCGCGTTCCTGCTACGGCCGATGCTCCCCAGTACCCGCCGAACGGTTGGTTAAGTCGCATGCGTCAGTGGGATCGACTAAACTAGCGGGCTGACGGGGGCGAGTAGAACCACCCCGCCACTACCCCCCACACTTGCATCGGAGAACTACAATGAACAAGAAATTCATCACCGCCATGATGGCGGTTGCGCTGGCCTTCACCATGTCCGCCTGTGGCGACAACGGCAAGGCCAAGGAAGCCGCCGAAGCCGCCAAGAAGCAGGCCGAGATCGCCGCCGCCGCCACGGCCGAAGCCGCCAAGAAGGCCGCCGAAGCGACGAAGGCCGCTGCCGACGAAGCCGCCGCCAAGACCACGGAAGCCGTCAAGGACGCCGCCGCCGCCACCTCGGATGCCGCCGGCAAGGCCGCCGACGCGACCAAGGACGCCGCTGCCAAGGCAGTCGATGCTGCCAAGGACGCCGCCAAGAAGTAAGCCTTCCCCGCACAGCACAAGGCCGGCACCCGCAGGGGTCGCCGGCCTTTTGTTTGGATAGCGCGACAGCACGGATTCCCGTGGGCCAGGTTGCAGCGTTGCCTGCCGCTATAGGCGAGTCAATTGCGTCTGCTCAGGCATTGCGCACGGCGGCGTGCCGCGCGATCCATCGCGTCAGTGGTCGCCATTGCTCCTGGTCCTGCTCGCCACGCGAGCGCGGCAGGTCGAACACCGAGAGCCCGTCGCGCGCGCAATGCACATAAACCTGCGTGGTACGCAGATGCGCGATGACCGGCATCGCCAGATCCTTCAGGAAGGCATCGAGTTCCCCCGCCGAATGGGTCCGCGTGTCGACCCGCATCGCCACCAGTGCGATCGGCAGCACGCCCTCGCGTACACTTTTATTGTCGGCGATCCGCTCGAAGAATCGCTTCGTGGCCACCATGTCGAACGCCGACGGCGACACTGGCACGATCATCGCGTCGGCACGGCGCAATGCGTCGCGCAACGCCTCGCCGTGCAACCCCGCCGGGCTGTCGATCACCAGCCATTCCGGCGCCACGCTCTTCAATTCCTTTTTGCCGGTGTCGTCGGTGAAGCCGGCGATCGGCGGAAACAGCGGCGGCCGGCGCTCCAGCCATTGCGACGAAGACCGCTGTGGATCCTCGTCCAGCAACGCCACGCGCTGGCGTTTGCCGGCCAGCCAGCCGGCAATGTTGGTGGCGAGGGTGGTCTTGCCGCTGCCACCTTTCGGATTGGCGATCAGGATCGTCTGCACCGGGCCTCCGTGCTTGAAATTCCCTGCCGCGGCGCGCGGCGTGCGCCAAGTCTACTTGAGGAGGCGCCGGCCCGTCACAGCGACGGCAGTACGGCGAACAGCGCCGTCAGCGCATCGGCGCCGAGCCGCCGCGACCGCGCGCCGCTCCAGCCACGGTGCGGGTCCGGCAGGTTGGCGTTGTCCTTGAACGGCATCTCCAGCGTGAGCGCGAGGCCGCCGAACGTATGGGCAACCCACTTGGAGGCCAGGCTCATGTTGATGCTGGTGTCTTTGCTGAGCGGGTAACCGTGCACCGTCTGGAAGTCAGGATTGGCGGCCATCAGCGCGCCCTTGAAGGCCGCTTCAAGTCCCTCCATCCGCGCCGCATAGTTGGGGAGGCGTTCATTGCCCGCCGTGAAGACGTAGGGCAAGCCTTCGTCACCGTGCGCGTCGATCAGGCCATCGACACCGCGTGCCTGCATCGCGGCCCGGACGTGGAACACCTCCGGGCTGCGCTCAAGCGTGGGCGCGATCCACTCGCGGTTGAGGTTGGCACCCGCGGCGTTCGTGCGCAGGTTGCCGCGCACGCTGCCGTCCGGATTCATGTTGGGCACGAGGTGGACGACCGCGCGCTCCAGCAGCAGGCGTGACACCGGATCCGCCGGGTCGAGCAGCCGTTCCAGCATGCCCTCGACGAACCACTCCGCCATCGTCTCGCCGGGATGCTGTCGCGCGATCACCCAGAGCGCCTTCTTGCCGGGCGCCGGCACGCCGATGGTGACGAGATCCATGTCGCGGCCTTCGACGCTGCCGCCCAACGCCGTCACGCGGGCGAGCGGTGAATCTTCGGCGAAGCCCAGCAGGTCGAGATGGCGCTCCCATGAGTACGGCTCGAAGTAGGCGTAGTAGATGCTGTCGCGCTCCGGTGCATGCGCCACGACCATCTCGCGGCCGTCGAAGGTCGTGGGCACGCGAAACCAGTCGTTGCGATCGTAGGAGGCCACGACCTGATAGCCACGCCACCCTTCCACATAGGTGGCCGCGCCGGCATTGGTGAAACGGATCGCGATCGGCACGTCGCGCGCGCCCTGCAGGCGAAAGTGGAACCATTGCCGGATATCGGCATGCGAATCGGCGCGGAGCCGCACGCGCAGATCGGCGGCGGACGACGCATCCTCGATCTCGATGGCGCCACTATCGAAGTTGGCGGACAGGCGCAGCGAAGGCGGGGTGACAGGCATGGCGAATCGCGATCGGGAAAGTGGAAAGGACAGCGTGGTCGGGCATGCTACCACCCGGGCCTCGGGTAAAATCCGGGGCATGAACGCTCGCAACATTCCCGTCACCGCGCTGGACCCCGCCGCCACCGCACCGGCGTCCCCGCGCGATCCGCGTCGCGCCGAGTACGAGGCCAACAAGCTGAGACGCCGTCTGCAGCGCCAGGTGGGCGAGGCGATTGGCGACTACTCGCTGATCGAAGCCGGCGACCGGGTGATGGTGTGCCTGTCCGGCGGCAAGGACAGCTACGCGCTGCTCGATGTGCTGCTGGCGTTGCGCAAGCGTTCGCCGGTGCCCTTTGAACTGGTGGCGATGAATCTCGACCAGAAGCAGCCTGGCTTTCCCGGGGAGGTGTTGCCGCGCTATCTCGATGCCTTGAACATCCCTTATCACATCGCCGAGCAGGATACGTACAGCACGGTGAAACGCCTGATCCCGGAAGGCGCGACGATGTGCTCGCTGTGTTCGCGATTGCGGCGCGGTGTGCTCTATCGCGTGGCCGGCGAACTCGGCGCGACGAAGATCGCGCTGGGTCACCACCGCGACGACATTCTCGCCACGTTCTTTCTCAACATGTTCTTCGGCGGCAAGATGAAGACGATGCCGCCCAAACTCGTATCCGACGACGGCAGGAACATCGTGATCCGGCCGCTGGCATATGTGCGCGAACGCGATCTCGCGGACTACGCGGAATTGCGGCAGTTTCCGCTGATACCCTGCACGCTGTGCGGCTCGCAGGAAAATCTGCAACGCAAGCAGGTGGGTTTGATGTTGCGGGAATGGGAACGCAAGTTTCCTGGCCGCGTCGAGTCGATCTTCAATGCGCTGCGCAACGTCCAGCCCAGTCACCTGCTCGATCGCGCATTGCAGGATTTTGCGGCAGTGCGCGCCACCGGCGAACCCGAGCCGGAAGGCGACATCGGCTTCGACGTCGACGCGGCGCTGGAAGCCGCAACCGAGCGTGCCGGAGACGGCGCAGCCCATTCGTTCGGGGGCGGGAAAATCACCGTAGTCGCAAGGTAGACGGCGCAGGCGCCGCCTGGGCCACCACGGGCACCACGGCGCCCATTCGGAAAGTCGCGCGCTGACGATGCTGTGACGTTAGCACGACGTCAGCGGTCCGGCGGCGGATCCATGTCGTCGCCCGCCAGCACGCGAATGCGCGCGCCCGACGCTTCAACCACCTGCCCTGCACGTATCTTGCAGGTCTTGCGCAACTCGACCTGCCCGTTCACCGTCACCGCGCCCGCCGCGGCCAGTGCCTTGGCCGCACCGCCGCTCGCGGCCACGCCGGTGACCTTCAACAGGTTGTCGAGTGTGATGAACGCGCCGGCGATGCGAAAATCGACAGTCACCGGCTTGGCATTCAATGGCGGAACCTCTCCGTTACCGGACCGTGTTCTGGTCCTGGCCAAACAGGATTCTGCGGGTCTCCTCGTCGGGCGTGACCGTCGGCTGCACGTTGATTGTCTTGGCCACCGCGTAGGCGCGCTCGACCGCCGGACGCGCCTTGATGGTCTCGCACCAGCGCTTGAGGTGCGGAAAATCGTCAATGTTCTGGCTCTGCCGCACGGGGTTGATCCACGGATACGACGCCATGTCGGCGATGCCGTACGCGCCGGCGATGAATTCGCGGTCGGCCAGCTGCTTGTTGAGGACGCCGTACAGGCGGCCCGTCTCCTTCACATAGCGTTGGATCGCATACGGAATTTTTTCCGGTGCGTAGAGTGCGAAGTGATGGTTCTGCCCGGCCATCGGGCCCAGGCCGCCCATCTGCCACATCAGCCATTGCATCGTGTCGCAGCGGCCTCGGAGGTCGGCGGGATAGAACTGGCCGGTCTTGCCCGCGAGGTAGAGCAGGATCGCGCCGGATTCGAACAGCGACAGCGGCGGTCCGCCATCAGGTGGCGCGTAGTCGACGATCGCCGGGATGCGATTGTTGGGCGCGATCGCCAGGAAATCGGGCTGGAACTGCTGCCCCTTGGAGATGTTGACGGGAATGATCCGGTACGGGAGTCGGGACTCCTCGAGGAAGATCGTGATCTTGTGGCCGTTCGGGGTGGTCCAGTAATGGAGGTCGATCATTGCAGGCCTTGTGGGTGAAGTTCAGTAGGTGCCGGGATATTGCCCGCCATCCATCAGGATGTTCTGACCGACGATGTAGCCGGCGTGCACGCTGCAGAGAAATGCGCACATCGCGCCGAATTCTTCCGCCGTACCCACGCGTTGCACCGGTATCGACGCGCGCGCGGCCGCCAGTGCCGCATCGGCGGTGATGCCCTGCGCCTTGGCGCGTGTGTCCATCATCCCGACCAGCCGCGCCGTAGCGAAGAGGCCGGGCAGCATGTTGTTGATCGTGACGCCTTTGCCTGCCACCTTGCGCGACAGGCCCGCGACAAATCCGGTGAGCCCGCTGCGCGCGCCGTTGGACAATCCCAGCACGTCGATGGGCGCCTTCACCGCCGCCGACGTGATGTTGACGACGCGACCAAAGCCGCGCGCCATCATGCCGTCCACCGTGGCCTTCATCAGTTCGATCGGCGTGAGCATGTTGGCGTCGATCGCGCGCAGCCACGCATCGCGATCCCAGTCGCGAAAATCGCCGGGCGGCGGACCGCCGGCGTTGGTGACGACGATGTCGGGCTGAGGACATGCGTCCAGCGCCGCTGCGCGGCCATCCGGCGTCGTGATGTCGCACGCCAGCCATGCCACCGGGCGCCCCGCCGTCGCGCCGATCTCGGCCGCCGCACGCTCGACGTCGGCCGCGGTGCGCGCGAGGATCGTCACGTCCACGCCCTCGCGCGCCAGCGCTTCGGCGCAACCGCGCCCCAGGCCCTTGCTGGCCGCGCATACCAGTGCGCGGCGTCCGTTGATGCCGAGGTCCATGGAATTCCTTTCGAGTCAGTCGGCAGCCGCGGTCGCCGGGGTATGGCGCCCCGCGCGCCGCACCCGCACCACGGTGGCGACCGCGGCCACCAGCAGGCCGGCGACGACATAGAACATTTCGCGGCCAAGGTGATGGTCCAGCATCAAGCCGAACCACACCGGGCCGATCGTGGCGCCCAGGTCCAGCCCCGAATACACGAAGCCATACACGCGACCCGCCGCGCCCTTGGGCGTGGCGTTGCGCACGATCAGGTCGCGCGAAGGTCCGGTGGTGCCCATCACGAAGCCGACCAGCGCGAAATAGGGCACAACGAGCGCCATTGGGATCACGCCGAGCCCGACCCACACCAGCAGGAAGGCGCCCGCCAGCAGGCCCGTGGCGGCCACGCGATCGTGCCGCGTGGTGCGCGCCGCGAGAAAGCCGCCTGCGACGATGCCCCCGGTGCCGCCAAGCAGGTAGCCCGTGACGGCGGAGGCGGCCAGCACCAGCGGGACGTCGAGTCCGCTGTTGAGCGCCGACGGCAGGAACGTCTGCAGGCCCACGGCCGCGGTGGTCTGGATCATGAAGTAGGCAAAGCACAGCGCGATCGCCGGCTGCGCGAACATCGCGAGACTGCCCCTCAAGTCGTGGCCGTGTCCGGCGGGCGACTGGTGCGACGTGAGGTAGGCGCGCTGGGTGGAGAGCACGCCCAGCGCGATCAGGCCGGCCGCCCCCATGCAGGCCAGCGCCACGCGCCAGTCGAACAGCGCGGCAAGTCCAAAGCTCACGATGGGCGCCGCGGCGTAGCCCAGGTTGCCGCCCACGCCGTGCGACGAATAAGCGTAGCCCAGCCGCTTCGGCGCCACGTTGGCGTTGAGGATTGCAAAATCGGCAGGATGAAACACGCCATTGCCGACGCCCATCAGGCCCACGATGGGAAAGAGCCACCACGCGCCCGGCGCCAGCGATGCGGCGATGGTGCCCCCGGCCAGGAGACCGAGGCCCGTCAGCAATACCGGGCGAGCGCCGAAGCGGTCGACGGCGAAGCCCGCAGAAAATTGAGTGACGGCGCTGGCCGCATAGAACACCCCGACCAGGAAGCCGAGCAGTGTCCATGAAACATCGAACTCGGCACGCAGCAGCGGAAACAGCGGCGGCAGCGCGAGCTGGAAGAAGTGCGAAAATGCGTGGGCGACGCCCACCAGTCCTATGACGCGGACATCGCGACGGAACGAGTCGGCGGCGGGAGGTTCCAAAGACACGCGGATGCTGCGCTGTAAGGCGCGAAGGCAAAGATCGCACTATAGCGTACCGCGCGGGGCCTCTTGCGCGCGGCACCATCACCCCCACCTGTACAGTCCGATCGCCACGAGAAAATCATGACCGCCAAAGTGCACAAGACCGACGCCGAATGGAAGGCGCAACTCACCCGGGAACAGTATCGCGTGGCTCGCAAGGCCGGCACCGAGCGCGCATTTTCCGGTGAGTACTGGGACAACCACAAGAACGGCATCTATGCCTGCATCTGCTGCGGCACACCGCTTTTCGCGTCCAATACCAAGTTCGACTCGGGCACCGGGTGGCCGTCCTTCTGGCAACCGATCGCGCCCGCCAATGTCGGTGAAAAGGACGATATTGGCCTCTTCATGCGTCGCACCGAGGTGATCTGCGCCACCTGCGACGCCCATCTGGGCCATGTCTTTCCGGACGGCCCGGACCCCACCGGGATGCGTTATTGCATGAATTCCGCCGCCCTCAAGTTCGAGCCCGAAACCTGATCGGCGCGACTCGGACACGCCGACAACCAAGGCCCGCACCTGCGGGCCTTCTTCATTTATTACATGCACAACATTGTATAAATAATTGATATATAGCTATTAGTACCCTGTGACGAGTCTCGGACGCCGCAGACCAGCGGTCGTTGACAGACGCTGATATGAAAGTGATATCATTTTGATACACAGTGCGAACGGCCATGGCGGTGCGAGCACCTGCGAATTGGGAGACCACGATGGAACGCAAGTCCCTAGTCACCGGCGCCAGCCACACCGAGCAACCGATCGCCACGATGAACGGGTTTGCCGTGCTGGCGGTGGGCCTCGCCGTCGTCATCGGCGGCGGCGTCCTGATCGCCAGGAGCATCACCTTCGGCGGCCTGGCCTGGACCACGCTGGTGATCGGCATCGTACTCGTGCTGGCTGGTGTGCTGCTGCTGGCGGGCCTGTACACGCTACAGCCCAACGAAGCGGCCATCCTGCAACTCTTCGGCGCCTACCGCGGCACCAGCCGCACGCCGGGATTGCGCGCCACCAATCCGTTCTACTCGCGCAAGAAGATCTCACTGCGCGCCCGCAACCTCAACGGCGAGCGCCTGAAGGTCAACGACAAGCGCGGCAACCCGGTCGACATCGCCGCCGTCGTGGTCTGGCATGTGGAGGATTCCGCCAAGGCGGCGTTCGACGTCGACGACTACGAGATGTTCGTCAAGGTGCAGAGCGAGGCCGCCGTGCGCCATCTCGCCTCGTCTTTTGCGTATGACGCGGAAGAAGGACAGGACGTCGCCAGCGAGCCGACGCTGCTCGGCAGCGCCGACATGGTGGCCAAGGCGCTCGTGCGCGAGCTGCAGGCGCGCCTGGAGCAGGCGGGCGTCGAGGTGGAAGAGTCCCGCCTCACCCACCTCGCCTACGCCGCCGAGATCGCGCAGGTGATGCTGCGCCGGCAGCAGGCCGAGGCCATCATTTCCGCGCGGACCAAGATCGTGCACGGTGCCGTGTCGATGGTGGAAATGGCGCTGCGCGAGCTGTCGGCCAAGCAGGTCGTGGTGCTGGACGACGAGCGCAAGGCGGCGATGGTGTCCAACCTGATGACCGTGCTGTGCTCGGATTCCGATGTGCAGCCGGTGATCAATACCGGCACGCTGTACAACTGATGCGCCGTCGGCGAAGGAGAAACTGCCATGCTGATACTGCCGAGAGTTGCATTCGTGGTGTTGCTGGTCGTCGTGACGGCCATCATCGTCGCCACCACCGCCTCTTTGCCGGATCGGGTCGCCACGCATTTCGGCGCCGGAGGCGTCGCCAACGGCTTCATGTCGCGCGACGGCTACCTGCTCTTCATGCTGATCTTCACGATCGCGATACCGCTGTTCGTGGTGGCAGTGACGGGCTTGTTGCCGGGCATTGCGCGGAACCCCCGCAACATCAAGCATTACGATTACTGGTTCGCGCCCGCCCGTCGTGCGGAATCGTCGGCGCGTCTCCTCAATCACGCCTGCCTGCTCGGCTGCCTGATGGTGCTGTTCTTCGGCGGCATCCATGGCGCGCTGATGGTAGCCAATACGGCGTCCCCGCCCGGCCTGCCGGAGACGGCGTTCTTCATCATGCTGGCCGCGTTTTTCATCGGCATCGCGCTGTGGATCTTCTTCATGCGGCGGCTGTTCGCGCGGCCCGGCTGAGGGCACACCGACTGCACCGACGATGGCAGTGAAAAAATCCTTCCTGTTGCGGGTTGATCCGGCGCTGTGGACCGAGGTAGAGCGGCTGGCGCAGGCCGAGTTGCGCAGCGTCAATGCCCAGGTCGAATTCCTGCTGCGCGACGGTCTCGCGCGGCGCGGTGTTGTCCCCCGGCACGCTGTCGCGGTCGACAAGGACGAGGAAAACGTCGGCGACGAATAGCGCCCGCAGAGCGTGTCAGCCGGCCAGCACGCGGCGCAGGAACGCGCCGGCGGCCACGATTTCCTCCAATACGGCGGAATGCTCCATCGGCCACGTGTGCCATTCCACGGTCCAGCCGCCGCCAACGAGTGCCTGGCGCGACTGGTCGGCCCATTCGAAACGCACCACCGGATCGCGCGTGCCGTGGGCCATGAAGATCGGCACGTCGCGGTTGGCGGGGCTTGCTTCCACCGCCAGCGAACCGCCGTCGATGAGGTAGGTGGACAGCGCCACGACGCCGGCCAGGCGCTGCGGATGGCGCAGTCCCGCGTAGAGTGCCAGCGCCCCACCCTGCGAAAAGCCCGCCAGCACGATGCGCGCGTCGGCCACGCCGCGCTCGCGTTCGCGAGCGATCAGCGCCTCGACCTGCGTTTGTGAACGCCGCACGCCCGGCAGGTCGGCGCGGGCACTGAAGTCGGCCTCCTTGAAGTCGTACCACGCGGGCATCACGAACCCATTGTTGATCGACACCGGAATCTTCGGCGCATGCGGAAAGATGAAGCGCACGCGCATCGCTGCCGGCAGCCCGAGCGACGGCACGATCTCGGACCAGCCATCACCGGTGTCGCCCAGGCCGTGCATCCAGATCACCGTCGCGTCGGGCGCCGGCGCGGTTTCGACTTCGATGGCTTGCAGCAATTCGGTCATGAGCATGGACGGCGTGGACTATGGTTCTGCATTCTAGCGGAGGCGCCGGAAGAGTCCGACGATCGAGTATGTGACAATGCGTACCATTCGAACGGCGACCGGGACGCGCTGGTAGCGCGGCCCCACGAAACGCCGCAGGTCACCCTTTCGCCCCGAGGAGGAAACACCCATGACGTCCGGACTGTCCCGCTTTGCATTATTGCTAGCCACGGCGCTGTTCGCCGCGGCCACCGCGCAGGCACAACCTGTCGTAATGCGCATCTCGCACCAGGTGCCGCCTGCCCACCATCTCACCAAGATGCTGGAGGGCTTCGCCGCCGACGTGAAGGCGCGCACCAACGGCCAGGTCGAGGTACAGATCTACGGATCGGAGCAGCTCGCCAAGGCCGGCGAGAATTTCCCCGCCGTGGCCAAGGGCAACATCGAAGCCGCGATGAGCGTCAACTTCCAGTGGGGTACCACGATCCCCGAGATGAGCGCCACGCTGATTCCCTATGCGATGGGCGAACTTGACCGCATCAAGAAATTCCCGACCTCCGAAGCGCGCAAGTTCCTCGACGAGAAGCTGGCGGCGCGCGGCGTCAAGAGCGTGGCGTGGCTCTACATCACGCGCGAGACGATCGTCACGTCGGGCAAAAAGCCAATCATTGCGCTGGACGATTTCAAGGGCGTCAAGATCCGCGGGCTCAACTCCCTCACCGACCATGCGCTCACCGCCGTCGGCGCGGCGCCGGCCGCGATGCCAGGGTCCGAGGTCTACCAGGCGCTGCAGGCCGGCGTGCTGGACGCGGGCCTGACCGACCTGTCCGCCGCCTACAGCCGCAAGTTCTACGAGGTGCAGAAATTCGGTACCGTCGGCCCGATCTTCACGATCTACTTCCACCTATACGTCAATCCGGCATGGTGGAACAAGCTCTCGCCCGCCAATCAGAATGCGATCGAGGCCGCTGCCGCCAAGGCGGAGCAGGACGCGATTCCGATCACCGAAGCCACGGCCGCCGCCGCGTTGAAGGACCTGCAGGGCAAAGGCATGGCCATCCACGTGCAGACGCCGGCCGAACAGGCCACATGGAAAGCGGCGATGCAGAAGCCGGTGGTCGATGCGTTCCTCAAGACGGCGCCTGAAGGTGGAGCTAAGATCATCGAGCTGCTCGGCAAGCTGTAGGTCCATGTCCGTGAACCCGCCGTCGTGCCCACCCTCGTGGGCATGATGGCGATGTCGACGCGGCCCATCTGGCGCCATTGCCCATGAAGGTCTTCCGGCACATCGTCGATTGGATCGCCCACGTCGGCATTGCGCTGGCGGCCATCGCCCTGCTGGCGTCGATGGCGCTGATCGTCTACTCGGTCGTGATGCGTTATGGCCTCAACCAGCCGATTGCATGGGTCGACGAACTGGTCGGCTATCTCCTGGTGGCCTGCGTGATGCTGGCTGCCGCCGACGCGCTGCGTGAAGGCGAGCACATCGCGGTGGACATCATCACCGAGCGGCTGTCGGCGCGCGGCAAGCGCGTCACCGCCGTGCTGGGCCTGCTGGCCGTCGCCGCATCCGCCCTGCTGCTGGTGATCGAGGGCTGGGACATGGTGGCGTTCTCGCGCATGGTCGGCCTCCTGTCCAACGGGTACATGGCCGTGCCGATGTGGATCCCGCAGGCGCTGGTCCCCATCGGCGCCGCGGCGCTGCTCCTGGCGGCGCTCGCCGCTGTGGGCGCCGCATGGCGCGGCGAATCGTCACCACGTGACCACGACGCCATGACGCCGCCGGGAATCGAATGACCTTTGCGCTGATCCTGGCCGGATTGGTGCTGGTGCTGTTGACAGGCGTGCCCGTTTTCGCCGGCATCATGTTGTTCGCCACGGCGCTCCTCGTCGGGGTCGAAGGCAAGCTGGGGGGCATCGGCGACCACGTGTTCGGCAAACTCGACACCTACCTGCTGGTCTCGATTCCGTTGTTCACGCTAATGGCGCACTTCATGATTCGCGGCAAGGTCGTCGATGACCTTTTTGGTGCAGCCAATACGTTACTCCGACACCTTCCCGGTGGCATGGGCATCGCGGTCGTGGCCGCATGCACGGTCTTTGCGGCCATCTCGGGCTCCAGCGTCGCCACGGCGTTGACGATCGGTTCCGCCGCCATTCCGCTGATGATCCGCGCCGGCTACAGCCCGCGCGTGGCTTATGGTGTCGTCGGCGCCGGCGGCACGCTGGGCATTCTCATCCCGCCGTCGGGACCGATGATCCTGTACGGCGTCGTGTCCGATACGTCGATCGGCGCGCTGTTCGTCGCCGGCGTCGTGCCCGGCCTGATGCTGGCAGCGACCTTTGCCATTTATGCAATGACGTCAGCCCGCTTCGCGCAGCATCGGGTGAAGACCGAGCCGCGCGCCAGCGGCCGCGAGATCGTGGCCGCTCTGCGCCGCTCGTTCTGGGCGCTGACGCTGCCGGTGCTGGTGCTGGGCGGCATGTACTTCGGCGTGTTCACCGCCACCGAAGCCGCGGCCGCGGGGGCGCTGGGCGCGCTGCTGATCGCCGTTATCGTTTACCGCAACTTCGGCCTGAAAGACATCTGGTTGTCGGCCATCGATGCCTCGCGCAGCTCGGCCATGCTGTTCCTGATCCTCGCCGCGGCGGCGCTGCTCGGCAACGTGCTGACCAAGCTGCGGATCCCCAACCAGATGGTGGATCTCGTCACGCAGTACGGCGTGTCGCAGCTGGGCTTCCTGCTGGCCGTGATGTTGCTGCTGTTCGTGCTGGGCATGTTCCTCGAAACGATCTCGATCATCCTCATCACCACCCCGGTCGTGCTGCCGGTGCTGGCCGCGCTCGGCATCAATCCCATCTGGTACGGCATCCTGCTGACCATCAACCTGGAACTGGCGCTGATCACGCCGCCGGTAGGCATGAATCTGTTTGCGATCAAGGCCATTTCCAGGGCTCCGATCCGCGAGATCATCATCGGCGTTGCACCGTATGTGGGCTTGATGCTGTTCGGACTGGCGCTGGTCATGTTTTTCCCGCAGATCGCGCTGTGGCTGCCGGGAACGATGAACTACAAGTAATCCGGATCGCAGGAAAATTGCCGGCGCGGGGCAGGCAGCGTAGAATCCGCGCCTTCGCGCAACAGGGACATAATCCCTTGTCTGCGTGTGTCGCGAGGCCGATCCGGTCGCCGCGCGTCCCAAAAACACGATTTTTGCGGAGTTCCGATGGCCTTGAGCGTTGCGTCACCTGCCCCTTCCCTGCGCGAAGTCAAACTCGACGACAAGTACGAGCTCGATTCCGGCCGCGTGTATCTCAATGGCGCACAGGCGTTCGTGCGCCTCCTGATGCTGCAACGGCAACGCGACCAGCTCGCGGGACTCAATACCGGCGGCTTCGTTTCCGGCTATCGCGGCTCGCCGCTCGGCGCGCTCGACCAGTCGCTGTGGAAGGCGCAGAAATTCCTCGACAAGGCGAACATCAAGTTCCAGCCGGGACTGAATGAAGACCTGGCCGCGACGTCCATCTGGGGCACGCAGCAATTGAACCTGCACAAGGACGCCAAGGTCGATGGCGTCTTTGCGATGTGGTACGGCAAGGGCCCCGGCGTCGATCGTTGCGGCGACGTGTTCAAGCACGCCAACATGGCGGGAACCTCGAAGCACGGTGGCGTGCTGGTGCTGGCCGGCGACGATCACGCGGCCAAGTCGTCCACGGTGCCGCATCAATCGGACCACATGTTTTCCGCGGCGATGATGCCGGTGCTCTACCCATCGTCGGTGCAGGAAATTCTCGACCTTGGGTTGCACGGCTGGGCGATGTCACGCTATTCGGGCTGCTGGGTGGGCTTCAAGTGCGTGGCCGATACCGTCGAGAGTTCCTCCTCCGTGTACGTGGACCCTGCGCGCACGCAGATCATCATTCCCGACGACTTCCCGCTGCCCCCGGACGGCGTGTCCATCCGCTGGCCCGACGGCTTCCTCGATACCGAAGCCCGGATGCAGGATTTCAAGATCTACGCGGCGCTGCACTATGCCCGCGTGAATCAATTGAACAAGGTCGTGATCGACTCGCCCAAGCCGCGACTGGGCATCGCCACCTCCGGAAAGAGCTATCAGGATGTGCGGCAGGCGCTGGAAGACCTGGGCATCACCGAAGCCGACGCTGCCGAGATGGGCCTACGGGTGTTCAAGGTGGCCATGCCCTGGCCGCTGGAGCCCGAAGGCGTGCGCCAATTCGCCGAAGGCCTGGAAGAAATCCTGGTCGTCGAAGAAAAGCGGCAAGTGGTCGAGTATCAACTGAAGGAACAGCTCTACAACTGGCGCGACGACGTGCGCCCGCGCGTCGTGGGCAAGTTCGACGAGAAGGGCGAATGGGTACGCCCGCATGGCGACTGGCTGCTGCCGGCCAAGGGCGAATTGACGCCCGCGATGATTGCGCGGGTGATCGCGAAGCGCATCGAGCGGCTGAACCTGCATCCGCGCACGATGGAAAAGATCCGCGCCCGCGTGGACTGGATCAACGCCAAGGAAGCCGCGCTGGAAAAACCCGGCATCAGCCTGGTGCGCCAACCGTACTTCTGCTCCGGCTGCCCGCACAACACGTCGACCAAGCTGCCTGATGGAAGTCGCGCCACCGCGGGGATTGGTTGCCACGTGATGGCGATCTGGATGGACCGCAACACGTCCGAGTTCACGCACATGGGTGGCGAAGGCGTGCCGTGGATCGGCCAGGCGCCGTTCACCGACGAAAAGCACATCTTCGCCAACCTTGGCGACGGCACCTACTATCACAGCGGCATCCTCGCCATTCGCGCCGCCGTGGCCGCCAACGTCAACATCACCTACAAGATTCTCTATAACGATGCGGTGGCCATGACGGGCGGCCAGCCCTTCGACGGCCCGCTGTCGCCGGCCGATATCGCCAGGCAGGTGGCGGCCGAAGGCGTGAAGCGCATCATCGTCGTCAGCGACGAGCCGGACAAATATCCCAGCGGCTACTACAGCAGCGACATCCGCATCCACCATCGCGACGAACTCGATGCCGTGCAGCGCGAGCTACGCGAGATTCCGGGCTGCACCGTGCTGCTGTACGACCAGACCTGTGCCGCGGAAAAGCGCCGGCGAAGGAAGCGTGGAACGTTCCCCGACCCGAACAAGCGGGTGATCATCAACGAACTCGTCTGCGAAGGCTGCGGCGACTGCGGCGTGCAATCCAACTGCGTGGCCGTGGCCCCGGTCGACAGCGAGTACGGCCGCAAGCGCACGATCGACCAGTCGTCGTGCAACAAGGATTTTTCGTGCGTGAAGGGCTTCTGCCCGTCGTTCGTCACGGTCGAAGGCGGAAGCTTGCGCAAGCCGAAGAAGGCCGAAGGCGGCGATTTTTCGTCGTTGCCCGCACCCATGCTGCCCAGCGCAGCCGACCCGTACAGCATCCTCGTCACCGGCATCGGCGGCACCGGTGTGGTGACGATCGGCGCGCTGCTCGGCATGGCTGCGCACCTCGAGGGCAAAGGCTGCAGCGTGCTGGACATGACGGGCCTCGCGCAGAAGAACGGCGCCGTGGTCTCGCACGTGCGAATCGCCGACACGCCGGAGAAACTGTTTGCCACGCGCATCGCGGCGGGCGAGGCATCGCTGGTGCTGGCCTGCGACATCCTCACCAGTGTGGGTTACGAAGCACTGGCCAAGATGCAGAAAGGCGTCACCAAGGCGCTGGTGAACACCGCGCTGGTGATGCCCGCGCAATTCACGCGCGAGCCCGATCTCGAGTTTCCGCTCGGTACGATGGAACAGGAAATCAAGGACAGCGTCGGCGCCGGCGATGCCGAATTTCTCGACGCCTCCAAGCTCGCCACCGGGTTGATGGGCGACTCCATCGCCACCAACCTCTTCATGGTCGGCTACGCGTATCAGCGCGGACTGATCCCGCTATCAGAAGCGGCCATCCTCAAGGCCATCGAACTGAACGCACAGGCGGTCGAGTCCAACACCCGCAGCTTCAACTGGGGCCGCCTGGCCGCGGTGGATCCGGCCAAAGTGGCGGCCGCGGCGGTGCCCGCGTCGATGCGGCCCGATTCGCAGCGGCTGTCCCAGTCGGTCGACGAGATGATCGATCGGCGCGTGCAGTTCCTTACCGACTACCAGAATGACGCCTACGCGCAGCGCTACCGCGATCTCGTGGACAAAGTGCGCGCCGTCGAAGGCAAGGTGATGCCGGGACTCGATGAATTGACCGAGGCCGTGGCGCGCTATTACTTCAAGCTGCTGGCCATCAAGGACGAATACGAAGTGGCGCGCCTCTACGCCGAGTCGGACTTCACGCAGCGGGTGGCCGCGCAGTTCGAGGGTGACTACAAGCTCACGTTCCATCTGGCGCCGCCGGTGTTCAACAAGCCCGACCCGCGTACCGGCGTGCCGTCCAAGACTGTCTACGGGCCGTGGATGATGAAGGCCTTCGGCGTGCTGGCCAAGTGGCGCAAATATCGCGGCACCGCGCTGGATATCTTCGGCCGGACCGAGGAGCGCAAGTTCGAGCGCGCGCTGATTGGCGAGTACGAAACCGTCATCACCGAAATCATCAGCAAGCTGACACCGCAGAATCACGGGACGGCGGTGGAACTCGCCTCGGTGCCGGAGCACATCCGCGGCTACGGGCATGTGCGGCAGGCGCACCTCCAGGTGGCGAGGAAGCGCGAAGGCGTGTTGCTGGCGGCGTTCCGGTCACCCGAACCGGCCGCCAAGCCCGTGGTGGTGCGCATCACCGCGTAAGCCTCGCGCCACGTAAAATGGCCGGCGGGGTTCGTGTCTGCGGACATGGACTCCCCTCGTCCATGTCCAACACCAACGCCAACGTCACGCTCGCTTCCGATGGCATCGTCGTCACCGATTGCGGCCGCTTCCCGCTTCTGACGAAGGAATTGCTGGAGCGATCCTTCGCCGTGCGACGCAGGTCCCGCGAGGCATTGGCTGCGTACCTTCCTGTGAGCGTCGGCCGCCGTTGAACGCACCCGCGCCCGCCACGCTCCTTGATCCGTTCAACGCGGCGCGGACGTGGTTTGCCGCGGAAGGCTGGACACCCTTCGCATTCCAGGAGGACGTCTGGCGCGCATACGCCGAGGGCGCGTCCGGGCTGATCCACGCACCCACCGGCATGGGCAAGACCTATGCCGCGCTGATGGGACCGCTGGCGCTGGGATCCCCGGGTGACACCGACGCCGCGCCGCCGCTGACGCTGCTGTGGATCACGCCGTTGCGTGCGCTCGCCGCCGACACCACGCTGGCCATCGCCCGCGCGACGAAGGCACTGCGTCCGCACTGGACCGTAGGACTGCGCACCGGCGACACGCCGTCGGGTGAGCGCGCGCGGCAGGATCGCCGCCAGCCGACAATCCTCGTCACCACGCCCGAGAGTTTCACGCTGCTGCTGTCACGCGCCGACTGGCGCGAACGAATGGCGCACGTCGCCGCCGTGGTCGTCGACGAATGGCACGAGCTGCTGGGCACCAAGCGCGGCGTGCAGGTCGAGCTGGCGCTGGCGCGCCTGCGCCAACGTCGGCCGCAATTGCGCGCATGGGCGCTTTCGGCCACGCTGGCCAATCTCGACGAAGCCATGGCATGCCTCGTCGGCATCGATCCGCCGGGACCTACGCTGCAGGTGCGTGGCCTTGACACCAAGGTCATCGAGATTGCCACCGCGCATCCGCCCACGATCCAGCGCTTTCCGTGGGCAGGCCACATCGGCACCCGCCTGGTGCCGGAGGTGATTCGCGCGCTGGAACATGCCAAGACCACACTGATCTTCACCAACGTGCGCTCCAGCGCCGAGATCTGGTACCAGGCGCTATTGGAAGCGCGGCCCGATTGGGCAGGCACGATCGCGTTGCATCACGGCTCGCTCGACCGTGACGTGCGTCAATGGGTGGAGGACGCCGTGCGCGACCGCAAATTGCGCGCGGTGGTCTGCACGTCGAGTCTCGATCTCGGCGTCGATTTTGCACCGGTCGATCAGGTGCTGCAGATCGGCAGCCCCAAAGGCGTGGGGCGACTGTTGCAACGCGCCGGCCGCAGTGGTCATCGCCCCGGCGAAACTTCACGCGTCACCGTCGTGCCCACGCAGGCGCTTGAACTGGTCGAAGCCGCCGCTGCGCGCGGCGCGGCCGCCGACCGCATGGTGGAGGCACGCACACCTATCGAAGGCGCACTCGATGTGCTGGTCCAGCATCTCGTCACCTGCGCGCTTGGTGGCGGCTTTGTGCCGGCAGAACTGCTGCCCGAGTTGCGTTCGACGCACGCGTACCGCCGCCTTACTGACATCGAATGGCAATGGGCGCTCGATTTCGTCGTGCACGGCGGCGCTAGCCTCAATGCCTATCCCGAATACCGGCGCGTGGTGATCGACGTCGAAGGCCGCGCCCACGTGCCCGACCGCCGCATCGCGCAGCGCCATCGGCAATCGATCGGCACCATCGTGGCCGATGCCAGCATCAGCGTGCAGATGCGCAACGGCAAAAAACTGGGCCATGTCGAAGAGTCGTTCATCGCCCACCTGCGCGTGGGCGACTGCTTCGTATTCGCCGGCCGCCGCCTCGAGTTCGTGCGGGTGCGCGAGATGACGGCGTGGGTGAAGCCCGCCTCCACCAAAGCTGCGGTGATCACGCGCTGGGCCGGATCGAAGATGGCGCTGTCGTCATTGCTCGCCGACCGCACCCGCGCGCTGATCGCCGATGCCAGCCGCGGCGTGTTCGCGTCACCCGAGTTGCAACTGGTCCGCCCGCTGCTGCATTTGCAGCAGCGCTGGTCGGCCTTGCCCGCCGCCGGCGATTGGCTGATCGAGAAGATCGCGTTGCGCGACGGCCACTATCTCTTCTTCTATCCGTTCGAAGGACGCCTCGCGCATCTTGGCCTGGCCACGCTCTTCTCCTATCGCCTGGCCAAAGCGCGACCGGGCACCTTCAGCATGACGTTCAACGACTACGGCTTTGCATTGCACTCGGCCCAACCCGTCGCGTTCGGCCTTGGCGAACTGGGCCGCCTGCTCGCGGCCGACCATGTCGAACGCGACATCGTGGCGGGACTCAATGCTGCCGAGCTGGGCCGCCGTCAGTTTCGCGAAATCGCGCGCGTTTCCGGCCTCATCTTCCAGGGCTTCCCCGGGCAGAATCATTCGAACCGCCAGCTGCAGGTGTCGAGCGGCCTGCTCTACGACGTCTTCAGCGAATACGACCCACAGAACCTGTTGCTGGCGCAATCCATCCGCGAAGTGATGGAGCGCCATCTCGAAGCGCCGCGGATGCACGCTGCGCTGTCACGGCTGCGCGGCAGCCGCGCGCGCCTTACATCCCCGGCCCGCGCCACGCCGTTCGCGTTTCCCCTGATGGTGGAGATGTTCCGCGAAACGCTGACCACCGAAAACCTGGAAACGCGCGTGGCGCGGATGGTGGCTGAACTGGAGGCCGCGGCGAACAGCACCGCGTAACCCAGCGGTTTGACTTCTTGCACAACGACGATGCGTGACAGGCCGGCGCAGGCCGCTTTGCCGCTGAATTGGAGGGGTCGTCGATTTGACCCCGACTTCAACAGCAAAGCGGCCTGCGCCGGCCTGTCGCCAATACCGGGCCAATGGCCCCTCGGTGTCAGAACCCGACGGCGCCTTTGCCCTTGAGCATGAGGATGGCCCGCGCTTCGTCGGGCGTGGCAATCGCCAACCCCATGCCTTCGATGATCTTGCGTACCGCCGTCACCTGCGCCGCGTTGGATTCGGCCAACTTGCCCGGTCCCAGCCACAGGCTGTCCTCCAGCCCCACGCGCACATTGCCGCCCATCGCCGCCGACATCGCCGCGATCGGCAGCTGGTTGCGTCCGGCACCCAGCACGCTCCACCGATACTGGTCGCCGAAAAGCCGGTCGGCGGTGCGTTTCATATGCATCACGTCATCCGGATGCGGCCCGATGCCGCCGAGAATGCCGAACACGCTCTGGATGAAGAGCGGCGCCTTGACCACGCCGCGATCGAAGAAGTGCTTGGCCGTGTACAGGTGCCCGATGTCATAGCACTCGATCTCGAAACGCGTGTTGTTGGCCTCGCAGGACGTCAGGATGTGCTCGATGTCCGTGAAGGTGTTCTTGAAGATCCGGTCCCGCGAACCTTCCAGATACGGCCGCTCCCACGCGTGCTTCAGGTCGGGAAAGCGCGCCAGCATCGGATAGAGTCCGAAGTTCATCGAGCCCATGTTGAGCGACGCCACTTCGGGCTTCAATTGCAGCGCAGGCTGCAGCCGCTCTTCGATGGTCATCGTGGGGGCGCCGCCGGTCGTGAAGTTGATCACCACGTCGCTGCGTCGCGCGATGTCCGGCGCAAACTCGCGGAAATATCTCGGGTCCTGCGTCGGACTCCCGTCCACCGGATTGCGGGCGTGCAGGTGGACGATGGCCGCGCCTGCCTCGGCCGCAGCCACCGCGGCATCCGCGATTTCCGTCGGCGTGATCGGCAGATAGGGCGACATCGACGGCGTGTGAATGGCACCAGTGACGGCACAGGTGATGATTACTTTGCGGGAATCGGCCATGCGACGTGCTCCATCAGTCGGAATCGGGTTGTTCGCGTTTGTGCCTGGCCAGCGCCATCAGCCGGCGGTCGCGCCACTGCATCCGCGCATCGCGCTGCGCGGCGTCGTAGGAGGTGCCCATCGCTTCGGCCACCTGCGATGCGTTGGCAGCCGACCACGACTCGGGGCCCGCGGGCGTCCCGGCCAGTGCGCGATAGAAGTCGGCGTAGCGCGCGCAGTAGTCCGGAATGCCGCCCGGCGCATTCAACTCGATGGTGGCGAACGGCCCCAGGAACGACCACCGCAAGCCGAGCCCGTCGCTGATTGTCTTGTCGAGATCGGCCGGTGACATGTAGCCCTCCCCGACGAGGCGCATGGCTTCGGTGAGCAGTGCGCCCTGCAGCCGATTGAGGATGAACCCGGGCAACTCGCGCTTGACCACGACCGGCACCTGCCCGATGGCGCGCATCACCGCGTAGGCGCGGTCGACGGTGACGCGCGTGGTCCACGGTGCGCCGCACAATTCCACCACCGGGACCAGATGCGGTGGATTCACCGGATGCGCGACGAGACACCGCGCGCGTCCCGGCAGGTCGTCGGTGAAATGCGATCCCGGAATAGCCGACGTGGAACTGGCCAGCACGGCCGTCGGTGCGGCGGCGCGATCCAGCAGTGCGAACACTTCCTGCTTCACCGCCAGCACTTCCGGCAGGTTTTCCTGCACCCATACGGCACCGGCCACCGCCGCTTCGAGCGACGCCGCCGGAAGGATCCGCGCCGCTGCGGCGGCGGCGTCCTCGGCCAGGCCCATCGCCGCCTGTTCCTGCAGGCTGACCGCGATGAAATCCTGCGCCGCACTGACTTGACCGGCCGTGGCATCGTAGAGATGCACTGTCCAGCCGGCACGGGCGAACACCATGGCCCATGCCCGCCCGATCAGACCGGCACCGATGATCGCTGCGGTTTCCATGCCCCTCCTTCGTCACGAACGTCACGGCGTTCGATTTCGCACTGCGGCGCGACTTCCCGCACGCCTCCGCGTACATTGTCGCACTCGGCCGCGCCGCGGTCATGTCGGGAACCCTGCGATGGACATGCGGATTCGTGGTTTGCGGGTACTGGTTACCGCCGGTGCATCCGGCATCGGACTCGCCACGGCGCGGGCCTTTGCACGCGAAGGCGCGCGGGTCCATGTCTGCGATGTCGATGCCCGCGCACTGGCCGCGCATGGCTGCCAGCGATCCGGAAATCGGCCAGCAACTGTGCGACGTATCCGATCCGGATGCCGTGGCCGGTCTTTTCACCGGCGCGGTCCGCGAGATGGGCGGGCTCGACGCGCTCGTCAACAACGCCGGCATCGCCGGTCCCACCGCCGCCTGCGAGACCGTGAGTCTTGCCGACTGGAACCGCACGCTGGCCGTGGACCTCACCGGGCAATTCCTGTGCGCGCAGCGTGCGATCCCGCTGCTGAAGGTCAGTGCCAATCCCAGCGTCGCCAACCTGTCCTCGGCCGCCGGTCGTTTCGGCTTCGCCAACCGCACGCCCTACGCGGCAGCCAAGTGGGGCGTGATCGGCTTTACCAAGTCGTTGGCCATCGAGCTGGGCGGCTTCGGCATCCGCGTCAATGCCATCTGCCCAGGTTCGGTGGCCGGCCCGCGCATCGACGCGGTGTATGCCAACAAGGCGGCGTTGCTTGGCGTCACACCGGAGGAAGTGCGCGACGAGGCGCTGGGCAAGACATCGCTGAAGCGCTTCGTCACCGCCGACGACATCGCCCATGCCATCGTGTTTCTCGCGTCGCCCCTTGGCGCCAACATTTCCGGGCAAGCCGTGCCGGTGGATGCGGACACGCATTCGTTGGCCTGATGAATCTGAATTTCGCCTGCTGAAACATTTCAAAACATCACCCTGGAGCCTGCATCGATGTCTGCATCCCTACCCCAGACTTTCCGTCTCGATGGTCGCGTGGCGCTCGTCACCGGCGCCTACCGCGGCCTTGGCTTCGCCATAGCTCGCGGCCTGGCGGAAGCCGGCGCCACCGTCGTACTCAACGGCCGCAAGCCGGAGGCATTGCAGCACGCCGCGACCACGCTTGGCGCGGAAGGATGGAAGGTCGATGTCGAGCCCTTCGACGTCGTCGATCGCGACGCCATCCACAAGGGCATCGACGCCACCGTCGCCCGCCACGGCACCATCGACATTCTGGTGAACAACGCCGGCATCCAGCGACGGGGGCCCCTGCAGGATTTTGCGGCCAAGGACTGGGACGACATCATCGCCACCAACCTTACGGCACCTTTCGTGGTGTCGCAGGCGGTGCTGCCCGGCATGATCGCGCGCAAGCAGGGCAAGATCGTGCATATCGCCTCGCTGATGAGCGAACTGGCGCGACCCTCCGTGGTGCCCTACACCGCCGCCAAGGGCGGCGTGCGGCAATTGACGCGCGGCATGGCCGTGGAACTGGCGCCGCACAACATCCAGGTCAACGCGATCGCGCCCGGTTACTTCGCCACCGAGATGAATCGCGCGCTGATCGACAATGCCGAGTTCAACGCATGGGTGTGCAAGCGCACGCCGGCAGGACGCTGGGGCGATCCGCATGAGCTGGCGGGACTCGCGGTGTTCCTTGCCTCGCCTGCGGCCAACTACATGACCGGCCAGCTCGTGGTCATGGACGGCGGGATGTCCGTGGCGTTGTAACGCAAAGCGGCGCGCCCGCCGCACACCTCTGGCCGAGGCGTTCGCCTGGCCCAGGGGTTCACCATCGCAGGCGACGTGCCTAGCTCGCGCCGCTGCGTTTGCGGTCGATGAGCTTGTAGAGCCAGCCGAGTCCGCCCGTGGTGGATTGCGCAGGGCGATACTCGCAGCCGACCCAACCGTCGTACTTCAACTCGTCGAGCAGGCGAAAGAGATAGTCGTAGTTGAGTTCGCCCGTGTCGGGCTCATTGCGACCGGGCACCCCGGCGATCTGCACGTGCCCGACATGCGGCAGCCACTTCCGGATCTTGGTGGCGATGTCGCCTTCCATGATCTGCGCGTGATACAGGTCCATCTGCACGCGCAGGTTGGCCATGCCCAACTCTTCGCGGATGGCATGGGCCTCGGCCTGCGTGTTGAGCAGGTAGCCCGGCACGTCGCGCGTGTTGATCGGCTCGATCAGCACCGTCACGTTCTGCGGCGCCGCCTCCTCGCACGCGTGCCGCAGGTTGCGCGTGAAGGTGCGTATCCGGCGCGTGCGCTCTTCCGGGCTGGCGTCCTGCGGCAGCACGCCCGCCATCACGTGCAGGCGCGGACACTTCAGCGCCTTGGCATAGCGCAGGCCGTTGACCACGCTGGCGGCAAATTCGTGCTCGCGTCCGGGCAGCGAGCCAAGGCCGCGATCGCCCGCGTCCCAATTGCCCGGCGGCGCATTGATCAGCACCACCTCCAGCTTGTGTTCCTGCACGCGCGCGACGATTTCGCGCACCTGGAATTCGTAGCCGAAGGCGAATTCAACGGCCCGAAAGCCGGCGTGGGCGGCTTCGCCGAAGCGCTCGAGGAACGGCACTTCGGGGAACATGAACGACAAATTGGCAGAAAACCGTGGCATGCATGACGGGACCGGCACACAGCGTCACGCGCGATCCGAAACGGCGGCGCGTGCGGGCGGCTACAATCCACGTGCATTGATTGTGCCCCGGCACTTCACCACGCGCAACATTTGGCGCGCGCCTGTTTCGTGCGTCGAACCAAGTTGATCTCGACCATCCCAGCATGTGGAATCCGCAACTGCCTTTTCCTGACGCCGCCACCACCGCAACCGCGGGAGGTGTACCGATGCACGAACTCACGCTTGCCGGGGAGCGCGTGCAATTGCTTGCGGGACGTGCGATGTATTGGCCGCGCGCCGCCACGCTCTTTGTCGCCGACGTGCACTTGGGCAAGGCCGCGGCCTTTCGCGCGGGAGGCATCCCGCTGCCGCGCGGCAACACGCATGCGGACCTCGAACGACTGACGAGCCTGTTGCACACTACATGCGCCACGCGGCTGGTGGTGCTGGGCGATTTCCTGCACGCCGCCGCCGGCCGTGTGGCGGCGCTGGACGACGCATTTCGCGGGTGGCGCATGCAACACGCCGCACTTACGGTGGTGCTGATCCGCGGTAATCATGACGATCATGCCGGCGATCCGCCGCACACGTGGGGCATGGACGTGGTGCCCGAGCCGCATCCGTTGGCGCCGTTCCTCGCCTGCCACCTGCCGGCGGAACCGCGCACCGGTTATGCGTTATGCGGCCATGTGCATCCGGGTGTGCGGCTGTCCGGCGCGGCCGAGGCCTCGGCACGGCTGCCGTGCTTCGTGATCGGCCCCCGGCGGGCCATCCTTCCCGCCTTTGGCGGCTTTACCGGACTGGCGATGATCCGCGCCACCCCGGGCGAGACGCGGATCGCCATCGCCGGGACCCGGCTGTTCGCGCTGCCGCCGGGATAATTCGCATTTGCTGCGGCGCGTCAAGAAAGCATACGTTTTCCCACTGTCGCAAATTTGCAACGTTGCCCTGCCGTTCGTCGGCTCCCACATGAGGGGACAACTCTGTGGGAAAGCGGTGGATTGACCTTGAATAGTGCATCCGGCACCCCGGCAACGCGCTCTTTCGCTTGTCCTTTTGTGTCAACCCCCTCGGTGCATAAAAACCGCTTGCAAGGCCGACTCTCGGCCACTATGCTTGGTGTTCATCAGGCACTTGAACACAAGATATAGTAGATTCTGATTTACAAGCGGATTCCGACCCGCTCGACGGACAACCCCGCCGCCCCCGGGGAAGGCCATCGCCGGCAACCCAGCCGCCCCTCGGAATCCCGCGCCAGACGTAGGTTTGCCACATATGCCACGGCTGCGCGCGAAACCGGCATTACGCGCCACAACGACAAGAAAACGACAGGAGATTCACCCATGCAAACAGCCAGCGCGCCCTCCCCCAATGCTCCGGCCACGCCACCGCGGGACCTGATTGTGGGAGAGCCTGGCAGTCCGGTGACCAGCGGTGCGGATCCCCGCTTCACCCAATACAAGGTCATCCGCCGCAATGGTTCGGTGGTGTCCTTCGAGCCCTCCAAGATCACCATCGCCATGACCAAGGCTTTCCTGGCCATCAACGGCGGTCAGGGTGCCGCCTCCGCCCGCGTGCGCGAGCAGGTCACCCTCCTCACCGACGGTGTGATCGCCGCGCTGGTCAAGCGCAAGCCCGAGGGCGGCACCATTCACATCGAGGAAATCCAGGACCAGGTCGAACTGCAACTGATGCGCGGCGGCGAGCACGAAGTGGCTCGCGCCTATGTGCTGTACCGCGAGCGGCGCTCGCAGGAGCGCGCCCAGGCCAAGGGCAAGGGCAAATCCGCTGAACACGCCATCAACGTCACCGACAACGGCGTCAGGAAGCCGCTGGATCTCGACCGCCTCACCGCGCTGGTCAAGGAATCGTGCACGGGCCTGGCCGACGTCGAGCCCGAACGCATCCTGAAGGCCACGTTGAAGGACCTCTACGACGGCGTGGCGGTGGAGGAAGTGCGCAAGGGCGTGGTGCTGTCCGCCCGCGCGCTGATCGAAAAGGAACCTGCCTATTCGTACGTCACCGCGCGCCTGTTGCTCGACGCGCTGCGCTTCGAGGCGCTGGGCGAAGAAGCCACGCAGGGCGACATGGTGGCCAAGTATCCGGAATATTTTCCGCGCTTCATCAAGCACGGCGTGAAGATCGGCCTGCTCAACGAAGCGTTGCTGCAGTACGACATGGCCAAGCTGGGCGCGGCGATCAAGCCCGAGCGCGACCAGCAGTTCGGCTATCTTGGCCTGCAGACGCTCTACGACCGCTATTTCCTCGTCGACCAGTATGTCGGCGGGCGCCGCTTCGAACTGCCGCAGTGTTTCTTCATGCGTGTGGCCATGGGCCTGGCATTGAACGAAGTGCATCGCGAAGCGCGCGCCATCGAGTTCTACAACGTGCTGTCCACGTTCGATTTCATGTCCAGCACGCCCACACTCTTCAACTCGGGCACGCATCGCTCGCAGTTGTCGTCGTGCTACCTCACCACGGTGGCCGATGACCTCGACGGCATCTACGAAGCGATCAAGGAAAATGCGCTTCTTTCAAAATTCGCCGGTGGCTTGGGCAACGACTGGACCAATGTCCGCGCGATGGGTTCGCATATCAAGGGCACCAACGGCAAGTCGCAAGGCGTGGTGCCGTTCCTGAAGGTGGTCAACGATACTGCGGTGGCCGTTAACCAGGGCGGCAAGCGCAAGGGCGCGGTGTGCACGTACCTCGAAACGTGGCATCTCGACATCGAGGAATTCCTCGAGCTGCGCAAGAACACGGGCGACGACCGCCGCCGCACGCATGACATGAACACGGCCAACTGGATTCCCGACCTCTTCATGAAGCGCGTGATGGAAGGTGGGGACTGGACGCTCTTTTCGCCGTCGGACACGCCGGACCTGCACGACCTGTGGGGCCACAAGTTCGAGGAAGCCTACAAGCGCTACGAAGAGAAAGTGGCGCGCGGCGAACTGAAGCTCTTCAAGAAGGTTCCCGCCGTGCAGCTGTGGCGCAAGATGCTGTCGATGCTCTTTGAAACCGGGCATCCGTGGATCACATTCAAGGATGCGTGCAACGTGCGCTCGCCGCAGTCGCACGTGGGCACCGTGCACAGCTCCAACCTGTGCACCGAGATCACGCTCAACACCAGCGAGACCGAGATTGCCGTCTGCAACCTGGGATCGGTCAACATGCTCGCGCACATGGTGCAGGTGGATGGCAAATGGTCGCTGGACCACGCCAAGCTCAAACGCACGATCACCACCGCCATGCGCATGCTGGACAACGTGATCGACATCAACTACTACGCCGTCGCCAAGGCGCGCAATTCCAACCTGAAGCATCGTCCGGTGGGCTTGGGCATCATGGGCTTCCAGGATTGCCTGCATTTGACGCGCACGCCGTATGCGTCCAACGCCGCGGTGGAATTTGCCGACCGCTCGATGGAAGCCGTCTGCTATTACGCGTACTACGCCTCCACCGAACTGGCCGAAGAGCGCGGCCGTTATTCGTCCTATCCCGGCAGCCTGTGGGATCGCGGACTCCTGCCGCAGGACACGCTGAAGCTGCTGCGCGATGAGCGCGGTGGCTACGTCGAGATCGACGAATCCGCCGGCATGGACTGGACTGAACTGCGCGGCCGCATCAAGGACCATGGCATGCGCAATTCCAATTGCGTGGCCATTGCGCCCACCGCCACCATCTCCAACATCATCGGCGTGGCCGCATCCATCGAGCCCGAGTATCAGAACATCTACGTCAAGAGCAACCTCTCCGGCGAGTTCACCGTCGTCAACGAGCAACTCGTGCGCGACCTGAAAGCCATCGGCCAGTGGGACGAAGTGATGGTGGCGGACCTGAAGTACTTCGACGGTTCGCTGGCCAAGATCGACCGCGTGCCGGCCGAAATGCGCGAGCTCTATGCCACCGCCTTCGAAGTCGATACCAAGTGGATCATCGAAGCCGGTGCGCGCCGCCAGAAGTGGATCGACCAGGCGCAGAGCCTCAACATCTATATGGCCGGCGCTTCGGGCAAGAAACTCGACGAAACGTACAAGCACGCGTGGGTACGGGGTTTGAAGACCACGTATTACCTGCGCACGCTGGCCGCCACGTCGGCGGAAAAGTCCACGGGACGCGGCGGCGAGTTGAATGCCGTGTCAGCCGGCGCCGGCTTCGCCAGCGCCGCCAGCACCGCCAACGCCAGTGCAGCATCCAATGGTTCGGGCAAGTCGGCCGTGGTGGATGAAGTGGCACCCAAGTTCTGCGCGATCGACGACCCCACGTGCGAAGCCTGCCAATGAGCGGAGGCGTGAACAGGATTCGGTGAACCGTCCCGGCGACAGCAGCGGTGAGCAATCACGATCCGCGCGGCCAGGACGGCGTTGAGCACGACCCCCGCGATTCCCCCAGACAGGAACGCGCGGCAACGCGCGCTGAGGACGACAGGGGCCAGGCAGTACCGAAAGGGCTGGAAGCGATTCCGGCCCGGGTTCGAAGTGGATTTCCGCCAAGAACCCGAAGCAGGGATTTGATCCGGGAGGTGCGCGAGAAGATCCGCGCACCCACTTTTCCCGGGCCGGTTTCCGGCAGTTTTGGTGCAGGCCCCTCGTCCACATCGCGAAAGGTAGGACCCCTTGCCACGTTACGAGTCGTCACCCCGGCATGTCATAGAAGCGCGTTATCTCGGTGATTACAAGGTCTGGCTGGAATTCAACGACGGACGAAAAGGCGTGGTGGATCTGGCAGACGAGTTGTATGGCGACGAGCGAACCTCGTTGCGCGATATCGACAAGTTCTCCACGTTCTACCTCGATTACGGGCTGGCTTCCATCGCATGGCTGGATGGCGCCGATTTCCCGCCCGAGTTTCTCTACGAACGCTTGAGTGCAATGAATTAGGTTCACCCCATAACCCCGCAAGCGCGGTCGCGGCCGCGCCTGCGGGCCCGGCGAATTTGATGGGTACCACCCCCCAATAAGAAGAGCTTCAGGAGACTCCCCCATGTTGAGCTTTGACGACGACGCCCCCGCCTCCGCCCCGCCCGGCATGGCCCCGCGTACGCCCGAGACCATCCGCGCCCACGTATTGGGCAACATCGGGGGTGGCCTCCTTTCGCGCGAACCCGTGCACGACATCGACGTCGACAAGGAAGCCGCGCCGGAAAATTTCCATCGCGTCCGCGTCGAAGACAAGCGCGTGATCAACGGCTCGGCCGACGTGAACCAGCTGGTGCCGTTCAAGTACCGCTGGGCGTGGGAAAAATACCTCTCTGCGTGCGCCAACCACTGGATGCCGCAGGAAGTGAACATGCAGCGCGACATCGAGCTGTGGAAGAATCCCAACGGCCTCACCGACGACGAGCGCCTGATCGTCAAGCGCAACCTGGGCTTCTTCGTCACCGCGGATTCGCTCGCCGCCAACAACATCGTGCTGGGCACCTATCGCCACATCACCGCGCCCGAGTGCCGCCAGTACCTGCTGCGCCAGGCCTTCGAGGAGGCCATCCACACGCACGCCTACCAGTACATCACGGAGAGCCTGGGGCTCAACGAATCCGAGATCTTCAACGCGTACCACGAGATCAAGTCGATCAAGGACAAGGACGACTTCCTGATCCCCTTCATCAACGTGCTGACCGATCCCACGTTCAAGACCGGCACGCCCGAAACCGACCAGGCCCTGCTCAAGAGCCTGATCGTGTTCAGCTGCATCATGGAGGGCCTGTTCTTCTACGTCGGCTTCACGCAGATCCTGGCGATGGGCCGGCAGAACAAGCTGACCGGCACCTCCGAGCAATACCAGTACATCCTGCGCGACGAATCGATGCACTGCTCGTTCGGCATCGATCTCGTCAACACGATCAAGCTCGAAAACCCGCACCTGTGGACCAACGAGTTCAAGACCGAGATCGCGGACCTGATGAAGCAAGGCGTAGAACTGGAGTATCGCTACGCCGAGGACACCATGCCGCGGGGTGTGTTGGGCTTGAACGCGCCGATGTTCAAGGAATATCTGCGGTTCATCGCCAATCGGCGGTGCCAGCAGATCGGGTTGGATCCCTTGTTTGAAAAGGCCGACAACCCGTTCCCGTGGATGGCGGAGATGATCGACTTGAAGAAGGAGAAGAACTTCTTCGAGACGCGGGTGATTGAGTATCAGACAGGAGGCGCTTTAAGTTGGGATTGAACATGACCCTCGAAGGCAATGGTGACCGCCATTGGCCGGTTTCCATGCCTGAGGCCTCATATGAACGCCCGCGGGACTCGAAGCCGGATTGCGCGCTATGCGCGTTACCGCACAGACGATTGTCCACGGCCAGGTGAACTATCTTCCCAACAGGTCGTTCGACGCCATGTGCTCGTGGTGTCGCCCAGGGAACTGTGCGCACAGGCGCAAGCGTTGATGCTGCGCACGCTCGGTGGCTCTTTTTCTGGACGCGTCGGATTTAGGTTCAGACCACAAGAATTCAACCGCCCGCGGAGGTGGACGGATTGAGCGGCTTAGCCGGGCCGCAGATCCCGGCGTGATCTCGCGTGAGCAGGCGTGGGGGTAACACGATGGTTTCATTTTGGTGGTTGATCGTGGCATTGATGGTGGGCACGTGTTTCGGCATCCTCGCGATGGCATTGATGCGGATGTCGGGTGGATTGCCCGAGTCATCGGCAATCGAGACCGATGCCGATGAACTGCGAATGGTCGACAAGGCCTTTCTCTTGTAGTTGGGCGGCCCCGCAGGCCGCCCGCAGCGTGCGAGCGACATGGCTCGAGACGGTGAACTGTCCATGTCTGACGCCGGCGGTCATTCAGCATGGGATTGAGTAGCAAGTACTCTGTTCTATATAGACCGCCCGTCGAAGTGCTGCACCGGCAACGCGCCGATGTCGACGTCCTCGAGGCACCGGATATTGATCGCCGTCATCGGATTGCCCTTCGCATCCACCGCCTCCCCGAACGGGTGCATCCCGCACACCGGACAGAAATGATGCTGGATCACGTGTTTGTTGAAGGTGTAGGTGGCGAGATCGGCTACCGGCGTGAGCAGCCGCATATCGGCGCGCGGCACGAACCACATCAGCACACCTTTGCGCGAACAGATGGAGCAGTTGCACGCCACCGCGGCCTTCAGGTCGCCGTCGACGTCAAAGGCAATCCGGCCGCAATGACAGCTACCGTGATAGGTCATTTTTTCGTTCCTGGTCGATGTTCGTTGATTGCAACTACTATTGCGCCATCGGCTTCCAGATCCCCAGCATCGCGCCGGTGGGATCGATGATGATTGCCAGCCATCCCATCCCCGGTATTTCCATCTTGTCCTTGCACACGGTGCCGCCCAGCGCCTTGACCCTGGTCACGGACGCATCGATGTCGTCGACCAGCACGTAGGCCATCCACATCGATGGCGCGCCGGGCACCGGCTGCTGCATGATGCCGCCGCCGTGATCGCCGCCGGTGTTGATCATCGTGTAGTCGCCGGTGGCCATGCTCATGTCTTCCAGCTTCCAGTCAAAGAGCCTGGAGTAGAAGGTCTTGGCCTTGGCGACATCGGTGGTGGCGAGTTCCACATGCACGAACGGGTTGCCCATGGTGATGCTCCTTTGAACGAGGTGGAGTGTTATCGGGAGAGGTACTTGTCCAGGCCGGCGATGCAGCCGTTCCAGCCGTTCTGGTGGCGGTCGCGCGATGCGGTATCGGCAAAGCGGTGGTGGGTGAGCAGCAGCTCGGTGCCCGGCCCGGCCGCCTTGAACTCGAGGGTGACCAGCGACTCGCGATCCGGCGTGCTTTCCCACGCCCACGTGAAGACCAGCTTGCGCCCGGGCTGCACATCGCGGTACACGCCACCCACGCGATGGATCTGCCCGTCCGGCGCGTGCATCACGATGCGATAGCGGCCGCCTACGCGCAGGTCGAGCGAGACTTCAGGTTCGCCGAAGCCCGCGTGCGGACGCCACCAGATTTTCAGCTGCGCCGGGTCCGTCCACGCCGCGTAAACGGCCGCGGGGGACTGCTTGTAGAGGCGTCGGAAGTCGAGGCGGGTGGATTCTTCGGTGGCGATGTCCATTGCGCTTTCTCCTTGGTGTCCAGAAACGTGCCGAGGCGGTCGAGCTGGGTGTTCCAGAAGGCTTCGTGGTGGTCGAGCCATTTCATCGCCGCCTTCAATGCGCCGCCTTTCAGGCGGCAGTTGACGACGCGGCCGACCTTGTTGCGTTCGATGAGGCCGGCTTCCTCGAGGATGTGCACGTGCTTGATGAAGCCGGTGAGCGACATGCCGAATGGGTCGGCGAGCGCGCCGATAGATTGCTCGCCGGCACGCAGTCGCGTAAGCACGGCGCGGCGCGTGGGGTCGGCCAGCGCACTGAAGATGTCGTCGAGGCGGGCGCTTGTATAGTGAACCATATGGTTCACTTTAAGAGGACCTCCGGGCCCTGTCAAGACCCCGCGGATGTGCGCGCGGCGCCGTGCCCCTTCCCTCGCCGGTCGTGCCAGAATGGGCGCTCGCAACCGCCACCGGAAAAATGGACGGCAGCCCGTTCAAGGCCAGCCATTGCGCGGTTTTGCTCATGGGCGACCAGCATAGCGTGGCCATCGGGTTCAATGAGGACCCCGTCACCGAGACGGAAGAGAACGACTTCCACTCCAATTCTTACGCCAACGACACGAAGAATGGCCAGCCGCGCACGTTGCTGAAGATCATGTTCTGTCCCGGTGGAGGCGCGGCCACGGCCTCCGCGTCCGCGGTCAAGTCCATCGACATCGGCACCAATCACGCCAAGTCGCCGCTTGCCGGCGTGCAGTGGGTCATCGACGCGGGCAAGGACTTCAAGGTGGAAAAATTGACAGGCGAGTTGAAGCCCGGCGGCGTGCTGGCGGGCAAGATCACAGGCGCCCGAGACAAGACGTCGTTCAATCTCGACTTCGAAGTCAACCTCCCCGCCAACGATGCCGCGGCGGGGATGAGCTGCGGGAAGTAGTCTTACTGCGCTTGCAAGCGCCGGATCAGCGCATCGATCATGTCCTCGCCATCCGGCGACTTGAGCCGGCTCTTGCGCAGCGCCAACGCCAGTTCCGGTCGCGGTAGCGACTGGTAGTCGGAACGAATCAGCACGCCGGCGATGGCGCGTTGCACGTCCACGGTCTTGGCCCGCGAAAACAGTTGCGCGAGTTCCTGCAAGCTTTCACGGTCCTTGAGCGGCTGACCGGCCAACGTGTTGAGGGCGCGGACCTGGGCGTCGGAGCCCTTCATCTTCGTGATGCCTGCGGCCACCATGCGCATTTCGCCGGCGTCGGCCAGCGGCCGGTGCCGCAGGTAGATCTGCGCCATCTGCACACTGTCGTCATCGGGGCTGGTCAGCGCGCGCAGCACGCGCGCATGGCCATCAACGCTGCCCAGGCAGGCAAACAACGCCGCGTTGTTCACATTGGCGGACTGTGCCGACGTGGGTTGCAGCCGCCGCAGTTCGCTGTCGAACTGGCGATCCTGGTTGATCTCGCAGGCGAGATTGACTTCGGCCGCGGTCACGGCGCTGCGGGCGACCTGCTCACCGAACATCCGCACCACCTCTGCCCGCTGTTCGGCCGGCGACAGCCAGCCCAGGCTGCGTGCCAATGCCACCATGCGGGTGCGCACGGCAGGATCGTCGGCGTCGCGTGCAAACTCGAGATAACGGTCGCGCGCCACCGTGTCCTGTCCGACGTCGTCCAGCGCGGCGGCCACGGCGGGCAGCGCGCGTTCCGTAGCCGTCAGCGTCGCGGCGTATTTCTCGATGTGGTCGAGAAAGAGGCGCACTTCCGCCATGTCGCGACGCATCAGCTCGTGGATGAAAGCCACCTTCCTGGCGGGTGCGAGGCGGTCGTCCGAAAACTGGCACACGTCGCGGCGAAAGTCCGCGCGCGCGTCCGAATCATTGAGTCCGGCCGCCATCGTCATCGACGCAGGCGCGAAGAGGCTCAGGAGTTTGGCGCTGGGGCGGCCGCTGCCCACATCGGCGCCGGCGCCGGACTGGAAATAGCGCTCCAGCAGCGGCCCCGCGGATTTGCCCAGCGGCGCCTTGGACGAGAAGCCATAGATCACCGGCACATCCTTGAAGATATGGCGCATGCGGTCGCGGTTGCTCTCGCCGTGTCGCTCGCCCAGCATTTGCGCCAGCATCTCCGCATCGGCCGGCGAGTGGCCCGTGCGCACCAGGCTGCGCACGATTTCCGCGGACGCGCTGCGCATTGCGTCGGCATTCAACGTGTTGCAGCCGAACAAATAGACTTCCTTCAGCTGCGAGAACAAGCCGGGGCACGAATCGCTGCAGGCCACGCGCTCCATCTCGTCCACCGGCAGGAATTCGCGGGCGTCGAGGCGATCGGTGTAGAACTCGGTGCCGCCGTCGAAGTGGCCGGAAATCAGCAGCAAATCGCACTTGACGCCGGCACGGCACGCCGAGGCCAGCCAGTCCGGGCGGCCGCGCTCGACCAGTTCGATGAAATCGAAATCGCCCCTGGGCAGGTATTTCTTGAAGATATCGCGCTCGTCGGACGAGTTGACCGTGATGGTGCACACGGTTTTCTTGTCGGCGAACGCCGCGGGCACGAGCAGCGTTATCAGCAGCGCAACGACGACCGGTCTTGCAAGTCGCCAGGCTACGGACAATGTCGGTGGGCGGGTTGATGGCACGCCGCAGTATTGCACGGCAACCCGCCTTCCCAAATGCGCGCGCCGCTCAATGCGCGTCGGCGCGCGAAATAGGCGTCATGTGTCGCATTTGTAGGACGGTTCCGCCGTTGCCGACGCCCTACCCTGATGCCAGGTCCGCTAAAGGGCTTCGAGCCGCCGGATCAACACATCGATCACATCGTGGCCCTGTCCCGAGTTGAGGCGATGGTCCCGCAATGTCTGCACGAGTTCGGGTTTGGCCATGGCCGTGTAGTCGGCCCGAATGAACACGTCCGCGATTGCAATCTGCACGCCCGGCGATCCTGCCACCGGATACAGGCGCACCAGTTCGTCCAGGCTGGCGCGATCGGACAAGCGCAGGCGTGCCAGCGACTGCAGCGCACGAACCTTGGCCTCGTTGCCGCTCATGCGGGCGATGCGGGAGGTCATTGCCCGTAGTTCAGCGGCGTCATCGACGGGCCGATGCTGCAGATAGACCTGGGCGACCGCGATATCGTCGTCGCGCGAACTGGTTAGCGCCGCCAGCACTCGCGCATGGGCTTCGACGTTGCCCAGGCAGGCGAGCATTGCCGCCTGCGGTAGCCGGTCACCGGTGATTGGAGGCAGCGCCAACAGCACTTCGTCGAACGCGTGATTGGCATTGAGGGCGCACATCTGGTCCACGTCGGCCGCCGCCGCGGACGGGCGCGCCAGCTGGTCGCCGATCACCCGAACCATTTCGGCCCACTTTTCCTCCGAATTCAGCCAGCCAAGGTTCTGCGCGAGGTCCAGCATCCGCGCGCGCACCGTCACCTGGTCGGCATCGCGGGCAAATTCAAGGTAGCGCTGGCGCGCCGCATCGTCGGCGCTGATTCGCACCAGCGCATCGGCGACGGCCGGCTGCTGGCGTGTGGCGTCCGGCAGGGCCGATGCGTAGCGCTCGATCCGTTCCAGGAACATGCGCACCTCGGCGCTCTCGCGCCCCAGCAACGCATGGATGAAATCGAGCTTCTGCGCCGCCGACAGGCGATCGTCGGACAGCTGGCAAATATCCTGGCGATGCGCGGCCAGTGGGTCGCCGCCCGAAACCCCGCTCACCGCCACCATTGAGTGCGCGGCAAAGTTGCCGAGCAGGCGTGAACTGGTGCGCCCGCTGGCCACATCAGCCGCGCCACCCGACTGCAAGTGCCGCTGCAGGATGGATGCGGCGGCCGGGCCCAGTGGCGCCACCGCCGAAAAGCCATAGATCGCCGGAACGTCCTTGAACACCTGGCGCATGCGGTCGCGGCTGCTCTCGCCATGCAGCGTGCCCAGTGCCCGCGCCAGGCGCTCGGCATCGGCGCGCGAATGGCCGGAGCGAACAAGACTTCGGCTGATCTCGGCGGAAGCATTCTTGTTGGCTCCGGCGTTCAGTGTGTTGCAGCCAAAGAGGTAGACCTCCTTCAATTGCGAAAAGAGGCCATCACAGCTGCCGCTGCACGAGGCGCGTTCCAGTTCGTCCACCGGCAGAAACTCGCGCGACTCGACGCGTTCGGAAAAAAATTCATTGCCCCCGTCATAGTGCCCGGAGACCACGAGGACATCGCACTGCACGCCCTGCCGGCAGGCGGATTCCAGCCAATCGATGCGGCCGCGCTCCACGAGTTCCACGAACCGGTACTTGTCCGGCGACAGGGTGCGCTGGAATGCCTCCTTCTCGTCGGCGGAGTTCACGGTGATCGTGCATACCGTCTTCTTTTCGGCGTGCACGGGCGTGGCGCCGAGCATGGACAAAAGCATCGAATAGAACAGGATCTTGGGCAGCGTTGACATGGGACCGGGCCGTAGGGTGATGGCATTGAGTAAACGCGATGCGCTCGACCGTGTCCGTCGGACAACCGGTCTGTATCGGGTATCGATGGGATGCTGCCCGCGTAGGACGACGCCGACGCGCGAAGTCAGGCGCAGGCCGGCGGGTGTGCCGTCAGGGCGGGCTATCGCTTCAGGTATTCGGGCTATAGCCCGGAGGATCGGGACGCGTCGGTGCATGACCTGTTAGCATTTCCGGCCGCAATCGACTTTCAACCCGCCAAGGAGGTACTCCGTGGTCAAAGCGTCCCACCGTAACGCCCCGCATCCTGCACCGTCGCTGAAGCAGCTGCCGAAACTGAAAGTCTCGGTGGTGCGATCGGCGCCATCCACTGCAACCGCCTTCGGCGTGCCGGTAGGGATGCATGGGGCCTTGCCCCGCGCGGTCGGATTCGACCGTGAGGCGCTGGCTGCGGCCGGTTTCGAAGGCAAGCTTGGCCAGACCTTCGTGACACCGCAGGGCAAAGATTCCATTGTGGTTGCCGTGGGGATGGGTGATGGGAAGCTCACGGTCGCGCAGCTGCGGGACGCGGCAGCCGCCTTTGCGCGTGCCGCGTCGAGGCATCCGGAACTGGCCACGACCCTGGCCGACGCCGCAACCGGCATCGGCCCCAAGGACGCCGCGGAGGCGGTCGTCGAAGGCATTCTGCTGGCCCGGTACCGCTATGAAATCCTGAAGAGCGACTCGAAGGACATCCGGCTCAAGGAATTGTCGCTCGTGACCAGTGCGGATCGCGTCAAGGCGCAGTCGGCCGGTGCGCTGCTGGGCAAGACGATGGCAGGCGCCGCGATGCTCGCCCGTGACCTCGCCAATGCACCCGCCAAGCTGCTGCCCGCGGTGAGGATGGCGGACATCGCCGTGGAAGTCGCGCACGACCGTGGCCTGAAGGTTGAAGTGTTCGACAAATCCGATCTCGAAAAGATGGGCTGCGGCGGCATGCTCGGCGTGAATGCCGGCAGCACCGAGCCGCCGCGGATGGTCAAGCTCACCTACAAGCCAAAGGGCGGCAAGGGCAAGGGAGGCGCGCATCTGGCGATGGTCGGCAAAGGCATCATGTACGACTCCGGCGGGATCAACCTCAAGCCCGCACAGGGCATGCAGCTTTACATGAAGATGGACATGGCGGGTGCGGCGTCCGTGCTGGGTGCGATGTCCGTGCTGCGCGACCTCGATTGCCGGAATACGGTGACCGCGTTCCTGATGTGCACCGACAATATGCCCTCCGGCTCGGCGACCAAGATGGGCGACGTGCTGACGCACCGCAATGGCATGACCGTCGAGATCCACAATACCGACGCCGAAGGCCGCCTGATTCTTGCGGACGGACTGGCGCTGGCCGCGGAAATTAAGCCCGATGCGATCATCAACATCGGCACGCTGACCGGCGCCATCCTTCTGGCACTCGGCGACAAGCTGACCGGGGTGTTCTCGAATCACGAGGGCTTCATGCGCCAGGTCGATGCGTCGGCCGGGCGTACCGACGAAACGATCTGGCGGATGCCCCTCGACCCGCGGTATCGGCGGCAACTCGATTCTTCGATCGCCGACATGCGCAACCTCGGCGACGCGCAGCCGGGTTCCATCACGGCGGCGCTCTACCTGCAGGAGTTTGTCGACGACATCCCATGGACCCACTTTGATATCTGCGGAACGATGAAATCGGATGCCGACGATTCATGGCGCTCGCGCGGGGCCACGGGCGTCGACGCGCGACTCTTCGCCGACCTGGCGGTCAATTTCACGCGGCCGAAGTAGGGTCCGATGCAGCCCGCAGTGAAGGCCTGCCGCCTGGCCACAGCATTGCCTTGCGTGCGGGAATTTCACGGGAAAGTGCTGGTGATCCATTACGGCGACCACGCGATGGCGGATCCGGCGTTGCAGGCCGGATTCGCCCGCGACGTGGCCCTGGCTTGACGTTGCCAACCGCGCCGTTGGCTGGGATGCGTCGTGCCCTCGTCACGCTCGCCCTACCCGATGAAGTGCGCACTGTGCTCGGCGCGGCCTTCGACGTCGACTACGCGCCCGCATTCGAGTACCGGTCCGCCGCTGCCATGCAACGCATCGACGGCAACGAGGTGCTGATCGTTTCCGCGGCCAAGGACCGGCTCGACGCCGCCGCGATCGGCGCGTTGCCGGCCAGCGTCCGCGCCATCGCCACCTATTCGATCGGGCACGAGCACATCGACCTTGCCGCCGCGCGCGCGCGTGGCATTGCCGTATTCGCCACGCCCGACGTGCTCACCGACGCGTGCGCCGAAGTCGGCATCCTGTTGCTGCTGGGTGCCGCGCGGCGGGTGACCGAGAGCGTCGAACTCGTCCGCAGCGGCCGTTGGACCGGCTGGACGCCCACGCAGTTGAACGGGGTCACGCTGGCCGGCAAGCGGCTGGGCATCGTCGGCATGGGGCGCATCGGTCGCGCCATCGCCCTGCGCGCACGCGCGTTCGGCATGGCGATCCACTATTCGAATCGCTCGCGCCTCGCGCCAGACCTCGAGGATGGCGCCACGCACCATAGCGATGTCGAGACGTTGCTTGGCCTGTCGCAGTTCCTGATGCTGGCCTGCCCCGCGACGCCGGAAACCACCGGCTTGCTCGATGCGCGGCGGATTTGCTTGCTGCCCCCGGGCGCGATCGTGGCCAACATTGGCCGCGGCCCCGTGGTCGTCGACGCCGATCTCATCGCCGCGCTGCAATCAGGCCAGGTGGCAGCGGCAGGCCTCGACGTATTCAATGGCGAGCCGGCGCTGCATCGCGGCTACCTGACGCTGCCCAACGTGTTCATGCTGCCGCACATCGGCAGCTCGACGATCGAGGCGCGGGTGGCGATGGGGCAACTGTTGGTGGATGGACTGCGGGATCACGACGAGGGACGCGTCGCCACCAATCGCATCGCATGATGCAACCATTTTGCAGGTCCCTGGATTCGCGGGCGTTTCCGTTGGCGGCCCGCGCGGGTGCGAAGGCTTGGCCGCCGCCCGGGCCCATTTGCGCGCCAGTCGATGACCAGGGGCCCCGAACGAGCGGGCAAAGTGGAACCGTTCAACCGCTGGTGAAGGCGCCAATCTGCCACGCGGCCAGGGCGACGATCATCACGCCGATCAGCGCGATGGCCGCGACCAGTTCGGGGAACGCTCGTAACCGATGGTCCTCCTCCGGTTCGGGCCGCCACGCGCAATCGGCTGCTCGGTCGGGACCGCCGCGATGCGATTCCAGTTCGCGCAGGAAACGCGTGGTGCGCGGCGTGACGATACGCTCGTCGGTTGTTGACATCATGTCCTCCATCTCCACCAGGCGCTACGTCGTCGAGCCGGCAAGACGGGAACGGCGCCTTTCGCGTCCCGCCCTTGATTCCACGCCCGTTGCGGCGTCGGATGACACCACTGTGGCCTTGGCGGAACGATCGCGAAACCGGAAACCACGGACACGGTGGGTGGAATATTCACAATTGGCGATGCCCCCCCGCAGGCCATGTAACATCCACGGGAACTCACGACTCCGCGCAGCCCACATGACCCCTTCTCAAAAGGCAGGCATCCTTGCCGAAGCTTTGCCCTACCTGCGTGCATTTCACGGGAAAACCCTGGTGATCCGCTTCGGCGGCCACGCGATGGCCGACCCGGCGCTGAAGGCCGGCTTCGCCCGCGACGTCGCGCTGCTGCGCCTCGTCGGCATGAAACCCATCGTGGTGCATGGTGGCGGCTGGGGCATCGACGAACTCATGAAGCAGATGGGTCTGCCGGACAACCACTACCGCGGCTTGCGCATCACCGACGAACGGGCGCTGACGGTGGTCGAAATGGCGCTCTCCGAAATGAACCAGGAACTGACGTCGCTGATCAACCAACAGGGCGGCCGCGCGGTGGGACTCGACGGCCAGGATGGACGTTTCATCAATGCATGCCCGATGGCCAAACCGGCGGACGATCCCGATGCGCCTGATCTCGGTTTCCTGGGCGACGTGGAGAGCATTGATACCGCGCTGATTGAACTCCTGCTGTCACGCAACTTCGTGCCAGTGATCATGCCGATCGGCGTCGCTGCCGACGGCACGACCTATCACATCAACTCCGATGTCCTCGCCGGACGACTCGCGCGCGCGCTCGAGGTCGAAAAACTGGTGCTGATGACCAATGTGCCGGGTGTGCTCGACCGCGAGGGCAAGCTCCGGCATATCCTCACCACCTCCGATGCCGAGGCGTTGCTGCACGACCACGTCGTGCATGGCGGCATGGAGGCGCGCCTCCAGGCGGCGCTGCGCGCCGTGCGCGAAGGTGTACGCTCGGTCCACATCATCGATGGCGGCGTGCCCAGTGCGCTGCTGCTCGAAGTGCTTACCGCCGACGGCATTGGCACCGCCGTGCGTTCGGATACCGGACCGCGCTTCTTCGACGATAGTCGCGCGTATCTGCTGGCGCAATAGCCCGCCCATGCGCGTCGACCAGATCCGCCAGCGCCTTCGAGACGTCGGCGCCAAGGCCGGTCACGAGCAGGCGATTCTCCGGGCATGGACCCATGCGCGCCCGCTGGACAGCGGGTCCCGCGCGCCCGCGGACTTCCTCCCGCTATCGGTGCGCCAAGCTCTGCCTGCCATCGCGACGAACCTGGATGTGCTGGCACGCGTGCACACCGAACATCCCGGCGCGGATGATTCATCGCGGCTGCTGGTCGCGCTCCGCGACGGCAGAACGGTCGAGAGCGTGCTGCTGCCACGCGGCGGTCTTTGCGCCTCGACGCAGGTGGGCTGCGCCGTCGGCTGCTTGTTCTGCATGACCGGCCGCGACGGCCTGCAGCGCCAGCTGGGAAGTGCGGAGATCGTCGCGCAGGTGGTGCTGGCGCGAGCCCGCCGCCCGGTGAAGAAGGTCGTGTTCATGGGCATGGGCGAACCCGCGCACAACCTGGACAACGTGCTCGACGCCATCGCGCTGCTGGGTACTGAAGGCGGGATCGGCCACAAGAATCTGGTCTTCTCCACGGTTGGCGACCGGCGCGTGTTCGAACGCCTGCCCCAGGGTCCCGTGAAGCCGGCGCTGGCGCTGTCGCTGCATTCCACCTTTGCACAGCGGCGGGCGATGCTCCTGCCGCGCGCTGCGGCGATCGACCCCGCCGAACTGGTTGCTCTCGGCGAAACCTACGCCCGCGCCACCGGTTACCCGATCCAGTATCAATGGACGCTGCTGGATGGCATCAACGACGGCGACGACGAGCTCGAGCGCATCGTCGCGTTGCTCAAGGGCAAGTACGCCGTGATGAACATGATTCCGTTCAACACGGTGGACGGGTTCGCGTTCCGGCGGCCGCCGCAGGCGCGGGCGGAAGCGCTGGCGCGCCGCTTGTGCCAGCACGGCGTGCTGACCAAACTCCGCCAATCGGCCGGCCAGGACATCGACGGAGGCTGCGGGCAGTTGCGGGCGCGGGCGATCCCTCCGGTCCCGCCGCACGACGCGATCAGGATCGCGGCTGCCTAAAGTCGCTTGGACGTGTTGCCGTGGCCCACACGCGCCAGCCCGGGGCTCAGGTCGGAAACGTCCCCGGCAGCAGAATGCTGCGGTCCACGTCGGCGATATTGGTGCGGCCGCAGAAGGCCATCGTCAGGTCGAGTTCCTTGTGGATGATCTCCAGCGCCTTGGTCACGCCCGCCTCGCCCATCGCGCCCAGCCCGTACAGGAACGAACGCCCGATGTAGGTGCCGCGCGCGCCCAGCGCCACCGCCTTCAGCACGTCCTGGCCGGAGCGAATGCCGCCGTCCATGTGCACCTCGATCAGCTTGCCCACCGCGTCGACGATCGGCGGCAGCGCCTCGATGCTGGATTGCGCGCCGTCGAGCTGGCGGCCGCCATGATTGCTGACGATCAGCGCGTCGGCGCCCGAGGCCACGGCAATCTTCGCGTCCTCGACGTCCTGAATGCCCTTCAGGATCAGCTTGCCGCCCCAGCGCTTCTTGATCCACTCCACATCGTTCCAGTTCAGCTGCGGGTCGAACTGCTTGGCCGTCCAGTCGGACAGCGAGCCCATGTCGCCCACGCCCTTGACGTGTCCGACGATGTTGCCGAACTGGCGCCGGCTGGTACCCAGCATGCCCATGCACCAGCGCGGCTTGCCCATCATGTTGATGATGTTGGGGATGGTCAATTTCGGTGGCGCGGAAAGCCCGTTCTTGAGATCCTTGTGGCGCTGGCCGAGGATCTGGAGGTCAAGGGTCAGGACCAGAGCCCCGCAGCGGGCCGCCTTGGCACGGTCGATCAGGCGCTCGATGAATTCCCGGTCGCGCATGACGTATAGCTGGAACCAGAACGGCGCCTTGGTATGGGCGGCGATGTCCTCGATCGAGCAGATGCTCATCGTGGACAGCGTGAACGGAATGCCGAACCTCTCGGCCGCCCTGGCCGCCAAGGATCTCGCCGTCGGCGTGCTGCATGCCGGTGAGCCCGGTAGGCGCGATGGCCACCGGCATCTGCACAGGCACGCCCACCATCGTCGTCGCGGTGCTGCGGCCCTCCATGTTGACGGCCACGCGCTGGCGCAGCTTGATCCTCTGGAAGTCGATTGCATTGGCGCGATAGGTGGACTCGGTCCAGGAGCCGGAATCGGCATAGTCGTAGAACATGCGCGGCACGCGCTGCTGGGCGAGGATGCGCAGGTCCTCGATGGTTGTAATGACTGCCATTGACTTGTTTCCTCCCGGGAGCCGCATGATAGCCGCCCGAGGGACCCGAAGCCAGATCGACCGTTATGTGCGATATCGCACAGACGGACCTGCACGCCCGGGTGAACTATCTGTCCTGCACATAGCTCGACGATACCTGTTCCTGGTCCCGCACCAGGGTCAGCCGTGCACTGCGCCCCGGAAAGCACCCATGACTGCAACGCTCCCCCGACGCATCGACGTGCCTGCCATGCGTCCCGTGGCGGACGTCGTCAACTTCATCTCGCTGGACCGATTGAAATGTGAACGCCAGCGTCTGCGCCGCGGCGAGACGCTCGTCTGCGCCGGTGACAAGTTCCATGGGCTCTATGTGATCCGCAGGGGGGTGCTCAAGACCTATGCAACCTCGGCGGAGGGATTGATCCATGTGACGGGATTCCCCATGGCGGGCGAGATGGTGGGGCTCAACGGCATCGGCACCGGAATTCACCGCAACAATGTGGTGGCGCTGGATGACGCGGAACTGTACGCACTCCCCTTCGCACGCGTCGAGCATTGGGCGCAACAATGCGCGCAGGCGCAAGCATTGCTGATGCGCACGCTCGCACATGAAATACTACGCAGCCAGGACCTCATGTTCATGCTTGGCGCGATGCGCGCCGAGCAACGGCTCGCCCTGTTTCTGCTCGATCTGTCGCGACGCTACGAGCGAATGGGATTGTCGCGAACCCGCTTCATCCTGCGCATGACGCGGCAGGATATCGGCAGCCATCTCGGCCTGCAACTCGAGACCGTGAGTCGGTCCATGTCCCGACTGCACTGCGCGGGCTACATCCAGGTTCAGGGCAAATCCATTGCCTTGCTCGACTTTCCGGCGCTGTGGCAACTGAGCGGCACGTCACCCGACAACCAGCGAATCGCGCTCGATCCGATCATCGATGGCGACGGCTGCTTCCGGGTCGCGACCGAAGAACGGGGCGCCTCGGACTATCGCCATTGGCAGTGACTTAGCCCACCGCGCCGGCGTGTCGGGGCGCGGTCAAGGTCACCGCGCAACCCGCAGCTCATTCGTTGCGTCGCTAGCGCAGCCCGAAGAATGACAGCAGGGCGACGATGATGACGATGGCGCCTACGATATAGACAATACGGTTCATGGATTCGTCCTTGAAGGGGGATCGATCGGTTCGCTTGTTTCGCGAAGAGATGTACGACACATTCAAGGATGGCCGCCCCGGCTTGCACGGTCTGTGCGGTACCGTACGCAAGCCAGTGGATGACCCGCAGCGCAACCTGCCGCGTGCCCGCGCCGTTATCCTGTGCGCGTGACGACCCGGACGACCAGTTCGGAGTGCACGCGAAACCCCGCGCGTTCGTAGATGCGACGCGCGCTGTCATTACCGTGCATCACATGCAGAAAAGGTACTTGCTGCCGCGCCAGCTGCCGGCCCACCAACGTCTCGACCAGCCGGCGCGCGTAGCCGCGCCCCTGATATTCGGGATGGGTGCACACGCCGCTTATTTCGCGCAGCGCGCCCGCCTGCATGCGTTCGCCGGCCATGGCTACCAGGCGATCGCCAAGGAGTACGCCGAAATATTCACCCAGCTCGATCGTGCGCTCCGCAAACGGCCCGGGCGGCGCGATGGCCACCAGGCCGAGCATCTGCATGGCATGCTGCGGACCCAGCCGGACCGGCGCGAAGTCCGCATCCGGCTCCGGTGCGTTGCCGGCCCACACCATCTGGCAGGCGAAGGTGTCGTCATCGAGCGACCAGCCGGGTGGTACCGGTCCGGACCAACCACCACAATAGAAGTGCTCGCCGATATCGCAGAAAGGTTCGAGCGCCGCAAAATCCGGTTCGTTGGCGTGGGCAAAGGCGATGATGGGCGAAAAACCACGCGCATACCTTCGCGCAGCCGTGGTGCCGGCGGCAAACCGGCTTTGCGGGCCGGTCAGCGTATGCCAGACGATGTTGGCAAGCAATGGTTGAGGGACGTTTGGATCCATCGGCGGCCGCCAGTTTAGCGTCAACCGCCCGGCGGGTGCTTGCAGTTGAATGGCAGCAGGCCTTCCGGAACGTCCGTGTGATTTTCGCCCTTGACGGCCATGCCGCCCGGCGCAGCGGCGAATCCGCATACCCACGCGACCGGCACGACCGGCGAGTCCTCGACCACGGCGGGACGCAGCGTCAGGATCCTGCCCCTGATCGTGGTATTCACATTGTTGCCAAACGTGACATGAATGGCGCCGTCCTGCACGGCGACGGCGCTGACGAAGTTGTTGACGATCTTCCCGGCGATCGGCAATCCGGCCTCGGCGTTGTTGGTGGGGAATGCCTGCACGGTCGACCACAGGAGTTCGACCGGCTTCTTGGCGATGTTCGCCAGCGGCACCGCCTGCACGATCTGGTCGCGGATGATGCTGGACTGGAACGACGGGACCGCGAGCATCGCGAGGATACCCACGATCGACACCGCGATCATCACTTCCATCAGCGTGAAGCCACCACCCGCGCCGCGCATGGACCACCTGCCACAGTCACTCGACACGGCATGATAGCCGCTCGAGTACAGCATCGACGCTACTTGCGCGTGACCACTGCGACCGCGTTGGGCAACTCGCGGCACTTCTCGGCGCCCCGCGCTTGCTTGGCGATCCCATCGGCGTCCTTGCCGCGGCCCTGCCGATGGGCAATGGCCACCGTGGCGCACAGCGCATCGGGGTTCTCCGGATCCGCCGCCAACACCTGTTCGAACGCGGTGCGGGCCTGCGGCAGGCGCCCCAGCTGCGCGCTCAGCGTACCCACCTGCAACTGGCTGAAAACATCGGCCGGGTCTAGCGCCGCGGCACGCTCGAAGGCCTTCAACGCGGCTTCCGATTCCTGGAGATCGAGGTTGACCTGGCCAAGATTGCGCCACATCAGTGGGTCGTTGGGTGCCAGCTGGGTTGCCTTGGCGCCGGACTCGAGCGCGTCATTGAATTGCCGCATGTTGCTGTAGCCGACGCTCAATTCCTTCCACGCCACCGCGCTCTCGGGCTGCTTGCGCGTCCACTCGGAGGCAAAAAGCACCAGCACGTTCCAGTTACCGGCCGACTTGAGATCGAGGATCTTGCCGGCGAAATACGTTCCGGAGTCTTCTTCCTTGACGACGCGGGTTGGTCGTTGCGCGGCCACGGCGACCGTGGGGGCCTTGGCGGTTGCCGCGGGGCCGGCAACGTTGAAAGAGGCCTGCGCGGAATCCCGATCGCTCATCGCAATCATCCACCAAACGCCGATCACCAACGCCGCCACCACCGGCGTGGCCACGATTGCGTATTTGCGTACCGCCTGCGCCCGGTGCTGGCTCTCGCGGACCGCGGTATCGTCGTCATCGTCGCGTCCCGGCGCATCGGGCCGTGCCAGGGGAACGGCCGCTCGCACCGGCGGCGCCGGGTCGGCAACGCGGCGATGCCGGCGCTCGAGTTTCAGGGCGGTGGCACGTGCCTGCAGGTAGGCTGCCACCGCCTTGGGCTGGTCGCTTTCATGCTGCGCAATGGCGCGCGACCACAACGGCAGGTCGATGTTGCCGTTCTGGTACTCACGCAGTGCCTCAGCCATCATGGGATCGGCTGCCGCCGCGGCTGCAGCGCCTTCGGGCATGTCCGCCAGTGCGCGTTTGGTGCCAAACGCGACCAGGTCAATTTGCTGAGACGCGGCGGGCGGGGCGACGGGCGCCACGGGCCGGTCATCGACCAACTGCAACCCCAGAGGGGCTGCCGCCGCCGGGGCGGGGTCAACGAGCAGTAATTCCGGTTGGGGAGTCACCGGCGCATCATCGCGTCGCAGCGCCTTCGGTGCCGCTGGCACCACGGCGACGGCTGGAAATTCGAGCGCCGGCAGGCCGGGGTCGGCCTTGCCATCGGTGTCCGGCTTGGGGGAAATTTCGACGAGGCTGAGTTCCATGAGGCGGGGAGCGCTAGGTGTTGGTTACGAAGTTCCTCACGCAAGCTTCGTACCAGACCCCGCCAACCCGCCGTTCATGCCCGCGACTGTCCTTTGCATAGAGCGGCAGGAGCACTGCGACGACCCGTTATGATGTGGCCCTTCGTGCGCACAAGTGCGCCGCTGCACGGCACTGCCCTCGACAACAGCCCGATACACATTGAGGACCACAACCATGATCAAGTTCTACTACAACACCGCCCCCAACCCGACCAAGGTGGCTCTTTGCCTCGAGGAAATGGGACTGCCCTATTCGCCCGTTCCGGTGGACACCCGCAAGGGCGAGCAGCACACCCCCGCCTACCTGGCGATCAACCCCAACGCCAAGGTTCCGGCCATTGTCGACGGCGATGCCGTCGTTTTCGATAGCAGCGCCATCCTGCTGTATCTGGCCGAAAAGACGGGCCAGTTCCTGCCGGCCAGCACGCCGGCGGCCCGCGCCGGTCTTTACTCCTGGATGATGTTCGTCGGCACCGGCCTCGGGCCCTTTTCCGGACAAGCCGTGCACTTCAACCACTACGCGCCGGAAAAAGTCCCCTACGCCATCAACCGCTACGGGTTCGAGGCCCGACGGCATTACGGCATCCTCGACGCGCGCCTCGCCAAGCAACGCTACATGCTGGGCGACACCTATACGATCGTCGACATGAACCTCTGGGGCTGGACGCGCGTCGCGCCATTCGTGCTGGGCGACGAGGCATGGGCCAAATTCCCCAACGTCAAGCGCCTTGCCGACGAGATCAGCGCCCGCCCCGCGGCCCTGCGCGCCGTGGCACTCAAGGACGCGCATAAATTCAAGACGGAGATGGATGCCGAAGCCCACCGCGCGATGTTTCCCGGCAACGCACCGGTGGCCGCGTAGCGTAAGGTTGCAGTGCAAGTGCATGCAAAACGTGGATGCGCGCCGTGGCGTGCGGGACCGCTTTCCAGCTGAATTGGAGGGGTCGTCGAATTGACCCCGACTTCCGCAGGAAAGCGGTCCCGCACGCTGCGGCGCCGGCATGACTGCAATCCCGCGCCGGCGTCGCCCCCGCGGGCTGAAGCTTCGCCTGCAGTGGTAGCGACAGCAGTGACGTCTCGGTACGCAATCGCCGCAGCGCGCGATACGAGCACTACTGCTCGATCGCGATGATGTTGTCACTGACATCCCGCTCGATCAACTTGTTCAGGGGATCGATGCCGGCTTTCGCGGGCACCCCGTCCACCGTCAGGACGAACGTGTTCTCGCCCGACTTCACGCGCCGCTTTTCCAGCAAAAGCCAGTTGCCCTTGGCGTCCTGCACACCGATATCCACCGGCAGGTCCATCGGTGCCTCCTTTTCGTTGCCCGCGCCATCCGCGCGAATTTTCTTCGCCGTGGCCATGAGCGTGACCTCCGTCCTGCCGTCCGGAAGCTTCCTCGCCGTAGCCTTCACTGCCCGATCATCGAAGAGCATGATGTTCTCGATCAAATCCTCCAGAAGCCCCTGATGCTCGGCCGGCGTCACCCGCTTCAATTCCGCCAGCAGGTCCCGTGACGTCGGGTACGGCGGCCCCTTGAATCGCCATTTCGTCACGAAGGCCGCCAGAGCGTCGTTGAGCGCCGCCTCGCCGATCACGTCCTGCAACGCATAAAGAACCAGCGCGCCTTTCTGATAGTGCACGTACGAGGCGCCATCGGCGCGCAACAGCGTTGGCTCAACCTTCTGCTCCGTGCCGCGGCCAAAAAGGTACCGGTCGAGTTCGTACTGGAGGAAACGCCGCATCTTGGCATCGCCATACTTCTGCTTCATCACCATCAGCGCCGAATACTCCGACAGGCTTTCGGTGACGAATTCCGCGCCCTGCACATTGGCGGGTACTTCCTGGTGCGCCCACCATTGGTGGGCCATTTCGTGTGCAGTCACGAAATACGGGTAATCCAGATCCTTCGGGTCCGCGTCGTCCACCTTCGCCGTGAACCCAAGCGCCTCATTGAATGGCACCGTGTTGGGAAACGACTCCGCAAAGCCGCCCCTGCGCGAAAATCGCGGGAACTCGACGATCCGCACAATTTTGTGCTGGTAGGGACCGAAGTTCTTCGTGAAGTAGGTCAGCGAATCCTTGACCCCCGCGATCATCCGGTCGAGGTTGTATTCGTGCCCAGGGTGGTAGTCGATCTCGATGGCCACGTCGCCCTCCGGCCCCTTCCACACGTCGCGTTTCACCGCATAGCGCGCCGACACGAAGGGGTAGATCGCCGAGATCGGCGAGTCCATCTTGTAGACGATGCAACGCCGTCCGCCTTCCGTGCGGTCGCTGACCACATAGCCCGACGTGATCGGGAGTTGATCGGCGGCAGTGCAAACCTCGCCCTTGTAATCGATGAAGTCGGCATCGCGCGTGAGCGCGCTCACCTGCTGCCATGCCTTGTCGTCGAGGTCGTGCATCCGCGGCCGCTCGGGCAACCCGAATTTGCGCCGGTCGTTGTCGGACATAAGCTCCGCGCTTTCGTCATAGCCGAAGCTCGGGATGAGGGAGGTGTCGGGCGTGAGCCCGGGATTGAGGAACGTGCCGTTGCCCAGCACCGACGGATCGGCCCCGTCGTTGCGGAATCCCCGGGCACCATATTCGAGGTCGAAGCGAAAATCCATCGCGGCGCCCGGCGCCATCGGCGCGTCCAGCACCAGATGATGCCAGCGCAGCGCCGGCTCCTCGGTCGCCACCTTGAACGGTGCGTCCGGCGCAATCTTCAGCGCTCGCGCATACCTCGGATAGTGCACGTACAGATCGGTGATCGGCTGGCCGCTGCGATTGACCAGAGCCATCGTGCCGCTGATGCGCGCGCGCTGCTGTTCCGGAAAGATGTCGGCGCGCACGTCGGCCGCGGTGATCTTGGGCTGCGGCGCCAAGGTCAGCGCCTTGAAGCGGCGCTCGTAGTCCGCCTGCATGCGCTGCGTGGTATCACGCGAGTAGTACGCATTGAGCACATGCGTGTTGTAGTAGATGTAGCCGCCCGTGGCCACGAAGGTAAGGCCGGCCACGGCCGCCGCGGACCATGCCGCGGGTGACATGCGGTCCGCCGCGATGCGCAGGCGGCCCTTCCAGCCGCTGTCGCGACCGCGCACCCACAATGCGTAGGCCACCACCATCAGCAGTGCGGCAAACGCACCCCAGTACAGCCGGAACCAGAACACCGCCGGCAGGAAGTGGCCATAACCATTGAGGTCCGAATAGACGACTTCCGGTCGCGACGCAAAGCGATACAGCCGATCCTCGAAACCGAAATCGGGCAGCCGCGACGACACGATGAAGATCAGCACCACGGCAAAGTGCCCGAGGTACTTGTTGTTGACGAGCGTATGCACCGTGAGCGCCAGCACCGCCAGCAGTGCATAGGCCGAAAACTGCAGCACGAACAACTCGAACAGGTAGTGCGCGATGTCGATGCGCGTAAATCCCTGCACCAGTTGCACGCCGATGCTGCATGCCATCACCACTGCCAGCAGAATCAGTTGCAGGCACAGCAGCGCGACGAACTTGGCGACGAACCCAAGCCAGGTCGGCGACGGCATGCTGTCGGTAATGTCGTCCATGCGCACATCGCGCTCGCGCCATACCAATTCGCCCGCGTAGATGGCCGTGACGATCAGGATGAAGATGCCGAATAGCCCTGCCACCACGTCCAGCATCTTGTAGGTCAGTGGCCATGTATTGGTGCCGAACGTCTGTCCCGCGCTCCACGCATTGCCCACCACCAGCAGCACGCCGCCCAGCACGATGGTGAGAAAACGCGGGCTGCGCACGATTTCGGCGACATAGAGCCTCGTCAATCCCGGCAACATGCGCAGGAAGGCCCTCGCACTGCGGTCGAGTGGCGCGGCCTGCAGCTCCTTCAGGGTTACCAGCGCTGCCGTATCGACGGGCGCGTCGACGGCGGTCGCGCCATGCTTGCGTGCGCCACCCGAAGTCACGGCCTCCATGCGGAAACTCCGGTAGCCGATGGCGGTGACGAGCAAACCGAACCCGAGCCACAGTGCGCGGTTCCACAGCAACGCGCTTTCCAGCGGAATTTCGACGAGGTTCTTCTGCGCCACCGTCCAGTAGCGCGCGGTGACATCCAGCGCCGTCACCCCCGACGGGTCCACCATTGCAGCCAGCCACTTGTTGTCCATGTCGCCCAGCAGGTCGAGCGCAAACAGGTAACCCACCAGCGCGATCACCCCTGCGACATAGACCGGCGCCATCTGCCGCGTAAGCGCCGCCAACACGAAGAAGCAACCGCCCATCCAGATCAGGTTGGGCAGCAGCAGGATGAGATAGGGTCGCAGGAAGCTCTGCACCGAAGGCGCGTCGACCACGCGCGCGGGTATCACTCCAGGCCAATGCGTGCCGATGAAAATGCCGACGGTGATGCCTGAGAAAATGAGCAGCAGGGTCATCCAGGCGCCGAGCAGCCGCCCCACGAAGTAATCGCGCTTGGCGATCGGCGCCGAAAAGAAGAAATGATAGGTGCCGTATTCATAATCCTGCTGCACGGCACGGCCGACCACCGAGCCGATTACAGTGATGCCCATGAAGCTCAGCAATGCCACGCCGATCGCAATGGCATAGGTACCGTTGATCAGGATCTTGTCGCCGCCAAAGCTGACCGAAGCGCTGGATAGCGCACCGCCCGCGGCGGCCATCCAGAACCCGGCCAGTGCGCCGAACACGACGAAATAGACATAGGTCGACACCATCCGCAAACGGCGAACGAAGTCGAACCACGCAATCGCGAGCATCGTCATGGGCTCAGGCGGCCTGCGCCAGCGGGGCGCCGAGATAGCCGGCGATCGTGCAGAAATAGACGTCCTCGAGATCCGCTTCCGCCGGCTCGAAACCCGGCGCCGGCGCGGAGGCGCCATAGGCGCGCACCACCGTATGGCCACTCTGCAGCCGTGTGGATACAACCTGGACTTGCGTCTTGAGCGCTTCCGCTTCAGCCTTGGAGACCACTTTGCGCCAGATGCGCTGATGCAGTCCCGCCACCAGCGCGTCGGGCTCACCGGTGAGCAGCAGCCGGCCCCCATTGATCACGGCAAGATTGGCGCAGAGGTCGGCCACGTCGCTGACGATGTGCGTCGACAGGATCACCACCACATCGGCCGCGATGTCGGCCAGCAGGTTGTGAAAGCGCACGCGCTCCTCGGGATCGAGACCCGCCGTGGGCTCGTCCACGATCACCAGCTTGGGGTTGCCAAGCAATGCCTGCGCAATGCCGAAGCGTTGCCGCATGCCGCCGGAAAATCCACCCAGTTTCTGCTTGCGCACGGCGTGCAGGTTCACGCGTTGCAGCAGCGCGTCGACGGTAGCGCGGCGCGCCTTGCCATCCACCAGGCCCTTCAGCCGCGCAAAGTGATCCAGCAACTCGATCGCGGAGACCTTGGGATAGACGCCAAAGTCCTGCGGCAGGTAACCCAATACCGCGCGCACCTCATCCGGTTGCCGCAGGATATCGATGGCGCCCAGTGTCGCAGTGCCCGAATCGGCGCTCTGCAGCGTGGCCAGGGTACGCATCAGCGTCGACTTGCCCGCGCCGTTCGGACCGAGCAATCCGAACATGCCGGGGGGCACCGACAGGGATACGTTGTTGAGGGCCTGTACGCCATTGGCGTAGCGTTTGGACAGATTGCGGATTTCAAGTCGCATGGAACCTCGGCTGGAGAACGGGATATCGGCGGTTGGATGCGGTGAGTGCAATGCCTGGATTCAGGTCGAATCGCCCCACCGGGCGGCGCCGGATTGTCGCGGCAGACCACGCTGGACCATGTCGGACTGCGACGAACGTGCGAATAGACGTCGCGAACGGCGGTATACGCTGACGGATAACTTCGTCAGCCTGGCACGCGGCCGAAGCCGGGCAGCTTCAATGCCGGATCGCGAAGATCGACGCCGGTGACCAGCCCCAGCACATTCACCTCGACGCCCTCGTCCCAGCCCGCCAGCACCCCGAGCAGACCGAACATCGACACCTGAATGCCGGTATGACTTGGCGTCCAGCCGACCAGCCCATCCAGCGTCACGTAGTCCTTGCCCAATGCCGTCGACGGCATGGCGAGGCGCAGCGCGGGAATTTCACGACCGAGGTGGGCGACGAACGTGTTGCTGTTCGGGCCCGGCCACGCGCGGTAGGTCGTGGGCCACGGGTACGATGCCACCGCGTGCGGCAGCTCGCCGATCACGGCCTCGGCCTCCGCGCCGCGCAGGTCGCGGATGAGCCGCGCGGGTGAGCCGAACCATTCGGCATCCGGTGCACGTTGATCGGATTCGATCACCACCGAGCGCCCGCCGCCGCCGTACCAGCCGATGACTTCGTAGCGCATGTAATGGTCCGCGCCAGCGGGCTTCACGGCGAGCCACGTGTGATCGGCAAACGCCCCGCGCCATGCAAACGCGCGACTGGCGTAGACCTGTACCACGGCCTCGGGGTGCATCGCGGGATCCGGCGCCTGGCCGGACGAGCGATGCGTAGCCGTGCGCCAGTCGCCGGGCGGATCCGCGCGCGCCGCAGCGAGCCGCAGCAGCGGTCCCGCCAGCAGCATTGTCAACACGACGGCAATCCACGCGATGATGCGCAATCTCCTGGGCGAACGAATCGAGGTCGCGGGCAACGTCAGGCGGCGGCCCGCGCCGCACGGTGGACATGGGGCAGCAATTGCGCGAGTTCGGGTCCTGCGACGAGCTGGATGCGCTTTTCCGCCGCGAATTGACGCGCATTGTCCGAGACCTCGCCAATCGCAATGTAAATGCAGCCATGGGCATCGCGGGCATCCTTGGCCGCAAAGAGGTCACGCAGCGGTTCAATGCCGGTGCGCGCAACCTTCCAGCGCTTGCCGCTGACGAGCGACGTGCGCATGTCCTTGGTCACTTCAAAATCGGCGGCGGCATGCTGGACTCGCCGCACTTCGTAGCCGTTGCTGCGGTAGCCGTCCTCGACCACGGCTGCAAAGTCGGGCCAGGTCATCGTGCGCACGGCCTCCAGTGTCCGGTCGACGCGACCGGACGACGGCCGCTGCAACTGGCGCCAGAGCGCCATGCCGGCGATGCCCAGGAATGGCAGGCCCATCGCGCCGCCATAGATGCGATAGGCCTCGGGCAAAAAAGTGACGGCTACGCCGACCACGCCGGCCGCAATGGCGGCACTGATCCACCACGACGAACGCAGCAGGACCGCGAACAGCGAGTTTTCGGCCATCTTGAATTCGGGGAGTTTCACGCGGTTGCCTCATCTGGTGCGTTCGTGCAAACCGCAAGTATAGGCGACGTCGCACTGCCTGGACGCCCGGACCGGCCGGTGGTGGTGCAATGCGGTACAATACGGTCCGCGGCGTTTGTTCCAGTCCCCTTGCCGCAGTCGATTCCGACTTCCGCCGTACCTCCCGTTTGGCTGTGACTGGCCGCCCCCTGTGGGGTGGATGGCCGAGCAACCATTCGAAAGTTGTCATGTCCTTCTCCCAACTCGGGCTTTCCGAAGCCCTGCTGCGTGCGGTCGCCGATCAGGGCTACACGACCCCCACTCCCATCCAGGCGCAGGCGATTCCCGCCGTGCTCGAAGGCGTGGACCTCCTGGCCGGCGCCCAGACCGGCACCGGGAAGACTGCGGGCTTCGTGCTGCCGATGCTGCAACGCCTTTCCACGCGGCCCTCGCCTTACGCACAACAGGTGCGCAAGCCGTTGCGCGCCCTCATCCTCACCCCCACTCGCGAACTCGCGGCGCAGGTCGAGGAATCGATCCGCCTCTACGGCAAGCATCTGAAGCTCTCGTCGATGGTGCTGTTCGGTGGCGTGAGCCTCGGACCGCAGACCACCCAGCTGAAGCGCGGCGTCGACATCCTCGTCGCCACGCCCGGCCGCCTGCTCGATCACCAGGGCCAGGGTAATGTCAATTTCTCGCACATTGAGTGCTTCGTCCTCGATGAGGCCGACCGCATGCTCGACATGGGCTTCATCCCGGACGTCAAGCGCGTGATGGCGCTGCTGCCCAAGAAGCGGCAGAACCTGCTGTTCTCCGCTACGTTTTCCGACGAGATCAAGGCGCTGGCGGCCAAGCTGCTCGACCATCCGCGCGTGATCGAGGTCACGCCCCGCAATTCCACCGTCGACGCGATCGCGCAACGCGTGCATCCGGTCAATCGCGAGCAAAAGGCGCAGGTGCTGGCCTGGCTCATCGGCACGCAGCGCTGGAAGCAGGTGCTTGTCTTCACGCGCACCAAGCACGGTGCCGACAAGCTCGTGAAATCATTGCACGCCGACGGCATCGGCGCGGTCGCGCTCCACGGCAACAAGAGCCAGAATGCGCGCACGCGCGCGCTGGCCGATTTCAAGAGCGGCGCCGTCGAGGTGATGGTCGCCACCGATATCGCCGCCCGTGGCATCGATATCGACCAGTTGCCGCACGTCGTCAACTACGACCTGCCCAACGTGCCGGAAGATTACGTGCATCGCATCGGCCGTACCGGTCGTGCCGGCAACGACGGCGAAGCCATCTCGCTGGTCTGCGTGGACGAGCACATCTTCCTGCGCGACATCGAGCGCCTGATCAAGCGGACGATTCCGAAGGAAACCCTGCCGGGCTTCGAGCCCGATCCCAACGCCGTGGCGCAAACGGTGTTCGCGCAGCGCGGGCAACGCCAGGGGCAAGGTCGTCCCGGCAACGCCCCGCGCCATGGACAGGCGATGGCGCGCGATGGACGCAATGGCAACGGCGGTGGCAATGCGCGCGGATCGAGCCAAGGCGCGCGCAAGCCGGTCGGCCCGGCACCGGCGCAGGCCCGCAATCACGGCGCCTCGCCCCGTGCTGCGGCATCGGCGCCATCCCATGCCCGCAGCCAGGCGGCGCCGGCCGCAACCGCGCAACCGCGCAATCATGGCAATGGCGCCGCGCAAACGCGCAGCGCCCCCCGCCACGGTGGCAACGGCGCCGCATTGTTGAGCCGCGCGCGGGTACGCACCGCAAACTGATCTTCAGCCGGCGCGCCGCCGGCAGGTTTGCAGCCACGCGAGTTTGACGCGGCCCTCATCAGGCCAGACTGAAGCCTCGACTAGGGCGCGTCCGCAAACCGGCTAGCCCAGCCGCTTCTGCAATTCGGGTGGTGTCGAGAACGTCTTGCGGAATTCATCGGTCGATCCGGCCAGCTTCATCCCTGCCCGCTTGATCGCGCCGTTGTCCACCTTGGACAGCGGCGTGTATTGCGGATGATGGTGCTCGAGGTAGGGGTCGTTGCGCGCGGCGTTGTAGCACATCAGCACTGTCCAGCGACGACTCGTCGAGCGGTTCTGGTCGGAGCGGTGCAGGACGTTGCTGTGAAAGAAAAGGCCGTCGCCAGGCGCCATTTCGGCGTGGACAATCGGCAGGCGCTTCAGCACTTCCTGTACCCGCCGCGTATCGGCGCCCACCTGCTCGCCCGCCAGCACGCCGTGCTCGATGCGGCCGCACAGGTGCGAACCGGGCACCACCTGCAGGCAACCGTTCTCGCGCGTGGAAGGATCGAGCGCAACCATCACGCTCGCCATCAGCGGGAACACGCAGCCATTGTGGTACCAGTAGCCGTAATCCTGGTGCCATTCCCACGCGCCGCCCACCCGCGGCTCCTTCGCCGTCAGTTTCGAATGGTAGTGGTAGACCTCGCCGCCCAGCATGGCTTCCATCGTATCGACCACGCGTTCGCTGCGCGCGGCCAGGCCGTACACGCTGTCGCCCGGGTGGTTCCACGTAGCCATGCGCGTGGCCATGCCGGCGGTGTCCTTGCGATCGTAGAGACTGCGCTGCAATGACGGATCGGTCTCGATCGCCGCCCGCATCAGCGCAATCTCCTCGGTATCGAAAAGTCCCGGCACCAGCACGTAGCCGTCGCGCTGGTACGCCACCATCTGCGCCCGCGTGAATATCGAGCCGCTCATCCGCTGCCTCCCCGGTGTGTAAGATTGCGTTGTTGGACACGCCTGATGCAAATCATAACCCGCACCGCCACCCGCTATGTCACGCCACTGCGCGAGGGCGGCTCGCTGCCGGCGATCGTCGAGGCCGATGACGATGGCCTGTACGTGCTCAAGTTCCGCGGCGCGGGCCAGGGCGCCAGCGCGCTCGTGGCGGAACTGGTGGCGGGTGAAATCGCGCGTGCGCTGGGTCTCGCCGTGCCCGACCTGGTGCTGATGGATCTGCACCCCGACCTGGCGCGCAGCGAGCCCGATCCGGAGATCCAGGCGCTGATCCGCGCCAGCGCGGGGCTCAACCTGGCGCTTGATTTCCTGCCGGGCGCCACGACCTTCGATCCGGTGGCCGATCATCCCGATCCTGTCGTTGCGTCCTCCATCGTTTGGTTCGACGCGCTGTGTTCCAACGTCGACCGCACGGCGCGCAATTCCAACATGCTGATGTGGCATCGGCGGCTATGGCTGATCGACCACGGCGCCGCGCTTTATTTTCACCACGCGGGCGGCGACTATGCGTCCCGCGCGCGCGATCCCTTCGAGCGCATTCGCGATCATGTATTGCTGCCATTTGCCACCGTGCTTGCCACCGTCGATGCACCGCTGGCCGCTCGCCTCACGCCGGCGTTGGTGCACGATATCCTCGCCCTCGTGCCCGATGCCTGGCTGGCCGGGGATGCCACGCAGCCCTCGCCTGCTGCGCGCCGCGCAGCCTATACGCAATACCTGCAGGCGCGGCTGCAGGCGCCGCGGACTTTTGTCGAGGAGGCGCAGCGTGCCCGAACCCAGCACGTATGACTATGCGTTGATTCGCGTGGTGCCGCGCGTCGAACGCGAGGAGTTCGTCAATGTGGGCGTGGTGGTGTCCTGCCCTGAGCGCCAGTTTCTCGAAGCGCGGATCGAACTCGATCCAGCGCGCATCGCGGCGCTTGACCCCTCGCTCGACCTCGAGGGCATCCGCGCGCACCTCGCCACGATCCCTCTGATCTGCGCCGGCGGTGAAGACGCCGGACCCATCGGCCGTCTGTCGCCGCGCGAGCGCTTTCGCTGGCTCACCGCACCGCGCAGCGCGGTCATTCAATTCTCACCCGCGCATACGGGCCGTTGCGACCATCCGCAGGCGTTGCTTGAACGCCTGCTGGCCACGATGGTGCGCGTGCCCCGCCCATCCGCCTGACGCCCGCCCCCTATGCTAGAAACGACAATTCTGCTGCTGCTCGCCGCCTGTGCGTGGTTCCTCTGGGACAGCCTCAAGGCGCGCGAAGCCGCCAACGTCGCCATTCGATCGACATGCCAGCAACATGGCCTGATGTTTCTCGACGACACTGTGGGATTGGCGAGCCTGAAGCCCGCGCGCGACGAGCTTGGCCGAGCGGCGCTGCGCCGCGTGTATCGATTCGAATACAGCGAGACCGGCCATAACCGGCAGGCGGGCTCGATCACGCTGCTGGGCGCACGCGTGCTCGCGGTGGCGGTGGCCGTGCCGGTCCCTGCCGGCGCGGAACGGCCCGCGCTGCATTGATCCGGCTTGCGCAGACACTCGCCATGCTTACGCTATCCCGCCGCAGACGCGAAGGAGGCCCGATGACCACACCCAAGCAGGCCCGCCCCGGATTTGTCGCGCTGGTGATGGGCGCCGCGCTGCTTGCTGGCTGCGCCGCTGCACCGCCGGCGTCCCATGGCGACCTGGAGCAGCAGGTGGCAACGCGCGAGCGCGCATTTGCGCAGACGATGGCGGATCGCAATTTCACCGCATTTCCCGATTTCGTTTCGGCGGAGGCCATCTTTTTCACCGGCCCGACACCATTGCGCGGACGGGACCAGGTGGTGGCCGGATGGAAACGCTTCTTTGATCGCCCCGCCGCGCCCTTCTCCTGGCTGCCGGACAAAGTCGAGGTGCTCGACTCCGGCACGCTCGCCCTCAGTTCCGGTCCCGTGCACGGTCCGGACGGCAAGCTGATCGCGACATTCACGTCGATCTGGCGCCTGGAGCCGCCAGGCGTGTGGCGGGTGATCTTCGACAAGGGCAACCCCGAATGCGATTGCGCCAAGGCGCAGTGACCGCGGCGGTTGCTAGAGGCCCCAGCGCAATGCCAGCGGTTGCACGTCGCGTGCGAGTTCAAGCAGCCCCGACTTGGTGGCGGGGTGCAGGGCTTCCAACGGATGGCGCACCGCATCGCTCTTGATCACGCCGCCTTCCATCATCACCGTCTTGGTGGCCCGCAATCCGCATTGCCTGTTTTCGAAATTGATCAGCGGCAGGATGTGGGCGTACTTGGCCGCGGCCTCCGGTCGACGGCCCGCAAGATAGTCGATGACAACGGGCCGGATCAGGTCCGGCAGCAGCGCGCTGGCCATCGTGCCGGTGGCACCGGCATCGAGATCCGCCATCAGCGTGATCGACTCCTCGCCGTCGAAGGGACCTTCGATGAGGTCACCGCCCGCGCTGATCAGACCACGCAACTTGGTCGCGGTGCCGGGCATCTCGATCTTGAAGTAGCGCACCAGCGGCACTTCCCGGGCCAGCCGCACCAGAAACGGCACCGACAGCGCGACACCGGACAACGGCGCGTCCTGAACCATGATCGGCAGCCCGGAGACCTCCGCCACATGGGCGAAGTGCGCGAGCATGCCGGCTTCATCGGCCTTCAGCCCCGTGCCGTGGTACGGCGGCATCAGCATCAGCATGCGCGCGCCGCCCTTGGCAGCGGCAAGTCCGCGCTCGCCGGCGATCCGGGTGCTGAAATGGCTGCAAGTGACGATCACCGGCACGCGCCCCGCGACATGCGCGAGCGAGAGGTCGAGGAGCGCCGTGCGCTCGGCGTCGGTCAACAGGAATTGTTCCGAATAGTTGGCGAGGATGCAGATGCCATCGACGCCCTGGTCGATCATGCAATCGAGCACGCGACGCATGCCGGGGAGGTCGAGATCGCCGCCGGCCGTGAACGGCGTCGGGGCGATCGGGTACATGCCGGTCCAGCGCGATGGGGTGACAGTGCTCATGCGAGAGGGCTCCACGAAGCGGCGATGCGGCGGGCGGCGGCGCGCAGCGCAGCGCGCGCGCCGGTGCGCCGTTCTCAGAAATCCTGCGTGACGACGCCGGTCAGCGCGGTGGCCGGGCCAATGACATAGATGGTTGAAGTCTGCGGCGATGTCAGAACGACGTTGGGCAGCGTCAGCACCGTGGCGCCGGTGGCGGTATCCGTGAACGTGAACGTATACGTGCCCGCGCCAATGACGTTGTAGCCCGATGCCGTCGGCGACGGCAGCCCGGTGACCATCGGTGTCGTGGACGCGGTGGAAGTCACCGTGAGCGGGCCGGCATTGGGCGACGCATTCACGATTCGCACATTGACCGCCCCATTGGGCGCGGGCAGGTTGAGATCGGCAAGGTAGACGGCCTGCTGCGCGCCCGGGAAACCGGTGATGAAAATGGTCTGGTCGGTGCCCGGCGCCAGCTTTGAAGTGACCTCCGCCAGCGCCGGGGCGAGTGTCCCCGTGTTCACGAAGCTCATGACCTGGGACGCAGACTGCGGCACGACGTTGTAACCGCCGACGCTCCCGTAGGCGACGTTGGTGATGATCGGCACACCGCTTTGCAGCAGGTCAACGGCGCCGGTATCCGGCGCCGCCTGCACGGTCTTCACGCGCGCCAGCAGGTTGTTCTGGAAGTTCGCAGCACCTTGACTCTGCAGCATCGCGGCATTGACCAGGAGGCCGCTGCCGGCCGAATACGTGATGAAGAACAGTGCGTTGTTGGCGGCGATCGTGACCGGACCGGAATCGTAGACGACCGTCTTGGTTCCGCTCTGCGTCGCAATGATCTGGTAGGTGCCCGGGGAAAACGAGACGTTGTATGTCGTGCCGTCGTAGTTCAGGCCGTAATAGGTCGGGGCGATGTTGGTGATGTCGAATCCGGGCGTACCCGTGTAGAGGTCGATCGACGACGCGTTGGCGGCCGCGTTGAAGGCGCTGATAAGTACGCTGCCGTTGCTGGGGACGCTCGCCACTTCCTGAAGCAGATTGATCGTAGGCTGGTTGGGTGTGCCCGTGATCGTAAGCGTATACGGCTGCTCGCCCGCCAGCGGGAAGCTGCCCTGCACCAGTACCGTGTTCGTGCCCGCGATGTTGATGGTGGCTTGCTGCACGGTATTTTCAAGGCTCTGATAGCCGGTGGCGGACTGGTACGACACGCCGGTCCACATCGGAGTGCCGTTGACCAGCACATCCACTGCGGGAATGCCGGGCAGCAGGTTCAATACGCGCACCGTGGCCGGATGCGGCGGAAAATAATTGATGCTGGTAACTTTGCAGCTGCCCACGGTGAGGGCGAGCAGGAGCGGCACGAACAATGACCAGAAGCGGCGCATGGGGAGATGAGTGACGAATCGGGGAGGAGCGCGGATTATGCCATGCGCTTTCCCCCCGTCCGGCGTTGACGGCCCCGCCTGGTCCGACTGGCCCCATGGCCGCTAGTGTGCGGCGCGCTCCCCCGACGGTCCCAACGGCGTGCGCGCCGGTGCCGAAGCAGGGACCGGCGCATGATTGGAATTGGGCAGCTTGACATCGATACGCTGAACATCGCCCGCGAGCACGGCGCCTTCGGCCACGATCAACGACCCGTAACGCACCACGCCGGATACGCGTCCGGTGCCGTGGATGGTCAAGCGTGTGCTGGCCGTCAGTTCACCCGTGAATTCACCGTGGATATCGGCTACGTCGATGCGGGCAATGCCGGACAATGTGCCGGGCGAGGCAATTTCCATCGCAGTGCTGTCGACCGTCGCCTCAACGTGGCCCTCGATCACCAGCAGTTCGCAGTTGTTGACCGCTACGCCCTCGAGCTTGATGCCAGGCCCGACGTAGAGTTTGCTGACGGCCGCAGCAACAGGCGCTTGGGCGCGCTCCGTAAGCGTCGGCATGGGCGATTCCGCGGCGGGTGCGGGTTTCACCGCGACGTCGGCGGCAGCGCGTACTTCGGCCGCCTTGCCCCCCGCCATTGGCGGATCGTAGATGGCGGGCCGAAGCGCTCCTTTGCCGACGTCCTTGGGATCGGGTACGGCGTCACGGCGATTGAAGTTGAGCATGGCGGGTTCTCCTGGCAGAACGTGGGCGGTATCCGGAGCCCATAGGTGCCTCCGGGGGGACGACGCAATATGACAATGTCATTATTTACCGACGCCAACCAAATTGCAACCAAAGCCGATGCCAGCGGCCGCAGGCGCGGCACAATGCTGGTAATCCGCATGGTCGAATCGCAATCGGATGCCGATGTGACATCGTGTAGCCTTGTCCGTTCGTCATGCGCACTCAATCTATGCGAAATTTTTCACAACTGCTGGTCCTCGCACTGCTGCTCGCCGGTTGCGCGGGCACCAATACGCCGGTGCCGATCACGGCCAAGGGCGATATTGGAACGGCCCCTGTGGTCCGGCAGGCATTGCCGGCCACCCCGACACCCGCGGCGCCAACTCCATCCGCTGCCGCGGTGCCCGTGCCTGCGCCAGGGGCCCTTGCGTCGGTCACGCTACCTGCGGGCGTCCAGTATGTGTGCGTCGCCGACCGGGGGGGCACCCGCCAACAAACCACCATCGAATTCGTGCCCAAGGTGGCGGATCTTTGCCGCCGCCATCCGGAAATGGGCCCGTGCCAGTACGAGCGCAATCTTTGCCGCCACAGTGGCGGCCGCGTCTTCGCGGCCAACGGCGTCGAGATCACGATGCAAATCGAAGCGGAATACGACAAGAAGGTGATGCGCGTCCGGTTCCAGGCCAACTAGTGACGGCAGGTGATACGGCCGCGCGGGCCATCCTGCTCACCACGTTCGGCTATCCGGCATTCCGCGGCCCGCAAGAAGCGATCGTCGACCACGTCATCGCCGGCGGCGATGCGCTGGCGCTGATGCCCACCGGCGGCGGCAAGTCGCTCTGCTACCAGATTCCGTCGCTCGTGCGCCCCGGCACGGGCATCGTTGTTTCACCGCTGATCGCACTGATGCAGGACCAGGTGGTGGCGCTGAAACAAGTTGGCGTGCGGGCCGCCTTCCTCAATTCCACGCTCGACGCCGTCGCCGCGCGCGCGGTGGAAACGGCGATGGCACGGGGCGAACTCGACCTGGTCTACGTGGCGCCCGAGCGGATCACCACCTCGCGCTGCCTCGACCTGCTGGACCGCACGAACATTGCGCTCTTCGCCATCGACGAGGCGCATTGCGTGTCGCAATGGGGCCATGATTTCCGGCCCGACTACCTCGGCCTGTCGGTGCTGCACGAGCGCTATCCCGACATTCCCCGTATCGCGCTCACCGCCACGGCCGATCCGCAGACGCGCGCGGAGATCATCGAGCGCCTGTCCCTGAGCAACGCGCGCATCTTCATCGCGAGTTTCGACCGTCCCAACATCCGCTACACGATCACCGACAAGTCCGATCCCAGGTCGCAGTTGAAGCGCTTCATCGACGACGAACATCCCGACGACGCGGGCATTGTCTATTGCCTCTCGCGCAAGAAAGTGGACGAGACCGCCACGTGGCTGCAGGCCCATGGCGTGCGCGCGCTGCCCTATCACGCCGGCATGGACGCCGCGGCCCGCGCCGACCACCAGTCCCGGTTCGCGCGCGAAGACGGCATCGTCGTCGTGGCCACCATTGCATTCGGCATGGGCATCGACAAGCCGGACGTGCGTTTCGTGGCCCATCTCGACCTGCCCAAGAGCGTGGAGGGCTATTACCAGGAGACCGGACGCGCGGGACGCGACGGCGCCCCCGCTGACGCATGGATGACCTACGGTCTCGCCGACGTCGTGCAGCAGAAACGATTGATCGACCAGTCCGAGGCCGGTGCCGACTTCAAACGCGTGGCTTCGGCCAAGCTCGACGCGCTGCTCGGACTGTGCGAAACCGCGGGCTGCCGGCGCGTGCGACTGCTCGACTACTTCGACGAGAAAAGCGCGCCCTGCGGCAATTGCGACAACTGCCTCAATCCGCCCGACACCTTCGATGCCACTGCCGTGGCGCGGAAGGCGCTCTCCACGATCTACCGCACCGGCCAGCGCTTCGGCGCACAGCACCTCACCGACGTGTTGCGCGGCGTGTCCAGCGACCGCGTGCAGCGCTGGGATCATCATGAGTTGTCAGTGTTCGGCATCGGCGCCGATATCGACGAAGCCACGTGGCGGATCGTGTTCCGGCAATTGGTTGCGCTGGGACTCGCCTATGTGGACCACGAGGCCCACGGCGGCCTCAAGCTCGCACCTGCGGCGCGCCCCGTACTGCGCGGCGAAATCGCGGTGGCCATGCGGCGCACGGTCGCGCGACCCGGGCGCGCGCGGCGCCAAGCGTCGACGACTTCCGCCGCGGGTGCCGACGGCCCGCTGCTCGACCGCCTGAAGGCCTGGCGCCTCGCCGAAGCGCGCGCGCAGGGCGTTCCCGCCTATGTGATCCTGCACGACCGCACACTCACGGAAATCGCGCGCCAGCGCCCGCGCGATGTCGACGGCCTGGCCGGCATCAGCGGCATCGGCGCGCGCAAGCTCGAGCGCTATGGCGCCGCGCTGATCGACATTACCGGCGGTTAGGTCGACCGCAACGCCGACTTTGAGCCTTGAACCCCGTGCTGGCGACGCTTCAGCCTCGCGCGGGTGCGCGGCCGACCCCTCGCCTGCGGCAACCGCGGCGGTCGCGGCGCCCCCGCCTACAGCAACGACGCGTGGTAGCGCAGGTGATCCTCGACGAATGAAGCGATGAAGTAGTAGCTGTGGTCGTAGCCTTCGTGCAGGCGCAGTTCCAACGGCACCCCGGCTTCGCGACACGCTGTCTCCAGCAGGTCCGGTCGCAGCTGGGACGCCAGGAACGGGTCGGCCGCGCCTTGATCGACCAGCAGCGCCGGCCCACGCCAGCCCTGGTCCGTCAGCAGTGTCGTGGCATCGTCGCCCCGCCACAGCGCCGGATCGGCGCCGAGATAACCCGTAAGTGCCTTCACGCCCCACGGACTGCGCATCGCCGACGCGATGGGCGCGAACGCACTGATCGAGCGAAAGCGCTCGGGATAGCGCAGCCCCAGTGTCAACGCGCCGTGCCCGCCCATCGAGTGCCCGAAGATGCCCACGCGAGCGGAGTCGATCGCGAACGATCCCGCCACCAGCGCCGGCAATTCGGTGGCGACATACGAGCGCATCCGGTAGTGCGCCGACCACGGCGCCTGCGTGGCGTCGAGATAAAACCCCGCGCCAAGTCCGAAGTCGTAGCTGTCGCGGTCACCGGGCAACGTGATGCCGCGCGGGCTGGTATCGGGCACGACGAGCGCCATGCCCAATTCCGCCGCCACGCGTTGTGCCCCGGCCTTGCTGATGAAATTTTCCTCCGTACACGTCAAACCCGACAGCCAGTACAGCGCGGGCACCCGTTGCGTCTGCGCCAGCGGCGGCAGGAACACCGCGAAGCGCATCGCGCAGCCGGTCGCGCGCGCCGCGTGGCGATACACGCCCTGCACGCCATCGAAGACGCGAACCTCCGAGATCACCTCGAGCGTCAACACGACCTCCGTGCCCGCCGCGCCATCAGTAGGTGACGACCGCACGAATGGACGTGCCCGCGTGCATCAGGTCGAAGCCCTCGTTGATGCGATCGAGCGGCAGCACATGCGTGATGAGATCGTCGATGTTGATCCTGCCGTCCATGTACCAGTCGACGATCCTCGGCACGTCGGTACGACCACGGGCGCCGCCGAAGGCACTGCCCTTCCATACGCGTCCGGTCACCAGTTGAAACGGGCGCGTCTTGATCTCCTGCCCCGAACCCGCGACGCCGATGACCACCGACACGCCCCAGCCGCGGTGGCAGCATTCGAGCGCCTGCCGCATCACGTCGACGTTGCCGATGCATTCGAAGCTGTAGTCGGCGCCGCCGCCGGTCAGTTCCACGAGGTGCGCGACGAGATCGCCGCCGACGTCCTTCGGGTTTACGAAATGGGTGAGGCCAAACTTGCGCGCCAGCGCCTCGCGCGCCGGATTGAGATCCACGCCGACGATCATGTTGGCGCCTACCATCCGCGCACCCTGCACGACGTTGAGGCCGATGCCGCCGAGGCCGAACACCACGACGTTGGCGCCCGGTTCGACCTTGGCGGTGTTGATCACGGCGCCGATGCCGGTGGTCACGCCGCAGCCGATATAGCAGACCTTGTCGAAGGGCGCGTCCTTGCGGATCCTGGCCACCGCAATTTCCGGCAGTACCGTGTAATTGGCAAACGTGGAACAGCCCATGTAATGATGCAACGGCTGACCATTCAACGAAAAGCGGCTGGTGCCGTCGGGCATCACGCCCTTGCCCTGCGTGGCGCGAATGGCCGTGCACAGGTTGGTCTTGCGCGACAGGCACGACTTGCACTGCCGGCACTCCGGCGTGTAGAGCGGGATCACGTGATCGCCTACCGCGACGCTGGTTACGCCCGCCCCGATCTCCACGACGACGCCGGCGCCTTCATGCCCGAGGATGGCCGGGAACAGCCCTTCGGGGTCGGCGCCGGAGCGCGTGAATTCATCGGTATGGCAGATGCCCGTGGCCTTGATCTCGACCAGCACTTCGCCGGCGCGGGGGCCGGCGAGCTGCACGGTTTCGATCACCAGCGGTGTATTGGCTCGATGGGCTACGGCGGCACGTACGTCCAAGGGAACTCCTTCGTATGATTGAGTGCGGCACCGCGGTACCGCGCTGAAGCGAGCATGCGGACAACCAATGCAGGCGACAGGCTTCGCTCAGTTGCCGGACGGATTGGGGAAGCGGATGTGCACGCGCGCGATCGCCTCCAGGGTGGCCGCGTCGAGCACCAGCTGCGCCGCGTCGATGTTCTCCGCAAGCTGGGTGACTGACGTGGCGCCGATGATCGACGCGCCGAGATACCAGCGACTCTTTACGTACCCGAGCGCCAGTTGGGTGAGCGTGAGATCGCAATCCCTGGCGACGTCGGCAAACTCGGCAATCGCCTCGGACACGATGGGCTTGCGGAAACGCGCACCGAGGCCGTCAAACAGCGAATAGCGCGACGCGGCGGGCTGGTGGCCGCCCAGATACTTGCCGGTAAGCATGCCCCCGGCCAACGGACTGTAGGCCAGGAGCGACATCCGCTCGCGATGCAGCACTTCGGCGATGTCGTGGTCCACGCTGCGCGACACGAGGCTGTAGCTGTTCTGGATCGTCGCCGGTCCGGGCACGCCCAGCGCGTCGGCCGCGCGCTGAAATGCCTGCACGCCCCACGCCGTTTCGTTGGACAGGCCGTAGTAGCGGATCTTGCCCGCTTTGATCAGCGCGCCCATGGCTTCCACCTGCTCGGGAATGCCGGGCCCGCCCGATTTTTCCTTCGCCGGCTCGAACTCGGCAGCACCGAACATTGGCACGTTGCGTTGCGGCCAGTGGATCTGGAAGAGATCGATGCAATCGAGCTGAAGGCGCGCAAGGCTCGTATCGGCGGCCTCGAGGATCACATCGCTGGTGAGATCGGTGCGGCCGTTGCGTATCCAGTCGCGGCGTCCCGGGCCGGCGACCTTGGACGCGATCACCAGTCCGGCGCGACCGCGCTTCGCCAGCCATTCACCAAGAATGGTTTCGGTACGGCCCTGGGTGGTGCCATTCGGCGGCACCGGATACATCTCCGCCGTGTCGATGAAATTGATGCCGTGGTCCACCGCGTAGTCGAGCTGCGCATGCGCCTCGTCACGCGTGTTCTGCTCGCCCCAGGTCATGGTGCCGAGGCAGACTTCGGAAACGTTGAGTTCGGTGCGGGGCAGGACGTGGGTGCGCATGGCAGAAGCAGTCGGGTGGCGAGCCCGTCAGTATGCCCGACCCCGGCTGCCGTGCGCGCCGGATCGCTCGACAGGACGGCATGAGGTGCCGTCCTTGCTGCGGTCAGAACAGCATATGCTCGCGCTGCCCGAGGTCGGTGCGCAGCGCATAGAGGTCCTCGTCCAGCGCGTCGCGCACCGAGACCATGCCCAGCGGCCGGTCGAACTCCACCACCGGCAGGTGCCGGAACCGGCACTTGTGCATCACCCGCAGCGCATGCAGGAACGGCTCGTCAGGGTGGATGGTCTGCGGCTGCGGCGTCATCACATCCGCGAGCCGCGTGGTGCCCGGATCGCGCCCCGCCGCCAGCACACGGAACAACGCGTCGCGTTCGGTGAAGATGCCGCATAACCGCGTGCCGTCCAGCACCAGCAGCGCGCCGACGTCATGGGTCTTCATCGACCTGGCCGCCTCGACCACGGTGCTTGAACGCAGCGCCGAAATGGGCGACTGGCCGGCAACGATGGAACGCAACGAGCGCATGGACATGATGACCTCCGCAGCGGTTGATGAAACCAACCGCCATTGGGCGCCTGCGGCGGCTGCGGCGTCAAGACCCCGTGGCACGACGCCGCAGCTGCGCTTAAACGTGCCCGAGCAGCGAACGTGCCGCCACGTCGAGTGACGTGGCACCGCGCAGTCGTTCGCTGCCCGCCTCGGCCACCACGACACCTTCGTTGATGCCGGCGTTCATTTCGACAAACGCTGCCGCGAGCTCGGGACGAAAGCCGCCGCTTTCGAGAATGCCCGTCTGCTGCTCGCGCGGGACTGCAATCGGTTGGATTGCAGTGCCCAGCACTTTCGAGAATGCGTCGGCAACATCGACCGGGGATACGTCGAATGACGCGAGGTCGATCACGCGGCGCCCGGTCCACGCCGGCCCTAGCAGAAGTCCCGCCACGGCGGCGCCGATATCGACGACGGCCACCATCGGCACCGGGCGCGTCAGCGGATCAAGAAACGTGGGCAGCACGCCATTGCCTTGTACCGCACCAAGAACATTGGTCCAGTTTTCGAAAAAATAGTTGGCGCGCAGCAGGGCCAGCGGCGCGGTCACGCCGGCCAGTGCGCGCTCGACCTGGTGCGCGGTGCCGATGATGCCGGTGCCGCGGGTCTGGTGTGCGCCCACGGACGACAGGACCACCACGCGTGGCACGCCGCTCGTAGCGATGGCCCGGGCCATCGCGGCGCCGACGACCGCGGCCTGCGCAAAGGGATCGGCGAGATCGTACCGCGGTGGATTCAGCAGATAGGCGCCCTGCGTTCCACGCAATGCCGCCGCCAGCGCGTCGGCGTCGGCAAGGTCGGCGATGGACACCTGCGCACCGCGCGCCTGCCATGCGGCGCCGGCTTCCGGCTTGCGGACGATCACGCGCACGGCCGCACCGGCGGCGAGCAATGCGTTGGCCGCGGCGGCGCCGGTCTTTCCCGAAACTCCCGTGACTGCAAACATGGTGTTCTCCAGTAAGTGGCGCCCCGATGGCGCGACATGGCGTGGAGATTAGGGATTTCTTGCCATGCTTCCAATGCATGAATATCATCATTACCATGACGAATACGCATTTACATGAAATCGATCTCAATCTGCTGACGCTGCTGGAAGCGCTGTTTGCGACCGGCACCGTGACCGGCGCGGGCGATCGGGTGGGTCTCTCCCAGCCGGCGGCCAGCCGCGCGCTGGGCCGGTTGCGCCGGATGCTGGGCGATCCGCTCTTCGTGCGCGGACGCGAGCGCCTCACGCCCACGCCACGCGCCGCCGCGCTCGAAGCGCCATTGGGACAGGTGCTCGCCTCCATCCGTGCGATGGTGGCAACACCCGGCTTCGACCCCGCCACGGCCACCGGCAGCATCCGGCTGATGCTCCCCGACACCGACGCGGCGGGCATGGTCCCCCGACTGCTGGGTGTGCTGGCGCGCGAGGCGCCGCTGTTGGACGTGGCCCTGCTGCCGCGCCGTGCCGACCCGCTGCAGGTACTGGCCGGCGACGGCGCCGAGATCGCGATCGGGGCCTTCACCACCGCGCCCGCAGGATTTCGCCGCCAGCGCCTCTACGGCGACACGATGGTCTGCGTGTTGCGTCGCGGCCATCCGGCGCTGAACCGCGAACTGACGCTGGCGCGCTTTGTTGGACTCAAGCATGCACTGATATCGATCACCGGCGAGGGCGGCGGTGCGGTCGATGTGGCATTGGCAGCCCGTGGCCTCGCGCGTCGGATCATGCTGCGCATTCCGAGCTTTCTCGCGGCGCCGCTAGTCATCGCCCGCAGCGACCTGATCGTGACGATGCCGCGACGCGTGGCACAGGAATTTGCAACATTCGCGCCGATCGTGCTGGTCGAGCCGCCGCTGCCCATTCCGTCGTTCACCGTGAGCCAGGTGTGGCACGAACGCCAGCACGCCGACCCGCGTCACGCATGGCTGCGCCGTACCCTCTTCGCCAATGCCGCCGAGACCGCCACGGTGGCCTCGCGCACGCGCTGAACCCGCGCGGTCAGAGCCCGAGCACGGCGTCGCGTCCGCCGTGCGCCGCCTGCCAACGCGCCACGGTAGGGGTGAGATTCAACCGGGTCTCGCGTCGCAGCGCCACGGCCATGCGGGCAATGCCGACAAACGCTTCCTCGATCGGATCGCCGGCCGCGCCCAGCGCGACGACATTGCCGCTTGCGCACGGCGGCAATGCGGTACTGCGGCCGGCAAACGCCGCGCCGATGCGCTCGAGACTCGCGCGGGCACCGTGATTGCGCGTGAGCAGGTTGGCCGCGAACATGCCGCGCGAGGAGAGCCGCGCCACGCAGTTGCAGTAGAACGGCAGCGTGTCGAGCGCGCCGGTGTGTCCACCGGCGTCGTAGCCGTCGACGAGGATCAGGTCGAACCTGCGGTCGGACGCGGCAACGAAATCGGTGCCATCCGCCAACTCGATGCGCATCCGCGCATCCTCCGGGGGCAACTTGAACGACTGCACCGCCGCGGCGATCACGCGCGGCTCGATCTCGACGATCGTTTGCGCGGCGCGCGGCCGGTACCGATGCAAAAAGCGCGTGAGCGACGCCGCACCCAGGCCGATCTGCAGCACGCTGCGCGGCCAGCCGGCCCCACGCCGCAGCAGCAGCGGAACCATCATGTCGCGCGTGTATTCGAGTTCCAGCGAATGGGGTCGCGCAATGCGCATGGCGCCCTGTATCCAGCGCGAGCCGAAATGCAGGTAGCGAACACCCTCCTCCTCGCTGACTTCGATCGAGGTGCCCATTGCGCAGGGATCCGGCGCTAACGCGCCGGCTCGGGCCGATCCGCGCAGGCGAAGGTTTCCTTCCAGTACGCGTTGTTCGGGTACATCGCGTGCAGTTTCTGCTCGAACGCCGGCCCGGCCCGGCCCGCCGCGCGCATCGCCTTGAGACCGGCGCAGTTGGCCTCGGGTTCGCTTTGCGTGGGCACCGTGGCGTGCGCACATTCGTGAAAGAACACGAAGTCGTGAAGTTCGGGCGGCAGTGTCTGCAATCGCTGCACGTTCCAGGTGATCCGGTAGCCGTCGCTCGTTTTTTCCGCCAGACCGACGCGATTGAGGCGGACGAAGGGATCGTCGGGGCCGGCGAACACCTCCAGCACGGCCGCCCCGCGCGCCATGCAGGTCATCGCGCTGCCGTCCTTGAAGGTAAATGCCCCAGCATGCCCCGACAGCGCCATCATTGCGCCGACAACGACAAGGGCCAACCATGGCCAGCGTGAAACGGACAAGGAACGCATCGACGCGCAAGCCGGCATGGGCGACAGGTGGGTTAAGATCGGAGTTCCCTACGTTATCGCGCCCCGGAACAATTTGAAAGTGCATCGCATCCGTTCCAACGCCACGATTGTCGGCCTGGCACTTCCCATGCTGCTCGCGGCCTGCGTGCCTTCAGGATTGCCCGAAGTCGAGCTGGCGCCGCAAATGCGCTACCTATGCCGCGACGGTGGCATGCTGCAGGTCGACCGCTCGCCCGATGGCCGCTACGCCGTCGCCGCAACCCGCGGGCAGCGGGTGCGACTGCTGCGTATGGACAGCGCGGCGCAGGAGAAATTTTCCGATGGCGCCACAACGCTTTACCTCGATGGTGACCAGGCGCTGCTGACCTCGGACAGCTTTGTCGTCGCGGGTCCGTGCGTGGCGTCCCAGCCGATGCCGGTGATCCAGCCCCGGCGTCCGCAATAGGCACCAACCCTTCGTACCTGTTATCGCCACCCGCCTTGCCATGCGCCTCCTGAACCTCGGTCTCGCCATTTTCCTGGGCGTGCATCTTGTGCCCGCGCTTCCTGTCTGGCGCAGTGCGCTGGCCCATCGACTGGGCGAGCAGCGGTACAAGAAGTATTTTTCGCTGGCGTCCGGCGTTGGCTTCCTGCTGATCGTGGTCGGTTTTGCGGTGGCAGAACGAGGTCCACAGCTCTTCGCTCCGGTCGCGGCCGCACGCGAGCTAGCGCCCGTCGTTGTGCCCATCGCGTTGATCCTGATTGCCGCGGCCAACATGCCCAGCCGGATTCGCGCCGCGTTGCGGCATCCCATGTTGCTGGGCATCTTGCTGTGGTCGGGCGTGCATTTCCTGGCCAACGGCAGCTTGCGCGCCAGTGTGCTCTTTGGCGCCTTCTTCGTCTGGGCCGTCGTCGATCTGGTTTCTGCTTTCGCCCGCGGACCGGCACGCACCTTCGTGCCCCAAGCGAAGTACGATGCCATGAGCGTCGGCGGGGGCCTGCTGGTCGCGCTGATAATCATGACGCTGCATCGCCTGCTGTTCGGCGTGGCGGTCGTTCCGTTTTCGATCTAGTGTCCCGGCGGCGGGGCATGGTGGTGTTGCAACGGCGATACGCCGTCGGCCGATAGCACAGGTGCCGCAACCGAAGTTCGCACCGCGTGGCCGCGTCCATGCTATTGTCATATTTTATGGCAGGTGTCCAGAGCGTTCAATGAAAGTACGCACGCTGGTCCTCGACCGGCTCTATTTCGGCCTTGACCCGATGCGCCTGCGCGCCGCCACCGGTCGCGCACTGGCCCGGGTCGTTGGGCTGCCGCCTGCGCGCGCGCGGCTCTCCGCGACCCACCTGCGCCACGACTTTGCGGTGGACACCATCCGCGGCAAGGCACTGGTGCGGGAAATGGTCGACGGCGGCTTGCTGGAGCCCCCCGAGGCGGACCAGGCGGGCTATCGTCTCACCGAGGAATTCTATTCGCTGGCGGCGGCACGCGTCGTGGAGCCGCTGGCGCGTTCGCGCGCAAAGTTGCTTTTGACGGAAGCCTGCGCGCTGTCCGAACGCATCAACGACGAGTTCGTCCACAATCCGCTCGAGGTCACCGCATTCGCGGTGTATGGCGACTACATGAGTCGCGCCCACAAGCTCGAGGAATTGCAACTGGGGGTCATGGTGCAATTGCGCACGCCGTCGCGGCGCACACGCTTCGGGCGCATGCAAAGCAAGGCCGAAGGGGCCGAGGCCATCCGGGCTGCCTTTCGTGAACTGTCGTCCTTTGTCCGGGTGCGCCTCGTCACCGAGCTCAGTTCGCTGCCGCGACCGTTCAGCCTCGTGTTCCAGTCCGCGTCGCCCGACCACCCCTGACCATCGGCATTAGCGACCGCGCGGGCGGCGTTTTGTATGATGCACAGATGATCCCGCTACCTGGCGCGACCGCTTGAGTTCAAGTATGCGCATTGGCCGGTTCTGCGTCGCGTGGATTGGCGCGTGCTGCGTGGTCGCGGCCCTCACCCATCTCGGCAACGCCTTGGGCGCAGCCCCCGGCATCGGGATCGCCACGTGGAACCTGAACTGGCTGCTCGACGCCGACACTCACGCGCGCTGGACCGCCACATGCGCAAAACATGGCTGGCCGGTGCAGACCACGGCACTTGCACCTGAGGCGCGTGCGGAACTTGCGGCGTTGCCTTACTGCAATGTGCACAACGGCATGCGCTTTCCGCCGGAGACCTGCGTGTCCAGCGCCGCCGATTGGCCCCATGCCGCCCGCTATCCCGACGGGCATCCATGCCGCGAAACGGCCGACCTGATGGCCTGGCCGCGTTATGAACGCAAGCTGACCGCGCTGCGCGCGACCTTCCTGCGACTCGCGCACGCAGGCGTGACGGTGGTCGCGCTACAGGAAGTTGCCACGGCAGCGGCTGTGAAAACGCTGCTGCCCGCCGGATGGAAGGTGGCGACCACGCGCGAGTTCCCGGGGTCGCCTCGTATTGCCCAGCACGTCGGTGTCGCGTGGGCGCCCGGGGTTCACCTGCGCGCGATCACCTCGGTGGCCTCACTGGCGGACAGCGGGGTGCCCGATCGCCCGTTGCGGCCAGGCCTCGCCTTCACCGTCGACGTCGCGGGCAAGCCGGTGCAGGTGCTGGTCGTCCATCTGAAGGCCGGCTGCCGCAGCCGAACCATCGACAACCCGCTGGGCGCGCGCGATGCACACCTGCCTCCGGAGCGACAGCATCAGATTGCCTCCGACTGCGCGATGCTCCGCTTCCAGATTCCGGCGCTCGAAGCGTGGATCGATGGTCACGCCAACCGGGACTTCGCTGTCGTCGGCGACTTCAACCGCACGCTGCTGCGCGAGCCGATCCAGGATTCGCCGACCTACCATTCGCGGCTCGACGGCTCGTCGTCCCGCGACCCGGTCGGGCCATGCACGATGCAGCGCGATGGCAGCAGGTTGGTGGCGCGCTGTCCGGCGCGCATTGCCGCGCTGTTTCCGGAACTCAACGACGGGCAGCCGCGCGGCGCCACGCTGTGGCGGGCCCGCCTCCGCGGCGACGACAGCAGCGGCAACGGACGCAAGGTCGGTTGCAGCATTGCGGGCGAGCATGGCGAACTCGCGCATGAAGGCATCGACCATATCCTCATCAGCGCCTCGCTCAAGCGGCGCCTCACCGCCGACGCGTTGACCATGCGCGCCCTCAATTACGTCGACGGGCAGGGTGCGCCGCTGCGGGGCTCGCCGGATGAGGCATTGCCTTCCGACCATTGTCCCCATGTCGTCGCCTGGATTCCCGAGGCCCGCTGACCCGCGAACCACCTCCACGCGGCCCCCGGCCGCATGCGATCCCCCACCGCAAAGAGCCCCCTGCCATGACCGATGACGCCGTGCTTCGTCAGCAACAGCTTCTCGCCGCCGCATCGCAGTATCTCGCGGGCGGCGGCCTCGGACTCTTCGTGCTGCCGGCCGACCTCAACCTGGTGGTGGCGCGCGGCGAAGGCAGTCGCGTGTGGGACATCGCGGGGCGTGAATACATCGACTATCACCTGGGCTCCGGCCCTGCACTGCTCGGCCATGCGCATCCGGCGGTCACGGCCGCAGTGGCCGAGCAGATCGTCAAGGGCACGACGTTCTACTTTCTCAACGAGCCCGAGATCGCGCTGGCGCAGCGGTTGGTGGCCGCCATCCCGTGCGCCGACGTCGTGCATTACGTCGGTTCCGGCACCGAGGCCACGTTCTACGCCCTGCGCATCGCGCGCGCCAGAACGGGCCGCAACAAAGTGCTGAAGTTCGAAGGGGCGTGGCACGGCATGCACGACTACGGCCTGTGGGGCACGGTGCCGGCCATGCCTTCCGACTATCCGCGCGCGCTGCCCGATTCGGTCGGTGTGCCGCCACAGGCAGGCGAAACCGTGCTGGTGGCGCCGTTCAACGATGCCGCGCGTGCCGTCGCGCTGATCGAGGCCCATGCGCATGAACTTGCGGCCGTCATGGTCGAACCGCTGCAGCGCGTGCTGCTGCCGGTGCCCGGCTTTCTCGAGGCGTTGCGCGACGTCACCACACGCCATGGCATCGTGCTGATCTTCGACGAGATCGTCACCGGGTTTCGCATCGCCTGGGGCGGCGCGCAGGAAAAATACGGTGTCGTGCCCGATCTGGCGTGCTACGGCAAGGCGGTGAGCGGAGGCTACCCGCTGGCCGCCATCGCTGGCCGCGCCGACGTGATGGCCGTGCTCGACGCACGCTCGCGGCCGCGCGCCGACGTGGTGTGGGCCACCAACACCCTCAACGGCAATCCTGTTTGCGCCGCCGCCGGTTGCGCGGCGCTCGATGTCCTCGCGCAACCCGGCGTCTATGCGCGCCTCGCGGCCATCGGCGGGCGATTGCGACGTGGCATCGTCGCGGCCGCCGCAAAGCATGGCTTCGACGTGCAGGCGCCGGGTGAAGATGCGGTATTCGGCATCCGCTTCACCAGCCGCAGGCCGCTGCACTCATGGATGGACCTGACGTCCGCAGACAAGGATCTCGGGTACCGCTGGGCCGTTGAATTGCTGCGCCGGGGACTGCTCGTCAATCCCAACGAAAAATTCTACATCTCGATCATGCACAGCGATGCCGATATCGACCACACGCTGGTGGTGGTCGATGACGCATTCGCCGCGCTGCGTGCCACGACACCCGGCGCTTGACGCGACCGGCCGGTGCACCCTACGCTTGTGCCGTCCTTGCGCATTTGCGTGAGTGCACTTCGCCCAGGCCCAATTCACACATGCCAACTCCAATGTTGCCCTGGTCCGCGACGCGACGCGCGCTGCTGCGCGCACTGGCCGGGGCCGGCGCGCTCGGTCTCACCGGCGCCGGCCGCGGTGCCACGCCGCCGACCACGACGACGACCGATTTTGCCAAGCTTGCTGCCGTGCTCACGGGCTTTCCTGCGCCCGCACCCGACGTCGCGGCACGGATGTACAACGTCTTTGGCACGCCGGCACGCCAGGCGCAGCTTGCGTCCCTCGCGCGCGTCGTCGCGTCCACACCCGCCGCGGACCTCGACGCGGCATTGAAGGCCGCACGTCTCGATGCGCTGGCCAACGAACTGACGGGCGCGTGGTTCTCGGGCGTGGCCAAAGGTGCCAAAGGCCAGCAGGTCGTGCTCTACACCGACGCCTACGTCTGGCAGGCGATGACGTTCAGCAAGCCGATGGGCCAATGCGGCGGCGCGCTCGGCTACTGGTCGACGCCTCCCGCCTGACACACCATTCGTTCGCGCTGCAAGTCCATTCCAGCAAGGAGACACGGTGGCCGCATTCGATGCAGATGTCGTGATCGTGGGGGCCGGTATCGCCGGTGCACTGGTGGCGTCGAAGCTCGCCGCCACCGGCGTCAAGGTGCTGATTCTCGAAGCCGGTCCGCGCATCGACCGCGGCGCCGCGGTCGAGCAGTTCTACCACGCACTGGTGAAGGTGCCCGAGTGCCCGTACCCCAACACGGCGTACGCGCCCCATCCGCGTTCCGATCAGCCCGACGGCTACTACGTGCAGGTGGGTCCGCAGAAATTCGCCAGCACCTACCTGCGGCAGGTGGGGGGCACCACCTGGCATTGGCTTGGCACCTGCCTGCGCCTGGTCCCCGACGACTTTCGCCTCGCCACGCGATTCCAGCGTGGCGTCGACTGGCCGCTGGGCTATGAGGCGCTCGAGCCGTGGTACAGCGACGCGGAAAACGAGATCGGCGTTGCCGGCGACTCGGCTGACGATCTGGGGTCGCCGCGCTCAAAGCCGTACCCGATGCCGATGATTCCGCAATCGTATCTCGACGGTGAGATCGCCAAGGCATTTGTCGGCACGCCTTACCAGGTGCGCAGCACGCCGCAGGGCCGCAATTCGGCCGTGCGCGACGCGCGCCCGCCCTGCTGCGGCAACAACAGCTGCATTCCCATTTGCCCGATCCAGGCCAAGTACGATGCCACCGTGCATCTCGCGCGCGCGGAGGCCGCAGGCGTCAAGCTGATCGCGCAGGCGGTCGTCGATCGCATCGAAATCGGCGCCGATGGACGCGTAACCGGCGTGCGCTACAAGCGTCCCGATGGTTCCACCGCGCAGGTGATGGCCAGGGTGTTCGTGCTGGCCGCCCACGCCATCGAGATTCCCAAGCTGCTGCTGATGTCCAAAGGACCGCGCGCGCCCAATGGTGTGGCCAACCGCAGCGACCAGGTCGGCCGCCACTTGATGGATCACCCGGTGCAACTCTCCTATGCGCTCGCGCCCAGGCCCGTGTGGCCCTACCGTGGCCCGCTATCCACCTCGGGCGTGGAGAACTCCCGACTGGGCGAGTGGCGCGCCACGCGGCCTTCGTTTCGCATCGAGGTTGGCAACGACGGGTGGTCGTGGCCCACCGGCGCACCCATGGCGGACGCGCAGGCGCTGGCGGCCACCGGCCTGCGCGGCGTGCCGTTGCAGCAGGCGATCCGCGACCGCACCTCGCGCGAAATTCGCTTCGGCACGCTCACCGAGCAATTGCCCGATCCCGCCAATCGCATCGTTCCCGACTACGACAGGCGCGACCAGCTGGGCATCCCGCGGCCGCGGCTCACGTATCGTCTCGACGACTACACGCGCGCCGGCCTGGCCGAGGCGCGCCGCATTCACCAGGACGCCTTTGCGAAGATGGGTGCCACGGCGATCACGCACAATCCCGATGACCAGTTCCAGGGCGCGGGCCACGTGATGGGCACGACACGCATGGGGACGGATGCGAAGACGGCCGTCGTCGACGCTGACCTGCGCACCTTCGACCATCCCAATCTCTTCATTCAGGGCAGTGCGGTATTCCCCACTGGCGGCGCCGCCAACCCCACGCTGACGATCGCCGCGCTGGCCTTGCGCAGCGTGGAAACCATTCGCAAGTCGCTCGCGTAGCTGCCTACGCAGGACCGCAGTGCGCTACGACGGGCCGGGGGCATTGCCAATCACCGGCGCCCTGTGTCCGGTCCTGCCAGCGTGGACAACGGCAGCGCCAGGCGTCGATCGGCCACGATGCGCTGCTCGGGCGAGAGCATGGCGTACAGTGCCTTGCCCGCCTCCACCACGTCTTCGACGGCGGTCAGTCGATTGCGCGCGTTGTCCGCGATCGCGTCGAGACGCTGGGGCGCGGTGGCGTCCACCGCAGTCGTGCGCTGCGCCCGCCGCCGATCATCGAGCAGGCGTTGCACGTTGTCGCGGAAGCGATTCCATGCGGCAGACTGGGGTGGCTGTAACTGCAAGTCTTCCTCGAGCTGGCTCATGCGCACGGCGACCAGTTCGTTGAGGCTGGTTCCACCCGGGGTGCGCTCGTCCTTCGGACGGTCAGGCGGCATGCCACCGTTTCGCGCGCTCGCGCTGGGCCCGCTCCGGCCCACGCCCCCGCCTGTCTGCGCCCCGGTCGGCGATGCCAGCACTGCGCCCAACGTCAGGACCAACGCCATCGTGATATGTCGCTGCATCTGCTCACTCTTCGGTGCCACCGTGGCTCGACATTGAAACATGCGGCCGCCCCCAAGTCGGCGGCAGGCTTGGCTGGAACATGAAACGACTGATGTCGGCGAACCACGATGTCGCCCTGGTCTTGTCCTGCTCCATCCGCGCCGGTTGCCGTGTAGCATCCAGCAAGCGCATTCCCTGCCCGGAGCACCGATCCATCATGACCCGCATCCTCATCGCCTACGGCGCCACGCTGGGCGCGTTCTGCGTCCTCGATTTTCTCTGGATCGGTTTTGTCGCGCGCGGGTTCTACCAGGCGCAGGTCGGTGGTTTGCTGCTCGCGCCTCCCAAATGGGGCGTTGCGGCATTGTTCTATCTGCTTTACGTCGTCGGCGTGGTCGTGTTTGCCGTGCTGCCTGCGCTCGAGGCAGGATCGTGGCTGCGCGCGATGGCCCTTGGCGGGCTGTTCGGCTTCTTCTGCTATGCCACCTACGACCTCACCAACCTGGCCACGCTCAAGGGCTGGACAGCGCCCATGGCGATCGTCGACATCGGGTGGGGCATCGTGATCTCCGCCGCCTGTGCGGCAGTGGGCTACCTCGCCGCCCGCGCCCTGGCGCCCGGGTAATGACCGACTATCAGCGCGCCCCTAGCCAATGACCAGCCCGACAGCTACCATGCACCATCGAGCGACCCGTTAGCCTGCGTTCCGTCGCCACACCTGTCGGAGGTTCCATGTTCGTGCGACCCGTCCGTATCATTGCGATTGCCGTGGCGTTGGGCTTCGCCTTGCCCGCCGCGGCAGCGCCTTGCTATCTCATCCTCGACAGCAAGGACGTCGTGCTCTACCGGGACATCGTGCCGCCCTTTGATCTTTCCGTGCCTCAATCGCCGGAGCGCGCGGCGCTGCGGCAACGCGGACAGATGTTGCTCATCGCCGAGTTCGACAACTGCAGGCCGGTGGGCTATATCTCCGCGACCACCGGAGGAACCACTGCGTCCGTCGACGATATCGTGATGCAGTTGCGTCCTGCGATATCGACGTCGGTCGGCGCCCCGCTCAACCCCGGCGTCGTAACGGGCTTCAGGTAGCGCGACACCGGCGGCGACTCGCCGGTCAGTTCTTCCAATCCGTCGTCGGAATCGTCGACGCGATCCATGCTCCCGTCGCAGCAATGACTGCAAGCACGACAAACATCGCGCGGTAGGCCACTGCCACACGCGACGCCAACTCGCCTCGCAGCACTTCCGGCATCGCCGCCATGGCCTTTGCGCCACCCTCGAGCGCCTGGTGCAGGACCATCCCTGCGGCATCGCCCGGCGCGTCGACCAGCGCAAACAGCACGGTTCCCGCCAGTGCCACGCCGCACGCGCCACCCATTGCGCGGGATAGCGAGATCGACCCGGTCGCGACGCCCAGCGCTTCGCGTCCGGCCGCCATCTGCACGGTAACCTGCGTAGGCGGCATGACCATGCCGAGTCCCGCGCCCACGGCCATCGTCATTGCGACAAACACCGGCAGGGGTGCGCCCTGTCCACCGATCGCGAGCCCCAGCAGGGCGACCGTCACCACACTCAAGCCGACCCGCGGAAAGATGTTGACGCGCCCGGTATGGGTGACGAGGCGACCGGTGATCGCGGACGACGTGACCTGCGCCAGCGTGATCGGCAGGAGGCTCGCGCCGGAGGCGCCAATGCCCACGCCGCGGCCGAGTTGCAGGTAAAGCGGCAGGAACAGGATGAAAGGAAACATCACCGCACCGAAGCAGACCACGACCGCATCGGAGCGCGCAATCGCCGGCATTGCAAGCAGACGCACCGGAATGACCGGATCCGGATGCCGCCGTTCCCACGCGAACAGCAGCGCAAACGCGGCCAGCGCGGTGGCGAGCATACCGATCATCGGCAACGACCACCATGCAAAGCGATGCCCGCCGGACGTGAGCGCGAACAGCATGCAGGTCGTGGCCACGGAAAACAGCACGGCACCTTGCACGTCCAATGCACGGACCCGCGGTGCGCGCGCCTGCGCGGGCGGCGGCGCGGGGATCCGCAGCGCCAGCGCAGCGGCCAGGAGTCCCAGTGGTACGTTGACGACGAACACGGCCCGCCAGCCGAAGTGCTCGGTGAGATAGGCGCCGAGTACCGGTCCCGACGTGCTCGCCAGCGCAAACACCGTGGCGAAATAGCCGGCAAAGCGGCCGCGCTCGCGCGGCGATACATGCTCGCCGATCAGCGCCTGGGCCAGTGTCATCAGTCCTCCGCCGCCCAGTCCCTGCATCGCGCGAAACAGCACCAGCCAAAGGAAATCCGGCGCAAAGACGCAGCCCACGGACGCCATCGTGAAGACCGTCAGCGCCATCAGCAGCATCCTCCGCCGGCCGTAGCGATCGCCCAGGTATCCGTACAGGGGCGCGGCGATGGTGGCCGCCAGCAGGTAGCCGACCACGACCCACGACAAGTCGGCCAGCGCGCCCTGCTCCGACGCAATCGACGGCAGGGCACTGGCCAGGATGGTCTGGTCGGCGGCGGCCAGGAACATGGCCACCATGACGCCTGGAAATACCAGGCGAAAGGCCGCGCGGGTCGATGCCGCCGCGGACACGCCGGCGGCGGCCGGATCAGGATTGGGTTCGCGCATTGGATTCAGCCGGATTTTACGCGCAGGCGCGCACCCTGCCGGCTTGTTGTCCCGTCACCCCGCATCCGCACTCGCCGCAATGGCTATTGCGGTAACGCGATGACCAATGCTGTTCCGACGCTCTCGCCTGCCCACGCGACGCGCGGATGCATTTTCAGCGCGGATTCTCCGGCGGCAGCGGGCACTGCGGCACCTTGCCCCAGTAACCTTCGCAGGAATCAAGACGCACGCGCTGATCGCAGATGAAGCCCCCAATCCCACCTTCGCGATCGCAGCGCGCCAGGCTGTCGCGCATGGTTTGCCATCGATCGGGCGGAGGCGGCGGGAGCGGCACGGGAATGCGCGCGGCCGGTGCCGGACGTTGCGGTTCCGGCATCATTTCGTAGGCCTCCACACGTGGCGCGGAGGACGCCACCGCGGGACTCGCGTCGCGCGCCGGCGCGGGCGCGGCCACGCGTGGCGCACGCGTCTTGCGGGGTGGTGGAGGTGGAGTCGCATCGACCGGGCTCGCCGGGACCGCAGCGACGGCGGGCGCAGGCAGTGGCGCCGTCGGTGCTGGCGTTACTGCGTCTACCGCGGTGGACCCGACATTGGTGGCGTCGACATGCACGGGGACCTGCGGCTCTGCCGTCGGCACCGCAGTGCCTTCAGGCGACTGTCCGAGCCAGGCCGCCACGCCCAGCGCGGCAACAGCGACGACGGCCACCGCCAAATTGCGCAACAGCGGCAGGACGGTGCGTGCCGCTGGCCGGCCGGGCTTCGCCACTTGCACGTGCGCGGCGAGCACCTTCGCTGCGCTGGGTGATGCCGGAGGTGCCGCCAATGCCCCCACCTTGACCCGCGATCGTCGTGGTCGACCCTGCATCATCGACGACGGCGAATCGATCTGGACGCTCACGTAGCGCGCCCGCTTCAACGCAGCGCGGCACGGCACGCACAGCATGGCGCCGGGCAACGTCGAGTGGCCGCAGATCGTGCATTTCATGGCGTATTGGCGCCGGACGGCACCGCCGCCTGCGCGCGGCAACGGCTTCCAGCGCCATCCATCCATGAGTATGCCAACGTCATAGTCCCGGATCGTAACAGGCACCACCCCGAACAGGCAACAGGCCCGACGTGATGGCATGCGGCATTCAAGGCCTGCTCGTCAATCCGGCGCGAACGACGCGGCGGCACATGTCGCCATGAGGCAATGCCGTTGTGCAACCGGGCCTGCGCCGTCAAAATGCGCGTCTCCCAAGCGGGTGCGGCGGGACCGATGCCGCAAGCCCGGACGTCGACCGCAATCAACCACGATCGGATTTCACATGAGTGAACAGCCTAAAGTCGCCATCGTCACCGGAGCCGGCAGCGGCATCGGCAAAGCCGCCGCTGTCGCGTTGCTTACCGCCGGCTACAACGTGGTGTTCGCCGGACGGCGCAGCGATGCTCTGGATGCGGCGATTGCCAGCGCCGGTCCGCTCGCCGCCATGGCACGCGCAATCCCCACCAACGTGGCCGATCCGGCGTCCGTTGCCGCGCTGTTCGACCAGACCAGGGCCGCCTACGGGCGCGTCGATGTGCTCTTCAACAACGCAGGCGTCGGCGCGCCGCCGGTCGGTCTCGAGGAATTGACCTTCGAACAGTGGCGCAATGTGGTCGACATCAACCTGACAGGCGTGTTCCTGTGCACGCAGCAGGCGATCAAGCAGATGAAAGCACAATCGCCGCGCGGCGGCCGCATCATCAACAACGGCTCCATCTCGGCGCACGCGCCACGACCCAACTCGGCCCCCTACACATCCACCAAGCACGCGGTCACCGGCCTCACCAAGTCCACCTCGCTCGATGGCCGCAAGTACGACATCGCCTGCAGCCAGATCGACATCGGCAATGCCGCGACGGAAATGGCGGCCAAGATGGCGCAAGGCGTTCCGCAGGCCAACGGCGAGATCGCGATCGAACCGCTGATGGACGTCGCGCATGTCGCCAGCGCGGTCGTCTACATGGCGAGCCTGCCGCTCGACGCCAACGTGCAGTTCATGACGGTGATGGCGACCAAGATGCCCTACGTCGGACGGGGCTAGCGGCGCGTCCATGGCGGCGGGACCGCGCAGTGCCGTGATGGACCGCGCGCCGCGGCCGCTCGTGTTCGCGCAGCGCGTCGTGACTGCAGGTATTTCCGAGGTCGACTGACGGCCCCGCGTTACCTTCCCCTGTCGTCCGGATGTGCGGCCTCGTCTTTCGCTACTGGCGGCTCGTCCGCATAGGCATTGCGCAAATGCACCGGCTTGCCTGCGTTCCTGCGCACGCGCAGGTTCAGCATCTCGACGCATACCGAGAACGCCATCGCGAAGTAGATGTAGCCCTTGGGCACCGTGTGCTCGAAGCCTTCGGCCACCAGTGACACGCCTATGACGAACAGGAAGGTGAGCGCCAGCATCTTCACCGTCGGATGCGCGGAAACGAACCGGCCGATGGGACCGGCGAACAGCATCATCAACGCCACCGATGCGACGACCGCCGATACCATGATCGGGATGTCGTTCACCATGCCGACTGCGGTGATGATCGAATCGAGCGAGAAGACGAGGTCAATGATGATGATCTGCACGATCACGGCACCGAATGTCGCTTTGACCGCGCTCGAGGCTTCGCCTTCGGTACCCTCCATCAGCTGATGGATTTCCATGGTGCTTTTCCACAGCAGGAAGAGCCCGCCCAGGATCAGGATCAGGTCGCGGCCGGAAATTTCATGCTGCAGCACCGCGAACAGCGGCGCGGTGAGCCCCACCAGCCACGACAGCACCAGCAGCAGCCCGATGCGCATGAACATCGCGAAGAAGAGCCCCAGCCGTCGCGCGAATTCGCGCCGCTCGGGTGGCAGCTTGTCCACCAGGATCGAAATGAAGATGACGTTGTCGATGCCGAGCACGAGTTCCAGCGCGGTCAGCGTGCCGAAGGCAATCCACGCGGCAGGGCTGGTGAGCAGTTCAAGCATGGGTAGCGTCAGGCAGTCAGAAAGTTGGAAAGCTTTGCCCGCCCGGAAACGCTTATCTTCCCATGGCCAGGCAGGGCCGCTAGCCGCGCCAGAAGAACACAGCGTAGAGGATGAGCAGCAGGATCAGCCATTTGATCGCGTAGTAGACATACTTGTTGTAGCGCTTCAGCGCCTTGCCCGGATAGCGGAAGTAGTAGGCCCATCCGAACATGCGGTTCAGGAATCCAACCTTGTCGCCGGCTTCGTTCTCGGTCTGGCTGGCGCGAACCAGCGTGTTCTTGATCCAGTGATTGAGGCGCGCGACCACGCGATTGGTCAGCGGCCGCTCGACGTCGCAGAACAGGATGAGGCGGTCCTTGTCCGTGCGGTTCTCGGCCCAGTGTATGTACGTCTCGTCGAACATTACCGCTTCGCCATCACGCCAGTGATATGGCTGCCCGTCCACGAAGATGCGGCACCGCTCGTCGTTGGGCGTGATGAGGCCAAGGTGATAACGCAGCGACCCGGCGAAAGGATCGCGGTGCCGCCCGAGATCACCGCCGGCCGGCAGCATCGCGAACATCGCGCCGTTGATGGTGGGGATGGATTCGACCATGGCCACCGTGCGTGGACACAGCGCCCGCGCGGAGTCGAGAGGCGCGTCGTACCACTTGAGGTAGAAGCGCTTCCAGCCTCGCCGGAAGAACGAATTGAAGCCGAGATCGTTGTACGACGAGGCCGCGCGGATGTGACCCTCGTCGAAGAGTTTCAATGCCTCCTCGCGGATCAGCTGCCAGTTGTCGCGCAGCGGCTTCAACTCCGGAAATTGCTCGACTTCGATGTACGGGCGATTGGGCACCGCCGAGAAGCCATACATGATCGCGTTGTACGGCGCGATCACGGTCGAGTGATCGGTAAGCTGCCGGTGGAATTTGTGCCGCTCGCGGCCGCGGAAATGCACGAACAGCGCCCACGCGAGATACCCGTAGACGAAGGTGGCCTTCCAGGAAATCATCGCGCCGATCATTTCGGCCGAGGTGGGCCAGATCATGTCCGCGCCTCCTTCAGCTTGCGCCGGCGCGCCGGCACGGCGACATTCTTCCAGCGGCGATGGACCCAATACCACTGCTCGGGACGCCGCAGCACGAGGCGTTCCAGCGCCGTGTTGTAGGCGCGGGTGGTCAGCCGAATCGCCTCGCTGGTGTTCGCGTGATCGACCGCGGGGATCGGCGACTCGAAGCGCAGCACATGGCGGCCGTCGGCCTCGCGCCAGCTCGTGGCCGGCACGACCGGGGCGCCGGTGGCAAGCGCGATGATGGCGAGGCTCTTGAAGGTCCACGCGGGCGCGCCGAAGAAATCGACCGCGATGCCGTCGGGCGGATTGGCATGCTGGTCGAAGGCGAAGACGATCGCATCGCCGTGCGCAAGACGGTCGAGCATCAGGTCGAGCGAACCGCGCTTGGGCAGCACGCCGAAGCCTGCTTTCTGGAATCGGCGCGTGACCAGGCGATCGAACCATTCGGGTTTCAATGCGCGCCGCACGAAATGAAAGCGGCCGCGCATCTGCGGGAAGCCGCCGATGCCCGCGACGGTGGCCACCTCCCAGTTGCCGAAGTGCCCGGTCAGCAGCAGGACGCCCTTGCCCTGCTCGTAGGCCGCGACGAACGCCTCCAGGTTTTCGATGCGCACCAACGCCCGCTGCCGCGCCTGCGACAGCCAGCGAAAGCGGAGGAATTCGCCGAACAATTTCCGCAAATGGCCATAGTGCGCCTGCGCGAGCGCGACGATGCCTGCCTCGTCGAGAGTGTCGCCGTAGACCCGGTGCAGGTTGTCGAGGATGACGCGACGGCGCAACGGCAGAAGGTGATACAGCACCTTGCCCGCGAACGGAATCGGCAAAGGCGCCGGCTGCGTCACTGCCACGGCCGATGCGCTGGTTCGGTCATGCGTCAGCGACAGGCTGATCGGCCCCAGGCGATGTCGGCCCGCCAGCATTTCGGCACGAGGCCCCAGGATCACGTTCGGCGCGCCATAGGCGTCGCGCGCGACCGAAAAATCGTGCGGCTCGATCTGGGCCAGCGCGGCCTCGCGTGGAAACAGCTTCACGCAGGCCTCCTTGGCCGCAAACCGCGCGGCGAGACTGGCCGCGCGCCCCTCGCCTGCGCCCGCGTCGTCCAATTCCTGCGCCGAGAAGAAACGCAGGAGGTCCGTCGGCGTGTTTTCGCGCAGCAGGCGTTCGATGCGCGTGATTTCGACCGAATCGATGCCGCATCGCTGCGGTGCCACGACGGGCATCGACATGCTCGCATGATCCCCCCGACCGGCGCTGCGCGCCGCCCCCCCCGAGGGGGCAGCTCCTTGGGGCGGCCCGGCGGAGCTCATGCCGCGCGCAGCAGCACCGCCGCATTGGTGCCGGCAAAACCCCGGCACAGGACGAGTGCCACCTTGCTGCGCGGAGGGCGGGACTGCGACGATACTGCCAGGCCCGCGCAGGCATCGTCGAGGTCGCGCAATGTCGCAATGCCGGGTACCACGTTGGCCTTGAGCGCTGCCAGCGCCAGCACCGTGTCGAGAATGCCGGCGGCCGCGATCAGATGGCCGAACGCCCACTTGAATGCCGTGACCGGCGGCATCGCGGCGCCGAACACCGTGCGCAGCGCCGCCGCCTCCGACGCGTCGGACTGCCGGGTACCGTTGCCGTGCGCGACGATCATGCCGACCTCCGCCGCCTGCAATCCGGCGTCGTCCAGCGCCATCGCGATGGCGCGTGCCAGGCCGTCGCCGTCCGCGCGAATGGCCAGCAGTCCCTGCCCCTCGCCGACATAGCCGCCGCCGAGCACTTCGCCATGCACCAGCGCCCCGCGTGCCGCTGCAGACTCCGGGGTTTCGAGCATCAGTGCGCCCGCGCCTTCGCCGAAGAGACTGCCGTCACGCGCCCTGTCGAAGGGCCGCAGCGCCTCGCTCGCGAGGAGACCGACGCGGTGGTAATAAAGCACCATCTGCGGCTCGATCGGTGTTTCATGGCCCACGGCCACGATGCGATCGGCCTCGCCGGCGCGCAGCGCCTCCATGGCTTCGATGACCGCCAGCGTGCCACCGACGCTGTGGTTGGTGATGCAGGCGTTGGTCCCTTTCAGGTTGTACTGGATGCCCACGTGCCCGAGGACGTTGTTGGGCAGCGTGCGCAACAGCCACATCGGATTGACGTTATCCGAGAGATCGCGGCCGAAGGCCTGCATGTCGCCGTCGGCAGCGGTCATCAACGGAAAGAAATCGTACTGGTTCTGGAAGTTGCCGCCACCGGAACCGACGATGGCGCCGGTGCGATCGTTGCAAGGCGCCACGGCTGCGGGATCCAGCGCATCGCGCCAGGCGACGAAACCCGAGCCCTCGATGGCCTGGCCGGCGGCGTAGAGACCGACGAGATCGGTGCGCCGGATGAGCTTGTGCAGCTTCCGGTCGGGCACCAGCGCGCGCGGATTGAGATCGGCGATCTCGCCGGCGAGATGCGTCGGCCACTGCGCCGTATCCCATTGCTGGATGGGCGCGATCGCCGTCCGACCCGCAAGGACCATCTCCAGAATGGCCTGCGGACTCATCCCCGCCGCGCAGACGGCGCCGGTGCCGGTGATCACGACCTTGGGCGCCGTCACGATGAGGCCCCGCCAAGTCCGCGGCCATCCACTTCATCCGGGTGGCGCATCACGATGCAGCTGTTCGAGCCGCCGAAGCCGAAGGAATTGGACATCGTCATCCGCACCTTCTGCCGACGCGGCTCGCCGATCACCAGATTCAGGTCGCAATCCGGATCGCGCTCACGATAGTTCGCGTTGATCGGGATTTCGCCGCGGGCGATGGCGAGCGCGCATACCACGCCTTCGACGGCGCCCGCCGCCGCGATCAGGTGCCCCATCGTGCTCTTGGTGGAACTGACGCACACGCGCGCGACGTCGGCGCCGAACACGGCGCGAATCGCCGCGCTTTCGCTGCGATCGTTCATCCCGGTCGATGTGCCGTGCGCATTGATGTAATCGACGTCGGCCGGCGCGGCGCCGGCGTCGGCCAGCGCCTGGTGCATCGACTGGATCGGGCCGTCGCCGTCGGGCGGCGAATCGGTGATCCGGTAGCTCGACAGCGAATTGCCGTCGCCGGCGAGTTCGGCGTAGATATGCGCGCCGCGCGCCCGCGCCAGTTCCCACGCCTCGAGCACGACGAATCCGGCGCCCTCGCCCAGCAGGAAGCCGTTGCGGGTGGCGTCGAAAGGACGGCTGGCGCGTTGCGGTGTCGCATTGTCCGGCGACAGCGCGGAAAGCAGGCAGAAGCCGGAGATGCCGATCGGGCTGATCATCGAATCGAAGCCACCGGCCAGCACGCGATCCACGCGCCCGCGGCGAATCAGTTTCAACGCCGTGCCGAAGGCCTGCCCGCCCGACGCGCATGCCGTGTGGACGGACGTGGCGTAGCCGTGGATGCCGAAGCGCCGCGTGAGCAAGGCGAGCCCTTCGGCGGCCTGGCCGCGGCAGAACACCAGCGGATCGTTGGCGGGGCCGTCTGTCAGCAGGCCGTCGGTGTCGATTTCGCCACTGTTGCCGCAGTGCGCGTGCGTCTGCGCCAGGTCGTCGTAATCGGCTGTCATCATGCCGGTGCCCACGGCGCAGCCCCAGCGCGTGGCGTCAGCGGCGGTCGGCCGGATGCCGGCGTCGCGCAGTGCCTGCTCGGCGGCTTCGAGTGCAAAGCGATGCGAGCGATTGGCAAACTTGAGCATCTTGCGATCGTCGACGAGTGTTGGACTGAACCCCTTGACCTCCGCGGCGATGCACGTGGAAAAGCCGCTGGCATCGAACAACGTGATCGGCGCGCCGCCGCTGCGTCCGGCCAGCAAGGCATCCCATGTGGTGGCCACGTCATTGCCTACCGGCGTGACCATGCCCACGCCGGTGATGGCCACGCGTCGCCGGGTCGCCGTCATGCTGCGCCCCGCGCCGCAAATTCGGCGCGCGCAGTGGCCACCGACTTGCCCTCCGCGCTCACCGACAGGTCCACGGTCAACCCATCGTCGCGCGTGTCGTCGCCCCGAAGGCTCGCGCGCATCTGCAACGCCGCGCCCGGAGGAGTGAACGTGCGCACTTTCACGCGCGTCATCCGCGTGGGCACCATCGTTGCTGCGTCGGGGCAACGATCGGCGCAGGCCGGCATTTCGCTGGCGAGCGCCAGCAACGCGTCCAGCATCAGCGTGGCCGGAAACACCGGTCGCCGCGGGAAATGATCGTAGAAGAACGGCGCGGTCGCGGGAACGTGCAGCACGCCTTCGGCCACCGCCGGATCAGCGCTCGCCGAGCGCTGCGCGCGCAGCCGCGGCACGCCGCGAAAGCGACCCGGCGCCGCGCCGTCGCCGATGAGCAGCGCCAGCCGCGCGGCCAGCGCGACCGGATCGTCGAACTCGGCCACCGGCAGCATCGGCCCCAGGCAATCGCGCAACTCGATCACCTGCTCGCCCGCCAGGGCGGCATGGCCGTGATAGGCCACCGCGGCGTCGTCGCAATCGTCGACCTCGACGACCAGATCGAGCACATCACCGGGCCGCACGTCGCGCGTGAAAATCGTCTCGTGGGCCAGGGCCGCCACCGGCCGGCCGCGAAACTCGATGCGGGCCATGGCCGTCCATGCGGCCAGCTGGCCAACCGCCTCGGCGACAAGGCATGCCGGAAAGCCGTCGATGTCCGCCGGAATTGCGAAAGTGCCACGGGCGCGGACGCCAGGCTCGAACGCGCTGATGCGGTCGACGAAAGAGAAGGCGCTGAAATGATCCGTCATCCCGCGCGTCAGGCAGCCGCCTTGGCGTCGCGCTGCGCCTGTACGACCAGCTTGCAGAACGTCTCCGGCGTGAAGAGCCGCGGAATGTCGGCCACCTTCATCGGCGACTTGAAACGATCGGCCGGCACCTCGGACAGGTACGACTTCAGCTGCGCCATCCCGGTGTCGGTGACAACACCCTTTTGCTCGAACTCGGCTTCGGTGAGCGTGCCGCGGGCGTTCTCGACAATCTTTCCGCGCGGGATCTTGATCTTGAAGGCGCGCTCCAGCCGGAACACCATGTCCAGGAAATCGATGGACTCGGCGTCGAGCCCCTCGATCAGCGACACATTGGGCTTGATGTCCTCGACGTCGCAGCCGAGCGCATCGGCCATCGTGGCCGCCACTGTGGGAAATACCGCGTTGATTTCGTCTTGCGAGATTGCAGTTGTCATGATCTTGACTCCGTCTTGTTTCGTTCTCAATCCATCTTGAAGCCACCGTCCACGGTCAATACCTGACCGGTGACGTAATTCGCATAATCGGACGCCAGGAACCACACGGCGTATGCGATTTCCTCCGGCTTGCCGTACCGTTTCAGCAGGATGCGCGCCTTGACATCATCGCCCGCCATGTCGCGCACGGCCGCCGACATCTCGGTATCGATCACACCGGGCGCCACCGCGTTGACAGTGATGCGGCGCGGCGCCAGCTCCACGGCCAGCGCCCGCGTCAACGCGTTGATCGCGCCTTTGCTCGCGGCGTAGTTGGTCTGACCACGGCCGCCCTTCTCGCCCGAAATCGAGCTGATGTTAATGACTTTGCCGCCGCGCTGCGAAATCATGTACGGCGCCACGGCCCGCGTCATGTTGAACACGCCGGTGACGTTGGTGTCGAGCACGTCCTGCACGTCGGCGTCGGAAAAACCGGACAGCGGGTTGTCGCGGATCACGCCGGCGTTGTTGACCAGAAGATCGATGCGTCCGCGGCGATCGGCCAGCTTCTCGATTGCGCCGGCGCAGGCTGCAGAGTCGCGGATGTCGACCTGTTCGGCGGTGACCGCGCGTCCGGCGGCGGCGGCGGCGGCCACGACTTCCTGCGCCGCCACGGCATTGTCGCGATAATAGAAAGTGACGTCGGCGCCGTCTTGCGCCAGCAGTTCCACCACGGCGCGACCGATGCCGCGGCTGCCGCCGGTAACGACCACGGTGCGTCCCGCGAGCCCGGAAGGAAGTGACAATGCCATCGTCAGCCCGAGATCGAAAAACCGCCATCGACCACCAGCGTGTGGCCGTTGATCATCGCGGCCTCGGGCAGGCACAGGAGGTAGACAGCGTCGGCGACGTTTGCAGTCGTCAGCACCGGGCCGGCCGGCGTGCGCGCCGAGAAATTGGCGAGCAGTTCCTCGCGATTGGGGAAATAGGCCAGCGCATCGGTATCCACGACCCCGGCACTGACCACATTGACGCGAATGCCCCGCGGCCCCAGTTCCTGGGCCAGCGCGCGCGCCAGCGCTTCCAGCGCCGCCTTCGACGCGCCGATGAAACCGTAGCCCGGCATCGCACGTTGCGCACCCAGGCTCGACAGCGCGATCACGCGACCACCGTCGACCATCAGCGGCAGCGCCCGCTGAGTCAGCAGGTTCAGCGCCAGCGCATTGGTCTCGAGGCACCAGCGCCAGTGCTTGAGCGTCATTTCCACCGTGGGTTTCAGCACGCCGCTGGCCGCGTTGGAAACGAGGATGTCGAGGCGATCGAAATGCTTGCGCAACTCGACGAACAACTCGTCGACGCTATCGGGAATGCCGACGCTGCCCTGGATGGCGACGGCGCGGCGCCCCTGCGCGCGCAGCGCGACGCACAGGGCCTCCGCTTCGTCGGCGCTGTTGTAATAGTTGACGGCGACGTCGCAGCCGGCGGACGCGAGCTTGGTGGCGATGGCTTTGCCTATGCCGCGCGCACCCCCGGTGACCAGCGCCACTTTTCCTGCCAGAACACCTGCCATGATCGAGGACCCGTATCGCGTTCATGCCCGAACCGCCCGGGGCGAAACGCGGCCGGTGGCGGGCAAACCTCTATTCTACCGTCCTCGCCCCCGTCGACCGGACCGGCGCTTGGGCGCTGCGCAGCATTTGCTGGGCTTCGAGCGCCCAATGCCGCTTGACACTCCACCAGACGTCGGCTGCCCAGAGCAGATTGTCGCCCGCACCGGGCGGCAGCGGGCCGGGCGGCTCCCCGGGACGATAGGCATCGATCCACGCCCGGGCGGCCGGATCGTCGGCGAAGTCCGCCGTGACGGGTGCCAGCACATGGCTGATCGTGGCGGGCAAGGCCACGTTGCGGACATGGGCGTGACCCTCGGTGGCCTTGTAGCGCAACTCGGCGCCCGGCAATGTCCAGGCCCACAAGTCGACCTCGATGGTGTATCCCGTGAAATCGTTCACGGTGTCGGGAATGTCCTGCAGTTTGTCCAGCAGGCTCCATTGGTTCGGCAGCAGGAAAGCCGCCCCGCCCGCGGCGATCACCGACACATAGTCGAGCGACAGACCCACTACGGCGCGCGGTTGGCCAGTGGCCGGGTCGCGGATCGACGTGCGGTCCAACGCAAAGTCCGTCAGCGGGTCCCAGACGTGCACTTCCTTGCCGTAGTGGCCGGCGAGAACATGCAGCACCTTGACGGCCTGCATGCCACCCTGGCTGTGGCCGATCAGCATCGGTGGCATCCGGTCGTGCTCGAAGTACCACGCGGCGATGCCGGCGAGTCGCTCGGCATCCTCATAAGGGCTATGCGACCAGTCGCCAGAGCGCGGGCCCCGGATCTTGTCCTCCGGATAACCCATCCCGACCAGGAAGTGGCCGAAGGAAGTCATGCTGAGGTGGACCGGGTAGATGCCTCCATGCAGCAGCATGATCCGTGGCGTTGGTCCCCGCACCAGCACGTCCTTGACGTCGGTCTCGGAAATGTGCTCGGGATCAAGCGCAAGGATCCTCGCGGCAAGTGCCGGCGCCACTATTGCCGGCGGCGGCAGCGCAATGGCATCGCCGGAAACGCGCGGTGGCACCCATCCGCAGCCCGCGGCGACCAATGCCGTGCCGAACAATAGGAGCAACAGCCACGACGAGGTTCGTGCGATCACGGCGTTGATGGGCGTAATGCTAGAGGGATTGCGCGCATGACACTAGCGCAGACCCTATTCTAGCGACATCGTCCCGCAGAAATGCCGCAGTGCGATAACTGATGCCGATCTGCAGGCAATCGCCCACGGCCGCCGGCGTCACCACCAGCGGGGAGAACGGACCGGTGGAGCCTGCCCGCCGGTAACGCAGGATTGCCGCGGTGCCCGGCGAATCGCGCCACAGGTTGTCGACATTCAGCATGGTCATGCCCGCCCAAACCGGATAATTCTTCGCGTACATGTGCTTGCGCTGGTGCGGCTGCATGTAGCGCCAGGCCAGTCCGCCGAAGGCGATCGCGTACAGCGTCTGCAGGTACAGCTTGCCGCGCTTGATGCGCCGCGTCTGGGCGTGGATGTCGACCGCGATTTCACGCAGTGGCATGCCGGCAGGCACCGGGTGGGACACGAGGAACGAGCTCAGGAACTGGCCGAAGGCGCGCTCCGGCGGCGGGGCGACCTCGCGCCGGATGTTGATGACCGAGGCAATGGCGATTTCGTGCCGGCGCTGCTTGCGGCCACGACCCTCGATTTCCGGTGCCACCACCGTCAGCAGCATGGCGACCAGCAAGTCGTTCTGGGTTACGCCCCAGGCCTTGGCCGTGCGCGCGATTGCCGCATGCGCCGCCTGGGGCACGGGCAGCGAAAGATAGGCATTCTCGCCGGCATCGCCATACGGATAGCGTGGCCGCACCGAGCGCCGCGCGCGCAGAATCATGGCCGGCAATGAAAACTGGCCGACGTAGAACGCCAGCGCATTGCGCAGGAAGAGCTTGGCGTAGCCGCGCGGATGAACGTCTGGGGGCGGCGTCGTCGGCAACGTGCCCGCGTACCGGGCCGCGATGCCCTTGAGCAGCACCACCATCGAATCACCGCCCGCGATGAAATGGTCGTAGGCGATGCCCAGGTGAAACGTCGATGCCGTTGGCAGGGCAAAGAACCGGAATGGATCGAAAGCGCCGTCCACCGGAAACGGCCGATTGAGCTGGCGCGCCATTTCCGCGTCCAGCATCGCATCCGGATCCGGGCCCATCGGAAGTACCGTCAGGTCAGGTTGCACCGGGCCGCCGCGATACTCGAAGCACCTGGCCGTGACATCGAGCGCCAGTCCGGTGAGCCCCAGGGCGGTCAGGTGGGCGGCGATGGCGTCCGCCAGCCTCGCCGCGTCGAAGGGCTGTGGCAATTCCGCCACGTGCACGGCGTTGTACGGGTGGAGTTCGCGCCAGCGCAGCATGGCCGCCTGGAACAGGTTGAGGCGCCCGCGCATGTCAGCTCGCCCTTGGCTCGTGCAGGCGGTGTTGCCCTTCGAGGCACCAGTGCCGCCGAATGCTGAACCACAGGTCGGCCGCCTGCGCGATGTTGCGCGCATCGACCTGCGGGTCCGACACCACGAGTTCACCCTGGTCCGGCCGCCATGCGTCAATGAGGCGGCGGGTGACCGGGTCCGCCGCGAGCTGTTCGGTCAGCGGGGCGCCGATGTGACTGGTCGCGGCGGGAAGCAGGACATTGCGCACGACGGCGGTGCCGACCGGTTCGTAGACTTCCGCCTCGCCGAAATTGCCGGCAATGGGATCCCACGCAATCGTGAAACCGGTGAATTCGTCGACTGTGTCCGGAATCCTGCGTAGCCGCGCGAGCATCGTCCATTGCCCCTGCAACACGCGCGGCAGCGTGCCCGTGGCAATGGCGGCGCCGAACGCCAGGCGAAAGCCACGGACCGGCGTCACGGCGCCCGAGAAGGGATCGCGAAAGGTGGTTTGCGGCAGCGCCTCGTCACGCACCGGGTCGTACAGGTGAATGGCCTCGGCGAAGGCGCCATCGAGTTCATGCAGCGTACGCACGACCAGCATGCCGCCGCGGCTGTGCCCGATCAGCATCGGCCGCAGGCCGCTCTGCTCGTAATACCAGGCGACCGTGCCCGCCAGTTCGGCGCTGCTGGTGTAACTGCTCGTCGACAGCGAGCCGTCGCGCGGATCCCGCAACGACGCCTCCGGATAACCCATGCCGATCAGGAACCGCGCAAAGGATTCCATCGTCACGATCGGCACGCTGCCCTGCAGGTTGATGATCCGGGGCGCAGGTAATGCCGCCAAGGCCGCCTGCGCGTCGGCGCCTGCCAGGTTTTCACAATCGAGTCCCGCCGCGGCAATGGCAGGCGTGGCCATGGGCCACAGCCCGGCAAGGCCGGCCACGATGAACGATGCGAGCAGGCGCCGGCCAACGCCAGAAAATCCGGAGATCATGCGGTACTGGGTCCTGGGTAGCTGGATCGGGGACACGTAAAGGCCGCGCATTATCGCAGCATTGGCGCGGGTCCCTCGGTTGGCGCGTTGCAACGGGCTTAGCGCATTCGCGGCATGAACCGTCCGGTACGGTTGAGGTACTGCGCGTAGGCCACCCCGTGATGGGCCAGCAGGTGGCGCTCCTCGTTGCGCGCCTTCAGCAGCATCAGCGCGATGTGGGCGCACCCGACCACGAGCATCGGCACCGTAGGCAGGATCATCATGGTGCACAGCATCAGCAGGATGGAAAAAGCATAGATCGGATGGCGAATCCGGGCGAACAGGCCGTCGGTAATCAGCGGCTGCGTGGGTTCGCCCGTGACCGCCATCCGCCAGTCCTTGCCCATGCGGGCCCAGCATTTGATGGTCGCCGCGAGACTGCAGACCGCGACGATCGAAGCCACCAGACGGAGTACCACCGGCCATTCCATGGTCGTGGCCCAGCCGGGCACGGCAAAGACCGATTGGGGTCGCGCCATCGCGAGCCACGGCAGTGCGATCCACGCGGTGACGATCGGAATCCAGGCCAGACCCATCAGGCGCTCCAGCCTCTGTTCGGGAACCACGCCGACCACGCGCCGCGCATGGCGGCGCACGCGAACGATCATGATGCCGACACCAAGCCAGTAGGCCGTAACGGTCGCGACAAGGGTAAGCAACGCCGAATCCATGGATGCCTGAGTCGTCAAAAATGCACAGGTGCAAGCCGCGCATTGTACGGAATCCCGGCCGCGACGTTGTAGGCCACCACTCTTCGCGCCCCGGTATCGCGCCCGTCATCCGATGGAACGGGGCATCGAGCCGATCGCCGCGAAGACCGGCCCGGCATGGGTAGAAGTAGAATTCGGCATGGCTTCCATGTTCCCGGGCCGCCGACCGGCACCCGGCACTCCTGCCGATGGCTCCCTGCGCATTCCCGACGCCGATGCGCAGGCAATGCTGCGCGCGAGCTTCGCGCAGTACCGGCTGAAACTGCTGGAATTGCTGCGCGTGTCGCTGGCCGAGTCCGACGATCTTTTCGAAACCAACAGCCACATTCCCGATGGCGACGTCGAAGCCTTCCGCAGCAAGCGCGATGCGTGGCTCGACCGTTTCGACAAGGCACTCATCGAGCTCTTCGACAAGCGCCTGCGCGGCGAGCGGCGCCGCGGGCGGCGCCCGGACGCGGATGCCTCGCTGGCCACGTTGCGCGTGCTTACCGCTTACGACCATGAGCGGCAATCCGCGCTGAAGGACGTCACCCGCTTTCTCGACCGCTTTACCCAGCGCGAGTTGGCCGCGCTCGATCTGCGGGTGGATACGCTGCTGCCGCCCGATCAGACCCGCGAGATCGACAATCCCTTTGCCGTCACCTACATCCTCGACGCCGTGGGTTCGTCAGCCCGCGCGGTCTATCCGACACCGCGGGTCTGGCGGCCGTTCATGGAGCGAGTGCTCGAGGACCTGACGCCCGACATCAACAAACTCTACATCTCGATCAACCGCTTCCTTGCCGATCGCGGCGTGCTGCCGGAAATCAAGGCCGCGTTGCGCGCACGCAGCGAGTTCCGACCGGAAGACGACCGCGACCTGCTTCCCACCTTTTCGCGCCTGCTGGCCGATGAGGGCCGGGCTGTGCCCACCGACGTCGTCGTCCCCGACTCGCTGTCCGAACCCGGGGCGCCGGCCGCCTTCGTGTTTCCCGACAGGCCCTTCGCATCATCCAGCGAAGGCGCCGCCAATCCCGACCAGATGTCCGCTTCCAAGATCCTGGCCGGATTGGCCGCGTTGGCCGCCGTCGGCGCGCGCGGCGGCGCGCCAGGTGGAAGTACGGTGGCCCCCGGGCCCGGCAGCGACCTGACGCCGGTTGGCTACGCTGCCCAACCCGGCGACCCGCTCGCGCCCGTTGGCTACTCCGGCGGGGCCATCGCCGACGTTGGCGGCACACCGGCCGGCTTCTTTCCTTCGCTCGATCCATTGATGGCCCTCGGCACCGCGTCGCCGCTTTTCGCGACGCTGGCGCAATGGCAGCGCCTCGACCTGCCCGCTGCCATTGCGCGGGCGGCGCCGCCGTCGGCCCCGGGGACTCAGGACGGAACGCTCGTTCCGCTCAACCTCGTACCGCATATCCGGGCGGCCATCGAGAGCCAATTCTCCAGCGACACGGACCGGATCACGCTCGACGTGATCGCGCTGCTGTTCGATTACATCTTCCGGGACCGCTCCATTCCCGATCCGCTGCGCAGCCTGTTCGGCCGGCTGCAGGTTCCGATCGTGAAGGCAGCCCTCCTCGACCGTTCGTTCTTCAGCGACAACCGCCACCCCGCGCGCGAGTTGCTGGACAACCTTGCCGAGGCAGCCGTCGGCTCCGTCAACGACGACGGCTATCAAGCCACCTTCGCAGCACTCGCCACGGATGTCGTGGATGCCATCTGCCGCGATTTCGAGATCGATGTCGAGGTTTTTCGCGCCGCCAATACCCGCCTCCGCGCATTCATCAACGGTGAGCGGCAACGCGTTGCCGACAGTGCCGCGGCCGACATGGCTGCCGCGCTGTCGGCCGAGGAAAAGGAAACCGACCGCTCGCACGTACGCGCGTTCCTGCGCGACCGGCTGGCCGGCATCGACGTTCCCTTCGAAGTTCGCTCGTTCGTCGAAACCATCTGGGCGGAGCAACTGACCGCGTTACGTCAGCAGCACGGGCCCGAAAGCGAGCCCTGGTACGACGGCGTACGCACGCTCGACGATATGCTGTGGAGCATCACGGCCAAGGAACGTTCGTCCCAGAAAGCGCGCCTCACCAAGATGATTCCCAAGTTGATCGGCAGTCTGCGCCGGGCGAGCACCGCGCAGCAGGTGCCCCAGGAGCGCGCCAAGGCTTTTTTCGAGGCGCTGTACCAGCTGCATATGGCGGCGATCAAGCCTGCGCCGGGCGTGACCGTGGTGATGGGCGACGACGCGCCGCCCACCATTTCGCCAACGATGCCGGCATCGGCCGTGGTGGCCAACGTGCATGACTTCGTGAGCGAAATGGCCGTCGGCACATGGCTCGCCTTCAACAAGGACGAACGCACCATCAATGCCCGGCTTACGTGGGTGAGTCCGTTGCGCACCAAATACCTGTTCACCAGCCGCTCGAAGACGCGGGCCTTCGTCTATACGCCGGAAGAGCTTGCCTATGAGTTCGGCGCAGGCATGGTCAGCCTGGTCGTCGAGCCCGTGCCGCTGTTCGACCGGGCCGTCAGCTCGGCGCTCGATACTCTGGCCACGCGCAACGCGGCAAACGCGCCGACCCACTGAACTTGCCGCGCCTTTCGGGGACGGCGCCGGCGCAGGCGATAATGCGCCATCGCGCCCGCGCTGGCGCACGCAATGCCCGGAGTGTTCATGCCCTTGCGCCGCCTGCTGCTTTCAGCCTTGGCTCTTGCCGTTGCCGCTACTTCCGCGATTGCCCAGCTGGGCGGTCCCCTGCCGCCCAATCCACGTGTGATCCTGCAGCAATCGAAGGACGCAAGTGGGGGCAGGGCGTGGGATGCGCTGCGCAGCCAGCACAGCAAGGTGACCATCCAGGCCGCCGGCCTGTCCGGCACCGGGGAGCGCTGGAGTGACACTCGCAGCGGCAAGTCGCGACTGGATTTCAGCATCGGCCCGTTGACGGGCGCCACGGGTTTCGATGGCAAGTCGGCATGGACACAGGACGAGACCGGCGGCGCGCGCGCGGAAACCGACGCGACCGCGCGCGAACTGGCGGTCAATGCCGCATTTCGCGACCGGCTCGCTTTCTGGTATCCCGAACGAGGCGCGGCGCTCGTGTCGTACAAGGAGCGCGCCCAGGCCGACGGGGCCGATTTCGACGTGATTCGCATCACGCCGGAAGGTGGCCGCCCCTTCGAGCTCTGGATCAACGTGGATACCAAGCTGATCGAGCGACTGGTCGAGCGCGAGGCGCGGGCAGTCCGCACGGAGATCTACATGGATCTGCGCAACGTGCAGGGCGTCACGATTCCCTTCCGCGTGCGCGCCACCCGGGAAGACCCGCGCCAGGACGAACTCGTCATTGTCGAGGCGATGACGTTCAATCAGCCGCTGTCGGGCGTGCGCTTTGCGCAGCCCCCGCGGCGCAAGCCCGACTTCACGTTTCCGACCGGTCGCGCCGAGGTCGTCGTGCCCATCGAAATCCAGGATGGACATCTTTTCGTGCGCGTGCGCATCGACGGCAAGGGTCCCTTCCGGATGCTGCTCGACTCCGGCAGCATCAATGTGCTCCTGCCCGAGGTCGCGCGCACGCTGAAGCTCCCGGCCGATGCCGCAGCCGCCGGCAGCGATCTCAGGGTCGTACGCGCGCAACGGCTCGAGATCGGCGGCGTGACCATCAGCAAGCCTTCCTTCGCCACGATCGACCTCAAGGCGTTCCTGGAACGTGTGGAGGGGGTTGACGACGTCGCGGGCGTCATCGGTGTCGAGATCTTCAAGCGCCTGCCGACTACCATCGACTACGATCGCGCACAGCTCACGCTGCACGACCCGGCAACGTTCAAGTACGCCGGCAAGGGTACCGCGGTGCCGCTCTCGTTTCGCGGCACGATGCCGCAAGTGCGCGCGCGCGTGGACGGCGTCGATGGCATGTTCGACATCGGTACCGGCGCTCGCGGCTCGTTGACGCTGGCGATGCCGTTCGTGGAGGCCAACGAACTCACCGTGAAGTACGACGCCAGGCAGGAGGTGGTCGCAGGTTCGGGCGTGAGCGGCGCCATCCGCGGCAAGCTCGCGCGCGTGCGGGAATTCGACCTTGGCGGCGTATCGGTGAGCAAGCCCGTCGCGGTGCTCGTGACGTCCGGCGCGGGCGCCAATACCGAAGCGACAGCGGCATCGGCGGGGAGCATCGGCTACGATGTGCTGCGCCGGTTCAAGCCAACCTTCGACTTCGCCCACGGGGTCGTTTATCTCGATGCCGGCGCCACACGCGCGGACGCCGACAGCTTCGAGCGCGCCGGCCTCTGGCTGGAACGCGGACCGTCGGGCCTGGTCGTCGTCTATGTCGTCGCCGACGGTCCTGCGGCCGCCGCCGGACTCAAGCCCGGCGACGTCGTGACGGCGATCAACGGCATGGCCGTCGGCACGATGACGCTGGCCGCCGCGCGTGCCGCCCAGCGCGCGCCCGCGGGCTCCCCATTGAGACTCCAGGTGGATGCCGCCGGCGAACGTACGGTGATCCTGCGCGATTTGATCTAACATCGGGCTGCCGGGCGAACCCGCCCGCGCCAGCGAGGAGTGGCCCGCATGACCAAGACCAAGAGTGGTATCCACTTTCCCGTTCCCAAAGGCAAGCATGGCGCACCTGCCGCACCGGCTGCCGTGCGGCGCCCCGCCGCGCCGGTGCCGCGCGTGGCCGTGCGGACCAAGGCCAGCACCAAGGGCCGCTAGCGCGCCGTCCGGAAGCCTCGTCGCCATGGCGGCACGCTGATGTTGCCGTCGTTGGCGGTATTGGGGGGAGTCGTTGCGCTGACGGCCCCGCTGTTCCTGCTGGTGCTCGTCGGCTATGCGCTCGCGCGCTGGGGCCGCTGGCCCAAACCCGCGTCGGACGCGCTGACGCGGTTCGTGTTCGCGGTGGCCATTCCGGCGTTGTTGTTCCGGCTCATGAGCGAGTTCTCCCGGCTGCCGCCGGTGGATGCCCGCGTACTGATCGCCTATTTCGGCGGGGGCATCATCACGTATGTCGCCGCCTGCTTCATCGCCGGACGCATATTTGCGCTGGATGGAACCCAGCAATCGCTGTTCGGGGTCGGTACCATCTTTTCCAACGGCGTCCTACTCGGCATTCCGCTGGCCAAGGTCACGCTCGGCGACGAGTCGTTGCCGGTGGTATCACTGATCCTCATCTTCAATTCGCTGCTGCTGTGGACACTGGTCACGGTCTCGGTCGAGTGGGCGCGCAATCGCGACCTCTCGGTGGCCGGCATCGGGCGCACGGCCTGGGGCGTGATCACCAATCCGGTGGTAGCGGGCATCCTGCTGGGCACCGTCTTCAGCTTCACCGGCCTGCCCATACCGGCGCCCATCGACCAGACGCTGCAACTCCTCGGCCAGGCCGCGGTGCCGATGTCGCTGATCGTGCTGGGCATGGGGCTCGTGGAGTATGGCGTGCGCGACGGCTGGCGGCCGAGTCTTGCCATCACCGCAATGAAGCTCGCCGTGTTTCCGCTGATCGTCTACCTCATCAGTCGCGGCCTCGCGCTGCCGCTGCGCGAATTGCGCGCGGTGGTGGTGCTGGCGTCGCTGCCCGTGGGCGCCAATGTTTACCTGATGGCGCGGCAGTTCAAGACACTCGAAGGCCCGGTGGCCGCCAGCCTTGTCTGGTCGACGCTGATTGCCGCACTGTCCACTCCGCTCCTCCTTGCCTTCCTTCCCTGAAACGATTCCCGCATGGCGCTCAAATCCACGATCTGCAAGGCCACCCTCGCCGTGGCCGACATGGACCGGCCGTATTACGGCACGCACGAATTGCGGCTTGCCCTCCATCCGTCGGAAACGGCGGAACGCATGATGGTGCGAGTGCTGGCTTTCGCGCTCCACGCCAGCGATCGGCTGGAGTTCGGCCGTGGCTTGAGCACCGACGACGAGCCCGCGCTGTGGGAACGTGACGATACCGGTCGCATTCTCGACTGGATCGAGGTCGGGCTGCCGGACGAACGTGTATTGCGCCGTGCCGCTGGCCGCGCCGACCGGGTCACCGTGTACGCCTATGGCGGGCGCGCGGTCGACCTGTGGTGGCAACGCAGCGCCGATGCGTTGGTTCGCGTGCGCAATCTCACGGTGCTCGCCGTGCCGCCGGACGGTGTTGCCGCGCTGGGCACCCTGGCCGAACGCGCGATGGCGCTGCATTTCACCCGCCAGGAAGGCGCGTTGTGGCTGGCATCGGATCGCGTCACTGCCGCGCTGCAACTGGAGCCCGTGGGCAAGACTGCCTGATATCGTTGTGGTGCTACAGTGGGGCGCGCCGTGCGGGCACCAGCCAGTTCCCGAGCGCAAATACCACGACCGCCGCCGTTGCAATCGCCACCGCGATCGGCCACGCAGTACCGTCGAAGTTCGCTTCAAGCAACTGGCCGACGCCGAACGCGAGCGCCATTTGCAACGCGCCGAGCATCGCATTGGCCATGCCTGCACGGTCGGGCACGCGGGCGGCGACTCCCGCATAGACACACGGCATCAGCATGCCGTGCGCCACCATGTAAATGCAGAATGGCGCGGTGACGGCGAGTACGCTGCGTGGCGCCGCCGCGACGGCGGCGAGTACCAGCACACCGGATGCCAGCGACAACGCCGCCGCGCACCGTGTCATCCCAAGCACGTCCCGCCGCTTCAGGCCGCGCCGACAGAGGAGATTGCCGGCCAGCAGGCCGACAACCGCCGCGGAGTAGACATAGCCGTAGCGCGCGGGCGCAACGCCAAGGCCGTCGATCATCACGCGTGGCGTCGCGGCAAGAAACGCGAACAGGCCTCCAAAACTTGCGCAACCAAGAGCGGTGTACATGCGAAACGTGTCATCGCGGACGATCGTCAAGGCGCCCCGCACCAGCGCGCGCGGATGCAGCGGGGCCGGGCGCCGTGGCGGCGCCACCGGCCCTGCCGCCAGCAGCACGAGCACGCCGATCGCAAAGGCCGCCATCACGGCGAAGCTGCCGCGGTAGCCTACGGCCTGCTCCAGGTAGCCGCCCAGCACGGGAGCCACCACCGAGACCAGTGCCGTCAGCGCGAACACGGAGGCGAGCAGCGGTGCCGCCGCGTCCGCGTCGAAATGGTCGCGCACCAGCGCGCGCCCGGCGACGATGCCACAGGCGGCACCGGCGCCCTGCGCGACGCGCAGCAGCAGGAGTGCATCGATATCCGTGGCTACGGTCGCCGCCATGCTGGCCAGCGCGTAGGTCAGGATGCCGACCACCAGCACCGGCATGCGACCCACTCGATCGGACACCGGCCCTGCCGCCAACTGCATGATGCCGAAGGTCAGCATGAAGAGCGTGAGGGTCAGTTGGGCATGGGCGGCCGTCGTTGCGAAGGCATGCGGCAGCGCCGGCAGCGATGCAAGGTAAAGGTCGCTGCCCAGCGGCTGCAGCGCAAAGCAGCCGGCCAGGCACCAGGGCAGCATTGCCGCGCGGCCACCCGGGTTTGCACTCGACGTCATTGTGACGTCGTTGGGTACGAATACTGCGTTTCAATCCACGCGATCACGCGCCATGCGAAAATGACGTTCCGTCGCCAACGATCATTGTCCATGTCCAAAGCCAAATCCGCCAAGCGCCGCCGGCTCGCCACTGCCGCCAAGCCGTACGAAGTCCGCAACTCGGCGATCCACGGTCGCGGTGTCTTCGCCACCGAAGAGATCCGCCGCGGCACGCCGATCATCCAGTACAAAGGAAAACTCTCTTCATGGGATGAGGCCATGGAGCGGCCGGATAGCGACCCGGACGATTCCGCCCACACTTTCCTGTTCGAGCTCGATGACGGCCGCGTGATCGACGCCCGCGTGCGCGGCAATGCGGCGCGCTGGATCAATCATTCGTGCAAGCCCAATTGCACCACCGAAGAAGACGACAAGGGTCGGGTATTCATCGAGGCCAAGCGGCGCATCCAGCCGGGGGACGAATTGAGCTACGACTACCGACTGACCATTGACGCCAAGTTGACGAAGAAAGAACGGGCGGCGTTTGCCTGCCGTTGCGGCGCGAAAAAATGCCGGGGCTCGCTGCTGCTGGACACCTGACCCCCTTCGCCAGTATGCCATCGCATGCGGCCGGGGCCAGCGCGGGCGCGGTTCGTCGGGCCGCGGCGTCCGCAAGTCCGGTCGGGTGGCAATCCGGACCGCCGGCCGCCGTTACAATCCTCGGCATGCTCATCGAATTCATCATAAGTCGTCACCGCGTCTGCGATCTTGCTGCGGCGGCCATGGTTGCCGTTGCGATCGCCGGCAACACCTTCGCGCAAAACGCGACGACCTTCGGCGTGTCTCCCCCCGGCTTTCCGGGTGCCGCGACGCTGCCGCCCATGTCGGAAGACACGCGGCTGCCGGGACCCAACCCACGGCAGTGCGGATTCACCAAGTGGTCGGCGCTCTGTGCCGAAGGCCGCTGGGCGCGCTTTTCCAACATGAAGGTTGAACTGAAAGCACGGCGCTTCGACGGCGCATACACGATGGAGCAGCCGGAGAACGGCGACGTGCACACCACGTACCGTGAACAGGCGGGAGCCAAGCGCCGTGGCGGTGAAATCGTATTCGTCAACGATGACGCCTTCGCGTTCCGGACCCGCGAGAAATTCAACGTACCCGAGGCCATTCTCGACGAAATGATGTCGGCGCCGATCATGGTGACGCAGCTCGCGGCCCTGCTGCTCGACCAGGGCGCCCTGGTCGGTCCCGATGAAATCACGAAGCCCGTCACGTTCAGCGCGCGCAATGATACGCAGTATCTACGCGCGGAGGCCCCCGGCGCGGCGTCGTTGTACGGACCACCGTGGGAGGTCACCGGATCGGTGGCGCCCGCCGCCGACGGGTGGCTGAAATTCCAGCTGCACCTTACGTTTCGGCCCGTCGACCGCAAGGGACGTATCGAGGCGAGCAAGCGCGACGTCATCAAGTTGAGCGGCACCGTCAACTATGGCGAACGGCGCAAGGCCATGTCGGACACCTTCGACCTCGTGGGCTGGAAGCTCATGGTCCGCAATCAGGAAGCGGGTGACGTCGCGACGATGGGTGAGGCGCGCCAGGCCGTCGGCGGGCGGTAGCCGCTGCGGCGCGTTGCCGTGACGGCACCACGCAGGCACAATCGGGGCGCTCGTCGGGAATCCCCCGGCGTCCCCCTACCCACCTCACGAGATCATGGCCCGCAAGACTCGGATCGGCAAGGCTGGCACCACCGTCATCGTCGAGCACACCTCGGCAGTGCTGGCGGACAATCCCCTCGGCGATCCGCACGTGCGCAAATTCGCGGTCTGGCTGCCCCCGGGTTACGACGCCGGCACCACACGTGGCACGCGCGGCGGCCGCGGCCGCCGCTATCCGGTGCTGTGGGACCTCGTAGGCTTCACCGGGTCGGGCCTCGCGCACGTCAATTGGCGGCCCTTTGACGAAAACGTTCCCGATCGCGCGGCACGGCTGGTGCATGAGCGCAAGATGGGCCCGGCGATCATCGTGTTCCCCGACTGCTTCACCTCGCTGGGAGGCAACCAGTACATCAATTCCTCCGCTATCGGCCGCTATGCCGACTACCTTACGCGTGAACTGATCCCCTTTATCGACCGCGAATTCCGCACGCTCGCCTCCCGCGACCATCGCGGCTGCTTCGGCAAGTCATCTGGCGGCTATGGCGCGATCATCCACGGCATGCAGTACGCGAAGTACTGGGGCGCCATCGCCGATCATTCGGGCGACGCGTTCTTCGACTTGTGCTACCTCACCGACTGGCCACGCACGCTCAACGAACTCGATCGTTTTCGTCGACCCCAGCGCCGTCGGGGACGCCAGCGTGTGGCACCCAAGGCGGCCGATCGGGCCCGCGGCTTCGACGACGGGCGCGTGCGCCGCTTCCTCGACGAAGTGTGGTCCAAGGACAAGCTGTCGGTGGGCGAGGGACACGCGCTGATGCAGATCGCGATGGCCGCATCCTATGACCCGGACCCCGCCGCGCCTCTGGGCTTTCGCCTGCCCGTCGACCTCGAGACCTGCGTGGTGTTGCCAGACCGCTGGAAGCGCTGGCTGCGCCACGACCCCATCCACATGGTGGGCCGCCATGCCGACGCGCTGCGCACGTTGCATGGCGTCTATATCGATTGCGGATGGCGCGACCAGTACCACCTGCACTACGGTTCGCGCCTCCTGTCACGTGCGCTGACCGACCACGATATCGCGCACACCTACGAAGAATTCGACGATACCCATTCGTCCATCGACTACCGGATGGATGTGAGCCTGCCTTTTCTCTATCGCAGCCTCAAGGCCTGACCGCCCGCCCATGTCCAACTTCATTCGCGACGTCGCGCTGGCGTGCACCCTCACGATGGCCGTTGCCATCGCCCCCACGGCCCACGGCGTTGTCGCGTCGGATACGACGCCCGCGGGCAGCAACGCCAACTACGACATCGGCGCCGAAGCGGTCAAGGCGAGGGACTGGGACCGCGCCGCCTTCTACCTCGGCCTCGCGGCGGGTGCCGAGCCTGACAATCCCGACGTGCAGAACCTTCTCGGCTACACGTTTCGCAACCAACGCAAGTTCGAGCTTGCCTTCACCCACTATGGGATGGCGCTGAAACTCGACCCCAACCACCGCGGCGCGAACGAGTATATCGGCGAGGCCTACCTGTTGACTGGCAATCGGGCGAAGGCAGCGGAACATCTGGCGGCGCTCGAGCGCATCTGCGGCAGGAATTGCGAGGAGTACCAGGATCTCGCCCGCGCGCTCGCCATGCCGCGTTAGTCGCGGCACCGCTCGCGGCGGTTCACACACTATTTTCGGAGAAGCCATGCGCTGGGGAGACATGCGTAGCAGCGACAATGTCGAGGACCGCGAAGGCGCGGGCGGCGGCGGTGGTCGCATGCCACTCGGCGGCGGCATCAAGCTGGGCGGCGGCGCAATGATTCTTGTCGTCGTCGTCAGCCTGCTGTTCGGCGTCAATCCTATGCAGTTCCTGGGCATGCTGGAAGGCGACGGCCTGCCGATGGACGCAGCACAGGTTCAGGCGCCGGCCACGACGCCGCCCGGCGCCGCGCGCGCACCTGCCAACGCGCAGAAGGACATGGTCACGCGCGTCCTGGGCGATACCGAGGAGGTCTGGACGGCACTCTTTTCCGCGATGGGGACGCGCTACGAGCCGCCCAGGCTGGTGCTCTTTCGCGGGTCGACGGTGTCGATGTGCGGCAGGGCAAGTTCGTCATCGGGGCCGTTCTATTGCCCGGCGGATCGCAAGGTCTACCTCGATACCAACTTCTTTCGCGAATTGAGCAGCCGCTTCGGCGCCCCCGGTGATTTTGCGCAGGCCTATGTGATCGCCCACGAAATCGGCCATCACGTCCAGAACCAGTTCGGTACGATGCGCGAATTCGACCAGGCGGCGGCCAAGCTGGACGATCGCCGCCGCTATGCACTGACGGTGCGCCTCGAGCTGCAGGCCGATTGCTATGCCGGGGTGTGGGGTTTCTATGCGGCGAAGCGCAACCTGCTCGAACCCGGCGACATCGAGGAAGGGCTGCGCGCCGCGTCCTCCGTGGGCGACGACACGATCCAGAAGCGCACCCAGGGCTACACGGTGCCGGATGCCTTCACCCACGGTCGCGCCGATCAGCGGATGCGGTGGTTCAAGACCGGCCTGCAGTCGGGCGATCCCCGCGTGTGCAACACCTTCGCGGCCAAGGATCTCTAGACAAGTCGCCAACTGCGGCCCTGCGCCCATGGCCACCCTTACCTGTCCCGGCTGCCGCGGCGCAATGACCGCGCTCGAGGTCAATCGCGTCCCTGTCGGTGCAAGCACCCTCACGGTCGATGTCTGCGCCAATTGCCACGCGCTGTGGTTCGACGCGATGGAAAGCGTCCAACTCTCGCCCGAGGGCACGCTGATCCTGTTTCGCACCATCCACGCAGCCGGCACGCCCGCGGAGACACTGGCCGCCGCACGCCTGCCTTGCCCACGCTGCGAAACGCCGCTCGACCTGACGCAGGACGTGCAGCGCACCACGCGGTTCACCTACTTCCGCTGCCGCCGCGGCCATGGCCGCTTCACGCCGTTTGTCCAATTTCTGCGCGAAAAGAATTTCATCAAGCCAGTGTCGGCCGCGGAACTCGAGCGCCTGAAGAAACTGGTGCGCGTGATCCAGTGTTCCAGCTGCGGTGCACCGGTGGATCTTGCGCACGACATTGCCTGCCGGTATTGCCGCGCCGCCATTGCCGTCCTCGACTCCGAAGCGGTGGCGCGCACATTGCGCGAACTCGACGCAGCCGCTGCGCGACGCGCCGAAGTCGGCGGGTCGGAAGCGGCCGCGGCGGCCATCATGGAGGGCGTCCGCTTCGATCGGGCGGTAGCGGTTGAAGATCGGATGGATGCGCGAACCGGCGTCGACCTGATCGGTGTCGGCTTGGCCGTGCTGGCGGCACTGATATCCCGCTGAGTGCGAAGTGGAACGGCACGCGGGAATGCCCGCAGCGCGCTGGATTACGGCCCCGCCGCGCGGGCTGCAAGTAGCAAGCCCTGCGGCACCGCGCTAAAATGCCACATCAACCTTTGCCGGAGATTGCACTCATGAGCTTTGCAAATGCGATGGTATTCGCCGCGCTGGTGGTCGCCGGAGGCGCCGCTGCGCAATCCGCCGCGCCGGCTGGGGGCGCCCCCTCCGTCACAGCCGCGGCCAGCTGTCCCAAGCCGGATGACCATCCGGGGCGGCTTGCCTCCGACCGGGCGCGCAATGGGTGGATGAAGGAAGTCCAGGCGTTTACGGACTGCATGAAGAAATACGTGGGCGAAATTCAGGCCCAGGCCGACGAGGCCGTCAAGGTCGCCAACGCCGCCGTGGCCCGATCCAACGCCGCGGTCAACGACTACAACGCGATCGTGAAGGACCTGCAGGCCCAGGCCGACGCCGCGAACGCCAAATAACGGGCCGCTTCCTGCGTCAGGGCATCGGCGTCCGGTCCACCCGCGCGACCTTGCCGTCGACGCATGTCACGATGGTGCGTTCGCGGTCGCCGGGCTCCGCCTCCCAGACGTGCCGCATCACGCGGCGCGCCAAGGCCTCATCCAGTTCTTCGTAGACGGACGTCGGGGCGCCTGCCTCGGCGTCCAGTTCGACGCATTTGCGCGCGGCCAAGAAGTTCTTGCGGCGACTTGGCTCGGGATCCGGAGGCGCCTGCGGCTCATCCGACGGCAGGTCGTTCACCCACGCCACCGCGCCCTTGTTGAAGCCAAGGACAATGTCCAAGTCGCGGCGTCGATAGCGCCAGACCTCGGCGGCATTTTCCTGCGCCCGACCTGCGCGCATTTCCTGCGGCGTGCCGTACGCCTTCACGACAAACGCGCGCGGCATGCCGACGCCGACTTCCTTGCGGCTTGCCTTGGCGGCCCATTGGCCATCGGTATCATCATCCTGCACACTGCCGTTGTTGAGCGGCACATCCAGGCGCGAGCCCTTTTGCGCGTCGGGACAGCGCTGCTGCTGGTACGTGATGCGCCCCGCTTTGTCGACGCACTTGTAGACCTGCGCGACGGCCGGCAGCGCCAGCCCGACCATGACCAGCGCGACGAGCACGTGTCCACAAGTGGACGACCCGAACCGTGCCCGTGACGCCAGCGTACCCGCGCGGGTCATGGCACCATCGTCCGGTCGACGTCGGCCACCTTGCCGCCGATGCAACTGAATGCAGTTCGCATCTTCAGATCTCCGCTTTGCGGTTCGTAGAAATAGCGGATGCCCGCGGTGGGCCCCTGCAGTTTCTCCTGGCGATCGGCCGCGCCGATCTCCGCAAACACATGTTCGCAATAGCGCCCGGCAATGACGAAACGACGGTTCTGCGCGCCGCGCGTCGCAGCGTTGGCCACGGTGTTCTCCGCGCCGCCAGCCGCAGGCACGGACGGCGTGGCTGAGGCGCTTTCGCGCCCTGCGGCATCGTCGTGCATCCAGGCGACATCGGAACCGACAAAGCCCACGAGCAACGTGGCGCCGTCGCGTGGCGCATAGCGCCAGATTTCCGTGGCATTGTCGCTTGCCTTGGCCCGGCGAATCTCCACCGGCGAGCCGCGTGCCCGCAACACCCAGCGCTTGGGCATGCCCACTACAACGCGCGCTTCGTTGGCGGCCGACTCCCACAGGGTGGACCCATCGCGCGATTCGGCCTTGGGCAACGTCACCGCGCGGCCGGCCTGGCCGCCGGTGCAATTGGAGTCCTGGTAGGTGACGTTGCCGTCGCCATCGACGCACTTGACCACGCCCTGGGCCAAAACGGACCCGGCGGACCCCAGCAGCACGACCATGGCAAGGCCTGCCGCGACCCACGGGTCGGCGTAACGGGACCGCATGTTCATTGCGCTATCATGCCTCATCATGACGCTGCTGCGCACTCTCCGGGGGCCGGTCGGATTGCGCTGACCGACCGCAGGCTTCCCTCATGCCTTCCCACGCTGTCGCCGCGGCGGGCCCCGTCGCTGCCGCGGTCCACTCTGCGACCGACGATGTGGCGCACGCCATTGCGCTCGCATTGCGCGATGGCTTTGACCGTCATTACGCGCTCTTTCGCGACTGCGCGCGTGCCGCCAAGGGCCACTTCGAATCGGCCAACTGGCGCGCCCTTCGCCACTTGACGCGTGACCGCATCGACTACTACGACCAGCGCGTCCTCGAGACGGTCGATCGGATCGAGGGCGAGTTCAAGGTCGCGGGTCTGGAAAGTGGCGGCGCCGACGCGCTTTGGGAACGGGTGAAACTCCATTACATCGGACTCCTGATCGACCACAAGCAGCCGGAGTGCGCGGAAACCTTCTTCAACTCGGTATCGTGCAAGATCCTGCATCGCACCTATTTTCACAATCGCTTCATCTTCGTGCGGCCCGCAGTTTCGACCCAGCACATCGAGGCCGACCCGCCGACCTATCGCAGCTACTACCCGCTCGAGCAAGGTGTGCGCCACGCCCTCATCGACATCGTGCTCGACTTCAGGCTGGAAACGCGATTCGCGGATTTCCGGCGCGACCTGCGGCACCTGCTGGCGGCGTTTCGCAAGCAAACGCCGCGGCCGTTCCGGCCCGAATCCAACCACCAGATCCAGGTGCTGTCCACCCTCTTCTTCCGCGACCAGACCGCGTACGCGGTCGGCCGCATCGTGAACGGCATCCACAACATGCCATTCGCGGTGGCCTTGAAGCACGGCCGGGATCACACGCTGTACGTCGACGCCCTGCTGCTCGACGAAACCGAACTGGCCTTGCTGTTCTCGGCCAATCGCACCTATTTCCTGGTCGATATGGAGGTGCCCTCAGCCTGCGTCGACTTCCTGCGCGCGTCGCTGACCGACAAAACGGCAGCTGAGTTCTACACGATGGTGGGATTGCAGAAACACGGCAAGGCGCTCTTCTACCGCGATTTCCTGCATCACCTCACGCATTCGCGCGATCGCTTCATCGTCGCCCCGGGCATCAAGGGCCTGGTGATGACCGTGTTCACGCTGCCTTCGTACCCCTATGTCTTCAAGCTGGTGAAGGACAGGATCGCCGCTTCCAAGGAAACCGACCGCACCAAGGTCAAGCAGAAATATGCGCTGGTCAAGCACCACGATCGCGCTGGCCGGATGACCGACATCCTCGAATACTCGGATGTTGCGTTTCCGCTCGCGCGCTTCGCGCCCGAACTGCTGGACGAGCTGCGCCAGGTCGCGCCGTCGCAAATCGAGGAGGAAGGAGACCGGATCATCATCCGCCATCTCTACATCGAGCGACGGATGACCCCGCTCAATATCTACCTCGAGCGCGCCAGCGATCTCGAGCGCATGCATGCGATCCGCGAATATGGCGAGGCCATACGCGAACTCGCGACCGTCAATATCTTCGCCGGCGACCTGCTGTTCAAGAATTTCGGCGTCACGCGCTTTGGCCGCGTGGTGTTCTACGACTACGACGAGATCGAATACCTGGTCGACTGCCGCTTCCGGTCGATTCCGCCGCCGCCGCCAGGCTTCGATGAGATGTCGGGCGACGTCTGGTATCCGGTTGGGCAGCTCGACGTCTTCCCGGAAGAGTTCGGGACCTTCCTGCTGACCGATGCACGGGTTCGCGCTGCGTTTCTCGCCTTCCACGCCGATCTCCTCACCGCACAATGGTGGCAGGACGCGCAGAACACCGTGCAGCATGTGGACGTGGCCGAGGTTCTGTCATACGCCCAGGCGGCGCGGTTCCTGCCCCCGGCCGCAGGCTGAACCTTGACCCGTTTCGGTCGGAAAGTGCCACCGCCCGGCAGCCCGCGCCGACCGGCTTTCGGATGCCTGCTACGGCACTGGGCGATGATGGCCATACTTCAAAACCGATTTGACTCGCCCAAGCGGGCACGGCTGGATTGACTCCTGAGGAGACTGCGGTGTTTGCCAGTGCGTTCGAACTGTTCCGCATCGGGGCGGGGCCATCGTCGATGCATGTCGTTGGCCCGCACCGGGCCGCCCGGCGCTTCGTGCACGAGGTCGCCGCCGACGGCGGACTGCCCAGCGTGCAGCGTATCGAAGTCGAGCTCTTCGGGGGGCTCGCGTTTACTGGTCGCGATCGCGGTACCGACCACGCCATCATCGCCGGCCTGACGGGACTGTCATCCAGAAAGTGCGACCGTGCGGCACTGGCGCGCTGCGCCGCGCAGGTGCATGGCGACGGGCACTTGCCGCTGGCCAGCGGTCAGCGCGTTACCTTTTCTGCTGGGCGCGACCTGCGGTTCGTCATCGATCGCGCCGTCGCCTTCGACGGCAATGCGATGCGGTTCATTGCGCGTGACCGGCACGACGAGGTTGTCGCGACACGTGTGTATTTTTCAGTCGGCAACGGCGATGTGCGCGGTGAAGCCGACCGCCCATCGACGGCGCATGCGCGACTGCCTCATGCCCACGCGTCGGCGGAGGCGATGCTGGCAGCCTGCGTCGCGCATGGCAAGCACATTTCCGACCTGGCGCGCGCGAACGAATGCGTGCGGCTTTCCCCCGGCGAGGTGCGTGCGGGCCTGCTCGACGTGGCTTCAGTCATGCAGGCGGCGCTGGAGCGCGGATTGACCACCGATGGCGTCTTGCCAAGCGGCAACCGGCGCACCGCGCCATCATGGATGCTGGCCATGGGCGACCGTGGCGATGTGTCCGCAAGCAGCGTCGCGCCGTCACAGCGGGCCGCGGTCTACGCCACCGCGGTCGCGGAGGAAAGTGCGGCGGGAGGACGCGTCGTGGCAGCACCCTCGGCCGGCGCCGTGGGACCCGTGGCGGCGTTATTGCAGTTGTGGAGCGACAGCGTCCCGCTGCGACGCGACGATGGCGTGGTCGAATTCCTGCTGGCGAGCGCCGCCATCGGCGGGATGCTGCGCGCCGCCGGGCTGCACCACGCCGGTTGCCAAAGCGAAGTTGGAGTGGCTGCCGCGATGGCCGCGGCAGGCTACGCGGTTGTCCTCGGTGGCAGTAATGCGCAGGTCATGCACGCGGCGGAGCTGGCTCTGCGTCCACACTTGGGGCTGACCTGCGACCCGTCCGGGGGCCACATCGAGGAACCTTGCATCGAGCGCAATGCGGTGGCCGCGTCGCGCGCCTGCCAGGCGGCACAGGAGGCGATACGCACCCCGTCTCCGCGCAATGGCATGGACGCCACGGTCAGCGCAATGATCGCGTCCGGGCAGCGCATGGCATCGCGCGCCAAGACCACGTCGCTGGCCGGCGTCGCCGTCAGCCTCGCCGAATGCTGAGTGAGCCGCCGTGCGCCGGCCGCCCGGGCCGATGCTATCCTCACGGTTCCCAATGCCCTGGAGCTCGCGCATGGACGCCCCGTGGTCTGCCCTTTGGTGCCTTCCGGTCGTGGCGGCATTGGCACTGAGCGGTTGCGAAAACCCGCAAAAGAAGAAGGAAGAGGAGGCCGCGAAAAACACGTTCGCGTGCCAGATGAACGGCGAGCGCATCGTGCTGCGCTTTGCCGATGGCGAAGCGAGGATGCTGTTGCCAAGTACGCAGCGCGTCACGCTGTATCAGATCCCTACCGCGTCCGGCGTGCGGTACAGCAATGGCACGCTCGAACTTCGCGGCAAGGGCGTCGACCTCCGGTTGGCGCAGGATGGCGTGGTCAGCGTCCTGAAGGATTGCGAACCGTACGCGGTGCTGCCGCCGGTGCCGAAATGAATCGACGTCCAACGGCATGCATCGCGTGTCGACCGTGACGACACTACCTGCCGTCGGCGTCATCGGCACTGGTGCCATGGGCGGCGGTGTCGTCGCCTCGCTGTGCCGCGCGGGATTCGCCACGCACGCCCGTGACATCAAGCCGGAGGCGATGGCCGCTGCGGCCAGGCTCGGCGCCACGCCGCATGTGTCGGCTGCCGCGCTGGCCCGCGCGGCGGATGTCGTCATCGTGCTGGTCGTGGATGCCGCGCAGGTGGCCACCGTGCTGTTCGGCCCCGACGGTGCCGCGGCCGCGCTGCGCCCCGGCGCGGTGGTACTGCTGGCCTCCACCCTCGATCCCGACGATGTCACCGGGCTTGCCGCGAAGCTTGCCGCGCAAGGCACCCTGTGCATCGACGCCCCGGTGTCGGGAGGACCGCGCCGGGCCACCGAAGGCACGATGACGATGATGGTCGCCGGGTCGCCGGAAGCCATGGCCCGCGCCGAGCCCGTGCTGGCCGCCATCGCGGGCAAGATTTTTCATGTGGGCGCTGCGCCCGGCACCGCCGCCAAGTTCAAGATCGTCAACAACCTGCTCGCGGCGGTCAACCTGGCCGCGGGCGCGGAAGCGCTTGCGCTGGCCACCGCGGCGGGCCTCGACCCGCGCACGGTTGTCGACGTTATCAATGCAAGTTCCGGTGGCAGCTGGATTTTTGCCGACCGCATGCCGCGTGCGCTGGAAGGCGACTACGCACCGCGGGCGGCCGCCAGGATTCTCGCCAAGGACGTCGGCATCGCCGCCGCATTTGCGGCTCGACAAAAGGTCGGCGTCCCCTTCGCGCTGGCGGCACAGGCGGCTTTTCAGGACGCCATTGCCGCAGGATGCGGTGAGATGGATGACGCGGTCGTCTATGCGTGCGCGCAGCGACTGGTGACGAATGCGCCGCCCAAGTCGACGGTGTAAGAGTCGTGGCCGCCGCCGCGACTATCGTTGGCCCCCCCGATGTCTCACCGGCACCGCACTCTCCCATTGAAAATGGAACCATGATGTCCAACGTCACACCAAGCAACATCCGCCGCAGCCTTTTCGCCTTCGGATTTTCCGCCGCGCTTGCCGCCTTCGCGCTCGCGGCGACGGCACAAATGCCCAAGGCTGCTCCGATTCCGCCCGGCATGGCCGTCGCAACGTTTGCAGGTGGCTGCTTCTGGTGCATGGAGCCGCCCTACGACAAGCTTGAAGGCGTGGTCAGCACCACGTCCGGCTATATGGGCGGACCGATGAAGAATCCGACCTATGCCGACGTCTCGGGCGGAAGTACAGGCCACGCCGAGGTCGTGCAGGTGGTCTACGACCCTGCCAAAGTCAAATACGAGAAGTTGCTGGACGTGTTCTGGCACAACGTCGATCCGACGGTGAAGGATCGACAGTTCTGCGACACCGGCACCCAGTACCGGACGACGATCTTTGTGCACACGGATGAGCAGAAAAAGCTGGCGGAGAACTCGAAGGCGCTGCTGCAGATGACCAAGCCGTTCAAGGATCCGATCGTCACGCCCATCGTGGCAGCCACCGACTTCTGGCCGGCCGAGGACTATCACCAGGACTATTACCTCAAGAATCCCGTTCGCTACACGTATTACCGTACCGGGTGCGGCCGGGATGCGCGCCTCACAGCGCTATGGGGCAGCGCCCCGAAGTAGGACGTCAGATGAGTCCGATGCTGCTGGCGATCGCGCCCCCCAGCGAGGATGCGACCATCAGCAGCAGCATCGCGACGCCGACAAACTCGGCTTGGTGCTTTCGCGGCACCTGCAGCACCTTGCGCGCGCCCAGCCAATACAGATACAACGTATAGGACAGTCCGAACAGGCCCAGCAATGCCAGCACCGGCAGGAACAGCAGCGCACCCGCCAACAGCATCGGCACCGCCCCGAATGTGGATACCTTGAGCGCGACGCGATAGTCGCGGCTGCTCCCGTAGAGCGGCGCCAGCAGCACGAAGATTCCGGCCAGCGCGAATACCGACGCCAATGAGGCGAATAGCGTGGTCATGGCCGCCACAAAGGCATCCTGCGGGGGCACCAGGAAACCCATGTCCTCGTCCCAACTTGCATCGAAGACCTTGATGCCGATGAACGTCGCGATGGGCGCGAGCAACGCCAGTGGCAGGAGGAAGTGCCGGATCAGCACGTCGACCGTCGTCTCCTCCGCGGCGATGCGGTCCCACTCCGCGTTGGGGTGCAGCACGATTCCGACAACCCGGCGCAATGCGTCCATGCATCCAGTATAGTCGCGCCCGTTTGACGCTGCCCTGGACACGGCGCGATACTGCCCCGGTCGCGCGGCATGCGCCCAGCACTGCGGACAGCGGGAGTCTTACGGTGGAAATGAAGAGACTGTCGGGGGGCAGCCTGCGCGCGGCCGGTTACGACGAGCGAAACCGCAAGCTGGTCGTCGAGTTGACGGCCGGCACCTTCGAATATGGCGGCGTCACGGCGGAGGTGTGGCGACGCTTTTCCACGGCCTCGTCGCCCTGGAGTTTCTTTCGCGACAACATCGAGGAAGAATACGCGGCCAGGCGCGTGCGCTGACGCGCAGCACTGCCGCGCATGATCCCTGCGCGCACCCACGCGCATCCGGAGCAATGCCCCGGATGCGCAAGACCTGCAAAGCGCTCTTTACTGGATCGTGAGCTTGCGGCCCGCGACCGGTACCTTCTTGGTGAGCGTCAATTCAAGCACGCCCGCGTCGTACTTCGCGTGGCTTGCAGCCTCGTCCAGCTCGACCGGCAGCGTGAAGCTGCGGACCAGCGCGCCGGCATGGCGTTCGCTGCGCAGCGCACGCTCGCCGTCCTTCAATTCGACGTCCCGCTTGACGTCGGCCGCAATGGTGACCGCGTTGCCCTCGATCGTGACTTCGATCGCTTCCTTCGAAACGCCCGGAACATCGGCGTAGACCACGTAGCTGTCACCCTTCTCGACGACATCGATCCGGATCGGCGCGGCGCCGCTGCGCACGGGGCGCGCGGGACGGAAAAAACCACGGACGAGTTCATCCAAACCTGCATCCGCGAACGGACCGTAGACCTGTACTGTGTTCATGCTGTCTCCTGTGTTGAGGCAAAGGGTAAGGCCCGACGGACGTTGCCACCGCGACCGTTCGCGTATCCGTCTTGCCGGTACCCGAAAAATGGGGGGCGCCGTCGGGCTTTCAAGGGGCGGGCCGGCAATTGCGCCGGACCTTCATGGGAGGCCAGCGCGGGCCATCGGTTAGAATCGAAGTCTGGCGGTGCGCGCGTCCGCGCGCCGGCGTCAACACAATTCCAGGAATGCCATGCCAACGATGACCTACCGCCGCCTGGGCCGCTCCGGCCTCAAGGTGAGCGCCCTGTCCTTTGGTTCGTGGGTCACCTACGGCAACCAGCTGGGCAACGATCTTGCCACCGAGTGCATGGCGGCCGCCTACGCCGGCGGTGTCAATTTCTTCGACAACGCCGAGGTCTACGCCAAGGGCCAGTCCGAGACCATCATGGGCGTGGCGCTCAAGAAGCTGGGGTGGCGCCGCGCATCCTATATCGTGTCGACCAAATTCTTTTGGGGCCTGCACGACGGCCCCAATGAAAAGAACACGCTCAACCGCAAGTACTTGATGCAGGCGATTGACGGCTCGCTTGCGCGCCTCGGCATGGACTACGTCGACCTCGTGTTCTGCCACCGGCCCGACCCCGACACGCCGCTCGACGAGACGGTGCACGCGATGTCGGACATGATCACCGCGGGTAAGGCCATGTACTGGGGTACTTCCGAATGGAGTGCGGCCGAGATCGCGGCGGCGTGGCACATCGCCGACAGGCACCACCTGCACAAGCCGGTCATGGAGCAGCCGCAATACAACCTCCTGCATCGCGATCGCGTGGAGAAGGAATACGCGCGCCTCTATGCCGACCTCGGCATCGGCACCACGATATGGAGCCCGCTGGCATCCGGCCTTCTTACCGGCAAGTACAACGACGGCATCCCGGCGGATTCCCGCGGCACGCTCAAGGGCTACGAATGGCTGGCCGAGCGCCTCACGCAACCCGAGCAGATTGCAAAAGTGCGCAAGCTGGCGCCGATCGCCAAGGACTTGGAGTGCACGATGGCGCAGTTGGCACTGGCGTGGTGCCTGAAGAATCCGCATGTATCCACCGTGATCACCGGCGCCAGCCGTCCGGCCCAGGTGCACGAAAACCTCGGCGCGCTCGATGTCGTTCCGAAGCTCGACGCCGCGATGATGGCGCGCATCGATGCCGCGATGGCCGATTGACGGCGCCCCGGCATTCAAAGGAATTGCACGATGACCCGGACCGTAAACGCGGTGCCTTTGCTGGCACTCTTCGTCGCGACCACGGCAATGGCCGCACTGTTCGGTAGCCTCTTCGCAGGGACGATGCCGACGGATCTCGGTGTCCGCGACGGCCGCCTGAAGGCGTGCCCCGACAGCCCCAACTGCGTCAACAGCCAGGCCACCGATGCGGAGCATGCGATTGCGCCGCTCACCATCAAGGGCGACGCCGCTGCGGCATTGCGGACGCTTGCCAAGATCGTTGCCGCCATGCCGGGTGCCACGATCATCACCGAACGCGACAACTATCTGCAGGCCACCTTTGCCACGCCGACGATGGGGTTTGTCGACGACGTTGAATTCCTGATCGACCCGGCGCGCGGCGTGATCGAAGTGCGCTCCGCGTCGCGGCTCGGGCACAGCGACCTCGGGGTCAACCGCAAGCGAGTCGAAGCGCTGCGCCAGGCACTGGCGGCTGCGCTTGCCTGAACGCAACGACCGCCGCCGCGAAGGCCGGCGCACGGCGCCGCGCATCGCCGCGCCTGCGCTGCCAGCAGGCGCGCCCGCTGTGGTCCTGCACGAAGGCCGTGAGCGCTCCGTGCTGCATGGCCACCCGTGGATATTTTCCGGCGCCATCGATCGCGTGCTGGGCGAGCCCGCGCCCGGCGCGACAGTCAACGTCGCCGATGCCAGTGGCGCCTGGCTTGCACACGCCGCATGGTCGCCGGTGTCGCAGATTCGCGCGCGCATCTGGTCTTCGGATTCAACGCAGACCATCGACGCAGCCTTCTTTCACGACCGGATCGCGCGCGCCGCCGCCGCCCGTGCCCCGCTGTTCGACGAGGCGCATACCGGCGCGCGCCTCGTGCATGGCGAGGCTGATGGGCTGCCTGGCGTCATTGCCGATCGCTATGGCGACGTGGTCGTGGTGCAGCTCCTGTCGGCCGGCGCGGAGTTCTGGCGCGCAACGATCGTCGAGGCGTTGGCGGGGTTGCCCGGGGTCTCCTGCGTGTACGAGCGCTCCGATGCCGAGGTGCGCCATCTGGAGGGCCTGCCACCGCGCGAAGGCGTCGCGGCGGGAATTCTGCCGCAGCAAGTCCTGCTGCGCGAGGACGGCCTGCAGTATCGCGTGGATCCGGTAGCGGGGCAAAAGACCGGCTTCTTCCTCGACCAGCGCGACAACCGTCGCATGGTTCGTGACGTTGCCGCTGGCCGGCGTGTGCTCAATGTGTTTTGCTACACCGGTGGATTCACATTGGCCGCGCTGGCCGGCGGCGCGACGCAGGTGATGTCGATGGACAGTTCCGCTGAGGCGCTGGCGCTGGGTGCTGAAAATCTATCCAGGAATCCGTCACTACCGGCGGCTGCCAGCACCTGGGTCGAGGCCGACGCCTTCATGCAGCTGCGGCAGTTGCGCAACGAGGCCGCCTCGTTCGACCTGATCGTGCTCGACCCTCCCAAGTTCGCCCCCACCGCAGCGCATGCCGAGCGCGCGGCGCGCGCCTACAAGGACATCAACCTGCTGGCGCTGAAACTGCTGACACCCGGCGGCCTGCTTGCCACGTTTTCGTGTTCGGGCGGGGTGGACGCCGCGCTGTTCCAGAAGATCGTGGCCGGTGCGGCGGTGGATGCCGGAGCGCGTGCCCAGATCCTGCGGCGCCTTGGGCCATCGGCTGATCATCCCGTCGCGCTGGAATTTCCCGAAGGCGACTACCTCAAGGGCCTGCTGCTGCGGAAGTCGTAGCCAGGGGAGTTGTTCGGTTCACTCACAAGTGTCCTCGATGACCTTGCGCAGGCACTCTGACCGCCCTGCGCTATTGAAGTTGCCGATGGCCACATTTGAAACGGGCGCAACGACTTCTAACGGCCAAGAGCCGCCGTTTGTATGTATGCTTCCCCACAAGACCGCCGAAATTAGTAGGCGCATGCTTCCCGAAGGGAGGAACAACTGGATCTCGCCGCCACCATGCCAAGCCTTGCGCGTCATCTGGACACGTCTGTGCCTGAAATCCTCTACCACTACACCGACCAAAACGGACTCCTCGGAATCGTTCAGAAGGCCGAAATGTGGGCCACTAGTTGGGATTGCCTAAATGATTCGGAGGAAGCGTATGTAGTACAGAGGGTGGCTAGTCGTCTCATCGAAGCAAGGATATCTTCGGAGAGTGACACGCGACTCAAGACCGAGTTGAATACCCTCCTCAAGAGAACGCAATTTCACCCCGCTAGTCACGACGTGTGCATTGCCTCGTGGTCAGAGGCCGAGGACGACCTTGCCCAGTGGCGTGCATATTCAGGTTTGGGTACGGGCTATGCATTAGGCATGAAGGGTGCGCTTCTTAAACAGCTTGCGGAGAGGAGTGGGGGCCTGCTTGCTCGGTGTGTATACGATCCGAACGAGCAAGAGACGATCGTGTCCGAGATAATCCAACACGCGATAGATGTCGTAGGGACCGGTGGCGATTTTGACGAGCTTTATTTGGGCGACTACTTTGTTCTGTTGCGGCAGTACTCGGCAATCTTTAAGAATTCCGCCTTCGAGTCAGAACGCGAGTGGAGAATAATTTCGACGCCAAATACATACGACACTGCATGTTTTCGTCCAGGTAAATCTACCCTCCGTACCTATAAACCGATTGACCTGGTCTCTGTAGATCGGCCTGGAAAGAGTGGCATTGATGTTGCGGAGGTTATCGTGGGGCCGTGCCCCAGCGACGAGCTAGCTAGGCACAAAGTTTTCTACCTAATGAGACGGCATTGCAATGCGGACGAGCAGACTCCCGTTTCGAACTCTAAGATACCGTTTAGGTCTTGGTGATCTGATGACGGTTTGAGGCCCGCAATGGACCGCTTGGGGTCGTGAGCGGAAGCTCCCCATCCTGTGAACTCGCGGCGAAGGCAGGTGGGCGCCTAGAGGCACCAAAAACAAGGCCGCAAAGGGTTGCCCCGATGCGGCCTTGTCAGCCTCGGCCGGATGGACAGGAGGTCACCCGGCCGCGTTAGCAAACTTGTACTGAGGTCAGGCAGGCGCCTTCATGCATTCACTCTGGGCCTTGGCGCGTGCGTCCTTGTCCAGGCCCGCAGTCTTCTTGTTGCACATCGCCATCTTGCTTTCGGCCTTTGCCGGCTTGGCGGACAGGCACGTGCTCATGTAGGCCTTGCGCTCGTCACCCTTCTTGTCGCCGGCTGATGCGTTGCAGTCCTTCATCTTGTTCTGCTGCGAATTTTCGGCGGCAAAAGCCGGTGCGGCGGCGAGAAATGCGCCCGCTGCCATCAAGATCATCAGTTTCTTCATTGGTCCCTCGGGAGTAGCACTACGATCGGGTCGATTGCAGACTGCCCGTTGGTGCAGCGTCGTCCGGATGGTTCCTCCGGAAGGGTCAACGATCAGGTCAAAAGCAGTCTACGGCATCCCTAACGCGCGAGGCAACGGTTTGGCCGACCCGGACGAGGCAACTGTTGCATGCACGTCATGCTGCGCCGCGGCACGGCTGGCGGCGGGCCGGTATACCTCGCCTCAATAACGCGGTAATATATTGTTTTGCCTGAATAATGTTATAGGAATCGCCGCCGTGCCCGCCTCCACCGCCCAACGCAATCGTGCCGCCGGTTCCCCCGCGCCGGGGCCTGCCCCCCGGATCGATGACACGCGGATCACCGACATCACCGAACTTTCGCCGCCGTCACATCTGTTGCGAGAGTTTCCGGCCGCGGGGCAACCGGCGACCACGACCTACGACGCGCGGCAGGCCATTCATCGCGTGCTGCACGGGGCCGACGATCGCCTGCTGGTGGTCGTCGGTCCCTGCTCCATCCACGACTACGACGCCGCCATCGATTACGCGACGCGGCTCGCCGCGCTGAAACACGAGCTCGGCGACCACCTGATCATCGTGATGCGTGTCTATTTCGAGAAGCCGCGCACAACCGTGGGCTGGAAAGGCCTCATCAACGATCCGCGACTCGACAACAGCTTCCGGATCAACGAGGGCCTTCGCCTCGCGCGGCGCATCCTGCTCGAAATCAACGAACTGGACCTGCCCGCGGGCACCGAGTATCTCGACATGATCACGCCGCAATACATCGCCGACCTGATCGCGTGGGGCGCGATCGGCGCGCGCACGACCGAGAGCCAGGTGCACCGGCAGCTCGCCTCCGGCCTGTCGTGCCCGGTGGGCTTCAAGAACGGCACCAACGGCGACGTGCGCATCGCGGTGGACGCGATCAAGGCGGCATCGGCCCCGCATCACTTCCTGTCAGTCACCAAGGGTGGGCATTCGGCCATCGTGCACACCGCAGGCAACGAGGATTGCCACATCATCCTGCGCGGCGGCAAGGCCACCAACTACGATGCCGCGAGCGTGGACGCGGTCAGCAAGGAACTGGCCAACAGCGGACTGGCCGCCCGTGTGATGATCGATTGCTCGCACGCCAACAGCCAGAAGCAACACGATCGGCAGGTCGACGTGGCGCGCGACATCGGCACCCAGATTGCCGCCGGCGACGCGCGGATTTTCGGCGTGATGATCGAAAGCCACATCAACCCCGGCCGCCAGGACCTGGTGCCCGATCGCGCACCCGATTACGGCGTGTCGATCACCGATGCGTGCATCGGTTGGGACGCTACGGTGGACACCCTGCGGGGACTCGCGGAAGCGGTGCGCCTGCGCCGCCTGAAACTGACCGACGAAGCGTGACAGCGAAGGGGCGACGGTCAGGCAAATTGCCTCCGCACGCGGCGCCGGTGCCGATCGAAACCGAGTTGAAGCTGGTCATCGACCCGGTTGCAGCCGCCACCCTCGCGCGACACCCGGCATTGAAGGCGCTGAAGCGGGGCCGGGCCCGCAGCTCGCGCCTGGTTGCAACGTACTTTGACACCCCGGACTGCGCACTCGCCGCGGCGGGTATTGCGTTGCGGTTGCGCCGCGACCGCAACCGGATCGTGCAGACCGTAAAAGGTCCTGCCCGCGCCGACAGCGCGGTCGGCATGGCCAGCCGTCCCGAATATGAGTGGCCGGTGGCCGGGCACCGCCTCGATCCACTGCGCTTTGCCACCACCCCTTTCCGGCGCGAGCTCGGCCGCGCCGAGCAGCGGGGCCTCGCGGGTCGTTTCGTCACCGATTATGTCCGGACGTCGATCCCGCTCACCTTCCCCGACAGTTCAATGGCCACGTTATGCATCGACATCGGCGAAGTCCGCAGCGCCGATGGCGGCCAGGTGGTCCGGCAGCCGATCCACGAAATCGAAATCGAACTCGAAGCCGGCGATCCGATGCGCCTCTTCGAACTGGCGCAGGCGCTCGCGCTCGACGTGTCGTTCAAGCTGGAACGATCGAGCAAGGCCGAGCGCGGCTACCGGCTACGCGAGCCGGTGGCCCAGGCGCCGGTGCGCGCCAGCGATGCGGTCCTGCGCCGGAAAACCACGGCCAGCGAAGCGTTTACCGCGATCATTCGCGCCTGTCTCGACCAGATCGAAGGCAACGCGGCAGGACTTGCCATCGACGACGATCCGGAATGGATCCACCAGATGCGCATCGGCGTGCGCCGGCTGCGCGCCTGCCTCTCGCTTGGCCGTGCCGCGTTTCCCGCGACCCGCCTCGAGCCGCTGCGCGTGGAGTTGCGCTGGCTTGCCCAAGCACTGGGTCCCGCGCGCGATCTCGACGTGTTCACGACCTCCACGCTCCCCGCCTTCAAGACGGCGTTGGCCCGCGGCAGCGGCGCCGGTCCGTTGGACAAGGCCCTGCGCTCGCTCGTCGCGCGAGCCCGGCGCCAAAGAACGACGGCACGGGCTGCGGCGCGCGCCGCCGTTGCTTCCTCGCGCTTCGTGCGCCTGATGTTGGCCGCAGGCGCGCTCGCCGCATCGCCACTTGCGCCAGCGTCGGAGTCCACGGTGGCCATCGACCGGCTGACCGGCAGCGCGCGCGACTTCGCCCGTCCGCTGCTGAAGCGCCGCCACCGCGAACTGCTGGCGCTCGGCGCCGACCTGGCCCATGCGCAACCCGAGGCCCGCCACGCCGCGCGGCTTGCCGCGAAAAAGCTGCGCTATGCGGCCGAATTCTTTGCCCCGCTCTTCTCGCGCAAGCGGGCACGCAACTACCGCCGCGCGCTCGCAGTGCTGCAGGAAGAACTGGGCCTGTGGAATGATGCCGCCATTGCCGCCCGCCTCGCCGGTGAAATCGCGGGACCGGAGTCCGCCGTCGCCGCCGCGTTCAGCGGCGCCGCCGCGGCGGCAGGCGCGGCCCGCGAACGGGCGTTGACCCAGGCATGGGACGCCTTCATCGACACCGCCACGTTCTGGACCCGGCGCTAGATGTCCGCTCGGTCGTCCATCGCCGCCGCATCGGCGTACCGTGCGCCGGCATGGCTGCCCGGGCGGCACGTGCAGACGCTGGTTCCATTCTTCCTGCCGCGCCCCGAGATTGCCTATCGCCGCGAACGCGTCGAGACGCCGGATGGCGACTTCTGGGATTTCGATTGGGCTGCTTCGGCACCGGATGTGCCGGCCGATGCGCCACTTCTGGTCGTGTTCCATGGGCTGGAGGGCGACTCCGGTTCCAATTACGCGCGCCACCTGATGCTCGAGGCTGCGGCATTGGGTTGGCGCGGTGTGGTTCCGCATTTCCGCGGCTGCGGCGGTGAACCCAATCGCCTGCCGCGCGCCTACCACTCGGGCGATCACGAGGAGATCGGCAACCTGCTGGCGGCGCTGCGGGCGCGCGCAGGCCATGGGACGCCGATGCTTGCCGTCGGGATATCGCTGGGCGGCAGTGCATTGCTCAATTGGCTGGGACGCGCTGGCCCCGACGCGCGCACCATGCTGGCGGCCGTCGCCACCGCCTCGGTGCCGCTTGACCTGATGGCCGCGGGCCTCGCGATCGACAGGGGCTTCAACCGCGTCTACGCGTGGCACTTCCTGCACACGCTGAAACCCAAGGCGCTGGCAATGGCGGCGCGGTTTCCCGGTCGCCTTGATGCCGCGCGCATTGCGGCCGCGCACTCCATGCACGAATTCGACGATGCCGTCACCGCGCCGCTGCACGGTTTCGCAGACGTCACCGACTACTGGACGCGCGGGTCCAGCAAGCCGTGGTTGCCGGGGGTGCAGGTGCCGACATTGGTGCTCAATGCGCGCAATGATCCGTTCGTACCCGGCATGTCGCTGCCGTCCGTGGCCGAAGTGTCGACCTGGGTGCGACTCGAACAACCCGATACCGGCGGCCATGCGGGGTTCCTCCACGGCAGGTTTCCGGGTTCCGCCAACTGGCTGCCGCGTCATCTGGCCACGTTCCTGGCGACAGCGCTGCGTGACAATCGTGAGAAACTACCGGCGGCCGAAGCGATGCCGGGCTGACGTCTCGCTGTCCTTTTCCCCAATGGATCCCTCCGCATGCACGAACTTCCCCGCGCCATCTTCAAGGCCTATGACATTCGCGGCATCGTCGGCGACACACTGACGCCGGCCATTGTCCGCATTATCGGCCAGGGCCTGGCCACGCTGGCGCTGGAGCGTGGCCGCGACACGTTTGCCATCGGCCGCGACGGCCGGCTGTCCGGACCGGAACTCGCCGCCGCATTGGCCGAAGGCCTGCGTGCCGGTGGCGCCAACGTCATCGACCTCGGCATGGTCGCCACGCCGATGACCTACTTTGCCGCCGATGTACTCGGCACGGGCTGCAGCGTAATGGTCACCGGCAGCCACAATCCACCCGACTACAACGGACTCAAGATGGTGGTCGCCGGCACCACGTTGTCGGGAGACGATATCCAGGACCTGCGGCAGCGCTGTACCGACGGCCGCCTGGCCACGGGCAGCGGCACGTACGCAACGCACGACATCGCCACAACGTATCTCGACCGCATCGTGGGCGACGTCAAGGTGGCGCGACCGATGCGCATTGCCGTCGACTGCGGCAATGGCGTGGCCGGTGCCTTCGCACCCACGCTGTTCACACGGATGGGCTGCACGGTCGTGCCGTTGTTCTGCGATGTCGATGGCCATTTTCCCAATCACCATCCCGATCCGTCGAAGCCGGAAAACCTGGCCGACCTGATTGCGCGGCTGCGCGAGGGTGACTGCGAAATCGGCCTGGCCTTCGACGGCGACGGCGACCGGCTTGGCGTGGTCACCCGCGCCGGCCATGTCATCTATCCCGACCGGCAGCTGATGCTGTTCGCCGCCGACCTGTTGACGCGCAAGCCCGGTGCCACGGTGATCTATGACGTCAAGTCCACGCGCAATCTGAAACCATGGATAGCAAGTCACGGCGGCGTTCCCTTGCTGTGGAAGACGGGACATTCGCTGATCAAGGGCAAGATGAAGGAAACCGGCGCCGCGCTGGCCGGGGAAATGAGCGGCCACACGTTCTTCGGCGAGCGCTGGTACGGCTTCGACGATGGGATGTATGCCGGCGCGCGCATGCTCGAGATCCTGTCGCGGCATGCAGACCCTTCCGCGGTGCTCGACGCATTGCCGGATGCGCTGTCGACGCCCGAACTCAACATTGCCTGCGCGGAAGGCGAGGCGCACACGCTGATCGCCGCGATGGCGGCCCGCGAATCGTTTCCCGGCGCGGTCGATGTGATCAGGCTCGACGGGCTGCGCGTGGAATACGCCGACGGCTTCGGCCTGATGCGGGCGTCGAACACCACCCCGGTGATCGTGCTGCGCTTCGAGGCGGACAATGCCGCGGCACTGGTCCGTATCCAGGATGAATTCCGGCAGGTGCTGGCGCGGGCCAAACCCGGCATGGCATTGCCCTTCTGAGCGTGAGGCGCGACCGGCCATGCTGACGATTGCCGACATCGAGGCTGCCCGCGAGCGCATTGCGGGCGGAATCTACGAGTCGCCCTGTGTGGAGTCGGTGCCATTGTCGCAACTCACGGGCGCGCACATCTACTGCAAGCTCGACTACCTGCAGCGCACGGGCAGTTTCAAGGAGCGCGGCGCGCGTAACGCGCTGCTGCGCCTGCCGGACGATGCGCGGCGCCGCGGCGTGATTGCTGCGTCCGCGGGCAACCATGCGCAGGGGATCGCCTATCACGCCAGCCTGCTGGGCATTCCAGCCACGGTGGTGATGCCGAAATTTGCCGCGCTGATCAAGGTCACCAACTGCCGGCATCTGGGCGCCAAGGTGATCCTGCACGGGTCGGATATCGGCGAAGCGCGAACGCTGGCGGTGGAAATCGCCAAGCGCGACCAGCTGACCTTCATTCATCCGTTCGACAATTTCGACGTCATGGCGGGCCAGGGCACGATGGCACTGGAGATTCTCGAGCAGACGCCGGACGTCGACGCGGTTGTCGTGCCGGTGGGTGGCGGCGGCCTGATTGCCGGCATCGGCACGGTGATGCGCGCACGCCAGCCTGCCGTTCGCGTGGTTGGCGTCGAACCGGAACATGCGGCCTGCCTGACGGCCGCATTGGCCGCCGGCAAGCCGGTTGCGGTGGGACTGTCGCCTACGCTTGCCGATGGCCTGGCCGTTCCGCAGATCGGGACGGAACCGTTCAAGGTGCTGCCGAAGGTCGTCGATCGTGTGGTGACGGTCAACGAAGCCAACATCGCGCTCGCGATCCTGCGCTTGATCGAACTTGAAAAGAGCGTGGTCGAAGGCGCGGGTGCGGCGCCGCTGGCCGCGTTTCTTGCAGGCAAGCTCGATGACCTCAAGGGGCGCAACGTCGTGCTCGTGCTTTGCGGCGGCAACATCGACATCACGATGCTCGATCGCGTGATCGAGGTCGGGCTGGTGGCCGATGGGCGCCGATCGCGCTTCACGGTCACGATCAGCGACCGACCAGGCGGTCTTGCCCGGCTCGCCGAAGTGATCGCCGCGGCCGGTGCGTCGATCCAGGAAATCGTCCACGATCGCGCGTTCTCGGGACCCGACCTGTCCGCCGTGCGCGTGGTCTGCGTTGTCGAGACCACGGGTCATCCGCATGTGCAGGAATTGCACGCGGCACTGGCCGCCGCAGGAATTACGGTCGTCGCTTCGACGTGATCGGCGTGCGTCCGCGAAGCCCGGATCGGATTCTCGACGCCGGCTGAAGCGATCGGGACGATGCGCAGCGAATGCGCCAGGTCATCCGCCGGCCCGGCATGCAAACAATCGCGTGACACCGCCATCCGACGCCAGCAGCGCGCCCATCGGCCGGCATCCGCTCGCCAGGCAGAACTCGTAGTCGGCGACGAAATTCGAGCGGGCAAGCAGCAACTCGTCCTCCAGAGGCGGTGGGGGCCGATACTCGTACCAGCCGTTGCGCAACACGGCGCCCGCAGGAGGTTCCATGCCCGCGCCGGAGCCATGAATGCGTGCGGCGACAATCACCAGCGCCGGCGTGCCCGCGCCATCCTTCGTGGACCTCACTTCGTAGTCCTCTTCCCACCGTACTTTCTCGATGGAGTGCGTCCATGCCAGCGTAAAGCGCTGGACCGGGATGTAAACGTGCTGGCCTGCGCCTGCCGAGGCAAGGGCAAGACAGACCCCGATGGCCGACAGGCTCATCCCGACGCGACAGCAACGCCATGCTTGCGCCAGCGCCAGGTCTGCCACGTGAAGAAGACCGCGGACATGGCCAGGCCGGCTTCGTCCGTCAACGGAACCGCCGCGATCAGCAACGCAGCTGAGGCAAGCGCAAACAGCCGCGCGAACCAATTGAGCGGCATGGCCAGGTAGCCAATCGCCGCCGCACCCCAAAGGCCGATGGCCAGCAGCGCCTTGAAGACGATGAATGCGACGTCGACTGCGTTCCCTCCCTGCAGCATCAATGCCGGTGCGTAGACGGCCATGTAGGGAATGACAAAACCGGCGATGGCGATGCGCATCGCCTGGATGCCGATCTTCAATCCCGACTCCTTGGCAATCGACGACGCCGCGAAGGCGGCCAGCGCCACGGGCGGGGTCAGGTCGGCCATGATGCCGAAATAGAACACGAACATGTGGGACACGATCAACGGCACGCCAAGTTTCAGAAGGATCGGCGCGGCGAGGGAACTCGTGATGATGTAGTTGGGGATCGTCGGGATGCCCATCCCCAGGATCAGGCAGGTCAGCATCGTGAGAATCAGCGCCAGCAGCAGATTCTGCTCGCCGAGCGCAATGATGCGGCCGCCCAGTTCGGTGGCGACACCGGTCAGGTTGATCACGCCGATGATGACGCCGACCAGCGCACAGGCAATCGCCACGGGCAATGCATGACGGGCACCGTCGACGAGCGCCGTGACCGCCAGCCTCAGCGCCTGATCGCCGGCACGCTGCAGGCGGATGACCACGGCCAACAAAGCCACGATCACGAAAAACGTGATCACCCCAAACTTGATGAACCCCGCGCAGGCGAACCCAAGCAGCACCCAGAAGAGAAACCGCAACGATCGGTTGCCGACACCGGACATCGCCGCGGCGCCGAAGATCAGGATCACGGTCAAACCGAGGCCGACCGTCCCGGAGAACAGCGGCGTGTAGCCGGAAAACAGCAACACGACAAGCCCGATCAGCGGCACCAGCAGCACCCAGCGCTCCCGCACCGCTGTCCATGGATTCGGACACTCATCTTTCGGCAGTCCGAGCAGTCCCTTGCGCCCCGCCTCGAGGTGGACCATCCAGAAGGCCGTCACGAAATAAAGCACGGCCGGAATGATCGCCGCCTTGCAGATCTCGATATACGGGACGTTGATCGTCTCGGCCATGATGAAGGCAACGGCCCCCATGACGGGCGGCATGATCTGCCCCCCCATGCTCGATGTGGCCTCGACCCCACCGGCGAATGCCGATGAATAGCCGAATCGCTTCATCAGCGGGATCGTGAACTGGCCGGTGGTAACGACATTGGCGACGCCGGACCCGTTGATCGTGCCCATCAATCCCGAGCTGATCACGGCAACCTTCGCCGGACCGCCGCGGGTGTGTCCCACCGTACCCATCGCGAAATCGGTGAACAGGGTGATCATCCCCGCCTGCTCGAGGAACGCACCGAACAGGATGAACAGAAAGATGTAGGTGGACGAAACGTAGGTGGGCGTACCGTAGATGCCCTCGGTGCCGAAGGCAAGCGTGCTCACCACCTGGTCGAATCCGAAGCCGCGATGGGCAAGACCACCGGGCAGGTGCTGTCCGAACAGCGCGTAGATCAGGAACAGTCCGCATATGAACGGAAGCGCCCATCCCATCATTCTCCGTGCGCCTTCGAACACGAGAACGACGATCACGATCCCGATGACCATGTCGGCGGTCGTGAGCTCGCCGGCACGCTGGGTGAGTTCGGCCTCGAACACCCAATGGTAGAAGCTCAACGCGAACCCGACGAGCCCCAGCACCCAACCCGCCACCACCCCCGCCTTCCCGGACAGCAGCACGGGTCGCATCGCGAAGATCATCAGCAGGACGAAGCCCACGTGGATGGCGCGGACCACCTGACTGGAAAGCGGACTGAAGGCCGCCGTATAGACCTGGAACAGCGAGAACGCGATCGCAATCCAGAACACTGCGCGCGTTACATCCAGCCGGCCGCCAACCTGTTCCGGATCATCGAGCATCGTCAACGTGCACTCCTCCACCGCCTGTGCAGGCAGTCTTCGGCGACCGGACTTCAGTCCGTGTCGCCGTCGCGGGCGTCGATCCCGCCTGTACTGCTACTTGATGACGCCGACTTCGCGATAGTACTTTTCGGCGCCCGGATGCAGCGGCACCGGCATCCCCTTGACCGCATTTTCACGCTTGATCGACTTTGCCGCGTTGTGCGCCGCATGGAGCGTGTCGAGGTTGTCGTAAAGCGCCTTGGTCATCTGATAGGCGAGATCCGTGGAGACGTCCGCTTGCGTGACCAGGAAGTTGGGAATGGCGGCGGTCGCGACATCGGCGGTTTGGCCTTCGTAGGTGTTGGCCGGGATCACGGCCACCTGGTAGGCGGGGTCACCCACCTTGGCGACGACATCCGGCGGCACCGCAATCACGACGATCTTCACGGAAGTCGCGAGGTCGCGGATCGACGCGACGCCCAACCCCGCCGACTGCAAGGTGGCATCGAGCTGGCGGTTCTTCATGAGCTCGACCGATTCGCCGAACGGGAGATACTCCACCTTGGCGAGATCCTTGTAGCTCAGTCCGGCGGCTTTCAGGATGGCGCGGGCATTGAGTTCGGTGCCCGAGCGCGCTGCACCGACCGACACGCGCTTTCCCTTCAGGTCCGCAATCGTGCGAATCCCCGAATCCGCGCTGGCAACGATCTGGATATAGTTGTTGTAGGTGGCAGACAGGCCACGCAGTTTATTCAGCGGCGTTTTGAAACCCGCCTCCTCGTCGCCCTTCCAGGCGTCGGAAAGCGCGTCGCCAAGCGAAAAGGCAAGTTCGCCGCGACCGGCCTGCAGCAGATTGAGATTTTCGGCCGACGCCTTGGTCACCTGTGCAGTGGACTTGACGTTCGGAATGGCCTTGGCATAGATCTGCGACAGCGCCACACCCAACGGGTAATACACGCCGCTCTGTCCGCCGGTAAGGATGTTGATGAACTGTTGTGCCTGGGCGCTGCCCACGGCCAGCAACGAGCCCGCGAACGCAAAAACAAATGCAATCTTCTTCATGAGTCTGCCTTGGTCGACGTTGAATCAAATCAATGCTGTCCGCATTCCATGCGCGCAACGATTGGCGAGAATCCGCCGCTGCGCGCCCACAAGGCAGGATGCACGAAACCCGCCGGTTTGACAAACCTTGCATCAGTCGCGGGGGTCGGAAGCTGCGATGCAACCAACGCGAGCCCCATGGCGCGTCGACGCCGTCCGCACGCATGGTCCGGCCGGCCGAACACGTCGGCCAATCACGCTGCGCGCAGATCGAGGTCGGACCCAGGGAACGGCGCGCTACGCTGCAGTCCGACGCATGCCGCGCCGTTGCCATGTCAACAACAGGAACACGCCGGCGAATCCGGCGGCCTCAAGCCATGGCGACGGGTAAACGACCAACAGTCCGCAAGCAATCAGAGTCCAGCGCTCGAACGGCGTGCACGCGCGCAGCAGCCACTTCTGCACTCCTGCCGCCAGCAGCGCGATACCGACGACGACCGTGAACGTCACCCACGCCACATGGGCCCACGACACGCCCGGGGGCACCTTGAGCAGGAGCGCCACGCCCATCGGGTCGAGCACGAATGCAAACGGCAGGACGAAGGCCGGCAACGCGTACTTGTAGGAATGCAGGGCCGTCCTGTAGGGATGGCCGCCGGTCAGCGCGGCCACCGCGAACGGCAGAGATCCCGCGGGGGGCGAGACTTGCGACAACACGGCAAAGTAGAAGATGAACAGGTGCGCAGCGAATTCGGGCACGCCAAGCGTGACCAGTGCCGGCGCGACGAGGATCGCGCCGATGATGTAGCTCGCAATCAATGGCAGGGCCAGTCCAAGGATCCAGGCGAACAGCGCCGCCGACAGCGCGGCGAGCGGCAGGCTTCCCCCCGCCATCAGAACGAACATCGCGCTGAACCTGACACCGAGGCCCGTCATCGCGACCACGCCGACAATGATGCCTGCACCGGCGCAGGTGGCCGCCACATTGAGCACCCCGCTCGATCCCGCCTCCAGCGTTGACCAGAGCTTGCGTGGGCCGATCGCCGTGTCCCGGTGCACGAACGACAGGACATAGGTCAGCATGGTGGCAACCAGCACCGCCTCGACGGGTGACCGGCCCAGCAGCATCAGCGCGACCAGCGCGCTCAGCGAGACGGCGTGGAAACCGTACTTCCGCGCGAGTTCGACCGGTGCTTGCCGGTTGGTCTTGGTCTCCTCGCGCGCGCCGAACCTGCGCGCGTCGATTTCGACCATCAGCAATAGCGACAGGCAGTAGACCAGCGCGGGGATCGTCGCCATCAGCAGAACATCGAGATAGCCAATCCCGAGAAATTCGGCGACCAGGATGGCCGCCGCACCGAGTACGGGTGGCACCATGATCGCTCCCAAGCCGCTGGCTGCAAGCAGGCCACCTCCGGCATCGCGGCTGTACCCAGCGCGTTCCAGCATCGTGAACGCAGTCGACGTGACGTTCGTGGTGGCGGCGACAACGCCCGGCGATCCGCCCAGAAGGAAATAGTTGAATACCACGGCGCGCGCCGGCCCGTCGGGCCTGCTGGCAAAGCGCCCGGCATGAGGCCACTTGCCGTCGCCACAATGCCGCAGGAATGACCCATAGATGGCAAACAGGATGATGAGCGTGGACGACCCTTTGACCGCGGTGCCGAACACGCCGTCAAGCGTCTGGTAGAAAAACCCGGTCATGCCCGAAACGTCATGGCCCGGATGCCGCCATGGTCCCGGCAGCCACGGCCCGGCCAGGGCATAGCCCAGGAACAGGCCGATCACGAGCACCATGCGCCAGCCCGAAGTGCGGCGACAAGCCTCGAGCACCAGCAACAGGAAAGCGAAGCCGAAAAAGGCATCGGAGGGACTCGGCGCCGCATGGCGGTGCCAGAACGCAGCGCCACCCCCCAACAGGTACGCCACGGTCGCCAGGCCCAGCAACGCACCGACGATGTCCCACCACATGAGGCGGTTGCGCAAGCCCCGGGCCATGGGAAACAGCAGAAACACGAGGCTGAGTGTGAAGCCCACGTGCACCGGCCGCAGCACGTCCGCCCGCACCATTGCGACGGCGGCGTAGAGGTGAAACAGGGCCATGGCCACGAGCAGTGCCGACACCAGCCATCCCAGCGCACCCCGGTAGCGATTCGTGGCGGCCGCGACTTCCGTCATTGCATCGCCGGCCGTGGCCATTTGCGCATCGTCGCACCCGCCGACGTCGGACGAAGGCCGCCGCGGCGCGACATTGGTCACTGCGCCGTCCCGGGCCTCAGCAGCGGATCAGCCCGCGCCACGCAGGTCAGGAGGCAGCGGCGCCGGCCGCTTGAGCGCGGAGATGCGCAGCGGCAGCGCCCCTTCCTTGCGGTCGAGGAAGTAGTTGCGCAGCGTCCGCGTGATCGTGCGAAAAGCCAGCGTCTCCCACGGGATGTCGGCCTCGTCGAACAGCGCGACCTCGAGACTTTCCGGTCCGGGGCCGAAGTCGGTGTCGAGCAGCCGGGCCCGGAACATCATGTACACCTGGTGAATCTGCGGCAGGCTGATCAGCGTATAGAGGTCGCCGACCTCCACGCGCGCGTTGGCTTCTTCCAGCGTCTCGCGCGCCGCCCCCTCAGACACCGTCTCGCCATTTTCGAGAAATCCGGCAGGCAACGTCCACAGGCCCAGGCGCGGCTCGATGGCGCGTCGGCACAGCAGCACCTGCCCCTCCCACTCCGGCAGGCAGCCGACGACGACTTTGGGATTCAGGTAGTGGATGGTGTGACAATCCGCGCACACGTGGCGCGGCAACGAATCGCCGTCAGGGATGCGCAACTCGATGCGGGCGGACCCGCATTCACTGCAGAATTTCATTGCGCCACGCTGCGATCGGCGGCATTCATCTCAGGCGCGGATGAAGTGCTTGCGGTAGTACTTCAATTCCTCGATCGACTCGTAGACATCGGCCAACGCTTCGTGCCGACCTTCCTTCGGAATCCCCTTCATCAACTCGGGCTTCCAGCGCCGGCATAGCTCTTTCAGCGTCGATACGTCGAGGTTGCGATAATGGAACCAGTCCTCGAGGGCCGGCATCCACCGGGCGAGGAAACGGCGGTCCTGGCAGATCGAGTTGCCGCACATCGGCGAGGCCTTGGCCGGTACGTGCTCGGCCAGAAACGCCAGCGCCTGGGATTCCACGCTGGCGTCATCCACGAGCGACGCCTTGACCTTGGCGATGAGCCCGGAGCGGCCGTGCGTGCCCTGATTCCACGCGTCCATGCCATCAAGGACGGCATCGGGCTGGTGGACCACCCAAACCGGCGCCTCGGCGACCGTCACGAGGTTGCCGTCGGTGACGACCAGCGCCACTTCGATGATCCGGTCCTGGTCGGGCTTGAGACCGGTCATTTCCATGTCGATCCATATGAGGCGGAGCGGGTCTTGAGGCATGGGCGCTTGGCGTAGAATTGACGCTGCATTGTCGCATGCCCGCCCCTCGCCTTGTCGTGACCGCCGCCACCGCCTCCCTCGTGTTCATTGCCTCGCTCACCGCGTCGTTGGTGCTGCGGTTCTGGCTCGCGCAACGCCAGATCGCGCACGTGCGCCGGAACCGCGACAAGGTACCGGCGGCCTTCGTCGAGCGCATCAGCCTCGCGGCCCACGCCAAGGCCGCGGACTACACCGTGGCCAAGCAGCGTCATGGGATGCTCCATACCATGGCAGACGCACTGCTGCTGTTGGCTTTGACGCTGGGCGGTGGCCTCGGTGCAATCGTCGCGTGGACCGAATTGTTGCCGGTGGCGCCGTTGTGGCGCGACGTGGCGATGTTCGGCATCGCCGGCCTGATCTATGCCGCGGTCGGCTTGCCGTTTTCGTGGTGGCACACCTTCCGCATCGAAGAGCGCTTCGGCTTCAACCGGATCACGCTGCAACTGTGGCTGACCGATCTCGTGAAAGGCACCGCTCTCGCCATGGCACTGGGCGTGCCGCTGCTGGTGCTGATCCTGTGGCTGATGGGCGCGGCCGGCACGTGGTGGTGGGTGTGGGCGTGGGCCGCATGGATGGCGTTCCAGTCGCTGATTCTGGTGCTGTATCCGACGGTGATCGCGCCGCTGTTCAACAAATTTTCTCCGTTGGGCGAGAACCCGGCGCGGGCCCGAATCGAGGCATTGCTGGCCCGCTGCGGGTTTCGCAGCGCCGGCCTCTTCGTGATGGACGGGTCGAAGCGCTCAGGACACGGCAACGCGTATTTCACGGGGTTCGGCAAGGCCAAGCGCATCGTGTTCTTCGATACGCTGCTCGATCGGCTCGCCCCGGACGAAATCGAAGCGGTGCTGGCCCACGAGCTCGGCCACTTCAAGCGGCTGCATGTGGTCAAGCGCGTCGCGTGGTCCGCAGGACTATCACTGGTGGTGCTGGCGCTCCTCGCATGGTCCGCGCAGGCGCCATGGTTCTACGAGGGCCTCGGTATCCCCGCGCAGCTGGTGCCGGTGGCCATGAGCCGCCCGGGCGTGGCGCTCGAACTTTTCATGCTCGCGTTGCCGGTGTTCACCTTTGTGCTCGAGCCGGTGTCGTCGCAGTATTCGCGCCGCCATGAGTTCGAGGCCGACGCATTTGCCACGGAACATGCATCGGCGGCGTCACTGACCGCGGCCCTGGTCAAGCTCTACGAAGACAATGCCGCCACGTTGACGCCCGACCCGCTCCATTCCGCGTTCTACGATTCGCATCCGCCGGCAGCCGTGCGCATCGCGCACATCGCCGCGCGCGCCGCAGCGCAACCGGTGCCGGCGTGATGCCCTCGCCGCCGCTGCGTACACTCGGCGCGATCGCCATGCTGGCGATCGCCTGGACGCCGGCGCTGGCGCCGGCGCAGCAAGCGACGTCCACAAGCGCCAATGTAGCGGCCGGCCGTTTGCTGTCCGATCGCGACTGTGTCGCGTGCCACCGGCAGAAATTCGGCACACCGGAAGCCATCTATCTCCGCTCCGATCGCCGCGTCAACTCCTTGGCGCAGCTGAAGGCGCAAGTGGCGCGATGCAACGCCGAGCTGCCGACGCAATATTTCCCGGAGGAGGAAGAACAGTTGGTCGACTACCTCAACGCCACGTTTTACCGGTTCCCGCATTGACCACCGGATCCCATCCGAAACCGGATACGCGACTTGCGATCCTCGCCGCCGAACGCTGCCGCAACGGCGCACCGCGGCTGCCGCCCGCCGAGGCCGCCGCACTGGCCTCCGCGCTGCCGGGGTGGAGCATCGTCGACGACTCGTTGCGCAAGCCATTTTCGTTTGCGGACTTCGATGCCACGATGGCTTTCGTCAATGCGGTGGCCGATGTGGCGCGATCCCAGAATCATCATCCCGATCTCACCGTGTCCTACGCGTGCTGCAACGTGACCTACTCCACCCACGACGCCGGCGGTCTGACCCGCAACGATTTCATCTGTGCCGCGCGCACCGAAAGCATCGTCGCTTGACTGCCAGCGCCGCTGCCGGCGTCACGACATCCGCCGGCCTGGTCGTGGCCACGATGCGCCGCCGCTACGATGTCGAGCGTGCCGATGGCACCGTGGTGACCTGCGTGCTCAAGGGCAGGTCGATGCAGCTCGCCGTCGGCGACCAAGTCACGTTCGAGCAGGACGCCGGGGGCGCGGCCATCGTGGGGATGGCGCCGCGCCGCAACCTCATCTACCGCTCGGACGCGTTCAAGGCCAAGCTGCTGGCTGCCGACGTGACCCAGATTGCGGGGGTAGTCGCGCCCGACGTCGCGCTCGACACCGAATTGATTCACCGCTGGATGATTGCGGCCGAGGCCGCGCAATGTCGCTTCGTCGTGCTGGCGAACAAGTCCGACCTGCCCACGTTCGCCCTGTTGCAGGATCGACTCTCGGGTGTGGCCAGGCTGGGCTACCCGATTGTCGGATTCTCCGCCCGTGACGACGTAACACCGGTTTTGCCGTGGTTGCGCGACCGGCACACGGTTCTGGTCGGTCAGTCCGGGATGGGCAAGTCGACGCTCGTCAATGCGTTGTTGCCGCGGGTGGCCGCGCGTACGGCGGAAGTTTCCACGTCCCTCAATACCGGCAAGCACACGACAACATCGACCAGCCTGTACCGGCTGCCGGCGTTGGGCGCGGATGCCTGGATCGTCGACTCGCCGGGCATGAAGGCATTTGCGCTCGCGCATCTTGATCCGCAGACGCTGGCCGATGCCTTCGTCGAAATCCGTCCGCTGCTTGGTCATTGCCGCTTTCGCGATTGCCGCCATGGCGCGGAGCCTGGTTGCGCAATCACTGCGGCAGTGGACAACGGTGCTATCGCACCGCACCGGCTGGCGCTGATGCAGCGGTTGATCGCCGAAGCGGGTGGCCTCTCGCGCCGTTGACCGCCGGACTAAGGTGCCAGATTGGCCAGCGTCAGCAACAGGATCAGCAGCAGCCACAACACCAGCGCGCGCCACACCAGTCCGACCGCAGAGGGCAGCACTTCCGGCTCCACTGGGTCACCCATGCCGAGATCCGGCCGGGTATCGGGGTCCCCGGCCAGCGTGGGCAATGGCCCGCCCAGCTGCACGCCCAGCGCGCCCCCGCCCGCTGCCAGCAGAATCCCCACCGCCTTGCCCCCTTCGTGAGTCGACCACTGCCCTGCCTGCGTGCGCCAGCAGGCAATAGCGTCCTCAAAGTCGCCGACCACGGCAAACGACAGCGCCGTCAGTCGCACGGGAATCCAGTCGAGCCATGCCAGAAGCACCTGCGCGGCGTGGCCGAACTCCGCGCGGGCCAGTACCGGCGGCGTTGGCGCAACCCCCGGCACCGGCCCGCGCCACTCATCCGCCAGCAACACCACGGCGCGATAGAGCACCGCGCCGATCGGTCCAGGCAACAACACAAACCAGAACAGCACGGCAAAGACCTGGCGATAGGCGTCGACGAGGCCGCGCTCGATCGCCAGGCGTGCAACATCCTGCGCCGACAGATCAAGCGTGGAACCCCCGCGCCAGACACCGAGTGCGCGGCGCGCCGCCTGCAGGTCGCCCGCCTGCAGCGCGGCCACGATCGCCGACAGCGCGTGGCTGAACCGGCGAAAACCCATCAGCAGGTAAAGGATGATCGCGTTGACCACCAGTCCGAGCACCGGATGCATGGCATCCGCCACGAAGTACAGCAACGCGACGCCTGCCACCGGGGGCACGAGCGCGGCGACGGCCGCAAACACGCCATGCTGCCGGGTGCCGCCATTCAATTTGCGCTCGACGGCACGGGCATAGCGGATAAACAGGCGCTCCCCGGTGTGTCGCCACTCGAATGCGCGCCACTGCTCGAGTCCGAGCGCGACGAGAATGGCGAAGAAACTCATGGGCGTCGTTCCATTCAGCGGAGGAAATCCCGGCACACGTCGCGAAAGAGCACGGTGCCGGCCTCGCCCAGCCATTCGAAGACCACCATCTCGCTCGTGACGACGCGCACCCCTTCATCGCGCATGCGCGTAAGCGCCACATGCCGATCCTGCGCGGCGCGCGAGCCGACGGCGTCCGCGACAACGTAGACCTCCTTGCCATCCTCCAGCAATTCGAGCGCGGTCTGCAGCACGCACACGTGCGCCTCCATGCCGATCACCACGACCTGCGCGCGATCATGGCCAGGCAAGCCGGGCAGGCATTGCGCGGCGACACTCGAGAAATGATTCTTGGCACCGATGGCTGCGGCCGGCAGCAACGTCCGCACGGCAGGAATCAAGTGTCCCAGTCCCTTGGCGTAATGCTCGGTGGCCGCCACCGGAATGCCGATTCGCTGGGCCGCTCCAATCATCCAGACTACCCTCGCGACCACCGCCTCGTGCTCAGCCACCGAGGGCACGAGCTTCGTCTGCACGTCAATGACCAGCAGCATGGAACGCTCCGCATCGATCAGCACAGGGGTACCGGTGGGCGCACGTCAGGTCTTCAACACTTCCAGGTCCCGGAACTGCTCGAGTACCTCGGGATTGGCCAGCGCCTCGCTATTGCGCACTTCGCGGCCATGCACGACGTTGCGCACCGCGAGCTCGACGATCTTGCCCGACTTGGTGCGTGGGATATCCGTGACGGCAACGATGCGCGCGGGGACGTGGCGTGGCGTGGTGTTGACGCGGATGGTTTGCTTGATGCGTTCGGTGAGGTCGGTGGTGAGCACTTCGCCCTCGCGCAACCTGACGAAGAGCACGACGCGCACGTCGCCTACCTCGCCCGGGGGCCAGTCCTGGCCGATCACGATGCTCTCGACCACTTCGGGCAACTGTTCGACCTGGCGATAGATCTCGGCCGTGCCGATGCGCACGCCGCCGGGATTGAGCGTGGCGTCGGAACGCCCGTAGATCACCAGGCCACCGTGCTCGGTCAGCTCGACCCAGTCGCCATGGCACCACACGCCGGGATAGCGCTCGAAATAGGCGGCGTGATATTTCGCGCCGTCCGGATCGTTCCAGAAGCCCACCGGCATCGCCGGAAACGGCGACTTGCAGACGAGCTCACCCTTTTCCCGCGCGATGGGCGTGCCATGGTCGTCGTAGACATCCACATCGAGCCCGAGGCCTCGGCACTGCAGTTCGCCGCGCCACACCGGCAGCGTGGGCATTCCCAGCGCGAAGCACGACACGATATCGGTACCGCCGGAGATGGACGAAAGGCAGAGATCCCTTTTCACGCACTGATAGACGTAGTCGAAGCTCTCCGGAGACAGCGGGCTGCCGGTGGAGAACATCGTGCGGATCGTGCCGAGGTCGAAATCCTTCCGCGGCACCATCGCAATCTTCTTCTGCGCATCGATGTACTTGGCCGACGTGCCGAAGTGCGTCATGCGCTCCGCATCCGCGAGCGTCCACAGGATGCGGCCACGATCGATGAATGGCGAGCCATCGTAGAGCAGCAGCGTGGCGCCCACCGCCATCCCGGCCGCCAGCCAGTTCCACATCATCCAGCCGCAGGTCGTGAAATAGAAGAGACGATCGTCGCGCTTCAGGTCGCCATGCAGCAGGTGTTCCTTCAGATGCTGCAGCAACGTACCCCCGGCGCCGTGCACGATGCACTTGGGCACGCCGGTGGTACCGGACGAGTACAGGATGAACAACGGGTGCGCGAATGGCAGCTGCACGTAATCGATGGGCCCCGCCACGAATGGTGCCAGCCACGCATCCCAGGGCAACGCCACGCGAATCGAACTCAGATCGTCCGAGGCGCCGGCGCTTTGCTGGAGATAGGGGATCACGACGACGCGCTCCACCGACGGCAACCGCTCGACGATCACGCGCACCTTGTCGAGGATGGGCACCGCCTTGCCGTTGTACCAATAGCCGTCGACGGTAAAGAGAATGCGTGGCTCGATCTGGCCGAAGCGATCGAGCACACCCTGCACACCGAAGTCCGGCGAGCATGACGACCAGACGGCACCGCGCGATGCGGTTGCCAGCATCGCCACCATGGCCTCGGGCATGTTGGGCAGGAAGCCCGCGACCCGATCGCCGGCAACGATGCCCTGCGCGGACAGCGCTTCTGCGGCGCGCGCGACCATCGCGTGAAGATCCGCGTGCGAGAGCGTGCGCTTGACCTTGTCCTCGCCCCAGAATACCAGCGCGTCCGCGGTGTCGTCGGCGCGGCGGCGTTCGAGCAGGTTCTGCGCGTAGTTCAGCGTGGCGTCGGGAAACCAGCGGGCGCCGGGCATCCTGTCTGCGTCTTCCAGCACTCGCGCGCCGGGCTGTCCCAGCACGCCGCCAAACGACCAGATCGCGCGCCAGAAATCCCATTTGTGGTCGACCGACCAGCGCCACAGGCGTTCGTAGGTACCCACATCAATGCCATGCTGCTGCGCGACTTCAGCCGCAAAGCGCGTGATGTTGGCGTTGGCGATGCGTTCAGGCGACGGGGTCCAGAGTGGTTCCATAGGTCAGGTGGCCAGTGCCTGCAAAGATGCGGCCAGCGCTTCGGGCAAGGGAACGGGTCGGCCGGAGGCGACGTCGATCCACACCATCTTCGCAGCGCCAGTAGCGAATTTCCTGCCCCCGGAATGAATTTCGTAATAGCTGCCGACGCTGGTGCGGCCGGGGTTGCCAAGGTACATGGTGACCACGATATCGGCCGGATAGACCAGCGGCACCAGGAAATCGCAGCTTGCATTGACGATCACAGGTCCCTCGCCTCCGTCATAGGGCGCGCCTTCGTGGGCCTGCGCCTGTGCGTAGACCCATTCGATGCGTGCCTGTTCCATGTAACGGAAGTAGTTGGTGTTGTTGACGTGCCCAAGCGTATCCATGTCGCCCCAGCGGACGGTCAGATGCGTGGTTTGCACAAGCAGGCGTGGAGAAGTCATCGGGAAGAACTCTGGCCGAAGAAGTGTGCCGCCTCAAGGTCGCGCGCCGGGCGGCGGGGCGAAGGGCATCTGCGAATTATAATGGTCGTTGCCCCATTTGACCTGAAAGCCGCCGCATGACCCGCGAAACCATGGAATACGACGTCGTGATCGTCGGCGGCGGCCCATCGGGCCTCGCCGCGGCCATTCGCCTGAAGCAGCTCGCCGCCGAGCGAGGCCGCGACGTGACGGTTTGCCTCCTCGAAAAGGGTTCGGAGGTCGGCGCGCACACGATGTCGGGCGCCGTGATCGATCCCAAGGCACTCAATGAGCTGTTCCCGGATTGGCAGTCGCGGGGCGCCCCGTTGACCACGAAGGTCACCGAGGACCGCTTCATGGTGCTGACGGCGGACAAGGCGTATCGCATTCCCAACGCGTTGATGCCGCCGCTGATGGACAACCACGGCAACTACATCGCGAGCCTTGGCAACGTCTGTCGCTGGCTTGCGCGCGAAGCGGAAGCGCTGGGTGTCGAGATCTACCCCGGCTTTCCTGCTGCGGAAATTCTCTACGACGAGCATGGCGCAGTCCGCGGCGTGGCCACGGGCGACATGGGCGTGGCGCACGACGGTTCGCACAAGGCGGACTACCAGCCCGGCATGGAGCTGCTCGCGAAATACACGCTGTTCGCGGAAGGCGCGCGTGGCTCGCTGTCGCAGGAACTGATGGGCCGGTTCAACCTGCGCGATGGCATCGACCCGCAGAAGTATGGCATCGGCATCAAGGAACTGTGGCAGGTGGCGCCGGACCGGCATCATCCGGGCCTCGTCATCCACACGCAGGGCTGGCCGCTGACCTCCGACACGGGTGGCGGCTCGTTCGTGTACCACCTTGACGACGGCACGGTGGCGGTCGGCTTCGTTGTCCACCTCAATTATGACAATCCGCACCTGTCGCCGTACGACGAGTTCCAGCGTTTCAAGACGCACCCGGCGATTCGCCGCACCTTCGAAGGCGGCAAGCGGTTGGCCTATGGCGCGCGTGCGATCAACGAAGGCGGCCTGCAATCGGTGCCCAAGCTCACGTTTGCCGGTGGCGCGCTGATCGGCTGTTCCGCGGGTTTCGTGAACCTGCCGCGCATCAAGGGCAGCCATAACGCGATGAAGACCGGGATGCTGGCTGCGGAGGCCGCATTCGCCGCGCTGGAAGCCAATCGCGCGCACGACGAACTCACAAGCTATGCCGACGCGTGGCGCAAGTCGTGGGTCTACGAAGACCTGTACAAGGTGCGCAACGTGAAGCCGGGTTTGAAATGGGGCATGGTGCTCGGCAGCATGCATGCCGGCGCGCACATGTGGCTGAACGATCTCGGCCTCGGCGCGCTGGTGCCCTGGACCTTGCGCCACGGCAAGGCCGACCATGAGTCACTGCAGCCCGCGGCGCAAATGCCGCGCATCGACTATCCGAAATACGACGGCAAACTGACCTTCGACAAGCTGTCCTCGGTGTTCCTGTCCAACACCAATCATGTGGAGGACCAGCCGGTGCACCTGCAGTTGCGCGACCCGACCATTCCGGTCGATGTGAACCTCAGGCTCTACGACGGGCCAGAAGCGCGCTACTGCCCCGCCGGCGTGTACGAATTCGTGCCCGATGAAAAGGCAGGCGGCGAGACGCAGCGGCTGCAGATCAACGCGCAGAACTGCGTGCATTGCAAGACCTGCGACATCAAGGATCCGCGGCAGAACATTCACTGGGTGACGCCCGAAGGCGGCGGCGGCCCCAACTATACGAGCATGTAGCGGCTTAGATGTTCCACAGCCACGCGGCGCCGCGCACGCCGCTCGAGTCACCGTGCGCGTTCCGCACCAGACGCGTGTCGACGCGATCGGAAAAGACCCAGGGCCTCCAACACGCGGGCACGTTGACATAGAGCCGGTCGATGTTCGAGAGCCCGCCACCCAGTACGATCACGTCCGGGTCGAGCAGGTTGATCACGTGGGCCAGCGCGCGGGCGAGACGTTCCTCGTAGCGCGCCAGCGTGCCGTTGGCCGCGACATCGCCCGCCGCTGCCGCAGCCACGATCGCCTCGGCACTCATGGTTCCCTGATGGTGCCGCGCATGGTCGCGCGCGAGCGAGGGGCCGGACAGCCACGTCTCGATGCAGCCGTCATGGCCGCAAAAACAGTGCGCGCCCGGACGCTCGTCATCGCGCGGCCATGGCAACGGATTGTGGCCCCACTCGCCGGCGATCGCGTTCGGTCCGTCGAGGACATGACCCGCGACGGCGATGCCGCCGCCGACACCGGTGCCCAGGATCACCCCGAACACGACATTGGCCCCTGCACCGGTGCCGTCGACCGCTTCGGACAACGCGAAGCAGTTCGCGTCGTTGGTGATACGCACAGGACGTTCCAGTCGGGCCGCAAGGTCACGTGCAATCGGTTGCCCATTCAGGCATACCGAGTTCGACCCACGCAACAGGCCCGTGGCGCGCGAAATCGAACCGGGCATGCCCACGCCTACACTGGCCGCGCCCCGGGCCAGTCCAAGTTCGCTCTCCGCTGCCTCGACCAACCGTCCCACGGCGGCAAGCGTTCCCTCGTAGTCGTCATGCGGAGTCGGTGCGCGGCGCTTCCACCACGGCGCACCTTCCGCTCCGAAGGCCACGACCTCGATCTTGGTGCCGCCTAGATCCACGCCGATTCTGATTTTCTCGGCCATTGCCTGCGTCATTTTTCAATGAAGTGCGTTGAGCGGTCGAAGTTGACCCCCTCCCCGCGATGTCCGAATATTACAGCCTGCACATCGACGCCAATTCAACCGAATGAATCGCAACGCAGGACATGGGAGTCACCACCAAGTGATCAAACGTCTGTTGCCTTCCCTTGCCGTTGCGCTGTTGGCAAGCCTGCCCGCGCTCGCGACCGCGCAACTCAATCTCTATTGCAGCTCGCCCAACACCGCATGGTGCCAGGGCATGGCGGTCGGCTTCGAAAAGGCCACCGGCACCACGGTCGCGGTGATCCAGAAGGCTACCGGCGAAATGCTGGCGCAGATCAAAGCGGAAAAGGCCAATCCGAAGGGAGACGTCTGGTGGGCGGGTCCGGCCGACAGCTACCTGCAGGCCGCGGACGAGGGACTGCTCGAGGAATACCGGTCGCCCAATGTCGGTGCGCTCTACGACTGGGCACAGCGCCTGAACGATATCTCGAAGAATCGCGTCAGCGGTGTGTATGGCGGCATCCTGGCGCTCGGGTACAACACCGAGATCGGCGACAAGAAGAAGCTTCCCGTCGTCAAATGCTGGAAGGACCTGGTCGACCCGGTCTACAAGAACGAAATCATGCTGGGCAACCCCTCCACGTCCGGCACCGCGTACCTGATGCTGGCGTCGCTGATCCAGATCATGGGCGAGGACGAGGCTTTCCGCTACCTCGCGGCCGTGCATCGCAACGTGTCGAGTTATGCCCGTTCCGGCATCGGCCCGATGACGGCCATCTCGCGCGGCGAAATCTACATCGGCAGCACCGTGCTGCACGGGGTCATCAATGAAATCGTGCGGGGCTTTCCGGTGCTGCCGGTGCTGCCGTGCGAAGGGGTGGGCTACGAAGTCGGCTCCGTGGCCGTCATCAAGGGGGCGCGCAACCTCGAGGCCGCCAGGAGATTCGTCGACTGGTCGCTGACCCCCGAGGCCCAGAAGATCGGATTGGACGTGAAGGAATACGCCATCCCCACCAACCGCGCGGTGGTGCTGCCGCCGCAGGTACCCAAGCTCACCGACATCAAGGTCATCAACTACGATTTCGCAAAATTCGGTGCGAGTGACATGCGTCGCCGCCTTCTCGAGCGCTGGGAAAAGGAAATCAACGCGGCACCTCGATGATCGGTCACCGCCGTGCGCTGATCGGCTGGCTGCTGTGCGGCGCCATCGGCTTCCTTGCGATGCCGTGGTATGCGCTGCAGGACACGGTGCTTGGTGTGGCGTGGCTGCGCAGCTGGAGCGGCCAAGACAACGCGCCGGCGTCACTGCAGGTACTCACCCATGGCCGGATCTGGCTGGCGCCGCTTGGCGTTCTGTTGCTGGCAAGTGCCGGGCTGATGTTCCCGTCGTTGGCACCGCGGCAACGCGCCAACGGTCTGCTGGTCATCGGTGCCCTCGGGTTCGGCTGGTTCTTCGTGCAGGGTTTTGCCATCGTTCCCGCCGGCTGGGCGTACCCCGTCTTGACCAACACCTTCGGCGCGCTTGCGGGCAAGCAGTATGGTATGGGCCTGGGCGCCACGCTCGTAGGCATCACCTTCGGCATGATGTTTTCGTTGGGACTGGCCGGACGCGGCTTCTTCAAGGGGGATGCCTTCGTCGCCAGCTGCGTCGTGGTCGTTGGCGTGCTGGTGGCCGTGTTCACGTTTTTCCCGGTGTTCAAGATCCTCTTGCAGGCGCTCGACAATGTCGATGGCGCCTTCTCCCCACCGGCATTCTTCGCGCGCCTCTTCACCGAAAAGATCTGGGGCGTCGGATGCATCATCGGCAACACCCGTTGCGGCGTCGCGTGGAACACGCTGGTCCTGGCGCTCCTTTGCGCGATCGGCTGCACTGCGCTGGGCCTGGCCTTTGCGCTGATCGCCACCCGCACGGCGTTCCCCTACAAAAGGGTATTGCGCGCGCTGTCGGTATTGCCGATCATCACGCCGCCGTTTGTGATAGGCCTCGGCCTCATCCTGCTATTCGGGCGGTCCGGACTCGTCAACCAGTTGCTGGAGTGGGCCTTCGCCGTCGAGCCCACGCGCTGGATCTACGGCATGCAGGGCGTGCTGGCCGCCCAGATCTTTGCGTTTACGCCGATCTCCTTCCTCGTGCTGATTGGCGTCGTCGAGGGCGTGTCGCCGGCGCTGGAGGAAGCGGCCCAGACACTTCGCGCCGACCGCTGGCGCACGCTGCTCGACATCTCCCTGCCGCTGATGCGACCCGGCCTCGCCAATGCATTCCTGATCACATTCATCGAATCAATCGCGGATTTCGGCAACCCCATCCTTCTCGGCGGCAACTTCAACGTGCTGTCCACCGAGATATTCTTCTCCGTTGTCGGCGCGCAGCTCGACCAGGGCCGCGCAGCTACCTTGGGCATCGTGCTGCTGGCAATGGCATTGGGGGCGTTCTTCCTGCAGCGCCGACTGCTGGGCACCAGGGTGTACACCGGGATGTCCGGCAAGGGCGACGCCGGCTTGCCGATCCGGCTGCCGGACGGTGCGCGCCGCCTGTGCTATGGCATGGCGCTGCCATGGGCGGTACTCACGGTCGTGCTCTACGCGATGGCGCTGGCCGGCGGTTTCGTCGAGACATGGGGCCGCGACTATTCGTTCACAATGAAGCACTACGTCAAGGCCTTTGGGGTCGAGTGGGGTGCGCACGGCATCATCTGGGCCGGTGCGGCGTGGGGCTCGTTCTGGACCACCGTCAAGTTGTCCGCGATCGCTGCCCCGCTCACTGCGATCCTAGGCATCCTGACCGCCTACCTGCTCACGCGCCAGAAATTCGTCGGGCAGGCCGCCTTCGAGTTCGGCACCATGTTGTCCTTTGCCATTCCCGGCACGGTTATCGGCGTGGCGTACATCCTTGCCTTCAACGTACCGCCGATCGAAATGACCGGCACCGCGATCATCTTGGTCATCTGCAATATCTTTCGCAACATGCCGGTGGGCGTGCGCGCCGGCATGGCCTCGATGGCGCAAATCGACAAGACTCTCGACGAGGCATCGACGACGCTCGGCGCACGCGGATCGACGACGTTGCGGCGGGTGCTGTTGCCGCTCCTGAAGCCCGCGGTGATTGCAGCGCTCGTCTACAGCTTTGTGCGCGCGATGACCACCGTATCGGCCGTGATCTTCCTCGTCTCCGCCCAATACGAATGGGCGACCACGTACATCATCAACCGCGTGGTCAATGGCGACTATGGCGTGGCCATCGCCTATTGCTCCGTACTGATCGTGCTGATGCTGGTCGTCATCTGGCTGATTCAACGCCTGGTCGGTGAGCGGCGCCTGGGTCGGCGCGGGGTTGCATCGGCGCCTGGTGGCGGCTTGGGCCAAGTGGGCGGCATGGCAGCATGAACAGCAACGACAACGCGTCGCCCTCACCGATCCCAAAACGCCGCCAACGCGTGCGTACCGAGTCGCGCCAAGGCTTGCCATGAAAGCCGCGTCAATCGAATTTCGCAACGTCAGCAAGCTATACGGCGAGGTCGCCGCAGTACGCGACATTTCGTTTACCATCGAGGCGGGCAGGCTGGTGACATTGCTTGGGCCGTCCGGTTGCGGCAAGACCACGACGCTGCGTCTCATCGCGGGTCTCGAATTGCCCACCAGCGGCACCATCCTGATCGGTGGCGTCGATGTGTCGCATGCCGCGGCATCGGAACGCGATGTTTCCATGGTGTTCCAGAGTTACGCCCTCTTCCCGCACATGAGCGTCCTGGAGAACGTCCGTTATGGACTCGTGGTTGCGAAGGTGGCAAAGCGAGAGGCTGATGCGCGCGCGCGCACCGCATTGGCCACCGTGGGCCTGGAAGGATTCGACGAGCGTCTGCCGTCGGAATTGTCCGGCGGGCAGCAGCAGCGCGTGGCGGTGGCCCGGGCACTGGTGCTGGAGCCTTCCGTGTTGCTTTTCGACGAGCCGCTGTCCAATCTCGATGCGCGGCTGCGCCGGCAGATGCGCGAGGAAATCCGTGAACTGCAGCAGCGCCTGTCGCTGACGGTGGTCTACGTCACGCACGACCAGGCGGAGGCCATGGCGGTGTCGGATCGCATTATCGTGATGAATCGCGCGACGATCGCGCAGGAAGGTGCGCCGCGCGAACTCTACGAACAGCCCAGCGATCCGTTCGTCGCGGGGTTCATGGGCGACGCCAACCGCGTGCGTGGCCGGCTGTCGCATCGCGACGCCACGCACGGCGATGTCGATGTCGGCGGGGTGACGCTACGACTGCCGCACCGCGGCCTGCCGGAGGGCGAAGTCGACCTGGCGATCCGCCCGGAGGCCGTGTCCTTCGTGCCTGCCGCGGGCGCAGCGATGACGGCCACGGTGCGCAAGGTCTCGTACCTTGGCGGCCTCATGGAATACACGCTCGATACGCCAATTGGCGCACTGTTCGTAGTCTCCACTGCCGTCGAAATGCCGCATGCTGCTGGCAGCGTCGTCGGCGTTGCACTCGCGCAGCATGGCGTCGTCGCCATTCCGCCCGACGCGTCGACATGAACGACAACGCGCATCGCAACTGCTTCGCGCAGTGCCGGAGAGCATTGGGATAAACGCTCGCCGGGCGCCTGCGCTATCCTCGTGTCATGCACTGGATTCTCATTGCAATGTTCGTCGCCAGCCTCTGGGGTGCGTGGAACTGGTGGTCGTCCGAGCGCCACGTGCAGGTGCCGCCCGGTATCGTCGTCGCCGCCGAACCCGAGCAACGCAATCTCGATGGCACCTCGACGTTTCAGACCAAGGGCCACACCTTCGTCAAACGTGCGGAATTCGCCATCACCGCGCGCGTGTTGCGCAAGGAAATCTACCGCGTCGATGGCGGTGCCAACCTGGCGCCCGTCGACCTGGGTCTTGGCTGGGGACCCATGTCGGACAGTCGGATCGTCGACCAGCTCGAGTTTTCGCAGATGGGGCGCTTTCTCTACTGGCGTCCGCGCAACCAGGCCACCTTTCCACTCGCGCCCGCCGCCATCACCGCGTATGCCGCCCAGGTGCATGCGATTCCTGCCACCGCCGCGGTCGGGCGCACGCTGCGCTACCTGCGGCCGGGGCAGGTGGTGACGTTGCAGGGGTTCCTGGTGGACGTGCGCGGGCCGTCGGGCTTTACGTGGAATACGTCACTGTCGCGCACGGATACCGGCGACGGCGCCTGCGAACTGATGTGGATCGAAAGCGTGCACGCGCAGTAAGACATGCGCCGCGCGCGGGGGCACCCGCGCTTACTTCAGCGCGCCAATGTCCAATGCAAACACGAGGGGATAGAACGTGGACCATGTGTTCCAGCGCTGCGAGCCCGCCTCGGACACTGCCCACAGCCGCCCGTCCGGACCGAATTCCATGTCCTCGATGCCGGCCGGCATCGCATGCGCGGCCGTTACGACGCCGGTGGCCGCATCCAGGCGCTGCAGGCGCCCGAAGCTGCCACCACTCTGGGTGAGCCACAGCGCACCGTCGGCAGCCACACTGGCGCCCTGGGTCTGCGCGGCGATGGGCACGGTGCGATCGGCCGCAGTCGGATCCAGCGCGCCGCCACCTGACGCGACCTGCGCCATCACGGCGCTTTCGGGAAATCGCCATGCGAACGCGGGCGCAGCGTTGGCCGTGCGGTGGGCACCAAGCCATAGCATCCCGTCACGATAGGCAAGGAAATCGGCGCGCAGTGCGCCCTTCAGTGCGGTCGACGTGCAAGCAAACTCGACGCAGCGCCCTGCTGCCAGCGCCGCCCGCGTATCGATGCGGTAAAGCGCCTTCGCATCGGCGACATAGAGATACCTGTCGCCGGTATGCGCGATACCGCCGGCATGACCGCAGGACACCGGCAGGTCGAACTGGCCAGCGACACCGCCATCACCCGGGTCGACTTGAAAAACCCGGCACGGACCACGGTTGCGCTTGGGATCGGTGCTTTGGTAGGCCGCGATCCAGAGATACTTGTCCCCCACCGCCACGCCTTGCGGGATCCAGCCATCGGAAAGCCGCGGCGACCAGATACGCGCGCGCACGGCCGCCGCATTGGGAACGGCGGTCAGCGCGCGTTGCGAATAGGATGGCGGATCGCCGGCCACGCCCGACCACGACGTTGGGATTGCCTGCGCCGCGACAAGACTAGCGCATGCCACCCCAGCCAGTGCGACGGCCAGCCGCCACCGCGTTGCGGTCAGAATGCTTCCTCCGCGAGTGCCAGCACACTGTCGCCGCCATGCACGATCGTGTGTGCCAGTCCGGATGCCTGCGGCAACAGGCAATCGCTGTAGTAGCGTGCCGTGGCAATCTTGGCCTCGAGGAAATGCGCGTTGCCGTCGCCCGCGGCGATCTGGTCGGCGGCGATCAGCGCGGCGCGCGCCATCTGCCAGCCGCCGGCCACGAGACCCCAGAGCTTGAGGTAGGCGACCGCGCCCGCATGCGCTGCGCGCGTCTGCTGCCCGTACGCCGGCACCATCCAGTCGATGGCTGCCTGCAGATCCGCCGTGGCCGACGCAAGGTCCACGCCGATCGACTGCAGCGCAGGCTCGGTTCGCGATGCAAGCCTGGCCGCGATCTTGTCGATTTCCGCAGCAATGGCTCGCGCCACGGCGCCCGCATCGCGCGCCGTCTTCCGTCCGATCAGGTCATTGGCCTGAATGGCCGTGGTGCCTTCGTAGATCGTGATGATCCGCGCATCGCGCATGTGCTGGGCCGCGCCAGTTTCCTCGATGAAGCCCATGCCGCCGTGTACCTGCACGCCCAGCGAAGTCACTTCCTGCGCGACTTCGGTGGACCAGCCCTTCACGATCGGGATCATGAAGTCGGCAAAGGCCTGGTGCCGGGCCTTCGCCGTCGGATCGGGATGATGGCGCGCGTTGTCGAGCGCGGCCGCCGTCACGTAGGCCACGGCCCGCGTCGCTTCGGTATACGCACGCATCGTCATCAGCATCCGCCGGATATCCGGGTGCCCGATGATGGCGCCGGCCTTGGCACCTTTTTCGAGGCCCACTGCCTTGCCCTGCACGCGTTCGCGCGCGTAGGCGACCGCGCGCTGGTAGGCGCGATCGGAAATGCCCACGCCTTCCATGCCCACCGAGAAGCGCGCCAGATTCATCATGATGAACATGTACTCGAGGCCGCGATTCTCCTCGCCGACCAGGTAGCCGGTGGCGCCCCCCTTGTCGCCATAGACCATCACCGCCGTCGGGCTCGCGTGGATGCCCATCTTGTGCTCGAGCGAAACGCACTGGACGTCGTTGCGCTCGCCCAGCGAGCCATCGGCATTGACCAGCACCTTGGGCACCACGAAGAGCGAAATGCCCTTGACGCCTTCCGGCGCATCCGGCGTGCGGGCCAGCACCAGGTGGATGATGTTCTCGGTGTAGTCGTGCTCGCCGAACGTGATGTAGATCTTCTGCCCGGATACCTTGTAGGTGCCGTCGCCTTGCGGCACTGCGCGCGTGCGCACGGCGGCGAGATCCGAACCGGCCTGCGGCTCGGTCAGGTTCATCGTCCCGGTCCACGTGCCGGCCACCATATTGGGCAGGTACGTTTCCTTCAGTTCCCTGGAGCCGCGCAACTCGATGGCCTCGATCGCGCCCTGTGTCAGCAGCGGACAGAGGTCGAAGGCGAGATTGGATGCGTGCCACATTTCCTCGACGGCGGTGGCCACGAGTTGTGGCAGTCCCTGCCCGCCGTATTCCGGATTCTTGGTGAGACCGTTCCAGCCGTTGGCGCAATACTGCCCGTACGCGTCCTTGAATCCCGCCGGCGTCTTCACATGGCCGCCTTCGGACCACTTGGAACCCTCGCGGTCGCCCGGCCAGTTCAACGGATCGAGCACATTGGTGGCGAACTTGGCGGCTTCATCAAGGATTGCCGAGACGGTGTCAGGCGTCGCGTCCTCGAAGCCCGGCAGTTGCGAGACTTGCTTGAGTCCGGCCAGTTCGTTCAGCACGAAACTGATCTCGGCCAGCGGGGCGTGGTAGGTGCTCATGCGCAGGAATCCTTGGGCAGTAAATACGCCAGCGTACGGTGGCTACGCTAGAGGAAACGTTCTAATCGGCGGGCCGCAGGCGCAGCGCGGACGCGCTGCGCCTCCCTACCCCAGTTCGACCGTCAGTTGCGGGACCAGTTCGAAGAGATCGCCCACGAGGCCGTAGTCGGCGATCTGGAAGATCGGCGCGTCAGGGTCCTTGTTGATCGCAACGATCACCTTGCTGTCCTTCATGCCGGCGAGATGCTGGATGGCGCCGGAAATGCCGATGGCGATATACAGGTCGGGGGCCACGATCTTGCCGGTTTGTCCTACCTGATAGTCGTTGGGCACATAGCCTGCGTCCACCGCTGCACGGGACGCGCCGATGGCCGCGTTCAACTTGTCCGCGAGCGCATCGAGCATCTTGAAATTTTCACCGCTGCCCAGGCCCCGGCCGCCGGAAATCACGACGCGCGCGCTGGTCAGTTCGGGGCGCTCGGATTTGGTCAGCTCCTGCGCGGTAACCCGGGCCTGACCGGTGTCCGCCACCGCCGGCACAACGGTGACCGCCGCCGCCCCCCCGGCGCCAGCAGCGTCAAAGGCCGTGGTGCGCACTGTCAGCACCTTGACGGGATCCTTCGATTGCACGGTGGCAAACGCGTTGCCCGCATAGATCGGCCGCACGAACGTGTCGGACGATTCGATGGCGATCACTTCGGAAATTTGCGCGACATCGAGCTTCGCGGCAACGCGCGGCAGGATGTTCTTGCCGTAGCCGGTGGCCGCCGCCAGGACGTGGGTATACGCGCCGGGCAACAGGGCGAGCGCGTTGGCCGCCATGTTTTCAGCGGTGGGCTGCGCAAGGTATGGCGCGTCGGCCAGCAATACCGAAGCGACGCCAGCGACCTTGGCCGCGGCGTCCGCCGCGCCGCGCGCTTCGTGCCCGATGACCAGCACGTGTATTTCACCGCCCAGCTTTCCGGCAGCGGCGATCGCATGCAGCGTCGCCGATTTAAGCGATTGTTGATCGTGTTCAGCAATGACGAGAATGGCCATGATGGTGGTTGTCCTAGGCAATGACCTTGGCTTCGCCGCGCAGCTTGGCCACCAGTTCCTTCACATCGGCGACCTTGCCGCCCCCCTTGCGCTTGGCCGGCTCGGAGACCTTGAGCGTGGTCAAACGCGGCGTGACGTCCACCCCGAGTGTGGCGGGGTTGGTGACATCCAGCGGCTTCTTCTTGGCCTTCATGATGTTGGGGAGCGTGGCGTAACGCGGCTCGTTCAGGCGCAGGTCGGTGGTGACGAGCGCCGGCAACTTCATCTCGATGGTCTCGGTGCCGCCATCCACTTCGCGCTTGACGGTAGCCACGTCGCCCACAATCTCCACCTTGGACGCGAACGTGGCCTGCGGCCAATCGAGCAGCGCGGCCAGCATCTGCCCGGTCTGGTTGGCGTCGTCGTCGATGGCCTGCTTGCCGCAGATCACGAGTTGTGGCGCTTCGCTGGCCACGACCGCATGCAGCAGCTTGGCCACCGCGAGCGGTTGCAGCTCGACGTCCGTTTCCACCAGGATCGCGCGATCCGCGCCCAGCGCAAGTGCGGTGCGCAGCGTTTCCTGGCAGGCCGGAAGGCCGCACGAAACGGCCACCACTTCCGTGGCGACGCCCTTCTCCTTCAGCCGCACCGCCTCTTCGATGGCGATCTCGTCGAAGGGGTTCATCGACATCTTCACATTGGCGGTATCCACGCCCGAACCATCAGGCTTCACCCGCACTTTGACGTTGTAATCGACGACGCGCTTGACCGGTACCAGGATTTTCATTGTTCTCACCGCGGAAAATGAATCGGGTCAGGAGGTTGATTATAGCTTTTTGACCCGGGCCTACCGCCGGGTCACAATACGGACCACCCGCACGCCTGACCGGATCGCCCTTGACTTCCACGACGCTTCGCTCCGCCGACATCGGCGAGATCCTCGCCCATATCCCGCATCGCTATCCATTCATCCTGATCGACCGGATGGAAGCCTGTGAGCCCGGCCAATGGGTCCGCGTCACCAAGAACGTGACCGCGCAGGAGTGGTTTTTCGCGGGCATTCCCGTGGACAACCGCGTGATGCCGCAGATGCTGGTGGTGGAGGCGCTGGCGCAGTCGTCCGGCGCACTCTGCTTTTACTCGGGGTTGATGGACAACGTCGCCAAGCCGATCATCTTCTTTGCCGGCATCGACAAGTGCAAATTCGGCCGCCCGGTGCGGCCCGGCGACCAGCTGATACTTGAATGCAAACTGCGCCGCGCGATGCGCGACGTGGTCAAGGTCTCGGGGCTCGCCACCGTCAACGGCGAGATGTCAGTGAATCTGCAATTGACGGCCGTGATCCGCGACATGGATGCCTCGGCGGAAGCCGTGGCCGTGCACAACGCCGCCAACCGCGACGCCTGACTACATCGTCTGCCACACCCCGCCGATGAGCCCCTCCACGGGGCGGAAAGTGGCCTTGTAGGCCATCTTGCGACTCTCGGCAATCCAGTAGCCGAGGTAAAGATACTGCAGTGACAGCGATTTGCAGCGCTCCACCTGCCACAGGACGTTGAACGTGCCATAACTCGTCCCGGGGACGTCCGGCTCGAAGAACGTGTAGACGGATGACAGTCCGTCCACCAGCCGGTCGACCAGGCTGACCATCCGCAGCACGCCGTCCTCGCGAAACTCGTAGAGATCCGTGGCCACGTTGCTGTGCAGCAGGAAGTGCTGGTACTGCTCGCGGCTGTCCTGGTCCATGCCGCCGCCCGGGTGACGGAAGCGCTGGTAGCGCAGGTAGAGCGCGTAATGTTCGGAGTCGTACGCGAGTTCGCGGCGCGTGACGGCCAGCGCGGCATGCATTCGCAACGCCTTGCGCTGCGTGCGATTGGGCGCGAATTCCGCCACCGGCAGGCGCACCGGCACGCAGGCACGACAATGATCGCAATAGGGGCGGTACGTGAACGCGCCGCTGCGCCGGAACCCCAGCCGGACCAGTTCGCTGTAGACCCGCGTATCGATGAGATGACTGGGGGTTGCCACCTGCGAGCGCGCCGCGCGGTCGGGGAGATAGCTGCAGGGATAGGGCGCCGTCGCGTAGAACTGCAGCGATGTCAGCGGTAGGTCGTTGAGCTTGCTCAACTCATTCCAGTCATGACGTTTACCCGGTCGGCGCCCGCTCCGGAGTCGGCATGCCACGGGCCCGCTGGTGCGCTGGAGTGTATCAAGTCGGCCAGATGCGCCGCAAACGCGGATCGGGTAATCGTCCGGGCGCCCAGCGAGCGGAGGTGTCCGGTCTCCTGCTGGCAGTCGATCAGCGGGACGCCAAGCCGTTGCAGGTGCGCAACAAGGGCCGCCAGCGCGACCTTGGACGCATCGGTCGCATGCGCGAACATCGACTCGCCGAAGAACATCCGGTCAAGCAGGAGGCCGTACAGCCCGCCCACCAGGCGGCCGTCCTGCCAACTCTCGACACTGTGCGCGTAGCCCCGCCGGTGCAACTCGCAGTAGGCATCGACGATGTCCGCCGTGATCCAGGTACCCGCCTGCCCTTCCCGCGGCGCCGCTGAACAGGCCTCGATCACGGCGCGAAACGCGGTGTCCAGGCGTATCTGGAAGGCCCCCGCCTTGATGCGCTTGCGCAGCGACCGCGTCTGCCGGAATTCGTCGACGAACAGGACCATCCGTGGGTCGGGGCTCCACCACAGGACCGGCTGCCCGTCGGAAAACCACGGAAAGATGCCGCGCCGGTAGGCGGCCACGAGCCGCGTCGGCGACAGGTCGGCCCCCGCCGCGAGCAGGCCGTTGGGTTCGGTCAGGGCGGTTTCCAGGGCAGGAAACGGAGTCGCGGGTTCGAGCCAGGGGATCACGGGCGGTTCCGGTAGAATTCCCGTGCATTCTTTCATCCGCAGCGGACTTTGCCCAAGCAATATCCGCGCGGCTTCGCGTCGATTGCGCATCGCCCCGGTAGCTCAGTGGATAGAGCAGTCCCCTCCTAAGGGACAGGTCGGACGTTCGATTCGTCTCCGGGGCGCCATCCCGCCGTGCACAGGTCCCTCTTGCCGCCCACGCCATCTGCCCTGCCGCCCACCCGCTACCGGATCGTCCCGCACGACCTGCACGCGCATCTGTACGAAGTCCGCGTCACCGTCGAGGCGCCGGACCCCGATGGCCAGGCCTTCCGACTGCCGACGTGGGTTCCCGGCAGCTACCTGATCCGCGAGTTCGCCAGGCACTTCGTGACCGTGCATGCCGAATGCAGCGGCGTAGCCGTCGCCATCACGAAGACGCGCAAGGACACGTGGCTGGCGGCGCCATGCGCCGGACCGGTCACGGTCACGGCGCAGGTCTACGCGCACGACATGTCCGTGCGTACGGCGTATCTCGATGCCAGGCGCGGCTATTTCAACGGCGCAGCAGTGTTCCTGTATCCGGTTGGCCGCGAAGCGGCGCCGTGCATCGTCGACATCGTGGCCGCGCCCGACATGGACGGTTGGCAGGTGGCCACCACCTTGCCACGCGACGGCGCCGAAGGCGGAACTTTCGGGACCTATTGCGCCGCTGACTACGACGAACTGATCGACCACCCGGTGGAAACCGGCGAGCTGGCCACGGCATCGTTCACTGCCGGCGGCGTCCCGCACGAGATCGCGATCGCGGGCCGTCAGCACGGCGACCTGCCGCGGCTGGCGAATGACCTGGCGCGTGTGTGCCAGTGGCAGATCGACTTCTTCGGCGGCGCGCCGTTTGCGCGCTACCTGTTCCAGATCGCGGCCGTCACCGATGGCTACGGCGGGCTCGAGCATCGGGCCAGCACCAGCCTCATCTGCCGCCGCGACGATCTCCCGCGCGTGGGCGACGAGCGCATCAACGATGACTACCTCAACCTGCTGGGGCTCGCCAGCCACGAATATTTCCACGCCTGGAACGTGAAGAGGATCAAGCCGGCCGCGTTCGTGCCCTACGATCTTGCGCAGGAAAACTACACGCGGCAGCTATGGGCCTTCGAGGGCATGACGTCGTACTACGACGACCTGGCGCTGCTGCGTTGCGGGCTCATCGACGCGCCGCGCTACCTCGAACAGTTGGCACGCGCGATCACGACGATGCTGCGTGGTCCCGGTCACCTGCAGCAGAGCGTGGCCGATTCGAGCTTCGATGCATGGATCAAGTACTACCGCACCGACGAGAACACGCCCAACGCAGTGGTCAGTTACTACGTCAAGGGTTCGCTCGTGGCCTGCCTGCTCGACCTCGAATTGCGCCGCGACGGCAAGAGTTCGCTGGATGCGTTGATGCGCGCGCTGTGGGAGCGCTTCGGCAAGCCCGGCATCGGCGTGCCCGAAGGCGGCATCCTGGCGCTGGCCACCGCATTGGCAGGTCGCGATCTCTCGGCGTTCTTTGCGCACTACGTCGAAGGCACCACGGCGCTGCCGCTGGCGGCCATGCTGGCCGACGCGGGCATCGTCATGACACTGCGTGCCGGCGCCGGCGCGAAGGACCGCGGCGGCAAGCCAGCGGCAGGCGCAGACTATCGATGCACGCTGGGCGTGCGCGTCGGCGCCGACATGAAGCTGGCCGTCGTGCTGCGCGACGGGCCCGCCATGCGCGCCGGTTTGTCCGCCGGGGATGTGCTGGTGGCCATCGACGGTTTGAAGGTTTCGCAGGATTCGATCACGGCGATCACGGCCCGCGGCCTTCCGGGCGCGGTGGTGCGAATCCACGCGTTCCGCCGCGACGAGTTGATCGAAGTCAGGGCCACGCTGGACCCTGCCCCTCTCGACACCTGCATGCTCGCGTTGGCGGCTGCCCCGACATCGGCCGCGCTGGCCGGTCGAAAGGCCTGGCTTGGTGTTTGAACGCGGCGTCGCCGTCTGCGTCCTGCTGGCGGCACTGGCAGGCCCGCCGCTCGCCACGGCGGCTCCACCGGAGACGCGCCGCGACGCCACCACCGACACTTACTTCGGCGAAACCGTCGCCGACCCGTATCGCTGGCTGGAAGATACTGCCGCGCCGGCAACGCGCGCCTGGTTCGATGGGCAAAACGCCTACGCCCACGCGACGCTGGACGCGCTGCCCGGGCGCAGCGCGCTGCACCAGCGCCTCCTTGAACTCAACACCGCCGATACCAGGATTCGCGAGGTCCAGCGCGCCGGTGACCGCATTTTCTACCTGCGGCGCAACGCGAACGAGCAGCACCATCGTCTCTATGTGCAGGAGGGTCTCACCGGCACGCCGCGTGTGCTGATCGATCCGGAAACCTACATTCCCGGCGACACGGGATCTGCACTCGTCGATTACTACACTGCGTCTCCCAACGGCAAGCGCATCGCGTTTGGCATTGCGCAGGGCGGCAGCGAAGACTCGACGCTGCACGTGATCGATGTCGACACGGGCAAGGCACTGGGCGCGCCGGCGCCGCGCGCACGCTGGGCCAGCCCGGTGTGGCGCTTCGACAGCACCGTACTTTTTTACACGCAGCAGAAAGCGTGGCCCGCCGACACGCCGGCGGCCGACCTGCTGAAGGACCGCCAGGCCATGATGCGCACCTACGACGCGGACGGCATGTATACGGAGGCGCCGGTGTTCGCCCGCGGTCTCGATGCCGCCGTCACGATGGATGCCGACGACACGCCATCGGTCGACGCGTCTCCGGTCTCTCCCTTCGCGCTCGGGTTGATCCAGCACGGCACGCAGAACGAGCAGACGCTGTATGTCGCGCGGCTGAATACATTGAGGACCGGCGCCACACCATGGCGCAAGCTTGCCGGCCCCGAGCGCGGCATCGTGGGTTACGACCTGCGCGGCGAATGGATTTACCTCGTCACCAACGAGAACGCGCCGCGCTATCGCGTGCTGCGCTGGTCGCTCAACGATCCCCGCCCATTCACGCCGGAGGACGCGGAAGTGGTGGTCGAGGAGTCGTCCCGCGTGATCAAAAGTGTGCACGTGGCCCGCGACGCCCTCTACGTGCACCAGATGGACGCGGGCTACAGCAAGCTGCTGCGCCTGGAATTCAACGTTCGTCCCGCCAGGGGGCGGGGGCGCCCACCACCGGTGCGGCGCGCGGCGCTGCCGTCCAAGCCCTCCGGTGTTGCGCGCAGTACCGAGATCCGACTGCCCTTTGCCGGCGCGATTGCCGAACGGGCGATTGACCCCATGCACGCGGGCGCGTTGCTGCGCCTCACGGGCTGGACCGAAGCGCCAGCGTACTTCCTGGTGGACGGCAGGAACGGCGCGGTCACGCGCACGCCGCTCCTGCCTCCAGCGCGGGTCGACTGGTCCGGCGTCACGTCCACGCAGGCCAGCGTCCGCAGTCACGACGGCGTCGCGGTGCCGGTGTCGATCGTGCATGCGCGGGCGCAGCCGTTGGACGGCAGCGCCCGCGTGATGCTCGATGCCTACGGGGCCTACGGATCCAGCCAGGAGCCGTACTTCTGGCCGTCGCTGCTGGCCTGGATCGAACGCGGTGGCGTCCTCGTGGTGGCGCATGTGCGCGGCGGCGGCGAACTGGGCAACGCGTGGTACCACGGTGGGTTCAAGGCCACCAAAGCCAACACCTGGCGTGACGCGATCGCGGTCGCGCATTGGCTGGTGCAAACAGGGTGGACGAGCCCTGCACGCCTCGCGATCACCGGCGGCAGTGCCGGCGGCGTCGCCGCCGGGAATGCGATCATCGACGCGCCGGAGCTCTTCGCGGCCATGGTCAGCCAGGTGGGCTTTCACGACACGCTGCGCAGCGAAATCGGCATGGTGGGCCCGGCCAACGTCGCCGAATTCGGCAGCGTGACCACGCCCGATGGATTCCACGACCTGTTGGCAATGAGCAGCTATGCGCGGCTGCGCGACGGCGTGCGTTATCCGGCCGCGCTCCTTACCACCGGCTACAACGATCCCCGCGTGGATCCGTGGGATCCGGGCAAGATGGCGGCACGGATGCAGGCGGTCAACGCAGGCCCCGGGGGCAGCGGCCAGCCGGTATTGTTACGGGTCGAGTTCGATGGCGGGCACGGCACCGGCACGCTCGACCAGATGGTGGACGAGTTCACTGACGTGATGGCGTTCCTGTTGTGGCAGACGGGCGCACGCGACTTCACCTTGCCCTGACACTCGGCCCGTGCCGGCGCCGCTAGCTACAGCTTCACCGCGGGGTTGAGGGTGTAGCGTCCGGTGATCGAGGCTTCGGCCAGGATGTGCCCCTGCATCGCCGCGCGCACCGCGTGACCATCAAAGGCCGCCGGCACCTCGAGGTGAGAGACATCGAGCGCGTAGAGCGTAAAGATGTAGCGATGTGGAATTTCGTCGTTCCACGGCGGGCACGGCGCCGTCATAGCCGTGATAGTCGCCCGCCATCTCGGCGTCGTCCGCAAACCACACGGTGTAGTCGTTGGTGGCGTGGCGCATGTTGCCAGGCGCCTTGGGGCCGGACTTGCCGCGGGCGGTGACGCCGTTGGAATGCGCGCCGCGGGTGATCGAATGCACCGAAGGCGGGATGTCGATCAACGCCCAATGGATGAAATCCACGCGCGGCAGCGTGGCCGGCACCGTGCGCCCTTCCTGGTTCACGTCGTCACCGTTGGAAGGCACGTCGGGATCATGGCACAGCAGCGCCAGCGAGCGCGTGTGCGGCGGCGTTGCGCTCCACGCGAAATCGGGATTGCGGTTGGCGGCCAGGTGGATATGCGTTACGGGATCAATCACCGCAAACGCAAATTCGCCGGGGATCACGCCGTTGTGGGCAAAGGCTGCGGTGGTGAACTGCATCGGGTCGGACCTCGCGTTATGGCCGCGAGGGCGGCGTGGAACCGCGCATCGCTTCCACAGATGCTTTCTGCAATTCCATGGTCTTGATGCTCATTTGCATCATGCTGACGCTCATCGTCAGCCAGTTCTCGATCACCCGCAACTCGGCGATCTTGCGGTCGAGTTCCGCCGGATCGAGCGCGGCAAACAGCGCGGCCGGGTTGCCGAAAGGCATGCCCGGCGGCATCGCGGCGCCGGGCGCCGTGCCGGCAGCGGGAAAGCCGGGCATGGCCAAGCCAAGTGGATTCCACATGCGCTGCAGGAAGCCCATGGCGTCCTGCGGGGAGAAGGCGGGCGCATCGCCTGCGGGGTTGCCGGGATCGTGCTGGTCGGCCATTGCGATGTTCTCCAATGCGCACGCTCGAGGATTGGCGTCGCGTATTTGTTACTATCCTCCACTATGGCGGAGTCCGGTGCAACACTGTTGGCCCGCGTCGCCGCAATTGTCGGCCACGCGCACGTGCTGTCCGCACCGGCGGACGTCGAACCATACTATGTCGACTGGAGGGGCCGTTACCGCGGCGCCGCACTGGCGGTCGTCCGGCCCGGCACCACGGCCGAGGTTGCCGCCGTCGTGTGCGCCTGCATCGAGGCAGGTGTGGCCATCGTGCCGCAGGGCGGCAACACCGGCCTGTGCGGGGGTGCCATTCCCCGTACCGACGCCGGCGAGATCGTCCTGGCGCTGAGCCGCATGCAGCGCGTGCGCGCGGTGGACAGCGCCAACGCGACGATCACTGTCGAGGCGGGCGCCACCCTGGCCACCGTGCAGGCCGCGGCAAGCGAGGCGGGACTGCTGTTCCCATTGTCACTCGCGTCGGAGGGCAGCTGCACGATCGGCGGCAACCTGTCGACCAACGCCGGCGGCACCGCGGTATTGCGTTTCGGCAACACGCGCGAGCTCGTGCTCGGCGTGGAAGTGGTCCTGGCCGACGGCGCAATCTGGGACGGCCTGCGCGGCCTGCGCAAGGACAATACCGGCTACGACCTGAAGCAACTCTTCATCGGCGCCGAAGGCACGCTTGGCATCGTTACCGCCGCCGTGCTCAAGCTGTTCGCCGCACCACGCATGGCCGTCACCGCCTTGGCGGCACTGGACACGCCCGATCACGCGCTGGCGTTGCTGGCGGCGCTGAAGCGCGCGCTGGGCGACCGGTTGACCGGCTTCGAATGGATGAGCGCCTTCTCCCTCGCGCTATCGCGCAAGCACCACCCCGGTTCCCCGGAGCCGATGCCCGGCCATCCGTGGTACGTCCTGGTCCAGGCCGACGACAGCGCGCCCGATGCCCCCCTGCCTGCCCTGGTCGAAGCGGCGCTGGCAACGGCGGCCGAAGCCGGCATCATCAAGGATGCGGTCGTCGCGCAGTCGGTCGCGCAGGCGCGGCAATTGTGGGCATTGCGCGAAAACATCAGCGAAGCGCAGCGGCGCGAAGGCCCCAACATCAAGCACGACATTTCCCTGCCGGTATCGGCCATCCCCACGTTCATGGCAGCTTCCGAGGCCGCGCTGGAAACCGCATTTCCGGGTGCGCGGCTGGTCATCTTCGGCCACCTGGGCGACGGCAATCTGCACTACAACCTGTCGGCCCCCGAAGGTGCAGCGGCTACCGCTTTCATGGAACATGCCCACGCGGTCAATGGCATCGTGCATGATCTCGTGGCGAAGCACGGCGGCAGCTTCAGCGCCGAGCATGGCGTCGGCCAGCTGAAGCGCGAGGATCTGGTCCGTTACAAATCTCCCGTCGAATTGCGGCTGATGCGCGCCATCAAGGCGGCGCTCGATCCGCGCGACCTCATGAATCCAGGCAAGGTGCTGTAGTTCCCATGGGCAAAATCATATTCTGGCTGGTCGTGGTGTTCGGCGTGCTGTTCGCGGTGCGACTCCTGAACGCGGGCCAGCTCAAGAAGCGGCGAGATTCGGCCGCCGGCAACGGCGCTGACCCGCAGGCCATGGTCCAGTGCAGCGAATGCGGGGTATTCCTGCCCAAGACCGAGGCGCGCCTCGTCGATCGCACTTACCGGTGCGCCGATGGCGGGTGCGCGGCCCACCCCAAGCGTTGACGCGCCGGGCCACGGCTCGCTATAAGAAGAATTGGTCAACGTAACCACCGATGCAACCCACCCCCGCGCCGCAGCCGTTCGAGCCGCCGCCCATCGCCTCGCCGATGGAGGATTCGGGCCGCCGCATCCTGTGGATCGTCGGGCTCTACCGCGCAGTCTGCGCGGCGCTGCTGCTCGGCGCCGCGCTGCTGGTCGAACCGAAGATAATCGGCGTGATCAACCCGAACGCCTTCGTAACCGGCACCGGACTCTATTTCCTCTTCGGGCTTGCGACGTTCTGGTGGGTGCAGCAGGATCGCCTGCCCATGTCGCTGCCGGCCATGCTCCTGGGACTCCTGGGCGGGGACCTCTTCTTCCTGTCGCTTGTGATCTTCGCCGGAGGCACGTTTGGCGCGCCATTGCCCATCCTGCTGTTCCCGCAGCTGGCGGCGGCCGGGTGGATCCTGCGCACGCAGACCGCCTTCCTGCACGCCGCGTTTGCGTCGATCGCATTGCTCGGTCTGGAAATGTACCGGGCGCTCGAAGGCCTCATCGGCCTGCCGCAGGTCTTCCAGACCGGCATCATCGGGTTCGGCTATTTCGCAACCGTCGGCATTGCCGTTGCGCTCGGGCGGTTCACCAAGCAATCCGAAGACCTTGCAGTGCAGCGCGGGATCGACGTCGCCAACCTCGAGCAGGTCAATCGGCTGATCATCCAGGACATGCAGGATGGCGTGCTGGTGGTCGATCTCAACGGCGTGGTGCGCGGGCACAACGCACAGGTCACGCGCCTCCTGGGCGGCTTCGGGCGCATGCGCGGCGGGATGCGCCTCGCGGAATTCAGCACGACGCTGCACGACTATTGGCGACGCTGGCAGGAGGACGTCAACGAAGTGCTGCCGCCGTTCAAGGTCGAGGCCACGCAGCGGCTGCTGCGCGTGCGCCTGGTGCGGATCGGCACGGGCCTGAACGGTGGCACGCTCATCTATCTCGAGGATCTCGGCCGGGCGCAGACCGAGGCGCAGCAGATGAAGCTCGCGGCCATGGGTCGGCTGACGGCTTCGATCGCGCATGAAGTGCGCAACCCGCTTTCCGCGATCAACCAGGCGTCGCAACTGCTGGAGGAGGACGGCGCCGTGGCACCCGAAGGCGCACGCCTCCTGGGAATGATCCGCAACAATGCCAAGCGCATCGACCGCATCGTCGGCGAAGTGCTGCAGTTGAACCGGCGCGACCGGCAGCAGCCCGAGGTGGTGATATTCGGCGATTTCATCCGCACGCTCACCGACGAGATCCAGGAGGCCGAACACATGCCGCCCGGCGGCGTGACGATTCAGATTCCGGACGACCTCCTCATCATCTTCGATCGTGGCCATCTCAATCAGATCATGTGGAATCTCGTGCGCAACGCCTGGCAACACTGCCAGAAGCGCGAAGGCAGCATCCGCATCATCGCGCGCGCCGGCTACATGGGCGACGCCGTGATCTGCGAATTGAACGACGATGGCCCCGGCATTCCCGCCGAGCTGCGGCCGCAGATCTTCGAACCTTTTTTCACGACCCGCCCCGGGGGCACGGGGCTGGGTCTCTATATCGCGCGCGAGCTGGCCGATGCCAATGGCGCGGCGCTCGAGTTGCTGCCCAAAGGACCCGGCGCGCACTTTCGCATGACGTTGAAGCGCGCGCTCCCACCGGAACGTCCGGCATAAATATCGACAAGCAGTTGGCGCAGGAGGAAGCGGCATGAGCAGAAGAATTCGCGGACAACCGAAGGTACTCGTCGTGGATGACGAGCCCGACTTGCTGGAGCTGCTCGAACTCACGTTGTCGCGGATGGGGCTCGACACCTCGCGTGCAGAGACGGTAGGCGAAGCCATCCGCCTGCTCGACAAGGATGCCTTCGATCTCTGCCTGACCGACATGCGGCTGCCCGACGGCGAAGGGTTGCGGGTGGTCGAGCACATTCATCAGAAGGGACTCGATGTACCGGTGGCCGTGATCACGGCGTTCGGCAGCGCGGAAAACGCGGTGGCTGCCCTGAAGGCCGGCGCCTTCGACTACCTGTCGAAGCCGGTGGCGCTCGAGCAACTGCGCGCGCTTGTGAAACAGGCGCTGAAGGTGCCGGAAAAGGTGCAGCCCGCGAGCTCCTACCAGTTGCTGGGTGAGTCGCCGGCTATGCAGCAGGTGCGCGGCCTGATCGATCGCCTCGCCAAGAGCCAGGCGCCGGTGTTCATCAACGGCGATTCGGGCAGCGGCAAGGAACTGGCGGCGCGTACGATCCACCTGAACGGGCCGCGCGGCGAGCTGCCATTCGTGGCGGTCAACTGCGGTGCCATCCCCGAGAACCTGATGGAAAGCGAATTCTTCGGCTATCGCAAGGGCGCGTTCACCGGCGCCGAGGCCGACCGCGACGGCTTCTTCCAGGCCGCCAACGGCGGCACGCTGTTCCTCGACGAGGTGGCGGACCTGCCGTTACCCATGCAGGTGAAGCTGCTGCGTGCGATTCAGGAAAAGAAGGTGCGCAAGGTAGGCGCTACGCAGGAAGAGCCGGTGGACGTGCGCATCATCAGCGCCACGCACAAGAAGCTGGGCGCGCTGGTCGAGTCCGGGCACTTCCGGCAGGACCTCTACTACCGCCTGCACGTGATCGACCTCGCCATGCCAAGCCTGCGCGAAATGGGCGAGGATATCCCGCTGATCGCCAACGCCATCCTCGCGAAGCTGACGCGCGGCACCACGGCGCGGTTGCTGCCCGAGGCCGTCAAGGCCCTCGAGCAGTATCCGTTTCCCGGCAACGTGCGCGAACTGGAAAACATTCTCGAGCGCGGGCTATCGCTGGCGGCCGATCCCGAAAACATCACGGCCGAGGATCTGCACCTCACACCCGTGGCCGATGATTCCGACGGCCTCAGCGCGCCGGGCGAAAAGTGGCCGCTGCAGGACTATCTCGATCGGGTCGAACGCACGGCGATCAACGAAGCGCTGGAAAAGACGCGATTCAATCGCACTGCGGCGGCCAAGTTGCTGGGCATCACGTTTCGGGCGATGCGCTACCGGATGGAACGGCTGGGGATCAAGTAAGGCGCATTGCCGCAGGCTGGAACTGCACGCCGCAGTCGCGCTTCCACCCCCTGGGGCGTCGCGCGCCAAGACGGAGCACAGGGAGGCACGATCATGCCGCTGCACACGATCAACGATCTCATCCACGGCCAGGACCTGCAGGACATCGTCAAACGATTGACGGCGTCCAAGCCGGGCCTGATCCTGTCGACCGGCGGCGATGGCAGCGGCAAACTGACCACCCTGCTGGCGTTGGCGCACCGGCTTGCCCAGCCTGACCAGCCAGTGGTGTTCGCGGTCGAGGACGCGGCCAATTTGGCCCCGTTCCGGCCTCTCCCCGACGGTTGGCACGCGTTGGAGGTGGCGCCGGACCCGAGTGGTTGGCGGACTGCGCTTGCCGACGGCAGCATCGCCGGAGACGCCATTGTCATCGTTGCGCCGTTGCAGGCAGGCAATGTCGATACCGTGCTGGCAATGGCGCCGGGACGATGGCTGTTGGCCACGGTCGAGACGACACTGGCCGGGCTGGAAGCCGCCGACGACGTCCTTCTGCTTGGCATCGACAACGAACGCTTGCTGGAGTTGGTGCGAATGGTCTGGTCGCAGCAATTGGTGGACGCGCTTTGCAAGCACTGTTCGACCCCGACCCAACTCGAGTCGGCCGAATCCGCCTACCTTTTCCCGAACGAACAGCCGCCTCTTGGCCTCAGGATCGAAGCGGGATGTCCGCAGTGCGATGCCGCCACGAATCAAGCCCGAGGGACCCTGGGCAAGGAGGCGGTCTGCGAAGTGGTTCTGATCGACGATGCCAGCAGGCCGGCTGTCAGGACCGCGCTGATGGACGGACTGCCACTGCAACTGGCGCCGACGTGGCACATCGCGGCGCGCGACCAGGCCCGTTCGCTGCTCGCCGAGGGCGTGATCGGCGTCGACACGTATCGGGCACTGATTCGCCGCAATCCCCTGCTGCGCGTGCAGGGCGCCGTCGAGCGATAGCCATCGCGGGACATCCGTTGAATTTATCCGTCGACGCCGCCGGCCATGTATCCGGCATTTGCCAGGTTGCCTCGCCCCATTGCGACGAACGACCGCCGGACACCGCGATCACGCTTGCGGTGATCCATGGCATTTCACTGCCGCCGGATATTTACGGCGGCGATGGCGTGCTCGAACTATTCACCGGCACGCTGGACGCCATTGCCGATCCCTACTACGCCACCATTGCGCACCTGCGAGTGTCGGCGCATTTTTTTGTCCGGCGCGATGGGACCCTGCTGCAATTCGTCCCCTGCGGCATGCGGGCATGGCACGCCGGCGTTTCTGCCTGGCGGGGGCGGGAACGCTGCAACGACTATTCGATCGGCATTGAACTCGAGGGGAGCGACCACGTGCCGTATGCGCCGCGACAATACGCCGCACTGGCTCGCCTGTTGGTCGCGCTGAAACAGCGCTATCCGCTGGAGGCCGCGGTGGGCCACAGCGACATCGCGCCAGGGCGCAAGACCGACCCGGGGCCGGCCTTCGACTGGTCGCGACTGGCGCGGGAAACCGGCTATCGTCGGCTATGACGGCTCCGCCTCCGAACCCGGTATAATCACGGGTTAACTGGCTGCACCGTCCCGGGACGTCCCCTGGGGCTCCGCAGCCGCTTTCGGTGCCTGTGCGCGGGCGCCACGACCGGATCCCTGACGGCGCCCGCATAAGGCAGCGTTAAGGCAAACCGGCGATCCTTGGATAACAATGCAACTGCTCGCGGACTACTTTCCGCTCATTCTTTTTTTCGTTGCCTTCAAGTGGCAAGGCATCATGGTGGCGACTGCAGTCGCCATCGCGGCCTCGATCGCGCAGATTGCGTGGTTTCGCTGGAAGGGCAAAGTGTCGATCGTGCACTGGCTGTCGTTCGGCATCATCGTCGTGTTCGGTGGCGCCACGCTCATCCTGAAGGACGAAACCTTCATCAAGTGGAAGCCCACGGTGCTCTATGGCGCGTTCGGGCTGGTATTGATGACCGGCAAACTCGTGTTCAAACGCGACCTGATCGGCCGCTTGCTGAAGGACATCGTGCTTCCGCCGGCCGTGTGGTCGCGCGTCACGTGGTCCTGGATCGCCTTCTTCTTCGCCATGGCCGCGCTCAACTGGTACGTCGCGTTCCATTACTCGACGGACATCTGGGTCAATTTCAAGGTCTGGGGCGGCATCGGCCTTTTCCTGGTCTTTGCGCTGGCGCAGGGCCTGTTTCTGGCGCGGCACGTGGTCGAGCCGCCTAACGAGCCGCAGAAACCATGAGCGCACCGGGCCTTCCCAAGCGCGGGTTCCAAAGTGCGCAGCACGAAAGTACTCCAGGACCGGTGCCCGTTGCCGATACCCTCAAAACGCGCCTGGCGCCGCTTGCGGCGTCGGTGCTGGAACTGGCCGACGACAGCGCGGAGCATGCCGGGCATGCGGGCGCGGCCGGCGGCGGCGGGCACTTTTCGCTGCTTATCGTGTCCGAGCAGTTCATCGGTCTCAACCGTCTGGCCCGACACCGCGCCGTATTGGACCGCGTCGGCGACCTGATTCCCCATCCCGTGCATGCGCTTGCCATTCGCGCCTACAGCCCGGACGAATTCCCTTCCTGATGAAAGGACGTATGCAATGACCCGAAATACCCTCGCCGTACCCCTTCTCGCCGCATTGCTGCTCGCGGCCGGTGTCGTCAACGCCCAGCCCGCCGCACCCAAGGCTGCCGCGCCGGCGGCCGCCCCCGCAGGCAAGTCGCTGTACCCGCAACAGCAATTCGACTTCATGCTGCGCGAGCGCACGCAACAAGGCCAGCCGGATTCGCCGGAACTGCGCGCTGCCATCCGGGACGAACTCAACACCCGCGAGCTGCTCGTGCGCGAAGCGAAGAAGGCCAATCTCGACAAGAACACCGAGATCAAGAACCAGATGGAACTCGCTGGCCAGACGGTTCTCGTCCGCGCCTACGTGACCGACTGGATCCGCAAGAACCCCATCAGCGATGCCGACCTCAAGAAGGAATACGACCAGGTCAAGGCGCAGATGGGCGACAAGGAATACAAGGTCAAGCACATCCTGCTCGAGAAGGAAGACGAGGCCAAGGACGTGATCGCCCAGTTGCAGAAGGGTGCCAAGTTCGAAGATCTCGCCAAGGCGCGCTCGAAGGACCCGGGCTCCAAGGACCGCGGCGGCGACCTCGACTGGAACGCGCCGGGTGGCTTCGTGAAGCCATTCGCCGATGCCATGGCGTCGCAGCCGAAGGGCAAGTTCTCTTCCACGCCGGTGCAGACGCAGTTCGGCTATCACGTCATCCTGGTGGAAGACATCCGTGAGGCCAAGATCCCCCCGTTCGAGGAAGTGAAGCCGCAACTGCAGCAACGCATGCAGGCTGCGTATCTCGACAAGTATTTCAAGGAACTGCGTAGCAAGAACGGCGTGTAACCCGCCGCTGCAGCAAGCATGATCGCAAAGGGCAGGCCGCATGGCCTGCCCTTTGTCATGGCGCTCACGATTGCGTATTGATCGTTCACGCAATCGTGCTCGCCGACCATGGTGCGCGGCGAGGTCAGCGCACTCGCAATGACAATGGCCACAACCGCGAACTTCGACAAGCTGCGGGCCGCCGGGAAGTGCTGGACAACCCTGCGGCGAGTCCCTACGCTGCCGGGGCGACCCTGGCGGCTGCGCCAGCCAGTGCGGTTTCAAAGCATCGAGGAGGAGTACCTGATGTCGTTCATCCGTAGTCCAAAGGATTTCTGGGCTGGCGTCCTGTTCATCAGTCTCGGGATCGCTGCCATCGCAATCAGTTCAAACTATTCCCTCGGAACGGCCGCACGCATGGGCCCCGCGTATTTCCCGCGGATGCTCGGCATCCTCCTAATCGTGCTCGGGTCGATCATCGCCTTGCGTGGCGTGCGCATCCCGGGGGAGGCCATTCCGGCGTGGAAATGGCGTCCGGTTCTGGTCGTTCTTGGCAGCGTCGTGCTGTTCGGCGCCATCGTGCAGTCGATGGGCGTCCTGATTTCCACCGTAGTCCTGATCGTGTCCTCCAGCGCCGCCAGCCACGAATTCCGGTGGAAAGAAGCCCTGATCATCGGCGTCGGTCTCGCCGTGGTTTCCGTCGGGGTGTTCGTCCTCGGCCTGAAGCTCGTCCTGCCGATCTGGCCCACGTTCTTCTGAAAGCTCCGCGATGGAATTGCTGAATCACCTCGCCCTCGGGTTTGGCGTTGCGCTGACTCCCATCAACCTGATGTACGCGCTGATCGGTACGCTGCTCGGTACCTTGATCGGCGTGCTGCCCGGCATCGGTCCGGTGGCCACGATCGCGATGCTGCTGCCCACCACCTACGCGCTGCAGCCGGTGTCGGCGCTGATCATGCTCGCCGGCATCTACTACGGCGCGCAATACGGCGGGTCGACGACTTCGATTCTGCTCAACATGCCTGGCGAAGCCTCCTCGGTCGTCACCTGCCTCGACGGTCACCAGATGGCGCGCAGGGGCGAGGCCGGCGCCGCCCTCGCCATCGCGGCGCTTGGATCCTTTTTTGCGGGCACGGTGGCCACGATCATCGTGGCGGCCGTTTCGATACCGCTGTCCGAGCTGGCATTGAAATTCGGACCCGCCGAGTATTTTTCGCTGATGGTGCTGGGTCTGATCGGCGCGGTCGTGCTTGCGCAGGGTTCATTGATCAAGGCGATCGCGATGATCGTCGTGGGTCTGCTGCTCGGCATCGTCGGCACCGACGTCAACTCCGGCGCCGCGCGTTTCACGTTCGGGATTCCCGAACTCACCGACGGCATCGGCGTGGTGGTGGTTGCGATGGGTCTCTTCGGGTTTGCCGAAATCATCACCAACCTCGAGTCCACCGAGAAGCGGGAACTGGTCACCAGCAAGGTCAAGGGCCTGTGGTTGTCGAAGCAGCAGTTCCGGGCCGCGTGGCCCGCGGTCGTGCGCGGCACCGGCATCGGTTCCGTGCTGGGCATCCTGCCCGGCGGCGGGGCAATGCTGTCGTCGTTTGCTTCCTACACGATGGAAAAGAAGATCTCGAAGGACCCGTCGCAGTTCGGCAAGGGCGCGATCCAGGGCGTGGCCGGCCCGGAAGCCGCCAACAACGCCGGCGCGCAGACGTCGTTCATCCCTCTGCTTACGCTGGGCATTCCCGAAAACGCCGTGATGGCGATGATGGTCGGCGCCATGACCATCCACAGCATTCAGCCGGGTCCGCAGGTGATGACATCGAATCCCGGCCTGTTCTGGGGCCTGATCGCGTCGATGTGGATCGGCAACCTGATGCTGGTGGTGCTCAACCTGCCGATGATCGGCATCTGGATCAAGCTGCTGACGGTGCCCTACCGCATCCTTTATCCTGCGATCCTGCTGTTCTGCGCGATCGGTGTCTACACGGTCAACAACACCAGTTTCGACGTGATGCAGACTGCATTCTTCGGCTTCATCGGCGTACTGTTCGTGAAACTCGCCTGCGAACCCGCGCCGTTATTGCTGGGTTTCGTGCTGGGGCCGATGATGGAGGAGAACCTGCGCCGGGCCATGTTGCTCTCGCGCGGGGACCCCACCACGTTCATTACGCGTCCGCTGTCTGCCGTGATGCTTGTGGCGGCGGTACTTCTGGTCCTGATCATTGCGTTGCCCAATATCCGCAGGAAGCGCGAAGAGGCATTCCAGGAATGAGTATTGTTGACATGCCCCCATTCGATTGGTCGTTGCCCTATTCATCGCGCCGGCAGCCGGTATTCGCGCGCAATGCGGTATCCACATCGCAACCGCTGGCCACCCAGGCCGGCATGGCCATGCTCGAGCGTGGCGGCAATGCCGTCGATGCCGCGCTGGCCACCGCGATCACGCTCACGGTTGTCGAACCCTGCAGCAACGGTCTCGGTTCGGATCTCTTCGCGATCGTCTGGACCGGGGACGAACTGGTCGGCCTCAATGCGTCCGGCGTCGCCCCGGCCGGGTGGACGCCCGCGCGATTCGCGGGCCGCACGGCGATGCCCGAACGGGGCTGGGATACGGTAACGATCCCGGGCGCGGTGGCCGGCTGGCGCGCGTTGTCGCAACGCTACGGCAAGCTGCCTTTCGGCGATCTGTTCGGTCCCGCGATCCGTCACGCGCGCGACGGGTGGATGGTATCGCCCGTGGTCGCCGAAAAATGGTCCGCAGCCGTACCGGTGATGCCCACGGGATTGGGCTGGCAGGAGCACTTCCTGCCCTTCGGACGTCCACCCGCCATTGGCGAGCGGTTTGCCAGTGCCGCGATGGCACAGTCGCTGGAAAGGATTGCGGAGTCTGGCGGTGATTCGTTCTATCGCGGCGAACTGGCTGCGGCAATGGTCACGCACGCGCAGGCCTTCGGCGGCGCGCATGCGCTGGCCGATTTCACCGGGTACGCCGCGGACTGGGTCACGCCGCTCGCGCACCAGTATCGCAACGCCACCGTGCACGAAATCCCGCCCAACGGCCAGGGCGTTTCGGTGCTGATGGCGCTCGGCATCCTGCAGCATTTCGATCTCGCGGGTGCGCCGGTCGATGCGCCCGCCACGCAACACCTTGCCATCGAGGCCATGAAGCTTGCGTTTGCCGATGCCTATCGCCACGTCGGCGACAGTCGCACGATGCAGGTGCCCGTGCAGGCGCTGCTCGAACCCGCCTATCTTGCCGCGCGCGCGAAGCTCATCGATCCGCGTCGCGCCCAGGATTTCGGTCCGGGCGAACCGCCCAAGGGCGGCACCGTGTACCTGTGCACGGCCGACCAGGGCGGCATGATGGTGTCGCTGATCCAGTCGAACTACATGGGCTTCGGTTCAGGGGTGGTCGTGCCGGGCACCGGCATTTGCCTGCAGAATCGCGGCTGCGCGTTTTCGCTGCAATCCGGACACGTCAATGAAGTGGGCAGCGGCAAGCGCCCGTACCATACGATCATTCCAGGCTTCCTCACGCGCGACGGCGCACCACTTGCGGCCTTCGGCGTGATGGGCGGGCCTATCCAGCCGCCGGGGCATGTGCAGACGCTGATGCGCCTGCTCGATTACTCTGCCAATCCGCAGGCGGCGCTCGATGCGCCACGCTGGAAGGTCAACGCCGACCAGTCGATCGACCTCGAAGGCTCGGCATCGTCGCAATTGCGCGATGGATTGATCGCGATGGGCCACAAGCTTTCGTCGGTACCCGATCCGTACATGGACTTTGGCGCAGGACAGTTCATCGTACGCATGGCCGATGGCTATGTCGCTGCATCGGACTCGCGTCGCGATGGTCACGCTGCGGGGTTCTAGCAGACGCGTCTGCCAGATGCTGCGTCGGGGAGGCCCGGCCCCGCCTAAGGGACCGTGTGTTTGCGGCGAGGATCGCGTGGTCGCGCCTGCGCATTGATGTAGGTGGCCACGTCCCACGCCTGCTGATCCGTCAGCGTGTTGCCCTGCCCGAACGGCATGTTGGCCTTGATGAACGCGGCCGCCGTGCTTATCCGATGCATGCCCGCGCCGCCATTGTACGAATCGCGGCCCCAAACCGGCGGCATCGCATAGGTCGCGCCGGTCTTGAGCCCTTTCCCGTTCACGCCATGGCATGACGCGCAATGCGTCGCGAACACGTCCTTGCCACGTATGGCATCGGGCGGCAGAGGCGCGGCCGGCACCTCCGGAAAGCCGCGTCCGGCCAGGTACGCGCCCACCGGCGCGCCCGTCGCGAGCCAGAAAGAATAGGCGGTCAGCGCGATGATCACCTCGTTGTCGAGGGGCGGCATCCTGCCGTTCATCGAGTAACGGAAGCAACCGTCGAGGCGCTCGGTGAACGTATTCACCTGCATCGTCTTGTCGCGAAAGGCGGGATAGGCCACATACGCGGCCCAGAGCGGCCCCGACCCCGCCTTGCGGCCGGCATCGAGATGGCAATTCACACAGTTGAGGCCGTTGCCGACCCAGCGCTTGGCGTAGCGCTGCGTATCGACGAACACATCCTTGCCGAAACGGATCAGGTCGCCCAGCGGCGTGTTCGGTATGGTGCTTTCGTCCGGCGGCGTGAATGCGATCGCGTTGTCCGGCGGCGGTGGCAACGGCCCGACGTCCGGTGCGGCAAGCAACGACGCGGACCACAAGGCGGCGACCCCGGCCGCGACCCCGGCCGCCAGACGCCGCGCTCGGCTCATCGCTGCGATTGCGCCTTCAGGACCGACAGCGGCTTGATATCGTCGACCACGATGCGACGCCGATCGGGTTCAGGCGCGGCGAGCGGCACGGTGGCGGTCATCGTGCCAAGGCTGCGCCGGGTGAGATCCTGATAGCTCTTCGTGCCCTCGATCTTCCAGGCGAGTTCCTGGTCGGTGAGGTCGCGGATCAGCTTGCCAGGTACGCCGGCCACCAGCATCCGCGGTGGCACCACGAAACCAGCCTTGACGAAGGCCATCGCCGCGACGATCGCGGATTCGCCGATCACGGCGTTGTCGTTGATCACCGCATTCATGCCGACCAGCGCATTGCGCTGGATGATGCAGCCGTGCAGCACCGCGCCGTGACCGATGTGGCCCTCCTCCTCGACGATGGTATCCGTGCCCGGAAAGCCGTGCATGACGCAGGTATCCTGGATATTCGCGCCGGCGCGCACCTCCAGCCGCCCGAAATCACCACGCAGGCTGGCGCACGGTCCGATGTAGACCCCGGCACCGATGATCACATCGCCGATCAGCACGGCCGACGGATGCACGTAGGCGGTGGGGTCCACAACCGGCGTGATGCCGTCGATGGCGTATACGATCAGGGTCAATGCGTACTCCTTCGTTCAATCGAGCCACACCCGCGCATTGCGGAACATCCGCATCCACGGCGACGCGTCACCCCAACCCGCAGGGTGCCACGACATCTGGACGCTGCGATGCACCCGCTCGGGATGCGGCATCAGGATTGTATAGCGGCCATCGGGGGTCGTGAGGCCGGTGATCCCCTGCGGTGAGCCATTGGGATTGCACGGATAGGTCTCGGTGGGGACGCCGCGATGGTCGATCGAGCGCAGTGCGACCAACGGCTGCGCTGCGGCGAGCGCGGCGGCGTCGGAAAACGCCGCGTAGCCTTCGCCATGCGCAGTCACCACGGGCAGACGGCTGCCCTCCATCCCGGCCAGAAACAGCGACGGCGAAGGCATCACTTCAAGCAGCGTGAGCCGACCCTCGAACTGCTCCGAGCGATTGCGCAGGAAGCGCGGCCATGGCGCGGCACCCGGGATCAGATCGCGCAGGTTGCTCATCATCTGGCAGCCGTTGCACACGCCGAGCGCAAAGACATCGGGGCGCGCAAAGAAGGTCGCGAAACCCTCGGCCAGCCGCGGGTTGAACCGGATAGACTTGGCCCAGCCCTCGCCGGCACCCAGGACGTCGCCGAACGAAAAGCCGCCGCACGCGACGAACGCGGAAAAGTCGGCAAGCGAATGACGTCCTTCGGCCAGGTCGCTCATATGCACGTCGAAAGCGGCAAAGCCGGCGCGGTCGAAAGCCGCCGCCATTTCCACCTGGCCGTTGACGCCCTGCTCGCGCAGGATCGCGATTCGGGGACGCACGCCGGTGGCGATGTAGGGAGCGGCGATGTCGGCATCGGGATCGAAGGTGACGCGCGGGGACAAACCGGGATCGTCCACATCCGCAAGACCTGCGTATTCCTGCGCAACCACCGTCGGATTGTCGCGCGCCATCTGCATCGCATGCGAAGTGGCCGACCATGCGCGGTGCAGGTCGATACGCGCTTCGTCGAGCACCACCTGGCCGTGGCGCACGACGCGCATGCGTCCACCGCCGGCGGGTGCGCCGATGATTGCCGCCGCGAGGCCCACGTCCTGCGCCGCGCGCACGAGGGCTGCCGCATCGGCAGCGCGCACTGCAATCACAGCGCCCAGCTCCTCGGCAAAGAGCGCGGGCAGCGTGGGCGCGTCGATGCCATCCAGCGTGATGTCGAGACCGCAATGATTGGCAAACGCAATCTCGGCAAGCGCAGCGAAAAGCCCGCCGTCGGACACGTCGTGATACGCAAGAATTTCGCCATCCTTGGCGTGATGCCGGACGAAGGCGAAGAATGAAGCCAGCGTTTCCGGATCGTCGAGGTCCGGAACCTCGTTGCCCATCTGTCCGAACACCTGCGCGAGCGCGGATCCGCCCAGGCGACGGCGGCCGCCGGCAATGTCGAGCAGCACGAGGCTCAGGGTGTCGGCATCCGTCGGCAGGAGCGGCGTCAGCGTGCCACGCACGTCCGCCACCGGCGCGAATGCCGATACGATCAGCGAAATGGGCGCGGTCACCGCCTTGTCGACGCCGGCCTCGGTCCACGAGGTGCGCATCGACATCGAGTCCTTGCCCACCGGGATGGCCAGGCCGAGTCGCGTGCACGTGTCCATCGCGACCGCGTGCACCGTGTCGTAGAGCGCGGCATCCTCGCCGGGATGGCCGGCCGGCGCCATCCAGTTGGCGGAGAGCTTGATGTCGCCGATGCGCCCGATCGGCGCGGCGGCGATGTTGGTGATGGCCTCGGCCACGGCCATGCGCCCCGACGCCGGCGCATCGATCAAGGCAAGCGGCGTGCGCTCGCCCATTGCCATCGCCTCGCCCGCGTAGCCTGTGAAATCCATCAGCGTGACAGCGACGTCGGCCACCGGCACCTGCCACGGCCCCACCATCGGGTCGCGCGAGCAGAGGCCGCCGACCGTGCGGTCGCCAATCGTGATCAGGAATGTCTTGTCGGCCACCGCGGGCAGCTGCAGCACGCGATACGCGGCGTCGCGCACGGTGATTCCCGACGTATCAAGCGGCGGCAGCGCGCGCGGCACGTGGCGAACATCGCGCGTCATCTTTGGCGCCTTGCCGAGGATCACATCGAGCGGCACATCGACGGCGTTGTTGGCGAAGAGCGGATCGGCCACGACCAGTCGGCCTTGGGCATTGGCGATGCCCACGACAGCGAACGGACAGCGCTCGCGCGCACACAGCGCCGCGAACGCGGCCAGCGCGCTCGGCGGAATGGCCAGCACATAACGCTCCTGCGCCTCATTGCACCAGATCTCGCGTGGTGCCATCGCGGACTCTTCGCTGGGAATCGCGCGCAGGTCGAAGCTGCCGCCGGCGTCGCCGCCATGCACCAGTTCCGGCAGAGCGTTGGACAAGCCGCCCGCGCCGACATCGTGGAGCGACAGGATCGGATTGGCGGCACCCAGTTGCCAGCAGCGATCGATGACTTCCTGCGCGCGCCGCTCCATTTCGGCATTGCCGCGCTGAACCGAATCGAAGTCGAGGTCCGCCGTGTTGACGCCGGTGGCCATCGACGAGGCGGCGCCGCCCCCCATCCCGATCAGCATGCCGGGACCGCCCAGTTGAACCAGCAGTGTGCCTGCGGGAAGCGGGTGCTTGTGCGTATGGTCGGCGCGGATGTTGCCGATACCGCCGGCCAGCATGATCGGCTTGTGATAGCCGCGCCACTCGCCACCCACGTGTTGCTCAAACGTGCGGAAGTAGCCAGCGAGGTTGGGCCGGCCGAATTCGTTGTTGAAGGCGGCCGCGCCGATCGGACCTTCGAGCATGATCGAGAAGGCCGAGGCGATGCGATCGGGCTTGCCCACCGGGTCGGGGCTGCCGTCGATCGCCGCTTCCCATGGTTGCGGCAAATCCGGAATGCGCAGGTGCGACACGGTGTACCCGGTGAGTCCCGCCTTGGGCTTGCCGCCGACGCCAGTGGCGCCCTCATCGCGGATCTCGCCGCCGGCACCGGTGGCTGCTCCGGGAAACGGCGCGATCGCAGTGGGATGGTTGTGCGTCTCCACCTTCATCAGCGTGTGCGTGAGCTCGCCCTCGGTCCCGTACCTGCCGCCGGCGCGCGGATGGAAGCGTGCCACGATGGCGCCTTCCATCACGGCCGCATTGTCCGAATAGGCCACCACCGTGCCGGCCGGATGCGCGCGATGCGTTTCGCGGATCATCGCGAACAGGCTGCGTGGCTGCGATACGCCGTCGACGACCCAATCGGCGTTGAAGATCTTGTGCCGGCAATGTTCCGAATTGGCCTGGGCAAACATCATCAGCTCGACATCGGTGGGATCGCGCTGCAGGCGCCGGAAATGTTCGTCGAGGTAGTCGATTTCGTCCGGCGCCAGCGCCAGGCCGAGTTCGACATTGGCCGTTTCCAGGGCGCCGCGGCCACGTGCGTGCAGTGGAATGGATGTCAGCGGTGGCGGCGGCACGTGCGCAAAGAGTTCCCGCACGTCATCCACGTCGAACAGCACGGCTTCGGTCATCCGATCGTGAATCAACGCCAGCAACGCCGCTCGCACGCTTGCGGCAAGCGGCGCGGCGCCGACGGTGCCGACATCGAACACGACGCCGCGCTCGATGCGGCGCACCGCGTCGAGGCCACAGTTGCGGGCAATGTCGGTGGCCTTGGACGACCACGGTGAAATGGTGCCCGGACGCGGTACCACCAGCCAGCGTGCAGCCGGCGCCGGCACCGCATGGCCGGTATCCTCGCCGTAGGTCAGGAGGTCATCGAGCGTGCGCCGCTCGTCCGCGCGCAGCGGTCGCTCGAGCTCGATGAAGTGACGGAAGGTGGCCTGCAGATCCGCGACGGCATGTGCGGGATGGACGTGCGTGAGACTTTGCAGCAGCTTGGACAGGCGAAACGGCGAGAGCGCCGCACGGCCCGCCAGCGAGAGGATTTCGGCCATCGCGATGGGGAAGCGCGTAAAGGCGAATTATCGCACGATCCCTGCACGCCGCCTCCGCAGCCGGCGGTCCCGGCCGGCAACCAAGGCCCCGTCACCCGCCGCTTTTGTCGGTGCGCCCGAGGACGATGTGAAGGTCGATCGACCTTTCCGATGCCGTTGACGACGTCGGCCGTCCTGGCGGCTACTAGTGCTGCAGGATCTTGGACAGGAATTGCTGCGCCCGCTCGGAGCGCGGCTTGCCGAAGAAATCGTCCTTGGTGGCATCCTCGACGATGAACCCCTTGTCCATGAAGATGACGCGATTGGCCACCTTGCGCGCGAAGCCCATCTCGTGGGTGACGCACATCATCGTCATCCCTTCCTTGGCGAGGCCCACCATCACGTCCAGCACTTCGTTGACCATCTCCGGATCAAGCGCCGACGTGGGTTCGTCGAACAGCATGCAGATGGGATCCATCGACAGCGCGCGGGCAATGGCCACGCGCTGCTGTTGCCCGCCCGACAATTGGCCGGGGAACTTGTCCTTCTGCGCGATGAGGCCCACGCGGTCGAGATACTTCAACCCGCGTGTGACGGCCTCGTCTTGGCTGCGGCCCAGTACCTTGATCTGGCCCAGCGTGAGGTTCTGTGTGATCGTGAGGTGCGGAAACAACTCGAAGTTCTGGAACACCATGCCCACGCGCGCGCGGAGCTTGGGAAGGTTGGTCTTGGGATCGTTGACCTTGATGCCGTCGACGACGATATCGCCTTTCTGGAACGGCTCGAGCGCATTGACCACCTTGATCAATGTCGACTTGCCGGAACCCGACGGCCCGCAGACGACGATAACCTCGCCCTTGTCCACGTGCGTGGTGCAGTCAGTCAGCACCTGGAAACTGCCGTACCACTTCGACACGTCCTTGATTTCGATCATCGGCATGGTAGGCAGTCCCGCTTCTGGTTGCTTTGGAGTTTCGACTGGGTGTTCAACGAATGATGGCCATCTTGTGCTGCAGGCGCTTCACCACCTGCGACAGGCCGAAGCTGATCACGAAATAGACGAGTGCGGCGAAGATATACATCTCCACCAGCCGGCCGTCGCGCTGCGCCACCTTGGAGGCTGCGCCCAGGAAATCGGTGATCGACAGCACATAGACGAGCGAGGTGTCCTGGAACAGGATGATGGTCTGCGTAAGCAGGATCGGCACCATGTTGCGGAATGCCTGCGGCAACACCACGGTGGCCATCGTCTGCCAGTAATTGAGGCCGATGGCAAAGCCTGCCCAGACCTGTCCACGAGGGATCGACTGGATACCCGCTCGCATGATCTCAGAGTAGTACGCCGCCTCGAAGAGCGTGAATGTGATCACTGAGGATGCGAATGCGCCCACCTTGATGGGTGTGCTTGAGCCGATGAGGTACGCGCCGATGTAAGGCACGAGAAAATAGAACCAGAAGATCACCAGCAACAGCGGGATCGACCGGATGAGGTTGACATACGCCGTCGCCGGCACCGACAGCCACTTGTGCGACGACAACCGCATCATCGCGAGCAGCGTGCCGATGATGATGCCGCCCAGCGCGGCCAGCCCGGTCAGCGTGAGCGTGAACGTCATCCCCTCGCGGAAGAGATAGCCGACCGACCGCTGGATGACATCGAAATCGAAATCGACCATGGTCAGTGCGCTCCGCCGACAGCTGCGTGGCCGATGAACCCGGGGACGGCCACCGACTTTTCAAGCCAGCGCATGGCCATGACGACACAGAGGTTGACGAAAATGTAGATCAGCGTGGCTGCGGTGAAGGCTTCAAACACCTGGAATGTGAATTCCTGCAGCGAGCGCGCCGCGGCAGTCAGCTCGATGAGGCCGATGGTCAGCGCCACCGAGGTGTTCTTGATGAGGTTCATCGTCTCCGAGGTGAGCGGCGGCATGATGATCCGGTACGCCATCGGCAGCAGCACGAAGCGATAGGACTGGGGCAGCGTGAGACCCAGCGCGGTGCCCGCCATCAGCTGGCCGCGCGACAGCGACTGGATGCCCGCCTTGACCTGCTCGCTGACCCGCGCAGCGGTGAACAGTCCGAGGCCGATCACTGCCGGCACGAACGATGCCCATGGCGGCGGCATCTGCTTGATGGCGTTGCCCATCGATCGGGGCAGCAGCTCGGGCAGGACGAAGAACCAGAGGAACAACTGGACCAGCAGGGGAATGTTGCGGAAGATCTCGACGTATGCGTTGCCGATACCTACCAGCCACTTGTTGGGCGTGGTGCGCATCACGCCGAGCGCGGAGCCCAGCAGGAACGCGATGATGCCGGCGCACAGCGCGGTGGCGAGCGACCACATGACACCGTAGACAAGTGTCATTCCCCAGGTGCCGCTGCCATCCGCGGCCATGTCCCAGAAGACTTTCCAGTTCCAGTTGTAGTTCACGCGTTCTCCCCAGCCCCGGAACTGTTGCTATGCAATAACTATAACAAACAAACGGTGATTCGCGGTTGCGCTTTCCTGTCCGACAATGCAAAACGGAGAGCCGAAGCTCCCCGCATGCAATGCTCGATGCCGTGCTGCGCCTATTACTTGTAGACGGCCGGGTCCCCGCTGTCCGTCGGGTTGGCGAAGACACGGGCCAGTTGCGGCGACGGCGCCAGTGCAAGGTTGATGTCCTTCGGCGGGATCTTGCTCTGGAACCACTTGGCATAGATCGGCGCGATGGCGCCGCTCTTGTAAAGCGTGGCCGTGGCATTGTCGGCGACCTTCTTGAAGGCCGGGTCGTCCTTGCGCATCATGATGCCGTACGGTTCCACCGAGTACGCTTCGGCGCCCACCACGTAGGCATCGGGCGACTTCGAGCTGGCAACGAGGCTGGCCAGCAGGATGTCGTCCATGAAGAACGCCGAGGCGCGGCCCGTCTCCACCATCAGGAACGATTCGGCGTGGTCCTTGCCGGTGAGGATATTCATGCCGAGACCCTTGGCCGCGTTTTCCTCGGTGAGCCACCGGATGTTCGTGGTGCCCGCGGTGGAAACGACGGTCTTGCCCTTCAGGTCGGCCAGCGACTTGATGTTGTCGGATTTCTTCGACACGAAGCGGTTGGCCGTCACGAAATGGGTATTGGTAAAGGCCACCTGCTTCTGCCGGTCGAGGCTGTTGGTGGTGGAGCCGCACTCGAGGTCGATCGTGCCGTTGGCCATCAGCGGAATGCGCGTGGCCGACGTCACCGGATTGAGGACGACCTTGAGGCCCGGCATCTTCAGTTCGGTCTTCACGGCGTCGACGATCTTCATGCAGATGTCCATCGCGTAGCCGATCACGTTCTGCTTGTCGTCGTAGTACGAGAACGGAATCGACGAATCGCGGTGCCCGATGGTGATCGAGCCCGACTCCTTGATTTTCTTCAGCGTGCCGGTCAGATCCTGCGCGGCGATGCCCATGGCAAACGTGGCGGCAACGACAGCGAGGACGGCTTTGGGTAGCAACTTCATTTAAACCTCCAGTAGCGCAGTACGGTTGCGCGGGGGGCATTAATCGGGATCGGCGTCATGCCGCAGCGTTGACTTGAAGCCGTCATCTTCCATGGTATCCAATCAAATGGACACTTGTCCACCGGTCAGGATCGGGACAACGCGCACTCCAATGGGTTCCGGCTTTCCCCCTCTATAATCGGTCCATGATGACGACGCTTGCACCGATCGTGACCGTTGACGCCATGCGGTCCCTCGAGGCCGCGAATGCGGCGGCGGGCCTCATGGAGCGGGCCGGACGCGCCTGCGCCCTGCTGGCCGAAAAACTGCGTGGCGATCGCAGTGGCCCCATTGTGGTGCTGGCCGGCCCCGGCAACAATGGCGGCGACGCCTTCGTCGCGGCACGGCTGCTGCGGCAGCGATTCGAGGACGTTGAAGTGGTTTTCACCGGGGATGCCGGGCGCCTGCCCGCCGATGCCGCGGCCGCCTATCGCGCGTTCACCGGGGCCGGCGGAACCACGGTGACCATCCCGGGGGCGCGACCGCCGGCGCTGGTGATCGACGGTCTGTTCGGCGTCGGCCTCGCCCGTCCGCTGGACGCCCCCTGGATCGACCTCATCGATTGGGCCAATCGCTGCGGCGCGCCCATCCTTGCCATCGACCTTCCGAGCGGTCTCGATGCGTCCACCGGGCATGCGTTCGAGCCCGCCATCCGGGCACACACCACGCTGACGTTCATCGCATTGAAGCCGGGCATGCTGACCGGCGACGGCCCGGACGCATGCGGAACGATTGTCAACGACACGCTCGGCCTCGATGTAGCGGCGGCGCCGCACGGCGTTAGCCTCGCATGGTCCGCCCTGGCGCCGCATCTTCCTGCCGTCCTCGGGCGGCGGACGCGCAACGTCAACAAGGGCACCTTCGGCACGCTCGGCATTTTGGGAGGCACCGAAGGCATGGGCGGCGCTCTGATCCTCGCCGGTCGCGCGGCGCTGCGAACCGGCGCAGGCAAGGTCTGGCTGGGGTTCCTGATGCCCGATCCGCCGAAGCTCGACACGGGCATGCCAGAACTGATGTTGCGGCATGCAGGTGTGGTGCTCGACGCCAACCCCGATGCGTTGGTCATCGGCCCGGGCCTTGGGACCAGCGAAGCTGCACGTTCGCTGCTGACGCGCGCCCTGGCATTGCCGGTTCCCGTGGCGCTGGATGCCGATGCGTTGAACATCCTGGCGCGCGATGCCGCATTGCAGGCACTGGTGGCGCAACGCGTGGCGCCAACGCTGGCTACACCACATCCGGGCGAAGCCGCCCGCCTGCTCGGCATTTCCGCGGAGGACGTACAGCGCGACCGGATGGAGGCTGCACACGAATTGGCGCGGCGTCTGCATGCCTGCATCGTGTTGAAGGGAGTCGGCAGCGTGATCGTCCAGCGCGATGCGACGTGGGCGATCAATGCCAGCGGCGGTCCGGCACTGGCGACCCCGGGCAGCGGCGACGTGCTGTGCGGATTTCTCGGTGCCTTGCTCGCGCAGCGCATTCCCGCCCACGAGGCGCTGCCGCTGGCGGTCTGCCTGCATGGCGCGGCCGCCGACCATCTCGTCGCGAACGGCATTGGCCCGCTCGGCCTCACGGCATCGGAACTGCCCGACGCGGCGCGCGCACTGCTCAACGCCGCAACGCGCGGCGGCCGACATGAGGCCTAGGGCAGGAGGACGGTCGCTCCTGTCGTTTCACGCGACTCCAGCGCCTTGTGCGCCTGCGCCACGTCCTTCAACGCAAAGGTCTGCCGCGCTTCGGATTTGATCTTGCCGGCCAGCACCATCCCGAACATTTCGTCCGCCATCGCATTGAGGCTGGCGCGCGTCGCCGAATAAGTGGCGAGCGTGGGCCGCGTGGCGTATAGCGAACCCTTTTGCATGAGGAGGCCGATGTTGAAGGCCGCGATCGGGCCCGATGCCGCACCGAAGCTCACGAACATGCCGCGCGGCGACAGGCAATCGAGCGACTTCGGAAACGTGTCCTTGCCGATCGAGTCATAGACGACCGGCACGCCCTTGCCGCCGGTGATTTCCTTCGTGCGCGCGACGAAGTCCTCGCGCGTGTAGACGATCGCGTGTGCGCAGCCGTTCGCGCGCGCCAGTTCCGCCTTGGCATCCGAACCGACGGTACCGATCATCGTGACGCCCAGCGCGCGCGCCCACTGGCAGGCGATAAGGCCCACGCCGCCGGCCGCCGCATGAAACAGGATGGTTTCGCCGCCCTGCACGCGATACGTCTGCCGCAACAGGTACTGGACCGTAAGCCCCTTCAGCATCAGCGTGGCTGCAGTCACGTCCTCGATCCCGTCCGGAATCTTGACCATGCGATCTGCCGGCGCGATGCGTTCGCTGGCATAGCCGCCCATCAATCCCGTATAGGCGACCCGTTCGCCCACGCGCAGGTAGTCGACGCCTGCGCCGACTTCTTCGACGACGCCGGCCGCTTCCTGGCCGATGCCCGACGGCAGCGTCAGCGGATACAGTCCGCTGCGATGATAGGTGTCGATATAGTTGAGTCCGATGGCCGTCTGGCGAATGCGAACCTCCCCCGGGCCTGGCGCACCGACGGTAAATTCCTCGGCCACCATGACTTCGGGACCACCGTGTGCGTGTATGCGGATTGCGTATGCCATGTCATGTCCTCATTGGAAAATATTCAGGAAGCCAGTGCGCGAACGGTGGCGAATCCCGCGGCCGTCAGCAGCAGTGAGCCGGCCAGATGCGTTGCGGCCAGCAGCAGCCCGGACGCATAGTCGCCGCGTGCGAGCAACGTCGTGACCTCGGCCGAGAAACTGGAAAATGTCGTGAGCCCGCCCAGAAAGCCCGTGATCACGAACAGGCGCCATGCCGGCGACAACTCGGGCCGCGCGAGGATGAGCGCGACGGCAATGCCCACCAGGTACCCGCCAACGAGGTTGGCCGCGAGCGTGCCCAGCGGAAAATGCGGCAGCCGCGGGTTGAGCCACGTGGCAAGCCCCCAGCGCAGCCACGCGCCCAGCGCCGCCCCGATGCCCACCGCGGCAAATTGCGAAACCATCAGCGAATGAACTGCTCGGCATACCCGGCACCGAGGCCGCACGCGGCGTAGTGGGTGCGACACATGTCGATCTTGGTCCAGACATCCTCGTAGCCGTTCTGCCGGCCCTGCTCGTCAAGGTAGATCATGGCGCCGCTGATGTTGAAGAAGGTGATCATCTCAGGGCAATCGTCGGGCACGTTCAGCGTGTGGATCTCGCCCGGAGGTTCGTAGACGAAGCTCCCCTCCTCCGCGGTCCATTCGTGCTCGAGATATTTCCAGCGGCCCTTGAGCACATAGCCGACCACGACCATCGGATGCCGATGGCGCGACAGCACGCCGCTCTTGCGCACGCGCAACAGGTTGCACCAACCGCCCGACACCGTGTTGAGCAGCAGCGGACGGAACCAGACATCCGGGGCCTGTGGCACCCAGACGCGTTCGTCGGCGGGAATGGCGCCCACGGCGATCTCGGGCACGATACCCCGGGCGGGCATGACCAGCGGTGCGTTCACTGCGCGGACTCCTTCCAGGCGTGGGCGAGCGCGCTGATTTCCGCCGCGGGATCGATCGCCTTGGGGAAACTGCGCTGTGCCCGGCGGTACCAGTAGCGCGCGTTGCCGAGATCGCCTTCGACAATGTGCACGATGCCATGCGCCCAGCAACCCAGCACGGTTTCGTCGGCCTGCACAATGGCGTGCGCCTTTTCCCAGTCACCCTTCTTCAGATAACGCACCGCGGTGCCGATCGTCATGCCAGCCCCCTACGTGATCATGTAACCGCCATCGACGGGCATCACGATACCCGTGATGAACTGCGCGGCGGGTGAACATAGAAATACCGCGGCGCCGGCGATATCGTCCGGCTGCGCCCAGCGGCCCAATGGCGTGCGCGCAAGGATGGCGGCGCTGCGCGCCGCGTCGTCCTGCAGCGCCTGCGTGAGCGGTGTTGCCACCCACCCCGGCGCGAGCGCATTCACGCGAATGTTGTCGGGCGCATATGCAATGGCCAGCGACTTGGTCAACTGCGCCACGCCACCCTTGCTGGACGCATACCCCGGCACCAGGCCGCCGCCGAAGAACGAAAGCACGGAGGCGGTGTTCACGATGGCGCCCCTCGCACGTTTCAATTTCTCGCGCGCCAGCGAACAGGTGCGCATCGTGCCGGTGAGATTGATCGCCAACACTTCCTCGAAGATGCGCACGTCGTGTTCCACGCCACGTCGGATGATGCCCGCGCAATTGACCAGCACATCGAGCCGCGGCAGGTTGTCGATGACTTGCGCCACGGCAACTTCGTCGCGAACGTCGAGCGGAAGCGCATCGCGGCCGCCGAAATCGGCAGCGGCACGGGCGGCAGCGCATTCGGCCTGCGTGGCGCCGGTCACCGTTACGACTGCGCCCAGGTCCGCGAAGGCCGCGGCGATGCCGGCGCCGATACCGGTGGTGCCGCCCACCACCAGCACCACCTTGCCGGTATAGAGATCGGGACGAAACGTGGCAGCGCCCGTCATCGTCGGCTTTCGCGCCACGCAATCATGCCGCCGCCGTGGCGAGCATCCGCTCGACATCCTGCGGACGCGGCAGCGGCGCCACCGCGCCAAACCCGGTGGTGGCCAGCGCCGCCGCGGCGTTGGCATAGCGCGCGGCAGCAAACGCGTCGTCGCCGGCCAGGAGACGCGCCGCGAACGCGCCGTCGAAGCAATCGCCGGCGCCCGTGGCATCGACGGGCACCACGCGGTGCGCGGCGAGGGTTTCGCTGCGCCTGCCGTCCGAAACCAGGCAGCCGGCCGCGCCGCGCTTCAACACGACACCGCGCGCGCCGGCCCGATGGCACGCCTCGACCACCGCCTCCGGCCCCGCGTCGGGGAAGAGCAGCGTCGCATCGTCCTGGCTGGGCAGGCACCAGTCGCACATGCCGAGCGTGGCCATGATCACTGCGCGGGCGCGCGGCAGCGACCAGAGTTTGAGGCGCAGGTTGGGGTCATAGGTCACCAGCGCGCCGTGGCTGCGCGCGTCTTCCATCGCTGCGAACACGGCATCGCACGCGCTTGCGGAAATTGCCTGGCTGATGCCCGAGGCATGCACGAGGCGCGCGCCGCGCAACACTGCGTCCGGAAGGTTGGACGGCTGCATCCGACTGGCGGCGGACCCGGCTCGCAGGTACGAGAACGCATGGCCGGCGGCCCCGTGCGTGACGAAATAGACGCCAGTGGCGGCATCTTCATCGATAGCCACGCCAGAAATATCAACGCCCTCGCCGGCCCACAGGTCGAGCAACAGCCGGCCGAAGGCATCATCACCGAGTCGCGTGACATAGCCTGCACGCGCGCCGAGCCGTGCGGCGGCGATGACCATGTTCGAAGTATCACCACCGTAGCCCTGCAGGTACGTGGCGGCGTCGTTCGAGCGCGCCTGGTTGAATTCGATCATCGGCTCGCCGATGGCGACGATGTCCGCGATATTGGCCGGCTTTGCAGTCACGACGTCATGTCCGCGTGAAGAAATAGCGCTTGCTGGAATCGATGTCGCCCAGCATCACGCCCGGGCCTTCGCGGCCCAGCCACCAGCGACTGCCGTTGTTCCAGTGCACGAATCCCTCGCGAAAATAGCCCTCGCTGGCCAAGCGGCCGACTTCGTCGCGCAGCACGACGCTGCCATGCGCACCGATCACCAGCTGCACGGTTTCACCCACATCGGCGTCCCATGCTTGATACGAGCCTACAGCCCATGATGGCGGCGGCACCGCCCCGGAAGGCGCCGGTGGCAATGCAGGCGGCGGAACGTAACGCGGCGGCGGGGGCGGCGGCGCCACGGGTTGCTGGTTTTGCGAGCCCGCGATGGCAGCGCCCAGCGCCAGCGCCCCGATGATGCCGGCGGCAACCGCCACATCGTTGTTCGAACGATTGCCGTTGCCGCGGCCGAATTCGAATTCCGCGCGACAGCCGCGGTCAACCCAGATCTGGCGATCGTCGAAGCCCCAGCTGCGCCCCTGGCGGCAAAGGTTGCCGGTGGATATTTCACGCACCAGCCGTACCCGACCTTCGGTATCCACGCCACAGCTCGAAAAGCGATAGCCGTTGGACGAACAGGTGATGCGGCCAGTGGCGGCAAGCGCGGGCGGAACGGCCATTGCGACCGCGAGCAGCATGACGAGCATGGAACGCAACATGGTTGGAAACTCCGAAAGCCTCAACGTCGGCGGCACAGCATCAGCGCCCGGGCAACGCGCGGATGCTGGCCGCAAAGGCCGCGGCCACCTCCGCCACCACCATGGGATCGGCGCCAGGCTTGTACAGGTTGGAGCCGGTACCGAATCCCGAGGCACCGGCCGCCCAGTAATCACCGAGATTATCCGGCCGCATGCCGCCCACTGCAAAGACCAGCGCAGCACGCGGCAGCACCGCGCGCCAGGCCTTGAGCGCCGCGGGTGGAATGCCTTCGGCAGGAAACATCTTGAGCCCGTCGGCACCGGCCGCGAGCGCGGCAAAGGCCTCCGTGGGTGTTGCCACGCCGGGCACGCACAGCATGCCCTGCGCCTTGGCGGCACGGATCACGGCCGTATCGGCGTGCGGCATCACGATCACACGCCCGCCGGCCTCGCGCACACGGGCCACATCGGCCACGTCGATCACGGTGCCCGCGCCGATCAGGCAATCCTTGCCATGCGCGCCCGCCAGCAGGCGAATCGACTCGAACGCCCGGGGTGAGTTGAGCGGCACTTCGAGCACCCGGAAGCCCGCCCCCGCCAGCGCTGTCCCTACGCCGCCGATTTCTTCCGGCGTGATGCCGCGCAACACCGCGATGAGCGGCAACGGGTCGAGATAGGACGACAGGGCGGGCATGGGCGGCATCGGCGTTTCAGTGCAAAGGGTTGATCAGCCCCGCCAACTCCGCGAGGCGCCAGAGACCGACGGCGGCGGCGTTGCCATCGGCGCGTTCTACCGCAATGTCGGCTGCGGCGAATACCGCCACATAGCGCGCCACCAGCGCATCGTCGCCGATCAGCCGCACGCGCGAAGCGTCGTAGCCATGGCGTTGCGCCCAGGTCCGCGCGTTGCGGATTTCGCGACCGATCAGTACACCGGATAGCCAGTCGGCCACCTCATGGTCGGCGAGTTCGCCCATCAGTGCCAGCGTGCGCGCACCGAAGATATCGTGGACGAGGCCGCCGGAGCCCAGCCCTCGTTGCGCGCCGCGCAGGAACGCGGCACCGGGGACGGCCGACGGTGGCGAGGGCGCGGCCAGGCGGCCGAGTATGCTGTGCGCGAGCAACACGCTCCACAGTTCGCCCGTCATGAAGGTCATGAAGTCGACGATGCGGCCAAACTCGACGCAGGCCCACTTGCTGTGCGTACCTGGAAGTGCTGCCAGCACCCGCGCTTCACGGGCATCCACTGCGCCGGCAAGCTGCGTTTCCTCGCCGCGCATCACGTCGGGCACGCCATGTGCATCGCGGGTCGTGACGCCCGGAACAATCCGCAGTGCGCCGCCGGGTGCCGTGACGATGCCGTCCACCAGCGACGTCAACAAGGCCGGGCAAGGCACGTAGGGCGCCTCGGCCCAGCCCTGGCGACTGCCGACCATGCCGCATGCCAGCCGTGGCACGGTCGACTTCGCATCCTCGCCAAGCAATTCGCCAAACGCCGCTGCGAATCCGCCATCGCGGATCTGCTGGATGCCTCGCGGCGCGGTGCGCGTGGCGACAATATCACCGGCGGTATCGAGCCAATAGGCGCGCATCGACGTGGTGCCCCAGTCGATGGCGATCAGTGCGGTGCCGGTGCCCATTGCAATCGGTTGTCGGAATCCAGATGCGCGAACCGCCACCGGGGCCGGTCGCCGCGGCCGCGAGCGTCAATGCAGGTCGATGGTAGGCAGTGTGCCGTTGGTGGTCAAGTGGTCTTACCAGTGGCGTGGCCCTCGTCACCATGCGCAGGTACCGGGACTTCGAGTTCGCCCACCCACGATTCCAGCAGCTTATAGGTGACCGCAAGAACGACCGGGCCCACGAAGATGCCAAGCAACCCGAACGACAGCAGGCCACCGATCACGCCGGCGAAAATCAATGTCATCGGCAGGTCCGCACCTTTCTTGATCAAGTAAGGCCGCAGGAAATTGTCGAGCGTTCCGACGACGATGGTCCAGCCAAGCAAGGCGATACCCCATCCGCTGTGACCACTCCAGAACGTCCAGGCGACTGCGGGGACCAGCACCACCACCGGGCCGATCTGCGCGAGACACAGCATCAGCATCAGCAGGGTCAGCGCGGCAGCCAGCGGCACGCCAGCCAACACGAGCCCGAGCCCGCCGAGGATGGACTGCACGAGCGCCGTAACCACCACGCCCAGCGCAACGCCGCGGATCGCCTGGCCGGCGAGCTTGACGGACTGTTCGCCGCGCTCACCTGCGAGGCGACGACCGAATCGTCGCACGGCTGAAGCCGCGGCCTCGCCGTTCGCGTACAGCACGGCAGTGATGATGATGGTCAGCATGAATTGCACGACCAGCATGCCGAACGACCCGGCCTGGTTCGCCAGCCATTGCACGACGCGCACGACGTAGGGCTGCACTTTCGCCACCAGTCCGATCCATCCGGCGGCGGCGACTTCACGCCACGCGGCGCCGATCTTTTCGCCGACCACCGGCAGGTCCTCGACGTATTGCGGCGGCAGCGGAATGGTCACGTCGTGCAACGATTTGGTCCAGGCGCCGACTTCGCCCGAATAGTCCATCAGCGTGATCACGGCCACGCCGACCGGCAGCACGAAGACGAGCAGCATGGCGACTGTCATCACGGCTATCGCCAATGCCCGCCGCCCGCCCAGCCGGCGCTGCAGCGCCACCAGTACCGGCCAGGTCGCCACGACAATCATCGTGGCCCAGATCAGCGCGCCGAGGAACGGCCGCACGATCCAGAACGACACGGCGAGAAGCGCGCCGATAGAAAGCACACCCAGTGTGGTACGCGTGATCTCTTGCTTCATTTTCCGTTCTCGATGGCGCAGCAGCGTGGCGCTGGTTCAGCCCGCATTGTGAAACAAACCACGGCGCGACGCCTGCTCCATCGCGCCGTCCCGCTAGGCGTCGTCAACCCAGCGCTCTTCCGCCGCGGCATCGGAGACGCGGGCATCCACCCACCGCGAACCCGCGGGCGTGTCCTCTTTTTTCCAGAACGGCGCGCGCGTCTTCAGGATGTCCATGATGAAGCGGCACGCGTCGAACGCGTCGCCGCGATGTGCGCTGGTGACGGCCACGAGGACGATCTGGTCGGCCGGACGCATTGCGCCGACCCGATGAATGACCAGCGCGTCGATGATGGAGAAGCGCCCGCGTGCCTCGTCGACGATCGCGTTGAGGGCCTTCTCGGTCATGCCCGGATAATGCTCGAGCGTCATCGCCGACACCGTGGAACCGTCGTTCAGATCGCGCACCGTGCCGAGGAACGACGCCACCGCGCCCACGCGCGCATCGGTCCCGCGCAGGTCGGCAATCTCGCGGCCCGCGTCGAAGTCATCGGTTTGAACGCGTACCGGCATCGTCAGCCGCCGGTGACGGGGGGCAGCAGTGCCATCTCGTCGCCGTTGCGCAGCGGCGCGTCGCCGTTGGCCACGGTGTGATTGAGTGCCACCCGCAGCGCGCGGCCCGGCGCCAGTTCTTCAGCCCAGATGCCACCGCGCCCACGCAAGGTCGCGAGTACCGCCGCCACGGTGGGCGCGGGCACCATCAACGCGATATCCTCATCGGCGCGACCGAAGGCCTCGCGCAGACGGGCGAGATAGACGAGGCGAATGGTGGTGACAGCTGGCACGGCGGCGCGGAAATCGGGCATCGGTTCCTCGAAAAGGAACCCGGATTATAGGCTCGCCGCGACCGCCGTCGCGGACGCGTCAGAAGCGGAACTGGACGCCGAACTGGACTTGGTCGTTGTCCTGCAGGAGGCCGTTGACCGCATCGCCGGGCAGCCGCCCGAAACGCGCGTATTCGACACGCAGGCCCAGTGCCTGCGTCATGTCGTAGCGCAGGCCCACTCCGTAGTTGACACCATCGCGATTGCGGCCAGCGTCCACGACCGACCCGGCGTAATACGAGGGCGCGGCCTCGCTTACCGCATAGCCCAGGCGTCCATACAGCGCGAGGCTCTTGCGGAATTCCCACGTGGTGAACACATCGGCGTTGACCGCCCGCGTGGACAGGTTGTTGCCACCCGCCAATGAAAGCCCGACGCCACGGGCTCGTGCCGACAGTGGCATCGGGACCAGGCGATCGGCCGTGCCGACCGACGCCTCGATGCCAAGGTCGTTGCTCCAGCGATAACCGCCAAAGGCGAGCAGGCGCACACCGCCATCGTCGGCCACCGGCAACGCATATTTGTTCCAGGTCGAGGCCAGGTGGCCGAACGTCAGCCCGGACCCTTCCGTGCCGGCCGCACGCTTCGACACACCACCGTAGAAACCCGCGGTGCCGGCCGCGGCCGGGCGTTCCTGGGCCAGGGCGAACGGTGCCGTAACCAGCAGCAACGCGGTGGCGAGGAAGGCAAGTGTAGGATTCGACATGGTTTTCTGGACGGCGACGACTGTTGCAACCGTTTCGCTCAATCCACCGGCGAAGCATTTTGCGAACCGGTTTGGTCAATGCCGACGTCCTTAAGTTCAACGTACTCCCGTCGGGCCGGGAAAGTCAATCAGTCAGGCCAGCGCAGCGCCATTTCCCGGACGAATGTTGCGATCCCGGCCACATCGTCCAGGTCAAATCGCGGCAGGGCCGACGCCGCAGTAGCGGCGCCCGCGTCGTCCGTGGCGATACCTGCGATATGGGGGTCCTCCGGGTACAGCAGCCCCTTGCCCACCACCGGCCGCCAGACCTCGAGCTTGGGCATCGGATACGCCTTGTAGCCCTCGATCAGCACCAGGTCGCACGGGGATAGTGCCGCCAAGGCCTGCGGTAGGGTCAGCTCCGCGTCGCCCCGCAGCTCGTGCATCAGCGCCCAGCGTACGCCTGAGCTCACCAGCACCTCAGTGCAGCCCGCCTGGCGGTGCCGCCACGAATCCTTGCCGGGTCGGTCGATATCGAAGGCATGGTGCGCGTGCTTGACCAGCGACACGCGAAGCGCCTGCCGGGTAAGCAACGGGATCAGCGCCTCGATCAACGTCGTCTTGCCGCTGCCGGACCAGCCCGCGAACCCAAAGATCTTCATCGCCGTGGCAGGGGCCTAGCGGCCGAGGACGGCGACGGTGATCGTGATCAAACCCAGGACCAGATTGACCGCCACCAGCTTGCGCACCTTGCCCATCGCGGCGCCGGCTCGTTCCCAATCACTCGCCGCTGCGGCATCCCGCAGTCGCCGGAAGGGCCCCGCCACGATATGGGCATAGAGCAGCATCATCAGCACACCCAGGCCCGTCATCGCATGAACGGCCGGACCGGCGGCCTTCATGCCACCCAGCAGGACGATCAGCGTGCCGCCGCTGGCCAGGATGCCGACGATGGCAACCGCCACCCACGCCAGGAAGCGCGCGAGCGTCGCCGCCAGCAGGGGCAATCGCTGCGGCGGTGGCAGGGCGAGCACCGCCGGACGCAGCGCCATATGAGCGAAAAACATGCCGCCGATCCAGACGACAACGCCAAGCAAGTGAATCCAACGGGCGATCTGCATGGGAACCGTGTGTGGGGAAACGAGGTCCATTGTAGCGTCCGGCCGCAGCGCGCCCGTGCAGTTGCCGTCGCCAGGGCGCGCGGCCTATAGTGCGCCGTCGGCGGTTGCACCCGCATTTGCGATCCGGCCGCGGCAACCCCATGTTGAAGGCAAGGCCTCGCCATGATTCGGACCCATCGCTCTTCATTGCCGGTTGCCCGCGACGAACCCCTGCGCGACGTCGAAGGCGCGATCGAGCGCGCCATTGCCGTTGTTCCGGCAGCGCGCACGCACGCGATGTCCGACCCGGAAGCGGCGGCACAAGCCATTGCCAAACGCGCGGCGAAGCAGGCCGCGCTCCTGTCCGGTTCGCTGGCGCTGCCCCCCGGGCCACTCGGCATGCTTACCGTGCTGCCGGACCTTTTCCTGATCTGGAAGACCCAGCGGCAGATGGTCGCCGATATCTTTGGCGTCTACGGCCGCACCGCGGAACTCACGCGGGTCCACATGCTGTATTGCCTGTTCCGGCATGCGGCCAGCCAGGTGCTGCGAGACGTCGTCGTGCGCACGGGCCAGCGCGTGATCGCGCAGCAGGTGTCGAGCGGCGCGCTGCGCACCATCGTCAATCGCATCGGCGTGGGGGTCACCCAGCGGGTCGCCGGCACGGCGGCCACGCGCTGGGTGCCGCTGGTGGGGGCCGCGGCCGTGGGCGCGTACGCGTATTGGGACACGCTGCAGGTCGCGCGCACCGCGCACAAGCTGCTGTCCGGCCTGCCGACGCTACCGGGGCAGGAGCCCTGACCGGCCGGAGCCCTCCGGACCTGACGCCACCATGTGCGGACGCTACGAACTGCACACACATCCGGCAGCCATCGCGCTGGCGTTCGGTCTGTCGATTCCGCCTTCCATGGTGCCACGGTACAACATTGCGCCGATGCAACAGGTACCGGTGGTGCGACGTTCGCAGGCCGGCCTGCGCGAACTGGTCACCATGCGGTGGGGACTGGTGCCGCGGTGGGCCAAGGATCCGGCTATCGGTGCCAAGATGATCAATGCGCGCGCCGAAACCATTGCCGAGAAGCCGTCGTTTCGCACTGCGTTCAAGCGGCATCGCATTCTGCTGCCGGCCGATGGCTTCTACGAGTGGAAGCTCAATGCGGCAGGCGGCAAGCAGCCGATTCATATCGGAATGAGGGACCGTTCGCTGTTCGCGTTCGCCGGGCTGGCGGAGCGCTGGCTGTCGCCGGACGGCGAGGTCCTCGACACCTGCACGATCGTCACCACGCAGGCCAATGCCCTGCTGTCGCCGCTGCATGACCGGATGCCCGTGATCGTCGCGCTGAACGACTATGAGCGCTGGCTCGATGTCGCCACCACGGATGTCAGCGATCTCTTCACGCCCTTCCCCGCGCAATTGATGACCTGGTATCCGGTGTCCACGCGCGTCAATGCCGTGCGCAACGACGACGTGAAACTGCTGGAGCGGGTGGATGAGGAAGCGGGGCTGCCGGCGCCCGCAGCGTCCAAGCCTGCCGAGGAGGTTCCGCCGGAGCCGGAGCAGCCGCAACTGTTCTGAGCGGATCGTGGCGACAGGAATGTGGCAGGTGAGGCTTCAGCCTCTTCGTCAACGGCAAGACTGAACAACCGCTACTGCGCCTTGGCTCCCGCGGCAATCCACGCCCCGAGCGTGGCCCGCTCCGCATCGGTGATGCCGGTGAGATTGCCGATGGGCATCGTCCTGGTGAGCACCGCCTGCTCGTTGATCTTCGGCGCGTTGGCCACGATCTGCGCCGGCGTCTCCAGCATGAAGCCCTTGGGGGCAACCAGGAATCCGGCCTGCGTTGGTTTTTCCGCATGACAGGTGGCGCAGCGCTGCGCCACGATCCGTTGCACGTCGACGAAGGAATACGCCGCCGCCTTGGGTGCCGCCGGCGCAATCGCGATGGCGAGCGCCAGCGTGCCCAATGCCGCCGTCACGGGAATGACCCACACCGTCCTGCCCTTGTGCCGCAAGTTGAAGAAATGCCGCACCAGCGCGGCCAGCAGCATCACCACCAGCAGTACCAGCCACGCGTGCGCGTGCCCGAACGTATGCGGATAGTGGTTGCTGATCATGATGAACAGCACCGGCAGCGTGAAATAATTGTTGTGGACGCTGCGCTGCTTGCCCCACTGACCGTAGATCGGATCGGGCGCCTCGTTGCGCTCCTTGGCCTCGACCAGTTTCCGTTGCGACGGCATGATCACGAAGAACACGTTCCACGCCATGATCGTGCCCATCATCGCGCCGATCTGGAGGAACATCGCGCGGCCGCTGAAGAGATGCGACACGCCCCATGCTGCAACGGCGAGGAACACGACCATCGTAACGGCGATGACCCTCTCACGCTCCAGGCCGGCACGTTTGCACAGTTGGTCGTAGAACACCCATCCGCCGACCAGCAGCGCCACCGAGATCGCGATGGCCTGCCATGGCGCGAGATCGGCCACGCTGCGATCGATCATGTAGATGTCCGCATGCGCGTAGTACATGACGATGAAGAGCGCGAAGCCCGACATCCACGTCCAGTAAGCCTCCCACTTGAACCAGTGCAGCGGCGCGGGCAATTCAGCCGGCGCCACGCGGAATTTCTGCACGTGATAGAAGCCGCCGCCATGGATCGCCCACAGTTCGCCGCCGATGCCTTCGTCGGCGTCCTGCTGGCGCTTGGGCGGCAGCAGGCTGTTGTCCAGCATCACGAAGTAGAACGACGAGCCGATCCAGGCGATGCCGGTGATGAGGTGGACCCAGCGGATCAGCAGCTGGACCCATTCGAACGCATAAGCTTCCATGGCGGGCCTGGGGGGACGGGAACGCGGTGTGGGCTCAGCTGCCGCGGTAGGTGGAGTAGCTCCACGGCGACACCAGCAGCGGCACATGATAGTGCGCGCTGCCGTCGGCAACACCGAAGTCGAGCACGACTTCATCGACGAAGGGCGGGTCGGCCACCACGGCGCCCGAACGCGCGAAGTAGTCGCCGGCGGCGAACACCAGACGGTAGCGCCCCGCCGAGAACGCGGCGCCTTCAAGCAGCGGCGCGTCGCAGCGGCCGTCGGCGTTGGTGACCGTGTCCATGATCAACGCATAGCGTTCACCCAGGTTGCGGTACAGCGTGATCCGGATGCCGGCACCGGGGCAGCCATGGGCCGTGTCGAGCACGTGTGTCGTCAAGCGTCCCATTGCTCCATCTCCGTTGTTGCCTTTGACAACAACATTGTATACAGTCTTTCGACAAATTGTATTCGATTACCACGCCAATGCAACCCTATCCGGCCACGCTTCAGGGCGGCACCGAGCAACCCCTCTACGACGCCGTGTTCGAAGCCGTCCTCGACCAGCGGCTGGCACCGGGCACCCGGTTGACGGAAGCGAGCCTGGTCGAACTCTTCGGCGTCAGCCGCACCATCGTGCGCATGGCGCTGCTGCGCCTTGCGCACGATCACATCGTCCAGTTGAAGCCGAACCATGGTGCCAGCATCGCACGTCCATCACCCGAGGAAACCCGCGCGGTGTTCGAAGCGCGGCGCATGCTCGAATGCGCGGCGTTGCCGGCGGCCATCGCCCGCGCCGGGGCACGCCAGGTCGACAATCTGCGCGCGCTGGTGCGGCAGGAGGAAGGCGCGTTCCAGGCCGGCGAGATGCGCAGCTGGATCCGCCTGTCCGGAGAGTTTCACCGTCGCGTGGTCGCTCTCGCGCGCAATCCCGTGATGCTCCACTATGCGCACGAACTCGTCACCCAGTCGCTCTTGATGACGGCGCTCTACATGCCGCGCGGCCAGGCGGCGTGCGCGGCCGACGAACACCTGCAACTCCTCGATGCCATTGCCGCCAAGGACGAGGTGCGCGCCATCCGCCTGATGCAGGCCCACCTGCTGGCATGTGAAGCACGGCTGGCGCTGGACCTCGAGGCCGATCCCCCCGCCGACCTCGCTGCGGCCCTTCATATCAAGCCACGACCCTCGAGGGCCAGCCGATGAGTTCCATGCGTCCCCCGTTCGAACCGGGTTATCCGCGCGACCTCGCGGGCTATGGCCCAATGCCGCCGCATCCGCGTTGGCCCGGGGGAGCGCGCATTGCGGTGCAGTTCGTCCTCAACTACGAGGAGGGTGCCGAGAACTGCGTGCTGCACGGCGATCCTGCGTCGGAGGTTTTCCTGTCCGAGATCGTGGCGGCCCAGCCGTTTCCGGCGCGGCACATGTCGATGGAATCGCTTTACGAGTACGGTTCGCGGGCCGGCGTGTGGCGCATCCTGCGGCTCTTCCGCGAGCGCGCGATGCCTTTGACCGTGTTCGGCGTGGGCATGGCGCTGGCACGCAATCCCGCGGTGGTGGATGCCTTCCTCGCCGACGGGCACGAAATCGCGAGCCATGGCTGGCGCTGGATCTCGTACCAGCAGATCGACGAATACGTGGAACGCGAGCACATGGCGCTGGCGATCGACACGATCACGCGACTCACCGGACGTCCGCCGGACGGCTGGTATACGGGGCGCGACAGTCCCAACACGCGGCGTCTGGTCGTCGAACACGGCCATTTCAAGTACTACGCCGACGGCTATGCCGATGACCTGCCCTACTACGTGCCGGTGCGCACACGCCTCGGCGTGGCGCCGCTCCTGATCGTGCCGTACACGCTCGACACCAACGACATGCGCTTCGCCACGCCGCAGGGATTCAACAGCGGCGAGCAATTTTTCAATTACCTGAAAGATGCTTTCGATGTGCTTTACGCAGAAGGCGATGCGCGCGGACTCGACGCACCCAAGATGATGTCGGTGGGCCTGCATTGCCGCATCGTCGGCAAGCCCGGGCGTGCCGCCGCCCTCGCGCGGTTCCTCGACTACGTGCAACAGCACGAGGACGTCTGGGTGACGCGGCGCATCGACATCGCGAAGCATTGGCTCGCGACGCATCCCTATGCGGAGATTGACGCATGACGCCGGCGCAGCTGCGCGCACTGGGCCGCGATGCCTTCAGCGTAGCCGTGGGCGGGATCTTCGAGCACTCGCCGTGGGTGGCGCAACGCGCGTTCGACGCCGGGCCGTTCGCCGATGTCGATGCGCTGCATGCGGCGATGATGCATGTCGTGCGCGAAGCACCCCATGTCGAGCAGCTGGCGCTGTTGCGCGCCCATCCGGAACTGGCCGGCAAGGCGGCGATCCGCGGCGAACTGACGGCAGACTCGACACATGAGCAATCCGGAGCGGGCCTCGACCGTTGCTCGCCCGAGGAATTCGCGCAGATCACGGCGTTGAACGCGCGCTACAACGCCAGCTTCGGCTTTCCGTTCATCATCGCCGTCAAGGGCCTCGACAGGGCTGCGATCCTGCGCGAATTCGTGCGGCGCGCGGACAACCCGCCGGCGGTCGAGTTTGCCGAGGCGTTGAACCAGGTCGCGCGGATCACACGCTTTCGCCTCGACGCGCTGATCGGTAACTGACATTAGCAGCTTTGCATGTGTGTGCTGGGCGGCGCGGGACTGTGCATGTCCGGCATGGTGGCCGCTACCGGCATCAAGATCCTCGCGCGCGTCGACTACACGCCGCGGCACAACCTGATCATCATCGCGGTGGGGATGATTCCACTGGTCTCGCCCAATTTCTTCGCGCAGTTGCCGAAGTGGACGGGGCCTATCGTGCATAGCGGCATCACGCTGACCGCGATCTGCGCGATCCTGCTCAACGCGTTCTACAACGGCGCGGGCACGGACCACGACGCTGCGCACGATCTGGCCGAAGTCGCCAAGACGCAAGGAACCACCGACTAGGCCGGGCTCGACGGCGGCACGCGCCTTGATGCGTGTCGTCCCGGGGCTATTTGCCGAAGAGGCGCCCCACCGCCCTGCCGATGTCATCGAGTGGATTGGCGGCGCCGGCTTTGGTCGACGCGCTCGACGAGGGGGCGGACGCCTTCTGTCCCAGCGCGACCTGACACGGTTTGGCGCCGCCATCTTCCACCCTCGCAAACAAGGCCTGGCCGATGGCCGACAGGCCGCCGGTGCTGACCGCGGCGCCCACGCTCGCAATTGCCGCCACGGACGCCGCGGCATCGACCTGGATCTGCGGCGCGGTCATCGGTCCCGCAAAGCGCACCAGGTCGGCCAGGTGCGGGATGTCGACAGGCAGCCCGGAGTTGACCTTGGGCTTGATCGAGAAATCGACCGTTTCGCTGCGCAGATCAAGCGTGCCGCTGGCGAGCACGCCGAGCTTGCTCGTCTCGAATGCCACGGTACGGTCGACGCGGGCAACGCCATTGGCAAACGGCAACCGCACGACGGCGCAAATCATTTCGGTGGAGGGATCGCTTTCGCGGAACGGGTTGACCGCGCCGAACAGCTTGTCGAGCGATGACGAAACGTCGATCTTGGTGTTGACCAGCGTCGCGCGGCCCGCCACCACGCGCACGTTGCCGGAGGCCGAACTCGCCCACGCATGCGGCGAGTTTCCGCGCATGGTCAGGTCGACCGCCAGTTCGGTCTTGCCACCGCGCACCTCGCGCGGCTTGCCGAACGACGCCAGAATGGCGCCGAGGTCGAGGCCGTTGCCGTTGATGCGCACCAGCAACGACGGATTGCCTGACGTGGCCGCGTCGACCTGCACGCTGCCGGCCAGCGTGCCGCCAAGCGTGTCGGCCTCGATCTGCGTGACATCGAGACGGCCGGCCACGAGCAACAGCTGGATCTTCACGTTGTCCAGTACGCGGCCATCCGCCAGGCGCAGCTTGCCGATGGCGAGGCGGCCGTCAGCATCGACCGCACGCAGAATCGAAAAGTCGATCGGCGTGTCGGCGAACATCCTTGCCGTGCCGGCAGCCGCAGGGGCGGCTCGCGCGGGCGCGGCGCGTCCTGGCAACGGCAGGTCGGCCATGACAAGCGTTGCGGCGGCAAGGCCGAAGACCAGCTTCGGCCGCACGCCACCGGTCACGATCGAGAATTTGCCAGCCACGGTATTGGTCCCAAACTGCAGGTCGAGGTCGTTCAGGGCATAGGTCGTGCCTTCCTTGCCGATCTTGGTGGACACTTCGGTGGGCGTCCCGTCGACCTTGCCCTTTAGCGCTACCGGATAGGGCCAGCGCTGCTGCAACAGCGACTCGAGCGGACCGAGCGTGCCCTCGACAGCGACGGCCACCTCGTCGACGGTGCCACTGAACTGCGCGGCGATCGACGACTGCGCGCTGCGCGAATGCAGTGCCAGCTTGTCGATGGCAATCTTGGTCACGTGGCCGGACCTGGCGTCGCGGTAGGTGAGCTTGCCGCCCGTGATCGACAGGTTGCCCACGGCCGGAGCCGCGCTGGCGGCATCGTTTGCCGGCGCGGCCGCAGCCGCAGGCGGTGCCTTGCCCAGTTCCCAGTTGCCCCGCCCCGCGCTGTCGGTTTCGAGTGCAATCACTGGATCGACCAGCACCAGTTCGATCACCTCGAAGCGGCGCGACAGCAACGGCAGCAGCGCGATCTGCAGTTCCAGGCGCTGCGCCGACGCGAGCGCCGGCGCGGCGCCCCCTGGCGCATTGGCCAGCATCACGTCCTTCAGCACGAGCTTCGGCTGGAGGGAGAACTTGAGATCAGCGCCGCCGCGAACGGTGAGTTCGCGCCCGGTCACCTCTTTCACGCGCGCCTTGACCGGCCCGATCAGGGTGTCGACGTCGACGGTCGAAATCGCAATCGCGACACCGATCAGCACCACCGCCACGAGAGCGGCGGCGCCGGCGAGGATCTTCCAGACGGTACGCATCAGGCAATCTTACGCCGCCGGACGAAAGCAGGTCGCGCAGGAAATGCCGGATTGGCGCCGTCAGGACCCGATTTCACACCTGAATTTGCCCATTCCATCGGAATTGCACCGTGCGCATTCCGGTAAGCATAGGCTCCTCCCGTGGCGACATTCACAGACCAACCGTCTATGATATTTTGCTTTGGAACCGGGGCATTGCTGATGCACGGTCGGCGGATCATCGGGACGGCTGAATCGCGTTGCGCCGGCGACCGTCGCTTGGCATGCATCGTGGTTGCGGTCGCATGAATGCCGGCGTCGCGGCATCTGCAGGTCATTCCGCAGACCTACCCGCTCGCGTCTGGATGAGGGCAAACCTCCAAGGGGTGACGTGGAAGCGGTTTGGTGTGTTCTGCCTGATCAACGCGTGGAATGCGCTTTCCTCCTGGCAGGTGGCGTGGGTGCTATTCGGAATGGATGAAGGAGTCGGCCTGGTCCGCACCTTCGTTCTGGTGTTTGCCATCAATCTGGTCTGCGCCGGACTCGCCACGCTGATCCTGATTGTTGCCGCCAATCGCGTCCCGGACACGCCCAGGCGCTGGATTCTTCCGTTTGGACTCGCGATCCTCGTCGCGGGCCTGACCTATACCATTTTCGCCACGCAGCTGTTTCCCTATGCCCATCCGGAACGCATGCTCTACTCCGGCTTACTCTTGAGTTGGTCCGGAGGCATGTTCGAGGCGGGGATTGTTGGTGCCGTCTTCCTGTTTCTGATCAATCGCGATCAAACTTCCGCCCGCTTGCACCAGGAGGAAGTCGATCGGATGGTCGTTGACCAGGACCTCATGCAAAGCCGCCTGCAGGTCCTGCAATCGCAGATCGAGCCGCATTTTCTGTTCAATACGGTCGCCAATATTCGCTGGCTGCTACAGACGGACCGTGTCGCCGGGAAGTCGATGCTGCAGCAATTTTCCAAATATGTGGAAGCCGCCCTCCCGCAATTGCGCGACTCGCAGTCCTCATTGGGTCGCGAACTGGCGCTGGCATCGGCGTACTTGAGCGTGCAGCAAATTCGCATGGGTGACCGGCTCACGACCAGGATCGCGATCCCCGATCGCCTCAAATCGGCCGCGTTCCCACCCATGATGCTGATCACCCTGGTGGAAAATGCCATCAAGCACGGGCTCGCGCCGCTGCCGGGCGGGGGTAGCATCAGCATCGAGGCGACTGCGGAAAACGACAGGTTAACGGTTCGTGTCATTGATTCCGGTGTCGGACTCAAGACCCATTCCGGATCCGGCATCGGCATCGTCAATACGCGCAACAGGCTCCATGCGCTGCATCGCAACGCCGCCCGGCTGGCGATCTCCCAGAATCCGGGGGCAGGCGTGACGGCCACCATCGAGGTACCGCTGGCATACGGGACTGCGGGAGCCAATCACCCATGCTGAACCATTCTCCGCCAGCGGCTCGTTACCTGCCACTGCCGATGGCCACGCCCGCAACACCGACCTTCATCCCATCAAGCGAGCGGGCGCGCATTCGCTTTTGGTTCGCGGCGGCGCTGCTGGCCGCGGATTTTCTGGAGATGTCCTTCAACCCCTCGAACTCCAGTGCAGGTACCTCGTGGTGGCAACACGAATACAAGACCCTTTACAACGCCGCGATCCATGCCTTCGTGTGGTGGGCAAGCATGTACTTGGCGGATTTAGTCTCGTCAACACGCATGTCGCCAAAGGCTGCATATGCGTTGGCCTGCCTCGTCGCCACAGCGGTCTCCATTGCGATCTGGATGGACTTCTACTCTGCATTTTCTGATATCAGCCGCAATCATTGGCTGAATTTGTGGTGGCAAATCACCCTTTACACCCTATGGAAGTTTGCGCTTGCAACCTCCGCCTACGTGTACTTCCAGCACGGCCAGTCCGGGCGTTCCACGCTGCAAAGGCTGCGGCTTGAGCGCGTCCAGGTCATCCGGAGGTCGACTGAAGCCCAGCTCCAGGCGATGCAGGCGCGTATCAATCCCCAGTTCCTGTTCGCTACGCTGGAAGACGTTGAGCGCCGGTGCGACACGGATCCCGACGCTGCCGATCACGTGCTTGGGTGCCTGATCGCTTACCTGCGCGCCTCGACCCCGGTGTCCGGCGAAAGCACGTACACGATCGAGGCGGAATTTGCCCTGGTGCAAACGTACCTCGATCTCGTTGAAGCGCGAAACCGTCCGCGATTTGCGTATGGCATCGAACTGAGCCCTGATGCAAGGAACGCGTTATTGCCGGCAATGCTGCTGCTGCCTTTGGTCGAGCACGCCACCCTGGTGGCCCTGCGCAAACCCGGATTCGCCTCCGTGCTGCTTCGCGCCGATCTCGACGTCAACCGCCGACGACTGATCGTGACGGCACGATTCACCGACACCGAATTCGGGCGCGACATCGACAACGCGATGCCCGCGCTCGGAAAACGTCTGGATGAGCTCTTCGGCAAATCGGCCTCGTTTACCAGCGCCGATGCGGAGACCGGCATGACGAAATTGGTGATGGAGATTCCCGATGAGCGCACCGAACGCAGTAATCGCTGAAGACGAGCCGCTGCTTCGCGCCGAACTCAAGGCCGCTCTGACCGACCTATGGCCTGAACTGGTGATTCGTGCCGAGGCGGCTGACGGCATTGCGGCCATACGCGCGCTGGACACGCATGACCCGGACATCATGTTCCTCGACATCCAGATGCCCGGTATGACGGGCCTCGAGGTGGCGCGCCAGGCAAGCGGACGTGCCCATGTCGCGTTCATTACCGCCTACGACAAATACGCGGTCGCGGCTTTCGAACAGGGTGCGGTCGACTACGTCATCAAGCCCTACGCGATTGCACGGCTGGCAGCGACGGTCTCGCGGCTCAAGGAGCGATTGCGCAGCAAGCCAGCCAATCTCGATGGGATCCTGAATTCGCTTGCGCAGAACACGCAGAGTCACAAGGAATATCTACGCTGGGTGACCGCTTCACAAGGTAGCGATGTGAGTCTCATCACCGTCGACGAGATTGTGTTTTTCCAGGCCGACAACAAATACACCATGGTGATGACCGCCGACGGCGAAGCGCTGATCCGGCGGCCGATCAAGGAATTGGTCCAGGAGGTCGACCCTAAACTCTTCTGGCAGATCCATCGATCGACATTGGTGAACATCAACGCCATCGCCGGTGTGAAGCGGGATTTCCGCGGCCATCTCACCGTACGGCTCAAACAGCGCAAGGAGTTGCTGCCCGTCAGCGACACCTATGCACACCTGTTCAGGCAGATGTAGCGAATTACCGCAACGATGCGTTGACGCCGGCCAGCGCCGCGTTGCCGGGAACGAGTTCGGCATCCATTAGCGCATTGAGCGGCCCCGGCACCGTCTGCAGCGCATCGTGCAGGTCGGCGCTGTCCTCATCGAGGTACAGGAGGCCGGTGACGACCTCACCGGCCGCCCGCCGTGCTTCAAGGAATCCGATCGCCGCCACGCGATCGGTGGGATCGTAGTCCTCGTTCAGCTTGCGCAGGCGGATCATGCGCCCGTCGTGCATGCGTAGGTCCTGCGTTTCGCCGGGCAGCAGGTCGGCAGTGATGGGAGCGCGGTTCGGAATGAAGTCGAGGCGATTGACGGCATCGTTGTGTTCGCGCACATAGTCGTAGCTCTTGGTGGAACCCGGATGGTTGTTGAAAGCCACGCAAGGGCTGATCACGTCGATGAACGCTGCGCCACGATGCGCCACCGCCGCCTTCAGCAGCGGCACGAGTTGCGCCTTGTCGCCGGAAAAGCTGCGGGCGACGAAGGTGGCGCCAAGCGACAGCGCCAGCATAGCGAGATCGATGGGTTCGTCGCTGTTGACCACGCCGCGCTTGCTTTTGCTGCCCTTGTCGGCGGTGGCGGAGAATTGGCCCTTGGTCAGGCCATAAACGCCGTTGTTCTCGACGACATACACCATGTTGACGCCGCGGCGCAGCACGTGGGCGAACTGGCCGAGTCCGATCGACGCGGAATCGCCATCGCCCGAAACGCCAAGATAGATCAATTCGCGGTTGGCCAGTGCCGCGCCGGTCAGCACCGACGGCATCCGGCCGTGCACGCTGTTGAATCCGTGCGAATTGCCGAGGAAGTACGTCGGCGTCTTGGACGAGCAGCCGATGCCGGAGAGTTTGGCCACGCGATGCGGCGGCACATCCATTTCGAAGAACGCCTGGATGATCGCAGCCGAAATGGAGTCGTGGCCGCAACCCGCGCACAAGGTCGAGATGGCGCCTTCGTAATCGCGATGGGTATACCCCAGCGCATTGCGCGGCAGCGACGGATGGTGGATCTTCGGCTTGGCGAGATAGGTCATGGTGCCACCTTGCGCAGAGGGGTCACGTTGAAGAGGCGTGCCTTTTCGGCAATTTCGCGGACGACATAGCGCGCGGTCAGCGGCGTGCCATCGTAGTGGAGTATGGAGATGAGGCGCGCCGGGTCGATGCCGCATTCGTTGACCAGCAACGACTTCATCTGCGCGTCGCGGTTTTGCTCAACGACGAAAACGCGGTCATGCGCGGCGATGAATTCGGGCACGGCATCAGCAAACGGGAAGGCGCGCAGCCGCATCCGGTCGAGGTGTATTCCGTCGATCTCGAGCGTGGCCAGCGCCTCGTCCATGGCCGCGCCCGTGGACCCGAACCAGATCACGCCGGTGCGCGTGGGCTTGGCCGCCGGCTGAATCACGGGGTGCGGCACCAGCGCCTTGGCGGTCTCGAACTTGCGCAGCAGCCGCTGCATGTTGTCGACGTAGGCCACGCCCTCTTCCGTGTAGCGCGCATAGCGATCCTTGGTGGTGCCGCGCGTGAAGTAGCTGCCGCGCGTGGCGTGCGTGCCGGGATAGGTGCGATAGGGAATGCCGTCGCCGTCGACGTCGAGGTAGCGTCCGAAATCGCGACCCGACTCGAGGTCGGCGGTGGTCATGACCTTGCCGCGGTCCATGCGGCGGGTGTCGTCCCAGGTGAAAGGCTCGCACAGCCAGTCCTGCATGCCGATGTCGAGGTCGAGCATCACGAAGATCGGCGTCTGCAGGCGGTCGGCCAGGTCGAAGGCCGTGGCGCCGAATTCGAAGGACTCGCGCGGGTCTTCCGGCAGCAGCATCACGTGCTTGGTGTCGCCGTGCGACGCATAGGCGCACGAAACGAGGTCGGCCTGCTGCGTGCGCGTGGGCATTCCGGTGGACGGGCTGCCGCGCTGCACGTCGAACAACACGACGGGAATCTCGGCGAAGTACGCGAGGCCCAGGAATTCCTGCATCAGCGAGACGCCGGGACCGGAGGTGGCCGTGAACGCGCGTGCACCGTTCCACGCTGCGCCGATCACCATGCCGATGGACGACAGCTCGTCTTCGGCCTGCAGGATGGCGTAGCGCTTGTCGCCGGTGGCGCGGTCGGTGCGGAACTTGCGGCAATAGCCGCCGAAGGCCTCGGCCAGCGACGACGATGGCGTGATCGGATACCACGCGGCCACCGTGGCGCCGCCATAGACGCAACCCAGCGCCGCGGCGCTGTTGCCGTCGATGAAGATGCGCTCGCCGACCCGGTCGCTGCGCCGGACCCGGATGGGCAGCGGACACTTGAAATGCTCGAGCGCATGGTCGCGCCCCATCCGGAACGCCTTCCGATTGGATTCGAGCAAGGCTTCCTTGCCCTTGTACTGTTCGCCGAAAAGATTCTCGATGACGTCGGGCTCGATGTTGAGCAGTGCCGAAAGTGCCCCGAGGTAGATGACGTTCTTGAAGAGCTGGCGCTGCCGCGGGTCGGAATATGCCGCGTTGCAGATGGCGGTGAGCGGCATGCCGAGCGCGGTCACGTCGTCGCGGAACTTGGATGGCGGCAGCGGCTTGGTCGAGTCGTAGAACACCCAGCCACCGGCATCCACCTCGGCGACGTCGTTATCCCACGTCTGCGGATTCATCGCGACCATCAGGTCGACGCCCCCGCGCCGGCCACGCCAGCCGTCCTCCACCACCCGCACTTCGAACCACGTGGGCAGGCCCTGGATGTTGGACGGAAAGATGTTGCGCGCCGCCACCGGCACGCCCATGCGCAGGATGGCCTTGGCAAAGAGCCCGTTGGCCGAGGCCGAGCCCGATCCGTTGACGTTGGCGAACTTGACGACGAAATCGTTGATGCGGTTGGATGGGCTCATGGTGGGCTCAGTCGGCCGCCGCGGGCAACGGCAACGACGCGAAATTGATCGTCGCCCCCGTAGGCTTGCTGCGACACCGATCATCGGCGTGCGCCGACTCGAACAGGAATTTCTGCATGTCCCACGCGCCAGTGGGGCACCGTTCGGCGCACAGCCCGCAATGCAGGCACACGTCTTCGTCCTTGGCCATGACGCGGCCGGTCTTGAGCAGCCCGGAGACGTAGAGGTCCTGCGTCAACGTCGTCGCCGGCGCGCTCAACCGCGTACGCAGGTCGGCCTCGTCGCCATCATTGGTGAACGTGATGCAGTCCATCGGGCAGATGTCGACGCAGGCATCGCATTCGATGCAGGCCTGGTCGGTGAACACCGTCTGGACGTCGCAGTTGAGGCAACGCTGCGACTCCGCGAACGCAACGCGCGCGTCGAAGCCCAGTTCCACTTCGGTGCGAATGTCCTTCAGCGCAATGACGGTGTCCTTCAGCGGAACGCGATAGCGCTGGTCGCCGTGGATCGCGTTGTCGTAGCTCCACTCGTGGATGCCCATCTTCTGCGATGACAGGTTCATGTGCGCCGGCGGGCGCTGCGTCAGCGGCTTGGCCTGGCAATGCAAGTCGATGGAGATGGCCGCCTCGTGCCCATGCGCCACCGCCCAGATGATGTTCTTGGGGCCAAACGCCGCGTCGCCGCCGAAGAAGACATCCGGGCGTGACGAGGCCATCGTGGCCTTGTCGACCACGGGCATGCCATGGCGATCGAAATCGACGCCGAGATCGCGTTCGATCCACGGGAACGCATTTTCCTGGCCAATGGCGACCAGCACGTCGTCGCAGGGCACATGCACTTCCGGTTCGCCGGTGGGCACCAGTTGGCGCCGGCCCTGCGCATCCTTCTGTGGCGCCACCTTTTCGAAGGTCACGCCCGTCAACTTGCCCTTTTCGTGCGTGAACGCCTTGGGCACCATGAAATTGAGGATCGGGATGCCTTCATGCATCGCGTCCTCCTTCTCCCACGGCGACGCTTTCATCTCGTCGAAGCCGGAACGCACGATCACCTTGACCTCGTCGCCGCCCAGCCGCCGCGACGACCGGCAGCAGTCCATCGCCGTGTTACCGCCGCCCAGCACCACCACGCGACGGCCGATCTTCGTGATGTGCCCGAAGGACACCGACGACAGCCAGTCGATGCCGATGTGGATGTTGGCGCGGGCTTCCTGCCGGCCGGGGACATCCAGGTCGCGGCCGCGCGGCGCGCCGCTGCCAATGAAGACCGCGTCCCACTTTTCGTCGAGCAGTTGCTTCAGGCTGTCCACGCGTTGACCGGCGCGAAAATCGAGGCCGAGATCGAGGATGTATCCCATCTCCTCGTCGATCACCGCATCGGGCAGGCGAAACTTGGGAATCTGCGTGCGCATCATCCCGCCGGCCTTGGGATCGCCATCGAATACGACGCACTCGTAGCCGAGGGGTGCCAGGTCGCGCGCCACCGTGAGCGACGCCGGACCGGCGCCGACGAAAGCGACGCGCTTGCCGTTCCTGCGCGTGGGCGCTTTGGGCAGCCTCGAACGGATGTCTTCCTTCAAGTCGGCCGCCACCCGCTTCAGGCGGCAGATGGCTACGGGCTCGGGCTTGGCGTCGCGCTTGCGATGCTCGGGCGAACCCTCCTCCACGCGCCCTCGCCGGCACGCCGGTTCGCAAGGACGGTCGCAGGTGCGGCCGAGAATGCCGGGAAACACATTCGAGTGCCAATTCACGAGGTAGGCGTCGCCATAGCGGCCTGCCGCAATCATCCGGATGTATTCGGGTACCGGGGTGTGGGCAGGACATGCCCACTGGCAATCGACGACCTTATGGAAATAATCGGGATTTGCGATGTCCGTGGGGCTCAAGTGCAACTTCCTCCAGAATCGGTCCGGCGCGCCTTGTGGCGACGCTTGTCGATGCCGCAAGCGAACTTCGTGCCGCAGTGCCGGATGCCTACGAGGATGCTACGCCCTCGCCCGACCGAGGGAAAGCGGAGGAGCAGGTTCGACTAGCGGAACTGGTGGTGGTTTGCGCCATGTCAAACATCGTGTTGCAGTGCACACGTCCGGAATCCCGCGAATGGGTCGGCGCGGTCAGGCTTGTAGAAGTTGCGGAAGCCGGCATGCACGAGGCGCGACCGGGTCGCAAAGGAACCGCCACGCAGCACCCGGTGATCGCCAAACCACGGTGCCGAGTAGTCGGCATAAGGATCGGCCGCAAACCCCGGATAGGGCATGAACGTGCTGGCCGTCCATTCCCAGACGTTGCCCAGCAAATGCGCCATGTGCGCGCCACCGCCACTGGCCACCGGTCCGTCCTGCGCGTGGTCGAGGACCGCGGCATCGGCCATCGGCGTATGGGTTGCCGCGAATTCCCACTCCGCCTCGGTGGGCAGGCGCCGTCGGGCGAAGCGGCAATACGCCTCCGCCTCATGGGCATTGACGTGCAGCACCGGCAAGGCGGGATCGACGGCATGCCACCGGTCGAAGCGCCGCTGGATCCAGCCCGCCGGCGCGCGCTTCCAGTGACCCGGATGCGCGGCGCCGGACTGCTGCCGCCAGGTCCAGCCCGCGGCGGTCCACAGCTCGCGCGCCTGGTATCCGCCGGCGTCGACGAAAGCGGCGAACTGGGCATTGGTGACGCAACCGGTGGCCATGGAAAATGGTCCGACTGCGACGGGATGTGCCCACTTTTCGTTGTCGAAGACGAACCGCGACGATGGCGCATTCGGCGATGCACCCATGGGCACCAGGCCGCCGGCAAACAGCATGTCCGGCGCAGGCGCCGGCACCGCGGTCGCAACCGGAACCGCGCCGCGCAATGTGGGCGGCACCGGCAGCGCCAGCGTCTGCAGCGTCATCAGCAACGCCTCGGCATGCATGTCCTCGTGATACAGCGCCAGTTCGAAGAAATAGCGCTCGCCGTTGCGTGAACGCTGCAGCCCGGCGAGCGTGTCGGCCAACGTCGCATCGAGATAGGTGTGAATGCCATGCCAGTCGGGCAATGGCAGCGACCAGCGCGTGGCATGCGGCACGGTACTCGAATTCCACAGTGCGTCGGCCCCGGCAAGCCGCGATGGCGCGCGAATGCCGGTCGCGTCCTCCGGTCGGGTGCGCACGCACCAGTATTCCTGAAACCAGCCGACGTGACCCAGTTCCCAGTCCGCCGGATTGACGTTGCTGCCGAACGGAAACCGCCGCTGCGCCGCCGTGAGATGGGCGTAGAGCGACTTCGTATACTCTCGTGCCTCAATGAGGGCTGCGGCCAAAGCGTCGGCCGAGCGCGGCGATGCCGCCACCATCCCACGGATATCCATGTCCCGAACCCGCGCTCCCACGCTGCTGCTGGTCACGCCGTATCTCGCCGCCGCCAACAACGGCAATTGGCGTACCGCCGCGCGCTGGTCACGCCTCCTGTCCCCGCACTTCCGCGTGATTGTACAAGCGGCCACCGAACCGGTCGCCCGGGGACCTGCCGCCCGGGCCGATGTCATGATCGCGCTGCACGCGCGGCGCAGCCATGGCGCCATCGCAGCGTGGCGTACGCTGCGGCCCGGACAGCCGCACGCCGTGGTGCTGACCGGCACCGATCTCTACCGCGACTGGCCGGCAGGCGACGCCAACACGCGCAATGCCATGGACCACGCCGACAGGCTCTTTGTCCTGCAGGAAGATGCGCTGGCGCAGTTGCCGCCCTCATTGCGGGTCCGCGCGCAGGTGATTTTCCAATCGGCGCGTTCGCTGCAACCGTGGCCAAAGAAACGCGACGACCGCCTGCACTGCGTGCTGGTGGCCCATCTGCGCGTGGAAAAGGATCCGGCCACGGCGTTTGCCGCCTGGCGGGTGCTGCCGCCGGCGGTTGCGGCCTCGCTCACGGTGATTGGCGCCGCGCTGGATCCCGCATTGGGGCAGGCCGCGAATGAACTCGCCGCCGCCGATCCGCGCGTGCAGTGGCTGGGACCGCGCGCCCATCCGTGGACGCGGCAGGCGATCAAGCGCGCACACCTGCTGCTGGTGCCCTCCGAGATGGAAGGCGGTGCCAACGTGGTCGTCGAAGCGGTCACCGCGGGCACCGCCGTGCTGGGCTCGCGAATATCCGGTAATGTCGGCATGCTTGGCCGCGACTATCCGGGGTGGTTCGACGTCGGCGACGCGGCCGGGCTCGCGAGGCTCGTAAGAAGTTGCGTCGGCGAGCGCTCCTTTCTGCACCGACTGGAACGGCAATGCGCACGGCGCGCCTCCCTGTTTTCGCCGCAGGCCGAAGCCGCGGCGCTGCACGAAGGCGTCAAGGCATTGCTGGCCGCGCGCGGGACTAGAATGGAGGGCTGATCCTGCGGGAATCGCTAATCCCGACCGAAAGAACTGCGATGAATGCTCCCGACAAAGTGCCTGTACGCCTGACGTCGTTTTCCCACGGCGGCGGATGCGGCTGCAAGATTGCGCCCGCCGTGTTGCAACAGATCATCGGCAAGGCCAATCCGTTGCTGTTGCCCAAGGCTCTGCTGGTAGGCATCGAAACCGCCGACGATGCCGCGGTCTATCGAATCAACGAGCATCAGGCGATCGTCGCCACCACCGACTTCTTCATGCCGATCGTCGACGATCCGTTCGACTTCGGCGCCATCGCCGCCACCAACGCGATCTCGGATGTCTACGCGATGGGCGGCACGCCGCTCTTCGCGCTCGCGCTGGTCGGCATGCCGATCAATCAGCTACCGTTGGAAACCATTCGTCGCGTGCTGGAAGGCGGCGAGTCGATCTGCGCCAAGGCCGGGATTCCGATTGCGGGCGGGCACACGATCGACTCCGTGGAACCCATCTACGGACTGGTCGCCATCGGCATCGTCGACCCTGCCAATCTGAAGCGCAACGCCGGCGCCAAGGCGGGCGACGTGCTGGTGCTGGGTAAGCCGCTGGGCGTAGGAATTTACAGCGCCGCGCTGAAGAAGGAACAGCTCTCGCCCGAAGGCTATGCGGCGATGATCGCCAGTACCACCCAGCTCAATACGCCAGGCATTCCGCTGGGCAGGCTGCCCGGCGTGCATGCGCTGACCGACGTCACCGGTTTCGGTCTGTTGGGTCACCTGCTCGAAATCTGCCGCGGCTCGAACCTTGGCGCAACGATTGACTTCGCCGACCTGCCGTTGCATCCGGGTGCGCTCGATCTCGCGCGCGCCGGCTACTTTACAGGCGCCTCCGGTCGCAACTGGGCCGGCTATGGGCATGATGTGTCATTGGGACCGAATCTTGGCGATGCCGAGCATGCGCTGTTGACCGATCCGCAAACGTCCGGCGGCCTGCTGGTCGCGTGTGCGCCGGACGCGGTTGCTGCCGTGCTCGACGAGTTTCATCGCGACGGCTTCCGCGCCGCCAAGGTGATCGGCACGATGGCCGCCGGAGCCCCGCGCGTCACCGTGCGTTGATCGGGCAGTTCTGCCGGAGGGCGCCGGCGCGCCGATCCGATCTTTCCCACTCGCCCCGAGGGAGGTCAAACCATGACTCAGCCACGAGCGAATGACCACGCGACCGCGCGGCCCGGACACCATCGGCGCAACGACCCGGCGGTCCGCTTCCGCGCGATTCGCCGCACTACCGAAGCGCTGGCGGCGCCGCTGTCGCCTGAAGACTGCGCGCTGCAATCGATGCCCGATGCCAGCCCCGTCAAGTGGCATCTGGCGCATGTGAGCTGGTTCTTCGAGACCTTCGTGCTCGTGCCGCACCTGCCGGGCTACACGGTGTTCGATCCCGTTTTCCGGATGCTGTTCAATTCGTATTACAACGGCATCGGCGAGCGCCACCCGCGCCCGGAACGCGGCCTCTTGTCCCGACCGGATTTCGCCACCGTGCTGGCATTTCGCGCGCATGTCGACGCTGCCATGGCAACGCTGCTTGCGGCGCCGGTTCCCGACGCCATCGGCGACCTGATCGAACTCGGCCTGCAGCACGAGCAGCAGCACCAGGAACTGATCCTCACCGACATCAAGCATCTGCTGTCCCGCAATCCCGCGCGGCCGGTGTATCACCCGCGCTGGCCGCTGCGCGAAGTCGCGCCGCAGCCATTGGCATGGCACGATTTTGCCGGTGGACTCGTCACCGTCGGTCACGCCGGCGCCGGCTTTGCATTCGACAACGAAGTGCCGGCGCATCGCGTGTACCTTGCCCCGTTCGCGCTGGCGTCGCGCCTGGTGACGCACGGCGAATTCGCCGAGTTCATTGCCGACGGCGGCTACCGCCGACCCGACCTCTGGCTGTCCGCCGGGTGGGACACCGTGACGGCAAGAGGATGGCAGGCACCGCTGTACTGGGAGCGCGCCGATCACGGCTGGCGCACCTTCACGCTGCACGGCATGATGGACATCGATGCGCATACGCCGGTGTGCCATCTGAGCTTCTTCGAAGCCGAGGCCTATGCGCGCTGGGCGGGCGCGCGTCTGCCCACCGAGTTCGAATGGGAACATGCCGCGGCGGCGGCGGCCCCGGGTGGCAACCTGCTCGAATCGGGTGCGCTGCACCCGCTGCCGCGGGCAGGAGCGCCGACGGGCCGCGGGCCTGCGCAGATGTTCGGCGACGTGTGGCAGTGGACGCGCAGCGACTACGCGCCGTACCCCGGCTATCGAACCGCGACCGGCGCCATTGGCGAATACAACGGCAAGTTCATGGCCGGTCAATTTGTGCTGCGCGGCGGAAGTTGCGTCACGCCTGGAACGCATATCCGCGCGTCCTACCGCAATTTTTTTCCGCCGGATGCGCGCTGGCAATTTTCCGGGCTTCGCCTCGCGCGCGATGCCCTCTAGTACCCAGGTTGCCCGTCCTGACACAAGCGCCCGCTGCCGGCTGCGGATTGCGCAAGCGCGCCGGCCCACCGGCGCGCCATCCGCCGCAGTGCTGACCCGGAGCGACATGGCGTTGTGTCGAGTGCCCGCGGCAGCGGCAGCGCAACCATCGGCGCTATGATCGGCTGGTGATGAACAAAGTTCTGGTCTTTGGCGCCAGTGGTTATGTCGGCACCCATCTCGTGCCTCACCTGCGCGCGCTCGGCACCACCGTGCGCGCGGCGGCCCGCCGTCGTGCGACGCTCGAGGCCCGCGATTGGACCGGCGTCGAACTGGTCGAAGCCGACGCCCTCGTCCCGGCAAGCCTCGGCGCTGCGCTCGATGGAATCGACGTCGCGTATTACCTCGTCCATTCGATGGCCGCAGGACACGACTTCCCGGCGCTCGATCGCGAGGCCGCCGCCAATTTTCGCACTGCCGCGGCGCACGCCGGAGTCAAGACCATCGTCTATCTGGGCGGACTCCACCCGACGGGAGATGCATCGACCCATCTCGCGTCGCGCGGCGAGACCGGGGACATCCTGCGCGAAGGCCCGGTGCCCGTGATCGAGATTCGCGCGGGCATCATCATCGGACCGGGCTCGGCCGCATTCGAGGTCATACGCGACCTCGTGTTCCACCTGCCCGCGATGATCACGCCGCAATGGGTGCGCTCGCGCGCGCAGCCCATCGCGCTGGGGGATGTGCTGGAGTACCTTGCCCGGATCGGCGACTTTCCGGAGGCTGCGGGAGCCATCTACGATGTCGGTGGTCCGGAGGTGCTGACCTACGAAGAGTTGATCCGCCAATTCGGCGACCTGGTCGGTCGCCGGCCGCTGATCGTGCCCGTACCGGTGCTGACACCGCAGCTCTCGTCGTACTGGCTCAACTTCGTCACGGCGGTGCCTACCAACATTGCGCGCGCCCTGATCGACGGACTGGAGCACGACGTACTGGCCGACGATGCTGCCATCAAGCAACTGATTCCGCTCGACCTCAAGACTTATCGCGCGGCGGCGGCGACGGCGCTGGAAATCGAACGTACCGGCGCGGCAGGCACCCGGTGGGCCGATGGGTCGATGGTGCATCGCCAGCAGCGGCCCGACTTCGCCTTCTATGGCAAGAGGATGACCGGCGAAGCCGTCGCCGGCGCCTCGATCGATGCGGTCTGGCGCGAGGTTGCCGCCATCGGCGGCGACAACGGCTACTACTTTCTCGACCGGCTGTGGCGCACGCGCGGCTATATCGATGAATTGACCGGAGGCACCGGCATGCGCCGCGGCAGGCGCGATCCGCAGGACATCGCGATCGGCGACACGATCGACTTCTGGCGCGTGGTCGACGTGGCGCCGAACCGCCGGCTGACGCTGCTCGCGGAAATGAAACTGCCGGGCGCGGCCACACTCGAATTCGAACTGGTCGAAGAGACGCCGGCGCGCACGCGAATCCTCATCACTGCCTACTTCCACCCGGCAGGTGCGCGCGGACTTGCCTACTGGTACGCGCTGATGCCGGTGCATGCCGTCATCTTTCCCGGCATGGCGCGTGCCATCGGCGAGCGCGCGGAGCGTGCCGAACGCGGGATTGCGGCAGCGCCAAACCATCTCGGAGAGGGACCCACGGACTAGGTGCGCAGGTTGCTGGCGCGCCTGCCGGCGGACAATCCGCGCCATCCCTGACGCAAGTCAATGTAGGGGCGCGCAGGCGCTTCTACCCTTGCCTATCCTTGCCCGACACTGAATCAATGGACGCGCGTTGGCGTTGGCAACGCATGTCGCCCGCATCCGGAAAGCACGCCATGCCCGAAACGCTCAACCTGTGGCACGCCGAACATGCAAATTTTGCGCGGCTGCTCAACTTGCTGGACGACCAGCTGGATCTGTTTCACGGCGGCAGCACGCCCGACTACGAACTGATGCAGAACATCATGTTCTACATGACCCATTACTCCGACGTGCTCCACCACCCGAAGGAAGATCTGGTGTTCGCACGGGTGCGGGAACGAGAGCATGGCGTAGCGCGAATCGTCGACGAACTGGCGGCGCAACACACGTTTCTGGGCAGGTGCGGCCGGGACCTGGTGCGCCAGCTTGAGGACATCGTGAACGGCACGGTTTCCTCGCGGGCCAGTGTCGAGGGCGTGGCGCGTGAGTATATCGAGACGCTGCGCAATCACATGCACATCGAGGAAGCCGAGATCCTGCCGGCGGCGGCACGACTGCTCACCGATCGTGACTGGATCGCGATTCATACGGCGATTGGCCGTATCGATGACCCGTTGTTCGGGAGGCACCCGGAGGAGCGCTACTTGGAACTGGTGCGACAGATTGCGCGCCAGTCACCCGTGCCAACCTGAGGGCGCAACCGGCCCCCCGCCACTATGCCGGGACCAGTCGGGGAATGGTCCCGCGGCCGCGGTCGGAACCTAGCGGCCACGTCTCATTGGCATGGGACAGGAGTTGCGGCTCGGCGCGGCAACGGCCGACGAAAGCGCGGACTTCGGCCGCATGCCAGGCATCCTGGTACGCTTTCCAAGCCTGCGCAAGCGAATCGTGGCGCAGGTCAGCCGGCGCGAACGGCAACGCGTTGAGAAGCTTGACCTTGCCGTTCGGCACCACCAGCAGCATGGCCTGCGGGCTGTCCAGGCGCCGCTCGATCTCGGCAACAATGTCCCACGGGTAGATCGACAACGCGATCGTCGCGTTGGTGGCTGCGGCGCGATTGCGCAGCGCATCCGCGGCGCGTTGCCAGTCGTCGTCGCTGCAGGCGATACGATCCCAGGCGGCTGCGGCGCGGCCGATGCGCATCATCGGGCCGGTCACGAAGGCATTGCAGCCGAGGTCCGCCGCGAGGTCGAAGGCAGCGACCGCCTCGTGCACGTTGAACCGGTTGGGCACAAAGACGAATTGCGGCGGCTGGTTGCGTGCGGCAAGGCGCCTGATCGAGGCGATGGTCGCGTCGAAGTTCGAACCCGGCCGCACGCGCTCGTGCGTTGCCGCGGTGGCGCCGTCCACCGAGATCTGCACACATTGGACCGCCAGCCCCGCGATGCGATCGGCAGCGGCCTCGTCGATGCGGCTGCCGTCGGTCTCGAGCTTGAGCGCTACGCCGCCCGCCGTGAGGATGTCGAAGAGGTCCCAGCAATGCGGGACGCCAAGCGGCTCGCCACCACCGAACGCGGCATAGGGAATGCCGGCGTCGACGATGCCATGCGCGAGGTCCGTTGCCTCGTCACGTGAAAGTTCGTCGGACCACTGCTTGTCGGGTCCGGATTCCTCGCAGCATGCGATGCAGCGGGCGCTGCAGCGGTTGGTCAGCTGCCAGGCAATGAAAAGAGGGGCACCGTATTCATCGACCGAGCGCCCCTCCATGGCCATCGACAGCGAAGATCAGGTGAAGCGGATGTAAGGCTGGGCCATCACCTGTTCGGAGACATCCTCGAGCTTGGGCGTCTGCCATACGGGCTTTTCGCCACCAGCCGTCTTGGCGTTCGCAGGCGCGATAGCCGTGGTCTTTGCATCTGCAACTGGCTTCAATTCACTCATCTTCCCTCCATTGGGTCAGGCGTGGGCAACCGGTAACAACTGCCAAACATTCGCTTGCGCGTGACGCGAACCATCGACGATGGCATCACGCATTGCCGCGAGGACCATCGGATCGCGCCAGGCTCGCCGGTAGGCATCCCATGCCTCCGCCAACGTGTCGTGACGCAAATCTGCGCAAATGTAGGGAAGTGCCGCCGCCACCTTCACCCGTCCGTCGGGCAACACCAGCAAGGTTGCAGGCGGATCCGCCAAGCTTCTGCGCAGTCCTTCTTCAATGCTGAATGGAACATAGCAAAGTTCCATGGCACCTTCAAGCTGCCGCTGCCGCTCCAGCACGTCAAAAAACCGCTGATATTGCGCGAGGTCAACCTCCAGCCGGTCCCACAGGCGGGCGGCGGTGCCGATTCGCATCAGCTTACCGGTGTTGAACCGGAAGGCCCCGACGGACCGGGCGCGCTCGATGACCTGCTCGGCTTCGTGGATGTTGAGGCGCGTGGGCGCGAACGTGACCTCGAGCGGCATGCCGGCAGCGCGGACGGCGTGGCATGCGGCGTGCGCCTTGGCCAGCGACCCGCCGATCCGCTGGCGCCCATAGGACTCCTCGCTGTCACCGTCGAGGCTGATCTGGATCGAGCGGATGGGAAGGCGTGTGAGCCGGTCGGCAATCTCAGCGTTGAATCGCTGCCCATTGGTTTCCACCTTGAGGCGGACGTGGGCATCGCCCAGCGCTTCGGCCAGGTCGAAGAAGTGTTCCACGACCAGTGGCTCGCCGCCGCACAGCATGACGTAGGGCACCTCGTTGCCGATGATGTCCTGCGCCACCGACATCGCCTCGGTGGCGGTGAGCTCATTCTTCATGCGCTTGCCGGGTGCCGAGTCGGTGCAGCAGTGCAGGCAGGCAAGGTCGCAGTCGCGCGTCAGTTGCCACGAGACGAACAGCGGCGCCTTCAGGCCATCGATGAAGTAGGGTCCGGCGCTCAAATCCAGGTCCGCAGCAGGAGGCCGACGATGAAGAGGGTGACGGCGACGGCGTAACAGGCGACGATGCTGCGAATGGCCGCGACAAAATGCCGCGGCTGCTCGAAGGTCGGGAAGGCACGGCGCGCGCTGTCGATCAGCAGCGGTGCCGCCAGCAGCACCCCAAGGCAAGTGATCGGGAAGACGCCAAAGGCGACGCCCGACACCGCCGCCACCAGACCGCCGGTAGCGAGCCCGAGATAGAGCCAGACGGCGCGTCGGCGACCGACGCGCACGACGAGGTTGCGCTTGCCGACCAGCCGATCCTGATGAAAGTCGGGGATGGCATTCACCACCGCCAGCGCCATGATCAGCAGGCCCGGCACCAACGATGCCCATAGTGCGCCCCACGAGACGTTTCCGGTGTGCAGATACATGCTGCCCAGCACCATCCACGGGCCGTACGACAGCGCGATGACGGTCTCCCCCAATCCGCGATAGGCCCACCGGATCGGCGGCGCGACGTAGAAAATGGCCGCCATGCCGCCCAGCACGGCAAACGCCAGGATGGGCCACCCCCCCTTGCTGGTCAGATAGATCCCGACCGCGAGCGCCCCGGCGAATCCCGCCACGCCGAGCCACATCACGGCATCCGACATCGGCGGCAGATCGTCGGGGTTGAACACGCGGTCGGTGCCCATCCGCGAATCGAAGTACTCGTTGAAAGCCTCGACGCCGACTACGGCAAGCACGACGCCGGCGAGACCGCTCCAGAACACCGGCGCGTCGAAGCGGCCGACCATCGCGTAGGCCCACGCTGCGCCCAGCGCATAGGGCAGCAGTCCGGCATAGAGGAAGAAGCGGTACCGCACGAGGCTCAGCACGTGCAGGAACCGCCGCAGCGGCGTGCGCGCCTCGCCGAAGCGCGAATGCGGCGCGGTGGTCAGACCTTGACCCATTGATGCAGCGAGGAAGTCCGGTTCGGATCCTGCGCCAGGTCGTTGACGAACTGCTCCACCCGCGGATCAAGCCACGCGCGCTGGAAGTTTTCCCAGATTTGCGTGAGCGACTCGGTACGCAGGTCGCCGCAAATGAAAGGCAGCGCGTTGATGAGCTTGACCAGGCCGTTGGGCAGCACGATCAGCAAGGCCGCTGGATGCACCAGCCGGTAGCGCAACTCGTCGAGCAACCCCATCTCGTGAAAGTGCACGCGCATCCGGCCGCGATACTCCTCGGTCTTGGCATGCAATGTCTCGAAGAACAGTTTGTACTCGTCTTCGGTCGGCGCCAGCAGGTGCCACGTCTTGACCGCGTTGCCGGTATACATCGTCCGCCCGGTGTAGAAACTGTACGCGCCCATCGCGTAGGCCATGTCCACGGCGGCGCCGATTTCATGGACATTGAAGCGTGTGGGCGAATAGTTGATCTCGATCGGCACGCCGGCCTCGCGCAGATTGCGGGTGCCATCGACCGCAGTGTTGAACTCCCCGCGCACCCGCATCTTGTTGAAGGTCTCGCGCGACGCGCCGTCGAAGCTAACCTGCACCGCCTTGACCCCGAGTCGCTGCAGCCGATCACAGTTGGCAGGTGTGAGGAAATGGCCGTTGGTCTCGATCTTGAGCTGGCCGCCACCGTTGCAGACGAATTCGACCATGTCGAAGAAATGCGGATGCACCATCGGTTCGCCGCCGGAAAAGGAAAGGTACGGAACCTCCTGTTCCAGTAGCTGCCCGAGCACGGCAAAGACCTGCTCGCGCGACAATTCATCCTTGAAAGCCTTGCCCGGACCGCTCTCCTCGATGCAGTGCAGGCACGCCAGGTTGCACTCATTGGTGATCTGCCACGCGACATACAGCGGCGCCCCGAGATCACCGGATTCGGTGGTAGCGGGCGTTTCGGTTAGCGTGCCCACCGCCTCCGGGACCAGCGATTGGCTCACGGCGCCGCTCCGTCGAGCAGGCCTTTTTCGCGCAGGTCGCCGATGAACGCCAGCACCTCGCGCTCGACCGAACCGTCGACGTCGTTGAAGCGCTCCTTCAGGATCGCGACGATCGAACCTTCGTCACGCCCCGCCTCGAGCTCACGGACCACGGCCGCCGCGGTGGGGTTCAATGTGAACACTTTCTCGGAGCGCGTCTCGAACAGCACGGCACCGAATTTCTCTTCCCGAAACTTCACATATTTGGCGAGACGCATGCTCAATGTCCATTCAAAAGAAGTGATTCTAGCGACAAACACTCGCGGGTAGTTCACCGGAGAGGGAATGGGCGTCCGCGGCAGGGATTCCTTCATCCCCGCACCATCGCCGCGAGCACCAGTTCGGCCACGTCCCGGGTAGCGATCGCCTCCGCCCGACCGAGTGTGGCAACCCCGTCTCCGACCATGATCGTGCAGTAGGGGCAGGCCGTTGCGATGACGGCAGGCCGAAGCGGCAGCCCCTGCTCGACGCGCGTCACGTTGATGCGGCGACCGATCTTCTCCTCCATCCACATCCGTCCCCCGCCGGCGCCGCAGCACATCGACTTGTCGCGCGCGAGCGGAAATTCGAGCAGCGGTTCGACGGTCAACGCCGCCAGCACGGCGCGTGGCGCCTCGTATTCGCCGTTGTGACGACCGAGATAGCATGGATCGTGCAACATCACACGTTCGGCCGTGGGCGCCACCTTGATCTTCCCGGCCGCCAGCAATTGCTGCAAGAGTTGCGTGTGGTGGATCACCTCGTAGTGCCCGCCGAACGCCGGATACTCGTTGCGCAACGTGTTGAATGCATGCGGATCGCAGGTCACGATGCGCGTCACCGTCAAACCGTTCAGCGTAGCCACGAGCTGCGCGGCCAGGGTCTGGAACAGCATCTCGTTGCCCGTGCGGCGGATGCTTTCGCCGGTGGACGTTTCGGCGGCGCCGAGGATCGCGAATCGGACCCCGGCCTGCTGCAGCACCTGTGCAAAGGCGCGTGCGATCTTCTGTCCGCGCGGATCGAAGGACTCGGCCGAGCCGACGTAGAACAGCCACTCGAGGTCCCGCACTTCTTCCGCCGTGGTTGCAATCGGGACACCAAGGCCTGACGCCCAGTCGCCCCGCGTTCCCGCATCGAAACCCCACGGATTGCTCTGCGCCTCGTACGCCTCGAACACTGCCTTCAGCTCGTGCGGGAAAGCGCCCTCCATCAGCACCCGCTGCTGGCGCATCCGGAAGAACTTGTCCAGGTGCTCGAGTTCGATCGGGCACGCGGACTCGCAGAACCCGCAGGTCGTGCACGCCCACAAGGCATCCTCGCTGATCACACCGCCCACCAGCGCGGGCAGCGACCGTTCGGGCGTGTCACCCGCCAGCATGGTCTCGCGCTCTGCGACCAGATGCTTCTTCAGGCTGTCGTTCACCCATTTCAGCGCCAGCGGCTTGCCGGTGAGATAGGTAGGACAGGAGGACTTGCAGCGGCCACATTCGGTACAGGTGAAGGCGTCGTAGCCATCTTTCCACAGGAGATCGCGCGCGGTACGCACGCCGACCGTCACATCGTCGCCATCGGCTGCGTTCATCAAGCGGTCAAGGTCGACCGCCGGGACGCGATTGGGCGGACCCGCCCGCGCGAAGAACAAGCCCGGCAGCGCCGTCACGATGTGGAAATGTTCGCCGACGGGCAGCAGCACCAGGAACGCGAACACGGTCAGCATCTGCACCCAGTAAGCCAGGTGCAGGCCGATGCGCAGCGCAGGTTCGCTCCAGCCGGCAAGCGTCCCGGCAAGCGCCGCGCCGGCGAACGCAAAATTGCGCTCATGCGCAATGGCAGGATCGGTGGGCGCGAACAGCGCGAAGCGAAACGCGTCGAAGGCGAGATCGGTGACCATGATCGCGGCGATCAGCGACAGCACGAGGACCGCTTCCCGATTGGGTTCGAGCCGGGCCGGTTTCTGCACGAAGCGGCGGTAGAACGCATAGAGGACTGCCGCCAGCACCGCGAGTTCGACCACGTCCTTGCCGCCGGCAAACATTGCACCCGGCCACCCCGGATAGACGAAATCCGGCTGGTAGCCGATGATAATCAGCTGAACCTTCCGCGCCAGCAGCGCCAGAAAGCCCGTGAAAATGACGCAGTGCATGATACCGGCTGCCGGCTCGCCGTGAATCATCCGCGATTGCAGCAGCCCAACGACGAGGACGCGCCGGATCCGCGTCCACGGATGGTCCCAGCGAACTTCCGGCCGCAGGCGCATCACGATGCCGAGCTTGCGCCACGCCAGCCAGCCGAACCCGGCCAAGGCGATGGCCATGAGAAGCGTGATGCCGATCGGACTCATGGCCGGCCCAGGCCAGGCCCAATGCAGCTACTTGAGGCCAATGCCGGCCATCTTGCGCCGCATGAATGCGATCTGCGTCGCCAGCGGCAGATCCTTCGGACAGACGTCGTGGCAGGCCAGCAATGACATGCAGCCGAACACGCCGTGATCGTCGCCGATCAATTCATAGAAATCGTCGTCGGTGCGGGTGTCGCGTGGATCGATGCGGAAGCGCGCGATCCGGTTCAACCCGACCGCGCCAACGAAGTCTTCGCGCATCCGGGCCGTGCCGCAACCGGCCACGCAGCAGCCGCACTCGATGCAGCGATCAAGCTCGTAGATCTTGTCGGCCAGCTCCGGCTCCATCCGCTCCTCCAGCCGCGACAGGTCCACTTCCTCCTGTTTCATGTGCAGCCAGCCTTGCAGGTGCTCGCTCATCGCACGCATCCACTTGCCCGTATCGACGGAGAGATCGCCGATCAGTTCGAACACCGGCAGCGGGGCGAGGGTGATCACCGTGCCAAGATTCTGCGTCAGCGTGCGGCACGCAAGTCCCGGCCGGCCGTCGATGATCATCGCGCAGCTGCCGCAGATCCCGGCGCGGCAGACGAAGTCGAACTGCAGCGACGCATCCTGCTTTTCGCGGATTTCGTTCAGCGCGATGAACAGCGTCATCCCGTCGGCTTCCTCCAACGCGTATGTTTGCATGTGCGGGACGCTGCCCGGCTCCTGCGGGTTGTAGCGCAGCACCTTGATCGAGAGCTGGCGATGCTGCCCCGCCGCCGTGGCCCGGCGCAACGGAATCACCGTGTGGTCGCTCATCGTTGCCTCGTCGAGGCGGCATGGGTGCCCGGTGGGCTCAGGAGCTCATCGATGCGCTCGTTGGGACCGCGAAATCGGTCCGGCAGCAGATCCTCGAACGGCATCAACTGCTCCTGCACCGCCGCGCGCCCGGCATCGCCACCCTTCTCGCGGATTGCTGCGACTTCCGCCGCACGGACTGCAGTGGCGGGATGATCGACGTAATCCTTGGTTCCATAGCCACGCCATCCGGGAGGAAGTTCCATCTGCATCACGTCGAGCGCCTCCCAGGCCAGCGTTGGCAGCGTATCATCCGCGCGCGGCCAAGTCGCCAACGTGCGCTTCAGCCATTGTTCATCGTTCCGGCGCGGGAAGTCCTGCCGGAAATGCGCGCCGCGACTTTCGGTGCGGGTCAGCGCACCGTAGGCGACGCATAGCGCAAGTTTCAGCATCTTCTGCACCCGGTAGGCCGCCACGAGCTCCGGGTTGGCGCCGCGCGCGCGGTAGCGCAATCCGATGTTGCGGCTGCGGCGCAGCAGTGCCTGCAGGCCCTCGACCGCCGCCACCAGGTCTTCGCCGGTGCGGAAAATACCGACCTTGGCCGTCATCAGGTCCTGCATCTCGCCACGGATCGCGTTGGCCTCTTCCTTGCCGCCGCCATCGACGAACGTGTCGATCTTCGCCTGCTCCCGTTGCAGGAATTCGCCAATCAGGCCGGTCGACACCTGGACGTTGTTTTCCGGGCGATCGCAGAAGTCGCCGATGAACTCGCCGACGATCATTCCGCCAACCACCGTCTCGGCCACCGAATTGCCGCCAAGGCGGTTGAAGCCGTGCATATCCCAGCAGGCGGCCTCGCCGGCGGCAAAGAGGCCCCGCAGCGTCGGACTCTCGCCGGTGTGGTTGGTGCGGATCCCGCCCATCGTGTAGTGCTGCGAGGGCCGCACCGGAATCCAGTCCTTGATCGGGTCGATGCCGAGAAAGTAGCGGCAGATGTCCTTCACTTCACGCAGGTTGCGATCGATGTGCGCCGCGCCCAGCAGGGTGATGTCGAGCCACAGATGCTCGCCGAAGCGGGACTTGACCCCCTTGCCGCTGTGGATGTGTTCCTCCATGCGGCGGGAAACGACGTCGCGCGACGCGAGTTCCTTCTTTTCCGGCTCGTAATCGGGCATGAAGCGCTTGCCGTCGACATCGCGCAGCAGTCCGCCGTCGCCGCGGCACCCTTCGGTGACCAGGATGCCGGCCGGAAAGATGGTGGTGGGATGGAACTGGATGGCCTCCATGTTGCCGATCGTCGCCACACCTGTTTCGAGCGCGATGGCGGTGCCGATACCCTCGCAGATCACGGCATTGGTCGTGGCGCGATAGAGTCTTCCCGCACCGCCGCTGGCCACGGCCGTGGCCTTGGCAACGTAGGCCACCAGCTCGCCCGTGACCAGGTTGCGCACGATGGCGCCGTGGCAACGACCGGCATCGTGGACGAGCGCCAGCGCCTCCATGCGCTCGTGGACCGGAATCGCATGCGCGATCGCCTGGTCGCTGACCGCGTTCAGCATCGCGTGGCCCGTGCTGTCGGAGACGTAGCAGGTCCGCCACTTCTTGGTGCCGCCAAAATCGCGCTGCGCGACGAGCCCGTGCGCCTCCTCGCGCTCGGTGATCGTGACTTTGGCGCCGTTGATGATGACGTCGCGGTCGCCCTTCTGCACGCGGCTCCAGGGCACGCCCCATGCGGCGAGCTCACGCACCGCCTTGGGGGCCGTGTTGACGAACATGCGCACGACGCGCTGGTCGGCACCCCAGTCGCTGCCGCGCACCGTATCCTCGAAATGCACATCCTCGTTGTCGCCCTGCCCCTTGATCACGTTGCCGAGGCTCGCCTGCATGCCGCCCTGCGCCGCGGCCGAATGCGAGCGCTTGGGCGGCACCAGCGAGAGGATCACCACATCGTGACCGCGGCGTTTGGCACCGATGCCCATGCGCAACCCCGCGAGGCCGCCGCCGATCACCAGCACATCCGTATAGATGATCTTCATCGGGGCTGGTCGGCGACGCCCGGAGCTGGTACCGCAGCCGGCGGGGCGATCTGCAGGTACGAAGGCACGTAGCGCTCGCCGTAGCGATCACGGTGCTCGACGCCGATCTTCATGTACGCCGCAAGCGTGGCGAATCCCAACAGCAGGAAGAACACCGTGATGGCCCACTTCAAGGCCTTCAACCGGCGCCGCGTGGCATCCGGATTCGCGCCCGCCAGGCTGCCCCACTTCACCGCGAGGCGATAGAGGCCGATGCCACCGTGCAATTCCACCGCGAGCAACAGCACGATGTACAGCGGCCACATGTGGTCGGTCCATACCCGGTCGGCCGACGCGAAGGGTCCGATGCGATCGGGGCGCGTGAGCATGATGTAGAGGTGGACGGATGCCAGGAAGAACAGCGCGAAGCCGGTGGCGACCTGCCAGAACCACAGCGTGGTGTCCTCGTGCTTCATCATGCGCATGTGACCGCGCAACGTGTGGAACTGCTGGTAGTTGGCCGGGAACTTGCGCAAGGCAAGCATCGCGTGCACGACCACCAGCGTGATGACCGCGGCCACCACGATCGACACGATCCATGGGTACGACCGGCCGAAGACGAAGTAGCCTTCGAAGGCTCGCGTGACCGTCCACATGGCGTCCTTGCTGATCAGGATGGAGGACACGAAGAACATGTGTCCCCACATGAACAGCGCCAGCGCGAGACCCGTGGCGCTTTGCGTCAGGTCGAGTCTGGCGGGCCAACGACTCTTGCGGGCGCGTTCGGCCAGTCCTACGCCGACGATCAGCGGGCTGCTTCGCTCCATCGTGCGCTTCCCCAGTTTCAATGTCGGCATGCGATCGATCTGCCGTCGTTCCTGCCGACTCGTCGCCGCGTTCCGTGTGCGCAGCAAAGTGCGCGTTGCATCAGGACGCCAACGTATCCCCCACGGCACAAGGGAGTCTTGACCTGAATCAAAGTAGCCGACGGCAATCCGGCGAGAATGACCCAGACGCGAATGCATGCCATCGGCAGCGGCGCGGGGACATCGCCCCGCGATGGCTGCGAAAGCGCGGCGGGAGAGGTCCGATGTTCCAGATTCGTATTCATGGCCGCGGCGGCCAGGGCGTGGTGTCCGGCGCCGAGATGCTGTCGGTGGCCGCCTTCCTCGAAGGGCGCTACGCGCAAGCGTTCCCCAGCTTCGGCTCGGAGCGGATGGGTGCGCCGGTCATGGCGTTCTGCCGCATCGACGACCGCGAGATCCGGCTGCGCGAGCCGGTGCTGCAACCGGACGCACTGATCATCCAGGACCCGACGTTGCTGCATCAGGTCGACCTGTTCGAAGGACTGGCGGCGGGCGGCACGATCCTGCTCAACTCCGCGCACAGTATCGACCGGCTGGGGCTCGGGGGATTTGCACGCGGCGTCCAGCAGTATCGGCTGGTCACGCTTCCTGCCACGGACCTTGCGCTGAAGCATGTGGGCCGCGCCGTGCCCAATGCGGCGCTCCTCGGCGGCTTTGCCGCCATAACCGGCGTGATCGCGCTGGACTCGGTCATGGCCGCCATCCGGCAGAAGTTTCCGACCGCGATCGCCGAGAAGAACGTGGCCGCGGCCACCGAGGCCTTTGCCATCGCAAACCAGTCCCTGGAGGCCAGCGATGCTTAAGCAAATCGAGGGGTCGCGTGCCGTCGCCGAAGCCGTCGCGCTTTGCCGGCCGCAGGTGATCTGTGCCTATCCGATCACGCCGCAGACGCATATCGTCGAAGGCCTCGGCGAGATGGTGAAAACCGGCGAACTCGCGAACTGCGAGTTCATCAATGTCGAATCCGAATTCGCCGCGATGTCGGTGGCCATCGGCGCGTCGGCGGCCGGCGTGCGCACCTATACCGCCACGAGCAGTCAGGGCCTGTTGTTCATGGCGGAAGCCGTCTACAACGCGTCGGGGCTCGGCCTGCCGATCGTGATGACCATCGGCAACCGCGCGATCGGCAGTCCCATCAACATCTGGAACGACCATTCGGACAGCATGTCGATGCGCGACGCGGGCTGGATCCAGCTGTTCGCCGAAAACAACCAGGAAGCGCTCGACCTGCACATCCAGGCCTTTCGCCTTGCGGAGGAATTGTCCTGCCCGGTGATGGTGTGCATGGATGGCTTCATCCTGACCCACGCCTATGACCGGGTCGACGTGCCCACGCAGGAGCAGGTCGACGCCTACCTGCCCCCCTATCAGCCGCGGCAGGTACTCGATCCGGCCGACCCGGTGAGCATCGGCGCGCTGGTTGGCCCCGAGGCCTTTACCGAGGTGCGCTACCTGCAGCATCACAAGCAGCTGCGCGCGCTGCATCTCATCCCGGAGCTGGCCGGGCAGTTCAAGGCGGAGTTCGGCCGCGACTCCGGCGGCCTCATCCGTACCTATCGCACGGAAGACGCGGAGACCATCGTCGTCGCGCTCGGCTCGGTCAATGGCACCGTCCAGGTCGTGGTCGACGAGATGCGCGAGCGTGGCGTGAAGATCGGCTCGGTCTCCATCTGTTCGTTCCGGCCCTTCCCGCTCGCCGTGGTGCGCCTGGCGCTGCAGCATGCGCAGCGTGTGGTGGTGCTGGAGAAATGCCTGGCGGTCGGAATGGGCGGCATCCTGTCCGATGGCGTGCGCAAGTCGTTGTCGGGCATCGCGCTGCACGGCTACACCGTCATCGCCGGACTGGGCGGGCGAGCCATCACCCGCACCTCGCTCACCCGGCTGTTCGAGGAGGCCGGACGCGACGAACTGGAGCAGGTGACCTTCCTCGACCTCAATGCCGACGTGGTGAGCTTCGAACTGGAACGCGAGAGCAGGACGCGCCGCACCGGGCCGACCGCCGAGGCCATCCTGCGCCACATCGGCACGGTCGCATCGGGTATCGGCTGAATCGCGGAGATCGATCGTGGAAACGCAAATCAAGTTCTACCAGACCGGCACGTTCACCGTCGGCAACCGGCTCCTCGCCGAGGACCAGCGTACGGTGCAGGCCGACATGCACCGCACCAATTCACTCAACTCCGGCCATCGTGCCTGCCAGGGCTGTGGCGAAGCGCTGGGCGCGCGCTACGCGATCGACGCCGCGATGCGCGCGACCGGCAACAAGCTGATCGCCGTCAACGCCACCGGCTGCCTCGAAGTCTTTTCGACGCCCTACCCCGAAACCTCCTGGCAGCTGCCGTGGATCCACTCGCTCTTCGGCAACGCCGCCGCCGTGGCCTCCGGGGTTGCCGCGGCGCAACGCGCGCTGGGACACAAGGGCGTGCGCGTCATCGCCCAGGGTGGCGACGGCGGCACGACCGACATCGGCTTCGGCTGCCTCTCCGGCATGTTCGAGCGCAACGACGACGTGCTCTACATCTGTTACGACAACGAGGCCTACATGAATACCGGCGTGCAGCGCTCCAGCGCGACGCCACCGGCAGCGCGTACCGCGACGACACCGGCGCTGGGACTGCATCCCGGCAACGTCTTCGGCACCGGCAAGAACGTCCCGCTGATCGCCATGGCGCACAACATTCCGTACGTCGCCACTGCCAGCGTCTCGAATCTTCGCGACCTGGAGCGCAAGGTCACCTACGCGATGGGCATCGAGGGCGCGCGCTACGTCCACATCTTCGTGCCCTGTCCACTGGGCTGGGGGTCGGCGCCGGAAGACACGATCAAGGTGGCGCGGCTCGCCGTCGAGACCGGCCTTTATCCGCTGTTCGAAGCCCATCATGGCGAAATCACCGCGCGCACGCACATCCGTCACCAGGTGCCTGTGACCGAATACCTGAAGCTGCAGAAGCGCTTCGCCCACCTGTTCGGCAAAACGCCCGACCAGGAACGCCTTGCGATGATCCAGAAAATGGCCGATCACAACATCGCAAGGTTCGGCTTGCTGCCCTAGGAGCCTCTCGTGGAAAAGCCCTATGCAATCACGCTGGACGCCGGCTCCAGCCTGGCGAACAAAACGGGCGCATGGCGCACCAACCGCCCGCAGTACGTCGACCTGCTGCCGCCCTGCAACCATGCCTGCCCCGCAGGCGAGAATATTCAGGGATGGCTGTACCACGCGGAGTCGGGCGACTACGAAGCGGCGTGGCGGGCGCTGACGCAGGACAATCCGTTGGCGGCAATCATGGGCCGCGTGTGCTATCACCCCTGCGAGGGGGCATGCAATCGCGGCAAGCTCGATGAGGCCGTGGGCATCAATTCGGTCGAGCGATTTCTGGGCGACGAGGCCATCAAGCGCGGCTGGAAGTTTGCTGCACCTCCCGCGGCTACGGGCAAGCGCGTGCTGATCGTTGGCGCCGGCCCATCGGGACTTTCCGCGGCCTATCACCTCCGCCGCTTGGGTCATGCTGTGTGCATCGTCGAAGCCGGGCCGCTTGCCGGCGGCATGATGCGCTTCGGCATCCCCAAGTACCGTCTGCCGCGCGACGTGCTGGATGCCGAGGTCAAGCGCATCCTCGACCTCGGCATCGAGCTTGAACTCAATACCAAGGTCACTGACATCCTGGCGACGATGCGTGCGGGCAGGTTCGACGCCGCGTTCCTTGCCGTGGGCGCGCACATCGCCAAGCGCGCCTACATCCCGGCAGGCGAGGCCGCGCACATGCTGGATGCCGTGGCGGTGCTGCGCAGCATGGAGAACGAGGACAAGCCGATGCTGGGTCGGCGCGTGGTGGTGTACGGCGGCGGCAACACCGCGCTGGACGTCGCGCGCACCGCCAAGCGGCTGGGCGCGTCCGAAGCCATCATCGTCTACCGGCGCACGCGCGAGAAGATGCCCGCGCACGATTTCGAGGTGGAGGAAGCGCTGCAGGAAGGCGTGCTGATCAAGTGGCTGTCGACCATCAAGAACATGGCCAACGAAGGCACGTTGACCGTTGAAAAGATGGCGCTGGACGAGAAGGGATTTCCGCAGCCGACGGGCGAGTTCGAAACGCTCGAATCCGACTCGCTCATCCTGGCGCTGGGACAGGATGTCGACCTGTCGCTGCTCGACGGCGTGCCGGGACTCACGATCAAGGAAGGCACCGTACAGGTGGCGCCCAACATGATGACCGGCTACCCCGGCATCTTTGCCGGTGGCGACATGGTGCCCTCCGAACGCACGGTGACCGTCGGCGTCGGCCACGGCCGGAAAGCGGCGCGCAACATTCACGCGTGGCTCTCCGGCACCGACTATGCGCCGGCGGAAAAGCATGCGCTGGCCACCTTCGAGAAGCTCAATCCCTGGTATTACAGCGACGCGCCCAAGACGGTGCGGCCGGTACTCGAACTCGCCCGCCGCACGTCCACCTTCGACGAAGTGGTAAGCGGACTGGACGAGACCAACGCGCTGTTCGAGGCGCGGCGCTGCCTGTCGTGCGGCAATTGCTTCGAATGCGACAACTGCTACGGCGTGTGTCCCGACAACGCAGTGATCAAGCTGGGGCCGGGCAAGCGCTTCGAATTCAACTTCGACTACTGCAAGGGCTGCGGCATCTGCGTGTCCGAGTGCCCGTGTGGCGCGATCAAGATGATTCCCGAAACCCTTTGAGCAACCGGGCGGCCGCCGCGGCGCCGCGCACCGGACCCAACTAGAGAGGACGCCCAAATGCCGCACCCATCAGCTGGATCGCCGTTGCCGGCAAGGCCGGATCTGCGGGGCATGCAATTGCTGCAGGACCCCGTCTACAACAAGGGCACCGCGTTCACCGCCGCCGAGCGCGACGGCCTCGGGTTGCGCGGACTGCTGCCCCCCCGTATCTGCTCGCAGGACGAGCAGGTGGCGCGCGTACTCGAGAATTTCCGGCGCAAGACCTCGGACCTCGAGAAGTTCATCAACCTGACCGCGTTACATGATCGCAACGAGTCGCTGTTCTTCCGCATTCTGATGGACTATCCGGACGAGACGACGCCCATCGTCTACACGCCCACCGTGGGCCTCGCCTGCCAGCAGTTCGGCCACATCTTCCAGCGGCCGCGCGGCATTTTCGTCAGCGCCCACGATCGCGGGCGTGTCGCCGAGGTTCTCGCCAACTGGCCCCGCCGTGACGTTTCGATCATCGTGATTTCCGATGGCGAACGCATCCTCGGCCTGGGCGACCTCGGAGCCAACGGGATGGGCATCCCGGTCGGCAAGCTCTCGCTGTACACCGCCTGTGCGGGGGTCGCACCCACCGCCTGCCTGCCGGTGCTGCTGGATGTCGGCACCAACAATCCGGCGTTGCTGCAGGACCCGATGTATCTCGGGCTGCAGCAGCCGCGCCTGCGCGACGCCGAATACGACGCGCTCGTGGATGAATTCATCACCGCGGCGCGGGAGGTCTTCCCCGGCGTTGTGATCCAGTTCGAGGACTTCGCCAACCACAATGCGTTCCGGTTGCTGCAGCGCTACCGCGACAGGATTCCTACTTTCAACGACGATATCCAGGGCACGGCCGCCGTCGCACTGGCGGGCATCCTGTCCGGATTGAGGATCACCGGCAGCAAACTGGGCGAACAGACGCTGCTGTTCCAGGGTGCCGGTGAAGCGGCCACCGGTATTGCCGAACTGGTGGTGGCGGCAATGGTCGCGGAAGGCCTCGATCAGGCGTCGGCGCGCCAGCGTTGCTGGCTGTTCGACTCGCAGGGACTGGTGGTGGCGCAGCGCACCGGCCTGGCGGCCCACAAGCTGCCGTTTGCACACGCGCACGAGCCGGCCGGCACACTGCTGGAGGCCGTGCAGGCACTCAAGCCGACGGCCATCATCGGCGTGGCCGCAGTAGGTGGCGCCTTCACCGAGGCGATCGTGCGCACGATGGCGGCGATCAACACCCGGCCCATGGTGTTTGCGCTGTCGAATCCCACGTCCAAATCCGAGTGCACAGCCGAGCAGGCCTATCAATGGTCCGACGGCCGGGCGCTCTTCGCCTGCGGCTCGCCCTTCCCGTCCGTCACGCTGGGCGGCAAGACCTTCGTGCCACGTCAGGGCAACAACTCCTACATTTTTCCGGGCATGGGACTCGGCCTCATCCTGTCTCGCGCGTCGCGCGTGACCGAGTCGATGTTCATGGCGGCGGCACGCACGCTCGCCGCGCAGGTGACGGCCGCGGACCTCGCGCAGGGCAGCCTGTTTCCGCCGTTGAAGAACGTGCGCGACGTCTCGGCGCAAATCGCCGCCGAAGTATTCACGGTTGCATTGCGCGAAGGATTGGCCGACGTGCCGCAACCGGCCAACCTGCTCGAATTCGTCAAGTCGCACATGTACGAACCCGGATACGCAAACTACACCGCGGGCTGAAGCGGCACATCGGCCCCACGGCCAGGCACACGAAAGGATGGTGGGCAGTCATGACCGAGGCAGTCGTAACCCTGCTGCAGCGACATCCGTTCCTCGAGGAATTCCAGCCTCAGCATGTGAGCAAGCTCGCGGGAATGGCCACTCGCGTCCGCTTCGAACGCGACCAGCTCATCTTCCACGAGGGCGACGAATGCGGGGAGTTCTACCTGATCCTGTCGGGACTCGTCGCGCTGGAGATTGCCGTGCCCGACCACACATTGCGCGTGCAGACGCTGACCGCTGGCGACGAGCTCGGCTGGTCGGCCATCCTGATGGGCAAGCGCAAGCACTTCCAGGCCCGCGCGCTCGAGCGCGTCGAAGCACTGGCCTTCGACGGCGGCGAGCTGTTGATCGCGTGCAAGCAGGATGCCCAGTTCGGCTACGTGCTGATGCACCGGCTGCTGGGCGTGGTCTCGGAGCGGCTGCAGGCCACGCGGCTGCAATTGCTGGACATGCACTCGCCGGTGGCGAAGCGGGCCGGCAACTGACATCGCCGGCAACTGCGGGCATTCGCGCCGCGGCTGGAGACTACAGCTGAGCCAGCACCCACCCGGGAAACAAGGCGACGGCCATCACCGCCAGCAGGCACAGGCCGCTGGCGCCAAGTGCCGCGCGATTGTGGACGGGCCGTTGCGTCGCCACGACATCCGTGCTCATGAACATCAACTGGATCACCCGCAGATAGAAGTAGATGCCGAGGTAGCTGCCGACCAGGCCCAGCACTGCATAGGTGGTGTAGCCCGCCGCCATCACGTTGCGGAAGATCAGGAACTTGGCGACGAAGCCCGGGAACGGCGGGATGCCAGCCAGCGACAGCATTGCCATGCCGATCATCAGCGCGGCAAATGGGCTGCGCTGGAACAGTCCCTTCAGGTTGTCGAGTCGATCGCGTTGAACATCGTTGTCGCCGGACGGCAGCGACGCCAATGCCAGGAGATTCATGAGTCCGTACGCGACCAGGTAGAACAGGACCGCCTGGAAACGGCCCGCGCCATCGCCCAGGAAGGCGTAGAACAAGTAGCCCGCATGGGCCACCGAGGAGTACGCGATCATCCGGCGGAAGCTCTGCTGGCGCATGGCCGCCAGATTGCCCCATACGATCGACACCAGCGGCAGGAACGCGAGCAGGTCGTCGACGGGCCGCGACACGACTTCCGTGCCGAAGAGCCGCAGCGCCGCCAGCAGCACGCCCGCCTTGATGATGGTCGCCATGTAGGCGGTGACCGGGATGCTCGCGCCTTCATACGCGTCCGGCGCCCACGCATGGAACGGCACGATCGCCCCCTTCAGGAAGAACGCCAGCAGGATCAGCGTCACGCCTGCCGTCGCCATCGTGTCGGAGGAGCGCAAGCCTGCCGCGAAGGTCGAGATCGCCAGCGTGCCGGTGCCACCGTAGAGCAGCGAGATGCCCATCAGGAACATCGCGGTCGCCGTTCCACCCAGGATCAGGTACTTCAACGCCGCCTCCGGGCTTTCCGGTCGCTTGAACGCCAGCAGCACCAGGACGTACACGGGCAGCGACATGATCTCGAGACCGAGGAAGAGCGTGAGGAAACTGTCCGCCGACAGCAACAGGCAGAAACCGTACAACGATGACAGCACGAGGATATGGAACTGGCCATCCTCGGCGAAGTCGTCGCGCGACAGCAGCAGCACCGGCAGCGCCAGTGCCAGCACAAGAGCCTTGGCAAGCGATCCGGCCGGCGCGATCGAGTAGTGGCCCGGGAACGGCGTGGCCGCATACCCGCTGGCGAACAGCAGTGTGGCAACCAGGGAAGCCGAAGCCACGATGACCAGCGCAATCGCCAGCGCGGCCGATGCACGTTGCGCGAGAATCTCGGCGCCGATCAGCACGACTATCCCCGCGAGCAGCAGGTTCTCCGGTGCCAGGGCGGTCAGGATGGCAAGCCAGCTCATGGTCTATCTCCGGGAATGGCCACGCTCATCACCCGTTGCTGGAAGTCCTTTGCCGCAAGTTCGGACTTCGAAAGTGGCTCGTTGGGAAAGAGGCCCAACACGAACACGGCAGCGACGATCGCCGCCAGGATCAGTTTTTCGCGCAGGTTGAGGTCCACAAGCGGCGCCTGTGGCGCCTTCGCCTTGCCGAACAGGAAGCCTTGCGCGAATCGCAGCATGTAGAGCGCGCCGAGCACCACGCCCAGCACCGCGCTGCCCGCGAGGACGAGCGGCAGCGAGTTGCCGGCGACATGCAACGGCCAGGACGCCTTGAACGCGCCCAACAGCACCAGGAATTCGCCGGTGAAGCCGCTGGTGGTAGGCAAGCCGATCGATGCCAGCGTCAGGATCATGAAGAACACCGAATAGACTGGCAGCAGCTTGGCCAGCCCGCCGTACGCGGAAAGCTCACGCGTGTGGCAGCGCTCATAGATCATACCGACCAGCAGGAAGAGGCCGGCTGCCGTGAGGCCGTGGCTGACCATCTGGATGATCGCGCCCTGGATGCCGATCAGGTCGAGACTGATGAGTCCAAGCATCACATAGCCCAGGTGACTGATGGACGAATACGCGATGATCTTCTTGATGTCGTTCTGCACCAGCGCCAGGCAGGCGCCGTAGATGATCGAAACGACGGCCAGCGTCATGATCAGTGGCGCCAGGTGGCGCGTGGCATCGGGGAAAAGCGGAAAGCCCAGCTTCATGAAGCCGTACGTGCCCATCTTCAGCAGCACCCCGGCCAGGATGACCGAACCCGCGGTGGGCGCCTCGACGTGGGCATCGGGCAGCCAGGTGTGAAACGGAACGATAGGCACCTTGATCGCAAAGGAGAGACCGAAAGCGGACAGCAGGACCAGTTGCACCGACAGTGGCAGTTGCGCGCGGTAGAGGTCGGCAAAGGCAAACGACGTCACGCCGCTGGTTGCCTGCAGCGAATAGACGAGGTAGATCACCGCCGCCAGCATCAGGATGCTGCCGAACGCCGTGTACAGGAAGAACTTGATCGTCGCGTAGATGCGCCGCTCGCCGCCCCAGATGCCGATGATGAGGAACATCGGGATCAGCATCGTTTCCCAGAACAGGTAGAACACAAAGAGATCCTGTGCGACGAAGGTACCCAGCATCGCGAACTGGATCAGCAACACCATCGCGTAAAACAGTTTGATGTCCTTCCTGATCGCGCTGAATGCGCCGGCCACGACCAGCGGACCGAGAAATGCGGTGAGCAGCACCAGCAGGATGTTGTAGCCGTCGAGCCCGATCTGGTAATACACGCCCCAAGCCGCGATCCACGGCATTCGAGTCTCGAACTGCAACGCAGGCACGGTCGCGTCGAAATGCACATACAGCTGCACCGTGAGGGCGAGTTGCACGACCATGACCCAGAAGGTCACCCAGCGAATCGCGCCCTCGGACCGGGTGGGGACGAGCAGCAAAAGCGCGATGCCGGCCAATGGCAGGAACAGGACGACGTTGAGCAGCACGGCGTCAGACATGGCGGAAAATCCACGCCAGGCAGGCCACCATGCCCGCCACCACGAGGAACGCGTAGAAGTGCAGGTTGCCGGTCTGCACCCGCGAGAACGCACCCGCGGTGCGCCGGGCCAGTCCGGCAAGACCATGCAGCGTGCCGTCGAAGAGCATCCTGTCGCCGGCGCGAAGGAACACGTTTTCCGAGATCCAGTTGAGCGGCCGACCCAGCAGGCGCGCATAGAGTTCGTCGATGAAATACTTGCCGGCGAGCAGGCGGTGCAGTGCGGGGAAGCGCTGGCGCATGCGCGCCGCGCGTACGGCGCCATTGCCGAAGAACCAGGCAGCCCCCGCCAGCCCCGCGAAGGCGATCACGACCGAGCCGACCAGCAACGGCGTTTCCAGCGAGTGCAGGCGTTCCGGCACCGCCGGCAACGGCAGCATCGGCGCGAGGAAGTGTGGCAGCGCGAGAAAACCACCGACCGCCGAGAGGGCCGCCAGCACGGCCAGCACGCCGGTCATCGACGGCGGCGACTCGTGCACATGATGCTCGACCTCGGCCGTCATCCGCGACTTGCCGAGAAACGCGAGCCAGACGAGGCGGAACATGTAGAAGGAAGTCAGCAACGCCGTGACCGAGGCCACCGCCCACAGGAGCGGCGACCCGCCCCGCTCGCTCGCAAACGCGAACCAGAGGATCTCGTCCTTGGAAAAGAAGCCGGCCAGTGGCGGAATGCCGGCGATGGCCGCGGTGGCCACGACGAACGTGACGAAGGTGACCGGAATCTTCCGCGCCAGCCCCCCCATCCTGCGCAGGTCCTGCTCACCCGAAAGCGCGTGGATCACGCTGCCGGCGCCCAGGAACAGGCAGGCTTTGAAGAACGCGTGTGTATAGACGTGGAAGATCGCGACGCTGTAGGCACCCACGCCCAGCGCCACGAACATGAAGCCGAGCTGCGAAATGGTCGAATAAGCGAGAACCTTCTTGATGTCGGTCTGAACCACTGCAATCGTGGCCGCGAACAGGGCGGTGGTTGCGCCGATCACGGTCACCAACTGCGACGCGCCTTCCGCATGCAGGTAGATGCCCGACATCCGCGCCACCAGATAGACACCGGCGGTGACCATCGTGGCCGCGTGGATCAGCGCGGACACCGGCGTGGGTCCCGCCATCGCGTCGGGCAGCCAGACATGCAATGGAATCTGCGCCGACTTGCCGGTGGCGCCGATGAAAAGAAGAATGCCGACCAGGCTGGCGGACACCAACGGCGCTGTACCGCTCATGAACGCCGCATTGATCCGGTCCATCTCGAGCGTTCCGGTCGCCCAATACAACAGAAACATGCCGAGCAGGAAGCCGGCGTCGCCGATCCGGTTGGTGACGAAGGCCTTCTTGCCGGCGCGCGCGTTATCGGCCTCCTCGAACCAGAACCCGATCAGCAGGTAGGAGGCGAGCCCGACGCCCTCCCAGCCCACGAACAGCACGAGAAGCGAGCGTCCGAGCACCAGCAGCAGCATGAAGAAAAGAAAGAGATTGAGATAGGCAAAGAACCGGGCGTAGCTTTTGTCCTCCTTCATGTACCCGGTCGAGTAGATGTGGATCAGCGACCCCACACCGGTGACGATGAGCACCATGACGGCGGAGAGGCGATCGAACCAGAACGCAATGTCGAACGAGTGACCGCCGATACGCGCCCACGTGAAGGCCGTTTCGACGATGGGCGCGCCGTCGCCGGCCAGCAGTACCAGGAACGACTTGATCGCAAGGACGAACGCAAGGATGGGCAGCCCGCAGCCCACTGTCGTGACGAAGGGTTTGCCGAGTCGATTGCCCAGCAGACCGTTCGCAACGAACCCGGCGAGCGGCAGCAGGACAATCAGCATGAGCGCCATCGCGGCTATCCGCTCAGGTCCGTGTAGGCGTCGGCGTCCAGCGTGCGACGCTGCCGGACGAGCACCAGCACGATGGGAATGGCAATGGCAATTTCCGCCGCCGCCACGACGAAGATCAGGAAGACCAGCACCGCCCCAGCGGTCGTTCCGGTTTGCTGGGCAAAGGTGACCAGCGACAGGTTCACGCCGTTCAGCATCAATTCCATGCACATCAGCATCACCAGCAGGTTGCGCCGGACAATGACGCCGACGAGACCCAGCGCAAAGAGCGCCATGGCGACCAGCAGGAGCATCTGCATCCTATCCACGGCCGCGGCCCCTGCTGCCCTTGATCACGGCCAGCGCGGCGACGACCGCGGCCACCAGCAGCACCGAAGTGAGTTCGAATTGCAGCCAGTACTCGGTCAGGAACGCGGCGGCGAACTGCGCGAGGCCGAATGACGCCGCCGTGCTCGCCACGTAGTCAACGCCAAACCAGATCGCGTACCCGAGCAAGGCAAAGAGCAGCACCCCGAAGACGCTCCCGGGCATGACCAGGAACGAAAAGCGGTGCGTGAATGATGCGTCGCGTGTATCGAGCAGCATGATCACGTAGACCATGAACACCATGATCGCGCTGACGTAGATGAGCACCTGGAAGGCCGCAATGAAGTGCACGCCGAGCAGGCCGTAGATGCCGCCCAGGAACACCATCGTCGAAATCAGGGCCATTGCCACCTGCATCGGGTGCCGCAGCACGAGCATCAGCACGGCGCCGACGAGGGCGGACGCGGCGAAAACGTACAACAGCGCCGTATCCAGGTTGCCGAGAATGGTGTCGATCATCGCGTGTGCCCCGTCGTTCCGGCAGCGGCCGGCTGTCCATAGGGACTGGCCGCCTCATGGTGCGGTTGTCTGGGTTTGACCGCCGCATCCGCCACCCGATCGCCCACCGCCGCCTCGTCGCGCGGCGGATACGGCTTCGCGACGTCGCGCTGCGGATTCCAGCTGATGAGTTCGGCGAGGTTGAGCCACATATGATCGCGATCGCCGGATGGCAACGCCGGGGTCTCCTTGACCATCCGGATGGCGTCTTCGGGGCAGGCCTCGACGCAAAGCCCGCAAAAAATGCAGCGTGAGTAGTCGATCTCGAACCGGGATGGGTACTTGGGATGCGCCGGATCGCCGGCGTCGAATGCGGCGTCGATCTCGATCACTTGCGCGGGACACACGGTCGCGCACATGTTGCAGGCGATGCACTGCGGCCGGCCGTCGGGGCGCTGCGTCAGGATGTGCTTGCCGCGGTTGCCCGCCGCATAGTCAGCACGCGTTTCCTCCGGGTAATATGTGGTGAGCGCGCCTTTCCGCCCGGTCATCCACTTGCCCATGTTCCGCAGGAACACCCCGCCGGTAATGAAGAGACCGCGAAGGATCTCGAACAGGTACGCCCGCTCCCACCACGTCATCGTGGGCGCGTTCCAGTACACCTTACGCACGTGCGGTTTGCGAGGTGCCGGAGTACCTTCGTGCGGCGCACGTCGGGATTCGGGCATGGGACGATCCGCCGCGCTCATGGCGTAAGGGCCCACACGGCGACGGCAGTGACCGCCAGGTTGGCGATGGCCAGCGGCAGCATGAATTTCCACGCGAACACCAGCACCTGGTCGTAGCGGAAGCGCGGCAGCGACCAGCGGATCAGGATCTGGAAGCTCGACATCAGCAGCACCTTGCCGAGAAATACCAGGAGCTGCGTCGCGACGATCAGGCCGTGCGCCATGGGCACGACATGATGGCCGGGAAAGGTGAAGCCGGCATCGGACATGTAAGGCAGGTTGTAACCCCCGAGGAACAGCGTCGCGAAAAGTGCCGACACGATGGCGATTTCGATGAATTCGGCGAACATGAAGAGTCCCATTTTCATCGCGCTGTATTCCGTGTAGAAGCCGGCAATGAGCTCGGACTCGGCCTCCGGCAAGTCGAATGGGATGCGCTTGTTTTCGGCGATCGCCGCGGCCATGAAAAGAATGGCGGCAAACGGCTGGTAGATCACGCCCCACGCAGGCAAAAATCCCAGCACGATGCCCGATTGCCGCTGCACCATGACGTTGAGGTCAAGCGTGCCGTAGATCAGGATCAGCCCCAGCACGGTGAGCCCCATGACCAGCTCGTAGGAGATCATCTGCGAGCCGGCCCGCGATGCGCCCAGCATCGAGAATTTATTCGACGACGACCAGCCGGCCAGCATGGCACCGATGATCGACATGCCACCGAACGCAAAGACGATCAGCAGCCCGGCATCGAGCCGTGCGATCTGCATCGGATAGGTCTGGCCATCGAACCAGGCCGCGGCCGCGGGCAGCGCTTGCAGCAGGTTGCCCGGGTCCAGTGTGCCGCCGAACGGAATGACCGCGAACACGAGGAGCACCGGCGTGAACACCACCCACGGGGCCACGGCGTAGGCGTACCAGTCGTAGGACCGGGGCCGCCAATCCTCCTTCAACAACATCTTGAGTCCATCGGCGATGCCGTGGAACAGGCCCCACCAGACCAGCTTGACCTTGGTGAACGGGATACGCACATAGGCGCGATTGGCGCCGATGCGATCGGACATGACGGCCGCCTGCTTGCGCTCCACCCAGGTGAGCACGGTGCCGAACGTCAGCAACACGCCCAGCGCGTAGCCGATGTAGACCAAGTGGACAACCAGGTCCTGGATCATGACGGGACCGTTGCCCCAACCGCCAGTGCGGTAAAGAGTTCCTGCGCGTCCGCCACCGCGGGTTTCTTCTCGAAACAGCGCTCGAACCCGCTCACCACGCCGGCGAAGTTGGTGTAGTGCCCGGCACGCTCGGTCTGGATGCTGATGGGAAGGAAGACGTCCGCATGGCCATTCTCGGGCTGCAGGTACGAATTCAGGAAGATGACCTTGGCGGCGGCGGGAAGGCGCGCGAAATGGCAGCCTTCGCCCCAGACCAGCACCAGGTCGGTGCCGGCCGGAAAGGTCGGCGCAACCGTGCTCGATTCGCCGAAAATGGCGCGCGCGCCGGCGGTGTTCGGATTCTTGTCGGGACGGATCAGAAGGTCGTCCTCGATCCGCTCGCCGGGCACGGCTTCCTGGTCGCGCTTGACGAACGTGGCGAAGCGGCCGCCCAAAGCCGCCTTGAAGGCGGCAAGCTCCTCGTTCGAACCCCAGCTCGACACCAGCGCCACTGCGTGATTGGCCTTGTCGATCAGTTGGCACGCGGCGTCGATGGCCACCGCCAGCTCGACCGGCTTGCCCTTCAGCATCGCGTGGTCGGCGCGCGGACGCTCGAACACCTGCGCCAGGTCGCGTCCCTTGTTGCAGATCCATGGCCCGTTCACAGCCGGGTTGTCAAGCGGCGTCACACGCGCGACGCTGGTGTTCTGCGCCAGATCCAGCGCCCGCAGGCGCCACTCGGCTTTGCGGTGCCAGATGTTGACGCTGCAGCCGCGTTCGCAGCCGGGGCACACCGACGGCGTGGGCTGCAGGTACCAGACGCGCGCCTTGTGCAGGAACGGTTTGGACAGCAGCGCGCCGACCGGGCAGATGTCGATCACGTTATCCGAATAGGGATCGCCATCGAGCGGCGAATCCTCGGCCGCGCGCACCAGCGATACGTCGCCACGATTCTTGATGCCCAGGGCGTTCGACTTCGAGATTTCGCGCGTGAAGCGCACGCAGCGCGAGCAGAGGATGCAGCGCTCGTTGTCGAGCAGGATGCGCGCGGACAGGTCGTGATACTTGGTCGCGTGCACCTTCGGCTCGCGCGACACCGACGGCGAGCCGTTGTAGGCGAAGTGGTAGTCCTGCAGCGTGCATTCGCCGGACTTGTCGCAGATGCCGCAGTCGACCGGATGGTTGAGCGTGATGAACTGCATCGTCGCCTTGCGGTGCTCCCGCACCAGATCGGAATCGGTCAGGATGTGCAGCCCTTCCGTCACGGGCATGTTGCATGCGATCTCGACCCAGCTGCGGCCCTCGACCTGCACGGTGCAGATGCGGCAGTTCCCAGCAATGGACAATTGCGGATGCCAGCAGAAGTACGGGATGTAGAAGCCGTTGGCCAGTGCCGCCTGCATGACGGTCTGGTTGGTCTCAGCCTGCACCGACTGCCCGTTGATGAAGATTTCAGGCATGCACGGCTCCCTCGAGATTGCCTTCGAGCTGCGAATGCTTCTCCCGGATCCAGTATTCGAACTCGCCGCGATACTTGTCGAGGATGCCGATGGTCGCGTAGCCGGCGGCGTCGCCCATCCCGCAGATCGTCATGCCGTCCTGCAACCGCGATATCCGATACAGGCTTTCGATATCCTCGGGCTGGCCCTGCCCGGCGACGATGCGATCGATGATCCGGTGCAACCAGCCCATGCCTTCGCGACAAGGCGTGCATTGGCCACACGATTCGTGGTGATAGAAGCGCAGCATCACCTGCAGCAGGCGCACCATGCAGGTGCCCTCGGCAATGGCGATCATCCCGCCCGAGCCCAGCGACGAACCGGCGCCTGCGAACGACTGGTGATCGAAGGTGAGCGGCTCGACTTCCGCAGCCGTAAGCACCTTGGTGGAAATGCCACCGGGGACGATGCATTTCAATGCCTGACCCGGCAACATGCCACCGCAATCCTCGCGCAGGAATCGGGCCATCGGATAGCCGTACTCCACTTCGTAGACGCCCGGCTTCGCAATATGGCCGGAAATGGAGACCAGTTGTGTGCCGGGACATTTGGCGGTACCCACAAGCTTGTATGCATCGGCCCCGTGCGCAATGATTCCGGCGATGTTGGCCAGCGTTTCCACGTTGTTGACGACCGTGGGTCGCTTGTAGAGTCCCTGCACGGTCAGCCGCGGTGGCCGGTTGCGCGGATAGCCACGCTTGCCCTCGAGCGACGACAGCAGGCCCGAGGCTTCGCCGCAAACATACGAACCCGCGCCGCGGTAGACGACAACGTCGCAGGAAAATTCGCTGTCCAGGATGCGCTCGCCAAAATACCCTGCTGCGTAGGCCTCCTCGACGGCAGCGGCCAGTCGCCGGTATGGCAGGTCGAATTCGCCGCGGATGTAGACGAACGCGTGGCGGACCTGCAGTGCATAAGCGGCAATCAGCATGGACTCGAGCAGCAGGTGCGGCGCATTTTCGAGAATCCAGCGATCCTTGAAGGTGCCGGGCTCGCCCTCGTCGGCGTTGGCGCACAGATAGTGCGGCTGGTTGTCGTTGAGATGGATCACGCCCCACTTCCGGCCGGCCGGAAACGCGGCGCCACCGTGTCCGAGAAGCCCCGATGCGCTGACCTCCTTGGTAACCTCCTCGGGCTTCATCGTCGACAGCACGCGCCGCAACGTCGCATAGCCGTCCCGCGCGAGATAGTCCGCCAGGGTGTGCGAAGTGGCCGTGACGGGAAACGTCATCAGCAGTTGGTGGCCGGGCATCTAACCAAGCCTCCGCCACATCGCACGCTTGCCGGGATGGCGCATCACGACCCCTTCAAATCTTCGAGCAGCCGGTCGAGTTTCTCGACGCTCATGTTCTCGTGATACGTGTCATTGACCATGACCACCGGCGCGGTACCGCACGAGCCGAGGCACTCGGCCGTGGAAAGGGTGAAGGCGCCGTCGGGTGTGGTCTGCCCGGGCGCGACGCCCAGCCGCTCCGAAAGGTGATCGATGAGACGCTCCGCGCTGCGCATCGAGCAGGTGACGTTGCGGCAGGCCTGGAGATGCCAGCGGCCGATGGGCGCGCGCCGGAACTGCGTGTAGTAGGACAGCACTTCCTCGATCTGGATGCGGGGAACGCCGAGGTATTCGACCAGGCCGTCGATGTCGGCCTCGGCCACGAAACCGCGATCCTCCTGGATGCGGCGCACGCAGGGCAGCACGAGCGAGGACTCGAAGCCCGCGGGGAAGCGGGCCTTCAGTTTTTCGAATTCCGGGATGAGGTGCTTCATTGCCTCTCCACCATCGGCGCACCCATGCGGTCACCACCACCCGTCCGCGCAGTCATCGGTCGCACTCCCCGCCGATCATGTTGATCGAGCCGAAAGTCGGCACGATGTCCGCAAGCTGGTAGCCGTCGAGCATCCGGTGCGCGCCGCCCATGTGCACGAAGCTCGGGGCGCGCACGTGCACCTTGGCCGGGATGCCTCCACCCGTGCTGACGATGTAGAAACCCAGTTCGCCGTTGGGCGATTCGTGCGCGGCGTAGGCATCGCCCGCCGGTACCTGCGGGCCGTCCATCACCAGCTTGAAATGGTTGATCAGCGATTCGATCTCTGCATAGACGAGATGCTTCTCGGGTAGCGTGAAGCGATAATCGTCCACATTGATCGGACCGGTGGGAAGCGTGTCGATCAACTGCCGGATCATGTGCACCGACTCGTCCATCTCGCACATCCGGACGTAGTAGCGGTCATAGTTATCGCCGTTGATCCCTACCGGCACGTCAAAGTCCAGGTCCGCATAGGCGAGGTACGGCGTGTCCCGGCGCAGGTCCCGCGGCGCGCCGGTGGACCGGAGGATTACGCCTGTATAGCCCCAGTTGATCGCGTCGGCAGTCGAGATCACGCCGACGTTGCGCATGCGGTCGATGAAGATGCGGTTGCGATCCATCAGCCCATGCACGCGGCCGACGAAATCCTCGTACTGGTCCAGGATGACCTCGAGTCGCGCGAGCCAGCCGTCGGGCAGGTCGCGCGCCAGGCCGCCGATGCGGCCGTAGGTGTAGGTCACGCGCGCGCCGGTCAGTGCGGCAAGGTGCTCGTACATGTAGTCGCGGACCATCACCAGGTACAGGAATGCCGTCATGGCGCCCAGTTCCATGAGCCCGGCCGCGATGCAGGTCAGGTGGTCGACGACGCGTGAATACTCCGACAGCAGTGTGCGCAGATGCCGGCACCGCGGCGTGATCGTGATCCCCGCAAGCGTTTCCACGGCCTCGCAGTAGGCAAAGTCGTTGATCAGGGCCGACACATAGTTGAGGCGATCCACATACGGAATGAGGTTGTGCCAGGTGTGGGATTCGCATTCCTTCTCGAAGCCGCGGTGCAGGTAGCCACAATGCACGTCGGTGCGCACCACGCGTTCGCCGTCGAGTTCAGCGATGATCTGCACGGTGCCGTGCGTGGCCGGGTGCGATGGGCCGATATTGACGATGACGTGGTCATCGTGGCCCGTCGTGTCGAACGCCGGACGCACCGGGTTCGGCACCGTGAATTCGGGCGGCTTGGCGTCGAGGGGGGCCATGAACGATGTCCTCGCTTCCGCTCACTTGCGATACGGAACCAGCGGCTGTTCCCGCAGTTTCGGATAGTCCTTGCGCAGTGGATGCCCGACGAAGCCCTCGTACAGCAGAATGGGCCGCATGTCGGCATTGCCATTGAATCCGATGCCGTACATGTCGTGGCACTCGCGTTCCATGATGCCGGCCGACCCATAGAGCGGCACCAGCGACGCCACCGTCGGATCGGCGTCGGGCACCACCGTCTTCAGTCGAACCCGTACGAAGTGCGCGGTGGAATAGAAGTGGTGGACTACCTCGAAGCGCGGTAGCCGGGGCAGCCAGTCGATGGCCGTGACGTCGAGAAACAGATCGAACTGGAACTCGTCCTTCAGCACCATCACCACTTCGATCAATTGCGACGGTGGCAAGGACACCACCGTCATGCCATGCGCCCCGGTCACCGCGCAGTCCATTGACGAAAGACGCTGCCGCAGGCGCTCCAGGATGGCCGCCATCAGAAGTCCTGCGTCAAGATGGGGTGCCGGGACCGGGCGATCTTGTCCTGCAGCTGCATGATGCCGTCAATCACCATCTCCGGACGCGGCGGACACCCGGGCACGTAGACGTCCACCGGGATGATCTTGTCGATGCCCTGCACGGCGGCGTAGTTCTGGTAGAACCCGCCGCTGGTGGCACAGACCCCGAACGCCATCACCCATTTCGGCTCGCACATCTGCTCGTAGACCCGGTACAGGACCGGTGCCTGCTTGTGCGTCACCGTGCCCACGACCATCAGCAGGTCGGCCTGGCGCGGCGAGAACCGCGGCAACGCGGCACCGAAACGGTCGGTGTCGTAGGGCGACGAGCTGACCGCCATGAATTCCATCGCGCAACAGGCGGTGACGAACGGATAGGGAAACAGCGAGAACTTGCGCGCCCAGCCCACCAGCTCGTCCTTCTTGGTGGTGAGGTATTCGAACGCGGCGGACTTGCCGCCGGCGGCATGGATGGGAATCGGAATGGGCGTGAATGCCATGGCTACTCCGTGACGGCCTCGAGCAGCCGGGCCTTGTAGACATAGAGCAGGATCAGCACCAGCAGGAAGATGAAGATGCCGAACGTCGCCAGCATGAAGCTCGTCAAGGGCTGCGCCCCCAGCGCCCAGATGAACAGGAATACGGTTTCAAGGTCGAACAGCATGAAGGCAATCGCCACGCCGTAGTACTTGATCGGAACCGCCTTGATGTTGCGAATGTCGACGGGCGTGGCGCCGCACTCGAAAGGTTCCATTTTCAGCGCGGAGCCGACGGGCTTGGGGCCGAGCATGTAGTTCATCGCCAGCGTGATGGCGACAAAGGACAGGATGGCCCCCATGTAAAGCAGGAAAACGACGTAAGGGTTGACCGTGGTATCCATGCAGCGTGCAGCCCATCCCTGTTATCACGGTTCATGTCACCGGCGTCTCGCGCGCCTTTCCGTGTTTGCGTACAGTAGGCGCCTCCTCCTCCGGCCCGTTTGACATGGATCAACGCAGCGCAAAACTCCAAAGGGTCGAGCCCGTGGCCCGGATTCGGCGGGGCCGCCCCTAACGCATGCGCACGTGACCTGCATCAAACTGGACGAGCATGCGCGGTAGTAGGTTGCAGTGGCGCGGCGTGGGCGGTGTAGTCACGCCGTGCCAGAGGGAAGACGATGCTGCCACCATTCGATCAAGCGCTCGCGCGCGAACTTCCCGCCCCGTACGCCCGGGTGTACCGGGAAGCCGCGGCGATTGTGCCTTCCGCGCGGCTCATCATCGACCCCCTGCGCCTGCTGGCCTGGGGCAGCGACGCCAGCTTTTACCGTCTGGTGCCGAAGATCGTCGTGGTGATCGAAAGCGAGGAAGAACTCATCGCGCTGCTTGCGACATGCGCCCGCCTGCGCACGTCCGTCACCTTTCGCGCAGCCGGCACCAGCCTGTCAGGGCAGGCCATCAGCGATTCGGTCCTGGTGCAGCTGGGCGACCACTGGCGCGGTTGCCGCATCGACGAGCATGGGACCACGATCTGTCTGCAGCCGGGCGTCGTCGGTGCCGCGGCCAATCGGCGCCTCGCGCCCTATCGACGCAAAATCGGGCCCGACCCGGCCTCGATCGACACCGCAATGATCGGCGGCATTGCCGCCAACAACGCCAGCGGCATGTGCTGCGGCACGGCGCAGAACAGCTACCGGACGCTGGCCGGAATGCGCATGGTGCTGGCCGACGGCACGGTGCTCGACACACGCGATCCGGCCAGTCGCGCGGCATTCGTGGCGGCCAGGCCGTCGCTGGCGCGCGATCTCGCCGCGATGGGCGAGCGCGTTCGCGCCAATGCCGCGCTTGCGGCGCGGATACGCCACAAGTTCCGGATGAAAAACACGACCGGCTACAGCCTCAATGCGCTGGTCGACTACCCCGATCCGATCGACATGCTGGCGCACCTCCTGATCGGATCCGAAGGCACGCTGGGCTTCATCAGCGAGATTACCTTCAACACCATGCCCGATCACGCCGACAAGGCCAGTGCACTGATCCTGTTCGACGACCTCCACTCCGCGTGTCGCGCCGTCACGCTTCTGCGCGACGCACCGGTGGACGCCGCCGAGCTTGCCGACCGTGCCGCGTTACGCTCGGTGGAGGGCAAGCCAGGCTTGCCCGCGTGGCTGCGCGAGATCGGGCCGCAGGGCGCCGCGCTGCTGGTGGAAACACGTGCGCCCGATCCAGCGGCGCTCGTCGCGCAGATCCATGCCATCGAAGCCGCGCTCGCCGCGGTGTCCACTCGCGCCCCGGTGCATTTTTCGACCGATGCCGCGGAATGCGCCCGATACTGGAACGTGCGCAAGGGGATGTTCCCGTCCGTGGGCGCCATGCGTCGCGCCGGCACGACCGTCATCATCGAGGACGTGGCATTTCCGGTCGCTCGGTTGGCCGACGCCACGATCGACCTGCAGCGCCTCCTCGCGGCGCACGGCTATGCGGAGGCGATCATTTTCGGCCACGCGCTCGAAGGCAACCTGCACTTCGTGTTCACGCAGAACTTCAACGATGATGCGGAAGTCGCCCGCTATCGCGGCTTCATGGACGCCATGTGCCGCATGGTCGTCGAGAAGTACGACGGCTCCCTCAAGGCCGAACATGGCACCGGGCGCAATGTCGCGCCCTACGTCGAGCTCGAATGGGGTGCCGAAGCCTATGCCCTCATGCGCGAAATCAAGCACCTCCTCGATCCTGAAGGCCTCCTCAATCCGGGCGTCATCCTGAACGATGACCCCGCGGCGCATGTGCGGAACTTAAAGCCGTTGCCGGCCTGCGACGCCATCGTCGACCAGTGCATCGAATGCGGCTTCTGCGAGCCCAGGTGTCCTTCGCGCGGGCTCACGCTGTCGCCCCGGCAGCGCATCGTCGGCTGGCGGGAAATCACGCGCCGCGAAGCACTCGGCGCGGATACCCGGGAAACTGCGGCACTGCATCGCCTCTACGACTATCATGGCATCGACACCTGCGCCGCATGCGGACTATGCGCCACCGCGTGTCCGGTCGGCATCGAGACCGGAACACTGATCAAGGCGCTGCGCGGACGACGGCACGGCCGCCTGAGTCGTCGCGTGGCCGCAACCGTGGCCGGACATTTCGCCGCGACCACCTTCGGCGCACGCGCCGGACTCGCCATCGCCGATTCGCTGCATGCTCTCGTCGGCACCGCGGCGATGCAGGGCACGTGCGACAGCCTGCGTAACGCGTCGGGCGGGCGGCTGCCCAAATGGTCCCCGGCGCTGCCGCGCGCCGCCCATTTCCTGCCTCGACCGCAACCAGCTGCAGCAGGCCGCGATCGCGTCGTCTACTTCCCCAGCTGCGCCGCCCGCACCATGGGCGCACAGCGCGGCGACAGCGTCGAGACACTGCCCGCCGTCGCCGAGCGTCTCTTCCGCAAGGCAGGCTTCGACGTCGTCTACCTGCCGGGACTGTCCGGACTATGCTGCGGCCAGCCATTCGAAAGCAAAGGTTTTGCGGCAGCGGCCGACATGAAATCGGCCGAACTGGAGCAAGCGCTCGGGGATACGAGCGGCCGCGGTCGGTGGCCGATCGTGTTCGACACCAGTCCTTGCGCCTGGCGGATGAAGCGCTTCTGCGGCGAACGCCTGGTCATCCAGGACAGCATCGAGTTCCTGCACGACAGGGTGCTGCCACAGGTCAGGCTCGTGCAGCGGCGCGAACCGGTCGTCGTGCATCCGGTATGCAGCGTGCGCAAGATGGGCACCGTGGACAAGCTCCTGGCCGTTGCCGCGCGCTGCAGCACGGAGGTCGTCATGGCCGATGATGTGCTCTGCTGCGGCTTTGCCGGTGACAAGGGCTTCAACCAGCCGGAACTCAACGAGCATGCGCTGCGACACCTGCGGCAGGCCCTTCCCGCGGGTTGTACGCATGGATATTCGTCAAGCCGCACCTGCGAGATCGGATTGTCCGAGCAGGCGGGCTTTCCCTACCATTCGATCGTGCACCTTGTCGACGCGTGCGCAAGCGCCCGCTGAGCCTCTCAACTCGGCGGGCGGCTCGGCAGGACTACCAGTTCGTGTACGCGAGCGAGATGCCGAACACGTTGGCAGTGTAGTTCGGCGTCGACTGCCCGGTGAGCAGAACGTTATTGCTCGACGTAGGCGTCGCGCCGTCGTACGCCCAGTTATCGGCGCTCAGTTGCTGGTACCAGTAGTTGGCGCGGAACAGCAGGTTCTTGCTGTACTTGTACTTGCCGAAGAGCTGGAACGAATTCAGCGTGTTCTTCACGTCGGGAACGGCGCTGGCGCCCAATGCCCCGGTGGAAGCGTTGGTCAGCCCCGCCGCCGCAAACGGACTGGTGCTGGTCACGCCCTGACTGTAGAGGTACTGGAAACCGACGTCATAGGGCTTGTCCGCCGGCGCGTATTTGCCGCCGATACCCACCGCGTTGTCGGCGCTCTGGGTGTTGACCGACCAGTTGCGGTTGGCGTCGGTCGACTGCGACACCAGCGAACCTCCGCCGCTGTATTGCCGCCCGTCCTGGTTCTGCTCGAGTTGCGACCACGTGTAGAACGCGTACAGATTGACGGCCTCCATCGGCACGTATTGCGCATCGAAGGTATACGACTGGCCCGTCTGGTTCTGGAGGCCCTGGCATTGCGACGGAAAGACCGCGGGCAGCACCAGCTGGTCGTTGGGGCCGCCGCAATCGGGCCCGTTGTACTTGCGCTCGTACCAGTTGGCCTGCAGCGAGAACGTCACGGGGCCGCTTGGAGTGAGGGAAACGTTGGCCTTGATCCCGTCCTGGTCGTAATTCGCGACGTAGTACTGGCGCAATGTGGGCAGGTTGTCGAAGGGCGTGCCCGCCACCTGTGCCGGCGTGTAGCTGGCGTCGTAGGGACGATTCTGGTCGAAGTCGGAACCTCGGCGTTGGTCGTACTGGTACTTGACGAAGCCTGAAACAAGTTCGTTGGCGCGGGACCGCAATTCGAGCCCGAGCGTGTTGACGTTGGTGTCGTAGCGCAGTTCGTCGGCGCCGACGCTGTAGTCGGTCTTGAGATAGTTGTACCAGGCCCGCACGGTGGTTCCGCGCGCGATGGGATAGTCCGCGTCGATCGTGAACTTGTTTTCGGTCGTTCCAGGAGGCAGGTTCGTGCGGATCGCACCGGAGGCGACCTGGTTGGCCACCTGCCCGGGCGGCACGGCCGGCTGGTTGGCCGAGTCGCCGCCGACGTAGAGATATTGATTCTCCGGTGTCTTGTTGTTGTGGTCGTTGTAGTGATAATTGAGCCGAAGGTTCAGCCGGGCGATGGGCCGTGAGGTCAGCGTGAGGTCGAACAACGTGTTCTCGATCTTGCCGTCGAGCGAACCCTGCGGCAACCCGATCGGCACCGACAGACCGGGCGACACCCGCGGCGCCACGTTGATGGTGTATGGATCATAGGACTGGTTCTGGCGTCCCACGCCATAGGCAAAGGTACCGGTCAGGCGCGTGGTGGGCGTGAAATTGTAGGCACCCGTTGCCTGGACCTGCTGGAAGTCGTTGTCCGGCGCCAGCGACATGCTGCCGTAACCGGTCGAGAATCCGACCCCGGATCCCGCCTGCCAGAGTCCCGTCTGGTTCGCGAACGGATTCTGCCAATTGAACGTGGATTCGTCGTTGGAATACTTCGAGTACCAGTAGCTGATGTTGAATTGCGCGACATCGGAGGTATATCCCAGCCCGATGTCGATCTGCTGCGTGTTGTCGTTGACCGGGGACGGCAGGAGGGCCGCGCGCGGATTGCCGCCGGAACTGCCGATCACCGAACCGGTGAGCTTGGTGCCGTCGCGCTTCTGGTAGTCATATTTGCCGGTCAATTCCCATTTGCCGCCAAAGGCGTAGCCGCCGCCGACTTTCAGGAAGTCGCGGTCGACCTTGATGCCATACCCGCCTTCGAGATACTTGTTGATCTCCGTGACGTTGGACGGCGGCTGCGAGTTGCCGGCAGTGATACCCGCAAAGCCGGCGGGCAGCGTGAGATTGTTGGAGCCGAGTCCCTGATGGATGAAGCTGGCCGAATTGGTGTCGTAGTGCGTGAGCTGGTCGAACTCGGCGTTGACCTTCCACTTGCCTTGGGTACCGAAGGCGCCGCCCAACTGGCGTGATGGCAGCCCGAGATTCCATCCCCAGGCGTTGCCGAATCCACCCGTGGCAAGGTCGCGCTGCGCCCAGTTGAAGTTGCCGATCGCGAATGGATCCTTCTTGTACAGCCCCGAGAACTCGCCGAACTTGTAGCCGTCGCCACTGACGTCGTTGTAGCCGATCCCGAGCTCGACGTTATTGGTCTCGTACCGGGTCATGTCTGCGTTGCCATAGAGCGGCACCTGGAACAGCGGCTCGGATAGCGCCATCCCCGGCGCCACGACCAGTAGCGCGATGGCCGTGGCCAGCGGCTTCCTCATGAACGATCCCTTGCATTTCACCGCATTCATGTCTTGACCTTTCTTCCAGCGGTTCAAGGTAGCTCGGTCAGCGCGTAAAGCGCGCGCCGGACGGGTGGTTGCTGCCGTGGACCTTCGTGTGGCAATTCGCGCAGTTCTGGCCCAGCATCTTGTCGCCGGAAGGCGCACCCGCTATCGGCGACTTGTTCGGATCCTGATTGGGTATCGAATACGGCGGCAGATTGTTGCCGCTGTAGACCGTGCTCGGATGGAACGGATTCTGGTGACACTGCTGGCACAGGAAGGGACCGCGGGCCACCAGCATCGGCGCGTTGTTCGAGCCGTGCGGGGCATGGCAGTTGGCGCAGTCTTCACGCGCCGGCGGGTGTTCCCACAGGAACGGGCCGCGCTTTTCCGCATGGCACGTATAGCAGGTGTCGTTGACCGTGTTCTTGATGAGATTGGCGGGGCCGACCGAGCCGTGCGGCTGATGACAGGACGAACACGGCATCCATCCCGTCTTGAGCGGATGGGTGGATGCACTCAGCGTGGCGGCGCGCACGTTCTTGTGGCAGTCGAAGCAGACGCCGGCCTGCGTCGCGGCAACCAGCACCTGATCCTTCGCTGCATGCGCCTTGTGGCAGTCGTTGCAGGCGATGTCGTTACGGTCATGCGCGCTGCCCGCCCAGTGAATCTTGGTGCCGCCCTTGTGGCAGGTCAGGCACGGCTCGCTGCGATCATGCCCCGGCAGCGACTTGGCGAAGGTCATCGGCTTCGACTTCGTCGGATCCTTGAGATGCTCTTCGGCGTTGACGTGGCAGGCCTGGCATCCCTGCCCGCTGCCGAACGGCGTGCGCGCATCCCCGGTGACGGCATGCTTCGATGTGGCCATCCCCTTCATGGCATCCGCGTGGCAGGTCAGGCAGACATTGTCCTTGGCCGCCGGCGGCTGCTGGGCTGTGGCCGGAAGCACGATCAGGGCGGTCGCCAGAACCGCCAGCCAGCGCGTCAGCGTATTGAGTTCCAAGCGCATGTCCCTGCCTCCGTTTAAGCCATCCCGGCCGCGACCGGCGCCTGCCTGCGCCGCTTGTTACGGCATCAGCTTCGCCAGGGCCGGCGACATCGTTGGGACATTCTTGCCGTCGTCAGATTGGCTGCCTTGATCTATATCAAGCGCAGGCAAAGTTGTTACAGCAGGGGCGGAACTGTTGCAACAATGCATCGTCGGCATGTCGCGCGAATGCGGCGAAGGCGCAATAAGCAATCGAGGACTGCCGTGCTAATACCTGCCGTGCTGCTTGTAGATATAGTTGGCAAGCTCCACCGACTGCATCGAAAGGCGACGCTGGATCTGATGCACAGTGCGGATGATCGCCCGCATCACGCGATAGACGATTTCCGGATGGACCTGCAGTAACGACTCCAGCTTTGCGCGCTCGAGTCCAAACACGCGGGTGGGGCTGGTGGCCACCAGCGCCGCGTAGTGCGGCGATCCGTCGATGAAGCCGAGCTCGCCGACCAAGTCGCCGGTACCCAGCGAAACCAGCGTGATTTCATCCTCCCTGCCCGCATTGCGCACCACGCCGAGTACGCCGCTGACAATGACGTAAAGGTGATCGTCGGCCGCACCTTCCGGAACCAGCACCGTGCCGGTTGGCAGATCGCGAAAGGTGACGATGCCCGCGAGCGTGCGCGCCTGCGCGTCGGTCAGCTCGGCTCCAAGTCGGGAGGTGCGCAAAGCATCGAAATCAACTTGCTCGGTCATGATGAACCTCCATCGTCGGGAAAATTGCCGCGCGCAAGCGGTGGCGGGCGGACCGGCAGAACCCGATCCGCGCGCAGCACGAATGCATCGATCATCGTACGCGCAATGCCGTCGAATACCGGCGCCGCAAACCGGCCGACCAGGCGATGGTCGAACTCGTAGTGCAATGCGAATTCGACCTTGCAGGCGTCGGGCGCCAGCTCCCGCAGCCGCCACTCGCCTTCGAACGCGCTGAACGGACCGTTCTCGAGGTGGATGGCCATCCAGTGCGGACGCTGCTTGGGGTTGCGCGTCGTGAAACTGAACGCGATACCGCGGTACTTGACCGCAATGCGCGCGATCACCACCGTATCATCGCGCTCGATGATGGTCGCACCCGTGCACCATGGCAGGAAATCACCGTAATGCTCGGCGCCTTCGATCAGGTCGAACATCTCGCTGGCGGAATGCTCGACCAGCGCCGACTTTCGCACATCCACGCGCGCTCCCCGAGGCATGCTGGCAGAAAGTATCCCTGCCGACACCTTCGGACGCAAGGTTCGGCGCGACCCGCATACCGCGTGCCACGGCCGGAAAACGCGGCAATATGTCGCATCCCGACACGCCGCGCGCCGGATGTCATGACAACCGGAACCGGGCACCATGCGTTAACATAGAATGGCGTGCAGCGTGCGGGCATAAACTCAAGACCCACCTATTCGAGCAAGGGAGAAGCAATCATGAAGTTGAACCTGTTTACCGGCATGATCATTGCCGTATCGTTTGGCCTTGCGGCCGCGGGCACGGCCAATGCCCAGGAGGCCCTCGCCAAGAAGAGTGGCTGTCTCAATTGTCATGCGGTGGATGCCAAGAAAATGGGTCCGTCGTTCAAGGACGTCGCCGCCAAGTACAAGGGCAAGGCCGACGCGGAAGCGACGCTTGTCGCCAAGCTCACCGCAGCAACGGGCCATCCGGCCGTCAAGGCAAGCCCCGACGACGTCAAGTCGCTCGTCAAGTGGGTTCTTGCGATGTAGTCGACGCGTCCGTCCCGCAGGACAATGGAAAAGGCCGGCTCGATGCCGGCCTTTTCCGTTGCCGCGTCCACACCGCGCGCTTGATCAAAATCAATGTCGCGCGTGCCTCCATCCGGCATGATCCGCCCGAACCTGTGGCAATCGGCCGCAGGCACAATGGGACGGGTTCCCGGGTCCGATGATGACAGAGCCGCGACGAAGCAATGTACTGGTGGTCGACGATGACGCCGCCTACTGCGCAGACATCGCGCGGGCCTTGGCGAGCCGGCGCTTTCTCATCAGCTGTGCCGGCACGGTCAGTGCCGCGCTCGCGCAGGCCGACCGGAATCCCCCGGACTTGGTGCTGGTCGAGTTGAAAATCGCGGGGGAATCGGGATTGAAACTCGTGGCCACACTGCGCAAGCGCCATCCGGACGCGCGCATAGTGGTCCTCACCGGCTACGGCAGCATTGCGACGGCCATCGAGGCCATCAAGCTCGGCGCGGTGTATTACCTATGCAAGCCGGCCACGGGCGACGAGATCGTCGCCGCCTTCCATCATGAGGCCGGCAATGCCGCAGCGCTCCCCAGCGTCCGCCCGATGTCGCTGAAGCGCATGGAGTGGGAGCAGCTCACGCGCGTCCTGCGCGCCCACAACGACAACATTTCCGGGGCCGCCCGTGCATTGTCGATGCACCGGCGCACCCTGCAACGCAAGCTCGCCAAGCACCCGGTCAGGCGCTGACCGTCCGCTACTCCTCGGGGGCCTCGTGGCCCACGCCCTTGTGGCAGTCGATGCAGGTTGCCGTTCCCGCCAGGAACTGCTGGTGCATCGGTTGCACGAAATCCTTCTGCTTCGCGACGATCTCCGGGGTGATCTTGTGGCAGGTCCGGCAGTTCTCGGAGTTGGTCTCCTTGAATTCCGCCCAGACCACCTTGGCCATGCGCAGCCGCTCCTTCTTGAATTTTTCCTCGGTGGAAATGACGCCGCGCGCCTCGCCGATCGCGTCCTTGATCCCGGCTTTCGCCTTGTAGAACAGGATGGCCGGATACTGGTGCGGGATATGGCAGTCGTGGCAGCCGGCCTGCACGCCGGTTCGATTGACGTGATGGGCGCTGGCCTTGTGTTCGGCGGCCACCCACGTCATCGAGTGGCATGCGCCACCGCAGAATTCATCGGTGCCGGTGGCCGCCACCATCACCTGCGTGCCGATGGTGGCGCCGGCACCGACGATCAGGCCAAGGACGACCAGGGCCAGCACCGACCAGCGTGCGCTGGGCGTGGACAGACGCTTCCATGTGCGCGCAAACAATCCGGGGCGGCGGTTGCCAGGTTCGTCGGTTTTCAAAGCGTTTGCTCCTATAAGGCGGTGCCGCCAGGGCGGCAATATGCCGCTCTTGCGATTGGCGCGCGCTGGATGCGCCACGATACGGCAGTGCCACGCCGGGCCAATTGACACAGGTCAAACCGCCGTGGCGACGTCACCGGCAGACGCTGGCTACGCGCAGATTGACGCGGATCAAGCCCCTCCCCGCGGTCCACGCTAGCATGGGCACTTGTCGAAGCATATTGTCGCGCAACTTTTGACCGCGGATCCCGATGTCGTGACGAATGATCTCCCGGACGCGGCTTCCCCGCAAGAATTCCTGTCGCCAGGCACGAGAGTGGCCCCCGGGAGCGGGCAGGATCGCCTGGTCGCGGCGCTAGCCCGCCCCGCATTGCACGGCCCGGATTGCACCAGCGTAACCGTACTGGAGACGCATATCTCCTACGTGCTGCTGACCGGCGCCCACGCCTACAAGATCAAGAAGGCGGTCAACCTGGGCTTTCTGGATTTCACGACGCTTGCGGCCCGGCGTCACTTTTGCGCAGAGGAACTGCGGCTGAACCGTCGGCTGGCGCCGGCGCTCTACCTCGACGTGGTCGCGGTCACCGGCACGCCCGCAATGCCCATGCTCGGCGGCACCGGGCCGGTGCTGGAGTATGCGGTGAGGATGCGCGAGTTTGCCCAACATGCGCTGGCCAGCGAACTGCTGGCGCGCGGGGAGCTTGCGCCGCGCGACATCGACGCGCTGGCCAGCCGTGTCGCCGACTTCCACGTGGCCATTGCCGGCGGCGTGCCTCCGCCCGCGTGTGGCACGCCGGAAGCGATCCGGGACGCCGCGCTTGCGAATTTCAACCAGTTGCGCCCCGCCATGGCCACGACGTCGGGACGGCAGGACCTGGATCAGCTCGAGTCGTGGACCCAGCGCGAATATGCCGCACTCCTGCCGGTATTCCGGGAGCGGCTTGCCCACGGCTTTGTACGCGAATGCCACGGCGACCTGCATCTCGGCAACATCGCGGTCCTTGCCGGCGAAATCGTGATCTTCGATGGCATCGAATTCAACGATGAGATGCGCTGGATCGATGTCCTCAGCGAGGTCGCGTTCACCGTCATGGATCTGCGCGAGCGCGGCCACGCGGAACTGGCGCACCGCTTTCTCAATGCCTACCTGGAATGCACCGGCGACTATGCCGGGCTGGCCGTGCTGCGCTTCTACCTCGTCTACCGGGCACTGGTCCGCGCCAAGATCGCGCAGCTGCGAATGGCCCAGCTTTCTTCCGCCGACGAGTCCGCGCCGCTGCTCCGCGAGCGCGATGGATACCTGCGGCTTGCACAAGCCTGCGCCCGCGCTTTCGCGCCCGCCCTCGTGATCACGCATGGCGTTTCGGGTTCCGGCAAGACGGCGCTGTCGCAGTTCCTGCTGGAGCACATCGGCGCCGTGCGCATCCGCACGGACATCGAACGCAAGCGTCGATTGGGCGTGCCACCCACGCGGCGGCCCGGTGGCCCTTGCGCCGCACGGCTCTATTCCCACGACGCCAACCGGCAAACCTACGACCACGTGCGCGCGCTCGCGGCGAACGTTGCCGCCGCCGGCTTCGCGACCATCGTCGACGGTGCATTCCTGCAGCGCTGGCAGCGCGACATTTTCCGGGACCTCGCCACCGAATTGGGCGTGCCATTCTTGCTGCTCGCGTTCTCCGCGAGCGAGGCCACGCTGCGGCACCGCATCGTCGGGCGCAGCCGGCGTGGAACCGATGCGTCGGATGCCGATGTCGCCGTGCTGGAAAAGCAGTTGTGCGCCCGCGACGAACTGGCTGCCGACGAAGCCTCCTACACGGTGCACTACGACGCCGAGTTGTCGCTGGCCATCGGCCGATCGCCGCAGGCCTGGCGCCCCGTCATCGAACGCCTTGGCAAGGGGCCGCCGGCCGGGTCCGCCGGCGGGAAGCCGCCCGCCCGATAGTCACGGCAGCAGCGGTGGATCGCGGTGGCCCACGAAACACCGCCTCGGTATGCTTTAATCCGGCGATGTCGACTCCGATTACCGGCCTTCAGCACGCCCTGTTCGTGCTGGTCATCGCCCTGATCGCGGCAACAGTGGCACTCGGTCTGGCGGCGTGGTGGCACGATGGCTTGCGCCTGGGACTGGTGGCCGGCGCAGGCGTCCTGGGCACGATCGCCGCGATGGTCGCAGCGTTCGTGATATTCGCGCAGATGCGGCAGCAGCAATCCGCGACGCGGGCCATCGTGGGGCTGGAAACGCGTGTCCGCGACATCGTCGAAACAACGATGGACGCGATCATCACCGTGGATGAAAACCAGTGCATCGTCCTGTTCAACGCCGCGGCGGAAAATGCGTTTCGATGGCGGCGCGAAGACGTCATGGGTCAGCCGCTGGACCGGCTGATTCCGGCGCAGTTTCGCGCGGCACATCATGCACATATCCGCAATTTCGGCAGTACCGGAACGACGTCGCGCCACTTCGGTCATCAAACCGTGCTGGGGGCAGTCCGCGCCGACGGCACCGAATTTCCCATCGAAGCCTCGATTTCGCAGCACATGGAAGACCGCCGGAAATACTTCACGGTGATCCTCCGCGACGTGTCCGAACGTGTGCAAACCGAGTCCATGCTGGTGCGCAGCGAAGCGCGCCTGCAGGGGATACTGGACTCCGCGATGGATTCGATCATCATCGCCGGTGCCGACCAGAACATCGTGCTGTTCAACGTCGCGGCGGAGGCGATGTTCGGCTGCCCACGCGGCCAGGCGGTCGGCATGCCACTGACGGCGTTGATGCCTGCCGACGCGCGCGTACATCATCCGGATCACGTGCGTCGCTTCGGCGAAGACGGGACGGTGTCGCGGCGGATGGGCGGCTCGCGCACGGTCACGGGCAGGCGGCATGACAACGGCCTTGAATTTCCGATCGAAGCCTCGATTTCCCAACTCACCGAAGGCGGTACGAAGTTCTTCACCGCCATCCTGCGTGACGTCACCGCGCGGGCGCAGGCTGAGGCGGCATTGCGCCAGTCGAAGGAGGATTTGCAGCAGCTGTCGGCCGCGGCCGATCTCGCGGGCGAGCAGGAGAAGAATCGTATCGCGCGCGAATTGCACGACGAACTGGGGCAGGCACTGACCATGATTCAGATGGACGTCGCCTGGTGTCGGGAAAAAATGCCCGCGGCCGAAGCATCGCTTGCCGAGCGGCTGGACCGGATGGCCGCGTTGCTTGGCGCCACGGTCGCGGCCACGCGGCGGATCGCCGCCGACCTCCGGCCGCTGCTGCTGGACGATCTCGGACTCATTCCCGCCGTAGAATGGCTGGTGGAAAATTTCATGCAACGGACGAATGTTCATTGTGAGCTGGCAATCAGCAACCCCGAGATGCACGTGCCGACGGCGCACTCGACCGCGGTGTTTCGCGTGGTGCAGGAGGCGCTCACCAACATCGCCAAGCACGCCGAAGCGAAGCAGGTCGAGGTGGCGATCAATCTGGACGCGGCCGGGATCACCGTGAGTATCCATGACAACGGCAGAGGGTTCGACCGGAACGACCCGCGCAAGGCGGGATCGTTCGGGCTGATCGGCCTGCGCGAGCGCGCGTACCTTCTCGGTGGCGACGCCACCATCACCAGCGAGCCGGGAAAGGGCACCGTGGTCGAAGTGCTGCTGCCCATCGCCAACGACGCGGAGAAAGCATGATCCGCGTCCTGATTGCCGACGACCACACCATCATGCGCGAGGGGCTGAAGCAACTGCTGCTCGCGGCCGGCGATCTCGAGGTCGTGGGCGAGGCGCGCGACGGAACGGAGGTATTGCAGCAGGTGCGCTCACTCGACGTCGCGGTGCTGCTGCTCGACATGTCGATGCCGGGGCGCAGCGGCGTCGACCTCATCAAGCTGGTGAAGGGGGAAAAGCCGCGCCTCCGGGTGCTGGTGCTCAGCATGCACCAGGAACACCAATATGCAGTGCGCGCGATCAAGGCGGGCGCCTCGGGCTACCTGACGAAGGAGAGTGCCGCCACACAGCTCGTGGCCGCGATTCGCAAGGTGGCTGGAGGCGGCGCTTTCATCAGCGCCGAAGTGGCCGAGCAACTGGCACTCGACGCGATGCCGCACAGCGATGGGCCGCCGCACACCACGCTCTCCGACCGGGAGTACCAGGTGTTCAACCTGCTGGTGTCGGGCAGGTCGGTCACTGATATCGCAACGCAGTTGAACCTGTCCGGCAAAACCGTCAGCACCCACAAGGCGCGGCTGATGGAAAAGCTGCATGTCGGCAATGGCGCCGAGCTTATCCACTACGCACTGAAGCACCGGCTCGTCGACGACTCCAGCACGCCCGCGTGACGGAAGCCCCGGGGGTAAGGCGTTCCCTACCCGCAACCTGGCGCATCCCTACCCCAGAATCAGCGTTGCCTTAGGCCATCGATCAGGCCCGCCTGATCGACGGTTGCGCCTGTGGTGCGGATACTTGGACTCCATGAGCATCGCCATCCGCACCAAGGTTTTCATCGTCGAGGACTCGCCACCGATCCGGGATCACCTGGTAGAGATGCTGCACGAACTTCCGGGCGTCGCCGTCGTCGGCTGCGCGGAGTCCCCCGACGAGGCTATTGCCGGCATCCGGCGCACCAGTCCGGATTGCGTCGTGCTCGACTACCAACTCGTCGGCGGAACAGCCGTCGATGTCTTGCGCGGTTTACAGCCACTGTCGCCTACCACGATGTATCTGGTGCTGACAAACCACCCGATCCTACAGTATCGTCGTGTCTGCCTCGAAGCGGGCGCGAGTCGATTTTTCGACAAGAGTCTCGAGTTCGGCAAAGTGCGCGACGTTGTTGCCAATCTCGATCCGCTGCCGCACTGATGTGACCGTATGGACCGACACGAAAAAGGGCCTGCCATGCCTGCAACCACTGCCGTTCAAGACCAGCATCGATCCGGGCATGGGGCCAATCCGGCTCCGCAATCGAACCTGCGGGAATTTCCACGCACGTCATCGCCCTGTTCGCTGTGCAGTGCAAGGAATCAATGCATGCCCAATGGGCTCGACGCGGCCGAGATGCGGCTGCTGGACCCTCTGGTGGCGCGACGCATCCGGATGCGCAAGGGCGACGTCCTCTTTCGGGCCGGGGAGAAATTCTCGGCGCTCTACGCCATTCGCTCGGGCTCATGCAAGACGGTGTTGCCGGGTGAAGACGGCCACTGCCAGGTCGCCGGCTATCACATGGCGGGCGATGTGCTCGGTACGGACGGCATTGCGGCGGACAGCCATGACTGCGAAGCGGTCGCCCTCGAGGACATGGAAGTCTGTGCCATCCCCTTCGACCGCATCGAGACGCTTGCCCGGCAAAACGCCCACGTTCAGCACAGCCTGACGCGCCTGCTGTCGAAGGACATTGCGCGGGAACGCCATTCGATGCTCATGCTGGGCACGATGCAGGCGGATCAGCGGCTTGCCACCTTCCTGCTCGACCTGGCGCAGCGCTACCACGAGCGGGGCTACTCGTCCGTCGAATTCGTCCTGCGCATGACGCGGGAGGAGATCGGCAGCCACCTGGGGTTGAAACTGGAAACGGTCAGCCGCCTCTTTTCGCGCTTTCACGAGGAAGGCCTGATTCAGGTCCACGGCCGCGTCGTCAAGGTGCTCGACCGCATTGCGTTGCGCAAGGTGGTGGGGCATGAACGCATGGAAACCGCGGGCACCGGCGGCGCCGACCGGTAGGTGCCCGCCTCACGTGGCGTGATACACCGCGAAGTCGCGCCGCGAATCCTGCCAGCATTGCACGCGCTCGAAGCCGGCGCCGCGCAGCAACGCCGTGAACTCGAGGGGTGAGTATTTGTACGAATTCTCGGTGTGGATGCGCTCGCCCGCGGCGAAATTGCGCTCCACCCCCGGCCAGCGCACGCATTGACTGCCGATCGCCTCGAGATACATCTCGACTCGGCCAGCCGCTTCGTTGTAGAAGCCACGATGCGCAAACGACTCCGGCCGGAAGTTGCTGCCCAGCACACGGTTGACGTGATTCAGCACGTTGCGGTTGAATGCTGCCGTGACGCCCACCGAGTCGTCGTAGGCGGCGTCGAGTCGCGCCCTGTCCTTCTTGGTGTCCACGCCGATCAGAAGCCCACTGTCGTCGCGCCCGGCGCAATGCAGCTTGATCTGCTGCAGGAACGCTGACGCCCCCGTTGGCGTGAAATTCCCGATCGACGAGCCCGGATAGAAAAACGTGACGGGGGCGGGATCGAGGTCCTGCTCGAGATCGAGGCCGCTGGTGAAGTCGGCGACCACGCCCAGCATGTCGATCTCCGTGAATTCAACCGCCATCTTCGCCAGCGAACGGCCGATCTCGGCGCCGGCGATGTCGACGGCGATGTAGCGCGACGGCGCAAGAAAGGGCAGCCACGCGAGCGCCTTGCCGCAGTCTCCGGCCCCTAGGTCGACCAACTGGTGCCCGCGCCCCACCGCATTGGCGATTTCGTCGCGATAGTCACTGAAGATCGCCCGCTCGGTGCGGGTGGGGTAATACTCCGGCAGCTCGCAGATCGCGCCGAACAGCGCGCAACCCAAAGCATCGTAGAAATAGCGCGGCGGAATCGTGGCCACAACCGCCTGCAGCCCCGCAGCGAGCGCGTCGCGTTCGGCGACCGCATCGCGGACCAGTCGTTCGACAATTCGGTAGCCCGGCATCCTGCGCATCCGTGGTGGTTATACTTCGAGGTCGCGATCATAGCGCGAGCCCATCTTCCCGCGCGCCGGTGGCGCGCTGTCCCATCCTGCCTGGAGTTTGTCCATGTCGAAATTCTCTTCTGCGCGTACGATGCGCGGCGCGCATTGGGCGCTCGTGTTCGGAACGGTGCTCGGGATGAGCGCGCTCGCCACCGCGCAAACCGTGCTCAAGGTCTCGGCAATCCCCGATGAGGCACCCACCGAACTGCAGCGCAAGTTCGCGCCGCTCGGCAAGTATCTCGAGGCCAAGACCGGCGCCAAGGTCGAATTCACGCCCGTCACCGACTACGCCGCCACCGTCGAGGGGCTCGCGGGCAAGAAGCTCGACATGGTCTGGTACGGCGGCTTCACTTTCGTCCAGGCGAACCATCGCACGAATGGCGGCGCCACGCCGCTGGTGCAGCGTGCCGAGGACGAGGAATTCAAGTCCGTGTTCATCACCAAGGCCGGCAGCGGCATCAAGAGCCTTGCCGATCTCAAGGGCAAGAATTTTGCCTTCGGTTCGGTGTCGTCGACGTCCGGCCACCTGATGCCGCGCTCCTTCATGCTGAAGGCGGGGCTCAATCCGGACAAGGACATGCGCGTGGCCTACTCCGGCGCGCATGACGCGACCGCATTCCAGGTGGCAGGCGGCAAGGTCGACGCCGGCGCGCTCAACATCTCGGTATGGAACAAGTTGCTCGAAGACAAGAAGATCGACCCGAAGGAAGTGGTGGTGTTCTACACGACACCGCCCTACTACGACTACAACTGGACGGTGCGCAGCGATCTCGATCCGGCGCTGATCGCGAAGATCCGCGCCGCATTCCTCGCCCTTGATCCATCGAAGCCCGAGGACGCCGAGATTCTGAAGCTGCAGCGGGCAACGAAATTCGTGCCGACCAAGGTCGAGAACTACAAGGGCATCGAGGAGGCCGCTCGCTCCGCAGGCCTCCTCAAGTAAGCTGCAATCGACACGCCGCATCGCCATGCGCTCGCCGGTGCCCGCGCCGCTGCTGCCGTCGTCGTTGTCGGCGGCCACCGTCGCCTATGCCGACGGCCGTGCGGCCCTGACCGGCATTTCGATCGCATTGGCGCCGGGCGAGCAGGTGGCCATCATCGGGCCCTCGGGCGCGGGCAAGACCACGCTCCTGACCACCCTGGCCTGCGCGATGCGGCCGACGGCGGGCAGCGTCAACCTGTTCGGCGCCGATCCCTGGTCGCTTTCCGATCGCGCGCTGCATGCATTGCGCGGTCATCTCTTCCTCGCGCCGCAGGTGCCGCCACTGGCGCCGCGCCAGCGCGTGGTCAACGCCGTGCTGGCGGGTCGCCTGCCGCAGTGGACGACGTGGGAGGCCCTGCGGTCGCTGGTGCACCCGCGCGATGTGATCGCGGCGCGCGATGCGCTGGCGCAGTTCCGCCTGGAGGACAAGCTCTTCCTGCGTTGCGACCGGCTCTCGGGCGGCGAGCGCCAGCGGGTCGGTCTCGCACGCCTGCTGGTGTCGCGCGCACGCCTCTTCCTGCTCGACGAACCGGTGTCGGCGCTCGACCCCGCGCTGGCCGGCGCGGCGCTGGAGGTCCTGCAGATGGCGGCGCGCGAGCGCGCAGCAACGCTGGTGGTGTCGTTGCATGCCGTCGATCTCGCGCTGGCGCGCTTTCCGCGCCTCATCGGGTTGCGCGACGGCAAGGTGATGTTCGATCTGCCGCGCGCAATCGTCACCGATGCATTGCTCGCGCAGCTGTACGGCACCGAACTGGGTGTGTCGTTCCAGACCCCTCCCGATGAAGACGATGCGCGCCGCACGTTGACGCGCTGCCTCTGAGGGCACGCGGCGATGCACGCATTGCGCGCAACACCGCCCGTCGATCCGGCCTGGCGCGCGCGCATCGCCTGGACACTCGTCGCGGTCGTCGTGCTGATCCCCACCGGCTGGCTCGCGGAGTTCAATCCGGCTTCGCTCTGGGGCGAGGCCAGCCTGCGTTCCACGCGCCAGTTTCTCGCGACGTTCTTTCCGCCGCGGGTCGACCTGCCCTTTCTCGCGCTGGTGGCAGGCGCCACATGGAAGACGGTCGCGATCGCCACGGTCGGCACCACGCTGGCCATCATCATCGCCGCGCCGTTTGCGCTGCTCGCCACGCGCGTGCTGTCGGTATCGGCGTTGGCCGGCGGGCGCATGTGCACGTTATGCGCCGGCGCGCGGTGGGCGATCCGTTCGTTGCTGATCCTGCTGCGGTCGATCCCGGAAATCGTCTGGGCGCTGCTGTTCGTGCGCGCCGTGGGCCTGGGCGACACCGCCGGCGTCATCGCCATCGCGCTCACCTACGGCGGCATGCTCGGCAAGGTGTACATCGAGATCCTGGAGTCGGGCGAGGCGCAGGCCACGCGCGCCTTGCTGGCCAATGGCGCGTCGCGCAGCCAGGCTTTTTTATACGGCACGTTGCCGGTATGCCTGCCCGAGCTCATGTCGTATACCGTCTATCGCTGGGAGTGCGCGATCCGCGCCTCCGTCGTGATGGGCTTTGTCGGCGCCGGTGGACTTGGCCAGCAGATGGAGCTGTCGCTGAAGATGCTGGCGGGCGGTGAAGTGTTGACGATGCTGCTCGTCTTCGTGGCACTGGTGTTCGTCGCCGACGCCTTCAGCGGCACGCTGCGACGGTGGCTCGCATGAACAGCTTTGCCCGTACCATCGTCGCTCCGTTCGCGTTCCTGCTGTTTCTCGCCGCCTGCGTGGCCACGCTGTCCGGTGACTGGGCCAGCCTGTTCTCGCTCGAAGCTCTGGGCAAGATGGGCGACTTCGCGCGCGGCTTCGTGCCGCCAGCGATGGACGCGTCGTTCCTCGCCCGAACGGGATGGGCCGCGCTTGAAACACTGGCGATCTCGGTGCTGGGCACGTTGCTGGCCGTGATCGGCGGCCTCGCATTGGCCTTGCCGGCCGCGGGGCGCTGGGGCATGCCGGCCAAGTTGGCTGCGCGCGGCGTGCTGAACGTGGCGCGTGCAATCCCCGAACTCGTATGGGCGTCGATGATTGTCGTGGCGGCGGGGCTGGGCCCCTTTGCCGGCACGCTGGCGCTGGCCTTTCACACCACCGGTGTGCTGGGGCGCCTCTTCGCCGAATCGCTCGAAAACGTCCCCCCCGAGGTCAACGAGGCGTTGCGCCGCAACGGGGTCGCACCCGCCGCCGCCTTCTGGTACTCGACGCTGCCGCAGGCCCTGCCGCAATTGACGAGCTATACGTTGTACCGGTGGGAGAACAATATCCGCGCGGCGACCATCCTGGGCGTCGTCGGCGCCGGTGGCCTGGGCCAGATGCTCTACTTTCACCTGTCGCTCTTCCAGACGCATGAAGCGGCCACGGTCCTGTTCGCGATGATCGGACTGGTGGCCGTGGTGGACGTGCTGTCCAACGGTTTGCGCCTGCGCATGGCCTGAAGCGAATGGCCGGTCAACGCGTGCGCCCGGTGACGCGGGCGCACTTCGCCTCCATAATCGCGCGCATGGTTCTTCTGCCGCCGTCCGCGCCCGGTCCGATGCCGGCGCGACGCGCACGCATTGCCACCTTCGCGCTAATCCTCGTGCATGCCACCCAGGGCGCCTTCGCGTCCCTCCTCGAACCTGCCACCGCCGACGGCGATTTCGGACTCTATTCGGCGCGCAATTTCCGGATCGCGACCGGCGCGTGCACCGATTGCCCCACGATCCGCCAGGCGCTCTGGTACTTCCGCGACGAGACCATCGCCGTCCCCGACCACGGCGTGCCGGTGGCGTCGTTCACGCCGGGTGTGCACGCCTACGACGACGTGCGGCAATGGGCCACGAATCGTGCGCCGACGGCGGCGCTGGCGTATCCGCCACTGGTGTGGATCGCCGCGCCGCAGATCCTGCGCCATGCGACGATTGGCGCCGACCCCGGCGAACTCACCACGGCGCAAGGCAACGTGCCCTTTCGCCCGATCGCCAAGATCCCGCTCAATCGCTCGTATTTCGATGCCTCGTCCATTGCGTTTTTTCGCGATCGCGCCTTGACGGTTCGCGGCGCGTCCGCCCCTGACGGGTTCGAGGTCCGCACGTTCTGGCCCGAAGGCTGGCGCGTGGGTCCCGCCGCACCGCCAACGCGCGCACTGCCGACGGCCCCGGGCGAGCCCGAGGCCATGCGCGCGCTGATGCGCGAGGCGCCACGCGGCGGCGCGCAGAGCCCCTACCAGGCGACCACGCTGTGGCAGCGTGGCACTGACACCGACAACGACCTCTCCACGTGGGCCGGGCGGGCGGTACTGGCCTTCATGGTCAACGGCGCGCAAGGCGACGACGACGAGGCGCAAGGCGGGCATTTTGCGCTGGTCACGGGACGGGTGCAGGCCGACGGCAGCATCGGCAACTGGCTCGTCAACAATTTCTACTCGCTCGATGTCGAAAGCGAAAAGGGCATCATTGCCGCCCCGTTGCCACTCGACAATTACCTGGCCGACTTGAACAGCGGCCAGGGTTGGTACCGCCCCACCACCATGCTGGTGCTGGTGCTGCGGGATGAACGCGCCGCGGCGCTGGTGCAGGGGGCGCTGAACCGCGTGTTCAACCAGTTCTATCGGCACCAGATCGAGTACTACCACCCGAACGAGAACTGCACGAGCATCAGCGTCGACACGCTGCGCGCATTGGGCTGGTCGGTGCCGGCGCGCGGACCATCGAGCCGATGGCTGGCGTGGCTCGGCTTTCCGTTCATCGCGATCAAGGAGCTTTCGATCGGCAAGGCCAAGCTGGCCTTCGATTACCTGCGCACCGACCAGACGCGCCTGATGCCTGCCGCGGCGCTGGAGGAAATCTTCGGCAGCCTGATCGCGATGACGCGCGGACAAGGGGCTGCGGAGCACGGCGCACTGGCGCAGATGCTGGCGGAGGACATGGACGCGCTCGCCTTCGTGCGCTTTCCGCAGTTTCCGTCGAGCCGCAAGTTTGGCGACGCACCCGCAGTTACCACGTGGGAATACAAGAGCCGCATCCCCAACGACCCCGCGCTGGTGCAGATCGTTCCCGTGCCGCCACGTCCCTTCCCTGCCGCGCTGCGCGACCCCGACCTCTTGCCGCATACACTACGGCCCTCCGACTATGCGGCCGGCCTGTGGGGTCTGTTGACCATCGTCGGCATCCCGTTCGTGCTGTGGCGCGCATGGACATGGGGGCGCCGCCGGCGTCCATAGTGGCACCAAACTGCCAGGAGCCATCCCGCAACGGCAAACTGCATCCAACGTCAATCGCAACCCAGGCCCCCCATGAGCACCAAACCCCGCAAGACCCCTGAGCAGCTGCGCAGTCACCGCTGGTATGGCGTCAACGATCTGCGCTCGTTCGGCCACCGCTCGCGTACTGCGCAGATGGGCTATCACCGCTCCGATTACCAGGGCAAGCCGGTGATCGCGATCATCAACACGTGGAGCGAGATCAACTCGTGCCACAGCCACTTCCGCCAGCGCGCGGAGGAGGTCAAGCGCGGCGTGTGGCAGGCCGGCGGCTTTCCCATCGAGATGCCGGCGATCTCGCTGGCCGAGCCGTTCCAGAAGCCCACGACGATGCTCTATCGCAACCTGCTGGCGATGGAGACGGAGGAATTGCTGCGCAGCTATCCGGCGGACGGCTGCGTGCTGATGGGCGGTTGCGACAAGACGACGCCGGCGCTGGTGATGGGCGCGCTGTCGATGAACCTGCCCGCGATATTCGTACCCGCGGGACCGATGCTGCGCGGTGATTTTCGCGGCAATTTCCTGGGCAGCGGCAGCGACACATGGAAGTACTGGGCCGAACTGCGCGCCGGCAACATCACCGAGGAAGACTGGCAAGGGGTCGAGGACGGCATCGCGCGGTCACCGGGTCATTGCATGACGATGGGCACCGCGTCCACGATGACGGGTGCCACCGAAGCGATGGGGCTCACGCTGCCGGGCGCCACGTCCATTCCCGCGCCCGACTCCCGGCACGCGCAGATGGCCACGCTATCCGGCAAGCGCATCGTCGAGATGGTGTGGGAAGACCTCCTCATCCGCGACGTCGTCGATGCGCGTGCGATCGACAATGCCGTGACCACCGTGCTGGCGCTGGGCGGCTCCACCAACGCCATCGTGCACCTCATCGCCACCGCGCGGCGCGCGGGGGTGCCGCTCGACCTCGCACGTTTCGATGCGCTGGCGCGGCGAACGCCGGTGCTGGCCAACATCCGGCCGTCGGGCAAGTACCTGATGGAGGATTTCTACTACGCCGGCGGGTTGCGCGGCATGCTGTCGCGGCTCACCGACCTGCTCGATGGGTCCGCGCTGACCGTCAATGGCAAAACGCTCGGCGACAACCTGCTCGGCGCGGCGGTCTACAACGACGACGTGATCCGCACCCGCGCCAACCCGCTGGTCGTGCACGATGGGCTGGCGGTGCTGCACGGCAACCTTGCCCCCGATGGTGCGGTGATCAAGCCCGCGGCGATGGAGCCGCATCTGATGCGCCACGCCGGACCTGCCGTCGTGTTCCGCGACTACAACGACATGGCGGCACGCATCGACGATCCGGGCCTCGTGGTCGACAAGGACAGCGTGCTGGTGCTGCAGAGCGCAGGCCCGCAAGGTGCGCCCGGGCTACCGGAATGGGGGCAGCTGCCGATCCCGAAGAAACTGCTGCAGCAAGGCGTGCGCGACATGCTGCGCATCTCGGATGCACGGATGAGCGGTACCAGCTACGGAGCGTGCGTACTGCACGTCGCGCCCGAATCGCATGTGGGCGGCCCGTTCGCCTTCGTCCAGGACGGTGACATCATCGAGCTCGACGTGCCGGCGCGCACACTCACGCTGAAGGTGGATGACGCCGAGCTCGCGCGCCGCCGTGACGCTTGGGTCGCGCCGCCACCACACTACACGCGCGGCTTCGGCACGCTGTATCTGAAGCACGTCACGCAGGCCAACGAGGGCTGCGATTTCGATTTCCTTGAAGCGGGCGCGCAAACGCCCGATCCCGAGATTCATTGACCGGGGCGACGCCCTACCAGGAGATGAACATGTCCGAACTTGCTCCCGCCACCCGCGAGCTGCTGCGCCACGTCAGCACGGCAACGCTGTGCACGCAGCTCTTCAAGCGCGGCTTCCGCAACGTCTTCATCCAGGGCATCGCGCAATTGACCACGCCCTCCGGCGGCAATCTCGTCGGGCCTGCGTTCACCATGCGCAACATCCCGTCGCGTGAAGACCTGGACCAGATCAGCGCGTTCGACAATCCCGATCATCCGCAGCGCAAGGCCATTGAAAGCGTGCCGCCGGGTCATGTACTGGTGCTCGATTGCCGGGGCGAGACGCGCGTGGCTTCGGGTGGACAGATCCTGACCACGCGCCTCATGGTGCGCGGTGCCGCCGGGCTCGTGTCGGATGGTCCGGTACGGGACAGCGGCGCCATCGCCGAAATGGATTTCCCCGTGTACTGCGCCGGCGGCAGCGCGCCACTCAACCTGCTCCATCACCACGCGATCGACCAGAACGTCCCGATCGGCTGCGGCGGCGTGGCGGTCTATCCTGGCGACATCATCGTCGGCGACGACGAGGGCGTGGTCGTGATCCCGCAACATCTGGCGGACGAAGTCGCGGTGCAGGCCATCGAGCAGGAAAAGATGGAACTCTTCATTCTCGAACGCGTGCAGGGCGGCGCCATACTTGCCGGCACCTACCCGCCCAACGCCGAGACGCGCGCGGCCTTCGAGGTATGGCGCAAGGAACGCGGCATCTGAGGATGGCATCGCCTGCCGGGAGGGCTTGAGCGTCCCGGCAGGCGACGCGTCGGCCTCGCGTCATGGAGGTCACCGGAGGCGAAGCTGGAACCACGGCCGCCGTTGCCGCCGACCCCATTCTTCACGCGCTGTCCTTGACGCCGGTTTATTATTTCCATATTATTGGAATCATGAAATCTCAGCGAACTGCAGCCCAGAGCGCGACCAACCAGGCAACGTCCACCGATGTGGCACGCGCCGTCGCGGCCCTGGCCGCGCTCGCCCAGGAAACGCGCCTTGCGATCTTCCGGCTGCTGATCGAATACGCGCCGGAGGGCCTCACCGCGGGCGCCATCGCCTTGCAGTTGAAACTGCCTCCCGCCACGCTTTCATTCCACCTGAAGGAACTGGCCAATGCCGGCCTGATTCTCGACCGCCGCGAAAGCCGCTTCATCTGGTATCGCGCCAACGTCGCCGGCATGAACGGCCTCATTGGCTATCTCACCGACCATTGCTGCCGCGCCGGCGGCAACGTTGCCTGCGACAGCGAATGCGCCCCTGCCGCATCGTGCAAGCCCTCCAAACCGCGCACCAGGAGTCAATGATGAAGCGTTTTCATGTGCATCTGGGCGTGCCCGATCTCGCCGCCAGCATCCGTTTCTATTCCGATCTCTTCGGACTCGCGCCTTCCGTCGAGAAAAGCGATTACGCCAAGTGGATGCTCGACGATCCACGCGTCAACTTTGCCATCTCGCAACGCGGCGCGCGCATCGGCGTGAATCACCTGGGCATGCAGGCCGACAACGCCGACGAATTGGCCGAGTTGCGCACGCATTTTGCGGCGGCAGATGGCGCCACCGTCGTCGACGAAGCCGGCGTCAGTTGCTGCTATGCGCGCTCGGACAAGCACTGGGTCACCGACCCGCAGGGCATTGCCTGGGAAGCGTTCCATTCGCTCGACAGCGTGCCGTTTTTCGATGGTGACGGGCAGCCTGCGGCGTCCACGGCCGCCTGCGGTTTGGCCGCCGCGGGCGGGTCGGTGTCGACGACCACCGGCGGCTGCTGCGCGCCGAGGGCCGCCGCCGGCGCGATGGCATCGGCTTGTTGCGCGCCGTCGCCTGACGCGACCAGTGCCAAAGCCGCGTCGGACTGTTGCGCGCCCGACTGATGCTATTTCAATCCGGATTCACGCCATGACCACCGTCCGCCCCTACAACGTATTGTTTCTGTGTACCGGAAACTCGGCGCGCAGCATCATGGCCGAAGCCATCCTGCGCCAGGCCGGGGGCGGACGATTCAACGCGTATTCCGCCGGCTCGAAACCCTCGGGCAAGGTCAATCCCTTGGCGCTCGAACTGCTGCGTGCCAGCCACATGCCGACGGAAGGCCTCGAAAGCAAACCGTGGGAGCGCTTTGCCGGGCCTGATGCGCCGCCGCTCGACTTCGTCATCACCGTTTGCGACAACGCGGCCGGTGAAGTGTGCCCGGTGTGGCCCGGCCAGCCGATGACGGCACACTGGGGCATTCCCGATCCGGCGGCAGTCGAAGGGACGGATGACGAGAAGCGGCGCGCCTTCTCCGCCGCATCGCATGTCCTGATCCAACGCATCCGCCTCTTCACGAGCCTGCCACTGGCCACGCTCAACCGCCTGTCGCTGCAGGCGCATTTGCGCGATATCGGCGTGACCGGCGCATGACCTTACCTGCGGTTGATCCAACGACGCACGACGGTGCGGCGGCCGCCTGCACAATTCCCGCCACACCGCCTGCCATGGGCGTCTTCGAGCGCTGGCTGTCGCTGTGGGTCGCGCTGTGCATCATCAGCGGCATCGCGCTCGGCCACGGATGGCCCGCGCCGTTCCAGACGCTCTCCGCGCTGGAGATCGCCAAAGTCAATCTCCCGGTGGGCCTGCTGGTGTGGCTGATGATCATTCCGATGCTGCTGCGCATCGACTTCGGCGCGTTGCACCAGGTCAGCGCGCATTGGCGTGGGATCGGCGTCACGCTGTTCGTGAACTGGGCCGTCAAGCCCTTCACGATGGCGCTGCTGGGCTGGCTGTTCATTCGGCACGTGTTCGCCGCGTGGCTGCCTGCGGACGCCCAGGACAGCTATATCGCCGGCCTGATCCTTCTGGCCGCCGCTCCTTGCACGGCGATGGTATTCGTCTGGAGCCAGCTTACCCGCGGCGATCCCTACTTCACGCTATCCCAGGTTGCGCTGAACGACGCGATCATGATCGTCGCATTCGCGCCGATCGTGGGCCTGCTCCTCGGGCTTTCCGCGATCATCGTGCCGTGGAACACGCTGCTGGTGTCGGTCGCGCTCTATATCGTGGTGCCGCTCTTCATCGCGCAGGTCGCGCGACGCCTGTTGCTGCAACGGGGCGAAGCGGCGTTCGAGGCCGTGCGTGCCCGGCTGGCGCCGGTTTCGATTGTCGCGCTGCTGGCAACGCTGATCCTGCTATTCGCGTTCCAGGGCGAGCAAATCCTGCAGCAGCCGCTGATCATCGCGATGCTTGCCGTCCCCATCGTCATCCAGGTGTTCTTCAATGCCGCGTTGGCCTATTGGCTCAACCGGCGCCTCGGCGTCGCGCATTGCGTTGCCGGGCCCTCGGCACTGATCGGCGCGTCCAACTTCTTCGAACTCGCCGTCGCCGCGGCGATCAGCCTCTTCGGACTCCACTCGGGCGCCGCATTGGCCACCGTCGTCGGCGTACTGGTCGAAGTGCCGGTGATGCTGGTCGTGGTGGCGCTCGTCAATCGGTCGCAGTCCTGGTACGAGCGAGGCATCGCGCCGATCGTACCGTAGGCAGGACTTCCGCCCCGGAGCACCGCAGGAAGGACGATCGGCGTTCGCGCCCTTCTACGCTGACCGGATCGGCTCCCAAGTCCCGCTCGTCTCGGAGCGGAACAGCGCGTCGATGACGCGCATGTTGGCGATAGCATCCTCGATGCCATATTCGAGCGGGATCTCGCCGCGAACCGCGCGCGAGAACGCCTCACCCTGCAGCATGTACTGGTCGCTTGGCGGCAGCGTTTCGCTGACGATGCCCGCGCCCTCCAGCGACGAGCAATCGTCAATGTAAATATGGGTGGCGGCGCCCTGCGGCGCATTGACCGGAATGGGGATCTCGATACGACCCTTGGTGCCGCACAGCTGAATGCGCTGATGCGGCGCGATCTGCGTGGACACGGTGAAATCAAGCCGCCGGCCGTCGCCGAAATCGACCAGCCCGCTGGTCATCCGGTCGGTGCTGAAGGTGGGGCAGCGATCGACCAGCGCGATGCCGCGCGTGGGCTCCGTTTCAAGGAAAAAGCGTCCCGCCACGATCGCGTAGCAGCCGATATCGTAGAGTCCGCCGCCGCCGATGTCGGCCTTGTTGCGGACGTTGTTGGGGTCGACGTTGTTGTAGCCGAAGAACATCTGCACCGCGCGCAGCGTGCCGATGCGGCCGCTCCTCACCAATTCGCGCGCGCGCAGCCATTGCGGATGGAAACGCACCATGAAGGCTTCCGCAATCAGCACCCTGCCGGCGACGGCACGCAGCTCCGTGGCTTCGATCGCCGTCAACGCGATCGGCTTCTCGCAGAGTACATGCTTGCCCGCGGCGGCCGCCCGCAGCGTCAGCGGCACGTGCAGATGATTGGGCAGCGGGTTGTAGATGGCCTCGATCTCGGGGTCGGCCAGCAATGCCTCATACGAGCCGTAGGCCTGCGCAATGCCGAGCGCGGCAGCGGTCTTGACCGCCGTGGCTTCATCACGCGAAGCGATTGCGCGAATTTCGAGCAGTCCACTCTTGAGCATGCCGGGCAACACCCGGTCGCGGCCGATCTTGGCGGTACTGATCACGCCCCATACAACTTTTTTCAACTGGATTCTCCAATGCCGCGCACGCACGCGGGAATAGGCAGATGGTACCCGATGGCCGCGGCGGCGATCCGCGGCCCCGGCTCAGGGACGCGCCGCGGCAGCGACCGCGGCGCGATACGCCGCAAACGCCAGCACGCCCACCAGCAACAGCGCATAGGGCGCGTAGACGCGCTGCGGGTCGACGAAGAAAAGCAGCGTCAGCGCGAACGGTGCCAGCGCCTTCAGGATGAATTGCGGCAGCGCCAACCGACCCAGCAGCGCGCCGTAATTGCGCGGTCCGAAGAGCTCCGCCGGCACGGTACCGCGAACGATCGTCACCACGCCGTTGGCCCAGCCATACGGAATGACGAACGCAAGTGCCAAAATCCACACGCCGCGCACCTGCGTGAAGATCGCCAGCGCCACGACCATCAGCCCGAACGCCAGCGTGCCCACGGTACGCGCGCGGACGTGCCTGGTGAACGTGAATTCGACGATGCGTCCGGCCACCTGCATCGGTCCGATCATCGCTCCGATCAGCACAGCATCGCGCGCGGAGAGCCCGCTGGCTGTCATCAGCGTGATGAAATGCGCGGCAATCGCCGTGCTGATGAAGGCCACCAGCGACAGCGCGGTGGCAAGCCACATGAATACCTCGCGTTCGCGCGGCAACGGCGCCGGCCCTTGCACCGGCGCCGCCGTGGGTTCGGCGGGCCGCGTCGCGCCCAGTCCGGACGGCACGCCCCACGCATGGATCGGCAGGCACAGCGCGAAATGCAGTCCGGCGTAGACCGCGAATGCCCCGCGCCACCCCACCGTCTCCAGCAGGTACTGCGACAACGGCCAGAAGACAGTGCTGGCAAAACCGCCAAACAAGGTCAGCGCCGTGACAGTGCGGCGATAGTTGACACCGGCCATCTGGTGCAGCGTGGCAAACGCCGGATCGTACAACCCGGCGGACATCGCAATGCCCGCCAGCAGCCATCCGGCCAGCACGGTCACCGGACCTTGCGCGACGGCCAGCGACGCACACGCCATCGCCCCCAGCAGCGAGCCCACCATCAGTACGCGGCGCCCGCCCAGGATATCGATCTGGCGTCCGACATAAGGCGACAACATGCCGGACAGGAAAAGGCCCGCCGTGAAACTACCGAACAGCCAGAGTTCGTTCACGCCCGTATCGGCGCGCATCGCGGCGCCAAGCACCGCAATCGTGTAGAACAGCGTACCCCACGCGACAATCTGCGCCACGCCCAGCGCGCTGACCCGCCACCACAGCAATGTCATCGTCGGGCCGGACGGAATGGGCGACGGCGTGCTCAAAGGCAATGCCGCGGTTCACGGGACACCCGCGCCGCCAGCCGTGACATCATGCGGGCGTCAGCAGATCCGCCAACGCCAGTGCCACCACCAGCGTGGCCTTGTGCAAATCGTCGAGCTTCAGTTTTTCATCGGCGCGATGGCCGTTGGCCTCCACCAGCGTGCGCGGCCCGGCGCCGTAGAGCACGGCGGGCACGCCGGCGGCGGTATAGAGCCGGGCGTCGGTGTAGATGGGCACGCCATGCGTGCGCAATGGCTCGCCCATCACCGCCTCCCCATGGCGCTGCAAGGCCGCCACCAGTTTTTCCTGCCCGGCAATCGGCACGAAGGGCACCGCCAGCAGGATCTTGCGCACCTTGACCTTGACGGCAGGCCATCGGCGCGCGAATTCGTGGACCTGCCGCGTCAACGTCGCTTCGACTTCCGCCGGGTTTTCCTCCGGGATGATCCGCCGGTCGATGCGGAACACGACATTGTCCGGCACCACGTTCGTGTTGATCCCACCCTTGATCAGGCCGACCACCAGCGTGGGCGAACCGATCCCGGTGATCGTCGACCGCAATGCGCCATAGGTCTTGCGCAATGCATAGAGATCGGTGAGCAACCCGTTGGCAGCCTCGAGCGCATCCACACCCTTTTCCGGCTCCGCGGCATGACCGGATTTGCCGATCACCTCGACTTCGAGATGCAGGCATCCGTTGTGCGCCGTGGTGATGCCGTAGGCAAAGCCGGCGGAGAGTGCAAAGTCGGGCGTGCTGATCTTGCGCGCCAGCAACCATTCCGGCCCGATCGCACCGCCCACTTCCTCGTCGTAGGTGAAGTGCAGTTCGACCGTGCCGTCGAAACGCATGCCTTGCGCGGCAGCGTCCTGCAGCGCGCGCAACGCAAACGTGTAGGTGGCGAAATCGGACTTCGACACCGCCACGCCGCGGCCGTACATATAGCCGTCGCGCACCTCGGCGCCATAGGGATCAGCCGTCCAGTTGAGGCCCGGTGGCACGACGTCGCCGTGGGCGTTCATCGCGATGACCGGACCCGTGCCGTTGCCGAAACGCACGCGGACCACGAGGTTGGTGCACGAGATCATGCCGTTGGCGGCGGCTTCCGCAGCGGGCACCACGTGGCGCTCCACCGTGAGCCCCATCGCCTCGAGCAGTTGCGCGGCGCGTTGCGCGTGTGGCGCGCAATCGCCCGGCGGATTGTCGGAAGGCACCTTGACCAGTTCGGCCAGGAAGGCCTCCTCGTCGTGACGGTGCCGGGAAAGGTAACTGCTAATGGCGGTGGCGATATCGGACATGGCGATCAAACGCGCGGTGGCGGCACAAAATCGATGATGAAGCGCGCGAACACTCGCGTGCCGGTGGCGACGTCGGCCAACGTGACGGCCTCGGCCGGGTTGTGACTGATGCCGCCTTCGCAACGGACGAACAGCATGCCGATGGGCGCGATATCGATCAACGCCATGCCGTCATGTCCGGCGCCCGAGGGCAGGTGACGTACCGGCAGGCCCTCATGCTCGATGGCCGCGGCGAACTGTGCCTGCATGGCCGCTGCACATGGTGCCGTCTTTGCGTCCCACAACGGCGCGAATGCGATGCCGACATGGCGGCGCTGCGCGATACCTTCGAAACCGGCGCGGATCGCCGCGACTGCCGTGTGCCGCTGCGCATCGGTGGGCGCGCGCACGTCGAGCGAAAACACGACCTTGCCCGGAATGACGTTCATCGCGCCGGGCCGCGCGTCAATGCGGCCCACGGTACCGACCACTTCGGGCATCGAACCGGCAATGCGCTCGACGGCCAGGATGCATTCCGCCGCCGCCGCCAGCGCGTCGCGGCGCAATCCCATCGGCACCGTGCCGGCGTGGCCAGCCATGCCGGTCAATTCGATACTGAAACGATTGCCGCCGTTGATGGCGGTGACCACGCCCACGGCCAGGCCCTCGGCCTCGAGCACCGGACCTTGCTCAATATGCAGTTCCGCGTAGGCCAGCACCTGCTCCGGTCGCCGGGCGACCGTATCGACGCCGGCAACATCGAGTCCGAACGCGAGCAGCGCATCGCGCATCGTGATACCGGCAGCGTCGGTCTTGTCGAGCAGCGCGCGGTCGAAAGTGCCGGCCACCGCGCGGCTGCCAAGCAGGGTGGAGCCGAAGCGCACGCCCTCCTCGTCGCCGAAGCCGACGACTTCGATGGCATGCGGCAGTCGCGTGCGCTGTTGCATGCAACGCCGCAACGCATTCGATCGCGGACAGGACGCCCAGCATCCCGTCGTATTTGCCCGCATCGCGCACGGTATCGAGATGCGAACCCAGCATCAGGCACGGCAAACCGGGTGTCGTGCCTTCGTAACGGCCAACGCAATTGCCCATCGCGTCGAGGTGCGCCTGCATGCCCGGCCTCGCGCATCCATTCCAGCACCAGCGCGTTGGCCTGCGCCTGCTGCGGCGACAGGAAAACGCGAGTCAATCCACCGTCGAGTTCCGACAACCGGCCCAGCGTTTCGCAATGGTCGAAAACGCGCTTTGCATTCAGCGCGGCAAGGATGGCGGCATGACGGGACATGGTGACGGGACTCAATCGGGCGATGACGGCGAAGTCGAAGATTCTACCCGTCCGCGCACGACCGCAGCCATGCCGCGTTATCATCGATTTTTGCTCAGTACAGGATGACCGAACATGCTCCGCTCGATTTTCCGGCTGGTGGCGCTGCTGCCCTTGCTGGCGGCATGCGCCGCACCCGCCAACGAAGGCAGTCTCAACCGCGTGCCGGCGTTCGCGCCCGGCAGCACGCCCCCGCCGCCCATGATTGCCGCCGACAGCAACGACCTCGTGGGCGTGGTGTGGCGATGGCTGGGCACGCAGCAGGGCAGCGCACCGGTCGTGCCGCCGGCGGGCGCGGATCGCTTCACGCTGGCGTTCCAGGCCGGCGGTCGCGTCACCGTGCGCGCCGACTGCAATCGTGGCGCCGGCGCCTATGCACTCAACGGCGCCAACTTGAAGATGGGGCCATTCGCCGTCACCAAGATGGGGTGCGAGGCCGGCTCGCGCGACAGCGAGTTCCTGCGCGACCTGGAACGCGCGGCCACGTTCGGCGTCGCGCGCGCGGAGCTGGCCCTGACGCTCGCCAACGGCGATGTGATGCGCTTCAGCCGGCAGCCCTGACTGCGCTACTTCGCGGCCGGCAACAATCCGCGCGCGCGAAACTGCGTGACCAGCAGGTCGGCGAAGCCAGGCGCCTCCTTGCCCACGTTCGATGGGTTGATCGTCTCGGTCGTGCCCGCCCAGATCAGCGCGCGCGTGCGGGCGTCGTACAGGTTGGTCTCCACCGACGCCACGTCGTATTGCGTGACGTCCGCCACCGGATAGAAGCCCGGGCCGCCGTAGAAGCCGCCATAGAAGCCGCCGTAGGGTCCAAATCCGCGGCCGGGAACCATCATCGTCGACACCTGCGTCTTGGTATCCACGCGCAACAGCCGCACCATCAGCACCGCATCGGCGCCGGTGGCCGCCACGGCCGCCGAGAACGACGCTTCGCCGTGACGGGCTTCGGGCGGCACCGTGGCGTAGCCAGGAATGCCCTGTACCCCCGCGGCATTCAGTTTCTGCACGATGATGTCCTCCACCACGCGGCTGTCCGCCGTGGTGCCGTCGCTGGCGACAACCACCACCTTGCGCAGCACGCCCCCCTTGTAGTTGGTGTCGTACCACGCCGAACGGATGCTGGTGGATTGGCATGCGGCCAGCAGCAAGGTCATGCCCGCGAGGGCCAGGGTGCGCAACATCGACATGGGTCGTGATCTCCGTGAAGTGAATCAGTTGGCAGGCCTGGGTGGCACGATCATGCCGTCCCGGGCAAGCGCGGCAACCAGTTTGGTCGTGTAGTCGGGAATGTTGCGGGCCAGTTTGGCGGCGTCATACGAGTCGGTGAAGGCCGTCCACACCTGCTTGTTGAAGGCCCCGACCCATAGTCCGGTACCGATCCGCGCAACCTTGTAGTCGCCCGGCTCATCCGCCCCCTGGTCCTTGAAGAAATCCGAAAGTCCCATCTTGTCCGGCGTCGGCGCATCCATCGTCTCGGTGACGGTGTAGGGCTCGAAGGCCGCCAGCCAGCGCACCTGCGCCATCAGGACGCCATCGGCCCCGGAATTGCGGATGACGGTGATCAACTCGGTGTCGTCGCCCTTGACGGTGTGCGCCGCCACGGCATCGGTGCCGCCGGCCTTCAGCTGCGCGACAATGGCGTCCTCGACCGCATCACGACCGCCGGGCTGGATCTTCATCAGGCTGATCACGAAGATCTTGCGCAGCGGCGGGCCGGTAAACTTGGGATCCTTCCACACGCCCTTGATCGATGTCGATGTGGACATCGACATGCACCCGGCGAGGGCAAAGCACAGCAGCAACGGGACGACCAGCAGGCGATGAGGCGTCATGAGCACGATCCGGGTCAGGAGGCGCGGCTACCAGTGCCGACACCGCAGTCCCGATTCTACCGTGCGCGCTGATCCTAGCGATGCCGGAACACCGGCTTCCTTTTCTCCACGAACGCGGCCATGCCTTCCTTCTGGTCCGCCAGCGCAAAAGTGGCGTGGAATTCGCGGCGCTCGAACAGCAACCCTTCCGCCAGCGTCGACTCGTACGCGCGGTTGATCGCTTCCTTGATCTTCAGCACCACGGGCAGCGAAAACGACGCGATCTTCGTCGCGAACGCCAACGCTTCGGTCTCGAGCGCGGCGGCGGCCACCACGCGCGCCACGAGACCCGTGCGCTCGGCTTCGACGGCGTCCACCATGCGTCCGGTGAGGCACCAGTCGAAGGCCTTGGCCTTGCCGATTGCGCGCGGCAGCCGCTGCGTGCCCCCCATCCCCGGCATCGTGCCGATCGTGATCTCGGGCTGGCCGAACTTGGCCGTGTCTGCCGCAATGATCGTGTCGCATGCCATCGCCAGTTCGCAGCCGCCGCCCAGCGCATAGCCGGCGACGGCAGCCACCACCGGCTTGCGGATGCGCCGCACGGCCTCCCAGTCGCGCGTAATGTAGTCGTCGCCAAACACCTTGGCATAGTCCCATTGCGCCATCGCGCCGATGTCGGCACCCGCGGCAAAGGCCTTCTCGTTGCCGGTAAGCACGATGCAGCCGATGGCGGGATCGTCGTCAAACGCGTGCAATGCCGCGCCCAATTCACGCGCCAGCACGTCGTTGAGCGCGTTCATCCGTTGCGGACGGTTGAGCCGGACGATGCCGACGCGGTCGCGGGTTTCGGTAAGAATGGTGTCGTAGGCAGCGGTCATGGTGGCGTCCGTCGGGTTCACGGTTGGTGCGGATTGAAGTGCTTGCGCAGGCCCTGCCAGCAGCGGTAGTACTCCGGCTGCAGCTGCGCCGATTCGAGCGCGTGACGCGTGGGCAGGATCGGCAGCCGCGTCTCGAACATGAAGGCCATCGTGTCGGTGATGCGCGTGGGCTGCGAGAGATCGGCCGTACTGGCGCGCTCGAAGGTGTCCACATCCGGCCCGTGCCCGGTCATGCAGTTGTGCAGGCTGGCGCCGCCCGGAACAAAGCCTTCCGCCTTCGCGTCGTAGACGCCATGGACGATGCCCATGAATTCGCTCGCCACGTTGCGATGAAACCACGGTGGCCGGAACGTGTGCTCCATCGCCAGGATGCGCGGCGGAAAGATCACGAAATCGATCATGTCCACGCCGGGTGTATCGCTCACTGATTGCAGCACGAGGAAGATCGACGGGTCCGGATGGTCGTAGCTGATCGAACCGATCGCATTGAAGCGGCGTAAGTCGTATTTGTAGGGCGCGTAGTTGCCATGCCACGCCACCACATCCAGCGGCGAATGGTCGATCGCGGCGCGCCACAGGCGGCCCATGAACTTGGCGACCAGTTCGAACGCGCCCTCGCGATCCTCGTACCACGCATGCGGCGTCAGGAAATCGCGCGGATTGGCCAGCCCGTTCGATCCCAGCGGACCGAGGTCCGGCAACCGGAACGCCGCGCCGAAGTTCTCGCAAACGTAGCCGCGCGCGGCACCGTCGGGCAATTCGACGCGAAAACGCACGCCGCGCGGAATCACGACGATTTCCTGCGGCTCGACCTCGATGCGGCCGAATTCGGTCAGGCACATGAGCCGCCCCTGCTGCGGCACGATCAGCAATTCGCCGTCCGCATCGTAGAAGAAGCGGTCGGTCATCGATTGGTTGGCGGCATAGACATGGATGGCGCAACCGGCCATGCCCTGCGCCGAGCCGTTGCCGGCCATGGTAACGAGGCCGTCGATGAAGTCGGTGGGCGCGGTGGGCAGCGGCAGCGGGTCCCAGCGCATCTGGTTGGGCGGCACGGGCACCTCGCCGAATACGCTGGAGCAGCGCGCATGGGCCAGCGGAGCGAAGGGCTCGTGCATTGCGGCCGGGCGTATCCGATAGGCCCAGGCGCGAAAATTCGACGCACGCGGCGCGGTGAAGGCCGTGCCCGACAACTGCTCCGCATAGAGCCCATACGGCGCACGCTGCGGTGAATTCTGGCCCTGCGGCAACGCCCCGGGCAGCGCTTCAGTGGCGAATTCATTGCCGAAGCCCGACTGGTAGGCAAGCGGTGCGACGCGTCCGGGCGCGGCAACCGCCGCGGCCGAGGGTGACAGGATCGTGGCACTCATGATTGAACTTTGCGTCCTCGCTGAAGAAGCCGGGTCGCGCTCAGCGACCGGCCCCGGTGGCGGCAATTGCTCCGGCGCGCGCGGCCTGCATCGCCTCGCGCAACACGGTGGCATCGCCGATATGGTTGGCCAGCAGCAGGATCAGCCGCGCATTGACCAGCGCGCTCTGCGCCTCCGTCAGGTCGCGGTGGATGCCCAGGAGCGCCTCGTAGAAATCGTCGGGCGCGGCAAGATTGGCTTCGATATTGAGCATGACAATGACCTCACGAATCGGCGCGCGCGCAGGCGCGTGCGATCGCCGCGCGTACCCGCGACGGACTGAAGCTGCGCCAGCGCGCGCACACATGCTGGTCGGGGCGAAACAGGTAGCAGGTGCCGGGCGTGCCGTCGTAGCGCGCTGCTGCCAGGCCGGTGGTGTCGACCAGCGCCGCAGGCGCATCGCCGCCGATTACCACCACGCGACATGGCACGTCGTCGCCGGCGAGCACACGCACGACGTCAGCGGCCACAGGCGATGCGAAAACCAGCAGCACGAACGTGCCGCCGAGGTAGTCGAGCAGCCAATCGCCATGCGGCCCGGCCACCGGCGCGTCGGCGGCCGGCGCGCCGGGCACCATCGCGCCGGCAAAGGGTTCGACGTCCGGTGTGTTGAGCGAGGACTCCGCCAGCACCGTGGGCACCGACAATCGTCCGCTGTTGACCAGCCGCCGCGCAAAAGGAAAATCCCGCGCGAGTCCAAGCACCGCGTCGCGGAATACCCGGGATATCGGGCTCTTGGGCGTGATGAAGTCGGTGGAGCGCGTCGAGTTGCGGATGTTGTCGTCGGCCGCAGTCACGCGTTCGTCGTCGTAACTGTCGAGCAAGCCTGCGGGGGCGAGACCGCGCAACACGAGGTCGAGCTTCCAGCCCAGGTTGTCCGCGTCCTGCACGCCGCTGTTGGCGCCGCGCGCGCCGAAGGGACTGACGAGATGGGCCGCGTCCCCCGCGAACAGCACGCGGCCCTGGCGGAATTTCTGCATCCGCCGGCATTGAAACGTGTAGACGCTGGCCCACTCGATCTCGAACCTGGCGTCGGAGCCGAGCATGGCGCGCAGGCGCGGCAGGATGCGTTCCGGCTGCTTCTCCACCTCGGGGTCCGCGTCCCAGCCTAGCTGGAAATCGACGCGCCATACGTTGTCGGGCTGCCGGTGCAGCAGCACCGACTGATTGGGATGGAACGGCGGGTCGAACCAGAAGCGGCGCTCGGCCGGAAAATCCGACGCCATGCGGATGTCGGCGATCAGGAAGCGATCGCGGAATACCTGTCCCTCGGTGTCGAGGCCAAGGAGGTGCCGCACTGGACTGCGCGCGCCGTCGCACACCACCAGCCAGTCGCAGGTGAGCTCGTAGTCGCCGTCGGGGGTGGCCACGCGCAACGTGACGCGCTCGTCGTCTGGGGCAACCCCCACCACGCAATGCTCCCAGCGCAATTCCGCCGCGGCCAATGCCTGCGCACGCTCGACCAGGCATTCCTCGAGGTAGAACTGCTGCAGGTTGACGAACGCCGGACGCCGGTGACCAGCCTCGGGCAAGAGGTCGAACTGATAGGCGAGCTGATCGCCGTGATAGACCTTGCCGACGTTCCAGCCCACCCCCTTGCTGGTGACTGCCTCGCCACAACCCAGCCGATCAAGGATTTCCAGCGTGCGCTTGGCGTAGCAGATCGCACGCGAACCGACGCTGACCGTGTTGTCATCGTCCAGCACCAGCACGGGGATGTCGCGCTGGGCGAGGTCGATCGCGGTGGCGAGTCCCACGGGTCCGGCGCCGATCACCACCACGCCGCAATGCCGCGGACTGCCGTCCAGCTCGGGGGGCCGGCAATACGGATAAACCGGATTGGCATAGGCGGCCATCGCGGTCATGGCGTTGACTGGGCCCGTCGCTCAGCCTTCGAGCGCCTGCCACATCTCCTTGTCGCGTTGCGCGGTCCAGATGCGCGGGTGCGGATACTGCGTGGCCTCATCGAAGGCGCGGGTCACGTCGAAGGGCAGGCAATGGTCGAAGATCACCCAGTTGCCAAAGCGCGGCTTCAACGCGGCGTAGGTCTCGTGATAAACGGTGCGCAGGTCCTTGCCGGCCTGCGCGCCCTGCTTCACTGTTTCGAACATCGCGGTGACGAACGCCCGCGTACCATCCAGTCCGGCCTTGACCTCGGCCGGCGATTTGAGGGCGGCGCCGCGACCCGGCACGAGTTGCTCGGGATGCAATGCCGCCAGCGCATCCAGCGTCGCCGGCCAATCGGCGAGATAGGCGTCGCCGGTGTAGGGGGTGGCGTCGTATTCGACGAGATCGCCGGAGAACAGGATCTTCTCCTGCGGCAGCCAGGCCACCGTGTCGCCCTTGGTATGGCCCCGGCCCAGCTGCATCAGCTCGACCTGCAACTTGCCCAGCCACAGCGTCATGCGCTTCTCGAACACCATGGTGGGCCACGTCAGGCCGGGCACCGACTCCACCGCGCGAAACAGGCGCGGAAAGCGTTCGATCTCGCTTTTCATGTCCTGTTCGCCGCGCTCGATGATCAGCTCGTAGGTATCGCGACTGGCGATGATGTGCTCGGGCTTGTACCCGGTGGCGCCAAGCACGCGTACGGCGTGATAGTGCGACAGCACGACATACTTGATGGGCTTGTCGGTCACTTCGCGGATGCGCCGGATCACGTCCTGCGCCATTACCGGCGTGGCCTGGGTGTCGATCACCATCACGGCGTCGTCGCCGATGATGATGCCCGTGTTGGGATCGCCCTCCGCCGTGTACGCGTAGGCGTGTTCCGACAGCCGGTCGAAGCTCACCTTCTTTTCTTCCAGATCGGCGTGCGACGCAAATTTCTTGGTGTCCATGGAATCCTTGTGGGCGTGGAGCACAGCAACAGCCAGCACCCCCGGCTTGACGGAGAAACAGTATCGTTGCCCCGCCCGGCCCTGACAATCGGCGCGGCGCGAACATACGTCTACCGGGTTCAACCTGACATTATATATTATCTAATTAATCAGCTATTGGCGAATATGAAGGGGCGCCGTTTGCGCTAAGGTACGCGATAGGCGATTGGGTGCCATCGTCCCGGGCCCCATGCTCCGCCACTGCGCACCAGCGCGCGCAGACGCTCCTTTTTCAGGAAATTTGCGATGAATCTTTCCGATTGGATCGGCAAAACGGAATCGGTCGCGGACATCGTCACGGCCACACCGATGGCCGCGCTCGCGGCCATGCTGGACCGGCCCTCGGAGCGCCCCGCCCCCGGCACGCCGCTGCCCCCGCTGTGGCACTGGCTCTACTTCCTGCCGTTGGCCCGGCAGTCGGAGATCGGTCCCGACGGGCATCCGATGCGAGGCGGCTTCCTGCCGCCAGTGGCGCTGCCGCGGCGCATGTGGGCCGGCAGCGAGTTGACGCTGCACGCGCCGCTTGCGGTAGGCGATGCCATCGAACGGACATCGACCATCGACAATGTCACGTCGAAGCTTGGCCGCACCGGCGAATTGGTCTTCGTCAATGTGAAGCACGAGATTCGCGTGCGCGGCGCGGCCGCGCCGGCAATCACCGAGTACCACGACATCGTCTATCGCGAAGCGGCCAGGCCCGGCGACGCCGCTCCGCCCAAGGCCGCGCCGACCGAAGCGCCGTGGGAACAGCCGTGGCAGGCCGACGCTGTGCTGCTGTTCCGCTATTCCGCGCTGACCTTCAACGGCCACCGCATTCATTACGACCGCAAGTACGTGACCGAGGTGGAAGGTTATCCCGGCCTGATCGTCCACGGGCCGCTGCTGGCCACGCTGCTGCTCGACCTGCTGCGCCATCGGCTGCCCGCGGCCACGGTCGCGCGCTACGAGTTCCGCGCGTTGCGACCGGTTTTCGATATCGATCGGTTCTTCGCCTGTGGCGCGCCGCAACCGGATGGCCGCACCGTCAAGCTGTGGATCCGCGATCACGACGGCGCGCTGGCGATGGACGCCACGGCCGTGCTCGGCTGAAAGGCCGACGATGCAGCCGCTGCAGGGCATCACCGTCATCGCGCTGGAGCACGCGATCGCCGCGCCGTTCGCCACGCGGCAGCTGGCCGACTTGGGCGCGCGCGTGATCAAGGTGGAACGTCCCGGCGTGGGCGACTTCGCGCGCGGCTACGACGAACGCGTGCGCGGCCAGGCGTCGCATTTCGTCTGGACGAATCGCTCGAAGGAAAGCCTGACGCTTGACCTCAAGCATCCCGAGGCGCAGGCGATCCTGCGGCGGCTGATCCGGGAGGACGCCGACGTCGTCGTGCAGAACCTCGCGCCCGGCGCAGCTGCGCGCCTCGGCCTGTCGTACGCCACGCTCAGCGCCGTCAAGCCCGCGCTCATCGTCTGCGACATCTCCGGCTACGGCAACGATGGCCCCTACCGCGACAAGAAGGCCTACGACCTCCTCATCCAGAGTGAGTCGGGCCTGGTCTCCACCACCGGCACGGACGAAGCGCCCGCCAAGGCCGGGATCTCGATCGCCGACATCGCCGCGGGCATGTATGCGTACTCGAATATCCTGGCCGCGCTGCTGCAGCGCGCGCAGACCGGACGGGGCCAGCACATCGACATCTCGATGCTGGAAGCGCTGACCGAGTGGATGAGCTATCCGCTCTATTACGCGATGGATGGCGCGCCGCCGCCTGCCCGCACCGGCGCCAGCCACGCCACGATCTATCCCTACGGTCCGTTTCCCGCGGGCGATGGCAAGGTGGTGATGCTGGGCCTGCAGAACGAGCGCGAGTGGGAGGCTTTTTGCGCCAAGGTCCTGCTCCAGCCCGCGCTGGCTCGCGACGAACGCTTCGTCACCAATTCGAAACGCAGTGCCTCCCGCGACACCCTGCACGCGCTGATCGTCGCGGCCTTCGCCGCGCTGTCCGCGGACGAAGTGGCGGCCCGGCTCGATGCCGCGCAGATCGCCAATGCGCGCGTCAATACCATGGCGGACGTCTGGAACCATCCGCAGCTCGCCGCCCGCCAACGTTGGCGTGAAGTGGGCACCTCGGCCGGACCCGTGCCGGCATTGCTGCCGCCGGGACTCGCTGCCGGCGACCACCCCCGTTTTGATCCGGTGCCGGCATTGGGCGCGCACACCCACGACATCCTGCGTGCGCAGGGTTACAGCGAGCAGCGCATCGCCGCGCTGCGTGCCGCCCAGGTCATCTGATTCGCCCAACCCAACTCCCTTCACGAGACTGCCATGCCCGCGACCGTCATCGACTCCGCCATCTTCGGCAACATCTTCAGTACCAAGGCCATGCGCGACGTCTGGTCGGACGAGTACCGCACGGCCCGGTACATCGAGGTGGAGCGCAGCCTCGCGCTTGTGCAGGGACGTCTCGGCATCATCCCGCAGGAGGCCGCGGAGGAGATCATCAGGAACTGCGACATCGCCAACATCGACATGGAAAAGCTGCGTCTGCACACGGAACGCGTCGGCTCGCCGATCCTGGGCGTGGTATCGCAGCTGAATGCGCTGTGTCGCGACAAGCTCGGCGAGTACTGTCACTGGGGTGCCACGACACAGGACATCACGGACACGGCCACCGTACTGCAGGTTCGCGCCAGCCTTGCCCTCGTCGATGCCGACCTGCGCGGCATCGAAGCCGCGCTGGCCACACTCGCGCGCAAGTATCGCGACACGCCGATCGTCGGGCGCAGCAAGCTGCAACAAGCCATTCCGATCACTTTCGGCTACAAGATGGCCGCAATCCTGTCCGCCGTGCAACGCCACCGCCAGCGCCTCGACCAACTGCGCCCGCGCGTGCTGGTCGGCGAATTCGGCGGCGCATGCGGCACGCTGGCATCCATCGAGACTAAAGCGATGGAGACGCAGGCCGGCCTGATGGCGGAATTACAACTCGGGCAGCCCGACATCGCGTGGCACACGGTACGCGACAACATTGCGGAAGTGGGCGCCTTCCTGGGCCTCGTCGGCGGCACGCTCGGCAAGGTTGCCATGGATGTGAAGCTGCTGATGCAGACGGAAGTGGCGGAAGCCTTCGAGCCTTTCGCCCACGGTCGCGGGTCCAGCAGCACGATGCCGCAGAAGCGCAACCCCATTTCGTCGTGCTACATCCACGCTGCGGTGTCGATGGTGCGCCAGCATGCGGCGGCGCTGATGGACGCGATGATTGCCGACCATGAACGTTCCACGGGCCCATGGGAAATCGAATGGATCGCACTGCCCGAGGCATTTTGCCTCATGTCAGGCGCACTCCAGCAGGCGCGCACGATGCTGGAAGGCCTCGAAGTGGATCCGGTACGCATGCGTGCCAACATCGACATCACCAACGGCCTTGTGATGTCCGAAGCCGTCATGATGGGTCTCGGCCGGCATATCGGACGCGAACGCGCGCATGATGTCGTCTACGACATCTGCCGCGTGGCGCTGCGCGAAAACAAGCCGCTGCTGGACCTGCTGGTGGCCAATCCCGAGATCAGCCAGCATCTGGACCGCGCCGCGCTCGCCGCGCTGTGCGACCCTGCCAACTACCTTGGCCAGGCCGGCGTGATGGTGGATCGCGTGCTGGCGCGCTCGCCCGGACTCTGATCGATTTCGCGCGACAATTCTTCGCACCCGGGAAGCCAGCGGTGAGCCAACCGCGTAACATGCGGGGCTTGCCTTCAATCGAGCCGTCGACTCCATGAATCTTCAACGCAATGTGCCCTCCACGCGGCGCTGTGCCGCCGCGCTTCTCTGCCTGCTGCTGGGTGTCCCCGTCGCCGCCATCGCGCAGACGCCGGTGCCGGCCGGGAAAACGCTGACCACCGCGCCCGCCAAGGCCTGGCCGCGGGAGTTCAACCTGCCCGACGCGGTGGTGCTGGTCTACCAGCCGCAGGTGAGCCAATGGATCGACGACCGGATCGACTTCCGCTTCGCGCTGGCGATCAAGCCCAAGGGCGCCTCCACCGAGTCGTTTGGCACGGTGTTCGCCAACGCACGCACCTCGGTCAACAAGTCGCTGCGCACCGTTGTCTTCGATGACTTCAAGATTTCCAAGAGCGTATTCCCGGCCCTGCCCGACAACGGCGCACCCTACATCGATGCATTGAAGAAGCAGTTCGCTGCGAGCGTGCGCAGCGTGGCGCTCGACCGGCTGAAGGTGTCGCCGAAGCTGACCAATGCAATGCCGCCCTCCGTGGCGGTGGACAACACGCCGCCGCGCATCATCGTAAGCAACGTCTCGGCGATCCTGGTGCCGATCGACGGCACGCCGGTGCTGCGTCCCGTCGCCGGCAATGCGCGCTTCCAGCGCGTGATCAATACGCGCGCGCTGCTCCTGCGCGACACGGTCGAAAATTATTTCTACATCCACGTCTACGACGGGTGGCTGCAGACGCCTGCGCTCGACCTGCCATGGACGCGGCCCTTCATCACGCCGCCCGGACTCGATGCGGTCGCCCGCGCCGCCATGGCCACGCACGGTGTCGACATGCTGAGTGGCGATCCCAAGGCCAACCCGCCGGCGATGCTGGCCACCAACAAGCCGCAGATCGTGATCAGCACGACGCCGGCCGAACTCATCGTGTTCAACGGCCAGCCCGACTTCGCGCCCATTGCGGGTACGACGCTGCGCTGGGCCACCAACACCGGTGCCGACGTTTTGCAGGACGCCAATAACAACTACTACGTGCTGCTGGCGGGACGCTGGTTCACCAGCGCCAAGCTGATCGGGCCGTGGACCTTCGTGGCCAGCAACGCGCTGCCGGCCGACTTCGCGCGCATTCCCGAAACGTCGCTGGCGGCCTCGGTGCTGCCAGCCGTGGCCGGCACGCCGCAGGCCAGGGAAGCGCTGGTCGACAATCGCATTCCGCAAACCGCCATCGTGCCGCTGGTGAACGGGCCCACGTTCACCGCCAGTTTCGACGGTGCGCCACAATTCGCACCGATTGCCGGCACCACGTTGACCTATGCGCTGAACGCGCCGATGCCGGTAATCGCTACCGCCGCGGGGGCGCTGTATGCGGTCAAGGCCGGCGTGTGGTTCACGGCGGCGCAAGCCACAGGCCCGTGGAAGATCGCCACCTCCGTGCCACCCGAGATCTATACGATACCGACGTCGAATCCGCTGCACTACGTGACTTATGTGCACGTTTATTCCGCGACGGCCACCGATGTGCACGTCGGCTATACGCCGGGCTATCTCGGCACCGCAGTCGCACCCACCGGCACCGTCGTGTACGGCACCGGCTATGCCTACAAGCCGTGGATCGGCTCGGCGTGGTACCAGCAGCCCACGACCTACGGCCTGTCGGCCTCGCCGGTGTACAACCCCAATGTCGGCTTCTCCTACAGTTTTGCGATGGGTCTTGCCAGCACCGCATGGTCGCCCACCAACAGCGGCGGCGCCGTGTTTCACCCCAGCTATTGGGGCGGTTATCCGTGCTGCGGCTCAGCCAGCGCCAATGTCTACCTGCGTCCGGCACCTGGCGCGGCCACTGCGCCGACCGCCGCGGCAAAGCCCGCACCGGCAGCGACGAGCGGTGCCGCTTCCGCAGCCCCAGCACCGGTTGCCGCTGCCCAACCCGCCGCCCATGTCACGCGCACGGCCGACCAAACCAGCAAGCTGCTGGCGTCGGCGCCTCGCGGCGCCGCGCGTCCGTCCGGTGCGAAGTCCGCGCCGCCGCCCGTGCTGCTGGCGCAAGCCGGCAGCCTTTACAAGCTGCCGTCGGATTCATGGCAATCCTCCACCACCGGCAACGAGCACTATGCCGACGACAACGGCAACGTGTATCGCGACACCGGCGGCACGTGGCAAATGCACACGTCCAATGGCTGGCAGGCGGCGCCGGGCGATACGACGTGGGCGGCGCAGGAGGAAAAGGCGCGCATCAACGGCGCGATCCAGGCCGCGTCGTTCAGCATGACCAACGCGGATCGGTTCAGCGGCAATCGTGGTGACGGCTGGACGGCCGAGGATGCCGGCGACGGCGGCTACAGCCGGACACTGGGCGCCGACGGCGGCATCAGTGCGCAACGGTACAACTACAACCAGGCCGTTCTGAACAATCAATTCCAGATGTGGCAGACCGGCCTGATGTACGGCGACAACATGTACTACGGCGGTGTGGGCTGGGGTGCGCGGTTTCCGCTGCCATAGCATAGTCGTCCTGTCGCCGCACCACGAGGAACAGGCGCTACGGTCGTCCCGGCAGGAACGACCGTAGCGTCACGCGACTAGCCGCCGTTCTTCTTGATCAGAGCGCGGGCATCGTCCAGCAGTTGCTGCCCGTTCGCGCCCTTGGCACCCACCTCGGTAGTCCATTCCTTGTTGACGCCCTCGGTGGCTTTCTGCCAACGGTCGTACTCCGCCGCCGTCAACGTGTCGAACACGCCGCCTGCTGCCGCCGCAAGCTTCTTCGCCGGCTCCGACGTGCCGTCGAAGATCTTGCCGATCTGCCGCGACCAGTCGAGGCCACTGTTCGCATCGATCACCTTCTTCAGGTCCGGCGGCAGGCTGTTGTACTTGGCCTCGTTCATCGCGATGACGAAGATCGTGTTCGACATCCGGTTCGCACCGGCCGCCGTATCGGTGTGATATTTGGCGATCTCCTGCAACTTGATCGGCGGTACGCCTTCCCATGGCACCATCGCGCCGTCGATCACCCCCTTTGACACCGACTCCGGCACCTGCGGTAACGGCATCTGCACCGGTGTTGCGCCCAGTGCCGCGATGAACTTCGAGCCGATGCGCGTGGGTCCGCGCACCTTCAGGCCCTTCAGGTCTTCCATCGTTTTCACCTGCTTGCCGGAAAAATGCAGCAGCGCGCCGTCATGCAGGTGCAGCGCCAGCACCTTTACACCCTTGAATTCGTCCAGCGAGTTCTTCTGCACGTATTCGTAGAACGCCGGGCTGCCCACTTCCGAGTTGCGCGCCATGAACGGCAGCTCGAAAACTTCCGATTTGATGAAGCGCCCCGCCTGGTAGGTGGGGATCGTCCAGATGATGTCGGCCACGCCATCGCGCGCCTGGTCGAAGAGTTGCGGCGGCGTACCACCCAGCTGCATCGACGGATAGATCTGGCACTTGATCCGGCCGCCCGACTCCTTGCCGATCTTCTCGCACCACGGATTGAAGATCAGCGCCTGCACAGTGGCCTGCGGCGGCAGGAAATGATGGATCTTGAGCACGACTTCCTGGGCGCTGGCGATGCCGGTACCCAGGGCAGCGGCGACTCCAACCACGAGTGTACGGACCAACAACGGAAATTTGCGGGTAATCATGGTGCCTCCTTGGTTGCTACGACTTGAATGCATGAACGAGGAACAGCGAGACGATCGGAAAATACATCAGCAGCAGGATGCGCAGGCCGTCCGAGATGAGGAATGGCACGACACCCTTGAAGGTTTCGGTGAGCGGCACGTCGCGCGCCAGCCGGTTGATGATGTAGACGTTCATTCCCACCGGCGGATGCACGAGCCCGATCTCCACCACCATCAAGGCGAGAATGCCGAACCAGATCGACTTGTCCTGCGCCGACAGGCCGAAGTCGAGTCCCATCACCATCGGGTAGAAGATGGGAATGGTCAGCAGGATCATCGCCAGCGAGTCCATCACGCAGCCGAGGAAGATGTAGATCACGAGGATCATGAACATCACCAGCATCGGCGACATGCCGCTGGCCTTGACCCACGCCGCCAGTTCCGCCGGCATCTGCGACAGCGCCAGCGTGGTGTTGAGCATGTCCGCGCCGAGCAGCACGAGGAAGATCATCGCCGTCGCCTGCGCCGTGCCCAGTGCGCTGTCGATCAGGCCTTTGCCGCGCATGCCGCCGGTGACCATCGCCAGGATGCCGCACGCGGCCGCACCGATCGCGGCGGCTTCGGTGGGATTGGCCCAGCCGCCGTAGATGCCCACGATCACGACGACGAACACCAGCAGCACCGGCAATACCTCGAGCAGGCTCTTCAGCTTGTCGGGCCATGGCACTTCCAACCCGGCAGGACCCGCTTCCGGTTTGATCGTGACGACGATCTTCACCACCAGCATGTAGCCGACCATCGCGATCACGCCCGGGACCACCGCGGCCATGAACAGCTTGCCGATCGACTCCTGCGTCAGGATCGCGTAGATCACCAGCGGCACCGACGGCGGGATCATGATGCCCAGCGTGCCGCCTGCCGCCAACGCGCCGGTGGCAAGCGACCCCGAATAGCCGAAGCGGCGCAATTCGGGCAAGGCCACCTGCCCCATCGTGGCCGCCGTGGCCAGCGACGATCCGCAGATCGCGCCAAAGCCGGCGCATGCGCCGATGGCAGCCATCGCCACGCCGCCCTTCAGGTGGCCCAGAAACGCACTGACAAACCGGAACAGGGCCTTCGAGAGACCTCCATGCGTTGCGAACTGCCCCATCAGCAGGAACAGCGGGATCACGACCAGGTCGTAGTTCGACAACCGTGCATAGGCGAGATTCTTCAATGAATTGAGCAGCGCGTTGACGTTGCCGTCGGTGAGGTACACATAGCCCGCCGCGCCGACCGAGAACATCGCGATGCCGATGGGCACGCGCACCACCATCATCGTCAGCATGACGCCGAAGATGATGAAGCCGACGCTGGTACCGCTCATGCACCCGCCTCCGCCGCATGGTCGGAACGCGCGTCGCGCAGGTGCAGCGCGCACATGTAGAACCCCGCAGCGGCCATCAGTGCAAAACCCGGCACCATCAGCGCCTGCGCCAGCCACACCGGCCAACCCAGGATGGCGGAGGTCTCGCCGACCTGCTGCACATTCCACGCCCCGGCCGCGGTCCGCCATGCGATCAGCGCACCGAACAGGCCCACCAGCAGCGATCCGAACGCATCCATTCGTGCCACCCGCGCCGGCTTCATGTTGTGCGTGAAGAAGTCGACCTTCACGTCGCCGTTGATCAGGTGGCAATAGGCAAAGAACGTCGACGCCGCAAAGGCCGAGCACATCTGCAGGACTTCGACATCGCCCGGCAGCGGCGCGCTGAACAACTTGCGCCCGGTGATCGAGACGATGGACATGATCACCAGTGCAACGAAGATCAGGCCTCCCGCAATGGCCAGCGTCTTGCTGGAACGCAGCAGCAGCCGCCCCCAGGGACCGAATCGCGCAACATGCGCGAGCTGGGTTCCGGTTGCTTCCGGTATCGGTTCCTGCATGCCGCTCCCCCTTGCCGGTGGCGCCCGGCGTCGATCGCCGGTACGCCCCAATGATTGTTGCTGCTGGTGAACCTGCAGCCAGCCCTCAGTTGCCCCTCAACCGCACCACGCGCGGATGGCGACGGGCACCTCCACGGCCTGAATCCGCGCCGGATCATCCGGGTGCCGCCGCGCGAACACCCTTATTTCGCGCCCTTCGACCAGCACCGTGTCGCCGCGCCGGATCTCATAGGCCATCACGAAGCTCTTGCCGCGCCACTCCGCCACCGACGCCTCCACGTCGATCACGTCGCCGTAGGATGCCGGGCGAATGAACTTCGCTGATGCGTCGACCAGCGGCGTGCCGATGATACCGGTCTGCGCTTCGTAGTCGCGCCACGATGGCACGCCCGCCGCGCGGAAGAAATGCAGCGACGCCGCGTCCATCCAGCGGAAGAAATTGGGATAGAACACGATCTGCGCCGGGTCGCAGTCGCCGAATTCGACGGTGAAGCGGGTCACGTGGCGGCGCGTCATGGTCGAGAGCTTACCTCGTGGCGCGGCGGTGTTGCCGCCCGCCTTGGAGTCCAGCGAATTGGCTGGGCGATTACCGGTCGCGCGGGTGCGCCATGCTGCACCAGCGCCCGGTCCAGCGCCACGCCGCCTTCGTCGGCCAGCGCCGCTTCCCGGGCCGCGCGGATGGCCGCCGCGCGCGCTAAGGACGTGGCGAATGCGCCGCTCGTGGCCAGATGGTCGACGATGTGCACGAGGTTGCGCTTGCCGCGTTCGTTGGTGCTGCCGTAACCCTTGACCAGGCGGCCGCACAATGCCACTTCGTTGGCGCATTCCCAATGGTCGCGGGCTGCAGCTTCAATCGCGTCCAGCCAGCGCTCGATCAACGCCTGTTCGTCACGATAACGCATGCCGCGGCGACGCCACCCGCGCATCGCCGCCAGTACCCGCAGCGTGACAAAGCCCATGATGTTGTCGCTGCGAAGGTGCAGCGCCAGCGCCAGTGCCGCCTTGCCGCGCGCCTGCCGCGCGTGGTCCCAACGCATGAATCGCGCCGCCAGCGACGCCGGCAGCATCCCGGCAACTTCGGGCACGCCGGGTTTGAAGTGATCGACAATACGCACGATATCGCGCGGTCCGGCGCCCACCTCGGCGCGCACGCGCGCGAAGCGGCTGGCGCGAATCTTGAACCCGGCCACACGGACAATATCGTCGAACGCCATCCACAAGGCGAGGAAGCGCGCCGTTTCGCGGGTCAGCGCGAAGCCGTGGGTCGTCGCCGGATCGGCGGCATGTTCGGCCGCCAGGATGCGCTGCAGCCGTTCAACGTAGAGCGCGGCATACTCCGCATCCTGGAATTCGCGCATGCGCGCGTCACCGAGGCGCACGATGTCGCGGACCTGACTCGGAAAATTTCCGAAGGCGCCGGCGGCGGCGGGCGCCGGAACCGCAGGGGCTGCGCGTGGCCCGTGGAGGTCGTTGCCATCCGCAACTGCCGACCATCCGGCTGCGAAGCCCTTGCGACTGGCCGCGGCACCGCGCTCCGACGCGTCAATGACGGCTTCGTAGTCGGCGCGCGCGAACGGCAGCACACCACTGCCGGCGATCGCGCCGAACATGACGGCACTCACGATCGTGCCGGCCCCGCGTGCTGCTGCATCCATGTCGAATGCGACCGCACGGCGACTGGTGCGCTGTGCCGCTGCCAGCAGCGTGTCACTGTCAAAGCGGCCGTCTCCCAGCGACATCTTCTCCGCCGTGGTCAGCGTGCGGCTGGTCGACGCGATCAGCAGCGTGCGGTCCCCACTCACCATGCCGCCCGCCATGATGCGCCCCGCCTCGAGCAGTTCGGAAGCCACCACCAGATCGACGCAGCCAGGCACCGGCAACAGGCTCAGCACCGGGCGGCGTCCCGCCAGCGCGGCCAGCGGCACCGAAAAAACCTCGACGTAGTAGGTGGTCGCGCCGGTTCGCTGCGCCACGCCCGGGATCGACGTGCTCTGCGCCACATAGCCCGCGTGCGCTGCGACGTCGATCAGCCATTCGGCCAGCACGCCGCCACCCTCGCCGCCCAGCGCGCCGATCAGGATCGTCAATGGTCGTGCTGCCGCATCGGTACTCATCGCATCAGGCCGGTTGCAGCATCTTGATGACGGCGCCCCGCACGCGCGCCGCCGCACGATCGAGGAAGCCCGGATTCTGGATCACTTCGCCGCGATAGAACGACGGACACAATGTGGCCGCGTGCGCGTTCTCGCCGCAGAGTCCGCAGCCGACGCACCCTTCGAGCACGGTAGCCACCGGATCCACCCGCAGCGGATCGGCCGCCGGCTTGACGGACAGCGTCGGACAGCCGGAAAGGCGAATGCACGAATGGTCGCCGGAGCAGGTGTCCTCGTCCACGCCGTACTTCACGCGCACCACGCGCTTGCCCGCGCGGAGCTGTCCGGCGCGCCAGGGCTTGGACCGGCGTTGCCGCTCCAGCTGGCATTCGCCCTCGGCAATGATGACCTTCAGCCCGGCAAACGATGTGGTGAAGGCCTCGTCGAGCGTGGCGCGCATCGTCGTTACGTCGTAGCTGTCCACCACGCGCAGCCACTGCAGGCCGAGTCCGGTCAGCGTGCGCTCGATCACCTGGTTCTCGTGGACGAGGCTTTGGGCCTTGTCGGCGGCGCCGGCCTTGGCCGCCAGTGCCGGCGTGGAAATGATGTCCTGCGTGCCGGTGGCCGACGTGTAGCCGTTCTTGAAGATCAGCAGCACGGCGTCGTCGCCATTGAAGAGCGCGGACTGGACGCCGGTGATGAGGCCGTTGTGCCAGAAACCGCCGTCGCCCATCACCGCGAGCGTGCGGCGTGCCAGCATCGGCGAGACGCCAGCGCGACTGGCGAGGCTCATGCCGTACCCGAGGATCGAATGGCCCATCGAAAACGGCTCGAAGGTGGCAAACGCGTGGCACCCGATGTCGCCGGCGATGTGCAAAGGGCCGATATCCTGCTGCACGAGTTTCAGCGCGGAGAACACGGGACGTTCCGGACAGCCGATGCAAAATTGCGGTGGCCGTGCCGGCAGCGGCTTTGCCAACACCGAGGCAACATCGGCGCGACGCGCCACGGTGGTGTCCAGCCACGCAGTGGCGGCGGCAATGTCGATCTCGGCCGCGTGCGCCGCAAGGAATCGCGCCAGCCCGCGCGCCATGACCTCCACCGAGTATTCGCCCGCCATCGGCAGCAGATCCTTGCCCGCCACCGGCGTGTCGATGGCATGGCGGCGCAGCGTGGCCAGGATTTCCTGTTCGATGAATTCCGGCTGCCCCTCTTCCACCACCAGTACGGCGCGCTTGTCGGCGCAGAACGCGCGAATCTCGTCCGGCACCAGCGGATAGACCACGTTAAGCACCAGCAACGCGATATCGCTTTCGCCGAACGCGTCGGCCAGGCCGAACTGCTGCAACGCGCGGAGCAGCGAGTTGTAGAGACCGCCCTGGACGACGATGCCGAGGCCGGCGCGCGTGCCGCCCCGATGCTCATTGAGGCGATGCGCGACGATGTGGCGCCGCGCCGCGGGGATGCGCTCGTCGCTCTTGCGTTTCTCCTGGCCATAGGTGACGGGAGGATGCGCGAGCTTGCCGTAGTCGAAGGTGGCCGGATCGGCCAGCGGCGCGCGCGCGGACACGGCAGGCGCGATGTTGTCCTTGCAGATGAATTCGCCGCGCACATGACACGCACGAATCCGCAATTGCAGCATCGCGGGCATGTTCGACGCCTCGGACAATGCGAAGGCATGGGCCACGGTATCCACCATGTGCCCCAGTTCCGGCCGCGGATCGAACAGCAGCAGCGACGACTTGAGCGCGTAGGCGTAGGTGCGTTCCTGGATCACCGAAGCCCCCTCGCCGTAATCCTCGCCGACGATGATCAGCGCGCCGCCGGTGACGCCGGGCGAGGCGAGATTCGACAACGCATCGGCCGCGACGTTGGTGCCGACGATCGACTTCCACGTGACCGCGCCGCGCAGCGGATAGTGGATCGATGCGCCGAGCATGGCGGCGGCCGAGGCCTCGTTGGAACAGGCCTCGACATGCACGCCCAGTTCCGCAAGGTAGTCCTCGGACTGGACGAGCACGTCCAGCAGGTGCGACACCGGCGCGCCCTGGTAGCCGCCGACGTAAGCCACGCCCGCCTCGAGCAGGCCCTTGGTGATGGCCAGGATGCCTTCGCCGCGAAAAACCTCGCCGTTGCCGCGGCGCAGCATCAATGATTCCTTGCTGAACGATACTTCCATCCGGCTCCCCCGTGACCTGCTGTCGCCGATACCGGTCTTGACAGGGCCTCATGGTAGCCTCGGTGCAGTATTTGTAAATGCCATAACCTTTAGAAGTATTATTCTTCCCATGCATACTGGCAACGTCGATCTCAGCTTGCTGCAGACGTTTCATGCCGTCCATGCCACCGGCAGCGTCAGCCGGGCCGCGGAACGGCTGGGTGTATCGCAACCCACGGTGAGTCACGCTCTGCGCCGCCTGCGCGCGCTGCACGGCGACCCGCTTTTCATCCGCACGCGCGGCGGCATGGCCCCCACGGCCAAGGCCGAGCGACTCGCCAAGGCGGTGGACCTGGCGCTTACCACGCTCGAAGTGGCGATCCGCGAAACCGGCTCCTTCGACCCCGGTCGCTCGGAGCGGGTGTTCCGCCTGCACCTCACCGACATCGGCGAGACCATCTTCCTGCCGCCATTGATCGAGCTGATGGCGCGCGAGGCCCCACGCGCACGGCTCGAGGTGTTCCAGCTGGACGACAAGGACATCCTGCCCGCGCTCGAATCGGGACGCGTCGACCTGGCGCTGGGTTTCATCCCGGCGCTGACGGGCGCCAAGCGGCAGTTCCTGCTCTCCGAACACTATGTGGTCGTGATGCGGGCCGGCCATCCGCTGGCGAAGCGCCCTGCCGCGCGCACAGCGCTGGGGCAATTGCACTTCGCGCAGGTGCGCTCGCATCCCGCCACCGGCCGCGCGCTGCAAACCCTCGGCTTGCGCGACAATGTGCGCCTGACGTTGCCGCATTTCATGGTGCTGCCGCGCATCCTGGCCGAGACCGATCTGGCGGCGATCATGCCGTCACGACTGGCGGCGGCATTCCAGGCGCTTGGCGCGTACGCGATCTGGCGGCCGCGGGTGGGGCTGCCACGCTTCGATGTCGATGTGCACTGGTTCTGGCGCTTCGAGCACGAACCGGGCAATCGTTGGCTGCGGGAGAAAATCGTGACCTTGTTCGGGGAAGGCTGACATGGCGAGAGCGCAGCGCGGCATCCAGTCGATCGAAGTGGGCGGCGCGCTGCTCCGGGCGCTGGTCGATGCGGATGCGCCGTTGCCGCTGGGCGAACTGGCGCAGCGCGCGGGCATGTCGTCGGCCAAGGCCCATCCCTATGTCGTGAGTTTTGGCAAGCTGGGGCTGGTCGAACAGGATCCGGCCACGGGTCACTATGGCCTTGGACCATTTGCACTGCAGCTGGGCCTCGCCAGCCTCGAGCGCCTGTCGCCGATGCGGATCGCGGCGCCGGAAATGGCGGCGCTGGCGGTGACGATCGGTCACACGGTAGCCGTGGCCGTTCTCGGCTCGCACGGCCCCACGATCGTGTCAATCCGCGAATCGTCGCGGCCGGTGCATGTGAACATGCGGGTGGGCACGGTGATGTCGGTGCTGAACACGGCGACCGGACGCGTATTCGCGACGTGGCTGCCCGCGCCTGTGGTTGAGCGTCTCGTCGCGCGGGAGGCCGGCGATCCGGTCGTCACCGGGCAAATGCAAGGAGGCAGGCAACGCGCAGAAGTCGATGCCATGCTGGCCGAGGTGCGTGAACACCGGATGGCACGCGCCGTCGGCGATCCACTGCCCGGCATCAACGCGCTTTCAGTGCCGGTATTCGAACATGGCGGCGCGCTGGCGCTGGCCATCACTGCGCTCGGCCCCTCCGGCAGCTTCGATCCCGCATGGGATGGCGCGCTGGCGGTGGCGTTGCGCGAGTGCGCGGAACGCGTTTCCGCCCGCCTGGGGCACCGCGCGTAGTAGCCCGTAGTCGTGGCACAGCGCGCGGCGGGCCACCCGCCGCGGCCACGCTCGGCACCGTTCCTCGCCAAGCGACCGAGCGAAGCACAAGCCTCGCCTGCCGCGCGCTGCCTGACGTCACTTCCGCTTGTCGACGATGCGCTTTGCCTTGCCGAGCGAGCGCTCAACGCCACCGGACGGCAGCACGCGCACCTGCGCGGTGACCCCGATCAGGTTCTTGACGAGATGGGCCAGACGTTCGCCGGCACGATCGCCGTCGACACCGCCGGCGCCGGGCGCGCGCTCGACGAGGATCGTCATCTCATCGAGGTTCTTGGGCCGCGAAATCTCGATCTGGTAGTGCGGGGCAAGGGCCGCATCGCGCAGGATCAGCTCTTCGATCTGCGTCGGGAACACGTTGACGCCGCGAATGATCATCATGTCGTCCGAGCGGCCCGTGATCTTCTCGATCCGGCGCATCGACCGCGCGGTGGGCGGCAGCAGCCGCGTCAGGTCGCGCGTGCGATAACGCACGATCGGCAGCGCCTCCTTCGTGAGCGAGGTGAACACCAGCTCGCCCTTCTCGCCATCGGGCAGCACGTCGCCCGTCACGGGATCGATGATCTCCGGATAGAAATGGTCCTCCCATACCGTCAGACCGTCCTTCGTCTCGATGCACTCCTGCGCCACACCGGGACCGATGATTTCCGACAAACCGTAGATATCGATTGCGTCCAAGCCGATGCGCGCTTCGATGGCCGCGCGCATCGTCGGCGTCCATGGCTCCGCGCCGAAAATGCCGATCTCGAGCGACGACGTGCGCGGATCGATGCCCTGCCGTTCCATTTCCTCGGCGATGGCGAGCATGTACGACGGCGTGACCATGATCACCTTCGGCTTGAAGTCCTGGATGAGCTGCACCTGCTTCTCGGTCTGGCCGCCCGACATCGGAATGACCGTGCATCCCAGCTTTTCCGCGCCATAGTGTGCGCCGAGGCCGCCGGTGAAAAGTCCGTAGCCGTAGGCCACGTGCAGGATGTCACCTGGCCGCCCGCCTGCGGCGCGGATCGATCGGGCCATGACCGTGGCCCACATGTCGATGTCGTTGCGCGTATAGCCCACCACCGTGGGCTTGCCTGTGGTGCCCGACGATGCATGGATGCGCACGACCTGCTCGCGCGGCACCGCGAACATGCCGAACGGATAGTGGTCGCGCAGGTCCGACTTGACCGTGAACGGGAACTTGGCGAGGTCGTCCAGCGTATTGAGGTCGGCCGGATGCACGCCGCGCGCGTCGAAGGCCTGCCGGTAGTGCGCAACGTTGCGATAGGCATGCGCCAGTGACGCGCGCAGGCGCGACAGCTGCAGCGCGCGCAATTCGTCCTGGCTGGCGGTTTCGATGGGCTCCAGTTCGCCCGGGCGCGCTTGCTTGGTGGACATCGTCACTCCCCCCTCGCGTCCGGCGCGATCACGTGGCCCCGGATCCGCATGCTCTTGCCGCGGAAGAGCGCGATGGTCTTGCCGTCCTGGTTGCGCACGTCGATATCGTAGACGCCCGCACGGCCTCCCTGCGCGCGCTCCTGCGCCGTGGCAGTCAGCACGTCGCCCTCGCGTCCCGGCGCCAGGAACTCGATCGAGCAGCCGGCCGCCACGGTATTGAAATTGTAGCTGTTGCAGGCGAACGCAAACGCGCTGTCGGCCAGCGTGAACACGAGGCCGCCGTGGCAGATGGCATGTCCGTTGACCATGTCGCCGCGAACGTGCATCGTCAATTCGGCAAAGCCCGGTGCCACGCGCAGGATGCGCATGCCCAGCGCATTCGACGCGCGATCCCGTTCGAACATCCCCTGCGCGACGCGCTCGGCCAGCGCCTGCGCTTCCTCCGGCGTCAACGGCGGCGGCGACGCATCGTGTTCATTCACCAAGTTTGCCTCCGGTGGCGCAGCGGCGGGTGATCAGCGGCGACGCGCGATAGCGATCCTCGCCATAATGCGCGGCGAGATGATGCAGCACGGCCCGCACGCGCTTCAGGCCGATGGCGTCGCCCCATGCCAGCGGTCCCTGCGGATAATTGACGCCCTTGCGCATGGCGAGATCAACGTCGGCAGCCGCAGCGATGCCCTGCGTGACCGCATCGGACGCTTCATTGGCGAGCATCGCTACCGTACGCAGCACGACCAGGCCGGCGACGTCGTCGACGCGTGAAACGGCGATGCCCGCCGCCTGCAATGCACCGATGGCCGCCGCGGCGCCGGCGGCGCTGCATGCATCGGCGACCGCCACCGCCAGGCGCGTGCAATTGCGAAAATCGAGCGCCAGGTCGAACACCACGACATCGGGATGCGCACACGCGGCCGCCACCATCGTGGCCGTGCGCCCGTCGCTTGGGACCAGCAACGTGCCGTCGACGTCGAGATAGGCATCCGCCACTGCCGCGTCAACCGGGATCTGCACGACATTGAAGCCGGAAGCCGCCAGCCGGTCGCGCAACGCGCCGCTCATGGCGCCATCGCCAGCGGCACGAATGGCGGTCGGGCGGGCCTGTGGCGACTCGGTCTGCGCATCGGGACGAATAGCGCCGGGCGCGTAGCTGAAGAAGCCCTGTCCCGACTTGCGGCCGAGGTAGCCCGCCGCCACCATTTCCCGCTGCAGCGCCGACGGCGTGAAGCGCGGGTCGTGGAAATAGGCTTCCCAAACGCTGCTGGTGACCGCGAAATTGACGTCGAGGCCGACGAGATCCATCAACTCGAACGGCCCCATGCGAAAGCCGCCGGCCTCGCGCATCACGGCATCGAGGGTGGCGGCGTCGGCGGCGCGTTCGGTCAGGAGGCGCAATGCTTCCCCGTAGTAAGGCCGCGCGCAGCGATTGACGATGAAGCCCGGCGTGGACTGCGCATGCACCGGCAACTTGCCCCACGCGGCCGCCGTGGCATGCACGATCGCGGCCACGTCGACTGCCGTGGCGAGGCCGGAGACGACCTCGACCAGCGGCATCAGTGGTGCCGGATTGAAGAAATGCATGCCAACCACGCGGCCCGGGTGTTGCGTGCCGGCCGCCAGCGCAGTGATCGAAAACGACGACGTATTGGTGGCCAGGATCGTGTCGTCGGCGACGATGCCTTCGAGATCGCGCAGCAGTTGCCGCTTGATGGCCAAGTCCTCGACGATCGCCTCCACCACCAGCTTCGCGCTGACGAAATCGCCCAGCGCATGCACGGGAATCACGCGCGCCGCTGCCGCCGCGGCATCGTCCGCTGCCAACTTGCCCTTGTCGGCCAATGTCTTGAGCGTGGCCGCGATCTTCGCCTGTGCCGCGTCGGCGGCCCCCATGCGCGTGTCGAAGAGATGGACGCGATGCCCCGCCTGGGCGGCGATCTGCGCGATGCCGGCACCCATTGCGCCGGCCCCGATCACGCCGACTTCCACGCCGGGCGCCAACGCGTTCGCCTTGGTCTTGCTGATGGTTGTGCTCATGCCGGTGCGGGACTCGACCTCAATGGCCGGTGAATTCAGGGGATCGCTTGGCGCCGAATGCCGCGACGCCTTCGCGATAATCCGCCGAATACCCGAGTTCACGCTGCAGGTCGCGCTCGAGGTCGAGCTGCGCATGCAACGTGGATGTGGCGGAAACCTGCAGCGCGCGCTTCGTCGCGGCTAGCCCGCGCGTGGGCGCCTGCGCGAGGTGCGCCAGCAGGACTTCGACGGCGGGCTTCAGCTCCATGTCGTCGACACACTGCCAGATCAGGCCCCACTCCGCGGCCGTGGCCGCGGGCAGCTTGTCTCCCAGCATCGCGAGACCCATGGCGCGGGCCGGTCCGACGAGGCGCGGGAGGAACCAGGTGCCGCCCGAATCGGGGATCAGCCCGATCTTGCAGAAGGCCTGGATGAAGCTGGCTGATTTGGCGGCAATGACGATGTCGCACGCCAGCGCGATGTTGGCGCCGGCGCCCGCGGCCACGCCATTGACGGCGCACACCACCGGCAGCGGCAATTCTCGCAGCGCCAGCACCAGCGGTCGATAGTTCATCTCGATGGACGCGCCGAGATCCACCGGCGTGCCCCCGGGCGCCACCGCCCGGTCGGCCAGGTCCTGCCCGGCGCAGAAGCCGCGCCCGGCGCCGGTCAGCAACAACACCCGCAACGTCGTGTCCGCCTGCACCTGCGCCAGCGCGTCGCGCAACTCCGCGTGCATCGCCGTGTTGAAGCTGTTGAGGCGATCGGGTCGATTGAGCGTGATCCGGGCAATGCCGCCGGCGCGCTCGAACAGGATGGTGGCGGTGGTCATGGCGGCCGATTTCAGAGATGGAAACGATGCTGGACCACGCGGAACCGGTTGGCCACGTAGGCCGAATCGGTCAACGCTGCGTTGGCGGCCGGATTGGCGCCGGTGCCATGATAGTCCGAGAACGCGGCCGACTGATTGACGAACACCGCGCCGGTGAGATTGATCGAGAGCGCGACGCCCACGTCCTCGGCCACCTCGACCGCCTGCGCGATCACGTCGTCGCGCGTCGAGTAGACGGACAACGTCAGCGCGCCGTGACCGTGAACGGCATCGCGCGCCACGGCGAGGCTCTGCGTCGTGGAGTCCGTCGCGATCACGAACGCGATCGGGCCGAACCATTCATTGAGATAGATCGCCCGGTCCTTGATGTCGAGCTTGACCAGCAGCGGCGTCCGGATTGGCGCATGCGGATACGCCGGATGCGCGATGACCTGCGTGTCGAGCAACATTGTGCCCAGCCCACGCGCCGCTTCCAACCGGCGCAGCACGCCTTCGTTCTGGATCGCGCCCAGGATTTCGACGGCGCGCGCGGGATCGCCCACGAGCTTCTGCACCGCATCGACAATCGCAGCAGCCACCGCGTCGAAACCGAGCGGCCCCTCGGCCGTGTCGATGCCGCCGCGCGGCACATAGAGATTCTGCGGCGCCGTGCACATCTGGCCGCTGTAGAGCGCCAGTGAAAAGGCGATGTTGCGCGCCACCGCCTTGATGTCGGCCACGCTGTCGATGATCACCTGGTTCACGCCGGCCTTCTCCGTGTAGACCTGCGCCTGCCGCGCGTGCTCCTCCAGCCAGCGGCCGTTGGCGGTGCTGCCCGTGAAGTCGATGATGCGCACCTCCGGCCGCAGTGCCAGACGCTGCGCCACGTCGTCGCCGGGCTCGTGCGCATACAGCGTGACGACGTTGGGATCGAAACCCGCGTCGACCAGAACCTGTCGCGCAATCTTCACCGTCATCGCCAGCGGGAGGATCGCCGCCGGATGCGGCTTGACGACGACAGCGTTGCCGGTGGCCAGACTGGCAAAGAGACCGGGATAACCATTCCATGTGGGAAACGTGCAGCAACCGATGACCAGCGCGACGCCACGCGGCACGATCCTGAACTGCTTCTCCATGCGGATGGGTTCGTTCTTGCCCTGCGGCTTTTCCCACACTGCCGAAACCGGTACCCGGCTCAGCTCCTGCCACGCATAGGCCACGGCCTCCAGTCCGCGGTCCTGCGCGTGCGGCCCGCCCGCCTGGAAGGCCATCATGAAGGCCTGCCCGGTCGTGTGCATCACAGCGTTGGCGATCGCAAAGCTGGCCTTGTTGATGCGCGCCAGCGTTTCGAGCGCGACACCGGCCCACGCTTCCGGCCCGGCGCGACGCCATGACTCCTGCGCCGCATCGATGGCGGCGAACAGGCCATCCATTTCCGGCTTGGGATAAGTCACGCCAAGCGCGAGGCCGTAGGGCGACTTCTCGCCGGCAACCTCGCCGACGGTGGCGGACTGCTGCATCGCGAACGGCTTGCCGAGGAGCGCGTCGAACTCGGCGCGGCCGGCCTCCGCCGCGCCCTCGCCATACACCTTGGGACTGGCCGACTCGGGAAAGGCGCTCCAATAGGTGCGCTCGTTGATGGCCTGCACGGCACGCTCGAGCGTGGCCCGGTGGCGCTCAAAAAACGGATGCGACACGTCATTTCTCCTTCAACGCGCCGCAACGGGGCGGCAGGCGGGGATCAGAGCCCCGGGTGAATAGTTTACGCGGTACCGGTGTCGTCGAAGTTGACGGTCACGCGGTCGGTGACCGGATAACTCTGGCACGACAGGATGAAGCCGCGTGCCACTTCATAATCTTCCAGCGCGAAGTTGACGTCCATGTCCACTTCGCCCTCCTGCAGCTTGCAGCGGCAGGTGGAGCACACGCCACCCTTGCACGAGTAGGGCAATTCGATGCCGTTGCGCAGCCCTGCCTCGAGTATGTTTTCCTTCGACTTTTCGAGCATGAAACTACGGGTGGCGCCATCCATGATGACGGTGACCTCGCATTCGGTGTGGCCAGGCAGCGGCACGGCCAGCGCCACGTGCGTGCGCCGCGGAATGCTGGCCGCGAAGCGCTCGATCCTGATCTTTGCCTCGGGCAGTCCGGCCGACTTGAGCGCCGCGACCACGCCGTCCATCATGCCTTCGGGCCCGCAGATGAATGCCGCGTCGACGGTCGCGACGGGGACCCACTGCGCGAGGATCGCGGCGGCCTTGGCCTCATCGATGCGTCCATGCAGGAGCTCGATGTCCTGCGCCTCGCGCGACAGCACGTGCACGAGGTTGAAGCGGTTCAGGTAAGTGTCCTTGAGCGCCGCCAGGTCCTCCCTGAACATCACTGTGCCCGACGCGCGATTGCCATAGACCAGCGTGAAGCGACTCGCGGGCTCCGTGGCCAGCGTGGTCTTGATGATCGACAGGAGCGGCGTGATGCCGCTGCCTGCGGCAAAGCCCACGTAATGACGTCGCGCCGCCGGGTCGAGCGCGACGTTGAAGTGTCCGAGCGGCGGCATCACGTCGAGGGTGTCGCCGGCCTTCAGCCCATCGTTGGCCCAAGTTGAGAACAGGCCGCCGGGCGTTTTCTTCACCGCGATGCGCAGACAGTCGTCCTGCACCGCGGCGCAGATCGAATAGGAGCGCCGGACATCCTCGCCGCCGACGTTGGTGCGCAGCGTCAGGTGCTGGCCCTGCGCATAACGAAACTGCTCGCGCAGATCCGCCGGCACGGCAAACGTGATGGCCACCGCGTCGCGGGTTTCGCGCTCGACGCGGGCGACCGTCAACGGATGGAATCGGCTCATGGGCGTGTGGGGGTTCGTGGAAGGCGTCAATGCGGCTTGAAATAATCGAAAGGCTCAAGGCACGCATCGCAGCGGTATTGCGCCTTGCAGGCGGTCGACCCGAATTGCGACACGAGCCGCGTGCGCGCCGAAGCGCAGCGCGGGCACGGCACCACAACGTCCTGGCGCCGCAGCGGACTGATGCCGGTGACGTCGATGCGCGACGCGCGCAGATGCGGCGGCGCGATGCCGAAAGCCGCCAGCCGGGGCTTGGCTTCCGGCGCGATCCAGTCGGTGCTCCACGGCGGCGCCAGTTGCGTCACCAGTTCCACCTCGGCGATGCCGATGGCGGCCATGCTTTCGCGCACCAGCGTGGCGATCAACTCCGTGGCCGGGCAACCGGAGTAGGTGGGCGTGAGCACCACGCGCACGCGCCCGGCGTCCTGTTGCACGTCGCGCACGATGCCAAGCTCGACGATGGAGATGACGGGCACCTCGGGATCGAGCACGGTTGACAACGCATTCCAGATTGCGGCCCCGGCAATGGGCGCTCGTGGCACCGTACTGCCCTGCAATGCGCTGCCCGAGGCTGAGGATCGCTCAACGACAGTGCCCGCAGGCAAGGCTTCGGCCCCGCGCGGCAATGCGTTCACCACTGCGCCCCCGGATACGCGCGCTGCAGGTGCTGCATCTGCGCCAGCAAATGGCCCAGGTGCTCGGTATGCACGCCCTGCCGCCCGCCACGACCGTTACCCCCCTGCATCCATTCGCCCGACGGACGCGTGAGCGTGGCCTCGGCCAGCACCGCATTGATCGACTCGAGCCACGGCCCGTGCAATGCCGACGCGTCCAACGCAACGCCGGCATCAACCAGCACGCGGTCGGTGGCATCCAGCGTGAACATCTCGCCGGTGTAGGGCCACAGCGCATCGAGCGCCCGCTGCATCCGGGTATGCGACTCCGCCGTGCCGTCACCCAGCGCCATCACCCACTCGGTGCTGCGCTGCGTGTGGTACGCGACTTCCTTGACTGCCTTGGCGGCGATCCCGGCCACGCGTTGATCGGTGGACGTGGTCAATCCGCGCAAGAGCAACAGGTGCGCGTGATCGAAATAGAACTGGCGCGCCATCGTCATCGCGAAATCGCCGTTGGGCATCTCCGCCAATTGCAGGTTGCGATAGGCGCCGCCATCGCGCAGGAAGGCCAGCTCGTCCTCGCTGCGGCCCTGGCCGCGGATGCGTGCCTCGACTTCGCCGGCATAACCCAACCACAACCGGCCCTGTCCCAGCAGGTCGAGGCCGACATTGGTGAGCGCAATGTCCTCTTCCAGCACCGGACCATGGCCGATCCATTCGCCGAGGCGCTGCGCAAGCACGACATCGGTGTCGCCCAGCCGCAGCAGGTATTCGAACAGCGCTTCGTCGTGCGTCATGGGCTATGGCGGACGGGTTTCAGATGTGCTTGACGCCATCGGGCATCGGAAAGAAGGTCGGATGCCGGTAGACCTTGTCATTGGCCGGCTCGAACAGCGCCTCGCGGTCGCCCGGGCTGGTGGCCACGACGTCGGTGGACCGCACCACCCAGATCGACACGCCCTCGTTGCGACGCGTGTACACATCGCGCGCATTGCGCACGGCACCCGCTGCATCGGGCGCATGGAGGCTGCCCACGTGCTTGTGCGCGAGACCGTGTTGCGAACGGATGAAGACTTCCCACAGCGGCCACTCAGCGGACATCGGTATCTCCCTTGCAATCACTGCGACGGTTGCGCCCGCGCCAGTGGCCGTGCCTGCACGTTGCGCGCGTCATGGTCCGGCTCAGGCAGCGGCCCGCGCGGCGCGCGCAGCACGCTTTTCCGCGTGCGCCACAGCCGCATCGCGCACCCACGCGCCGTCGTCCCATGCCCTGACCCGCGCGGCGATCCGTTCGCGATTGCACGGCCCGTTGCCTTTCAGCACTTGCTGGAACTCGGACCAGTCGATCGCGCCGAAATCGTAGTGCTCCGTTGCGACGTTCCAACGGAGGTCCGGATCCGGCATCGCGATGCCCAGGAAATCCGCCTGCGGCACCGTCTGGTCGACGAAGCGCTGGCGCAGCTCGTCGTTGGACAGGAGCTTGATTTTCCATTGAGCCGACTGCGCGCTGTGCACGCTGTCGGCGTCCGGCGGCCCGAACATCATCAGCGACGGCCACCACCAACGGTTCAATGCATCCTGCGCCATCGCCTTCTGCTCTGCCGAGCCCGCGCAGAGCTTCAAGAGGATGTCGTATCCCTGCCGCTGGTGAAACGATTCTTCCTTGCAGATGCGCACCATCGCGCGCGCATACGGGCCATAGGAGCATCGGCACAGCGGGATCTGGTTCATGATGGCCGCGCCATCCACCAGCCACCCGATGGCACCGATGTCGGCCCAGGTCAATGTCGGGTAATTGAAAATCGACGAATACTTGCTCTTCCCCGCGTGCAGGTCGGCCACCATCTGGTCGCGCGAGACACCGAGGGTTTCCGCGGCACCGTAGAGATACAGGCCGTGCCCGCCTTCGTCCTGCACCTTGGCCATCAGGATGGCCTTGCGTTGCAGCGACGGCGCGCGGCCCACCCAGTTGCCTTCGGGCAGCATGCCGACGATCTCGGAATGCGCGTGCTGCTGGATTTGCCTGATCAGCGTGCGGCGGTACGCGTCGGGCATCCAGTCCTTGGCCTCGACCTTGATGTCGGCATCGATGCGATCCTGGAACGCGCGCTCCTCCGGCGCCATGTCGGCGCGCTGGCGCACGTCTTTCAAGCCGGTCTCGACCAATTGGGCGTACATCGTGGACCTCCTTGCAGCTTCCGGCGACGATACCTTCACCGGTCGTGCATTATGATACAGTTTTGGCATGCGTCAAGACAATTTTGTATCAGAACCCATCGATATCCGCCGCGCTGCCGCGTCCGCCGCGGGTGCCGCGGACGCCGTCGTCGCCCGCTGGATCCGGCGCGTGCTGGTCACCGACCCGCCGCGCGCCAAGTCGCTGATCGTCACGGTGTGGGGCGACGCGCTGGCGCCGCACGGTGGCGCCGTCTGGCTTGCAGGCCTCATCCGTCTCATGGCGCCGCTCGGCGTCAACGAACGCTCGGTGCGCACCAGCGTGTTTCGCCTTGCCCGCGACGGTTGGCTCGACGCCACGGCGGTGGGCCGGGTCAGCCGCTATGCGTTGACGCGCGAGGGCGCGCGCCGCTTCGACGACGCGCATCACCGCATCTACGAGCGCCCGGACGAAGCGTGGGAGGGCGCGTGGGACCTGGTGCTGGCGGATCGCGTCGCGCCTTCGCATCGCGCTGGCCTGCGCGAGGAGTTGCGCTGGGCAGGCTATGGCGAGCTAGGCGCCACCACGTTCGTGCGGCCTCGCCTCGCCGGGCAGGTCCTCCCCTCGATCCTGGCCGCACGCGGTATTGCCGGTACCGCCATCGTGACGCAGGCCACCGACCTGCCCGGCCAGACGCCACTGGCCACCGCCACCGGTACCGCGTGGGATCTCGGGTCACTGGCCATCGACTATCGCCGTTTCCTGCAGCACTTCGGCACGGTGATCGAGCGCTTTCGCAGCCGCGACGAGCACGATCCGGCGCAATGTTTCGTCGTGCGCACGTTGCTGGTCCACGCGTATCGGCGGGTACTGCTGCGCGACCCGCTGCTGCCGGCGGCGCTGCTGCCGATGGACTGGCCGGGCGCCGCGGCCTACGCGCTGTGCCGCGACTTCTATCGGCTGACGCACGTCAGCGCCGAGCGCCATCTGGCCGCCACGCTGGCCACGCCTGATACCGCCCTGCCACCGGCCAATGCGGCCTTTCGCTCGCGCTTCGGCGGTCTCGCGCAGCCGTAAAAAAGCCGCCGGCGCGTCGCGCCTGCGGCTTGATGTTGCGAACGCTGCGAAACGGTCAGCGGTCGCGGCTTGGCTTGCGTGCGTAGTTGGTGTTGTTGCCGCGATATTCGCCGCCCGATGCCGGCTTGGCGCCGCGTGCTCCGGCAGGCGCCGGATGCCACGTGCGGCCACGGGCTGCCGGCTTGGCACCGAAACCCGGGCGCCGGTTCGGCGCATCGTGCGTCGCGCGCGCCCGCGGCTCGAGGCCCGGAATCACGTGCGCGGGAATGCTGGCCCCGGTGAAGCGTTCGATGGTGCGGATCGTGCCGCGCTCGGCGTGGTTGGCAAACGACACCGCGACGCCGCTGGCGCCGGCACGGCCCGTGCGGCCGATGCGGTGCACGTAGTCTTCGGCCTGCCGCGGCAGGTCGAAGTTGATCACGTGCGACAGGCCGGGCACGTCGATACCGCGGGCAGCCACGTCCGTGGCGACCAGCGTGCGCACGCTGCCGCGCTTCAGGTCGGCCAGCGTGCGGTTGCGCTCGCGCTGGTTCATGTCGCCATGCAGCGCGGCGGCCGCATGGCCCTCGCCCTGCAGCTTGACGGCCAGCGCTTCCGCATCGCGCTTGGTGGCGATGAAGACAATGCTCTGGCGCATGGCGACGTCGGCCAGCAGGTAGTCAAGCATCTTGTACTTGTGCGAGCGGTCGTCCGCGAAGTGCACGCGCTGCTCGATCATCAGCGGGGCGGAGGCCTCTGCCTTGACGTCGACCCGTACCGGATCGCGCGTGAGCTTGGCGGCCAGGCGGCCCATCGCGCCGTCGAACGTAGCGGAGAACAGCACCGTCTGGCGCGTGGGCGGCGTCAGCGCGCAAACGCGCTCGACGTCATCGATGAAGCCCATGTCGAGCATGCGATCGGCCTCGTCCAGCACCAATACCTGCAATTGCGACAGGTCGATACGGCCGCGGTCGAGATGGTCGAGCAGGCGGCCCGGTGTCGCGACCAGCAGGTCGACGCCGCGCGCGAGCTGCCGGTTCTGCACCGGATACGGCGCGCCGCCATACAGGCAGACCACGCGCTGGCGCAGATGCTGACCGTAGCGCACGGCCTGCTCGGCCACCTGTTGCGCCAGTTCACGCGTGGGCGCCAGCACCAGCACGCGCGGCTGGGTGGCCATGCGGTGCTTGGGCGCCGGCAACGGCGGCGTGACCGACAGCATATGCAGTGCGGGGAGTACAAAAGCGGCGGTTTTGCCGGTACCGGTCTGGGCGGAGCCGATCACGTCGCGGCCTTCCAGCAGCGGCGGGATGGTCTGCGCCTGAATGGGCGTGGGCGTGACATAGCCACAAGCGGCGAGCGCCGATTGGAGGGCCGGGGCAAGGTTCAATTCTGCAAACGTCATGTTGTTTTTCCAAGATCAACGCATCGCCACGCGCCACTTCGGGCGCGCAGGGCGACAACGCAACTGCCGGGCAGGCGCGCAACGCGGCTTGCACCAAGAGAAATCCGGATGGAGAACGGGCTGCGGATCTGGCGGTAAGCGCTTGCGGCGATATGCCGGATGACGCTTTTGCCATGGCCGCGCCTGGCCGTAACCGGGTCGACATTGCTGCCATCGTCGCTAACCGGAAACTGCCGCCGGACGGTATTGAAGTCACCGTCGGGAGGGGCCCCGCACGGAAGGCGGAAGGCCGGGATGATTAGATTCGATGAACTGTTGCACCTCGCCCGAAGGCGCGGGACAACTGAGCCTGACAGTGCAAATCAAGCTGCAAGACGCTGATTATAGCAGAATTTTCGCTACAACCGCAAGTTTGTGTTGCGGTGCGGGATCAACGCTGGCGGCGGCCACCCCGCATGCGGAAGCCTTTGGGCGCCCGCAGGCAAGGCGTCGGCCTCCCATGGAAGTTACAAATCGTCGTCGTCGAAATCGTCGTCGCCGTCGTCGTCACCTTCGCCGAAGTCGTCCTCGCCCGGCTCGCCGATGGGAATCGGTTCGTCCAGGCCTTCCAACGACTTCGCGATGAGAAACATGACGGCCCCTACAGCGGCGGGATGCGCAGCACCTGGCCCGGATAGATCTTGTCCGGATTCGTCAGCATCGGCTTGTTGGCTTCGAAAATGATCATGTACTTGTTCGGGTCACCGTAGTGGGCCTTCGAGATCTTCGACAGGTTGTCACCCGACACGACCGTGTACCAGGTGGCCTCCGGCTGGGAGTGGTCCACCGACATCATGTTGTTGACCTTGCCGACGCCCGCCACGTTGCCGCAGCAGAGCACGATCTTTTCCATCGTCGCCTGGTCCGGCGCCACGCCGAACACGGAAACCGTCGACGACGCACCGTCGAACGTGACCGTGAGCGCGGTGGCGGACAGGTTCTGCGACTTGATGTAGTCGAGAATGGCATCGCCCGCCGCCGCATTGGCGGCCGCGATCTTGGCGGGATCCTGCGGCGCCGTCTTGACCTCGACCATGGCGGCCTGCGCCTTGCCGTGCCCGAACAGCTTTTCGCCCGCATCCTTCACGAAGTCCAAGAGACCCATTGCTGCTCCTTGTGTATGTTGAACGTTGCATTGCATGGCTGCCGCGGGATGTTCGCACCGCGGGCCTGCTTGCGTGAAGAGCTTACACCCACCGGAGCGGGCGGCTTGGTTACGGCGCTCCTGCAATAAGGTAACCTTGCCGCATGACAATCCTGCGTACCCTGGCGCTACGCGCGCTGCTTGCGGTTCTCGTGGCCGGCCTCGCCGGTGGCTGCCTGCCGATCGGCTTCCGCGGCTCAAGTCTCTACGTGCCCGCCGCGGCCACACCCGCCGGCGACTGAAGCCCGATCAATCGGCGCCAGCGGCCGGAATCGCCCGCACGGACAGCACGCCTTCGATGCGGGCCATGGCATCGATCACCTTCGGCTCGACTGCGCTGTCGACGTCGACCAGCGTATAGGCCATCTCGCCGCGCGACTTGTTCACCATGTTGTGGATGTTGAGCCCGGCCTGCGCCATCGCGGTCGACATCTGGCCCAGCATGTTCGGCACGTTGGCGTTGGCGATGGCCAGGCGAAACGGCGACTCGCGCGGCATTTCCACATTGGGAAAGTTGACCGCGTTGGCGATGGTGCCGTGCTCGAGATAGTCGCGCACCTGGTCCACCACCATGATCGCGCAGTTCTCTTCGGCCTCGGCGGTGGAGGCACCCAGGTGCGGAAACGCGACGACGCCGGGCACGCGCAACAGCGCAGCCGCGGGAAAGTCGCACAGGTAATACTTCAATCGCTGTGCAGCCAGCGCGTTGATCACGGCGTCCTCGGCTACGATGCCCTCGCGCGAAAAATTGAGCAGCACGGTGCCCGGCTTGATGAGCGCAAGCCGCGTGCCATCGATCAGGTTGCGCGTGACCGGCAGCAGCGGCACGTGCAGGGTGATGAAGTCAGCCTGCTTCAGCACCTCCTCCACGCTGTGGGCGCGGCGCACGCTGGCGGGCAGCCGCCACGCCGCATCGACGGTGATTTCGGGATCGAAGCCCACCACCCTCATCCCGAGTTTGATCGCGGTGTCGGCCACCAGGCAGCCGATGGCGCCCAACCCCACGATACCGAGCGTGCGGTGCGGCAGCTCCACGCCGGCAAATGCCTTCTTGCCGTCCTCTACCTTCGCCTCGAGATCGGGCGCCGCCGCGTCGAGGTCACCCACATACGTCAGCGCGGGCACGAGGTTGCGCGCCGCCATGAACAGCGCCGCGAATACCAGCTCCTTCACCGCGTTGGCGTTGGCACCCGGCGCATTGAAGACCGGGACGCCACGGCGCGAGAGATCTTCCACCGGAATGTTGTTGGTGCCGGCGCCGGCGCGGCCGATGGCCTTGACGCTCGCGGGAATGGCCATGGCGTGCATGTCGTGCGAACGCACGATGATGGCGTCGGGATGGGCCACCGCCTTGCCCACCGCGTAGCGTTCCGCCGGAAAGCGCTTCAGGCCCAGCGCGGCGATCTGGTTGAGGGTCAGGATTTCGAACGGGCGCGGCGCCTTCTCAACCATGCCGCTGCTCGAACTCGCGCATCCAGTCCACCAGCGCGCGTACGCCGGCCTCGGGCATCGCGTTGTAGATCGACGCGCGCATGCCGCCCACCGAGCGATGCCCTTTCAGCTGCACCATGCCGCGTTCCTTCGCGCCCTTCAGGAACGGCTCATCCAGCGCCGGATCGCGCAGCGTGAACACGACGTTCATCCGCGAGCGGTCGGCGGGACGCACCGAGTTCTTGTAGAACGACGATGCGTCGAGGCAATCGTAGAGCAGTTTCGCCTTCGCGATATTGCGCTGTTCCATCGCCGCCACGCCGCCCTGCCGTTGCAGCCATTCGAATACCAGCCCTGCAATGTAGATCGAGTAGGTGGCCGGCGTGTTGAACATCGAGTCGTTCTCGGCCTGCTCCTTCCAGTGGAATGCCGACGGCGTGATCGGGAGCGCGCGGTCGAGGAGATCCTTGCGGACGATGACGATCGTCAGGCCCGCCGGGCCGATGTTCTTCTGCGCGCCGCCGTAGATGACGCCGTAGCGCGACACGTCGATCACGCGCGACAGGATGTTCGACGACATGTCGGCCACCAGTGGCACGTCGCCCGTGTCGGGGGTGAACGGATACTCGACGCCGCCGATCGTCTCGTTCGAGCAGATGTGGACGTAGGCCGCACCCGGCGTGAGCTTCCAGTCCGCCTGCGCCGGCACATAGGTGAAGCCCTTGTCCTCGGAGGACGCGGCCACGTGCACCGACGTGTACTTCTTCGCCTCCTTCATTGACTTCTTCGACCATTCGCCGGTGTTGACGTAGTCGGCCACCGTGCGGCCGCGCACCAGGTTCATCGGCACGATCGCATTCTCGCCGATGGCCCCGCCCTGCAGGAACAGCACTTCATGGTCGGCGGGAATGGCCAGCAACCCGCGCAGGTCGGCCTCCGCCTTGTCGGCGATGCCGATGAATTCCTTGCCGCGATGGCTCATTTCCATCACCGACGTGCCGGTACCGTGCCAGTCGAGCATTTCGGCCGCCGCCTGGGACAGGACTTCCTCCGGCAAGGCCGCGGGGCCGGGACTGAAATTGAAGACGCGCATGAACGCTACCTGAGAATTGAATGATGGGGATTTGCAGCGGCGGCGGGAGCCGAGGCGCATCCGTAACGATACCGCATGCGCCACCGCGCGCTGCGCTTGCTGCTACATCGCGATGCCTTCGCGAGGAACCGCGAAGTTGAAGTCTCGCGCACCGTAATGCCTAGCCGAAACCGTGTTTACGGAAGTTCCACGTCGTCCGGCACCACGAGCGCCGCCTCGTCGAGGTCGACGCCCAGGAGACGCGACACGCGGATCGGCATGTCCGCGCGCTGCAGCTTGGTCACCTCGACCTGCACCTGTCGATCGGACAGCGTCATCCGCCGGCGCAGTCGCACGTACTCCGCCCACGAATCGATGATGTAGCGCTCGACGAAGCGCCCGTCTTCCGAGAGGTCGCGGAACACGCGCCAGCTGCTGGCACCGTTGCGGCGGCGCGTGGGCTCGACCTTGCGGATGCCCTCCAGGAAGGCCGCGCGGTTGGACGCGTCGATCCGGTATTCGATCTGGATCAGCACCGGGCCGTCGTCAGGCAATGGCTCGACCTTGATGCCGAGGTCAGGCAGCTGCGCGTCGTGCGTGACATCGGCCTCGCGACCCAGCCGGACCCGCACATTGCGATTGATGGTCAGCAGCACCATCATCGCGATGGCCGAGCCGATCAGCGCGACGCGCGTATCGGTCCACGAGGCCACCGTTCCCCACAATACGCTGCCGATTGCCAGGCTGGCCTGCACGGCCAGCAGATTCATCGCCACCGCCCGCGCCCGCACCCACGCCGGCGCCGCGCTCTGCGTGCCCGCGGACAGGCTCGCCAGCACGCCGACCCACGACGCGCCCGCCATGCTGGCGCCGACCAGCGCCACCGCCACGTAATCGGACGCGGCGATGATCGACGACGCAATGACCCAGAGCAGGGCCGCACCGACGACGATCCGTTGCAGCGAGTATTTGCGCAGCAATCGCGGAATGGTCAGCGCGCCTGCCACCGCACCGGCGCCGAAGCTGCCGAACAGGATGCCGTAGCCACCGGCGCCGAGATGAAGTTGGTCGCGCGCAATGACGGGCAGCAGCGCCCACAGCGCGCTGGCACAGGCACTGAAGCTGAGATTGCGGATGATGATCGCGCGCATCGACGCCGAATGGCGCGCGAAGCGCACGCCGCTGCCAATGCCGGAGAAGAGCGTCTCCGGCACGCCGGGCAGCGCGGGTTCCTGCCGCTTCCAGCGGCGCACGACGACGACCATCAGCACGAAGCACGCGGCACTGGCGAGCAGCGCCACGCCCGGGTTGAACCACGCGGCAATCGCGCCGGCCAGCGCGGGACCGACGGCGCGCGCCACGTTGAAGGCCACGGCACCCAGTGCCACCGCCTGTGGCACTTCGGCCCGGGATACCAGCTCGTTGATGCTGGACTGCTGCGCCGGCATGTAGAACGTGAAGCCGGCGCCGATGGCAAAGGTCAGCGCCAGCAGGCCGCCGGGCGACAAGTGCCCCGAAATCGTGGTTGCGCCCAACGCCGCCGTGGCCAGGATCAGCACGATCTGCGTGGCGAGGATGATGCGCCGCCGCTGGACGATGTCGGCCAGTGCGCCGGCCACCAGCCCCACGATCAGCGTCGGCGCGGTGCTGGCCGATTGCACCAGCGCCACCATCAGCGCCGACGGCGTCATCGTGGCCATCTGCCATGCGGCCGTGGTCACCTGCATCGTGTAGCCGAGCGCCACCAGGATCGACGCGATGTAAAACCAGCGAAACCGCGGGTGCCGTAGCGGCGAGTTGCCGAAGAGTGATGCGGACGATGGTGCGAGCGAGCTTGCCACGGGATCAAGTGTAACGCGGCGGCCGCGGCGGCCGCGACGGCGCGCCGCTGCGCCCCGGCCGTCGGGAGGCCCGCTTCAGCTGCGGTAGCCCGGGTCGATCCGGTCGACGATGCGGATCAACGCATCGAACGCGTCCTGCCCGGCGCCGAATTTCGGGTTGAACTGCAGCGAATCAGCCGTGCATTGGCGCTGGATGTCCTCGGAAATCAGCCGCGGCGCACCCATCGCCATCGTCGCCACCTGGATTTCGCAGGCGCGCTGCAGCAGCCACAGGATGGCAAACGCGCGGGCCACACCGTCGCCCCACGCCAGGAGCCCGTGATTGCGCAGGATCACCGCCGGCTTGTCGCCGATGCTGCGCAACAGGCGCGGGCCTTCATCGGCGTGCAGCGTGATTCCCTCGAAGTCGTGATAGGCGAGCTTGCCGTGCAGCTGCGCCGAATAGAAATTCGACGGCGACAGTCCGGCCTCGAGGCTGGCCACCGCTGAGCCCGCCGTGGTGTGCGTGTGCATCACGCAAAGCGCCTGCGCAACGTTGCCGTGGATGGTCGCGTGCGGCGTGAAGCCGGCCGGATTGATGGGCCAATCGGAGTGTCCGATGATGTTGCCGGCAAGATCGATCTTGACAAGGTTGGAAGCCTTCACCTCGCTGTAGTGCAGCCCGAACGGATTGATCAGGAAGTGATGTTCGGGTCCCGGCACACGCAGCGAGATGTGGTTGTAGATGAGCTCGGTCCAGCCGAGGAAGTGGAAGATCCGGTACGCGCCCGCCAGTTCCACGCGCGCGGCCCATTCGGCGGGAGCCATGCCGTCCGGTCCGGCAGGACCCGTGGCCGTGGCCTCCGTCGCGTGTGCTCGACCCGTGGCGTCCGGCGCATTCATCGCGGGCTTCTCCTCCTAGACAAACCGGAATTCGATGACACCCAGCGGCCCGTAGTCGACGCGAAACCGGTCGCCGGCCACCCCGGTGACGGGCCGCGTGAACGATCCGGACAGCACGAAGTCGCCTGCTTCCAGCTGCTCGCCATAGGGCGCGATCTTGTCGGCGAGCCACGCCACGCCAATGGCCGGATGGCCCAGCACACCTGCTGCCAGGCCCGTCTCCTCCACCACGCCATTCTTCTCCAGCACCGCACCCACCCAGCGCAGGTCGAGCTTGCCCGGTTTGATGTGCACGCCGCCTGGAATCACGCCGGCATTGGCGGCAAAATCGGAGATCGTGTCGAACACCTTGCGCGGCGCGCGCGTCTCGCGGTCGAATTGCTCGATGCGCGCGTCGATGATTTCAATGGCGGGCGTGACGTAGTCGGTGGCGGCGAGCACCTGCTCCAGGGTCGACCCGGGACCGGCCAGCGGTCGCGCCAGCACAAACGCCAGTTCGACCTCGACCCGCGGCGCGATGAAGCGACTGACCGGGATGTCGCCGGGGACAAAGAACATGTCGTCCATCAGCGGCGCGAAGTCGGGCTCCGTGATCTGGGAGGACTGCTGCATCGCCCGCGACGTGAGACCGATCTTGCGGCCCTTGATCGTGCGGCCGGCAGCCAGTTCACGGCGGACCCATGCCCGCTGGATCGCATAGCCGTCGTCGATGGTCATGGCCGGATGGGCGCCCGAAAAATGGCGCAGCTGCGCGCCCGTGCGGCGCGCTTCCTGCAGTTGCGCCGCCAATGCCTCGATCACGGATTCGTCAAGCATGGGTAGCTGCAGTCACGTTGCGCCGAGCCGCGCGTGCAGGTTGTTATGTTTCCAGGTGCCCGACTCCGGGAACTCCTGGATTTCCAGCGACAGCGCCAGGCCCCGGCGCTCGAAGGCTTCGGCGAAATGTTGCCGAATCACGGCGAAGAGCGCATCGCCGGTGGCCTTCAGGGCGGCCTCCGATCGCCCCCGCGCGACCGACAGACGGGCGTGCAGGTAGGCACCGTCGGCACGACCGTCCGCGATCCAATAGTCATCGGCTGCAAAGGCGCGCACGCGGATGCCGCCGATGGAATAGATCGCCTTGCCCTCGACCTTGAAGTCGACAAGGGCGCGCGCCAATGCCTCGCACAGCGGGCCGATCGCCCCATCCGCGCGCAGGTTGGCCGAGTAGTCGAGAGTGAGATGGGGCATCGTCGGAAACTCCGGAGCGTTCAGGCCAAAACCGGCACCACGGGAAAGATCGCATTGATCTGCCCGGTGCCGGAGCTGCCGAAATACGGCGTGATGATCTCCACGCCGCGGTCGTAGTGCTCGCCTCCCAAAGCGCCCAGCAGCATTGCCGTGTCGTGCATGCCGCCCTCGCCCCAGCAATTCTTGCTGTAGGCGGGCAGCATGTCGAGGAACCTGGCCCACTGGGCCGTCTTCCACATCTCGACGACGGCGAGGTCGGAACGCAGCAGGAAATCGTTGTAGGTGCGATGCATGTACTGCGCCGCGGTGCCGTTGTCGGCAAAGTGATGCGACAGTGACCCGCTGGCCAGGATGGCCACCGTGCCGTCGTATTGCGTCTCGATGGACCGCCGCACCGCCGCGCCGAAGCGCTCGCTGTCGCGCAGTTCGTGCCAGTTGCACCACGCGGCAATCGACACCACCTTGAAGTGCCGGTCCGCGTTCATGTAGCGCATCGGCACCAGCGTGCCGTATTCGAGTCCCAGCGTGGTATGGGCATGCCAGCGCGTCTTGATGCCGGCGGCGTTGGCGCCTTCGCCCAGGATTCGGCCGAGGTCGGGATTGCCGGGATACGCATACGGCATGTTGTTGATGAAGTGCGGCAGCTCGTTACTGGTGTACACGCCCTCGAACGACGCTGCGCAATTGATGTGATAGTCGGCGTTGACGAGCCAGTGCACGTCGAACACCACGATGGTGTCGACACCGAGTTCGCGGCACCGCCGGCCGATCTCGACGTGGCCATCGATGGCCGCCTGCCGGCAACCATGATGCTCGCCCGGCAGCTCCGACAGATACATCGACGGGACGTGGGTGATCTTGGCGGCAAGTGCGAGTTTGCCCATGGTCAACTCTCCCGTGCAATCAGGACGCGAGGCCCCAGCGCGGAATGGGATGGTCGCTGATGGACACGCAGACGTTCTTCGGCTCGAGGAACACTTCGAAGCTCCACGTGCCGCCTTCGCGGCCGGTGCCGGAGGCCTTGGTGCCGCCGAAGGGCTGCCGCAGGTCGCGCACGTTCTGACTGTTGACGAAACACATGCCCGCCTCGATGGCCGCGGCCACGCGGTGGGCGCGGCCGAGATCCTGCGTCCACACGTAGGACGACAGGCCGTAGCGGGTGTCGTTGGCGATGCGAATGGCATCCGCCTCGTCGTCGAAGGGAATGAGGCAGGCCACCGGCCCGAAAATTTCCTCCTGTGCGATCCGCATATCGTTGCGCACGTCGGCGAACACCGTTGGGCGGACGAAATTGCCGAGCTGCATCGCCGCCGGCAGATCGGGGGCATCGAGGCCGCCCGTGAGCATCACGGCGCCCTCCTTCGGCCCCAGCTCGATATGGCTCCTCACCTTGGCGAGATGGTCGCGCGAGATCATTGGTCCGATGATTGTATGCTCGTCCAGCGGATCGCCGACGCGGATGCGCGCGGCGCGCGCGGCAAAGGCCTCGGCGAATTTCGCATAGATCGACCGCTGCACGAGAATGCGCGAGCCCGCCGTGCAGCGCTCGCCATTATTGGAAAAAATCATGAACACGGCGGCGTCGAGCGCGCGGTCCCATTGCGCATCCTCGAAGATCACGAACGGGCTCTTGCCGCCCAGTTCCATCGAGAATTTCTTGAGGCCGGCGCTCTGCACGATGCGATTGCCGGTGGCCGTGCTGCCGGTGAAGGAGATCGCGCGCACGTCCGGGTGGCGACACAGCGCCTCGCCGGCGCTGCGTCCGTAGCCGTGCACGATGTTGAGCACGCCGGGTGGGACGCCGGCCTCCAGCGCCAGCTGGCCCAGCCGCGACGCCGTGATCGGCGACAGCTCGCTCATCTTCAGCACCGCCGTATTGCCGAAGGCGAGACACGGCGCCACCTTCCACGTGGCCGTCATGAACGGCACGTTCCACGGCGAGATCAGCGCGCAGACGCCGACCGGATGGAACAGCGTGTAATTGAGCAACTGACCGTCCACCGGATAGGTGTGGCCATCGGTGCGCGTGCACATCTCCGCGAAGTAATGGAAGTTGTCGGCGGCGCGCGGGATGAGCTGCTTCCTGGTCTGGCTGATCACCTGCCCGCAATCTTTCGTTTCCCATTCCGCAATCTCCGGAACATGCGCGGCGATCAGCTCGCCCAGCTTGCGCATGATCCGCGCCCGTTGCGCCTGCGGCGTGGCGGACCAGCCGGGGAAGGCGCGCCGGGCGGCCGCGACGGCGGCCGCGACCTCGGCTTCGCCGCCGGAGGCCACGTCGGCCAGCACCGTTTGTGTCGCCGGGTCGATGGTCGAGAACACCTCGGCGCTGGACACCGGCTTGCCGTCGATCAGGTGGTCGATCTGCATGATGGTCCTTGTGCGAATGCGGCTAGCGGCCGAACACGTGGTCCGCCACGATGGTGTTGGTGAGCCGTCCGAGGCCGTCGATGGCGGTGACGACCTCGTCACCGGGCGTGACGTCGACGACGCCGTCGGGGGTTCCGGTGAGGATGACGTCGCCCGGCTGCAGCGTCATGAACGCCGACAGGTATTCGATCAGATAGGGGATATCGAACACCATGTCGCGGGTGTTGCCGCGCTGGGTTTCCACACCGTTGACCGTCGTGGTCAGCTCGAGGTTGGCCGGGTCGGGCACGTCCGCCGCATCGACCAGCCACGGGCCGATGGCCGTGCAGGTGTCGCGATTCTTCACGCGCAGGTTGGGCCGGTACCAGTTTTCGAGATAGTCGCGGATCGCATAGTCGTTGGCCACCGTGTAGCCGCCGACGACGTTCCAGGCGTCGGCGCGCGCAACACCGGCTGCGGGCTTGCCGATCACCACCGCCAGCTCGCACTCATAGTGCATGAATGTGACGTCGCGCGGGCGGCGCGTAAAGCCGCGATGACCGATCAGCGTGCCCGGTCCCTTGAGGAACACCAGCGGCTCCTGTTGCGACCCGAAGGCAAGCTCCTTCGCGTGTTCTGCGTAGTTGAGGCCCAGCGCAACGATGGTGCCCACGTCGAACGGCGGCAGCCAGACCACGGCGTCCTCGGCCAGGACTCGGCCATCGGCGAGGCACACGCCTCCCGGGGCCGGGGTCGCGGTGTGCACGTTCCCGCCATAGGCCACGCGCGCAGTCTTCATGCGCGTCCCGCCACCGGCGCCGCCACGAGCATGTTTTCAAGCATGCCCACGCCGTCGACCGTGATCGCCACGTTCTGGCCGGGACGGGCCCGCGGTGCGCCGGCGGGCACGCCCACCAGCAGGACATCCCCGGGAGCCAGCGTCATGAACGCGGTGACGTCCGCGAGCAAGGTCGCGATGGGCCGCACGAGGTCGCTTAACGCGGCGTGCAGGCACGGTTTGCCGTCGATGGCCACGCGTATCGACAGCGCGTCGGGACTTGGCACGTGCCGCGCGGCCATCACCCACGGGCCGATCGGCAGGAAGCCGTCGCGGCATTTGTAGCGGATGGAGGGACGGTAGTAGTCGGGGTGCGGCACGCTGACGTCGTTGGCGACGGTGTAGCCGGCGATGCAATCCATCGCATCCACCGCCCGCAACCGGCACGCGGTACGGCCGATCACCACGCCGATGGTGGCGCCCATCTCCAGTGCGTCGACGCCCGCAGGCACCGTAATGGTCCGACGATGCGCGGAGAGTGTGTTGCGGGGCTTGATGTACAGGATCGGTGCGCGCGGTGGCGCCTGGTACGGCGGATGGTTGACGGTGTCGCCCAGCGCCGCCAGTGCGCCGCGAAAATTGAGCAGCGCACCATAGACGGTGCCGGTGACCGGCGGCAACCATGCCGGCGCGGCCGCCCCAGGCAGGTGGCCGTCGATCGGCAGCGAGCCCGTCCGTGGATCGACGGGCACGTCACAGGGCAGGCGCCCTGCAAGCCGCAACAACGCGTGGTCGATCGTCAGTTGCATGGAAAAGTCCGGGCCCCCGCGGCCAACGCCCCGCGCCGCGCCCGCAATATGCCAAAGGCGCCCGCGGCGCGCCGACGCTCCCGGTGCGCCTGCGGTGGTGCGGGTGACGGCATTATTGTTAACATGTTAGTAATTTATCGTTCACCCCCTGATCTGTCAAGGAACCACCTCACACCGTGCCACACCGATGCGCGCAGGCAAGGGTTCGGCCATGCCGTCACGCCAGCGCGACGAACGACTCCGACCCCGCCCCGGCGGCAGGCGCATCGGCTAAAATCGTGGGCTTTGCCCGTGCGCGCCGTTTCCGGCGGTCGTGCCAACCCGACATCGCGCCATGACAACCAGTTCCGCTCTCCCCGTTGACGACGCAGCCATCGCGCGCGCGTCGGCGGCCGTCCAGGCGGCCCCCACCGATGCGGGTGCATGGCTGACGCTGGTCGGGCTGCTGCAGCAGGCGCAACGGACGGACAACGAGAACGAGGCGCTGGCGCTGGCGAGACAGCACCTGCCCGAGCATCCGGCGGTCCTGCTGGCAGCCGGCGCCAGCGCATTCCGGCAGGGCAAGCTCGACGAAGCCGTGCGTGCCCTCACGCAAGCGGCGCAGCGCGAACCGACGGCGGCCGCGCCCTGGGTGCTGCTCGCCCAGATCGCCGAGCGCAAGGGCGACCTGACTACGACGCTGCGACATGTGGTGCATGCGGTCGACCTCGACCCGCAGCAGGCGCCGGTCCTGCTCGCCGTGGGCCGTGGCCTGCAATCGGTCGGGCGGATGGACGAGGCCGGAGAGGCGTATCGCCGCGCCGCGGAAGCACAGCCCGATGCCGTCGAGTCCTGGCGCACGCTCGCCGCGTTTCTGCTCGAGCGCCGCCAGCCGGCCAAGGCCATGCGCGCGCTCGACCGCGCGTTGAAACTCGCGCCCACGTATTCGGACCTGCATGCGCTGGCCGGCGAGATCCTCGAAGCCGGCCAGCATTTCGACGGGGCGGCGCAAGCCTATGCGAACGCGTTGCGGCTCTACCCCAAGTCCGCCGACTGGATGAACAAGCTGGGCTGCCTGCAGAAGGCCCTGGGGCAGCCGGACCTGTCCGAGAAGACCTTGCGCGACGCGATCGCGCTCGAACCGACCTCGCGCGTGGCCCGCGAAAACCTCGTCACCATGCTGGTGGAGCAGCAGCGCCTGCCCGAAGCGCGAATCCTGCTGCTGGAAGCCATGGCCATTCCGGGCCTGGCCGACGATGCGCGGCGCAATGCGGCGGCCGTGCTGACCATTTTCAACGAACACGACGCGTTGCGGCCGATCATCGTGCACGACGTCGCGCAGGGTGACGATACGCTGCTGGCCCGCGCCATCAGCCGTGTGCCCGACGACATGCTTACGCTCGATGAACCGAAGGTGCAGGCCTTGCGCAGCCTCTCGCTCAAGACCGGCGGGCCGGTTCGCGACCGCGAGAACGAACGTTTCGCGCGCGGGCTGCCGGACTGGGACGGCTGGCCTGCCTTCGAGGCGCACTTCGCGTTGCACGGCGGCGATGACGTGAAAGCCATCCATGCCACCGCCGATTTGCTGCGCGCCGCCGCAGCCATTCCGGATGCGGAGCAAGTGCTGGCCATGCGCAAGTTGCGCAGTTTCGTGCGCGCGATCGGGCTGCGCCGCACGCTCGCGCCGGCGGCCGCAACGCCCGCGGCAGGTGAGGCCCGGCTCCGCTTCTGGCATGCTGCGATCGGACTCGACGACGCGGATTTTTTCGCCGGGCAGGTGAAGCCCATTCCCAATCTCGTCAGTACCAATCCCACCGTCGCGCGCACGCCGCTCGACGCCGTGCCGGGCACATGGCGGCGACTGATGAGCGAGCACCGCGACCGCGCCCAGCCGGGGCCGTGGCGTGCCGCCCTGCTCTACTTCGCGATCGTCGACATCCACGGCTTTCGCAACGGCAATGGCCGCCTGGCGCGTTTCATGATGAACGTCGAGCTCGAAGCCGCCGGCTACCACCCGATCGTGCACTCGGATCGCCTGGTCAAGTCGATGGCCGCCGCGCTTGCGGCCGTAAGGCACATGGACGACCTCGAGCCGCTGGTTGATCTCTTCGCCCGCGCCGGCACCGAGACGGCCACGCTGGTCGCTGCCGCGCGGGCGCGCGACAACCTGCCGCGTTGAGCGTGCTGGTAGCCCGCGTCCCGTCGCCGGCCCGGTCGCCCGCTTCGCTATACTCGATCCGATGAAAGCCGCCGTCCTCTCGACCTTGCCCTGTCTCGTCGTTGGCGCGCGCGCCGCGGCGCACCACGGCTGTGGCCAGATTGCGGCGCTTGCGCCCTGGGAAATCTGGGGCACCGCCAGCGCGCTGCCGTCCAGGTTGCAGCTCATGGCCGACGGCCCCGCCGCCGATTACGAAATGGTCGACGGGCATGCCGTGTTCCAGTTCGACGCCGACGGCGTCCAGGCCGTTGCGCGCATCATGCTGGCCGGCACGCCCGGCGCAATGTTCATCGCGGCCAACGCGACCGAGCCTCCGCTGGCAACACCCGCCGGCGCCATCCCCGGTGCGCGACTCGCCTCGCTGCTGCTGATCAGTCGCGCGTGCCTCCTCGATGCCCGGGGCTGGTTGCCGCGAATGCAGGAGTACCAGCGACTGCGTCCGCTGGTGGACGCTGCCGACATCACGGCGCAGGAAGAAGCGGCGTATGCCGCGCTGCGCCGCGAAGTCGAGGCGCGAACCCCACCCGTGCATCGCGCCTCGATGCGCGCGCCCAACGAAGCGTTCTTCGGCGAGTTCAAGCACGACGACATCCGACTGTACGAGCACGACGATCTGCACCGGACCACCTGCTATTACGACGAGCCGCTCTACCTCAAGGCCAAGGACGACCGGTCGCTGGCCATCATTCCGCGCCACAGCTTCGACCGCATGTCGCACCTCGATCGCAGCCGGCTGGTGCGCGAGGAGTGCCACGCGATCGCGCTCGAGCGCGTGGTGATCCCCGCGCGGGCATTGCAGGTCGCCTGCGATCCCGCACACGCGTACCTCTACGCGCTGCACCGGATCTGCACCGATCTTGCCACTGGCTGGTTCCGCGACTTTGCCATCGAAGCTTTCGACGAACTGGCCAGCGCCGATACCGATTTCGCCGGGCGCTTCGACCACGCCGTTGCCACCGGTGTCGTGCGTTCGCGCAGCAGCGGTGCCATGAGCGCCGGGCAACGCCGCGCCTTGCAGCAAAGCCTTGCGCGCGTCGCTGCGCGCCAGGCCGTCGCGGGCCTGCCGCACTAAATCCGCCTGTCGCCGCGACGCCATTGGCGTTGCGTCCAACCTCGCGCCGCGTCACCGGTTGTCCTCGGCGGGCTACACTGCACCGATGCCACTATCCGATGCCGCCGGCGCGCCGGTACGCGCGCCCGCCGTCGCCGCCGCCGCACCGCGCGACCTGTGCACCGACTGCGGCATCTCGCGCACCGCCGACGCCAGGCGTTGCGGTCGCGCGTGCCAGTTCATCAAGCCCGACTATCCGCGCCTCGAGCAGGCGGTGCATGGCCGCACGCGCGACCCGGCACGGCCGGACGAAATGTGGTTCGGCCCGTTCGACCGCATGGTGCGCGCCTCGCTGGTGCCGCCGCGCCCGGGCGCGCAATGGACCGGCATCACCACCCGTATCGGCGAACGTCTTCTGGAAACCGGCGCGGTGGATGCGGTGCTGACGATGGCGCCCGATCCCGACGACCCATGGCGCCCGGTGCCCGTGCTGGTGACGCATGCCGACGGGATGGCGCAGTGCCGCGGCATGCGCATGGGCTACGCGCCGCTCCTGGCGCTGCTGGACCCGGCGCGCGAACGCGGCTATCGCCGGCTCGCCGTCATCGGCATCCCCTGCCAGGTCTATGCGCTGCGCGCGCTCGAACGCGAACTGGGATTCGAGCGGCTCTACGTGATCGGCACGCCGTGTTCGGACAACACGACCACCGCGCGTTTCCACGAGTTCCTGGCGCTCCTGTCGGCGGACCCGGCCACGATCACCTACCTCGAATTTCGCGCGGACTACCACGTCGAATTGCGCTTCAGCGACGGCCGCACCAAGGCGATCCCGTTCCTGCAGTTGCCCCTGTCCAAACTGCCGCCCGATTTCTTCCCGATGACCTGCCGCACCTGCGTCGACTACACCAACGTCCTTGCCGACATCACAGTCGGCTACATGGGCGGACAGGGTGAGCAGTGGCTGCTGGTGCGCAACCAGCGCGGGGCCGACCTGCTCGCGCTGCTGGGCGACGAAGTGCGGATCGAGGCTCCCGGCAGCGCGGGCAAGCGCCATGGCCCCGTGAAGGGCTTCCTGGCCAACGTGCAGCGCGCAGCAGGGGGATTGCCCTTGCGGCGGATGCCGGATTGGCTGCGGCCGGTGGTGGGCTGGCTGATGCCGCGCATCGGGCCACGCGGTCTCGAATTCGCGCGGGCGCGGGTCGAGATGAAGGCCGTGGAAACCATCATCCACCTGCGGCGCGAAGAGCCGGCGCGGATGAAGAGCATGGTTCCGGAACATGTGTGGACGCTGGTGCAACCCTATGGACTTGTCGCCAGGAAGGGCGAGCGCGCAATAGTTGCGCGCAGGCCGTGACCGCGGTGTCCGCGCGCGGTATCCTCGCCGCCACCTTCAATAGTGCCTGCCCAGCCCGCAGGCGTCTTTCGCGCCATGGCCTTTGAACAATTCGCGTTACTCACGCGCCGCACCAGGGTAGGCATTGCAATCCTCACCGCCTTGCTGCTCGGACTGGCGCTGTGGCTATCTGCGCTGTTCTTCAGTCCGGGCCCCCCGCGTTCCATCGTGCTGGCCAGCGGCCCGGAAGCGGGCCTCTATCACCAGTTCGCGCTGCGCTACAAGGCCAAGCTGGCGGAGGACGGCATCCGCGTCGTCGAGCGCATGACCAACGGTGCCGATGAAAACCTGCGGCTGCTGCTCGATCCGCGCGAAAAGGTGGACGTGGCGTTCATGCAGGGGGGCGTGGCCACCGCTGCCGGCGTCAATGTCGACGGCCTGGCGATGCTGGCCAGCCTCTTTTACGAGCCGCTGTGGATGTTTCATCACGACGACTTTCCGGTCACGCAGATCAACCAATTGGTCGGCAAGCGCATCGCTACCGGCCCGTTCGGCAGCGGCACGCACGCGCTCGTGACGCAGTTGATGAACGTCAACGACGTCAACGCGAGCGACGCCGAGATTCGCCCCATCGGGGGCATGGAAGCGGTGCAGGCACTGCAGAAGCGCGAAATCGACGTCGCATTCTTCGTCGGCGGCGCCGACAGCCCGGCGATCCAGAAGGCATTGCGCGACCCCGCACTGAAAGTGGTGTCGCTGGCACGAGCGGACGCGTACCAGCGCCGCTTTGCCTTCATGACGAAGCTGACGCTGCCCATGGGCACGATCGACCTGGCCCACGACATTCCGGACGCGAACATCGAGTTGATCGGCACCAAGGCGATGCTCGTTGCCCGCCACAACATGCATCCTGCCCTGATCAGCGTGCTGATCGACGCCGCGCGCGACATCCACAACCAGCAGGGATACTTTGAAACGGCCAGCGAGTTTCCGGGTACCGCCCCCCTCGACATACCGGTGTCCGCCGATGCCGATCAGCACCGGCGCTTCGGGCCGAGCTACCTCTACCGGATCATGCCATTCTGGGCGGCATCGCTGATCGAACGGATGCTGATCATCGTCGTCCCGCTGATGGCGGTGCTGGTGCCGCTGGCCAACTACCTGCCGCAGTTCATGCGCTGGCGTGTGCGCTCACGCATCTATCGCTGGTATGGCGAACTGGCACTGCTCGAACGCGATATCGCCACCCGCGAGGGGACGCTGCCGATCCAGCAATGGCTGAAGGATCTCGATCGCGTCGAGCAGGCGGTGTACCGCATTTCCACGCCGGTCAGCTACGCCAGCGAACGCTATACGTTGCGCGAACACGTCGCCTTGGTGCGGCGGATGGTGCTCTCCAAGGCCGACGCCGCCGGCACCTAGCGCCAGGATCATCGCGGCCCCGTCGTTGTTGGCCATCCGATGCTCGCCATCACGAATCGTCGAAACCCAGGCCGAGGTTGGCAAGATGCTCGATATCCGCGGCCGCGAAGCCCCAGGCGACAAGCGCGGCGCGGCCACCTTCGCCGCGGGCCGGCGGCGCGCCACGCACTGCGCCTGGCGTGCGCGAAAATCGCGGCGCGGGCGCGGGTTGCGTGACGCCCTTGATGTCGACATGCGCCCGGCGTGCGGCAGCGTGGGGATACTGCGCCGCTTCATCGAACTTGAGCACCGGCGACAGGCAGGCATCCGACCCCTCGCAAATGGCGCACCATTCGTCGCGCGTTTTCGTCCCCAGCACTGCGGCAAAGCGTGCACGAAGCACCGGCCATCCACTCCGGTCGCTCTGTGCGGGCAGCGCTTCGCCGGCCAGGCCCAGGCGCTGCAGCAACTCCGCATAGAACCTGGGCTCGATCGCGCCGACGGCAACGTAACGACCATCGCGGGTGGCATAGGTGTCATACCACGGGGCGCCGGTATCGAGGATATTGTCGCCACGGACATCACTCCACTGCTTCCCGGCCTGCAGCCCCCAGAACATCGTCGTCAGCAGCGATGCACCTTCCACCATCGCCGCATCGACCACCTGCCCGCGACCCGATTGCTTCGCCTCCAGCAGCGCGCAGACGATGCCGAAGCCCAGCAACATCCCCCCACCGCCGAAATCGCCGACGAGGTTCAACGGCGGCACCGGAGCTTCGCCACGGCGGCCGATACCATGCAACGCGCCCGACAGCGCGATGTAATTGATGTCATGGCCCGCGCGCGCTGCCAGCGGGCCGTCCTGGCCCCAACCGGTCATGCGGCCGTAGACCAGCTTCGGGTTGCGCGCGAGCAACGGCTCGGGCCCCAGCCCCAGACGTTCCATCACGCCGGGACGAAAACCCTCGATGACCGCGTCGGCCTTCGCGGCGAGTTCGAGCGCGGCGGCAACGCCGCTCGGCGACTTCAAATCGAGCGTGACCGAGCGGCGACCGCGCATCATCACGTCGTACCAGCGCTCGCGCTCGAGGCCGAGTCCGGGATCCTCGACACGATCGACCAGCAGCACGTCGGCGCCCATGTCGGCCAGCATCATGGCGCAGAAAGGTCCGGGTCCGATCGCCTCGAACTCCAGCACGCGCAAGCCGGTCAGCGGTCCCATGGTCGCCATGCTAGCGTGCGACACGCGCCGCAGGCCCGACCGGGCGTTGCGCAATCCCGCAAACAATGAGGCCCTCAGCGCGCATCATCGTCACGCACGTGCTGGCCATGGCCCGAATGAAATGCCGGCCACCGCCGCATGACCACATCGCGATGGCTGGCATAGGCATAGCAGCTGTCGATCTTGACTGGTCGACCCGCCCCATCGAGGACGTCGGGTCGAGGATTGCGCACGCCCACCATCGTCTGATAGGCAGCCGTCGCGAGCGGGATCAGCAGTTCCATCAGGTGCGTGCAGCCTTTGGCGCCGCCCAGCTTCGATTTCACCATGATGGACCAACCGGCCTTGATCTGCTGCCCGATGATCACCGCCATCGACGCTGTCGCCTCCGGACAGACCGCATGGGGACTCGCATCGGTCATGGCGAGGATGTCGTGGACCACGAGGTCCTCGTCCACGACCAGCCGCACCCACATGTCGTGGATCGGCGATCCTGCGGGCAAATCGGCCTGGCGACCGTCCAGCCGGATAGGAAACGTCTTGGTGTCGACGATGTGGCCGTCGATGTCGTAAAGACCATCCGGACGACGAAAGCCGCGGAATTCGATGCGCCGGATGTGCAACTCCGTGCGCTCGGGCGAATCGGGCAATGGCATGCGTATCCTTCGGCAACGGAAATGCGAAATCTACCGCAGGCGGTAGCGCGGTTGTTGGCACCATAATATCGTCCGGTGACGCGAGGCAATCCTACCTTGCCGGTGCCCGCACCGGCCCTGCCCGACCCCTGCCCATCTGGAGCCGCACGATGAGAGAGAATCGCCTGCGCACGATCTGGAAAACCGGCGCCGCCGCCGTCAACGGCTGGCTGGCCATTCCCAACAGTTTCTCCGCCGAAACGATGGCGCACCAGGGCTGGGACGCGCTGACCATCGACCTGCAGCATGGCGTGGTGGACTACCAGGCCATGGTCGGCATGCTGCAGGCGATCTCGACCACTGCGACCGTGCCGGTCGTGCGCGTGCCGTGGCTCGAACCCGGCATTCTGATGAAGGCGCTCGACGCGGGCGCCTACGGCGTCATCTGCCCGATGGTCAGCACGCGCGAGGATGCGCAAAACCTCGTGGCATACACGCATTACGCGCCGCGCGGCACGCGCAGCTTCGGCCCGGTGCGCGCACTGCTGTATGGCGGCGCCGATTATCCGCATCATGCCAACGACACGATCGTCGCGTTTGCGATGATCGAAACCGCCAAGGGTCTCGACAATCTCGACGCCATCCTGTCGGTCGAGGGTCTCGACGCGATCTACATCGGCCCGTCGGACCTTTCGCTCGCATTGGGCTGCCAGGCTGCGATGGACGATGTGGAGCCGAAGGTGGCCGAAGCCATCGACCACATCCTGGCCCGCGCCAAGGCGCACGGCGTCATCGCGGCCATTCACAACGCCACACCCGAGGCGGCCTTGAAGCGCATCGCGAAGGGCTTCCAGTTCGTTACCGTCAGCTCCGACGCGCGCCTGATGGCCGCCGGCGCGCAGCAGGTGATGGCGACGATGCGCGCGGAAGCGGCAAAGGCGTCATCGTCGTCCAAGGCCTACTGAGGCGGGCGAGGCAACACGCCCACGGCACCGGCGTCTTCGCCGACTGCCCCGTCGCTTCGACGCCGGGAATGCGAATCCTGCCGTAGCGCTTATCGGCCGATAGTGTGGCACGGTGCCGCCTGCCATGGAGCCGGCGGCCTGCCCGGGACCTGTCGCACACCGGCATGGACCACCGGGAGGCCGCGCCTTCCATTCCAATAATGATACGTTTATTGCCATTGTCATAACTTGACAATGTCATAAAACACGAGGATTCTTCGGCTTGTTGTAAGGCGCAGGACGCGGCGATCGCCGTCGTTTCGCGCCTCGACCCCGTCGATCCCACCATACCCAGCAGCCGCCAGGAGGAAACCCCGATGATCGCCCTGAATGTCAACGGCAAGAGCTACAGCGTGAATGTGGATGCCGCAACCCCGCTGCTTTGGACCCTCCGCGATGTCCTCGGACTGACCGGTACCAAATACGGCTGCGGCATCGAGGTCTGCTGGGCCTGCACCGTTCTCGTCGATGGGCAGCCGGAGAAATCCTGCAAATTCGACACGTCGTCGGCTTCCGGAAAGAAAGTTGTAACAATTGAGGGATTATCTGCAGATCGTAGCCATCCAGCGCAAAAAGCATGGATTGCCAACCAGGTTCCACAGTGTGGCTATTGCCAGTCAGGGATGATCATGGCCTGCGCGGGCGCCATGAAGGCCGGGCATCACGGCAAGGAAATCGTGTCGGAAATGAAGAATGTCTGCATTTGTGGGACCTATCAACGGGTCAAGACCGCAGTCAACGGGCTCTAGGCCAGGGAGAATCGCGATGACCCACCCAGCAGAAGACTTCCTCAAGAACGTGGCCGGTCACAAGATCGACCGCCGTGGCTTCCTCACGTTTGCCGCCAAAGGCCTGGCGGTCGCCTTCGTTTTACCGGCGGCCGGCCGGATCGGCAGCGTCGCCGCCGCCGTGTCGCCGACGCAATTGGCAAGCGCCTATGTGCGCATCGGCACCGACGGCAGCATCACGCTGGTGTTCGGCGGCGCCGAAATGGGCCAGGGTTCGCTGTCGGGATTGGCGCAGATCCTCGCCGAGGAACTGATGGTCGACTGGAACCAGATCACGGTTGAGCAATCGCTGGTCGATCCGGTCGTGTCCTATCTCACGGGCGGCAGCAGCGCGGTTCGTGGGCGCTACGACACACTGCGCAACGCGGGAGCTGCCGCACGCGAGTTGCTGGTCGCCGCAGCGATGGCCATGAAGGGCGACCTCAGCCGCAACAACTTCAGCGCCGCCAGCGCCACCGTCAAACATCTCCCGTCGGGCACCGTTTGGCCGTACAGCGCGCTCTCCACCACTGCGGCCACGCTCACTGCGCCGGCCGACCTGCGCCTGACCGATCCCGCCAAGTTCCGCCTGATCGGCAAGCCCGTTGCGCGGATCGACATTCCGGCCAAGACGGATGGCAGCGCGAAATTCGGCATCGATACCTGGTTTCCGGACATGGTGTTCGCGGCCATCAAGCATTGCCCGACGATTGGTGGCACCGTCGCGGCCACGCCGGCGAAGCCATCGGGAGCGATCGCCGTCGTGCCTTGCACGGCGTCGGACTCGCGGGGCGCGGTGATCGCGGGCTCGACCAACGCGGTGGCGGTGGTCGCGAGCAACACGTGGCTCGCATTCCGTCTTGCCAATTCCCTGTCGGTGTCTTGGACGCTGCCGGCGTCAACGGCGAGTGTCGACAGCGCGCAGATCCTCGCGCAGGCACAGTCGCTGGCCACGAGCGGCACGGCGCTGCTGGCAGAGCCGGCACCGCCGCCGGGCGATACGCTCGCGTCGTATGCGCCGGTCATCGCCGCGCAGGTGGCCACGGCGCTGGGCACACCCACGCTGAACGCGACGTACACGCTGCCCTATCTCCCACACGTCACCATGGAAGTGCTGAACTGTACCGTCAGCATCACGTTTGCCGGCGCCGTCCCGCAACGCTGCGAAATATGGGCGCCGACGCAGGCGGCAGGATCGGTCGCGTCATTGGCCAAGGTACTGACCGGCCTCGCGCCCGCACAGATCACCGTGCACACGACGCTGCTGGGTGGCGGGCTGGGCCGCAAGTTCGAACTCGATTTCGTGAGCCAGGCGATCCAGGTCGCGCTCGTCGTGAAAAAGCCGGTGAAGCTCACGTGGAAGCGCGAGGAAGACATGGCGCACGACCAGTATCGGCCGTGCGCCGTGGTCAACGTCAAGGCGACACTCGATACGGGCAAGAAAATCAAGGCCTGGGCCTATCGCAACGCCTCGCAGGCGATCCTGGGGCAGCGCGGTTGGCTGCCGCCGGGCGCAGTCGATTCACAGGCCGTGGAAGGCTCGGTGCGTCTTCCTTACGCGCTGGGTACCTTCGCGGTGGAGTGGGCGCCCTTGACGGCGGGTATTCCGGTGGGCTTCTGGCGCTCCGTGGGATCGTCGATCAATGCCTTCGCCGTGGAATGCATGATGGACGAACTCTCGATGGCGGCAGGGATGGACCCCTTCGCGTTTCGTTACAGCCATCTCACCGACGCGCGCAGTGAAGCGGTCATCCGTGCGGCCGATGCGCTCAGCGCATGGCGCAAGTCGCTGCCCGCCGGTCACGCCTGGGGCATGGCATTTGCCGAGTCGTTCGGAACCCGCGTATGTCAGGTCGTGGAACTCTCGAAGCCGACCACCGGCGCGGTGACCGTGAATCGCGTCGCCTGCGTCATCGATTGCGGCACCGTGATCAATCCCGATTCCGTGGAGGCGCAGATGCAGGGCGGCATCCTGCATGCACTCAACGCCACGCTGTGGGGGCAGACAACTTTTGCCGCGGGCAAGGCCGCCCAGACCAACTTCAACCGGTTTCGCGTGATGCGGATCGGCGAGATGCCGCAGGTCACCGTGCAGATCATCAAGAGCACCGAGCCACCTGCCGGCGTCGGCGAGCCCGGCGTGCCGCCCCTCGCACCGGCGCTGGCCAATGCCTATGCGCGGTTGACCGGCGTACGGGCGCGCACGCTGCCGCTATTTCCCTACAGCTCGATGGGCGGCGGCTGACGAACGATGCGGTGAACTTCCGCGGCCGCGATTCACGCCCACTGTTTCAGGTTCAATGGCGTGGACCGCGGTGGCGCCCGCCACAGCCGATCGTCCTGATCCAATTGCGGCCGGCGCCATCCGTCGGCATTGGCCGGCGCGCGAGCCCTGCTGGCTCAAGGCATTGACTTGCACTGTACAATTCGTCGCGCTTGACCCCCCGTGCGTCCATTGCTAGCCTTCGCAATCACGTGACCGCGTATGAAGTTTGGTACCGTAGTGCAATACGCAAGGGACTTTCGTATTGCGGTGCCGTTGAGGCACTCGATTCACTGCATGGCGTCACGTCGTCCGCCCTGTCTTCATCCATTCCATCGCCCGCTCGCAGATCCAACGCGGGGCGATCGGCGTTGCCAATCGTATCCAGTGAGAACCGCATGCCCAGCACCCTGACCCGCCTGACCGGAATCCTGATCCTCGCCGCGGCCTTTGCCGTGGCGCCGCAGGGCGCGGAGGCTGCGGACTGCAACAAGAAGAACCCGGTGCTGCCCGCGGGTGGCGCCCCCAACGAGGACCTCGTGGTCAGCGCCAAATGCACGGTGCCCGAGGGCAGCTACACGTACAAGAACGTCAACATCATCGACGGCGGCACGCTGACTTTCAATGACGGGAAGACCGACTTCTATGCCAAGTCGATCCTGGTCGAATACGGTGGCTCGATGGTGGCCGGCTACGACGTCACCGATCCGAAGAATCCGAAGCCCGCGCCGATCGGCACCAAGCCCGGCGCGGTCCTCACCCTTCATCTCTACGGGATGGAGGACCTGCAGCCTGTTGATCCCGCGAATCCCACTGGCCCCAAGGACACGCTGCATGGTGTCGGCATCCCGTGCAAGATGGAAAACTGCGGCGTGCCTACCGCAATCTGGTGTTCGCAGCCGGACGCCGTTCCGCCGGACCCGATGGACCATGCCGATTGTCCGTTGCCTCGGCCGACCGTCCACAGCAAGGTGGACATGAAGAACGGCACCGAACCGGACTGGTTCTATCGCTACCACCCGTTGACTTACGATGGCGGCCTCGACCCGGTTACCAAGATGCCGGGCTACTTCGGCTACAAGGTCATCGGCGTGTCGTATGGCGGCACGCTGCTGCTGCTGGGCAAGAACGGCAGCATCGTGGACGGCGCCGACCCCGACCTCGTCGCCAAGACAGGCTCCGGCACCAGCTGGCGCCGCCTGGCGGTCACGGCCCGCGGCGGGGACACGATCACGCTCGACCAGCCGGTTGATTGGCGCGCCAACGACTGGATCGTCGTGTCGACCACCGACTACGTCCCCGGACATTCGGAAAAGCGCCAGATCAAGAAAGTCACTAATGGCAAAGTCATCACACTGATGACGCCGCTGGATTACACCCACAACGGCACGGAATTCGACCTGTCGGAAACCGGCCCCAACACGGTGCCGGCGCGGCTTGGGCTGCCCACGCCGAAAATGGAAAATCGCGCTGCGGTGGCGCTGCTCACGCGCAGCATCCGCATTGTTTCCGCCGGATTGGTACCCACTGCGCCGCTACCTGCCGACAGCTACTTCGGCGCGCACACCGTGGTCCGCCAGGGCGTGCTCAAGTTCCAGGTACAGGGCGTCGAATTCGAGAACATGGGCCAGGGCGGGCGCATCGCCCACTATCCGGTCCATTTCCACCTCGCCCGCAAGACGCCGAAGGACACCTTTGTCAAGGACACCTCCGTCAATGAATCGATGACGCGCTGGTACACGATCCACGGCACCCATAACGTGACGCTCGCGCGCAACGTCGGCTGGAAGTCGATCGGCCACGGCTATTACCTCGAGGAAGGCACGGAGATCGACAACAACCTGCTCTCCAACATCGGCATCTATGCGCGCGCCGCGCTCAGGTATCCCGACAACCCCCGCAACGTCCCGGGCATCCTCGCTCACGAGCGCATCATCAATCCGGCCGATCCCGTCGTGCTGAAGACGGAGAACGTGCCGTTCTATTCGGACTACGACCACCCGTCGATTTTCTGGATCATGAACGCGTGGAACAGGTTCGAAGGCAACATGGCCGTCGGCGCGAGCGGATGTGGCGTCTGCTACTGGATGCTGCCCGGTGGCGTCAGCGGCCATTCGCGCGACCAGCAGTGGGAAGGCTATGCGGTCCTCCAGATGGGTTCGCCGAACAACACCGCCGACCGCGCGGGTTACACGCCGGTGCAGAGCTTCGTCGGCAATGGCTGCTCCACGGCCTCGATGTCGTTCAACGTCATCGGCAACGGACCGGCATGCATCGGCGTCGGGAAGGACATCGAGACGCCCAAGTACCTCACCATCGAGGCCATTCCCAATCCGCTGGCGCCCGAGCCATGCGACCAGGCGAATCCGTTGTGGCCCGAAGGCAAGATGCCGCACCCGGCGTCGTATCCTTACGTGCCTTGGGCGTGCAACCAGGCCAAGTACAAGGATGCACAAGCCTACTACCCGCAGATCGGGGGCGGCGGGCGCTTCCCCACCCGGTGCGACGCGAACGATGTCTCATGCAAGACAGCGAAGGTCTGCGGTTCGCAGGGCACCGATGTCAGCATGTGCGTCGTCACCGTGCTCGACCGCTATACGACATCCTTCAACTGGATCGAGCAGAATTACGCGGCCATGTGGCTGCGTCCGCATTGGTACCTGGTGTCCAACAGCTTCATCACGGATGTGGTCGGCTCCGGCCTCTCGTTCGTCACGGGCGGCGGCTACACCGAATCCGACGCTATCTACGGTCATTGGGGCCTCGTGTATCGCACGGCGTTCATCGGCGAGACGCAGGACCCCGCGGCGCCGGGCAATGCCGCCACGCCGTTCACGTCGCACTTGAGTCCGTTCAATCCGCAGCCAGGCGCGCTCAAGTGCGCCAACGGCGTCGGCGAGAACAATCGCTGCATCAGCTTCGCCGACGGTATCAGCTTCCCGCGCTCCAACTATGGCGTCAATCAGCGCATGTTCAACATCTATGACGGCCCGGCGTACCAGTCGTCCAATGCGTACATCAACATCACCAAGGGACGGCCGGGGCCCACGTGCCCGGGCGGTGTCTGTGCCTGGGCAAACTGGATCGCGGCGCCACTGCTCGGCTTGCCGAAGGATGCGTCGGGCTGCTACATGCCCAACGCAGCCATCGGCTGGAAGCAGCCCAACGGCTTCTACTATCCGCCGGCGTTCCACTCCGACAACCTGTATTTCAAGAACGTGGACATCCGGCACTACGTGACCCAACCGCTGTTCGACGGCACGACGTACAAGACGGACGCCACGGCGGCGCAGGCCGCCTACTGCGGACCCAACCAGAACGCCGCGATGTTCAATGGCTTCACGGACGTCGACCGCCAGACGGAGTTGAACGACGACGACGGGTCGCTCACCGGTTGGTCGAACACGATCTCGGTGAACAAGGACCCCTTCTTCAGCGGACCGACGGAACAAATTGAATGCGCGTCGGATGCGACTGCCAACGTGAGTCCGTACGACTACGTCACCTCGGTCGTCTTCCCCGAGTGCCGGGTGTCCAACTCCTGCGGTGAAGTCATGTTGAATGGCATCAACATCCCCAAGTGGAGCGTGCCCTGTTCGAATCAAAATTGCGCCGGCGTGCCGTTGTATCGCCAATACACCAATCCCCCGGCCAAGTTGGCGGACCCGCGGCACTTCATCCGCATGTCCGGCCAGTCGACTGGCCAGCGCAGCACGCTGGCCACCAACAACGGGCTCTACTACATCGATACCACCGTCAGCGCCGACACGCAGGCGAAGATCGTCCAGGCTCCGTTTCAGCCCAACGATGCCTTCCTCAGCGTATTCGAGGCCGGCAAGACGTACTACAGCTTCCTGATCTACGCCAAGCCGTCCACGCGCCAGTCGTACAAGATCTATGTCGGCAAGTCGACGGAAGGCGATCCGGATGCGTTCGACCTCAAGAAGGACGTGTGGCCGGTGCGCGTTGAAATTCGCAAGCAGCCGCCGATATTCGATCCGCCGGCCTACGACCCCACGTCGAAGTGGAAAGCGCCTAAGCACTGGGCGAAGATCTACGATCCGAAGACCGGCATCCTCGAGGTCACGATGGACATGACCGACGATACGAAATTCGAAAACGACTACAAGGCGGGCCTCGCCGAGGGATGCGAGCCATCGACGTTCTGCAAGCTCGACGGTGCCGGCGTATGCGGCTGCGCCCAGGTGATGGACCCGATCACCCGCAAGATGGTGGACACGCCGGGCTGCTCGGCGAACGTCTGCAAGTGGGCGGGCAAGGACACGGCGTGCCCGGAAGGCGGCTGCTGGGGCTTCGGCTTCAAGCTCACGAAGAACTTCGACACGCTGAGCAAGCCGACGGCGCCACCCGACATCGAGTGCTTCCCCGACGACGCGGCGGCCGGGTGGAACGTCCAATTCCTGGACCCGGATCCGAAGATCGAGAGCACGGGCAACACCTGCTACAAGCCTGCTTACACGCCGCCCGTGTTCTGCAAGAAGCCCACCTGACCGGGCGATGATCAGCACGCCGCGCCCTGGTTCAGGGCGCGGCGTGTTTTCGTTCTAACGACCCGGGAAACTCTGCTTCAGCACCGCCGCAATGGCGGCCTGCCCCTGCGGAATGGGATGAAACGGCGCGAGACTGGCATCGTTGTGCAGCAGCACGCTGAGGCCGTAGGCCCACGGATCATCGGTGCAGTACTCGTGCCCCTGCAGCACGCCTGAAATATCGGCGACCGACACGCCGTCGATATTGCTCACCGCCGCGATCAGCGTCGCCTTCAACGTGTTCTGCAGCGAGATCAGGTAGTTGGTCTCGTCTCGCGTGATGTCGCCCATGTCGAGGCAGTAATCCGATTGTTGCGGTCCCGGCAATGGCTGGTGATACGTGGTGAAGATGATCCGCGGCACCTTGTTCACCAGCGCGCCGCGCGCCTTGATCGCCGCGATCAGGCTCTTGTAGTGACCCGCGATCAACCCGCTGTTGATCGGATCCCAGAAGAGATTGAGGATGGGCGCGCCGGGATTGGCGGCCGTGCAATAGGACGACGAGGTGGCGCGCGGCGCCCGGTTCAGCCACGCTTCCTTCGTCGGGAAGCGCCTGGCAAAGTTGGCGCGCAGCAGCTTCGACCGGTCTGGATGCGTGGCCAGCGCCGCCACCTGCGCGGCATCGGTGTAGCCGGTGGCGCAAAAGGTGAAGATGTCCGCGAAGCTCACGTCGTCGGCGCCCAGCGTGATGATTACGACATCCGGCTTGGCGTCGTCGTAGGCCTTGTTGATATTGGTATTGCCGAGCCAGTTGCCGAATTGCGCCGGTCGATAGAACGCGCCACCGTAGCGCCGGTCGAAGGTGATGCCGTTGTCGTAGGTGGACCCGGTGCAGGCGAACTTGGCGAGCGTGGCCCCGATCATGGGCGCGAGCACGTCGCCATAGGCCTGCGCGGAATCGTGGCAAAGCTGGTAGTCACCCTGCCACGTCGGGTTGTCGACGCCGCCATACCATTCATTCGGAAAGCTGGTGGAATAGACGTACCCGTAGTTGATCCCCTCGCCGGACGCGATCGAGTCGCCGATGACGACGAGCGAAAGCGGCGACGGCGTCGCATCGGCCGGAGGCGCGTCGGAGCCACCGCCGCCACACGCGGCCGCGAGCACGCTGAGCAGCAGAAATGCAGGCATCGCCTTGGTCATCGCCATGGGAAGCTACTCCGGGTTTTTTCGATGGTTCAACATCGCCTTCAAATCGGCGAAAGGTGAATGCGTGGCGCCGCGGGTCTCCTTGCCGGCGCCAGGCAGCCCGGCGCGGGCCTCCAGCTGCCGCTGATGCTCGTTGTCGTGACAATACAGGCAAAGCAGCTCCCAATTGCTGCCATCCACGGGATTGTTGCCGTGATCGTGATCGCGGTGGTGCACCGTCAACTCCCGCAGGTTGGCGCGCGTGAACTCGCGGGCGCAGCGTCCGCAGATCCACGGGTAAAGCTTGAGCGCTCGTTCGCGATAGCCGAGATCGCGCTCCGCCGCGGCATGCCGCGCGTCGGCCACAATCCTGTCCAGCTTGGCGGGATCGCCAGTCGTCATTGCGCTGCCATCCTGATGCGCGTTGCAAGATGCGCGAACGTGTATTGTGCACGCGAATTTCACGGCACACCAAATGCAAACAGCCGCCCGAAGGCGGCCGTTTGCATGGTGCCGATACCTATGGGACCGAACCTGGATCAGGTTGCTCCGTCAATGCATCGCACCGCGCCTGCGACGTCGATCAACCGTTGACACCCAGGGCTGCGAGCGTGGCGCTATCGAGGCGCCCGCTTTGCGCGAGACCCCGTTCCGACTGGAAGCGGCGCACCGCACTTTGCGTGCTGGGACCGAATTGACCGTCGACCTTGCCCGCATCGTAGCCCTTTTCGTTCAACGCAACCTGCGCGTTGCGCACGGTGTCGTCGGACGTATGGCCCGTGGCTACCTTGCCGTTGGCATCGGTGCCCTGGTTGCCGACATAGGCGCCAATGCCTGCGCCTACGACTGCGCCCACCGGGCCGCCGACGACGGCGCCGGCGACGGCACCGGAAGTTGCACCAATGGCGGTTGCCTTATCCTTGCCGGTCATCGGCGCAGCGGTTGATGCATCGGTGGACGATGACTTGGTATCGCCCGCCGCGTAGGCGGTGGACAGCGCCAACGCCAATGAAACTGCAGTTGCGTACTGCCATACGTTTTTCGAGTTCATGGCATTCTCCGTTTAAGATTGCAAGGGCGAATCGCCGTGCGATCGCTGGAGCAAATTTTCTCGCCAACGGAAAAGCACTGCCGTGAGGCAAGTCTTCAATCGCGTGTAGGACGTTGGCACAAGCGCTTGTAGTACATCGTTGATCAGGAACCCCGTAACCCCATTGCCGCCGGCGGATTCCTGCCGCGCCAGGAGCGACGTTGATGCCCACCGACCTCAGCCAGCAAATCATTTCGCACGCTATCCAGCTCGCGATCGCACCGGTTTTCCTGTTGACCGGGATCGCGGGGCTGCTGGGGGTGATGGCCACGCGCCTCGGTCGGATCATCGATCGCGCCCGGAGCTTCGAGCAATCCTGGCCTGGTTTCGATGCAATATCCCGCGACGCGGCACGCCGGGAAATGCGCGACCTCGAGCGACGCCGTCGCATCTGCAGCTGGTCGATCAACTTCTGTACGGCAGCGGCACTGCTGGTCTGTCTCGTGATCGTCACGCTGTTCGCCGACGAACTGTTCACGACCAGCCTCCGGTGGCTCGCCGGCACGTTGTTCGTGGCGGCGATGGTGGCGGTGATTTGCGGCCTGGTCTGCTTTCTGCGCGAGGTCCACCTCGCCACCAACACCACAAGTATCGATTTCAAGCGCTTCGAGTGACCTACAATGGCTATTTTGATCAAAATGGCCATATAGTTTAAACTACGTCTTTTTTGCACGTCGATGCGGGGAAAACTCATGGCCAATGCCATTCGTGTTCGCAATCGCCGCGGCGAGATGATCGATGCGCCGCAATTCACGGCCAGCGAAGCCAAGCACAACTTCGGACAGTTGCTCGACACCGCGGTGCGTGCGGGACCGGTGGCGATCACCAAGCAGCGCAAGCCGACGGCGATGCTGATCTCGCTCGACGACTATCAACGGCTGACGCAGGTGGAGGATCGCACGCTCGCGGTCCTTGCGGCGGAATTTGACCGCCGCTACGAGGCCATGCAGGCACCAGGTGCAAGCGCCGCCATGCAACGCGCGTTCGATACGCCGGAGGCGCAACTTCGCGCCCATGCGGTGGCGTCGGTGCGCGCACCTGCGCCCCGGAAAGCGGCGGCGAAGCGAGTCCCCGCCAAGCGTGGCTAGCAGCAGGTCGGCGGCACCGGACGGCAGACCGCAGATATTTGTGCTGGCCGGGTGCAACGGTGCGGGCAAGAGCAGCATCGGCGGCCAGGCCTTCCTTGCCGCGGGGATTGCCTACTTCAATCCCGATCTGGCGGCGCGCGAGGCCCTGGCCAACGCAGCCGCGCCGGGCCGAACGATGTCCCAGGGCGAGGCCAACGCGTGGGCGTGGAACGAGGGCGTGGAGCGCTTGCGTCGCGCAATCACCCAGCGTGGCAACTACGCGCTGGAGACAACGTTGGGAGGTGACACGATCGTCGAATTGTTGCTGGAGGCGACCACCGCCGGACTCGACGTCAACGTCTGGTTCGTCGGGCTCGAGTCCGTGGCGTTGCACGTCGCGCGGGTGCAGCAGCGCGTGGCCCGCGGCGGCCACGACATCCCGCGCGCGGACATCGAGCGACGCTACGTGCGCGGTCGCGTGAACCTGATCCGACTGATGCCCAAGCTCAACCAGTTGGTCGTCTACGACAACAGCGCGCATGTTCATGCCGGTGCATCTGCGACAACGGGACCCCGGCTGGTACTTCGCTGCCATCGCGGCGCCGTGGTCGGCCCCGCCGACCTGGCGACGACACCCGCGTGGGCAAAGCCCATCGTCGCGGCCGCGATGGCGATTCAGGAAAACCAGGGACCGAGCGCCTAGAAGCGCCTGGGCCGGGCGCCAAGACGTGCGCCCAAAACACTTCCGGGCCCGCCTCAGGGGCGGGCGGAACGCACCCTACGCCGTTGCCTTGGCCTTCCGGCCTGGCGCCAGCGGCGGCACGTAACCCGACACGCGGCACTGCCATGCATCGATCTGCTTGCCGTTCTCAAAGCGGGTGAGCGTGCAGGTGATGATGGCGCCCGTGGCAGCGAGCGCCGAAAGCTTCTGGCGCACCGTGGCAAGCGGCAGACCCATCTCCTTGGCAATCTCCAGATCGAGCCGCTGACCGTACTTCTTCAGGCATTTCATGGTTTCGATCACGGCACGTTTCCTTGGTAGTGGCAGAGGAGCAAGGCTTCGAACTGGCAGGCGCTTAAATCGAAGTCCTCGCCCAAAGGCGATTGAAAAGACCTCAGGCTTCGATCCGAAATAGACCGAGAGCACGGTCTATCGTCGCACCTGTCGGCGCGGGCAACCGCCGCCAGGCATTCGCAACAATCGGCTCCCCGGCTTGGCCACGAACCAGAGGCCTGCGTAGAACAACAACGGCGCCCAACCCGGAGGAATGCCATTATATATCATAAAGTTAGTTTGATGCAACCCGGATGGGCACCAGCGTCCTGACCTGGGATTGGCGGCCGATCCGGATTTCCTGTTCCGACGATTGTTCTCCTCGCCGCCGGGCAATGGCTCGGCCCGGTACCCGCTGGGGCGGCGGATACCGGGCGTGCATCCATCAACCGGCACGGCAGCCGAATTAGATCCCACAATTGGTCACTGTTCCGATGTTCTGGCTGGCGCATCGCGCCAGCGAACGTCGTCACGCCGCTTGGCAGCACCGAGTGCCGCCTGCTCCGGATTCTCCTGATTCACCCGAACCGCGTGCCCCATCGCGATCGGTGTTCGACCTTACGCAAGGCAAAGAGGGTCGCTTACTGCCCGATGCGCGGTCCGGTTGCCCGGCCAGCAGAGTTGGGTCACATTGCATGGTCGGCATGCGGACCGATCGTTCCCGAACCGGGGTTTGCGCGACGGGATAAAGCGCTTTCAGGACCATGATGCGAGAGCTGCAAAACGACTTTTGGCGCAACGTGCGACAGGATCTGGCCGCCGGACCGCAATGGCGCGACCGCGCCGTTGTGCTGACCTACGCGGTAATCACCGGCTTGGTCGTGGTGGGCTTTACGTTGTTGTCCGAAGTTGCGAGCACGGGCTTCGACCACATCGTCCATTTCGACGGCATCGGCCCGTGGTTGCCGCTTGTCTGGACCCCGGCGCTCACGATCGCGCTGCTGTGGTGGACGCAACGCTTCGCGCCCGGCGCGCAAGGGTCGGGCATCCCTCAGGTTGTCGCGGCCCTCGATGACGCAATCCCGGTGCATGATCGATTCCGCTTCGTCTCGCTGGGCCTTGCCGTGCAAAAGGTCGTGCTCGTCGCCGGCGGCCTGCTGGCGGGTCTATCCATCGGCCGCGAAGGACCCACGGTCCAGGTGGGCGCAGGCGTCATGCAGCATGCGGGACGCTGGCTGTCCCCGCGTTCCGGCATCGATACGCACGACCTGATTGTCGCCGGCGCGGCAGCGGGCATCGCTGCCGCGTTCAATACCCCGCTGGGTGGCGTGATATTCGCGCTGGAGCAGCTTTCACGACGGCAGAGCTTTTCACATAGTGGCCTGGTGATCGTGAGTATCGTTCTGGCCGGCCTGGTCGCGGTGTCGGCGTTCGGCAACTTGAGCTACTTCGGAGAACTTCGCGCCCAGCAGATGACCTGGTCGCTGTTCGGCCCGGGTCTGCTCGTCGCCCTCGCCACCGGTGTCGCCGGCGGGCTCTTCTCGCGATTGATTGTCGTCTCGGTCAGGGGGTTGCCGGATCGATTTTCGCGCTGGCGCACGCAATATCCGTTGCGCTTTGCAGCAGGCTGCGGGCTGGCGGTGGCGGTCATCGGCATCGTCAGCGGCGGAGCCACCACCGGTGCCGGATACGGCCCGACGAGAGCGCTGCTCGAGGGTCAAGGTGAACTGCCGGCGACCTATACCGTGCTCAAGTTCTGCGCAACGTGGCTGTCGGCATGGTCGGGCGTCCCTGCCGGCGTGTTCGCGCCATCGCTGGCGATTGGCGCCGGCATCGGTCGCGACGTCGCAGTGCTTACCGGCTTCGGTTCGGATGCGGCGATTCCGCTGATTGCGCTCGGCATGGTGGGCTTCCTTGCCGCCACGACGCAGGGCCCCCTCACCGCATTCATCATCGTGATGGAGATGGTCGCAGGGCATTCGATGGTATTGAGCCTCATGGCCACTGCTTTTTTGGCGAACGGTGTCGCGCGCTGGATAACGCCCCCGATGTACAACGAACTCGCCGCTCTCCTTGTCCAGCCGAAACGAATACCGCCCGCGTCGGGTCCATGAACGTGCCATGAGCACCCACCCAGGAGAAGAATCAACCGGTAGGGATGGTCGCCGCGATCAGCCAGTCGACCACGGACTGCATGGCCTTGGTCGGTGTCTGGCCGCGCGCGCGGAATGCCGCATATAACTTCACTTGCGCGTGGGCACTGGTTCCTTCGTCCAGCAATACGCGGACCCGTTGCATCTCTGCCTCGCAGCCCAGCGCCCGGGCATCGTCGGCCACGTCGGCGAGCAGTTCCTCGGCCACGGCCTTGCAGGTTCGCGTGGGACCACCCACTTCGCTCACGAATTGCGCCTGCGTCCCGAAGCGTTTTGCGCGCCAGCGATTCTCGTCGATCAATCGTCGCGTGAACGGCGTCCACGCGGGTGCAAGGGATGGCCGCCGCACCAGCAGTCGCACCAGACAGCGGTACAGTGCGGCAATGGCCAGCGTGTCCTCGACCCGCGTGCAGGTGTCGCAGATGCGCAGTTCGAGTGTCGGATACTGCAAGGCGGGCCGGATAGCCCACCACAGAAAGCCCGCGTCCTTCATTGCACCGCCTGCAACCAGCAGCGCGGCGAACTGTGCGTACTCCGCTTCACTCTTGAAATGGTCGGGGATACCCGTGCGTGGCCACTCGTCATACGCGGCCTGGCGATAGCTCAGCAATCCGGTGATGCTGCGGTTCCAGAAGGGCGACGACGTGCTGAGCGCAAGAAAGAGCGGCAGCCAGTGCATCACGCGATTCATGAGCACGACGCGATCCATATCCGGCGGCACCGCCACGTGTATGTGGAGGCCGCAAAGGACGTTGCGGCGGGCCACGATCTGGAAGTCGTCCATGAGGTCCCGGTAACGCCGCTTCGGGGTCTCGATCTGTTCGCCCCACGCGCAGATCGGATGCGTACCGGCAGCCACCAGACGCAGGTCCTTCTCGATCGCCACTTCGGCCACGCCACGGCGCAGCCGGATCATCTCGGTGCGCGCTTGCTCGTGGTCGTTGAACACCGGAGACACCACTTCGACCTGGGACCACAGCAACTCCGGGGCAATGGCGTTGCCGAAGCGGCGCCGACAGGCGGCGAGAAACGACCGCGGCACCTCGGTTGCGAGCGCACGCGATTTCGGATGGGCGAGAAAGAACTCCTCCTCAATGCCGAACGTATAGCTGAATTTCTCTGCAGTCATCTGCAATATACCTCCATCCAATACCCGATTGTGGTCACGGACTATACGCCCGCGACGCAGGCCTTTCTCACTTCGGCGGATCGCTCGCCGAGTTGCCGCACACAGCGTAGCGGGCACCCGCCTTTCCACTCATCTTGACCTCGTACATCACACGATCAGCCTCGGCGAGGACGGTCCGCAGCGCCGGCCTGGCCTCGCCGGGCAACCAGGTGACCACGCCGATGCTCAGCGTCCTGGAGCCGAATTCATGCGACGTCGCATCGGTCACCCGCTGGGCGATCTTGCCGATTACAACACGCGCAGCCTCCTGATCGGTCAGCGGAAGGAGCACGACGAATTCGTCGCCACCGTACCGCGCCACGAAATCCGATGCGCGCAGATTGCTCTTGATGACCGCGGCCACGTGCACCAGCAGCGCATCCCCCACCGCGTGGCCACGCGTGTCATTGATGTGCTTGAAATCGTCGATGTCGATGAAGGCCAGCGAAACGGGCTTGCGTTCACGATGCGCCCGCGCAAGTTCAACCTCGGCCATCTCGTAGCAACCGCGCGCGTTGACCAATCCGGTCAGCACGTCCGTGCGGCCCGTCTCGCGCTCGTGGTCGATCATCGCGCGCAGTCGTGCCAGCAGCAAGGCCACCAGTAACAGGAACAAGAGACGCGCGCCGAAGTTCCAGGTGTAAACAAAGAGATTGGCATCCACGCGACGCGAGGCCAGTTCCGCGGACAACCAGAGGACCGCAGCGAGCAACGAGCCCAAAGCGGCGGCGCGGGTACCCGATATCCATGCGGCGAATGCCACGGGCACGAGATAGAAGACCGAAAAGGTGATTTCGGGCCCGGACACGTAATCGGCGAAGCCCACGGCCACGATCGCGCCAAACGCGGCAGCCGTCCATTGCCACGACCGTGGCTTGAACAATGCGGCCTCGATGGTCTGCCGATTCACGATTGCTCGTTCCGGTCATCGTTACCGCGCGTCCCGACCGCTTTGCGCGTAACGGCGCCGATCGACAGGCCCTGCACGAGGATGGAAAACACCACGACGCAGTAAGTCAGTGTCACGATCGTTGCGCGCTCCGGCCCGTGAGGAAGCAGCAGTGCGAGCGCCACCGATATGCCACCCCGCAGGCCGCCCCATGTAAGTACCTTCCAGGACCCGCGCGGCAGCCCGAATTTGCGCCCCAGTAGCGCTACCGGCAAGCCCACTGTGAGCAGGCGCGCGCAGAGCGTCACCACCAGGGCGATGCCCGCGGCCACCATGGTATGCACGGAGAAGACGATGACCAGGACTTCCATGCCGATCAGTACAAACAGCATCGCATTGAGGATTTCGTCGACCAGTTCCCAGAATGTATCGACATAGCGGCGCGTGGTATCCGACATGGCCTCGGCCCGCCCACGATTGCCGATGATGAGGCCGGCCACGACCATCGCCAGCGGACCCGAGACGTGCAGGCGGCTCGCGAGCGCATAGCCGCCGGTCACCGCCGCGAGCGTCAGGAGAACTTCGACCTCGTAGCTGTCAACGCTCTTGAGCAGCCGGAATGTAACGTATCCCAGCGTCAGGCCGAACACGATACCGCCGCCGGCCTCCTGCAGCAGCACGTGCAATCCGTCACTGGCCGAAGGGGTAGTACCACTCGCAAGCATCGCCAGCAACAGGGAAAAAATGACCACCGCCACGCCATCGTTGAAGAGCGACTCCCCGACGATGACCAGTTCCAACGACTTGGGTGCACGTGCCACCTTGAGGATGCCCATGACCGCGATCGGGTCGGTGGGCGAGATGAGCGCGCCGAACAGCAAACAATGGATGAGATCGAGGTCCACGCCCACAAACGGCATCGTGTACCACATGCCAAAGCCGACCAGCAGGGTCGACGCCAGCGTCCCGAGCACGGCCAGCGCAGCGACGGGCCACCGGTGCGCCCTCAGCTCGGTCAAGTCGACATGAAGCGCCCCGGCGAACAGCAGCAGTGACAACATGCCCTGCATGAGGACATTCGAGAAATCGATCGAGCGCAGGAGTGATTCCTCGTACAGGCGCAGGCGGTGTTCCACGCCGATCGCATCGAGGCCGACGAGCACCAGCGAGAGCCCCATGGCGGCGGCCATTACGCCAATGGTCGTGGGTAGCCCTACGAAGCGCTCGTTGAGATAGGCCAAAAGCGCAGTGATGACCAGGCAGATGGCGGCGATTTCTAGCATTCAGGACGCCGTAGGTTGGAGCGCCACCGGGCAAGTCGGTGGCCGATTGAATGTGCGCGCGCACAAAGTCGCGAGCTCCCGGGGCGGATCTACAATAACCGATTCGCCATCGCGGCCAGTGATTCTTGTCGAAGCCAGGCCGGTCTCGAGCCGCTCCCCGGCCGAGATCTTCGCCCGGACTGCGCCGAATTGTCTGTGGGGAAGCGTCCGCTGTTACCCGGCGCGCGGCCGCGAGCCAGGGTAGCGCGTGGCGGGCACCGGCACGATGCCGGTGCGCACCCGCGACACAATCGTCAGATCACCAGAACGCCGAGGAAGACGCCGAAAATCAGGACGATCAGGAAGAGCACGATCGCGATGAAGAACAGGACCTTGGCGATGGACCTCGTTCCCGAGGCGATGCCCGTGAAGCCGAACAGTCCGGCCACCACGGAGATGATGAAGAAGATGATGGCCCATTTGATCATTTTGAACTCCTGCGCAGTGGACGCGGAGATAGCGTAGCATCATTTTTGCGACGCCCGCGCTTGTCGAAATCGCGTGGCGTCGCCGACGGCCACGCGTGTGCCGCCAGTCAGACAGGGGGCCGCAAACCCCTTGCCCTGCCCGATGCGGCGATATCCGACGACGCCTCAATATAGATGCGGCGAATTTTCGGAAAGCGGTCGCGGATCTGGCGCTCGATGTTGCGCACCGCCTTGACTACATCATCGGCGCCTTGATCCTGACGAAAAACGACGTCCAGCGTCAGCAACACCTCGTCTGCACCGATGTACATCGACAGCGGCCATCCGGCGCCCTGCACGCGCCTGTCGTCGAGCGCAATCTGCCGGATCGTGCGAGCGGTCGCGGGGCGAATGCCTTCGCCGACGAGGAGCCCGCGCGATTCGCCTATCAACAGCACGGCCACGCCCGCCAGGAGCAGCCCGATCAGCACCGAGGCGGCACCGTCGAGGATCGGCAGGTCGAACCAATGACTTGCCCAGATGCCGGTCGCGGCTAACGCAAGCCCGATCAGCGCGGCGGAATCCTCGGCGATCACCGTAAAAGTCGCTGGGTCCTTGCTCGCGTGCAGCGCATTCCAGAATGGAACGTCGCCCTTGGCACGCAGGAATGCGCCCAATGCGATGGCCAGACTGGCCCCCTCGAACACCGCAGCAGCCGCCAGCACGACGTAGTTCCAGAACGGGTCGTGCAGAGGCGCGGGGGCCAGCATGTGCAGCACGCCCTCGTAGAAGGAGATCCCGCCTCCTATGCCGAAGATCAGGACGGCCACGATCAGGCTCCAGAAATACAATTCCTTGCCGAAGCCAAACGGATGCTCGCTATTCGCAGCATGCTTGCTTCGGTGCAGGCCGACCAGCAGCAAGCCGCCATTGCCCGCGTCAACGGTCGAATGGATGCCTTCGGAGAGCATCGCCGCGCTTCCCGAGATTCCCGCCACGACGAATTTCATGACGGCGATCGCGAGGTTTGCCGCGATCGCGCCGTACACCGCAGTCTTGGATTCGGCCATCGCACTCGTCTGCTTGAAGCGGCGCGTACCATGCGTCGCCAATATCGGGGGAGGATAGCACTCGATTACCGGATCGCCTTCTTACCAGGACAACGAAGCCGCGGCTTCGATGTAGGACGCACGACAAGACTTTATCCGACACGCCAATGCGTGCTGGGCGGATGCGATCAGGCCACGCAAGGTTCTAGAGTTTCAACACGACCCCGCGGTCCGGGGTTGGTACTGAACGTACCCATTCGAGGAGGATCACGATGATCAAGACAGTCATTGGTTCATTCGACAGTTTCGAAAGCGCTTCCCGGGCATCGGCCGATCTCGTGGCGGCCGGATTTCTGCAGTCCGACATCAATCTCGTCAGCAACAACGTTGCGCGGAACATCGACCAGCCTGATGCCGATGCCGACACCGATTCCAGCACCACGACCACCGGCGCGGTGGCCGGAGGCGCCATCGGCGGTGCTGCCGGCCTGGCGGTCAGCCTGATGGGACTGGCCATACCAGGCATCGGCCCCATCCTCGCCGCGGGACCGATCGTTGCCGCATTGGCAGGCGCAGGCGCCGGTGCCGTCACCGGTGGCCTTCTGGGCAGCCTGACCGACATGGGCGTGCCCGAATCGGAAGCGCACTCCTACGCCGAAGCAATCCGGCGTGGCGGATCCTTGGTGACCGTCAAGGTGGATTCAACGCGCGTTGAAGAGGCGGAACGCCTGATGCGACGTAACGACGTGGTGGATATCGAGGACCGGGTTGAACACTGGAAAGGCTCGGGCTGGACGGGATATGACGTCGACGCCGCACCCTACTCCTATGACGAAATCACGCAGGAACGCCAGCGGGTTGGCGGACGGGAGCAGCAGCCGAAGACATTCACTCGCGTCTGAGGGACAGCACCGTACGGCTCTTCCGCGAAGGGCCGTACATCGAAGACTTGGCCGGTGCTGGTGCCGAGTCCGGAGATTCCCGGAACGGTTTGTGGCCGCGGAAGCGACTCCAATGGATGGTGCATTTGCTGCCTGGGGCACGGGTTATTCCGAACCGTGCAGGTGCGCAGCATTGGATTGCCCACCAACATTCATTCGATCTGCCGGCAGCGATATCGGTGTTTGACTGACACGCCTTTCGGGAATTCGCCGCCGCCGGTGCCTCCTGCAGACGGCTATAAATCGTCCAGGACCTTGGGCCCAACGCTGCGGTGGCGTTGCCTCAGGCGTTGCAAGACCTCTGTCACTTTCCCAACAGCCGAGAGGATCATGGACATGGCGGAATACGGCAAGGCGGCTCAGGCGAAAGTCAGGAAAGCCATGGACGCGCTCAAAACGGGAACGCTGAAGAGCGGCTCCGGCAGGAAGGTGACCACCCGGCAGCAGGCCATCGCCATCGGCTTGTCCGAGGCGCGCAAGGCAGGGGCCAAGGTTCCATGCCAGAAGTGAAATCGAGTGGGGCCACAGCCACTTTTGCGACTCGGCACGCAGTCGATGCGCAAACGCGCAGTTGCAGTGGGCCGATGTTCCGCGAGGACGATCGCTGATGGCGCTCAAGGAAAAGGCCGGCAAAGATTCGCCGCACCTCGACCAGGCGGAAAAGGCGCAGGCAGCGGTCCATGCGGCGCCCGCGGCATTGGTCATCCACGAGGTGGTGCGCGAGGAAGGCGAGGCCGAACTCAGGCGCCGCCCCGTGGCCATCGCCTGGTCCGGCGTCGCCGCCGGACTCACGATGGGGTTTTCCTTTCTTTGCCTGGCCATCGTTCGCAGCGCCCTTCCCGACGCGCCATGGTCCCGCCTGATTTTCGGGGCCGGCTATACGGTTGGATTCGTCATCGTGATCCTCGGGCGACAGGCATTGTTCACCGAGAGCACATTGACGGCGATGTTGCCGCTTCTCGTGCGGCGGGATATGCCTACGCTTGTTGCCACGCTGCGATTCTGGGCAATCGTACTGGCGGCCAATCTGCTGGGTACCTACGTCTTTGCCGCGCTGCTTCATTATGGAAGGATATTCAGCCCAGAAATACAGCAATCATTGAGCGAAGTCGCTCTCGAAACGATGAGTGGCGCCTTCGGGGTCACCATGCTCAAGGCCATGTTGGCGGGTTGGCTCATCGCACTGATGGCCTGGTTACTGCCAAGTGCCCGCTCCAGCCGGATCTTCGTGATCCTGCTGCTCACCTACGTTGTCGGTATGGCCGGTCTATCGCATGTGATCGCAGGATCAGTTGAAGCGTCGTTCGCGGTGATGGCAGGCGAAGCAAGCATCGCCGACTATCTCTGGAAATTCCTGCTTCCCACGTTGATCGGCAATACCGTCGGTGGGGTTGCTCTCGTCGCCATGCTGAATCACGCGCCTTTGGCACCGGAACTCAACGTGTAGCGTGCTCGCAGCGCAGCGGGCGGACCGGCGATGCTACGAGGGGGGGAATGCGCCATCGCTTCGTCCCCACTATCTGAAGCACGAAGACTTGGTAGACGTCCCAATGGCCTAACCAGCCGACATTGTCCTTTGAGCGAAAGCACGGCGCCGCGTCGACTCAACCGCCCACGTAGATGCCGCCGTTCAGCGTTCGCGTGCCTCCTGTTCGGCAACGGTGTAAATGGCTTCAGGCATCACTTCGAGCCGCTCGCGGGGGATCGGATCGCCACTGGCGTCGGACTGCCCATAGGTGCCGTCCTCGATCTTTTGCAGCGCACGGTCAACCAACACCAGCCGCTGGTGGTCATGCGCCACCAGGTTGCTGTCGAGCTCGATGGTCGCCATTTTCTGCGCGTCGTCCTCGTACTCCTGGGCCCCATCCGCCGAATCGGCGCGCAATGCCGCATCCTCGTCGGACTTGCCGACCGCGGCCGCGATCAGTTCAGCGCGCAGTTCCAATAGTCGCGCGCGTTGACGATCGATGAAGGCTTGTTCCAACTTGGCATGATTGAGAGCCACGATCCCTCCCTGTTGACATCGCAATTTCTGGCGCCGGTCAGGCGGCGTTGCGCCGTCGATCGACAAAAAGTACTTATGGACTGCGCTCTGGCCGGCTGATGGGGAAGTGTCCCGCGGCATCATCGCCAGTGTCGAGACCTGAAAGATGCCGCTGGCCAACGCGATAGTGCTTCGAGAATAACTGCAGTCGATAACCCCGATCCTATCCTATGTCGCCGGAGAAGTGAGCGGGTTCAGCCGCGCGCGGCACCCTCGACAGTGCCGGCCGCGCCGCGCACGCCTTCATCCGAGCGCCTAGCAACCGGCCTTCCAGCGCACGCGCGGGCCTCTACCTCGAGCCTGCCGGGTTTGTTTCGCCCTGCAACCGTGACGAACCCGCCACTCGCCGCTGGCCACAGGATACACACCGGTGAGCAATGCCTGCTTGACCTCAGGGCGTGATCGCGATCTTGAGCACGCCGTCGCGCTGCTGGCCGAAGAGTTCGTAGGCGGCCTCGATGTCGTCGAGCCTGAAACGGTGCGTGACCATCGCTGCGAAATCGACGCGCCGCGCTGCGACGATCGACATCAGCCGTCGCATGCGCTCCTTGCCGCCGGGACACAAGGTCGTGACGATCCTGTGATTGCCCAGACCCGCGCTGAAGGCTCCCAGCGGGATCGTGAGGTCTGTCGAGTAGACACCCAGGCTCGACAATGTGCCTCCGGGCCGCAGCACACGCAGTCCAGACTCGAAGGTCTGCTGCAGGCCCAGCGCCTCGATCGCCACATCCACGCCACGCCCGGCGGTGAGCCGCATGATCTCCGCGACCGCGTCGACCTTGCTGCTGTCGATCACGTGATCGGCACCCATATCGCGGGCGACGCGCAATCGCGCCGGCAAGTGGTCGACGCCAATCACCATACTCGCGCCGCTGAGCTTGGCACCCGCCGTCGCGCACAAGCCGATCGGTCCCTGCGCGAACACGGCCACGATGTCGCCGATGCGGATGCCGGCAGTCTCGGCGCCGCTGAATCCGGTCGACATGATGTCGGGGCACATCAGCACCTGCTCATCGGTGAGTTCGTCCGGCACCGGCGCCAGATTGGCCATGGCGTCCGGTACAAGCACGTACTCAGCTTGGCAGCCGTCGATGGTGTTGCCCAGCTTCCAGCCGCCCATGGCCTTCCAGCCATGGTCCGTGCCCGCGCCATCCTGCGAGGCGACGCCGCACAAGCAGGCGTTGCTCCAGCCGCTCGGCGTGATGGCCCCGGCGATCACGCGCTGGCCTTCCCGGTAGCCCTGCACCGCCGCGCCGACCTTCGCGATCACGCCAACGGGTTCGTGGCCAATGGTCAGCCCGTTTGCGACGGGGTACTCACCCTTGAGGATGTGAACGTCGGTGCCGCAGATGGTGGTCGTGGTGATGCGCATCAGCGCATCGAGCGGGCCTACTTCGGGGATGGGCTTGTCCTGCAGGACGATACGCCCGGGTCCCAGGAAGACGGCGGCTTTCATTGTTTGAGTGCTCATGAAAGCAATGGTGCCCTCGCCCGAGGTTGCGGTCCGTCTCCTGGCGCACATAGACGGCGCTGACACCAGGGGCGGCGAACGTGGACAATCATGCAGCGAGCTCCATCGCGACTGGCTGCGCAAGGAATCCATTTATGGCTTAATGAAGCCGTCTACCCAATGGGCAGCATCGCACACCGGAGGTTCTCAAGATGAGCGAAAAACTTACCGCGCCCGTCAGCGTGCGGATCACGAAAAATGGCCCGTACCAAGTCTCGGGAGGTCTTCCACTTGCGAAACAAGTGATCGGCACCAACGCAGCCGGCGAATCGGTGCAATGGCAGCAGGGGACTACGTTCCCGTTGCAGGCCCGATACGCGCTGTGCCGTTGCGGCCACAGCGCGAACAAGCCATTTTGCGATGGCACGCACGCCAAAATTGACTTCGACGGCACCGAAACCGCGAGCCGCAAGCCTTATCTCGATCAGGCCGAAGTCATGCGCGGTCCCACCATGTCGTTGACGGATGTCGAGGGCCTGTGCGCGTTTGCGCGCTTCTGCGACCCGAATGGTCAGGTCTGGAATCTCGTGAAGGAAACGGACGACCCGGAGGCGAGCGAGAATTTCGTGCGGCAGTCCTGCGACTGTCCTTCAGGGCGGCTGGTGGCTTGGGACAACGCGACCGGCGAAGCGATCGAACCGGAGTACACGCCGTCGATCGGCCTGATCGAGGACCCTGCCAAGGGTTGTTCCGGCCCGCTGTGGTTGCGCGGTGGCGTTCTATTGATCGGTGCCGACGGATTCAACTACGAAGTGCGCAACCGCGTGACCTTATGTCGATGCGGTGCATCGAAGAACAAGCCATTCTGCGACGGCGCGCACGCTTCGATCGGCTTCAGCGACAAGCTGTGACACCGCAACTCGGGCAGACAGCGTAACGCAGACCAACCGGCAGGCCGCGCCATGCGAACCGACGAGGACCGCGTACCGACCTGTCTGGTCGTTCGCAGGATGAGACACGAGGATCAATCGACTACGAACAGCGTTGCCCCGCGCTCAGTGGAAGAGCGATGAGGCTCTGCGTTGTCCGCGACCTGGTAACTCATGCCGGATGTCAGCGTAAACCACCGCCCATCCTGCAGTTCAGTACGAAGTTCGCCGTCGATGCATAGAAGAATGTGACCCTTGACACACCAATGATCGGCAACATAACCCGGGGTGTATTCCACCATGCGGACCCGGAGGCTTCCGAATTGCCGCGTTCGCCAATTGGCGCATCCTCGCTCGCCCTGGTGTTCCGTTGGCTCAAGCCGCGACCAGTCGGTCGTGCCAAAGGGAATGTCGGACATCTGCATGAAGCGCTCCGGGCGGTAACGGCAAGCGGCAATCAGTGTGCGACCAGCGGGCGCGGCAGGTGCTCCTGCAGCACCGCGAGTAACAACGAAGGCTCGATTGGCTTGCGCACCAATGCCGTAACACCGGCCCGCGCGACATTGTCAGGCGCAAGTCCTGCGTCATAGCCCGTGTACAGCACGATGGGAAGCGCGGCCTGGAGCGCGCGCGCAGCCCGGGCAAACTCGATCCCCGTCATGCCCGGCATCGTCTGGTCGGTAATGATAAGATCGAACGCCGCACCTCCGGCAATGGCGTCGAGGGCCGTGCGGGCGTCCACGAAGGTGGTCACCTCCAGTCCCCAGTGCGCAAGCAGATCGTTCATGAAGGTTGCCACCGATGCTTCGTCATCGACGACCGCCACACGACCCGCGAGGGACGCCGGTAGAAGGGCCGCGCCGCGCGTCGGTGATCGCGACACGGCGCCACCACGCGCCTGGGATCGCAACGCCGGGAGCAGCACCCGAAAACGCGCGCCCCCACCCTGCACCCTCTCGACGACGACGTGACCGCCATGTTCATGCACGATGCCGTGCACAGTGGACAGCCCCATGCCACTTCCCTTGCCGACGTCCTTGGTCGTGAAGAACGGCTCGAACATGCGCTCCTGCACCTCGGTCGCAATGCCGGGACCGTTATCCGAGACGGCAAGCTCGACCATGTCCCCTTCGACAACCTTGCGGCAACTCGTGCACACGTCGGCAACCCACCGCACGAGGCGCAGCGACACGCGGATCTCCCCGCTCGAGCGCATTGCATCGCGCGCGTTGATGGTGAGATTCATCAGCACCTGCTCGAACTGGACCGGGTCCAGCAGCACCGGCGGCGCGTCATCATCAAGGTGGGTTTCAAGGGCGACGGTCGCCGGCAGCGACGAACGCAGGAGCTTGACCGATTCGCGAATGAGCCCCGCCAGCGCCAACGGTCGCGGCTCGCCGCGATGGCCACGGCTGAACGTCAGCATCTGCTGGATGAGATCTCGCGCCCTTTCGCAAGACAGGTGCGCCTGCTCAAGATAGCCCGTCAATCGGTTGTCGCGGCCATCGGCCGATTGCTCTGCGGCAAGCGTGACGTACCCCATGATGCTCGTCAGAAGATTGTTGAAATCGTGGGCGATGCCGCCGGTCAGGTGGCCGATGGCTTCCATCTTCTGCGCCTGGCGGAGTTGCGCCTCGAGCCTCGCGCGATCCTCCTCCACCTGGCGGCGCTCCGTGAGGTCACGGATCATTGCGAGCACGTGCGGCTCGCCTCGATGCTGGATCGGAATGGTGCGCAACTCAATTGGAAACCGCGTGCCGGACCGCCGAACGGTCTCCATGAGATCCTCATGGCAGTGCTCCCCGGCAAGCGTGCGCGCTACGATTTCTTCCTGAAGCCTTCGATGGTTCGGGGACAAGTCCCTGGCGCGCTCACCGACAAGAATTTCGTCCCGGCTGTAGCCGTACATTCGCTCATAGGCCGGGTTGACGTCGACACGCAGCGATTGTGAATTCCACAGCACCAGCGCGTCCGCCGACGCGTTGAAGATCGCGCGGTACTGCTCCTCGCTGGCACGCAACGCCTCGTCGGCGCGCTTGCGCTCGGTGACATCCCGCATGATGATCAGCGCGTGCTCGCGGCCTCGATAGCGCATGGGCACGCCATGGATCTCGACGTCGAACAGTGCGCCATCGCAATGCTGGGTCTGCGCCTCGATGTGGCAGGGTACGCCGGCAAGGATCTCAGGCACCAGAACCGCGCACCGCGCTTGCAGCTCGCCCGGGATGAATTCCGCGAGATGTCTCCCGATCATTTCGTCGCGCCGGTACCCGTGAATCGTGGCAAAGGCATCGTTGACGTCGACGATTCGGTGATCGGCATCCTTCAGGAGAAGGCCATCGACCGAGGCACCGAAGATCGCGCGGTACTGCTCCTCGCTTGTACTGATCGCATGCTCGGCGCGCTTGCGCTCGGTGATATCGCGCGCGATGGTGAGCACATGCGGTTGGCCGCGATGTTCGAACGGTATCGCCCGCAGTTCGGTCGGGACGCGTTCGCCGTTCTTGCGGATCGCTTCGAGCTCGGCGTTACAGGCCTCGCCGGCAAGCGCCCTGCGCACGAGTTCCAGCCGCGTATGCACGTATTCAGGCGAGAAGGCGGTGTGCTCGTAGCATTGGCCGATCACCTCGTCGCGCGACCAGCCGTACAGGCGCTCGTAGGCCAGATTGACGTCGACGCGCCTGTACTCCGAATTCCACAGGACAAGCGCATCGGCCGAGGCATTGAAGATTGCGCGGTACTGCTCCTCGCTCGCGCGCAGCGCATCTTCGGCGAACTTCCGCGCAGTGATTTCGCGCGTGAACGCCAGAATGCGGCGAGTCCCGGCGATCTCCGCCGCCTTGAGGCAAACCTCGCCCCAGTGCAAGCTGCCGTCGCGGTGCCTGCGATGCCATTCGAACGCTATCGGCGCTCCGCCCTTGGCCTTCTCGATCAGGCGCGCGGACTCGGCAACCGTGTAGGGCGGCACGCCGGAACTGAGCTCGGCCACGGTCAGTTGGCGAAATTCCTCGACCGAGTAGCCATAGGTGCGGCACGCCTTCGGATTGGCATCGACGAAGGCACCCGTATCCCAGTCGTGCACGAAGATCTCATCCTCGCTTGCCTCGAAGATCGCGCGATAGCTTGCCTCGGACACCCGCAGCGCTGCGTCCGCACGCGTGCGCTCGATCTCCGCCACTGCGCGCATCGCGACGATTTTGAGCACCGACTCCGCCAGTGCCGCATCGCGCATCGGGCGCCGATCCAACGTGGCGATCAGTCCGAGCGGCCGCCCACTCGAGTCGTTGAGCGGCAACGCCGCGTAACTATCCATTCCCTTGGCGGCGAACAGCGAACCCGGCGGAAATTCCGGCAGAACGCCTGCACCCACGAAGCGAAACGCGCGACCGACGACGTACCTGCATGGCGAGCCTTCGAGGGCGTACTCGAAGTTGGCGAGCGGCTCCCTGTCGAGGCGGGCGGCGAGCGTGCGCATTCGCGTGCGGTCGCCATCCACATAGACGGCGATCATCGCGACGTCGACGTCGAGGATCGCCGCAAGATAGCGGACCAGTTCATGAAACACGCCGTCGCCCGCGGCATTGGTCACCGCGAGCGCGGCCTCGCGCAACGCCTCCTCCGCCCGCTTGCGTTCGGTGATGTCCGTTGCAACGCCACACACCGCGTATGCGCGTCCTGCAGCATCAAACAGCGGAAACTTATGCGACAGGTAGGTGCGGCTACCCTGCGCGGTTTCGACGACCTCTTCAAAATCGATTGCGCGTCCTTCGTTGACCACCTGACGATCGTTGCGGTGAAACTCCGCCGCCGTTCCCGGAAACAGGTCGCCGTCAAGACGGCCGACAATCGCCGCGACGGGCATGCCTCTTCAGCCGCTCGAACTCCCGATTGACATAGAGGAATCGTCCATCCAGGTCCTTGACGAACATGGCCGCCGACGTGTGGTCGACGATCTGCTGCAGTTGCGCCTGCGCGTCGTGCGCGATGAGGTCAGGCGTCAAGGGGGCGACGGTGGTCATGGCCGAGGCTCGGAAGGGCGGCTAATGCGGTCAGTCTAGCGGCTCCACAACCGGCCGGGCGAACTGTTACCCGCCGGTTACACACGAAATACCGCGGTTACGAAGCGTCGCTTGGCGGCACGTACATATAACCGGTGCCACGCATCGTACGGATTGCCTGCGGATGCGCCGGATCGGCCTCGATCTTGCGGCGTACGCGCGCAATGCGAATGTCGATCGAGCGGTCAAAGGGTTCCCACTCCCGGTTGCGCGTCAAGGTGAGGAGCTGGTCGCGACTCAGGACCTGGTTGGGCCGCTCGAGGAAGACCTTGAGCAGATCGAACTCCATGCCGGTCAACGGCAGTTCGCTGCCGTCGGCCACGAACAGTCGATGCGAAGCGAGATCGAGAAAGCACGCTCCCACCCGGACGCGTGACGACGTTGCCGCCGCGGGCGCCTCGTCCGCCGGCGTGGTCGGGGGGCGCGCCTGCATTCGACGCATGACGCTCTTGACCCGTGCGCGCAGTTCACGCAGGTCAAAGGGCTTGACGACGTAGTCGTCGGCGCCCACTTCCAGACCGGCAACGCGATCCGCCACGTCGGCGGAGCCTGTGACCATGATGATGCCGACGTCGTAACGCTCACGCAGGAACCGCGCGAGGGTAAAACCATCTTCGCCCGGAAGATTGACGTCGAGCAGGACCACATCAGGCAGGGTTTTTTCGACGACCTCGCGCATCACGGTGCCGCCATCCGCCTGCGCGACCTCGTAGCCATGCGTGCCGAGGTACTCCGCGAGCATTTCGCGCACGGAAGTCTCATCTTCGACGATCAGAATGCGGCCGTTGATTGCCATGGTCCCCGCGCAGGCTCGATTGGCAGCGCGCCGAGAGTATAGCGCCGGCCGTCGCGCCCTCCAACCCGGCCGCATACCCGAGCGCGATTCATGGGCGAAGCACGCCGCGGCGACACCGATACATAGTGAAACAAACTGTTTCCAAAGCGCCGTCGGGCGGATACGTGACCTCGGCAAAGTGGGCACCGTGCTGGCCGCATCCAAGTCCGCAAAGACCCGATGCAGACACGCAATCACATCACTTGTCATCCAAGGAACGACAACGATGAACGCCACGGAAATCCGCCATGCCACTGCCGCCGACGAGCTCGATGCCTGGTCTCGTCACGCGCTTGCCGCCAACGGTTTCGGCGATGCCGACTTGCCACCCCACGCAACTTCAAGGAGAACTTCAATGCTTGCCTCGCAATCCACCCTGCAACCCCATGTCGATTCCGTGCGCTACGCCAAGGCCGTAGAGGTGTCCAAGCGCATTCGGTGGGACATCGACCGCGACGTCATCCGCGGCCGCAACTTCGATTTGACCAAGCGCTTCCTCCCCGACGGCCTTTCGAAAGTCGATCGCCTGGACTTTCTCTCTGCGAACGACACAGCGACTGCTCAGCCAGATTCAGGGCCGGACCTACGCCAACATATTCGGCCTGGTCGAGCGCTTCATCGCCGCCAAGGCGCTCGACGTGAGCCGGGACCATTGGCTGGGCGACCAGACCGCACTGGAGGCACTGGTGCGCTTCGGGGACGAAGAGATCAAACATCAGGAGCTGTTCCGCCGTATCGAGCGGATGTGCGCGGCCGGCATGCCCGAGGGCTACACCTTCGTGCCGGACCCCAATGCCGTCGCTTCGGTCGTGCTCGCAAAGTCCAACTGGGCGGTGCTCGCACTGATCTGCCATATCGAGTTGTTCGTGCTGGTGCACTACCGCGAGAGCATCGAGACCGATGCTGAGCTGTCCGAGCTTTGGAAGGATGTGTTTCTTTTTCACGCCAAGGAAGAGTCGCAGCACGCGATCATCGACGAATTGGAATGGGTGCGTGAGAACGCGAAACTCACGCCCGCGTCGCGCGATGCGGCGGTAGACGACTTCATCGCGCTGGTCGGCGCCGTCGATGGGATCCTCCAGGCCCAGTCCAGCGCCGACACCCACCACTTCGTCGACGTCTGCGGCCGGCCCATGACGGCGCTCGAGGTCGAAGCGGTGAAGGCGACGGTTCTGGCCGCGTATCGCTGGCAGTACATCGTCTCGGGCGTGCAGACATCGCGGTTCGGCGAATTGCTGAACGGGATGATCACCCCGGCGCAAGGGCAGCGCATCGGCGCGGCACTCGCGCCGATCATGGCCTGACCGGCCAGTCGATCCGCGAGGAGCCCGTCATCATGGCAATAACCTGGCCCATCGGATGCCACGTTGGCAACCTTGTGCGAAGGCAATGGCTGCTTGGCGCAGTGGTCCTCGCGGGTTTGCTGAGCCCGGCGATGGGCACCTCGTTACCCAACGGTCTGGCAACGGCATTGGTCCAATCGACGGGGACGGGGGACGACGCCGGCTTCAATGGCGTGGTGGAAGCCGTCCGGCAGACCGTCGTCGCGGCGCAGGTATCCGGCGCAGTTGTCGCGCTCGACGTCAAGGCCGGGGATGTCGTGAAGGCGGGTCAGGTCCTGGTCCGGATCGACGCGCACGCGGTGGACCAGACCGTCGCCGCCAGCGAGGCGCAAGTGCAATCCGCGCGCGCCGCACTGGAGGCGGCGACCAAGGATTTCGAGCGGCAGAAGCTGCTCTACGATCGAAAATACACGAGTCAGGCGGCCCTTGAACGCGCCGAGGCGCAGTTCAAGGCCACGCAGGCGCAGGTCGCAGCCCAGATCGCGCAGGCCAATGCGGCACGCGCCCAATCCGGATTCTTCGTCGTGAAGGCGCCTTATGGTGGCGTCATTGCCGAGATCCCGGTAGCGCTGGGCGACATGGCGCTCCCCGGACGGCCGCTGCTGACGCTCTACGATCCGTCGGCGCTGCGCGTGACTGTCGCCCTGCCCCAGACCGCAGTCGCCCTTCTCCCACCCACGCCAACGATCAACGTCGAGCTCCCGGGGTTTTCCGGCCACCGGCAATGGATCACGCCTTCCCGCGTGGAAGTCTTGCCGACGGTCGACCCGGGCACCCATACGGTACAGGTCAGGCTCGACCTGCCCGCCTCCTCGTCGGGCATCAAGCCCGGAACGTTCGCGCGGGCGTGGCTGCCCGGACAGCGCGGCGTTGCCACCCGGTTCTTCATTCCGGCCACGGCCGTCGTGCACCGCGCGGAAATGACGGGCCTGTACATCATCGACCCGAGTGGACACCCCATCCTTCGGCAGGTTCGCCTCGGCCGTGCCGGCAATGACATGGTGGAAATCCTCGCAGGCGTGGCAGCCGGCGAGCGCGTCGCGCTCGAGCCACAGGCAGCAGCACGATTGCGCTGAAGCAGCGGTGATGAGCAAAGGGCTCGGCATCTCCGGCCGCATCGCTGCCTTCTTCCAGACGGCCCGGATCACGCCACTGTTGGCGCTCGCGGCACTGCTCCTGGGCGCCTTCGCCGTGATCGTCACGCCGCGGGAAGAGGAGCCGCAGATCAACGTCACGATGGCCAATGTACTGATCCCGTTCCCCGGGGCGTCGGCGCGCGACGTTGAGCAGATGGTCGCGGCGCCGGCCGAACAGGTGCTGTCGCAGATCGCCGGCATTGACCACGTGATGTCCCTCTCCCGTCCGGGCCTCGCGATCATGACCGTGCAGTTCAAGGTGGGCGTGCCGCGCATCGAAGCGCTGGTGCGACTGTACGACACGGTCAACGCCAACGCCGACTGGCTGCCCAGGGGCCTGGGCGTGCTGGCGCCGATCATCAAACCCAAGGGGATCGACGACGTGCCGATCGTCGCCCTGACGCTCTTCAGCAAGAACCCCCTGACCGGTGCGTTCGACCTGGAACGCGTTGCGCATAGCATCGAGGCGGATCTGAAGCGCGTGGGCGGTACGCGGGAAGTCACGACCATCGGCGGTCCCGGGCGCGCGGTCATGGTCGAGATCGATCCGGGCCGGATGTCCGGCAACGGCGTGACGGTCTCCGACCTGCGCGCTTCGCTGCAATCGGCCAACCTCGGCTTGCCGGTGGGCGATCTACTCTCCGGAAATCGCGCGGTTGCCGTCGAGTCCGGCCCTTTCCTCAAGGATGCGCACGACGTGGCCGAGCTGGTCGTGGGTCTTCGCGACGACAAGCCCATCTTCCTGCAGGACGTGGCCACCGTCCGCGACGGCCCGTTGCCGGCGAGCCATTACGTCTGGCACGGAATCGCCGGCAAGGATGGTGGCGAATATCCGGCCGTGACCATTGCCGTGACCAAGAAACCCGGCGAGAACGCGATCGCCGTTGCCGATGCGGTGATGCGACGCGTCAACACGCTGCGCAATACCGTCATCCCGCAGGACGTCCAGGTCGCCGAGACCCGCAACTACGGCGCGACCGCCAACGACAAGGCGCAGAAGCTCATCCAAAAGCTGCTGTTCGCTACCGCCTCGGTCGTCGCACTGGTGTTCATCGCGCTCGGTCGGCGCGAGGCCGCCATCGTCGGCGCGGCGGTGATCCTGACGCTGGCGGCGACGCTGTTTGCGTCATGGGCATGGGGTTTCACGCTGAATCGTGTTTCCCTGTTTGCATTGATTTTCTCCATCGGAATCCTGGTCGACGATGCCATCGTGGTCGTCGAGAACATCCATCGGCATCAGGGCCTCCATCCCGCCAGCACGCTCGCCGAGATCATCCCGGGTGCCGTCGACGAGGTCGGTGGGCCCACGATCCTTGCCACGCTGACAGTGATCGCCGCGCTCCTGCCGATGGCCTTCGTCTCGGGGCTGATTGGCCCGTATCTCAGCCCCATCCCGATCAATGCCACGATGGGCATGCTGCTGTCGCTGGCCATCGCCTTTGCAATCACGCCGTGGCTCTCGCGGCTCTGGCTGAAGGCCTCGCCCGCCGCCGGCGTTCACGCGCCGCCGCACGGACTGTCCGGAAGGCTGGCTCCAGTGTTCATCCATATCTTCGCTCCGCTGCTCGACGACATGCGCGGCGCCCGTAACCGTCGGATGATGGCAATGGGCATCGTCGCGCTGATCGCCCTGTCGCTGGCCCTGCCCGGCCTCGGTGTCGTGCATCTCAAGATGCTGCCGTTCGACAACAAGTCGGAGTTTGAGGTTGTCGTCGACATGCCAGCGGGCACCCCGGTCGAGCACACCGCAGCGGTGCTGCACGAACTCGGCGCCTATCTTGCCAAGGTGCCCGAGGTGACCGACTACCAGGCCTACGCGGGCACGGCGCAGCCCATCAACTTCAACGGTCTCGTCCGTCAATACTACCTTCGCGCCGGCGGCGAGGTCGGCGACCTCCAGGTCAATCTCGTCGACAAGCACCGGCGCAGCGAGCAGAGCCACGCCATCGCAATGCGTGTGCGCCCGGCGCTGCAACAGATCGGCCGCCGCTTCGGCGCGAACGTGAAGGTCGTCGAAGTGCCGCCGGGGCCACCCGTGCAGGCGCCGATCGTCGCCGAGATCTACGGCCCCGAAGCCCAGGGTCGCCGCGACGTGGCCAAGGCCGTGCGCGCGGTGTTCGAGAAAACAGAAGGCGTGGTGGACGTCGACGACAGCAGTATCGCGGACGCGCCGAAGACGCTATTGCTCGTCGACCGGCGCAAGGCCGCCATGCTCGGCGTTCCGCAGCAGGCGATCGTCAGCACGCTGCGGGCGGGTCTGGCGGGAGAGGCGACAAGCTATCTGCACGACGAAACCAAATATCCCGCCGCCGCAACGTTACAGCTTCCAGCGGAGCAGCAAGGTGGTCTCACCCCCCTCCTCCAACTCGACGTGCGCGCCGCCTCCGGCAAGCTGGTGCCGATCAGCGAGTTGGTGACGGTCAGCGACACCGTGCGCGAGCAGACCATCTACCACAAGGATCTGCTGCCTCTCTCCGTGGTCATCGCCGACATGGCCGGCCGGGTCGATAGCCCGCTCTACGGCATGTTCGCCATGCGCAGCAACGTGGCGGCGATCAGCACCCCGGGAGGCGGCTCTCTGGTCGAGTATTTCATCCGGCAGCCGGTCGACCCCTATCGCGGCTACGCCATCAAATGGGACGGCGAATCACAGATCACCTATGAGACTTTCCGCGACATGGGTGCCGCCTATGCGGTCGGCCTCACGCTGATTTATCTGCTGCTGGTGGCGCAGTTTGGCTCCTACCTTACGCCTCTCATCATCATGGCGCCGATCCCGCTCACCATCATCGGCGTCATTCCCGGCCACGCGCTGCTGGGCGCGCATTACACCGCGACCAGCATGATCGGAATGATCGCCTTGGCCGGCATCATCGTGCGCAATTCGATCCTGCTGGTCGATTTCATCAACCTGCAGGTGCGGGCCGGCGTCGCCTTCAAGGACGCCGTCGTGCGCTCGGCGATCACGCGGGCGCAGCCGATCCTGCTGACAGGTATCGCGGCGATGTTCGGCGCGCTCTTTCTTCTCGACGATCCGATCTTCAATGGTCTCGCGATTTCGCTGATCTTCGGGATCCTCGTCTCCACACTGCTCACGCTCGTGGTCATTCCCGTGCTGTACTTCATGGCCTATCGCAATCGCCTCGGATCGATCCTGCAAGGGGCATTGAGATGACGTGCAGCCAGGGCGATCCGCCTCTCCTATCGCGCGGGGATCGCATTGGCGAAGCTGCTCCTTCGGCCGGGTGGCTGTCGATCCATGCGTCGAAGCACGCCCCGTCCCCTCTCGCCGTTGGAGCTCGAAGCGGGCGACGTGCCGAAACAATTGAAACAAACCGTTTTCCAATCGACATATCGACGTTACCGAACGCTCCCACGATAGCGGCATGCGCTCGCCCGACACAACGAATTCGGATACGCGGCGCAAAACCATGTGGGGACCAGCGATGATCGGGATGACTTTGCAGCCACAACTCAATGCCGGCATGCCGCGGTGCAACCTGTCGCCGACGTCGACGCATCGTGCCGCGGGCGCAACCGGTGAGCGGTCTTCGATAGTCCGGCCGGTTGCGCTTGATCGCGGCAATGTGCTTCGCATCAAAAATGGTCGAGGAACACAGATCTGCGCGGCAAGCGGCGTGCTCTGGATCACCGAGGAAAACAGCCTTGAGGACCATGTTCTCCGTCCCGGCGACGTCCTGGCGCTTGTTCAACTCGGCCTGGCGATCGTACTTGCCCACCAGAAGGCTCGTGTCGTCGTCGAAGTTCCCGCTGGAGTGACACCCCCGCGCGCGATCGAAATGGCGATGCTGGACGGCGAGCCCGGTCGCCGCATTGTGCTCGCTGCCTCAGCGCCAATTTCGCTGCATACGGTTGTCGACGGACTTGCGGCGGCTTTGGGCGAAGCGTGGACGTCCATTCGGACGCGGGCCGGGATTCTCAACCTGCGCTGGAACTTCGGTCCCGTGAGCACTAGCGAGACTTATTTGCCGATGTTGTATTCCGACGGCTTTCCGCCGAAGCAGGTGCGGCGTCGGATCGTGCCTGGAGCGCGCAGGGTCGAGCGCGTGGACGTCGACGACCGGATTCCACGGAGAATCTGATGGACACGAAATTGATGCGACAGCCTCATGGCGGCCGGGCTACCGTCCTCTGCCTGCACTCCAGTGGCAGCACCGGCGGGCAGTGGGGTTCCCTGCACGCGCAACTCGAACCCGAGTTCCAGGTGCTGACGCCGGACTTCCATGGTCACGGCGCCGGGCCGCAGTGGCACGGCCTCGACGAAGATATTGTCGCCGCCGATACCGCAGGGATCGCTTGCCTTGCCGGAAGTGTTCCTGGCGGTGTCCATCTCGTCGGCCACTCGTATGGCGGAGCGGTGGCACTGCGTGTGGCGCTCGACTATCCGCAGTACGTAGCGAGTGTCGCGGTCTACGAACCCGTCGTGTTTCGTCTGTTGTTCGACCATTACGGCCGGCAGCGGCCCACGTCCGAAATCATAGAAATCGCAAGCGACTTGCGCCGCCGATTGCGGTCCGGCCACGCTGCCGGCGCGGCTGCCCGCTTCGTCGATTACTGGAGCGGCTACGGTGCGTGGCGCGCGCTTTCGGCCGGCCAACAAGCCGGCGTCGCGAAGTGCATGGCAGTTATCGCAGCGCAATTCGCGGCCCTGGCGAGCGATATCCCAAGGCTTGCCGCCTATCGCTCCTTGCACGCGCCGGCCCTCCTGCTGTTCGGAAGCGAAATGCGCGCGCCGATGCGGCGTATCGGCGAGCTCCTGCGATTCGCATTGCCGAACGCGACCTTCGACATCATGACCGCGACGGGCCACATGGGCCCGATTTCCCACCCGAGCGCGATTGCGCAACGTATCGCACGGCACGTGCGGACACATGCCATCGTGCCAACCCATGGCGTCCGCGCCCATGCCGCGTGATGCCGGTCGCGCTGCGCGCAGATGCGCCTATTCCATCGGCCGACACACTGCCCGCATGGCAGCGAACGATCCAATGGATCAACAGAAGGTGGAAAGTGCAAACAATGCCGCATGACACGCCACTCGCCGCACCGGTGCATCCCGTGCGCAAATCGAATGCTCGAAAAAATCCGGCCGGGCTTGAAGCGATTGCGCCTCGCAACATCCGCACCTGCAGCGACACGACAACCATCGTCGTGCAACACGGTTCCGCCGGTAACGATCCGGTCATGGCTGAGAGCGACGCCGGGCAACAGGTGCCGCACGCCCCCTCGACAGGAGAATTTGGGAACGCTGCGGTTATCAATCCGGCAGCGTTCGTGCCGACGGCGGGTAACACGCTGCGTCAATCCGCGCGAGACCATCGCGCGTTCGTCATTCGACGGATCATTGTCGGAGCGATCCGGGCAGCCGTGGCAATAGCGCGCAGTGCTTATGCGCGCCACCTGACGCGTCGGCGCGCACGTGACATCTATGACGCACTTCACGGACTCGATGACCGCACGCTGCGCGATCTGGGCTTCGACCGCAGCGAAATAGGTTCGGTCGCGGCGGAAGCGGTTGGAGAAGCAGCCTCCACCCGAGTGCTTGCCATCGTCGTTGCCGAGTCCCCATCCCGGCGCCGCCAGACCGGGCATCGCGAAGCTGCTATCGCCTCATGCCACTCCAAACCGAGGATCTAACCATGGCTCGATACGACAATATCCTGCAGACCATCGGCAACACGCCACTGGTCCGACTCAACAAACTGGCGCCGTCGACCGTCAACGTGTACGTCAAGCTGGAGTCCTTCAACCCGCTCGGCTCGGTGAAGGACCGCATGGCGCGCGCCGTCATCGACGATGCCGAACGGCGTGGCGCGCTGCGCCCCGGTCAGACCGTTATCGAGGCAACCAGCGGCAACACCGGGATCGGCCTGGCCATGGTCTGCGCCCAGAAGGGCTACCCGCTGGTGCTGACGATGGCCGAGAGCTTCAGCATCGAGCGGCGCAAGCTGCTGCGCTTCCTGGGCGCGCGCGTGGTGTTGACCCCCGCCGCCGACAAGGGCACGGGCATGTTGAACAAGGCCGTCGAGTTGGCACGCGAGCATGGCTGGTTCCTTTGTCGCCAGTTCGACAACGAGGCCAACGCCGAAGTGCACACGCGCACGACGGCACAGGAGATCCTGGCCGACTTCGCCGGCGAAAAGATACACGCCTTCGTCAGCGGCTTCGGCACCGGCGGCACGCTGCTGGGCGTGGCACGCGGGCTGAAGGCGGCCGATGCCGGAATTCGCGTCATCGCGGCCGAACCCGACAACGCGCCGGTACTTGGCAGCGGCATTGGCCAGGCGCGCGATTCCGACGGCATGCCCAGCGCCAGCCACCCGATGTTCCGCCCACACCTGATGCAGGGCTGGAGCCCGGACTTCATCTCGCGCCTGACGGAGACCGCACGCGCGGAGCGTCTGGTCGACGAAATCGTGCCGGTGAGCGGCAACGAGGCGCTGCGACTGGCGCGTGAACTGGCAACGCGCGAGGGCATCTTCGTCGGCACCTCCAGCGGCGCGACGCTGGGGGCCGCGTTGGAAGTGGCGCGACGCGCGCCGTCGGGCAGCCATATCGTCTGCATGCTGCCCGACACCGGTGAACGGTACCTGTCGACGCCGCTCTTCGAGGGCATCGGGGTCGACATGAACGAGGCCGAGATGGCGCTGTCGCGATCGACGCCGAACTACCGATTCGACCCGCCGCCCGGCGCAAGCCCGAGTCCCGCCCCCGCAGTGGCGCTCCCGGCCGCGGCCTCCGCGCCCATGCCTGCCCTCGACGAACAGGCGGTGGCCTTCGTCAACCGTGTTATCCGGGACCATGCCGTGGTGATGTTCGCGCTCGAGTGGTGCGAGTTCTGCTGGGCGGCGCGCAAGCTGTTCGCCCGGCTTGGCATCGCCTTCGAAAGCGTCGACGTCGACTCGGTCGCGCTGCAGGCCGACGATATGGGCGCAAAGGTCCGTCCGGTGCTCAAGGACCGCACCGGGGCGCCGACCATCCCGCAGATCTGGATTGGCGGCACCCATCTCGGCGGGGCGATGGACTTGTTCGACGCCCTGCATGCCGGACGGCTGCAACGTCTGCTCGACGATGCCGGCGTTACCTACCAACCCGCTGCCGACATCGATCCAGGCGAATTCCTGCCGAAATGGCTGCACCCGCGCCAGGCCGCCTGACCCGCCCATTGCGATGAACATGCAACCAACGACGGCCCTGCATCGCGCGGGGTTCCTGCGCACCCGGATCAGCGCAGCCGCGCGTGTGGGCAATTCCTCTACACAAGGTACTGGCGGCGCGTCACGAAGGAGACCGGCAAAATGAGCTTCATCACCACGACGCCCCCGAGCGCCGCAACCGGCGCGGTAGCCGGGATGTACCGGCGCCAGCAAGCCGCGTGGGGCTATGTGCCGAACTATGCGCAGGTTTTTTGCCACCGGCCCGAGATTATGGCGCGCTGGGGAGCGTTGCTGGCGGAGATCAAGCGCCCGCTGGATAAGCGCCGCTTCGAACTCATCACCTTCGCCGCGGCGCACGAACTACGCAATTCGGCCTGCGCACTGGCGCATGGCATGGCCTTGCGTGAGTTTTTCAGCGACGGTCAGATCGTCGCCATTGCCGAGGGCCGTGTCGAGGGCCTGCTCAGCGCCGCCGAGCAGGCGATGCTGCATTTCTCCCGCCAGGTGGCGAAGGACGCCGCTCACGTGACAGCCGCAGATGTCGAGGCGCTGCGCGCGCTCGGCCACAGCGATGCCGAGATCTTCGACATCGCTGCCGCCGCGGCGGGCCGCGCCTTCTTCACCAAACTGCTCGATGCTCTCGGCGTTCACGCCAATGCGCCGTTCGCGGCTCTCGATGCAACACTGCGTCGCACGCTGACGGTGGGTCGGCCGATCGACGATGCCACCTGCGCTGTGATGCCCGTTGCCGGAGCTCACGATGATCGCTGAAGCTGCGGAGACGGGCCGTCTGCAAGCGCTGCTGTCGCGGATCGGCACCGGACTGGACCAATTCCAGCGCTTCGACCATCCCGACGCGCTGCATCCGGGCCGACGCTGGCGCGAATCACTCGACATCGCCCTACCGCCCGCAGGCATCGGCATCGATGGCGTCACCGAGGAACTGCTGCGGCACGTCATCCCGAACGGCTCGTCGATACCCCGTCCCGGCTTCAGCTCCTTCATCACGACCGGCGGTACGACGGCGGCCACCCTGGCGGCCACCGCCGCCGGTGTCGCGGCCCCCCAACGCTATGGCCATACGGCGTTCAACCTGCTGGAGGAAGTCTCGTTGCGCTGGCTTGCCGACATGTTCGGCCTGGAATCGATGCAGGGCGTCTACAGCAGCGGTGGCTCGGTGGCCAACCTGCTTGCGCTGGGAGCGGCCCGGCAAAGCGCCTTCGAGCGCCTGGGCCACGACCCGGCGGCAGCGGGCATCGACCGACCCGTCGCGTTGTACGCCAGCACCGAGGCCCATCACACGATCCAGCGCGCAGCGGGCGTGCTCGGCCTGGGCCGCCGGGCCATACGCTCGGTGGCTTGCGACCATCAGGGCCGGATGCGCGCGGACGCGCTGCGCGATGCGTTGACGGCCGACCTTCGCGCCGGCATCCTGCCACTGGCTATCGTGGCCACCGCCGGCACCACCAATACCGGCGCTATCGATCCGCTGGACACGATCGGCGCCATCGCGCGCGAACATGGCGTGTGGTTCCATGTCGACGGCGCCTACGGCCTGCCGGGGCGGCTCGACGAGCGCGTGGCACCGCTCTACCGCGGCCTGGATCTGGCCGACTCCGTCATCGTCGATCCGCACAAATGGCTCGGCGCATCGGTGGGCGTCGGCGCCACCTTCGTGCGCGACCGCGAACTGCTGCGTCGTGCCTTCACGCAGGAGCCGGCGGCATACCTGGAGGGCAGCATGGAGTCCGACGACACCGAGGCGCCGGTGATCGAGCATTCAATGGACGACTTCGGCGTGCCGTACTACGACTTCGGGGTCGAATTGAGCGCACCGAGCCGTGGAGTCGTCGTTTGGGCGCTGATCCGCGAGATCGGCGTCGCAGGGATGCAAGCGCGCATCCGGCGCCACAACGACATGGCCACCGACATTGCACAGGTGGCGCGGACCCACCCCAACCTCGAACTGCTACAGGAACCTACGTTGTCGATCTGCTGCTTTCGCTACGTTGCGCCCGGCGTAGGCGACCTTGACCTCTTGAACCAGCGCCTGCATCGGCGCCTGACGCGGGAGAATCGAAACATGCCCAGCACCACCCGCGTGAACGGCCGCCTGGCGCTTCGGCCGTGCTTTGTGGGCGCGCGCTCCGAGACGTCGCACGCCCACGCGCTGGTCGCCGATGTACTTCGCATCGGTGCCGAGTTGGCGCGTGAGGCCTCCGCGGTGGTACCAAAGCGGCGGGTGTCGGGAACGACCAACTGACATGCGCCACGAATCAGCGGACGAGGCCAACGCAGGCAGCACCGCATGCCACGAACCGCCACTCGAATTTCACTGGGCTCGCAAGCTCCTCCGTCCAGCAGGCAGTCTAATATTGGTATTTTCGTACCAAGGGAATGTTCATTGACGCCATGAGGTCTGAACGAGAGCGCAAAACAATAGATTGCAGAATGATGCCCGCAATTTGGCAAATCGCTACCCTCGGGCAGGAGCAAGTTGCCGGTTCGGCGGCGCGTAGTCGGTTTCTTGAAGTCATCGGATCTCCATGAAGCTGCACATCCTGAGTGACCTGCACGTTGACCTGATACGAAGGCATGCCTTCGTTCCCGCCAACACCGGGGCGGACGTTGTGGTCCTTGCCGGTGACATCCATAACGGCACCGAAGGGATCACCTGGGCCCGTATGCAGTTCCCGGACAAGGAAGTGATTTACGTAGCCGGCAACCACGAGTTCTATGGGCACGCATGGAACGCCTTGCTACCGGCACTGCGCGCGGAGGCACTTCGCTTGGGCGTGCGCTTCCTCGACAATGATTCGTTGCTGTTAGGCGGGGTGCGCTTCCTCGGTGCGACGCTATGGACCGACTTCGACCTCTACGGATCAACAATGCGTCAACGCTGCATGGACGAGGCCGCGGCGCGCATGTACGACTACACGGCCGTTGATTTGCGTCGAGGACGTGAAGACGATTCAACGGGCGCCCTGACGGCCAAGTTGACGCCGAAGCAGACACGGAAGTGGAGCCTCAACACGCGGCGGTGGTTGCTGGAGCAACTAGCATTGCCCTTTACCGGGTCCACCGTGGTGGTTACCCACCACCTCCCCCACCTGCGCTCCGTCGCGCCGCAGTTCGACGGCAATATTCTCAATGGCGCGTTTGCGTCCGACCTGAGACACCTCTTTGCCGTACCAACGCTATGGGTCCACGGCCATACCCACGACAGCATGGACTATGTTGAGTCCGGGGTGCGCGTGGTCTGCAATCCGCGCGGCTACGAGCGGGGCGGTGGAGGTTGGGAGAATGCCCGGTTCATCGAAGACCTGACCGTCGAGATCATGTGACGATGGCACACGGGTTCGCCTGCATCACCAACCAAGCCATGGGCCGCCTCCTGGCCGCGCAGCGCCGGTGAACGTCGGGAAGTCGACTTCGATGTCATCGGCCAGGAACCGCGGGAGAAGCGGACCACGCTGCAAGGTGAACTGAATGCGCTTCGAGCCGCGTAAGTGACGTTGGGGAAAACGCTTGGAGTGGTGTTCCGCAATCCTGCCCGTTGGCGCGAGCGCGCCTGATGTATTGGGTTCATGGCTTCCCGACCTGGACGCAAACCAGGGAGGGGATCGATTAGTAGCAGATCACTGCAAAGGGCCGGCACCCGCCAACCCTCCGCAACAAAATGCCAGCTACTCGGGCAGCATCTCCCCCGACCCGCCCATCTCCTTAGGCAAATCCTTCAACTTGGGCAGCCCATCCTGCATGGGCAGGACGGCCTCCTGATAATGAACATGAACCTTCGGCTCGTGGTGGTAGGTCGGGATGGTGGCGGCATAGACGTCGATCAGCCCCCACGACGGATGTTCTGTCAGCAGGTGGCCACCACAGGTCTTGCAGAATTTGCGGTGACTCCTATCCGTCTTGTGGAAAGCCCCGATGTGCTCGGCGCCCTTGGTGATCGTTACTGCGCCCGGCTTCCAGAGGCTGAATGCGTTCACCGGTGCGGCCGCCCAACTCCGGCACGACGAGCAATGACAGTAACCTGCCGCCTCCGGCGCGCCGGTGACGGTCAGCTGAACCTCACCACAGAAACAGCTTCCTTCGTAAATCTGATTCATGGATTTTCCTCTGCGAAAACTCGTGATTCCTTATTGAAAGGTCGGCAGGCCGGCGTCGATTGATGGTAGGCCTGGTTGAAATTGCTCGCGGCCTCGTGGCCCAAGCGCGTGCGCGTCACCGGTTGTCGACGCATAGTCCAATTCTTCCGTCTAGCTGCCATCTTCACATTGACGCGCAGCACTGAGCCTGGTTTCGACCGGCACCGTGGTCGCGGCCTTTGCCGCTGCCACGGGAAAGCCCGCGCTGTCTGCATCTAAATTCGCCGGCAATATGATCAAAGCCCAAAGCGTACATGCGGACACTGCCACCGCGACCACGCCCAATGCTGCGCGGGGTGTCGCGGGTTCGTATTTTTTCATGTCTTTCCTTGCTCTCTATGCTGGCAATCACAGCGATGCGGCGGGTGCGCGGCGTGGCGACGGCTCGATGCCGGCGGCGACAGTCGCGGTTCGGGTACGGAAGCTTTGCAGTCTAGTGACTGACTGCAACCGCAGGACTTCACGCGCCAGCGCTTTTTGTATCGTTTGTTGTGCGCATTCCTCCACGCGTCGAATCGACGTCGCGGGGGACGCCGGCCGATTTGCCTATCGCCTGCGTACGGCGACGATCCCCTGGATAGAGGCGGCAACATCCATGTGCACGCCGCATCTGCCGTTCATTGGGCGCGCAACACGACGTTGCCGTGTTGCAAAAATCGCTCGGGAGTCGTGACGGAAGGGCCTTGGGCGGAAGACGTGCCCGGTGCGCCTCGGATGCGCATTCAATCGGGGGACGCGACCCCGCGTGTGGCCGTCAGTTCGGCTACAATGCGGCGGACTTCGCTGGGCAGGAATGGCTTCTCGATCACGGTACACCCGCTCGCGTGAACAAATTCGCGCAATGACGAGGCAAGCGTATCGCCGGTGATAAAGACAACACGACTGGCCTGCTCCGGCCAGCGTCCACGGATTTCCTGGTAGAGCGCGCGTCCGTCGAGTTCCGGCATGCGGATATCGGTAAGGATGAGGTCGAAGCGCTCGACCTCGAGCCTGGCCAGCGCCTCGCGCCCGGAGCTGGCGGTCACCACCCGATGGTGCACGCCGGTCAGGATCGCGCAGAGGGCTTCACGGATCTCCGGCTCGTCGTCGACGACGAGGATCTTGCGCCCACCCAGGTTCGCTTTCGCGGATGGCGTGGCTTCGACGTGCGCGGCATCCACCTCTCCGACGGGGAGCGTGACCGCAAATGCTGCACCTCCCTCGCTCGGGCAGTCGACGGTGAGTGTCCCGCCGTGGGCCTCGACGATGCCGAGGCTCACGGCCAAACCGACGCCCAAGCCGATGCCCGTGGGCTTGGTCGTAAAATACGGTTCGAATACCCGCGCGCGAAGGGGTACCGGAATACCGGGCCCATTGTCGGCCACCGTAACGCGCAGCAGGCGGGCGAGCGGATCAAAGCGGCTCGACAACTGGATACGACGCGGCGCAGGCCGCTCCTGCAACGACTGTTGCGCATTGATGATCAGGTTGAGCAAGACCTGGTGGAGTTGGTCCGGGTCGGCGAGGATGAGCGGAATATCTTTGGCTAGATCGACGTGCAGTTCGATGCTGCTAGTGCGCAATGCGTAGCCGGTAATGTCGAGCGCAGCCGACACCACGTCGTTCATTGCCACGGGCCCCCGTTCAGGCTGCTGCTGTCGCGCCATCGCGAGGAAGGTGCGCACGATCCGTGCGCAACGTTCTGCGGCCGTGCGAATCTTCAGCGCCGCGGCCTGGGTCTTGGAATCACCCTGTTCCTCCAGCAATACCGCCCGCGCCACGACGACGGAAAGGGGATTGTTGAGCTCGTGCGCCACCCCTGCCAGCAGCGACCCGAGTGCCGCAAGCTTTTCGCGCTGGTAGAGCGTTTCACGCTGTCGCCCCAGTTCGTCCTCGGCGCGCTTTTTTTCGGTGATGTCGCGGGCGATGGTCAACACATGGGGCTTGCCCTGGTATTGCATCGGGATTCCGTGCAGTTCGAGCGCCAGGGCCGTGCCATTCTTGCGCTTCTCCGTCACCTCCATGTGCAACGACTTGCCGCTGGCGACCGCAACGAAGAATTCCGGGCGATAGGAGGGACCCGTCCAACTGAATGGTCGAAACCGTGGCTCTTCGCCGAACTCGTCGTCCTTGTAGCCGTACATCCGCCACAGCGCGGGATTGGTATCGACGATCGTGCCATCGGCGTCCCACAGCGTCAGCCCGTCGATCGAGGCATTGAACATCGAACGATACTGTTCTTCGCTCGCACGCAACGCCTCCTCGGCGCTCTTTTCGGCCGTGATATCGCGTGCGAGCGCGAGGATTCGAACCTGGCCTCCGATGGTCACGCGCTTGACGAACACCTCATACCAGCGCAACAGGCCGCTCTTGCTCCTGCCATGCCATTCCACGCGTTTTTGCTCACCGGCAAACGCCCCATGGATGAGGCGCAATGCGTCCTCATGCGTATAGGGCTTCTCGCCGGTCCCGAGCGTGCCGATATCGATCTGCCGAAATTCCTCGCGGGTATACCCGAAGGTTGCGCAGGCCTTGAGATTGACATCCACCATCGCGCCGGTCTCGGCGTCGTGCACGAAAATGGCGTCCTCGGCGGCATCGAAAATCGCCCGGTAGCTGGCCTCGGAGACCCGCAGCGCGGCGTCGGTTCGCTTGCGCCCGGTGATGTCGGTGGAAATGCCGCAGACGGCGTAGGCCACGCCGTTCCCGTCATGGAGCGGAAACTTGATCGAGAGATAAGTGTGCATGCCATCGTCAAGCGGTGCGGCTTCTTCAAATTCCATCGGCGCATTGCGCTCGAGTACGAGCAGATCGTTGGCGCGAAACGCCTGGGCGATTTCTTCATTCAGGCACTCGCTCTCCGTCTTGCCCAGAACCTCCGCCTGGCGGAAATGGAACAGACGCTCCCATTGCCGGTTGACGAAAAGGAAACGGCCCTCCGTGTCCTTGACGAAAACAACCGCCGGCGCATTGTTGAGGATTTGCTGCAGCCGCGCCTCGCTGTCCTCCAGCGCCTGCTGGACGCGTACACGCTCGGCAATGTCCCGTCGCAGCCGCGTTTGGGTGCCGGCCACTTCCAGCGCCATGCCATCAAAAGCGCGGCTCAACCGGCCAAGCTCGTCCGTACCCTTGAGGTCGCTGCGCGCGGAGAGATCGCCCGCCGCAAGCTGTTCGGCCGCATGCACCAATCGTGCGGTGCGCCGCGTCAGCAGGAAATGGAACACCAGCCACATGACCATTGCGAGCGCCGTCACCCATCCGGCCCAGTAGAGCGACTGCTGGAGAACTTTCTCACGCGCCTCCGCCTTGTACCGCTTGAAATCGTAGGCGAGGATCAGGCTCCCGGTACGCGACGGGCGCAGTTCATCGCGCTGGCTGCCCATCAGAATCCCTGCATAGCCGAGCAATTCGTCACCGTTGGCATCGGTGGTCATGCCGGCGCGGCGCTGGCGAATGGCGTCTTTGGCCCGAGCGAAATCAAATTGCGGCACCACGTCCGCGACCTGGCGTCCAAGCCAGGCGCGCCGCGTCGCGGCAATGACCAAGTTCCGGTCGTCGGTCAGCGCGGCGAGGGTCACGTCATGGTTGTGCGCGAGTACTGCGATCTCGTGCTGCGCAGCCTCCAGATCACCCTTGAGCAGCAGGTACTCCAGCGTACTTTGCAGCCGGGATAGCTCCTGGGCCAATCGCTCGCGGTTGTCATCCTCCGCCTCGCGCTCGGCCTGGGGCACGTGATAGAGCAGGTTGACGGTACTGAGCGCGGCGGCAAAGCCCAGCAAGATGAGCGGAACGGTGAACTTGAGCGACGCCGGAACGCGAAATTTCATTTCTGCATGGCCGCTATCGGTCCCGGCGCGAGCATGGTCTCGATGTCCACGCCAGCGCCCAACAGCTTCGCATCCACCATCAACGCCATGAGTCGGCGTCCGGTAACGGACAATTCCGGTGTCGCGCCGCCGAGCATCCGGAGATTTTCTTCGCGCGAAGGCACATGCAGGCCACGCTGCGCCTCCAGGAATTGCTCTCCCGACGTCTGTTGGCGAATACCCATGCGGCGCGCGGCGTCCTCCGGCAGGCTTTTCATGTATTCGATTGCGCCGAACCATCCGGCAAGCAGCGCTTGCAGGGTCTTGGGATGTCTTTCGACGGCCGTCGCCCGCACCGCCAGCAGGTCGACAATTTCACCGGGGATCCGCGTGCTGTCGAAAACCGTCTGGGCACCGGCGCGCAGGAATTGGGCGCGGTAAGGGTCGAAAGTGACCGCGCCGTCCACCTGCCCCTTTTCGAACGCAGCCGGCTGCTCGTTCGACTCCAGGTGCACGACATTGACGTCGCTCGCCTGCATGCCGTTGAGGGCAAGAGCGCGGCTCAGTACGAACGCACCGAGCGCGCTGCTTTCCACGGCGACCGATTTGCCCTTGAGATCGCGCATTGTCCGCATCCCGCGGCGGCCGACGACCACGTCCGCACCGTTCGACACATCCACCACGAGGATGATTTTCGGCTGCAACCCGTCCGCAGCGAGTCCGAACAATTCGTCCAGACTGATGACCATGCCGTCGATGGACTGGTTGCGAAACGCGCGCAGGACTTCGCTTGCCGATGGGTACTCCACCAGCTGCACCGCTGCCGGGTCCAGGCGACCTAACTCCCGCGCCAGATATAACGGCTCGCTCCCGATCCAGACATTGGTGCCGATACGCAACGCCGGCTCCTGTGCGCGCATGCAACCCGCCAGCAGGAGCAGCAGTGCGCCGATCACCAATCCGCGCAGGTACTGCCTCGTTCGCAGATGCATGGTCATGGGATGTTCACTCTCCGTCCGGCACGAAGATGTAGCCCTCATTGCGTATGGTCCGGATGTACCGCGGATGCTCGGGATCGGGTTCGACCTTCTTGCGCAACCGCATGATCCGCAGATCGACGCTGCGGTCGAATGGATCCCAATCGCCTTGCTGCTTGAGATTCAGGATGCGTTCGCGCGAGAGCGCCCGGTTGGGATGTTCCGCCAGCGCCTTCAGCAGATCGAACTCCAGCGGCGACATCGGCACGTCATCGCCCTTCTCATCGACAAGACGATGTGCGGCAAGATCCAGCACGCAGCGTCCGATGCGGACCCTCGCATCGCCAAGATCGGCGCGGCGCGTGGACGAGGTGCGTCGCAGCACGCTCTTCACCCGGGCCAGCAATTCGCGGGGATCGAATGGCTTGGTGACATAGTCGTCGGCGCCCATTTCGAGGCCCACGATGCGATCGACCACGGTAGCGGACGATGTCAGCATGACAATGGCGATGGTCGCGTAGCGCTCGCGCAGGTGGCGCGCGAGGCTGAGGCCGTCCTCCCCCGGCATGTGAATATCGACCAGTGCCAGGTCCACGGCGCGCTCGGCGGCGATCGCCTTCGCCACACCGGCGGTTTCCGCGCCGATCGCCACATAGCCGTGCGTGACGAAGTATTCCTCCAATACGTCGCGGACATCCGGCTCGTCATCGACGATCAGGATGGTGGCCTTGGGGCTCATGGGTGGTTGGCTTCCCTTTCGAGCCTCCGTGGCGGGCACGCGAGCCGATCCGCCGTGAGCCGGAGTATCGATCGTGCTGCAATCGACTTGCACTGTGGAGGTCAACGGAATCTACCTGCAAAAATGGCCAAGAGCGAGGGCGTCCGGGCCGGTCGCGACGGGCGGAAGACCCCACCCATTCGGCAGGCACGATCGTCATGCGAGGAAACCAAGTCCGCCGTGCCCGGAGGATAGATGGATTTGGAGCCAAATTCGAGCGGCCCGGGCCCGCCTGAAACAAATGAAACACAAAAGGCCATTTGCTGAAATTGCCCGGTTGCGCCCCCCCGATAGACTGGCGCGCCAAAGTCACCAGCGGAGATGGTTATGAATCGGCCCGGAAAAGCACCCGACGGAGTCTCGCGCGGCCCCCTGTCGCACCCGCCCGCGGCCCCGGGCCGCCATGCCTGGCCGGTCCGGCCGGTGCTCGCCAGCCGCACCCGGTATCGCTCCGCAAAGGCCATTTTCGCGATCGCCGCCGTCCTGCGATCAGCGGCACGAACGCTAGGCTCGGCTGCCGCAAGGTTGCATGCGTGGCTCGACGCAAGGCGTGTGGCGGCGATTGCCTTCCATGATTTTGAGACCATGGGCGATCGCGAGTTGCGCGACATAGGGCTGACGCGGGTGGATTTGCATCGGATCGCATGGGGCGCGTCGGATCGCTTTCAGGAGCCGGTTTGAGGATTGCCCCGAGTTCCAACTTACGTGATCGCCGCGAACGGCCAACTCGCGTCCGGCGATTGAATGTCGCGCGGATCGCCCGATGGTTGAACGACGCCGCAAGATCGTTCAACCGCCGTGCGCACTTCCAACCTTAGTCAGGATCGATTACATGCAAAAGCCCTTGTCGTCGATGCTGCTCGCCATCGGCCTGTTTCTGGCCGCGAATGCGGCCGCTGCGCCGATCACGTTCCATTGGTCGATTCCCAACGCCGACGGCGTGAATAATGCTGTCGCGTTCGCAGACCAAACGGTCGAAATCACGATCGAGGCCGACACCTCGCAGATCATTTCCCTGGGCAATCTGGCAGGCGGGGGTCCGGGCAGCTGTGTACTCGCCGCGTCCACGATGATTGCTGTCGGCGGCGCAGCCCCGTCGCAAGCCATCACCCCGGCGTATTTTTGTGCAAATGTGAATGCCACAATTGTCGGCGTTTTCACATCAAACGTACCGAACCTTGCAACCATCTATTTTGCCGGTGACTACAGCGAAGCCGGGATCTCGGACTACCGCCTGGGATCGGACTTTCCGCGCACGCTTAACTCTCCGGGTAACACCAAGGCCACCAGCAGCCCTCTCCAATTGGCTGGGGGTGGAACAGCGCGCATCACCGCGGTCCCCGATGAGGGCACTGCGTTTACTGCGACCCTGGGTGCAGCAGCCGGTCCGACACTGGGTGCAGAAACCGTTCCGGCGCTGGGCGAATTTCAACTTGCGGCGCTGATCGTCCTGATGGCGGTTGCCGGAATGTGGGCCAAACGGCGGGCGGCAGAACGGGCGTTCCTCGCATGAGCCTCATCCAGGTGCCGGCGATCGGGTCCATGCGCGCACTTCAGGCCGATGCGTTTTCGATCGACGCCTTGTCGCTGGTCCAAAAGCGGATTCCGCATCCGCGGCGCGGCGAGGTATTGGTGCAGCTTCGCGCGGCCAGCCTCAACTATCGCGACCTCGCAGTGCTCACTGCGAATCTGCTGCCCAAACTCGTGCCGCCCTATGTGCCGGCATCCGACGGGTGTGGTGTCGTGGTCGAATTGGGCGACGGGGTCACGCGTCTGCGGGTCGGCGACCGGGTCATGCCAACTTTCACCCAGGGTTGGCATGACGGGCTCCCAACGCCAGAGCAGCGCACCGGAAGGACGCTTGGCGCGCCACTTGACGGCGTGCTCCAGGAATACATCGCGGTCCCTGCGGAAGACGCCGTGATCGCCCCCGAGTCGCTGAGCGACGCCGAAGCCGCGACATTGCCGATCGCCGCGCTCACGGCATGGTCAACGCTTGTCGAAGGCGGGCTCAAGTCCGGCGATACGGTGTTGGTGCAAGGCACCGGCGGGGTCGCATTGTTCGCCCTGCAGTTTGCAAAGGCAGCAGGTGCCACGGTGATTGCAACTTCGTCCAGCGATGACAAGCTGATGCGGCTGAAATCCATGGGCGCCGACGTAGGCATCAATTACCACAACGCCACCAACTGGGCGGAAGAAGTCAAGGCTGCCACCCGCGGGCGAGGCGCAGACATCGTGGTGGAAACCGGCGGCTCGACGTTGCCGCAATCGCTGGCGGCCGCAGCGTTTGGCGGATTTGTCGGCGTGGTCGGCTACGTCGCGGGCTTCGAGGCGACAATCGCCGTGCGCCAGATACTCGTCCCGATGCTCCGCGTCCAGGGGATCGCCATAGGATCGCGGGTGCGTTTCGAAGCCATGAATCGCGGCATCGAGGCCAATGCCATCAAGCCCGTCATCGACAGCCGCTTCAATCTGGCGCAGGGCGCCGACGCCTTCCGGCACATGGCGCAAGGTGCACATTTTGGGAAGGTCGTCATCGAAATTTAGGCGACCTTTAGAGCGGTTGGGATCGGTGATTGGCCGCCATCGCCAAAGCAAAAGGGCTTTGCTGACCGAAGGTCGCGGCGCAGGTTTGAACAAATGAAACAAAAGCGACCTCCAATCGAAATCCTGCTTCCGCGTTTGCTTCCTAGACTTGGCCCCATTCCTTCAACCCCCGGGCAAAACGGGATTTACATAGGAAATGGCCGATGTCCTCGTACGGAATCCGCCGCCAGCGGCGATGAAGATGAACGTTGCCATCCGGCGTTTGGCCGAATCCGCGCGCCCCGCTCTGCATGCGCACGTCCTCGCGCTGTCCGTTGCCGACCGCAGGCTGCGGTTCGGCCAAACGCTACCGGCCACGGCAATCGCGTCCTACGTCGACCGCATTGATTTCGAGCGCGACGCGATCCTGGGTATCCACGATGAAGGCGTGGTGATCGGCATGGCGCACGTGGCCTTCGACGCGGATTCGTGCGAAGTCGGCCTATCCGTTGTACCCGGGCATCGTGGCTGTGGCTTCGGCCGCGCGCTGTTCGTAGGGGCGCTGAAGCAGGCGATCCAGCGTGGCGCTGCGCATCTGCGCATGCAGTTCCTCCCTGGCAACGTACCCGTCCTGCGCATCGCGCATCGGTTTGGTATGGGGATCCGGAGGTGCGGCCAAGATGCGGAGGCCCATCTTGCCCTGTCCGTGCAACACAGGAAACAAATCAGCGCGCTTGCTGAAATCGTTCCGTTGCACGCCGTGAATAAGATTGGATGGTGATCAAAGCGCAATGGAGATGCACCGTGCAACAACCCGACCCAACAATGCCAATGAATCCAATCGACCCACACGGGTTGATTGCCACCGATGACCCGCGGGTGGAGACCCATTGGACCCGGATTTTTCACGTCGACCTTTTTGATGAACAGCGAACTCACGCCTTCCCCCGCATGCGCGTAGTACTGGCGGCATGCGCCGTCGCGGTCGCAGTCTTGGCGTTGGGCTACCTGGAAGCCAAGGTTCTCGCCGGCGTGGATTCGCCCGAGGCCGCGGCAGCAGCCGCGGTCGCATGCCACGTGTCGCGTCCACCGCAGCCTGACGACTCCTGAGCTTGGTGCGGTCGCCATAACCATCCTCCAGACCTTGTGTACGGTGCAGGCCATGCACCAGCCACTAGACCTTCCTGACCATGACATCGAACACGCGCCAATTGCGCATGCCGCCAGGATTGAAGGCGACCATCGGCTTCTCCGCCACGACGTCCGAGACGATGAACGGGACGACCATTGACGCTTGCTGGTAGAGGAGGCGACCGTATTGACTGCCAGCCTTGCCGCCAAACACGTTGCACGCGATGTACGCGTTCTGCGACTGGCCATAGACCGGCTCGACCTGACAGCGCAACTGCCCTAGATACGATGCCCCTGCCCGCGCGCCGGGCATTTGCATATAGAGCTCGCCGTGACAGGCGCCGTCGAGTGCGGTCATGTAGGCAATGACGCCCGACTCGCCGTCAACGACGCTTGGCGTGTTGAGTTCCAAGTACGCACCGCCGGCATTGGTGAGCTTGCCGGACAGCGTGACGTTGGTGATCGGCGTCGGAAAGTGCAGGAGCTCAGCGACGTCGCGGTACGACATCTGGTCGATCACCCGGCCGATCGCGTCGTCGGAAAGATACTCCGGGGGATCGAGTAGATCCCAGCGATGGGCATGGCGTTCAAACGAACTTGGCATGGCAGCCTCCGCCCGCGCAACTTGCGCCTTGGAACGACAAACGCTAACGTCTGTGACGCCGCGCCGTCAAGCTTTGCCTGCGCCGCCCCCCACCACCGCAAGGAGCGCCTGATGTCCCATCTGAACCTCCGGGTTGCCAAGACGCGATACTTGACCACGATGGGCCGGTTCACGAGGCCTGTGACGATCTCGGCCGACCTGCGCCATGAACTCGCCAACACGCGGAAACTCCTGCGCGCGGTCGTCCGCTACGCGAAGGCATTCGACGCGCGGCTCGCGGCGCTGGACGGCGAGGACAAGCTCGACAACTTCGCGATCAATCAACTCATGAGTGACTACAACCAGGCCGAATCCCTGGCGTCGTCGATCGCGAAGAAGCGCGACTGCGTCGCCAGCTCGATCATCGGCAAGATCTAGCGAGGCCCATCATGATCGAGGACGTCGTTTCCGGCGCCGCGTGGGTCTACAGCCCGGCGCCGACCGCAATCGTCATCTGCGACCTGACGCTCACGCTGCCCACCACCACCGGCCTGCGCGTGTACGCGGAGCTGATGATCACATCCTATTCGCAGGGCTGGAATCCGCAACAAGTCGGCTCGGCGGCCACGCGCATCGTGCGCGGCACCGTCATGGGCCCGGGCGGAATCGAGTTCGTCGACATTCCGGCCGACCTGATGAACAACAGCGCTTACTTCAACAAGTGTCTGGCCGTCGATTTCCGCGTCGGTTGCGCGCTCGCCGAAGTAACGGTTAACGCCAACGCCTGGTACCACGCGCCAACCCCACCCGCCCCGCCGCGCCCGAGCGGCAAGCTGTCGAAGCTTGCCTTTGCGGTCAAGGTCGACGGCGCGGGGATCGCCGGCTATACACGACATATCATCGGGCACCGGGCGTTCCTGCCGCGTCCGGAGGACGCCGAGCGCGAGACACTCGAGCGCGCCGCCGCAGTGCTCGAGACGCGACGTTCGCAGCTCACGATCACGCGCCTGCGTGACGGCGTGCGGCCGCGCAAACGCGACGACGGGGACGGCGCGCCAATGCTGCGACTGCGGTGAGCCATACCGGCGCGTTCGCCGTCGGCTTCGCGTCCTGCAGCAGCGCTTTCATGATCGACAGCGCCTGGCATCACGTGGCGCCTACCGGCGCGCCGCCAGGAATGTTAACCGTCCTCCTATCTGCACGACCGGCATGAGTCATGACTGAACGAATGCACCACTCCACCGTACTTGCTGCCCTCTGGATGGCCGGCTGGCTGGCCGCCATGGTCCTGATCGCGGTCGCGGCGCGTGAGGCCGGCAAGCTTCTGCATGTGTTTCAGATCATGGAAATCCGTTCACTGGTCGGCATCTTGTTGTTTCTGCCGCTGGTCGCTGCCGCCGGCGGCGCGCGCGCGATTCGAACGCGCCATTTTCGTCGCCACTTCAGCCGCAATGCCGTGCACTACGTGGCGCAATTCCTCTGGTTCCTCGCCATTACGATGATCCCGATCGCGGAAGTCGTCGCCATCGAGTTCACCGGGCCGGTCTGGGTCGCGCTGCTGGCGACGGCATTCCTGGGCGAAAGGATGACTAGAGCGCGCGTGGCAGCGGTTGTCCTGGGGGTGGTTGGCGTCGCGATCATCGTGCGGCCGGGACTCGATCACGTCGACGTCGGACAGGTCGTCGCGCTGCTGGCAGCGATCGGCTTTGCCGGCTCGATCATCCTCGTCAAGTCCCTGACGCGCACCGAAAGCGTTGTGTCGATCATCTTCTGGATGTTGATCATCCAGTCCGTGATTGGCGCGATTCCTGCGGCCATGGTATGGCAGGCGCCGCCGCCCGCAGCCTGGCCGTGGCTTGCCGTGATCGCTGTCTGCGGGACCTATTCCCATTTCTGCATGGCGCACGCGTTGCGTCACGCGGACGCAGCGACCGTCGTGCCGCTCGATTTCCTCCGCGTCCCGCTGACCGCGCTTGCGGCGTGGCTGGTCTTTGCCGAGCGCTTCGATCTACTTGACCGTCGTCGGCGCCGCGGTCATTCTTGGCGGCACGCTGCTCAATCTCAGGCAGAGTGCCAGGCTTCCCGCCATGGAAAAGCCCGCAGACGCCCTTTAGTCACATGGTCACCGGCCGATCCTCGGGCTGGTCGCAACCCGCTTGCCTGCACAACGAATTCGTCGAGGGCAATGCCTGGCTCCGTAAGGAGTTTCGACCGCGGGGTCTTATATCATTCGGGTAATCCCACCGAGTTTTCCGTATGCCACCTGCCGACAAGAAAACGCCCAACCGCTTCACGCCCTATCAGACATTTGTCATAGCATCGCTCGCTTTTCTGCAGTTTGCCGTGATCCTGGACTTCATGATCGTGGCGCCGCTGGGCGTGTTGGTGATGCCCGCGCTCAATATGTCGCCGCGCGATTTCGGGCTCATCGTGTCGGCCTATGCCTTCAGCGCGGGCGCCAGCGGCCTCCTCGTGGCCGGTTTTGCCGATCGCTACGACCGCAAGAAGCTGTTGCTGGTCTTCTACACGGGCTTCGTGCTGGGTACGCTGTGGTGCGGCCTGGCCAACTCGTTCCATGCCCTGCTGGCCGCCCGCATCGTGACCGGCCTATTCGGCGGCGTCATCGGTTCGGTGGTGATGGCCATCGCCAGCGATCTCTTCGAGCCGGATCAGCGTGGCCGCGTCATGGGCTTCATCCAGACGGCGTTTGCCGCGAGCCAGATCCTGGGCCTGCCCGCGGGCATTTACCTGTCCAATCACTGGAACTGGCATGCGCCGTTTCTGGTGATGGTCGTGTTCGGCATCGCCGGCGGCCTGGTGGTCGCGTGGAAGCTGCAACCTGTGGTGGCCCATCTCGAGGTGCGGCAGGAGCGCAGTCCGTGGATGCACCTGTACGACACGGTGCGCGAACCGCGCCACTGGAGTGCGTTCATCACGATGATGCTGCTTGCCACCGGCGGATTCATGCTGATGCCATTCGGCAGCGCCTATCTCGTCAACAATCTTGGCATCGCGCTCACGAGCCTGCCGACGATCTACCTCATCACCGGCGTGTTCACGATCTTCATCGGCCCGCTGGTGGGCAAGCTTGCCGACAGGCAGGGCAAGTATCCCGTGTTCCTGGGGGGCAGTCTCCTTTCCATCGTGATGGTGCTGATCTACACGCACCTGCCGCCGGTGTCACTGACGGTGGTGGTCATCGTCAACGTGGCGCTGTTCGTGGGGATCTTCTCGCGGATCATCCCGTTCCAGGCGATGTCGATCGCGGTGCCCGAGATGACCAAGCGCGGATCGTTCAACGCACTGGGCGCGGCCATCCAGCAGGTTTCCGGCGGCATCGCGTCGGTGCTCGCCGGACACATCGTCGCGATGGCGCCCGACGGCAGGCTTGAACACTTCCCGATCGTCGGCTACGTCGTGGTGTGCGCCACGCTGACGGCGATGTTCACCACGTGGAAGCTGAAGCAGGGACTCGACCGGCGTGCCGCCGGCGCACGGCTGGCCAGTACGTAGCGCACCGGCATGACGACGGCCCATTTCAGGGTCGTTGCGAGGCGATGATGACAATCGCGAGTCCGCATAGGTCGCAGCGCGTGAGTATGCCGCATGGCAGCGCCGCGAAGCCGCGGCAATGCGAAATGACGTCGGCAATCGCTTGAACCCGGCGCGTGTCTGCCTCATGATTCCGTTTCTTCGTCTTGCCCTGAGGTAAGTCACCATGCGGATGCTGCACAGGTTCATTGCCCTCGCCGTGGTCCATTGCGTCGGCCTCGTCCCAGCGGCGTTCGCGCAGGACGCGCCGGCCAGCGGCGTGCTGTTCGAGAACGTACGTGTCTTCAACGGCAAGGACGGCGAGCTGTCGGTTCCGTCCAACGTGCTCGTTGTGGACAATAGGATCCAGGCGGTTTCCGCGTCTGCCATTCCGTTGCCCGCAGGCGTAACGGTCCAGCGGATCGCCGGCCAAGGCCGCACGCTGATGCCCGGCCTCATCGACAATCACTGGCACACGATGTTCGCCCGTCCCACGCCAGTGACGATGTTCGAAGCGGATATGGGCTATATCAACCTGCTCGCCGGCGCGGAAGCGACGGCGACACTCATGCGCGGGTTCACTACCGTTCGCGACATGGGCGGGCCATCGTTCGGATTGAAGCGCGCCATCGATGAGGGATTGGTCGTCGGGCCGCGGATCTACCCCTCCGGAGCGATGATAACGATCACCGGCGGACATGGCGATTTCCGCAGTCGCAGGGATCTACCGCGCCAGATCGGCGGTCCTTTGACCTACATGGAAATCCTGGGTGCCAGCATGGTCGCCGATTCGCCGGACGAAGTCCGGGTTCGCGCGCGCGAGCAGCTGTCACTCGGCGCATCGCAGGTCAAGCTCACCGCCGGCGGCGGCGTCGCATCGCCGCATAGTCCGCTCGACGTCGCCACCTTCAACGAGGACGAGTTGCGGGCCGCGGTGCAGGCCGCCGAGAATTGGGGCACGTACGTTGCCACGCACGCCTACACCCCGATCGCCATCCAACGTGCCGTCAATGCCGGCGTCAAGGTGATCGAGCACGGCCATCTCATGGACGAGACAACCGCCAGGATCATGGCAGAGAAAGGCGTCTGGCTGAGCTTCCAGCCCTTTACCGACGACGGTCACGTGCCCCCGATGGCCCCGGAAAACATGCGCCGATTGCAGCAAGTATTCACCGGCACCGATCGAACCGTCGCCCTGGCGAAAAAATACAAACTGAAGATGGCGTTCGGTACTGACATTCTTTTTTCCGCGGATGGGGCGACGCGCCAGGGCGAGATGCTGGCGACCATGGGCAGGTGGTACACCCCACTCGAAGCGTTACGGATGGCGACCGCTACCAACGGTGAGCTCTTGAAGCTTTCCGGTCCGCGTGACCCCTATCCCGGCACGATGGGCGTGGTGGAAGTGGGGGCGCTGGCCGACCTCATCGTGGTCAATGGCAATCCGCTCGCCGATCTCTCGCTCGTGGCCGATCCCGCGAAGAACTTCGCGGTGATCATGAAAGACGGAAAAATCTACAAGAACCAACCGTGAGGACTGGCCTGTACCCGGTTTTCCGAGCCCCCTCCTGCGTCAGATTGCGATCGAATGAATCATCAACTAAATGAAGGAAATTAGGTCATGGGAATCGCTGTCGTCACCGGGGCAAGCCGGGGCATCGGGCTGGAACTCGTGCGGCAACTGGGTCGACGCAATACGCCGGTCGTCGCGGTCTGTCGCACCGAATCAGCCGACCTCGCCGCGCTGGGCGCCCGGATTGAAAGCGGTCTCGACCTGACCGCACCCGACGCGGGCGACCAACTGGCCCGTCGCCTGGCGCGCGATGATATTTCGCTGCTCATCCACAATGCCGGCGTCCTGCACGAAGACGGTCTCGACGCCATTGACCCGGACCAGGTCCGCGCGCAGTTCGAGATCAACGCACTGGCGCCTCTTCGATTGAGTGCAGCGCTCGCCCCGCGGCTGTCGCGCGGATCAAAGATCGCGCTGATCACCAGCCGCATGGGTTCCATCGCGGACAACGCGTCTGGCGGCTACTATGGCTATCGGATGAGCAAGGCTGCTTTGAACGCCGCCGGCAAGTCCATGGCGAACGATCTGCGGGACCGCGGCATCGCTGTGGTCATGCTGCATCCTGGTATGGTCCGTACGCAGATGACCGGAGGCCATGGCCAGCTGGAGCCGGAACAGTCGGCCGCCGGGCTGCTGGCGCGCATCGACGAATTGCGGCTCGAGACGACCGGGCGCTTCCTGCATCAGGACGGTAGCGTCCTGCCGTGGTGATTTGATTACGGTGACCCTCGGGTCCGACTGCGCGGGGTTCGATGGAATGCAGTTACCAAGCGCTGTGACGCCGCGTGCTTCGGCATGCGCCGCGGACAAGGCGAGAATGCCAGACCCCCGGCACCAACGTGTTGAAGCCAATGCAAGACCTGCTTCACCTCAAACCGATGCATTGAGCCGAACATATAGCGAGTTGCCAGCCCGTAGCGGAAAACAGCAAGTTGTCTGTCTACCGAAACTGCCAACGGTACGCGTTGGCGCCTGGCGGTCACCCCGATTGATATTCGTTTACGCGGTCCCTCTCATTGTGGCGCACACATCACGACGAGATCCGGGCCGTCGCCCTCAGCCAGCCAGCCATTGGCAACCATCTGGTCGCGGATTGCCTTGTCGGTCATATACCGATGGTTGGCATCCGTACGGTTGCTAAAGACGCGGTAGATTGGCCGCGTGCCCGCCGGGCATATACCCTGGTTCGGCAGATACATCTGCATGAACGCCGGGTCTTCGAGCGTGAAACTCGGATTATTCTGTCCCGTCGCCATGCACTCCGCGGTTCCGCGTCCGAAGAAGTGCGAGTCGCCCAGTTCGGGCGGAATGTAGTAGCGGCAAATGGGCGAGGTGTCGGCTTGTGCCGCCACATAGGTTCGCAGCACGTAGCCGGTGCGCGTCCAGCCCTTGATCGTGGTGCCGGCATCGAGGATTCCAATCTCGTTGGGCATCCAGGTGATGAAGTAATGATCGAGCGCCGAGTGGTAGTACTCGACCACTTCCGTGCTACCCCCCGGACCCCATGCCATCGTCGCCGAGGTCGCGAACTGGACGCCCGTGGCCACCCCGATGGCGGTGATCGTGTCCTCTCCGGCGCTCCCATCGCTGGCATAGCCGAAATTGGCCCTGCCGCTGCCGTCGGTTGTCACCGTACCGGCCTGGCCGACGTTGGGACCGGACACGACGGTGAACGCGACCGGCACATTGGCCACCGGCGCGCCGCCCGCGGTAAGCGTGACCGTGAGCGTGTGGGTGCTGCCCGGTGCCCCGTTCGCCGTCTTCGGCGCCAGCAGGCTTACGACCGTCGAGGGTGGCGGCGCGGCACTCGAAATGGTCATGCACCGCGAGAACTCGGAGGTGCTGCCGAAGGCGTCGGTGGCGGTGGCGGTGATCACCTGTCCGGCGACGACGGTATCCGGCAGCGTCACACTGAATGCTGCATTGCCCGCATCGTCGGTGGTCACCGCGGCCACTCCGATGGAGGTCTTGCCTTCGCCGAAGCCGGTGGGACTGCACGTCGGGCTCACGAAAAATTCCAGCGTGAACGCGCTGGCGGGCGTGCTGCCAAGCGATCCTGCGACGGTGACGCTGCCCACGATCGAGGCACTTGCAAGGTCCGGATAGTTTTGGCCGCCATTGGCCCGCTCGTCGGCGTCACCGGGGTCGTTGGTATCGGCACCGTTCGGCGGCGCGAGATCAATCCCGATGCCGTTCCCAAACATGCTGTTGCGGGAAATCCAGTTTCCCGTCGCCGTTCCGCTGACGGATACGCCGCGAATGGTGTTGAACGCCACGACGTTGTCGATAATCGAGCTCTGCTGCGCTCCCGAGACCAGTATTCCCGAGTCTTTGTTGCCACGATTCGCAGTCGCAGTCGAATCGGTTCCGACATGATTACCTTGGACCAGCGTGCGCAGCGCGCCGGTACCCAGTCCGATGCCTGCGATCGTGTTTCCCGACACCACGTTGCGATCGGCGGCATCCGGCCCGCCGATCCGGTTGTCCTCGCCGAAGATCGAAAGACCGACGCGGTTGGGAATCTCGCTGTTGCCCGGCGTGATTCCGAACAGGTTTCCCAGGAACCAGTTGCCGTTGCCGGTGGACTGCACGGCGCCGATGTTGCCCGACGGATCATGGCGCAGCATTGCGAGCCCGCGCAACGTGACATTGCTGCCGCTTATGTCGAGCACTGGTCCATTCGTCACATTCACGCCGTCGACGCCAATGAGCGGCGTTGGAGCCGTGGCGCCGGGTTGCGTGTAGCCATCAATCACCACCGGCTGGGTCACCTTCAACGTGCCAGTGGGCGTGATGACACCCGCCCCGGGAATGTTGAAACGGATGTTGTTTACCGCCAGCGGATCATTGGTGGCGTTGGAATCCGCAAGGGCCTGCGCCAGGCTGCCCGGACCCGATGGATTCGTATTGTTGACCCCGAATTCCTTGCCAGCGCGGGCGACCAAGGGCGAGAACTCCGAAGTGTCGGCAAAGTTCCCGACACGCGTGGCCGTGGAACTGATCCACGTTCCCTGCGTGGCGGGCAACGTCACCTGAAAAGCCGCAACACCCTTGCCATCGGTGGTTACGTCGACAGTCCCCAGGTAGAACTGGCCTTCGCCGTGGCCGCTCGGGTCGCGTTCCTCGTTGCCGTAGAGATCGATGTGGAACGCCGTATTCGGCACGCTAGTCAGGCTGCCCTCGATCTTGATGCCGGCCCCGCTCGCCTCCACGCTCGCGAGAATCGGAAAATTCTGCAGGCGATTCGGGCCCATGTCGGCATCCGGGGCTGGATCGTTTTGGGTGACGCCGCCTCCAATCAGGTCAATCCCGAGCTGAGCATTCTTGAAAATGCGATTTCCGCGGATCGAGATTCCCGCGGGGTTTGCGGAGATTCCGGCCCCTACGACGATCCCGGAGACTCCGTTGTGCGCGATGACATTGGCGGCCCCGGCGGCTATCCCGCCAACAACCCAATTCCGCTCGCCCTCGCCCCCCTGATAGCTGCTCATTAAAATTCCGTATAAAGCATTGCCCAGCGCGCCTGTCCCGGCCGCATCCGTACCGATGAAATTGCCGGCAATCAGCCCTTCAGATCCGCCAGCTAACCACATGCCATGAGACGAATTCCCGGATATCACGTTCCGCTGTCCGGGGCTGGTACCCCCGATCGACGTGCTCTTGGTACTAAATACCTGCATCCCAATGTCGTTGGACAGCTTCGCACCCCCCGTCCTGTCGGTTCCGATGAAGTTGCCCTCGATCTTGGTTCGATTCGCCCCCTCAATGCGAATGCCACGAACGTTTCCGGAAATGAGGTTTCGCGACTGCGGGTCCGATCCGCCAATCGTGTTGTCCGACGAGGCCGGTGCGACTTCGACGCCCGAAAAATTGGGCCGGGCTTTCAGCCCGGTCGCGTCAGTACCGATGAAGTTGCCTGTGATCACGATGCCACCCGTGCCCGCAAGCAAAATTCCGGCACCCGTAAAGCGATGGATCGCGAGCCCACTTACTCGGGAGCCTCCCGCGGCGATGGCCAGTCCACTATTGTCTTTGCCCGCGGCCGAGCCATCGAGGGCGACCTGCAGCACCGCGTTGTCACCATTGGCGTCGGTGTTCGGGCTGGCGTCGTGCTGCGTGTAACCGTCGATCACCACGGGACTGGTGATGGTCGGCAAGGCGGAGAGCGGCGCGATCGTGTGAGGGCCCGCCCCGGGTATGCTGAATGCAATCGTGTCCGCGTTCAGCGGAGTCTGATTCGACTTCTCGATCGCATCGCGCAGCGATCCCGGCCCGGCGTCGTTCACGTTGGTCACCGTGAACGTTTCGCCATGGGCAGCGCCAATTGCACCGAACAGGCCCAGACCGAGGAGTGTCGCGCGAAGGATGTGAAAGGCGCGGAATGCGATGGCGCGGAGCTTGGCGTTCATCTCGACTAGCCTCCTTGTGAGATGAATTGGGTGCCGCAGGTCGTCGCCCCAGTGTCCGTGCTACCGCATTGTTGCGTAGATGGACGACAGGTGGGGCGGCCGTGGTCGCATGGGCGAATTGCCTCGCGCTCCCAGCGATAAGGGCGATTTTAGATCGTTCCACCGCGCGTTTGTCAACCACGCAGAAGAAGGCAGCGTTCGCGCCACCGCCGTTGCGCATGCAAGTGCAGTGGCACAAGGCGGGTCATCGCATTCCAGGATGTCCCCGGGGGGAACAATTCGCGACGCGCTTCGCATCGAGGCCAGTGCCGCCCCTCAAGACCTTCTGTCGCCGACGATCCATCGACAATCATGGACCTACTTGACCGGCCCCTTACTTGCCATGCCGATGAAGTTTATGCAGTGAGCAAGACAAGGACCCGAGATCTTCGGTGACTCAACATTGATCGCGCCCCGGTGAAATACGGACCGACGTCAGGTAGACGAGCGTCATGAACCATAATCGCGTGCATCCACATTTGCCGGAGGCGCTGCAGAGATGGGAAGGAGGGATCGCGCTACCGCGTCGGCCACCGCATTGATGTCCGACGAGCGACGGTCGACCATGCCCATCATCGTGTTTGCGGTCTGATAAACAGCGAACTCCGCGTAGACCTTACCCGCGGCGTCCACGACACGCACTTTGACGATCATCTTGCTGCCACCCGTACTGTATTCGGTAACCGCAAGCTGCAGCGTCATTGGCACTCCACCATCGACGGGCTGCCGCACGCGCGCAAGTACCGCTTCCTTCAATTGATCCAGATCCGCCTGGGTGAACTGGCGGACGGAAGACGTAACGGCGATGCGCTCGTAGGCTAACGTGCCGGCGGCGTCCTTGTCGAGTCGCTGACGGGACACGATGGTCGTCGCTGTCGTCCCGCACGACGCCAGCACGACGACGGCGACCATCAGGCAGATGATAGAAACTATTCGCATTGCTTGCTCCGGTAGTCGCCGTATCCCGCGCCTCCACCATGGCTCGGCTGACGGTGGTCGCGCGCTCAGGATCCAGCAGAATCATGGTGCAGATGATAGTCGAGTTGCCCGGCGTAGGCTCGCCACTGCCGCCGCCGGCCATGCGGCCGGGCTATCGATCGGCAACGCCGGACGTTCGCAACAGCGTCTTGAACGACCGGTTCCGATGACGTGATCGGCTTCAATCAAGGCATGGCGGGCTGGCGGTTTATGATGATGCTCCAGCGCCTCGATTGCCAACGCCATGCCCCCCATTTCGTCCATTGTTTCGCACAGCGCAATAGCTGCAATGTTGCTGACGCTGACTACGCTCGCCCGTGCCGAGGAGGTTGGCTGTACTTCAACAACCTTCAACCTGTTCTCGCCGAACGACAAGGTGTGCGTGATGGCGTTCAACGATCCGGACATCGATGGCGTCACCTGTCACATCAGCCAGGCCAAGACCGGAGGGTGGAAAGGCGCGGTAGGCGTCGCCGAAGATCCCTCCCGCTTTGCGATCGCCTGCCACCAGTTCGGCCCGATTGCGCTGCCGCCCAACCTGGACCGGGAAAAGAATGTCTTCAGCGAAGGCACCTCGCTGATCTTCAAGAACACGAAAGTCGTTCGAATGTTCGACGCGAAGCGGAACACATTGGTTTACGTCGCGATCAGCAAGCGCGTGCTCGAAGGCTCACCGATGAATGCGATCTCGGCGGTGCCGATCATCCCCTGGACAGGTCGGTAGCGATCAGCACACGCGAGGCCGGCGTGCTCGTGGCCTAACGACTGCACAACGGCAACATGGGGGCAGCGATGCACCCTATTGCGCACTGGCGGTCAGGCCGTGCCGCTGCGCGATCTCGATCAGCTTGGCGACATCGGGCCGGTCCGGCGCGATCTCCTGGTGAATTTCGCGAAACATGGCCGACCGACGCAGCACGGCCTGACGTGATTGAAATCATCGATCCGCCGCCGCGACGGAAACGAAACCAGTGCTTCGTGCCCGCAGGTATGTGCACCAGCGAGCCGACACCCGCCACCGCAGCGGGACATTCTTCGAGGGTGAAGTCCACCTCGCCGCGGATCACAACGAACGATTCGTCCCAGGGATGGGTATGCGGGATGGGACCATTCCCCTCCGACCCCTCCTGCAGGAAGATCTCGTAATGGCTGGTCCCCTTGCCCGGCGTAAGCACCGTAATGTGCTCACCCACGACATTGAGTGACTGCGAGTAGCTTTCGGCATGGACGATGAGCGAGGTGGCAGTCATACGGGTGCTCCTATGATGGACATGTCACAGAGTGACGATCGTCACCCGCCACGGCGGACTTGTGACGGATCCATTTTTCGATCATATTCATGATGTGTCTAATTCATAGATTTCATGCATCATGAAGGAAATCGATTTAAGCCGACTCGACCTCAATCTTCTGGTCACCTTCGAAGTCCTGATGAGCGAAGGCAGCGTGACGCGCGCCGCGGCCAGGCTGTGCAGAACGCAGTCTGCAGTAAGCCATTCGCTTGCGCGTTTGCGCGAACAGGTGGGTGACCCGTTGCTGGTGAAGGTCGGTGCGGCATGGAGTGTGGACGCGTGGACCCGATGGCCGCACATCCAGGTGCGCCTCGGGGAGCGAATCCGCGGCGAAGTCGAGCGGGCTTCAGCCACCTCGGGCCGCAGCGGAGGATCGGCGCGACGATCCCCAATTTTTCGCAAGTGCCGGCACTGTTGGCGCGGTCCGACCTGCTGGCAACCATGACGCCGCTGGTGATGGATGGGACGATGGATGCCCTGGGTCTGGTTGCACTGTAGCCCCCGGTGCCTATCGACTCGACCGGCTTCGCTTTCGTGTGGAGTTTCCGCCTTGCCAACCACCCCGGCAGCCGATGGTTTCGAGAGCGCGTCATGACTGCCTTTGCCGAACTGCAGAGCGAGGTCGCCGCAGCCTTTGCGCAGCGCCCGCTCATTCAGCCCAGGTCGGGCAGGAAAGCACCGTGGGTGACCCTGGGGCGCAGGAAAGCTTCTCTTCCAAGAAATGATTCGTCCAACAAATGAAGGAAATCAGACCATGGGAATCGCTGTCGTCACCGGGGCAAGCCGGGCTGCTGGCGCGCATCTACGATTTGCGGCTCGAGACGACCGGGCGCTTCCTGCATCAGGACGGCAGCGTACTGCCATGGTGATCTGGTTACAGCAGCCCCGGTTCTGTCGCGTGCCTGCGCAGCCTCCACGCAAAAGGCGACGTAGCCAGAATGCAGGGCACCAGAGCGTGGCAATACCAAGTCTGGCGCGGGATCTCGCCAATCGTGCGTGATCCATTGCGGCCCGGGTCGGAATAGGCAAACCCCGGCCGCGAACTATTCACGGCGGCGGCCGGGGCGCCTCGGCGAAACAGGTTCATGCCTCAAACGCGACTCGAAGAAGCGAGTACATCTTCGAAGGCATTCATGTAGCCGAACAGCGCCACGCTGCCGCCCGTATGAACAAACACGATGTTTTCATCCTTGGAAAACGTCCCTTTCCGAATCAGATCGATCAACCCGGCCATCCCCTTGCCCGAGTAGACCGGGTCGAGCAGGATGCCCTCATAGCGAGCAACGAGCGACACCGCCTCCACCATGGAGCGCGTAGGTAGTCCGTATCCGTCACCGACATAGTCGCAATTGGCAACGATCCGATCACGTTGAACTCCGGCCGCCATGCCGAGCAGGTGCGCCGTCTCGCACGCGAGCTTGAAGACATTGTTTTCCTGTGGCTCGCGTGGCGCTCGCACGCCGATTCCGAGGACCTCGATGCCACTGTTCATTGCCTCGAATCCAGCGACCAGGCCCGCCTGGGTGCCCGCACTACCCGTTGCGTGAACGACGCGGTCGACGACCAGTTGCTGTTCATTGGCCTGTGCAACGATCTCCAGAGCGCAGTTGACATAGCCCAGTGCACCGATGCTATTCGAACCACCTCCAGGAATGACGTAGGGGTGACCACCCTTTTGGCGGATTTCCTTCGCAACTTCTTGCATGGCCCCATTCATGTCGGTACCGGCAGGGTAGGTGCGGGTCGGCGCACCGACCAGTCGATCCAGAAAGACGTTGCCAGAGTACACGTAGGCGGCCTCTTCGAAGCCGGTGCGATTCTCCAGAAGAATCTCGCATTTCATTCCGAGTCTTGCGGCGGCAGCCGCGGTCTGCCGCGCATGGTTGGATTGCGTTGCCCCTTGCGTGATCACAGTGTCTGCGCCGGACTGAAGCGCATCCGCCATCAAGAATTCCAGCTTGCGCGTCTTGTTTCCACCAGTCGCCAAGCCAGTACAGTCATCTCGCTTGATATAGAGCTTGGGGCCAGCAAGCAGTTCAGTGAGGCGCGGCATGGGCTCGAGCGGCGTCATCATGTGACCGAGTTTGATGCGAGGAAATCTTGAAAGATGCATATAAGTCCCTTTCAGGTAGAAGTGATGTTGTGGGTGCCGGCTCTTGTCTCAATGCGCATCGAGCCTATCGCGTTGCAAGGTTGCAGGTGGCGTCGATCAAGGGGGGTGAATCGCCCCGGCTTTGGCAGGCACCTTGCAGCCCTGAAGCCCGGGAGTGAAGGACGCAATAGGTGCACGTAGCGAGACATCGCGGAATTCAAGGTTGATACGGCCAGTACTTAAGACGCCACGGCCGAGCAAGTCCATAGGTCAAGCGTCTGCGCGACATCCCGACCCGGATGACTCGCCTATGACGCTTATGCTGTGAGCAAAACCAGAAGCCGAAGTCTTCGGCCACCAGACATAGATCGCATCCACGGCGAACAGCGGACCAGCGCCCCGAGGACGAGCTTCATGAGCCATAATCGCGTGCATCCACGTTTGCCGGAGGCGCTGCAGAGATGGGAAGGAGGGATCGCGCTACCGCATCGGCCACCGCATTGATGTCCGATGAGCGACGGTCGACCATGCCCATCACCGTGTTTGCGGTCTGATAAACAGCGAACTCCGCGTAGACCTTACCCGCGGCGTCCACGACACGCACTTTGACGATCATCTTGCTGCCACCCGTGCTGTATTCGGTAACCGCAAGCTGCAGCGTCATTGGCACTCCACCATCGACGGGCTGCCGCACGCGCGCAAGTACCGCTTCCTTCAATTGATCCAGATCCGCCTGGGTGAACTGGCGGACGGAAGACGTAACGGCGATGCGCTCGTAGGCGAGCTTGCCGGCGGCGTCCTTGTCGAGTCGCTGACGGGACACAATGGTCGTCGCTGTCGTCCCGCACGACGCCAGCACGACGACGGCGACCATCAGGCAGATGATAGAAACTATTCGCATTGCTTGCTCCGGTAGTCGCCGTATCCCGCGCCTCCACCATGGCTCGGCTGACGGTGGTCGCGCGCTCAGGATCCAGCAGAATCATGGTGCAGATGATAGTCGAGTTGCCCGGCGTAGGCTCGCCACTGCCGCCGCCGGCCATGCGGCCGGGCTATCGATCGGCAACGCCGGACGTTCGCAACAGCGTCTTGAACGACCGGTTCCGATGACGTGATCGGCTTCAATCAAGGCATGGCGGGCTGGCGGTTTATGATGATGCTCCAGCGCCTCGATTGCCAACGCCATGCCCCCCATTTCGTCCATTGTTTCGCACAGCGCAATAGCTGCAATGTTGCTGACGCTGACTACGCTCGCCCGTGCCGAGGAGGTTGGCTGTACTTCAACAACCTTCAACCTGTTCTCGCCGAACGACAAGGTGTGCGTGATGGCGTTCAACGATCCGGACATCGATGGCGTCACCTGTCACATCAGCCAGGCCAAGACCGGAGGGTGGAAAGGCGCGGTAGGCGTCGCCGAAGATCCCTCCCGCTTTGCGATCGCCTGCCACCAGTTCGGCCCGATTGCGCTGCCGCCCAACCTGGACCGGGAAAAGAATGTCTTCAGCGAAGGCACCTCGCTGATCTTCAAGAACACGAAAGTCGTTCGAATGTTCGACGCGAAGCGGAACACATTGGTTTACGTCGCGATCAGCAAGCGCGTGCTCGAAGGCTCACCGATGAATGCGATCTCGGCGGTGCCGATCATCCCCTGGACAGGTCGGTAGCGATCGGGCGCGCGTGAGGTCTTGACCAGGGCAAACGACGGTCCCTGACGATTTCCGGCCAGTGTTTGCGGCCCAGCCGCTACCGATTAGCGATCAGCGGATTGGCTTAATTTGAAACGCGCCAGCCCAGTCCCGGAGAGACGCTGCTTGCGGTGCCCTCGCCGAGCGTCATCGGTTGCAGCAGTCCGGTGGCGACGGCCTCCTGGGTAAACTCCCTCAAGGTGCGCACGCGCGCGGCCGGTACCGCGTGGGCATTGAGGCGCTGTTCCATTTGCAACGCCGATTCATCGGCCAAACGTTCCGCCAGCAATGCCCGAAACGCCTGCGGATCGCGCGCGCGTGCAAATGCGGGGCCCTCCCCGCCTTGAGGCTCAATCAATGCCTCGGCGTCGTCCGGGGCAACCTTCAGTACCTGGAGCAGGCGGCCGATCTGGGCCGGTGTGTTGGCGCCAATCGCAAGCCAGCCGTCCTTGCATGCGAAGGTGTCTGCAGCCGGACTGCCGGAAAAGCCCTTGTTGCCCACGCGCGGAATTTCCTGATCACTGGTGAGCGTTTCGCATGCAAACGAATACATCAGCTGCAGGGCACTGGCCCACATGCTCACATCGAGAAAGCACCCTTCGTCCGTTCGCTCGCGTTCCCTGAGCGCAATCACGATCGCCAGTGTCGCCATGATGCCGGTGGCCGCGTCAACGACGGGAAAACCCGTCTTGATGGGTGGGTCGCCTTGCGAACCGGCAAGCATCGTCATGCCGGTCAGCGCCTGGATGACGTGATCATAGGCACCGTGCGACCTACGCGCGGGATCGCTGTAGCCATAACCGGAAATCGCGCAGTAGATGAGGCGTCGATTGACGGCCTTGACGGCTTCGTAACCCAGGCCGTGGCGCGCGAGTACGCCAGGCCGGTAATTGTCGACCATCACGTCGGCCTCGCGCGCAAGCGCCAACACGCGCTCCCGTCCGGCCGCCGTGGCGATGTCGATCGTGCGGACCTCCTTGCCTGCATTGAGTGCAGTAAAGGCGCGCGCGCCCGATGTCGTTCGCCGCATCACATCGCCACCACCGGGCTGTTCGACCTTGACGACATCGGCGCCGAGTTGCGCGAGTTGAAAGGTTGCCAGCGGCCCGGCGATCACATGGCTGAAATCAAGCACGCGCACGCCACGCAGCGCCTGTGGCGGCGGTTGAAACGAGGCAGTCATCGGCTATTGCGTCGTCAGGCGCGCCGCCTTCACGATCTTGTCCAGCTTCTGCGTTTCCAGCTCGATGAATTGTGTGAATTCGGCGGGCGAACTGCTGAGGGCCACCACCGCGCCCACCGCCTCGCTTTCGGCGCGCAGGCGGGCATCGCCATACGTGGCCGTGATTGCCTTGAACAGGAGGTCGACGAGCTGTGGCGGTGTGCCGGCCGGTGCCCACAATCCGAACCATGCATCCAGCGCCAGGTCCTGCGTCTTGAAGACCTCGACCAGCGTCGGCACATTGGGCAATGCGGGCATGCGCTGGGCGCTGGTCACTGCCAATGCGCGCACTTTGCCACCCTGGACCTGTGGAATCGCCGTCGAGGCGATGGGAAAGGCGAATTGCGTCGATCCCGAGATGATCGAGGGCACGATTTCCACCGACCCTTTGTACGGAATGTGCACCACGTCGAGGTTCGCATGGATTGCCAGGGCCGCCGCGCACAACTGCGCCGCACTTCCGACGCCGCCGGACGCGAAGTTGAGCTTGCCCGGCGCCGCCTTGGCGCCCGCCACCAGGTCTTCCACCGTGGTGTAGGAGGACGTCGCGCTGACGACCAGCACTGACGGGGTAAACACCGTGCGCGTGATATGCGCGAAGTCCTTGACGGGATCAAACTTCACGCTGGGCTGCATCGCTTTCTGCACGACATGCGACGAGGCGCCCAGCAGGAGGTTGTAGCCATCCGGCGCCGATCGGGCGACGTTCTGGGCGGCGAGGATGCCCCCGGCACCCACGATGTTTTCCACCACGACCACCGCGCCCTTGCCGAGGGTCTCCGTTAGCTTGACTGCCATCTTGCGCGTGAGGATGTCGGGGCCTCCACCTGCCGCAAAGGGCACGACGATCCGGATGGGGCGATTCGGGAAGTCGTTACCCTGGGCTCCTGCGCGGCGTGGCATTCCGATGCCGGCGATGGCGAATCCAAGCGCGCCCAATTGAAACTGGCGACGTGTCGTCATGGCAATCCTCCTGGTCCGCAGCCTTCAGATGGGCCGTTGTGCCAAGTCTAGGACGGAATTAGCATAAGCTAGTCGCACATTTTCTAATTTATCCATTAGCTAGACTAATTTCATGGCCGTTCCCGCCCTCCCCGCCCGGTTCGCCCAAATGCGCTTGCGCGATTTGATGCTGCTCGAGCACCTGAGCGAGGTTTCGACGCTCTCTGCAGCGGCAACGCGCATGCACGTGACACAGTCCGCGATCACGCAGGCGCTGCAATCGCTCGAGGTTGCCTTTGGCGCCCAGCTGATCGAACGCGGACGTCGCGGGACGCGTGGTATCCGGCTCACACCCGCCGGCGCTGCGGCACTCATGCACCTTCGCGTGGCGCGGCATGAGTTGGTCGCCGCGCATGCGGCGGCGGCGGACCCCGGTACGCTTGAACTGCGCATTGGTGCGCTGCCGCTCACGCTGGTACAGCCACTTCCGGCGGCACTCGCGCGCCTGCGGCGACGCCTGCCGGGGGTTCACGTTCGCTTGAGCGAAGACACGGTCCCCAACCTTTGGCAGCGGATCGAGGCCGGTGAATTCGATGCCATGGTCTGCCGATTGCCGGCGTTGAGTGAACACCCGCGCCTGCCGGCTGGCGTGTCGCATCGCACGGTCGGGCGCGAGACGCTGGTGCTGGTTTGCGGACGCAAGCATCCGCTGGCTCGACGGCGCAAGTTGGCGCTCGCGGAGCTTTGCGCCTTTGACTGGGTGCTCCCGCCCGAAGGGTCGTATACGCGACTCACCATTGAACAGTTGTTCCTCCGGGCCGGATTGCGCATGCCGCGCGCAGCGATGACATCGATGAGCTTTCACACCAACCTTCGACTCGCGGCGGAAATGGGCCTGCTTGCGGTCGCCCCTCGATCGCCGGCGAGCGCCATGCGCCATGCATTGCAGCTGTCCCTCATTCCGTTGGATTGGGGGCAAGAGGAATCGGCAATCACCCTCGTCTGGCGCGAGGCCAGTCTGACCAACCCCGCGTTGGCGACATTGCTGGAGTGCTTCGAATAGGGCGCCTGCGGCATCTTCATCCAAGGCCCTTGAATACTGCTTAGCATTCGGGCAGAAACCGATTTCGCCTAATATGTAACAAAATTACACGTTTGCCCCCTTTTGGACGCTTGACGACGCATTGGCGTGGGGTACACTGGCGACGTGCTGTAATTTAGTTACATCGCTGCGGCGCACGCAGCGCTCGAGCGGGAGATAACCCGCCGCCTGCCTCATCACCCTGCACGCAAGGAGGAACCATGCTGCACAACGTTACCGAGAAAACTTTGCTCCACGCCCCGCGCCAGCCGGTGGCCGCCAGGTTGGTGAGCACGCTGATCGCCGCGCTCGTGGCCGGTGCATGCATCACGGCACCCGCGCTTGCCGCGCCGCCGAAAGGCGGTGCCGCCAACATCGCGATGATCGGCGAACCGCAGACGCTCGATCCGATGTCCTCCACCGCCGACCTGGTCGGCACGATCATGCAGCACGTCTATGAGCTCCTGTACACCTACGACGCAAACTCGAACGTGGTGCCGATGCTGGCCGAGAGCATGCCGGCAGTTTCGAAGGATGGGCTGGTCTACACGATCGCGCTGCGCAAGGGCGTCAAGTTCCATAACGGCAAGGAGATGACCTCGGCCGACGTCGTCGCCTCGCTTCAGCGCTGGATGGAAATGGCGCCGCGCGGCAAGGCTGTGGCGAAGGAAATCAAATCGCTGGAGGCGAAGGGCCCGAACGCGATCGTCATCACGCTGAACCGCCCCTATGCGCCACTGGTGGCCCATCTCGCGCTTTCCAATGGCTTCGCGGCCATCATGGCGAAGGACTCCATCGCCACGCCGCTCACGCAATTCGTCGGCACCGGGCCCTACATGTTCAAGGAGCGCAAGCCCGACCAATATGTCCAGTTGGTCCGCTTCGATGGCTACAGCGCGCGCAGCGAGCCTGCCAGCGGTTACGGCGGCAAGCGCGAAGCGTTGCTCGACGAGTTGCGCTTTATCCCCGTACCCAACGCCAATACGCGGGTCGAGGGTACGCTGTCGGGGCAATATCATTTCGCGGACGTTCTACCGGTCGAGTCCTACGCGCGACTGGAAAGCGCGCCGAACGTGAAGCCGGTTCTTACCGCACCCTTTGGCTTCCCGTACCTGGTGCTGAACACCAAGCAGGGGCCGCTCACCAACGTCGCATTTGCGCCGGGCAGTGCAGGCGTCGCTCAACAACGCCGACATGCTGGCGGCCGGCTTCGGCGACCCGAAGTTCTACAGCCCCGACGCCAACCACTACGCCAAGAACACGCCGTTCTATTCGACAGCCGGCACCGAAAACTACGGCAAAGGGGACGCCAAGCGCGCAGCAGCGATGGCGACGGCCGCCAAATACGATGGCACGCCGATCAAGATCCTCACCAGCCAGCAGTATGACTTTCACTACCGGATAGCGTTGGTCATGGCGGAAAATCTCAAGGCTGCGGGATTCAAGGTCGAGATGCAGGTGGTGGACTGGTCGACGCTGATCCAGCGCCGCAACGACCCTGCACTATGGGACATCTACATCACGCACTCGGCAGTGCTGCCTGAACCAACCCTTACACCGCCGCAGTTGGGCGACGGCGCGCCGGGATGGTGGAGCTCGCCGGCCAAGGACGCCGCGCTGGCTGCCTTCAACGCAGAAGCCGATCCGAAGAAGCGCGCGGCCTTGTGGGGCAATGTGCAAGCCGTGGTGTTCTCCGAAGTGCCCTACATCCGCGTCGGCAACTTCAACAGCGTGACGGCCCGCTCCGCGAAGCTCGACGGTTACGTCGCGATGCCCTGGCCCTTCTTCTGGAATACGGGCCTGCAGAAGTAGCCGCATGAACGGTCCGGCGTGGCGGGAGTGACAGGGTTGCTGACCAAGGGAATGGCCCGTTACCTCGCGTCGCGCCTCGCCGGCATGGTGATTGTCATGCTGCTGGTGGCAACGCTGGTTTTCTTGATCACGCGCCTTGCGCCCGGCGATCCCGCGGCGGTGATGCTCGGCGAGCAGGCAACGGCTGCCGACATCGCGCAGTTGCGAGCATCCTACGGGCTCGACAAGCCTTTGCCCGTGCAATTCGCCTACTGGTTGGGCGAACTTGCACAAGGCAATCTGGGCCAGTCGATCTTCCTGCAGCGGCCCGTGACACAGGCACTGGCCGAACGCGCCGAGCCGACGTTTTTCCTCACGCTGTTCGCGATGACCATTGCCGTCCTGATCGGCGTCCCTTGCGGCATCGCTGCGGCCGTCTGGCGCAATCGCTGGGTCGACCAGGCGTTCTCGGGATTCGCGATGTTGGGTGCCAGCATCCCCAGTTTCTGGCTGGGATTGATCCTGATGCAGATATTCGCGGTGGGGCTCGGCTGGTTCCCGGTGGCCGGCTACGGCGACCCGGGCGTCCCATTGTCCAACCGCCTGCATCACCTGGTGCTGCCGGCCATCGTGCTCGGCGTGGTGAACTCGGCGCTGATCCTGCGCTTCAGCCGGGCAAGCATGCTGGACGTACTCGGCGAGGATCATATCCGTACGGCGCGCGCCAAAGGCGTTTCGGAGCGACGCGTCGTGCTGCACCATGCGCTGCGCAACGCACTGATCCCGGTGGTCACCGTCCTCGGCCTCACCTTCGCGCTGCTGGTCGGGGGCGCGATCGTCACGGAAACGGTTTTCGGACTGCCCGGGATCGGCAACCTCGTCGTCTCCGCGGTTCTTCGCCGCGACTATCCGGTGATTCAGGGCGCGCTGCTGGTGATCGCCGGATTGTACGTGCTCATCAACCTGCTGATCGATCTCCTGTATCTGGTGATCGATCCACGCGTGAAGTACTGAGACCGCCTTGGCGATGACTGCCACCGACGCCGTCAAGCCTGTGCCACGGGTCGACATCCGCCGCAGTCCATCCTCCATCATTGTTCCGCAAGCTGTTCGGGCGACGCGTGGTGCTGGCGGGTGCGATCATCCTGGCGATCGTAGTCCTGGCGGCTCTCTTGGCGCCTTGGCTCACGCCCTACGATCCGACCGCATTGAAGATCCTCGACCGGCTGCAGAGCCCGCGTGCCGCGCACTGGTTCGGCACCGACGAGCTGGGTCGCGATGTGTTCTCGCGCGTTGTCTTCGGCGCGCGGTACTCGCTGATGATCGGCGCGCATGGTGGTGGCGATCTCGGTGACCTGCGGCGTTCTGCTGGGACTCACCGCAGGGTACTTTCGGCGGCTGGACGGCCCGATCATGCGCGTGGTCGACGCGATGATGTCGTTCCCGGACATCCTGCTCGCGATTGCGCTCGTGGCCGTGCTGGGGGCATCGATGACCAACGTGATCCTGGCGCTGGCGATCGTCTACACGCCGCGCGTGGCACGCGTGGTGCGTGCGTCCACGCTGGTCGTGCGCGAGTTGCTGTACATCGAAGCCGCCCGCGCGCTGGGCGTCGCGACCTGGCGGATCCTGTTCGTGCACATCCTGCAGAACATTGCGTCGCCGATCCTGGTGCAGGCAACGTTCATCTTCGCCTACGCCGTGCTCGCGGAGGCGGGCCTGTCCTTTCTCGGCGTCGGCGTGCCCCCTGCTTTGCCCACCTGGGGCACGATGATCGCCACCGGCCAGCAGTTCGCGCACCAGGCGATCTGGCTGGTGGTGTTCCCTGGTGTCGCCATCATCCTTTCGGCGCTGTCGCTGCAGATGGTGGGCGACGGACTGCGCGACCTGCTCGATCCCAAGCTGCGCAAGACACTTTGAACACCACTCCACCTGCAGGCACCCCAAGTCCGCTCCTCGAGGTGCGTCACCTGCGCACCCATTTCAACACCGACGCCGGCCTGGTCAAGGCAGTGGAGGACGTCTCGTTTACGCTCGGTGCCGGCGAAACCCTCGCCGTCGTCGGCGAATCGGGCTCCGGCAAGTCGGTGACGAGCCTGTCGATCATGGGGCTGATTGCGACCCCACCGGGGCGCATCGTCGGCGGCGAAATCCTGTTTCGCACGCGCGAGGGTCCAGTCGTCGACCTCGCGCAGCTGCCGGCGAAGGCGTTGCGCCGGTTGCGCGGCCGCGACATCGCGATGATTTTCCAGGAGCCGATGACGAGTCTCAATCCCGTGCTGACGCGTAGGCAGCCAGATTGCCGAGGCGGCCGAGATCCACCTCGGCATGGATCGCCGTGCCGCATTGAAGCGGGCGCTGGAAATGCTGGAGCTGGTGGAAATCCCTGCTGCAAAACAGCGCCTTGCCGAATATCCCCATCAGCTGTCCGGAGGGATGCTGCAGCGGGTGATGATTGCGATGGCACTGACCTGCAACCCGGTACTGCTGATCGCGGACGAGCCCACGACGGCGCTGGACGTGACGATCCAGGCGCAAATCCTGGCGCTGCTGGACAAGCTGCGGCGCGAGCTCGGCATGGCGGTGCTGTTCATCACGCATAACCTGGGTGTGGTGGCCGAGATTGCCGACCGCGTCGTCGTCATGTACTGCGGGCGCGTCGTCGAGGAAGGCGGTGTCCATGCCCTCTTTCGCGCGCCCCGCCATCCCTATACGCGTGGATTGCTGGCCTGCCTGCCGCAGCGCGTGCGCCAAGAGGATGACGCACCCGCAAGTCGGCGCCTGAACGCGATTCCCGGCCAGGTCGCAAGCCCGCTCAATCCACCGCCCGGCTGCGCGTTCGCGCCACGCTGTTCGCTTGCCATCGCAGCATGTGACGCCGCGATGCCGCCGCTGGCCGGCGTTGCCGCGGGCCAGCGCGCCCGTTGCCTGCGATGGGACCACCGTTGAGCGCGTACGCCGCGAGCGTCGAGCCCCCGACCATGCTGGCCGTGCGCGGACTCAGGAAATACTTCGGCCCCAGCGACCGCCCGGTGCGCGCCGTCGATGACGTCAGCTTCGAGATCCGGCAAGGCGAAGTGTTGGGCCTCGTGGGTGAATCCGGATCGGGCAAGAGCACGATAGGACGCAGCGTGCTGAAGCTGCTCGACCCGACCGCCGGCGAGGTCGTCTTCGAGGGTGTGGATCTCGCCCCGCTGTCGGCACGTGCCATGCGGCCCTATCGGCGCCATCTGCAGATCATCTTCCAGGATCCGTACGCCAGCCTCAACCCGCGCCGGCGCGTCGGCGATACGCTGGGCGAGGCGCTATCGACGCACGGCCTGCATGCCGGTCCTGCGCGAGCCACGCGCATCGCGGAGTTGCTGCGGCTCGTGGGCCTCGCTCCCGAACATGCACGCCGGTTCCCGCACGAGTTCTCGGGCGGGCAGCGGCAGCGGATCGGCATCGCCCGCGCGCTTGCAGTGGAACCGCGCTTCATCGTTGCCGATGAGCCGGTGTCGGCACTCGACGTGTCGATCCAGGCGCAGGTGATCAACCTGCTGTCCGATCTGCGCGAACAGTTCGGCTTGACGATGCTCTTCATATCGCACGATCTCGACATCGTCGAGTATCTGTGCGATCGCATTGTCGTTCTCTATCTCGGCAAAATCATGGAGATCGCCGCTGCCGGTGCGTTGTATCAAAGCCCGTTGCATCCCTACACTCAGGCGTTGCTCGCGGCGTCGCCGCGGCCCGACCCCACGGCGCGCCGCCAGAGGCGCCTGCTGCAAGGTGACATACCCAGCCCGGTCGATCCGCCATCCGGCTGCGTGTTCCGCACCCGTTGTCCACACGCGCAGGACGCCTGCGCCTCGACCGTACCACCGCTCCGGGAAGTCGCGCCGGGACGGTTCAAGGCCTGCCTGCGGGACGATCTGCCATGATCGGCCTGATGAACCATTACGACTTTGGCGCCCGCCCGATAGGCGCCCGAACGGAAAGCCGAATGCAATGACCGCACGTCGTGATACCCCCCGCGGGCCCGCCACGGACCTGATCGTTGCCATGCGCGAACGTGCTGCAACCTTGTCGGTGGCGCACCAGCAGGTAGCAGCGACGATGCTCGAGGATCCCGAGTTTGCGCTGCATGCCAACGTCGACGCGCTGGCACGCCGGGCCAAGGTCAGCCCGCCCACCATCATCCGGTTCTGTCGCGCGATGGGCTGTGCAGGACTACGCGAATTCAAGCTTCGGCTGGCCCAGAACCTTGCCGTCGGAAAATCGATGCTGCATCGCGCCGTGGTGCCCGGTGACGACATGCAGACCGTCACGCACAAGGTACTGCAGAGCGCGGTCACCGCCCTTGCAAATCTCGAGCGGCATGTCGTCCCGCAAGAGCTGGAACGGGCCGCGGCGCGCATCGCCAAGGCCCGGCGTGTCGACTGCTATGGCGTGGGCAATGTCTCCATGTTCATGGCCAGCGACGCGCAGGCGCGTTTTGCACGCCTCGGCATCACTTCCGGCGCGTATTTTGACGGACACCTGCAATTGATCTCGGCCGCCACGATGAACCGCAAGGATGTGGTGCTGGCCATCTCGTATGTGGGCAGGATGCGCAGCCTCATCAACGCGGTCGAAGTCGCAAAGGAACAGGGCGCGATGATCGTGGCCATCTCGCAGCTGAATACGCCGCTGGCCAAACTGAGCGACATCCTGCTGCCGGTGGTGGTGCCGGTCGACCATGCGATGCGCGTCGGCACCGAGGCCTACCTGGCGCAGCTGGCCTATCTCGAAATCCTGATGGTGGGTGTCGGCCTGCACCGCGGACCGGCGGCGTTCCGCCAGCTCAAGCGCGTGCGTCAGGTATTGAAGGAGCGAGGCACGGAAAACGAAATCCATCCGGTGCTGCCGTCCGCATGATCGAACGAAAGGTCGCGAAGTCATGAATCCCACTACGGGTAATCGCAAGACGCCGCTCCTCCTTTCAGGCGGCACCGTCATCGACGGCACCGGCGCTGGCCGGTACATGGCGGACGTGCGCATCGATGGCGACCGGATCACCGCCATCGGCTGCGATCTCGTCGCCCAGGACGCCGAGGTGATCGACGCCACGGGACTCATCGTCGCGCCAGGCTTCATCGACGTCCACACGCACGACGACCAGATCGTGCTGGCCGATCCGCGGATGTTGCCCAAGATTACCCAGGGTGTGACCACTGTCATCGTGGGCAACTGCGGCATCAGCCTCGCCCCGCTCGTGCACGCCGATGTTCCGCCGCCATTGAACCTGTTGGGTGGTAACGACAAGTACATTTACCCGACGATGGCCGCTTACGTTGCGGCGGTCCGGCAGGCGCAACCGGCGGTCAACGTTGCCGCATTGGTCGGCCATTCGACGCTGCGCGTGGCCACGATGGACGATCCCTGCCGCGCGGCGACTGGCGCCGAACAGGCGAAGATGGTCGAACTACTGCGTGAGGGCATCGATGCGGGTGCCATTGGATTCTCCTCCGGCGTGTTCTATGCCACAGGTGCCGCCGCCGATGTCGATGAGCTCGCCCTTCTCGCCGGCATCGCCGGCGAAGCCGGCGGCATCTATACGACGCACATCCGCAACGAGATGAGCGAAATATTCGCCGCGCTGGACGAGGCGTTCACGGCCGCGCAACGTGGCCACGTGCCGGTCGTCATTTCGCATCACAAATGCGCAGGACCGGCGAACTGGGGCCGCACGGTGCAGACCCTGGCGCACATCGACGCGGCCCGATCGCGGCAGCCGATCGGACTCGATGCCTACCCCTATGTCGCCGGATCCACCGTCCTCCGCGCGGATCTCATCGATGGCATCATCGATGTCGTCGTAACGTCTTCGGAGCCGCATCCCGAAATGGCGGCGCGCCATCTGGCCGACATCGCCGCCGAGTGGAACTGCACGCAACAGGAAGCCTGCGAGCGGCTGCAGCCCGGTGGCGCGTGCTACTTTCAGATGCGCGAGGACGACGTGCAACGCGTATTGAGCTACCCGGCCACCATGATCGGCTCGGACGGCCTGCCGCACGACCATCATCCACATCCGCGCCTGTGGGGCACATTTCCCCGCGTGCTCGGGCACTACAGTCGGGATCTGGCAATTTTTCCGCTTGAAACTGCCGTGCATAAGATGACGGGCTTGAGCGCGCGCCGATTCAACCTTCATCAGCGCGGTGAATTGCGCGCGGGATGGTTTGCGGATGTGTGCGTTTTCGATGCGGCAACGGTGAAGGACGTGGCCACGTTTGAGCAGCCTTTGGCGGCCAGCAGCGGCATCGAACATGTGCTGGTCAATGGCGTGTCTACCCTTCGACGCGGGCACGCGGGCGCGGGCCGCGCGGGCCGGTTCCTGTCGTCCAGGCGCGGCTGAAGCGGCTATCCCGCGGTGCAGCAGCGCATCGCCATGGCGGCATGCCGCCTGGGCCAAGACGAGGTGCGACCGCACTGCGGTTGCCAGAGGATGCCCCTGACCCAGTTCGCAGCGCGACAGCGGCAGAACACCGCTGAACCCGCGCTAGCGAAAGTAGAAGGCACCACTTAACCGAACAACCGGATTTCCGAGTCCGCAACTGGTACTACTCTAGGGGGCAGGTCACCGCCACCTCCCCCGTTGGATCGGTGCCGTGGCGAACCTAAAAGTCGCCCAGCTGTGCCGGCGGAAGTCCGTGGCCTGCCGCTCAGAACCCGAACAAACGCGCCGGCGTGGTCACGAGGATCTCGCGACGATCCGCGGCGGACGGAACCTGGCGCGCCAGTAGCGCAAGCGTGGGCGCGTAGTCGACGCGCCGCGGACTGCGCAGGAACGGCCAATCGGAGCCCCAGACCAGTGCCTGCGGGCCAAATGCGCGCAGCAGCGCGGCCACGAACTGGTCGGTGTCGGCGTGAGGCGGCGGGAGCTTCGACCAGCGCATCAGGCCGGACAGCTTGACCGCGAGCCGACCGCCGGCGGCGCCGGCAAGCAGGGCGCGGAAGCCCGGTGCCTCCAGCCCCCGCGCAGGGTCCGGGCGACCAAGGTGGTCGACGACGATGTGCAAGGGAAACTGGGCAAGGTGCGGAAAGACGGCAGCGAACTGGTCGCCCTCGCATTGAACCTGCAGCAGCATTTCGGCGTCCGCGAGCCGCCCCAGGAAGCGGCGGAAACTTCGCGAGTCAACGAAACCCGTCCCGTCGGCCACAAGGTCCACGCGCACGCCGACGACACCGCCGCAACGCATGGTGGCAAGCGTTCGCGCCGCGATCCCCGGGGACACCCGTGCGATGCCACGCGCGCGCGAACCGAGCTCTTTCAGCGCGGCAAGCATGCAGCGGTTATCAGTGCCATAGCCCGAGGTGGGGTTGACCAACACGACGCGGTCGATGCCGTGGGCATCGAGGACGCAGGCCAGATCGGACGCCGTTCCGTGCTCCGCGGGCACCGGCCGGTAGGTGGCATCGGCGGCATACGGATACCGCACCGGATCGAATACGTGAACGTGCGTGTCGACGCTACCGGCCGGGGGATGATTTGCGGCACGCGCGAGCCCAGGGGACGCGCGCGCGGTGATCATGGGGCCGTCGCCGGGCGCACGGGCGCGGCCCCTTCCAGCGCCGACCGAATGGCGATCACGGCGCTGCCCGGGCTCGTGAGCACGGGGACGTCCACCGCTGCGCTGACCGCCGCCTGCGCGCGGCTGGTCGAGAAATGTGCGAGCAGCAGTACGTCGCAGTCGGCGAATTGTGGTGCCATCTCCGCAAGCAGCTGGTCGTGCTCGTCGCCGCGACCGGCCCGCAGCGCCTGCATCGCCTCGGGAACGCAGTGCGATCGCAATGAGGCATCGACCCCGCGCACTCGCACCATGGCCTGGAACTCCTCTTCCATCGACGGTACGCTGGGCGCGAACGTCGCCAGCATGCCCACGCGGCGCCCGCGATCAAGCGCCTCGGCAAACATGGCCTCGTTCGGCTTCAGCACCGGCATCGGCATGACCGCCTTGACATCGTCGATGGCAGGCCCGAAGGCCGAACACGTGTACAGGATCCCGCTGGCGCCCGACGCCCGCGCGTATTCGGCAAGTGCCGCGATCCGGGATCGCATCGCCGTGGTGAGTTCGCCATCGGCCTCGCGATCCGGCGACAGCGCGTCGTCGAACAGGTGCTGGAGGCGCGCCTGCGGCCACAGCGCGGCGAATGCTGCGACGACCGGCGGGATCGCGACTGCCACTGCATGTATCAGCGCGACGCGAGGCGGTGGGCGGTCCATCACGATCGCGCGCCGCCGGTTGCAGCGGTCGCAGAGCGGGGGCCAACGGCAGCGGCGTCGTCCGGTTCGATCCGGGTAAGGATCTCGTCCAGCTCGCGCAACCATCGCCGCTTGTGCGCGCGGTGGATTTCCACCGCACTCTGCGCGTCGCCACGGCGAATGGCCTCGACCACCGCGGCGTGATTGACGTTCGAGTAGACGGGCGGCTTGCGATGGACCGATGTGAGATGGCGGAACCGATTGGCCTGGTCGAGGAAACGCTTGGCGGTTTCGATCAGATGGCGGTTGCCGCACGATTCGATCAGCAGCATATGAAATCGCGTGTCGGCATCGTTCCAGGCCCCGATGTCGCGCGTCTCGAGCGCCCGGTCCATGGCCTCGATGGCGGCGTCGAAGGCCATCAGGTCCTTCGGCGGCAACCGGCGCGCGGCAGTCCGCTCGGCCGCCTCGACCTCAAGGCAAGCAAGAAGCTCGGTGATCTCGCGGATGTCGCGGAGCGACAGGGAAGCAACCCGCATTCCGCGGCGCGTCTGGAGTTCGACATAGCCTTCGTCCTGAAGCCGGACTAGCGCCTCGTGCACCGGCGTGCGACTCATGCCCAGACGCAGCGCGAGCGCGGGCTCAAGCGAATGGAAGCCGGTCGGCATTTCACCGTCGAGGATGGCCTGCTTGATCCGCCTATAGGCCTGCTCGGCCGCGCGATGATCGCCTCGTTCCGGCTCCTTCGTTCCAGTTGACGGCATTCAATGCATCCTATAACCTAATCAATGCATGCATTATATCTATAAAAATTGCGGGTTGGCAATGAGGACACTGCAGCGTCCCATTGCAATCCAGAGCATGTATCCGCTCGTTCGCGGCTCCGGTCGCGGTCCAGAGAGGATTCATCAGCATCATTAATGCATGCGTTGAATCCCATCAACGCCAATCGAAGGAGGAGCGAACCATGAAAGTTTTCTTGTCGATGGTATGTGCCGCGATGGTGGCGACCGTTGCGCTGCCTGTCGCCGCGGCCCCAACGAAAATAACCTTGGGCTCGGCCAACGGCACCAAGGACTTCGGCAACGAAGCGATGGTTCGCTGGGCCGACGCGTTGCGCAAGGCCTCCGGTGGCGAACTGCAGATGGACGTGATCGTCGGCGGCTCGCTCGGCGGCGACAAGGAGATGCTCCAGCAATTGTCGAACAATGAGATCCAGGTGCACATCGCGGGGCCGGTGGTCGTTCATTTCCTGGCCCAGCAATACCAGTGCATGGAGGCGGAGTACGTATTTGACGACCAGGAACAGGGGTTGAAGATCTGGCGCGGCCCACTCGGGCAGGAGGTCAGCAAGGCACTCGAAAGCAAGCACGGCATCACCATCATCGGGGTCGGCAAGCGTGGCGCGCGCGACCTGACCTCGAACAAGGCAATCAAGGTTCCCGAGGACCTCAAAGGCGTCAAGGTGCGCGTCACCAACAAGCTGCGCGCCGACGTGTTCAAGGCCTACGGCGCCCTGCCCGCGCCGGTACCCATCGATGAACTCTACGGCGCATTGCGGCAAGGCGTGGTCGACGCCCAGGAGAATCCGATTCCGACGATCTACGGCAACAAGTTCTACGAAGTCCAGAAATTCATCGACCTGACCGGACACGTGCAAAGCTACTACGTGGTGACCGCCAACAAGAAGTTCATTGACGGCCTGACGCCAGACCAGCGCAAGGCATTCGACAAGACACTCGCCGAATCGATTGTCTGGCTCGACCAGACGGTGGACAACGACACCAAGTCACTGCTCGAGAAGATGGAGAAATCCGGCGTCACCGTGGTTCGCTCGGATGTGCCGGCATTCAAGAAGATCGCCGTGCCGATCGTCAAGGCCTACGCGGAGAAGAACTGCCGCCCGAATCTGCTCGACGACATCACCCGGCTCGCCCGCTAGCGCCACTCCGCCATGCTGCCGCACCCCGGATCGCCTGCGCCGCCGAGGCCGGCCCGCGTGTTCGACCGCTCGCTCGATCTGCTGGCGACGTCCGGATTCGCCGTGATGCTGGTGGTCACTCTCCTGCAGGTGATCTTCCGGTACGTGCTGGAATTGCCGCTGGCATGGACCGAGGAGGCGGCGCGGGTGTTGTTCGTGCTGACCATGTTCTTCGGCATCGCGATTGCCATCCGCGAGCGCGAGCATGTCGTCGTCGACTTCCTGTTCAACCGCCTCCCGCCACGCGGCCGCCTGCTCGCCGGGCTGGTGTTCGAAACCGTCATCATCCTGCTGCTCATGGTGATTGCACGCGGCACCTATGCGCTGTCCGTGCAGAACTGGGAATCACGGCTGCTCATTCTCGACTGGCTCACCAACGGCCAGATCTACCTCGTCCAACTCATCGCGATTCTTATCATGATCGGGTACGTGCTGCAGAAGATGCCGCGGGCGGTCGCTGACCTGCGCAGCGGCAGAAAACAGGCCGGACGGACCGTGCGGCCGGAAAGCGAAGTCTGATGGTCTTCGTCCTGCTGACCCTGGGACTGATCGTCCTCATCCTGATCGGCTTTCCGGTCGGATTCGCAGCCGGCCTCGTGTCGCTGCTGGGCGCCGCCGACCTGTTCGGCGGACTGTTTCAGGAACGCGTGGCCACCATGCTCGCGCGAACCTTTTCCTCACGCATCGACAGTTACCTGCTGCTATCCGTACCGTTCTTCATTCTGGCGGGGCGGCTGATGAACAGCGGCGGTGTCACCGACCGGCTGTTCGGTTTCATCAGCCTGCTGGTGCAGCCGGTCAAGGGCGGCCTCGGGCACGCCAACGTACTCTCGAGCATGGCGTTTGCCGGCATGTCAGGCTCGGCGACCGCCGATGCGATGGGCCTTGGAACGATCGAAATGCGGGCGATGACCCGCGCAGGTTACGACCGCGAGTTCAGCGCCGGGATCACGGCGGCGTCGTCGCTGATCGGGCCCATCATTCCACCGTCGATCGCAATGGTTGCCTATGCGGTCGAAGCCGAAGTCTCGGTCGCCGCGATGTTCATCGGTGGCATCGTTCCAGGCGTCCTGATGGCGCTCTCGCAGATGGCGTACGTTGCCCACCGGGCGCGGCGCGACAACTTCCCCCGGGGCGCGTGGCCCGGCCTGCACATGCTCGGGGCGTCGTTTTCGCGGGCAATTCTGCCGATGCTGACCCCGGTAATCATCATGGGCGGCATTTATCTGGGCGTCTTCACGCCGACCGAGGCGGCCGCTGTCGCCGCCTGCTACGCGATGGGGCTGGGGACGCTGTTCTACCGCGAGTACGGGATCGCGTCGCTGTACCGGGAGATACGCGCGACCATGATCGACAGCGCGGTGATCATGCTGATCATCGCCTTCACCTCCGGATTCGGCGTGATCATGATTCGTGGGCACGTGCCCGATGCGCTCGCGGCAATGATGGTCGGCATGACCACCGATCCCACGTTGCTGATGATGCTGTTCGTCGTCCTGTGGATGATCGTGGGCTGCTTCATGGCACAGACACCGGCGATCATCATCCTCACGCCGATACTGCTTCCGGTTGCTACCCAATATGGCATCGATCCGGTCTACTTTGGCATCGTGATGACGGTTACGCTGACACTGGGCTTGATCACCCCACCGGTCGGCATGGTCCTCTATGCGCTGGTGAAGGTGACGGGTCTGAGCTTCGAGCGCCTGGCCCTGATCTCGGTGCCCTACATTGTCATCACGCTTGCGGTCATCGCGCTGCTGGTGATGTTTCCGCAGCTGGTGATGTTCCTGCCGAACGCCATCCAATGATGGCGCATGTGATCGATCGCCTGCATCACAGGTCGTTCGGCCACAAAGTGGAGAATGATCCGTCATGACGATTCTGGTATTGCCAGGCGATGGCATCGGCCCTGAGATCACGCGGGCGACGATCGCAGTCCTTGAAGTCGCCGACCGGCGTTTCGGGCTCGGCCTCGACTTCGAGTACGACGACATTGGCTTCGCCGCCTTGGAGCGGCATGGCACGACGCTGCCCGAAGCGGTGCTGGACAAGGCGCGCGCGTCGGACGGCATCCTCCTTGGGCCCATCTCACACCTCGACTATCCCGCGCGCGACCGCGGCGGGGTCAACGTTTCGGCGGCGATCCGGGTCCAGCTCGATCTCTATGCCAATGTCCGGCCGGCGCGCACGCGCGAAGGCGTACCCAACGTCGTAGGACCGTTCGACCTGGTGATCATGCGGGAGTGCACGGAGGGCTTCTATCCCGATCGGAACATGTACGCCGGAACTGGCGAATTCATGCCGGACAAGGACATGGCGCTGTCCGTGCGCAAGATCACCGCGCGGGCCTGCGAGCGGATCGCGCGTCGGTCGTTCGAGCTCGCACGGAAAAGGCGCCGCAAGGTGACTGCGATCCACAAGGCCAACAACTTCATTCTCAGCGACGGGCTTTTTTTGCGCGAAGTCAGGCAGGTGGCGGCCGACTTCCCGGACGTCGAACTCGACGAGAAGATTGTGGACGCCAGCGCCGCGCTGCTGGTGCGCAATCCGCGGCAGTTCGACGTCATCTGCGCGACCAACTTCCATGCCGATATCCTCTCGGATCTCGCCTCCGAACTCTCCGGCGGACTGGGCCTCGCGGGCTCCGTCAACATGAACGAGGAAATGTGCTGCGCCCAGGCGCAGCACGGCTCGGCGCCCGATATCGCGGGTCAGGACCGCGCCAACCCGACGTCGCTCATATTGTCCGCGGCAATGCTGCTGAACTGGATGGGCGAGCATCGCGGATCGGAGCGCTGTCGCGAAGCTGGTCAGGCCATCGATCGCGCCGTCGACGCAGCGCTGGCCTCGCCGCAGACGCGCACCGCCGACCTGGGTGGAGCGCTGGGGACTCAGGCTTTCGCCGCCGAGGTAGCGCAGCGACTGCAATAACTGGCGGACGCGTCGGGGCGCGGCGGGCGGCCATCAGCCGCTGCGAGCAGGTCATGCGGGTGAGGTATCTTGGCTGCGTGTTCCACGGCGTAGTGGTCGGTCGTAACATCGATGGCGCCTATCGGATGAATTCGCGTCGATCTCGAACGGCCGGAAGTTCTCGCCAGTGGCTGCTCGGTCGCGGCAGCTGCCATGAACCTTGTAGGCTGGATAGCGCGGCCCGCCAACACCCTGCAATGTCGCTGAGCATTGGGATTGGCGCCTCGATCGGCGCTAGAGGATTTCGGGGAACGCTTGGTCTCGCTTTCCGCGATTCGGTCCGAGCGCGCCAGGCGCATTGAATCTTTGGCTCCCCGACCTGGGCTCGAACCAGGGACCTGCGGATTAAAAGTCCGTAGCGCGAATGAGGTGTAAACCCAGGCTGGATGCAGATCTTGGCGTTCTTCACTTGTTCTATTTTTGCCGACTTATGCCCAGCTTCCGCCCGCTGCGTGCCCGTTTGGCAGGCGAATCGACCGCGGATTCTCCCGAAGACTGCCGCTCGTATTGAGCCCTCCCCGCTCTCACTTACTTGGGTCGTAGCAATGCCAGTATCTGACTCACTCCGGCCGCAGGTTATACACCAGCTGCCTGTCGCTAACTCTCGCATCTGCGGTACTTGGCGCTTACGGTCAGGCCGATTCAGTCGAGTCTATAAATCGGACCTAGGTTCCATTCCAATCCATCGAGCAGCGCAGCGATTTAATGTGTACTCGGACGTGCTACCGGTCAGGCAGCGCAGGCGATTGCCTCGATCTCGACCAACAACTCGGGCCGCCCAAGGCGACTGATCTCGACCATCGACGACGCAGGAAAGTCCCCCGTAAAGAACTCCGCCCGCGCCTTGCGCACGCCCGCAGATCGCTCGATTCGGGTAACGAAGATCGTGAGCTTTGCAATGTTGTCCATTGATGCGCCCGCCGCCTCGAGCAGATGGCGAATCTTCTCGAAACAGGTTTTTGCCTGGATATATTCATCGTCAATGCCGATCACACCCTCCGGGCCGGTCGACACCATGCCAGAAATGTAGAGTGTCTCACCTGCTCGGAGGCAGTTCGACCACAGTCCGGGCGCGGGTTCCGGAACCTGTGGGCTCGTGATCCGCTGCTTGCCCGGCGCTTTTGGATTCGCGCGCATGATCAGAACTCCGATTTGACAAGCTTGGGCACGAGGTACTCGTGTATGGCGGTGGGGCCGCCTTCACGTCCGAAGCCGCTTTCCTTAATGCCGCCGAAAGGTGTCTCCGCCGACGCCAATGCAAAGTTGTTGATCGCTACCATGCCGGCTTCGAGGCCGTCGGCAAGCTTTGCCGCGCTCTTGGCGGACTGCGTAAACGCGTATGCCGCCAACCCGTACGGCAGCCGGTTGGCCCGAGCAATCGCTTCATCTATGTCCACAAATGGAACGATGGGCGCGATCGGCGCGAAGGGCTCGACATTCATGATACGAGCGGAGTCATCCAGCCCTTCGATCACGGTCGGTTCAAAGAAGTAGCCGGCCGTCTTGTCCGCTGGACGTTGTCCGCCGGTGAGGACCTTTCCCCCGCGCTTGACCGCATCGTCGACGAGCGCTTCAGCCGCCGCGAGCCGTCGCGCGTTTGCGAGCGGGCCCATTGTGGTTGCGGCGTCAAGGCCGCTCCCGAGCTTGAGCGCGCGCGCGCTCGCCACCATGCGCGCTGTGAATTGCGCCACGATGCTCTCGTGCACGAAGAAGCGGCTGGGCGAGACGCATGCCTGTCCTGCGTTGCGATACTTGATCATCGCGGCCTTGGTTGCGGCGTCATCCGGGTCGGCGTCGGCCATGACGATCATTGGCGCGTGACCACCAAGCTCCATGGTCAGCCCCTTGAGGCCGGGCGCGGCGAGCGCCATCAGTTGCTTGCCCACCGCGGTCGATCCAGTGAAGGACACTGCGCGAACGGTGGGCGAAGCGAACATGCGTTCGGACACCTCTGCGGGATCGCCGAAGACAAGGTTTACGGCGCCTGCGGGTAGCCCCGCATCTGCCATTGCCCACACGAGCCCGATGCTGATCCCGGGTGTCTCTTCCGAGGGCTTCACCACCACGGTGCAACCCGCAGCAAGTGCGTAGGCCACTTTCGCGGCGAACTGGAGGGCTGGAAAATTCCAGGGCGTCAGCGCGCCAACAACGCCAACCGGCTCGTGACGCACTACGCTTCGCGTGCCCGCGGGACGGGCATCGATGGTGATACCGTAGATGCGCTTTGCCTCCTCGCCCGCCCACTCGAAGTGGTCGGCAGCCATGCCAACCTCTCGCCGGGCTTCCGCAAGCGGCTTGCCCTGCTCCAGCGTCAGTACCTGGGCAAGCGGCTCGGTGCGCGTACGGATCAAGTCGGCAATCTTCCGGAGGATAACCGCGCGGTCCCACGGAAGCGTGGCTCGCCAAATGGGTAACGCGTGGGCGGCAGCCGCGATCGCGGCATCGATTTCCGCTGGGCCTGCGTGCGGAATGACGCTGGTGACCTGCTCGGTTGCGGGATCGATGATGTCGATGGTCCGGCCCGACGCGGCATCGCACCATCTACCACCGATGTACAAGCCCATTTGTGCCGTGGCTCGCGCCTCTCGCCCGGAATCGCCGTTCATTGAATTCCCCCGTTTGCCAGTACTAAAATCGGCCGCAATTGCAGCCCAAGCCTACTGCTGCATGCCCCACTTTCGAATCGTGTGGCGCTCGATCACGCCGAACACCAGGTACTCGATGATTAAGCCCACGGCGATCACCATGAACAGACCCGCAAATACCGTCGGGATGTCCAGCATGTTCTTCTTCTCGAAGATGAACCAACCGAGTCCACCCGCCTGTGAACTCACGCCAAACACTAGCTCCGCGGCGATGAGCGTGCGCCAGGCGAATGCCCAGCCGATCCGCAGGCCGGTGAGAATGCTGGGGAAGGCCGCAGGCACAAGGATAAGTACGATGTAGCGCAGGCCACGGAGTCCATAGTTCGCACCCACCATGCGCAGTGCATTGGGAACAGAACGGAATCCGGCATTGGTATTGAGCGCCACGGCCCACAGCACCGAATGAATAAGTACGAAGACGAAGCTACCGAGACCAAGGCCGAACCAGATCATTGCCAAGGGCAGAAGCGCGATGGCCGGCATTGGGCTCAGCATCGCCGAGAGCAACTCGAGCAGGTCGCGCCCCAGTCGCGTCGTGGCGGCAAGTGCGGTCAGAATAGCCGCAAGGGCGAGTCCCGCAGCGTAGCCCACCAGCAGTACCTCGATCGAGTAGGCGGTACGGGCGAGCAGTTCGCCGGAAGCGATCGATTTCAGGAAGGCATCCGATGTCGCCGTGAAGGTGGGCAACACGAACGGATTGTCGAGGCGGGCCGCGTAGAGCTGCCAGCCGAGCGCAATGACGATGAGGATCGCCCCCTTACGGAACCAGGGCGAGTTGCCGATCTTCTGCCACAGTGTGAGCGGCCGTTCGACAACGCCAAAGCTCGTTTCCAACTGTTCGACGATGAAGTCTGGGCGGGATGACGCAGCGCTATCCATGAAACGTCTCCTTCTCGTCGAATAACAGATCGTGGATCCGCTCGGAGAGCCGTCGGCCGCTGGTTGGATCAACGACATCCTCGCCTGTACAGCCCATTTCGGCGCGAACGCGGCCCGGATGGGGCGAGAGCAACAGGATCCGGCTACCGACGAGTACGGCTTCCGGTATCGAATGTGTTACGAAGAGCACGGTGAATTGTCGGTCGTGCCACAACTGCATCAACTCTTCCTGCATCTTGCGGCGCGTCAAGGCGTCGAGGGCCGCAAAGGGTTCGTCCATCAGCAGGATGTCGGGCTCCATGGCCAAGCCCCGGGCGAGCGCGACACGCTGCTTCATCCCCCCCGAGAGCGTATGCGGGTAACTATGCTCAAACCCCGTAAGGCCAACCTTCTCGATGTGGTGCATCGCGCGATCGCTCGCCTCGGCCCGGCCGCAACGGCCCGAGCGCACGAGCGCAAACTCCACGTTCTCCTTCACAGTCTTCCACGGCAGGAGTTGGTCGAACTCCTGGAAGACCATTACGCGGTCTGGGCCGGGACGAGTGATTGTGTTACCACGCAAGGTGATACGCCCTTCGACTGGAGCAATGTAGCCACCTACCGCCTTGAGCAATGTCGACTTGCCGCAGCCTGAGGGGCCGAGCAAAACGAAGCGATCACCTTCCTCGACGCGAAAGCTCGTGCGGTAGGTTGCCGTGACGATCTTGTCGGTTGTCTTGTACTGGAGCGTTACGCCTTCGACATCGAGCAGCGGAGCGCCACTGGTTCTGGCATGTTCCAATACGGTCATTGGACGCTCTGCGTGCAGTCCCGCGCCCAAGGTCAATTGCCGGGCAGGCCGTGGACATCCGGAAAATAAAGCTCCTTCCACGACGCGATGGGCTTTGCCATTACTCCAGTCTGATGCATGAAGTTGACCACTCGTTCGGTGCCCTGCGGCGTGGAAGTGAAGATGTTTTTCTTGTCGCGAATGAGCTTCTCGATTTCATCGGCCGACATCTTCTCCGCGTTCATCTCGACATAGATCTTCGCCGCGGCTTTGGGGTCTGCCGTGATGAACGCCTGCGCCTCGGCGAGCGCCGCGAGAAACGCGCTGTAAAGCTTCGGGTTGGCATCGCGGAAGCGGCGCGTCGTGTAGGCCACCGAAATGTTGTGCGGCATCCCCATCACGCCGTAGGAGTCCAGCACGGTATGCACCTTTCCGCTCATGATCTCAGTGGTGTGATGCGGGTCGGCGGCCATGTGGCAGGTGAGCGCGCCAGACCCCGAGATGATCTGCGCGATTGCATCCGCCGACGGGATCGAAACCGTGAATCGGTCGATCTTGTTCGCGTCCTTCTCACCCCAGAGCTTGGCTGCCTCCATCTGCAACACAACGGCCTGAATCGAGACCTTGACTGCGGGCACCGCGATGCGGTCTTTCTCGCCAAGGTCGGCGATTGAATTGATACGCTTGTCGTTGCAGTTGAGATAGATTGGCTGCGACACCACGCCTGCAATGCCCTTGACCTCCTGCGGCGTTCCGGCCGTGCGCCCCGCGATCGTGGCGAGAGGACCGATACCGCCCACCGCAATGTCCATGTTGCCGGCAAGGATCGCGTCATTGACCAAGGCGCCACCGGAGATGCGCGTCCACTCGACCTTGGTGTCCGGTACGCCGGCCTTGGCGAGCTGGCGCTCGAGGAATTTCTGGTTTTCCATGACCAGTAACGGCATCGCCGAAAATCCGGGCGTCTTGACGATGCGCAGTTGTGGCTGATCGGCGTTCGCAACTGGCAGGTACATCGAAAGGAGGACGGCGACGAGGGTGGCGCGGGTTGCGGACATGGTCAATCTCCTCGGGTGGCGTTGGAAAACCGTTCAGAACGCGCAGATCAGTTGTATGTTGGTTGCGCAGGGGCCGCAGCTGGCGCTGAAGCTTCCCGGACCGAGGCCACAGCCTCGCGCAGATCGCGCAGATACTCCTCACGGACAGGTTCATGCAGCAGTGAGAGCATCGTAACGATTGCGGAGGGCGCGCGCGTCATGCCGATCAGCCAACTCTTCTCACGCAATTTGTCTGCCACCGCGGCGATTGGAACCGCTGCGTCGATGGATTGGTAGGAGACGATTGACAAGTGCGGATCGCCGACCACCTTCAAGCCAGGTATCGCATTGATCCCCGCGACATAGGCATTGCTCATCTCGAGCAGGCGCCGTGAAATCTGCAAGTACCCTTCCTCGCCCAGGTGGTTCATGACTGCCCACGCCGCGGCGATCGCGCCGCCCGGCCGTGTACCGACGTAGGTTTGGGTGATCATGCGTCCGCCGGACCACTCGGCATTGTCGAATTTCTGGAATGCGTGGAGCTCCGGAGTGCGATAGAAGACTGTTGAAGCTGGCTTGGGGCAGTGGCCAAACTTGTGCAGGTCGGCGGACATCGACCAGACGCCGGCAAGGCCAAAGTCGAACTCGGGCACTGGGTAGCCGAGCATGCGCGCGAACGGGGCGAGGTAGCCGCCGACGCACGCGTCCACATGAAGCCACAAGTTGCGTTCGAGGCCGATTGCGGACAGCTCTGCGATCGGGTCGATGACACCGTGAGGGAAGCAAGGCGCTGATCCGACCAGCATCATCGTTTGCCCGTCGATCGCCGCCGCCATCGCCGTTGGATCGGCGCGGCAGTCGCTGGCAAGCGGCGTGCGCCGGATCTCGATGTCCATCAGGTGCGCTGCCTTGTCGAAGGCCGGGTGAACCGACATTGGCGCCACGATGTTGGGCTTCGTCACCTCCGGACGATGTGCGCGCGTCCAGTCGCGGCAGGTCTTCACTGCCAGAAGGAGGCTCTCGGTACCGCCGGTGCTCATCGTCCCTACGCCGGTCTCGGGAGCATGAAAGAGGGACAACCCCATGTCGAGAATGTCGCGCTCCATCTGGCCAACGCCTAGGAACGCCTTGGCATTGCCCAAGCCGTTCTCGGTGAAGTATTTCATGAACGCCTTGGTCGCGACCTCGTAAACACTATCAGTCGTGTAGAACACGTACATTGGAGAGCGCCCCTTGCGCCAGTCGATGTCGGACTTGGACATTGCCTCCATCGTTGGCTCGAGTACGGACCAGGGAGAGCTGTGGGCGGGCAGGGATTTGCGCATGAGTACGCTCCTGTGAGGGGATGGCCGAGTGAGGGTTGACTGGACAATGTGATTGAGCTTATATACATGCTTAGCTATCTCGTAAGATGAACTTTCGACCACAATCTACGCGTTCAAGTTTTGATGGAGTCACATGAGCGTTCGTGCAATTGGTGCCATGCCTCGCCTAACCTCGAGCGAGTTCGAGGACCACGCACCCGTCTTTCGTCAGATCGCTTTGATCCTGCGCGAGCGCATCGGTGCGGTGTGGCGCGCGGGCGACGAACTGCCTTCCGAAGGCGCACTGGCGATCGAGTTTCGCGTGAATCGCAACACCCTGCGGCGTGCGATCGGCCTCCTGGTGGACGAGGGCGTGCTCGATCGCCACCGAGGAATCAAGCTGCGTGTGGCGCGCCTGCCCGGCCTTGAGCGGCCGAAGCTCGAAGCCGACCCCACCCAGTTGTTCCGCATGCGGCCTGGCACAGAGTTCAAGGTGCTGGCCTTCAACACGGTGCCGCTTCCGACGGACGCGGCGGCCTCCCTCGGGCTTGAACCGGGGACCGAAGCATGCCGAATCGAGCGTTTCCTGATGGCGGGCAGCGATGTCCTCGCGTACCTCATTGTTCACGTTCCCGTCGACATTGGCGCCAAGCTGCGCAAGCTTGACCTGCGCCACCACACCGTCACAGCATTGTTGTACGCGAATCTTGGAGTGCACACGCGCCGCATCCAGCAGACCATCGAGGCGACGCTTGCCGATGCGAACATTGCCGCAGCGTTGGGAATGGCACCAGGAACCGCTGCGCTGAGGTGCGGCTATGTGATAACGGACGAGCACGACCGGCCGGTTCAGGCCGCCGCACATACTTCTATCCCGGCGATCGATTTCGGCTCACGCTGGAAATTCAGACTCCGCCGCCTGGAAAATTGCGGGCACAAAGCGCATGGAGGGCTGGCCGCTTGCGGTCACAGCGAGCCCGGGGGCAGCAAAGTCTCGTGTGCCCCACGGCAACGGGACTGGGGCAGTCGATCAAGCCGCGGCGACCACGCAAGACGGCAATTCGTTGAAAGCTGTTACGTCAGCTTCATCCAACCTTTTTTCAGGACGATAGCTCTCGATAAGATTTCCCCAACGCAACTCTGCATAGCGGCATGGGGACTTCATAAGGTAGTCCGGCAAGCGGGCCGGGCGTGGATCAACCAACAAGCGCCACCGAATTGGGTTCATTTGCCGCGGCCGGCAATTCAGACCTCAAGTCTGCGCACAGCGTATGGCACGCCACAGCATAGCCTCGCCGACAGGCAGCAACTGAAATGTCTGACCGTGCTGGACGAATGCACCTGCGGGAGCCTGGCGCTCGACGTATCGGGTTCATTACGGTCAACGCGGGTGATCGAAGTGCTGGGGTAGTTGATCAGCGTCCGGGCCGCGCCGCGATACCTGCGCTCAGACAACGGTCCGGCGTTTGTGTCGCGTGCACTGCTGCGCTGGGCGGCGCAGAATCAGCTGGAGATGGCATTGATCGATCCGGGCAAGCCGTGCCAGAACGGCGTGAACGAAAGCTTCAACGGCAAGTTCCGCGACGAATGCCTGAGCATGGAGTGGTTTCGCAACCGAACTGAAGCAAAGGCTGTGATCAGTACTTGGCGTCAGCACTACAACGAAATCCGGCCGCATTCGCGGCTGGGCCAACGAACACCGGGCGAGTTCGCTCGGGAACTGCAATCAATCAAAACCGAGCCCTTCATCCAAGAATAGATTGGTCCGAAGAAACCCGGCAGGTCCCCTCCTCCACCAAGTTGTGCCCCCTTCCTCCCATATGCAGTCATTAGCCGAACGTCACACTTCCACCATGCACAACAATAGGTTGCCAAAACCTCCAGCAGCACTCTTGATGGATTTCGACGGCGTCATTGTCGATTCGATGGGAATCAAGAATCTCGGTTTTAAACACGCTTACGAGCGCGAGGTGTCATCCAAGATAGCCGAAGTCCGGGAGTACCAACGGACGCATGCCGGCATCTCCCGCCGACCAAAGTTCCTGCACTTTGAGAGGACTGTGTTCGGTCGACCTGGCGATGACGAGACGCTGGATCGACTTGTTTCGCAATATCACGACTTCGTCTATGAATCGGTAGTTGCTTGCCCGTTCATCCCAGGCGCCCAAAATTTCCTAAAAATATTGGCGGGAAGAATCGGCCTTCACCTCGTCTCGGGCACGCCCCACGATGAACTTGTCCAGATTGTCGAGCGCCGACACTTGGGCAAACACTTTCTTACGGTGGTAGGCGGCCCCACAACGAAGCGTGACGCGTTCGCGGCGGTCCTCGCAAATGGAAACCATCCGCCCGAGACCGTGGCCGCGATTGGCGATGCCATGACAGAGTGCGTTGCAGCCGCTGAACTGGGGATACCCTTCATCGGGGTCTTGCCTGCCGACGGCGGTAACCCATTTCCGCCCGGTACGTTGGTCATGCGCAGTCTTGAATCCCTTCCCCAAGTGCTGGGTCTGCGTTGAGGCACAGATGCACGGCTTCCGATTTGATGTGGGTCAGTCAACGCCGAAACCTCTCGATATTGGTCACCCAAGTCACAGGCGGTGCAATTGCAAGCCGCCGCCCACGTTGATCACTTCGCCTGTGGAAAAGGGTAAGTCCCCGCGCGCCAGCGCGGCAACCGTCTGCCCGACATCATCGGGGGATCCCCATCGCCGCATAGGTACCAAACCTGCCGCTATCAGCGGGTCGTACTTGGCCGTTGCGGGCGCAGTCATCGCGGTGCGGATGATGCCAGGGCGAACCTCAAATACGTTGACCCCCAAGCTTGCGAGTTCTGCCGCGAACAACTTGGACATCATCGACATGCCTGCCTTACTCACGCAATAATCTGCCCGATCGGCGCCAACGATCTCCGCGTTGACTGATGAAATATTGATGATGGATCGGTACTGATCCGGGCTGTGTCCGCTATTGCGCATCTGCCGCGCGACACATTGGGTCAGGAAAAAAGCCGCACGGAGATTGACGCGCAGGGTGCGGTCGAAGCTTTCCGGTGTCAGCTCAAGGATGCTCCCGCGGCGAAGTGAAGTGACACCCGCATTGTTGACCAGGCAGGTCAGTTCGCCCAGTTGATGGCAGACCTCCATGACGATGGCATCGTGTTGTTCGATATCACCTACGTCGGCCTGACGGTAGATGCCCCGGCGGCCGTGACCACGAACCAATTCGAGAACTTCACTAGCTTCGTCCACCGGCTCTGCACTGACAATTGCAATGTCGAAGCCGGATTGCGCAAGTGCCGCCGCAATGGCCGCGCCAATGCCCCGGCCTCCGCCGCTGATCAGAGCAACACCGATCGCGTTAGTGACCATGGCTACTGGCGGTTAGAATTCATCCACGATAGGCCGAGCGATGTTCCGCCGGCTTCCGCACCGCTGCGAGGACGATACTCACAACCAATCCACCCGTCGTATCCTAGCGATTCAAGAACTTCAAATACGTAGGGGTAGTGCACTTCACCGCGATCAGGTTCGTGCCGATCTGGCACGCCGGCGATCTGCATGTGCCCGACACGCCCATCCGGGATATACCGTCGAATCTTCGCAACCAAATCCCCTTCGACGATCTGACAATGGTAGAGGTCGAACTGGACCTTCACATTATCGAGACCAATTTCCGCAACGTATCGATGGGCATCCTCCTGGCGGTTCAGGAAATAACCGGGCATGTCGCGCGTGTTGATCGGTTCGATCAAAATATCCACACCATCTTTTGCCGCTTGCAAACCCGCCCACCGCAATCGCGCCACATATGTCGATTTTAGGGATTCCAGATTTGCGTTTTCGGGGATGAGTCCCGCCATGACGTGAACACGCTTGCACGATAGTGCATTCGCGTAACGCAAGGCATCCTGCACCGCGCCTTGGAATTCGTCATCGCGATTGGGAAGACATGCAAACCCGCGCTCGCCTCCCGCCCAGTTTCCTGGCGGCGCGTTAAACAACACCTGCTCCATTTGATGCTCGCGCAAGCGCTGCCTGATATCGCTCTCCGCGAACTCATAGGGAAAGAGATATTCCACTCCCTTGAACCCATCGCGCGCTGCGGCACCAAATCGGTCAAGGAACGGTAGTTCCGGGTAAAGCATAGAGAGATTTGCTGCGAACTTCAGCATTTCATTTCCCGGTACAGAACATCAATGGAAGGATTCGCGGCTGCCGGGCCGATCGTTCAAGCTGCACGTTGCTTTCGTATTATCCCCGAAGCACTTATGCAGCGACTGCTGACTGGCTACCATTCACGGCCTTCACCAACTCTCGTTGAGCGTTGAAGCGCAGCCGCGACGGCCATATGGCCGCCAGGTCACGGGCCGTTTGCGAGACCAACGGTGCAAGTTCGGCGGCGCGGGCTTCGGTCAAGCGTGCGCTCGGTCCCGCGATACTTACGGTGCCCAGCGCAGGTCCGCGATCATCAGCACGAATGGCAGCTGCGACCGCCGTCACGCCAGACTCCGCTTCACCGCTGGCAATCCCATGCCCGCGGCGCGCCGCTTTTTCGATCTCCAGCAGCAGTCCGTCAAGGTTCTGCACCACATTCGGCCCGTACCGGTCCGCATGGTCAAGTCCGCCATTTTTCATGAGGATATGCATGGCATCGCTTTTTGAAAGCGTTGCAAGCCACGCCTTGCCACTGGCAGTTGCGAACAACGGAACAGTATTCGACGTGAGTGATGGCTGATACATAAGCCCACCCGACGCACCTTGCGCCTGCGCTACCCAGACAAGCGAGTATCCGTCCACCACGGCCAGTCGCACGAATTCCCGACATTGCAAAGCAAGACGGTCGAGCAATGGTTGCGAAATATCCGGTATGCCGGTCGCGACATAGAATTGCTGGCCAAGAATCGCGAGACGCATCGAAAGACGGTAGAAGCCCGTGCTGGCGTTTTGTTCGGCCCAACCTACTTCGATCAGCGTGGTCAGCAAACGATGCGCCCCGCTCTTTGGCAACGCGAGGCGCTCCGCAATCTCGCCTAACGGCATCTCCTGTGCGCCATCGGCAAGCAATTCAATAATTGCGAGACATCTTTCAGCAGGGATGTGGGCCATTGCAGCTAAACCTCAGGTTCAATTGCGCCGTTCAATAGATTGCGTGGAAGTCGAAATTGTGCGCGTCGCCACACCAAAGAACTCCAACAAGGAATCAACTTGCCCTGCGAGCATGTCTTGTCCTTGCGTCCATTGACACCCCCTGTCCATCGCCAATTGGATGAGTGCGGTTGGTGATTCCCTGATGACGACGTCCCCGACAAAGGTCGACGCACTCAGATGCTCAATCTTCCCCGGCAAGCCATCACCTGCACGCATCCCGACTGGCGATGCATTCACCAGCATGTCGAAACCGGGACCGAAACCGGTACCCACCTTGGCAGAGCAGCCCGGGAAGTGAATGACAATCCGCTCCACCAGCGACCGTGCCTTGCCGCTTACTTCGTCGATCACCTCAATGGATTGCGCGCCGGACTGAGCGAGTGCGCACGCAATCGCACTACCCGCACCACCAGCACCAAACAGCACAACGCGACTTCCGCGTACCTGGCCGCCCTTGCGCTCCACGCCACGGACAAAGCCGACTCCATCGAAGATATCCGCGGACCACGAACCATCCGGCTCGCGTCGGAGTGCATTCACCGCACCCACCGCCCGAGCGGATGCACCGATCGTCCCTGCAAAGGCCAGCATCCGACCCTTGAACGGCACCGTGACAAGCACGCCGTCGAGGTTTGCAATGTCGAAAAGCGCCGGGATGATGCTGTCGAACCGATCCGTCGGAACATGTACCGGTATCATGACGGCATTCAAGCCGGCAGCCACAAACCGCTCGCTGAAAACCTCAGGCGAACGGACCTGGGCAATGGGATCGCCAATGATGACGTATAGCCGTGAAGCTCCATTGATGTTCATTGGCGTTTCACTTGGCGACAGCCGCGCGTGCCTCGTACCACTGCGCCACGCGCGGTGAACGATAGCGTTGCGGTTTGGCCTTGATCTGGGCCGCGAGTCCCATCGGCCCAGGGGCAAAAATGCGGGCATCCATGGTCTGCAAGTCGGCAACAATGTGCGGTCGAAAGCCCATGTGCGCGATCACATCCCGCTCCATATCCAATCCTGGCGCGATCTCAATCAATTCGAGCCCGGCGTCGCCCACTCGAAATACAGCGCGCTCTGTGACAAAGATCGTCAACTGTTTGCGCTCACGACCAAGCTTTGCGCTATAGCAGATCTGTTCGAGCTTCGGCACAAATTTCTGGTGGCGCCCTTCTCGGCGAATCACCGTCTTGCCGTTCTCCCAGCCGATATCAAGATCTCCTGCCGTAAGCGTGCCGCTGAAAACCACACATTTGGCGTTTTGGCTGATGTTGATGAAGCCGCCGACGCCGATGATCTTGTCACCAAAGCGACTTACATTGACGTTGCCGCTAGGATCCACTTCGGCAAAGGACAAAAACGCGAGGTCGAGTCCACCACCATCGTAAAAGTCGAATTGGGCCGGCTGATCGATCATTGCGGCAAAGTTTTGACCACCGCCGGAATCGCGGCCGGTAATGGGCGCACCACCAATGATGCCTTGCTCGTTGGTAAGATGTACGGCATCGAGAAGCCCTTCCTCGGCGGCTATCGTGGAAATCCCGGTCGACACTCCCGCGCCCAGATTGCAGATCGCATTGGGGAACATTTCCATCGCGGCACGCCGCACGATCACTTTGCGCGGGCCAAATGGAATCGGCTTGATTCCCTCAAGCGGAATTCGAAGTTCGCCCGAGTAACTGGGATCGTAAAACGTGGCGTAGGTTTGTCGTTGCTCGTCGTCGACGACAACGAAGTCGACGAGAATACCCGGGATCCTGACTTGCTTCGGTGGTAGCGTGTTGGCGCGTGCCATGCGCTTCACCTGAACGACGACCACGCCTCCTGCCCGCCGCGTTGCCTGCGCCATGGCCAGCATTTCGCCGAGGACGGCCTCCTCCTCCATCGTGATGTTGCCGTCCTCGTCGGACGTCGTGCCTCGCAAAAAAGCGACGTCAGTGGGCACGGGCTTGAAAAGCAGCCATTCTTCTCCAGCTAGCTGGACGACTTCGACGAAGTCCAGGGGCGTGCGCGGACTTTGCCGTGCGCCTTGCTGACGCGGATCAACAAAGCTGTTGAGTCCAGTCTTGGTAATCAGTCCGGGGCGCCCGGCGGCCATGTCCCGCATGAGCTGCGACAAGACGCCCTGGGGAAATGTGTATGCCTCGATCTTGTCTTCCGCAGCAAGGCGGACAAGCCCTGGCGAGTCGACCAGCGCGCTCGTGATTGCGCGCTTCAGCAGTCCTTCATGTGCCAGGTGCGACGCTCCCAAAGCTGCACGGTCACCGACACCTACCACACTCACCGAGGTGATCCCGCGCGGCATCCCCGTCGAGAGAAACCGGCGACCCACTGCGGCAAGCAAGGCCTCGGGCACGGCGTGTCCGCCACCCGACCCGCTGATCAGGACTGCATCGCCCTCCTGAACCAGAAGAGCCGCTTCGTCTGCTGTGATTTTTTCCATGTTTTAAAGCTTGTCTTCAGTGTCTCGTGAACTTGACTCGGGACAGGCATCGCCGTTCGAACCCGGTACGCACGTCAACTTGAATGAAGGTGCGAATCTTCCCAACGAACGACTCGCTGTTCCTGGACGCCAAGCCCTTCAACGCCCAGACGCATGATGTCGCCCGCTTTGAGATACTGCGGCGGCTTCATTCCCAAGCCCACCCCCGGAGGTGTGCCGGTCGTAATGATGTCTCCCGGCTGCAGCAGGACGTACTGGCTCGCGTCTGCAACCAGCCTTGCGATCGTGAAAATCATGTCGCTGGTGGAGGAGTTCTGGATTTTCTTTCCGTTCAATTCCAGCCAGAGATTCAGGTTCTGTACGTCAGCCACTTCGTCGGTGGTCACCAGCCATGGACCGATCGGACCAAAGGTAGGGGCCATCTTGCCTTTGACCCACTGTCCGCTTCGCTCCAACTGAAACTCGCGTTCTGAAACGTCGTTGCATATGCAGAAGCCCGCGATGTAATCCAGTGCGTTGGACTCCTCCACGTAGTGCGCTTCCTTGCCAATGACAAGCGCAAGCTCCACTTCCCAATCGGATTTTGTTGAGCCTCTAGGCAAGACCACATGGTCGAAAGGACCCGAGATGCAGGACGGTGCCTTGTTGAAAAGGATGGGATCGGAAGGAATGGGAGCATTCGTTTCGATCGCATGCTGAACGTAATTGAGTCCGACTGCGATGAAGTTGCCGGGCTGCGCTATGCATGGCCCGAGGCGGACTCCTGATGGGACCAGCGGAAGCTTCGCTATTTCCAACTTTCGCAACAACCCCAGGCCTCGATCAGCGAAGAACTTTGGCGTGAAATCCTCGCAAACGCCGCTGAGATCCCGCACTTTGCCCTGCGCGTCCAACAATCCCGGGCGTTCCTTGCCCTTCAAACCATGTCGTACCAGCTTCATGGAGCGAGTTCCTTGTCAACGGCGTGTTGAACTGGCCCTGCAGCAGATTCATCAAGCCGGCAAATTTCCAAGGCGTAGATACCAGCGTCCGGGCGAATGGTTACACCGAGATCCGCCAGTGACGATTGTTTGCAAAGTGCCTTCAACGCGGCTGCCGCCTCCGGTGAACTTGCTTCAAACAAGAGCACCCATTCCGGCACGTCGAATGGTCGCGTGCTTGATTCGGCCGTATTGACATAACTTGCCTTGGCATCCGCGGCAAACAAATGGCACGCCAGGGCGCCGGCCATCTCCAGAGCCTGCGGAAAAATCTCCTCCCGCAGAACCCGCAACATCGCGTCCGGCTGCATCGGCTGGATACTCAGCCTCATTGCAAGCACATAGCCCCCCGAGCTGCCCCCCAGCGACGTCACCACCTTGCATACCGCCCGGGAAGTGCTTCGAAAGTATTGGAGCGTTGCGGTCGTCGCGGGCGTAGGCGAGTTGAGTTTGGCCAGGTACTCCGGCGACACCAGTGCCGAAAGATCGGCTGCCTCGTAAATAGTCAGCCATTCCGGCGAATGGTTTCTGCAGCGCAGCCTGCGTCCGCGCCGAAAGCCAGGCAAAGCCAGGCGCTCCGGAATGTGCTCCTTGTCATGCCATTCGTAGAACTGACTCAAGCCCTCGTGCGACACATCGTTCCAGATGAGTACCGCCGCGTTGCCAAGAAGTGATTGGCCAAAATCAGACCTGGGCCCCACCTTGGCGCGTTTTGAAGCTTGGGCGACTGCCGCTTCTCCGACCATTGCTATCTCCCTCGGAAGGTCGGGGCTCGCTTGCCAAAGAATGCTTGCACGCCATCATGTAGGTCACTGCTGTCAAAGATTTTCTGCTGTGCCACCGTCGATAATGAAAGTGCAGCATCAATAGGCAGGTCCTGTGCCGCATCGACAAGTTCCTTGGCAAGGCGATTTGAGACGGGTCCACGAGACGCAATGCCGCGCGCCAAGGCACGTGCCGCTTCCAACGCACTGCCGTCCGCAACGACTCGGTTCACCATGCCCCACTCCAAAGCCTGCTCTGCCGTGACCGTCGCCGCGGTGAAGAGCAGTTCCTTGGCCCGACCTGGCCCCACCAATCGAGTGAGTCGCACGGCGCCACTGCCTGCCAGTCCACCCAGCAATGCCTCGGTCAATCCCACTTTTACACCCGACTTGCAAACACGTAGGTCACAGGCCAACGCCAGCTCAAAGCCGCCTCCGAGTGCCGGACCGTCGATGGCGGCGATGGTCGGAAAAGGCAGCCTCGCAAAATTGCGCAGCACCATGTCTTCAAACAAGATCTTGTGCTCACTTGCATCCTGACGGAGATGGTCGAACTCCCGTATGTCACTGCCGGCGCAAAACACGCGCGCACTGCCTCCATGCAGGATCAAACAACGAATGTCTTTGCTTTCACTCATCGGCTTCAGTGCGGCGTTGAGACCGCGCAACAGATTCTTCGTGACGAGATTCAGCGGGCCAGCCTGCAGTGCGATCTCCGCAATGCCGTCGGCGACGGCATAGGCGATTTCGGTGCCGAGGCCACTCAACCCCTGCTCGCCCCCAGTTGAAGCGGCATACGATTGTGAGATCGACATCAGTGATCACCCTGCATTGCCGCGTCGACGCCGTGAAGTACACCAAGGCGCTCAAAATGACGATGAATGCGGTCTACGTAAGCCGCAAATTCCGGTACATCGCCCAGAACAATCGGACGCGGTCGGGGCAGGCTGACCGCAATTTCCTCAACAATTTCCCCAGGGCTTGGCCCCATTACGAGAATGCGATCCGAGAGGCCGACCGCCTCTTCCACACTATGGGTGATGAACAACACCGTGGGACGCCGTTTGAGCCATAGCGCTTCCAGGTCCGTTCGAACCTGAAGTCGAGTGAGTGCATCCAGTGCCCCAAACGGCTCGTCCATCAGCAACATCGAGGGGTTGTGCACCAGCGTACGGATCAGTGACACGCGTTGCCGCATGCCGCCGGAGAGTTGTCGCGGATACTTTCCCATCGCATGGGTCAGTTGCAACTGCGCGAAAAGTTCTCTTGCCCGTTCCTCAATTTCCCGTTTGGGCAGCTTGCGAAGGTCAGCGTGCAGCGTAACGTTGGCCAGCGCTGTTCGGAAATCGAGTAGCAGATGGTCCTGGAAAGCGATGCCGACATCGGTAACAGGTTTTGTGACTAACTTGCCGTCAACGAAAATCTCTCCATGGCTTCGCCCGAGAAGACCCGCAACCATAAGCATCAACGTGCTCTTACCGCAACCTGAAGGTCCGACCACCGACACGAACTCACCCGCTTTGATTTCGGCCGAAACCTCCTTTAATGCCTGGAAGGGCTTCTCGGTATCTTCGCCAAAAGTCTTTTCGACGCGACGAATGCTGATGGGAACACCACACCGTTCACCTATGCCACTTTGGTTCACAGCGGAACTCCCTTGTCAGCAAGTCCTTCCGACGGCGCGGGCTTCTTGGATGCCGCAATTGCGTTGAGCGGCACCTTGGACACGAGCAAAACCTTGCGGCCCCGCTGCAAGGGTGCTCCATCCTGGTTGACGACCTCCACATCGAACGTTGCAATCGCCTGTGTCGGTTTGGATTTACTGTCGCGAAGGTCGGCGATCGTATAGTTGACGAAGATTGTGTCCCCCACAAAAATCGGGCCGACGAACTTCCAGTCGCTGATGCCGAGAAAGGCCACCGCGGTTTCCCGCAATTCACCCGTCCTGGCCCACATGAGCCCGTGCGCATAAGCCAGCCCGAGCATCCCGTGCGCGACGCGACGGCCAAACTGACTGCTCCGAGCGTAGACGTCACTCGTATGCAACTCGGAGTAGTCGCCGGTGAGTCCGGCGAAGGACATCAGATCTGCGTCTGTGATCGTTCGTCCGGGGCTTCGAAATGCCATCCCGACATGCAGATCAGCATAGATGTAGCCCGGCCGCCGTTCCTCTGCCATTTGCTCGCTCCGTGCAGGTGTTGAGGCGACTATTTGCAGGCGCGCATTTGCGCGGCGGCGGGCAGATAGTCAAACGTGTAATAGGTCTTGGGATCTTGACCCACCGGAAGGAGCTTCACCTCGGCGAGCAACTCCTGGGACTTGGCCCAATGCGGCTCTTCGGCCTTGCCCATGAACTTCGCACCCCCACTGCAGAACAATGGCTTGATTGCCGCGAGCTCCGCGGCGGCGAGCTTTTCGTTCATCTCAGGAAATACCTTCTTGAGATCCTTGACGGCTTGCTCGGGATTGTCGATCGCGAATGCCCAGCCCTTGAGACTTGCAGCAACGAACTTTTTCACCACATCAGGGTTGGCTTTCAGATAGTCGTTGCTTGCAAAGATGGAAGTACTGACGGTGGGAACACCATTGTCAGCAAAGCGGAACACATCAAGTTGCGCGCCTTGCGATTCCGCTTGAATCTGATAGGCATCGATCGAACCGAGGACAGCATCGACCTGGCCTTGCAGAAGTGCCGGCACCATCGACGACACCGGCATGTTGATCATGTTGATATCCGATTCCTTCAGGTTATTGGCCTTGAGAAGCAATGGAAGCATTGTGGTTTGGGACGATCCCGACGGAACGCCGACCTTTTTGCCCGCCAATGCCTTCACCGAAGTGATGCCCGTCTTCTTCAGCGCCATGACCGCGTTCGGGTTCGACTGATAGACCGTCGATACAACCTTCATCGGCGCGCCCTTGGCAATCAGCTGCATCACTGCAACAGCATCTGCATAAGCAAGTTGCGCGCGTCCGCTCGCGACCATCTGGGCCGTATTGCCCGAGCCGTTACCCTGAACCAACGTCACATCGAGGCCGGCGTCCTTGTAGTAACCCTGGGCCAGCGCCGACGCAAACCCGGCGTTCGGCCCACCCGCCATCCAATTCATCTGAAATGTGACCGGCGTATCCGCCGCTTGTGCGCTTGCTCCCGCGAGCAGGAGTCCCGTCGCAAGTGCAGCGACGCTGATTGGCTTCCAGAACAGTTGACGCATGTAACCTCCAGGGGTGATGAGTGCCAATCGTGGGCACTCGGCTAATCAGGATTGCGATCAGGCGACTAGTTGTACTTGGCCCGCTGCCAAGGCGTCATGGCCCATTCACTGAACTCGACTGCATAGTTGATTGCGATGCCGATCACCGTAAGTACCACCAAGACCGCGAAGACAAGCTCGATATCCATGGTGCTGGTGCCGCGTAGCAACACGTAACCGAGGCCTTTATTTGCTCCGACAAATTCCGCGACGATGGCCGCGGTGGCAGCAATGGTCGCGGACGTCTTGATGCCTGAGAAAATTACGGGTAGCGCCGCCGGAAACCGCAGGTATCGGAAGGTGTCGATGCTCGACGCGCCCATGGACTTCGTCAGATAGAGCAATCGATCATCGAGAATCATGAAGCCGCTGATGCTGGCGAGCAGCAGCGGAAAGAACGTCATGAGGACAGTCAGCAACACCTTCGACTCGATGCCGAATCCGAGCCACACCAGAAACAGCGGTGCGACCGCAATTTTTGGCACAAGCTGCATGAGCATGATCGGCGGGTAGACGATCTGCTTCGCTAAAGGCGACAGTGCGATCAACAGACCGAGGGGAATCGCAGTCACGATCGTGAGACCAAATCCAAGCAGGATCTCGATGAGCGTTACCTGCGCGTGATTCCAAAGCATCGCCCCGTCGGTGGCAATGCGCATGAAGACAGCCTCAGGGCCGGGCAAAAGGTACGACGGAATTTTGAATGCCACGACTGCGCCCCACCACAGACCGATCATCAGGACAAACGTCAGCGGAGGAAGAAGGTTCCATCCCAGTCGGCGAAGAAACCTCGCACGGCGGGACAAGACAATCCGTGGGCGATTTTGGGGCATGGAGGACGAAGTTGGCGCATGCAAATCCTCCGGACGCGCGACCGCGCTTGGCTTCTCGGCCAACGACGTAACGGATGACATGAGCCCGCTCCTCTCGGGTTAAATGGGTGCTGCTGGAAACTGAGCGGATGTCCGCCACCCGTCTGCGCGGGATCAAGGCGGTACGCCGATCAATGATTGAATGGTATTCCATGTTGAAGACGGCCGCAAGACGTCAACGTCCGATTTCCCGCAGGCCCGACTGGAGTCCGCGCGCGCCGGCGATTGGCGAGCGCGAAGCATTTGTTTAGCTCCCAAACAACGGTTTTGCGGCTCTATTCAATCCGGAAAGACGAAATTGGATGCGTCAAAGTTGGCCTGCCCCCGTAAACGGTGCCAACCGGAACCCAGCAATGTCCGCGTTTCGAAGAGAGAGCGGGTATGGCGAAACGGTTCACCGAAGCACAAATCATTGGATTCCTGAACGAGTCCCACACGGGGACCATTGATTCGCTTTGCGTCTCGATCGATGGTGCTGTGGATTGGGCAAGCTTTTCGGTGTGGCTCACCCGCCTCCTCCATGAACACGTTGCGCAGATCCTTCGCTTCAAGGCCGTGCTCGATGTTGGATCCACGCAGGGGCCGCAGGTCGTTCACGGAGTGCGGCACCTTGTGTACCCACCCCAACACCTATCCGACGTGGCGGCGGTCCATGGTCATTCGGAACTTGTATTCATTGTGGACGGACCGGCACCCAGCCGAATCGAACGGTCGCTGCGTCGATTCCAGGTTTACGCATCGGCTGCAATCGAGAGACCGAGGGTGCTCGCCTTGTCCCTCGGTGGTTCACCTCATACAATAGAATCGAACTTCAACTTTACTTCTACCCTGGAACCACTCGATGAAACTCCTTGCGTTCGCCTTGCTTGCATTTGCCACGTCAGTTGCAGCGCAAGCCCCCGTCACCTATCCCACCAAGCCTGTCCGGATCGTTGTACCGTTTCCGCCCGGAGGCGCATTGGATCTCGTGACGCGTATCGTCGCGCAGAAATTGGGGGAAACGTGGGGCCAGTCGGTCGTCGTCGACAATCGTCCGGGAGGCGGAACCATTATCGGCACGCAAGCGGTCGCCCGCGCGCCGGCCGACGGCTATACCCTGCTTATGATGGCCACCTCGTTTGTGATCAACCCGAGCCTGCGCAGCAACCTTCCATATGACAGCGACAAGGACTTCACGCCCGTCACACAGATCGCCTCGACGCCCAACGTGCTCGTTGTGAGTTCTTCATTGCCGGCGAAAAACCTCGCGCAGCTGCTCGATCTGGCACGCGCGAAACCGGGGCAGCTCGCTTTTGCCTCCATCGGCGCCGGCACGCCGCAGCATCTTGCCGGCGAGCAGCTCATGCAACTCGCGAAGGTCGACCTGATTCACGTCCCTTATCCAGGCAATGCACAGCTGATAAGCGCGCTCCTGGGAGGGCAGGTCGCCATGACGATCGTGAACCTTGCCTCGGTGCAGCAGTACATCGAATCCGGCCAGATGCGACTCATTGCAGTAGCGACTGCGAAGCGCGTCGAGGGCTTCGAAAATGTGCCGACCATGGTGGAAGCCGGTATGCCGGGCTTCGATTCCACTTCGTGGTTTGGCATGGTCGCCCCGGCCGGCACCCCGCCGCAAATCATCGCGAAACTGCAGGCCGAGATCGCGCGCATTCTTCAGTTGCCCGACGTGCGCGCAAAGCTGAAGGCACAGTCCTTGACACCCATCGGCGACACGCCGGAACAGTTCGGCGCATTCATGCGGACCGAGCGCGATACCTATGCGCGCGTGATCAAGGCCGGCAACATTCGGGTTGACTGAGGCGCCTTATGCACGAAGTCGTAGACGTGCACAGCCATATGTTGTGCGACGAGTGGCTGGATATCCTTCGCACCTGCGGCGCACCGCATATGACGTATGGACCGGTGGCGTCCGGAGCGCAATGGGTATTCCGCGACGGAACCCCCTTCATGCGGCCGATCCCGGCCATGTTCGACTATCCCGGACGCATCGCCGCGATGGACAAGGCAGGCGTCACCACAGCGATCCTCTCCCTGACCGGGCCCAATGTTTACTGGGGCGATGCGCAGGCCAGCGAGCACGCCGCGCGCGCCATGAACGCGAGCTTCGCGAGCGCGCAGGCCGACTACCCCGCGCGCCTGCGCTGGATGGCGTCACTGCCTTTCGAGTATCCCGTCCGCGCCATCGAGGAGCTTGCGCGCGCCGTCGATGAAGGCGCCGTCGGCGTCATGGTGCTCTCCAACATTGGCGGAAGGCAGCTCATTGACCCGCTGTTCGCGCCGGTCTGGAAGGAAATCGACCGCCGCGCCTTGCCTGTCTTTCTTCATCCAACAGTGCCCTGTGGCTGCACCGGCATGGGTCTTGAGCGCTACGGCATCATGACTTCGGTGGGATTTACCTTTGATTCGACCGTGGCCGTGTCGCTGATGATCAGCCACGGATTCTTCGATGAGTATCCTTCACTCAAGCTTATCGTCGCGCACGGCGGCGGAGCGCTGCCCTTCCTCGCGCCACGTCTGGACCGCTGTTTTGATGTCTATGCCGAAAGCCGCGAGGTCATCCGGAAGCATCCGGGGGCGTACCTGCATCGCCTGTATGCCGACACGGCGTTGTTCTCGGAGGCGACGCTGGCGCTGACGATAGGTTGCTTCGGCGAAGATCACGTAATGTATGGCACCGATTTCCCTCACCCGATCGCCGATCTGGAAGGAATTCTGTCGCGCGTTGACACTTTACCTGCCACAGTCCGGGATAAAGTACGCGGCGCGAACGCAGCGCGCCTGTTCCGACTCTGACGTCCGGGCGACGTCATGCTGCGTGAGTACGGTTTCACCGTCGACAACGTCTGTGCCCGCGCCTTGGCGCTGCTGCGTTAGGCATTCAGCGCAGCACCGACGATGGTCTGCGCCTCCGCCAGGATGCGGCGCAGGTGATCCGCGCCGCGGAAGCTCTCCGCATAGATCTTGTAGATGTCCTCGGTGCCTGAGGGACGAGCCGCGAACCACCCGCTTTCGGCCAACACCTTCAACCCGCCGATCGGGGCATCGTTGCCAGGCGCGCGGGTGAGGATGGACTGGATCTTCTCGCCAGCCAGCTCTGCCGACCGTACCTGCTGTGGCGAGAGCTTCGCCAGCGCCTGCTTTTGCTCCGGCGTCGCCGGCGCCTCGACGCGATCGTAAACCGGCTCGCCGAACTCGCGCGCGAGATCGCGGTAAATTTCGCCGGGATCGCGGCCCATGCGCGCTGCAATTTCCGCCGACAGCAAAGCCGGGACGATGCCATCCTTGTCCGTCGTCCAGACGCTGCCATCCAGGCGCGCAAAGGCCGCACCGGCACTCTCTTCCCCGCCGAAGCCGAGCGAGCCATCGAGCAGGCCATCAACGAACCACTTGAAGCCGACCGGCACCTCGTAGAGCTTGCGGCCGAGCTTCGCCGTGACGCGATCGATCATCTGGCTGCTGACCACCGTCTTGCCCACTGCGGCCGACGTGCTCCACTGCGGCCGGTGCTGGAAGAGGTAGAAGATGACGACCGAGAGATAATGATTGGGCGGCAGCAAGCCAGCGTTCCGGGTGACGATCCCGTGCCGGTCGTGGTCGGTGTCGCAGGCGAAGGCGATGTCGAAGCGGTCCTTGAGCTCGATCAGGCTCTGCATGGCGCAAGGCGAGGACGGATCCATGCGGATGCGGCCGTCCCAATCGACCGTCATGAAGCGGAAGGTCGGATCGACCACTTCGTTCACGACCTTGAGATTCAAGCCATAGCGCGCGGCGATCGCACCCCAGTAGTGAACTCCGGCGCCGCCGAGCGGATCCACGCCCATGCGAATGTTCGCGCCGCGGATCGCATCCATATCGAGCACGCTGCCGAGATCGCTCACGTAAGCATTGAGAAAGTCGTGGCGGTGAGTCGTGCTGGCGCGCAGGGCCCTCTGGTGAGTCATTCTTTGCACGCCCTTGAGGCCGGCCTCCAGCAACGCATTGGCCCTGGCTTCGATCCATCCCGTCACGGCATTGTCCGCCGGCCCGCCGTTGGGCGGGTTGTACTTGAAGCCGCCGGCGTCGGGTGGGTTGTGCGACGGCGTGATGACGATGCCATCGGCCAGCCCCGACGTGCGGCCGCGGTTGTAGGTAAGTATTGCGTGCGAAACCACGGGCGTGGGGGTGTATTCGTCATGCTCCGCGAGCATCACCTCCACCCCGTTGGCCGCCAGCACTTCGAGCGCGCCGGCACAGGCCGGAACGGAGAGCGCGTGCGTGTCGATGCCGAGGAACAGCGGGCCGCCTATGCCCTGCCGCTTGCGGTAATCGCAAATGGCCTGGCTGATGGCCAGGACGTGCCATTCGTTGAAAGTACATTCGAACGAGGAGCCACGATGCCCGGAGGTGCCGAACGCGACACGCTGCGCCGGCACCGAAGCATCGGGCACCCCCGTGTAGTAGGCCGTGACGAGCCTGGGCACGTCGACCAGCAGCTCGAGGGTGGCCGGCTTGCCTGCGCGGGGACTTACCTTCAAGACCGTCCGTTCCTGAGGCGGCGAAAGCGCCGGATCAGCGCGTTGGTCGAGCTGTCGTGGGCGAGTCCGGTCGCGTCCTTGCTCTCGAGCTCAGGAACGATGCGTTGTGCCAGCACCTTCCCCAGTTCGACCCCCCACTGATCGAACGGATCGATGTTCCAGATCGCCCCTTGGGTGAAAACACTGTGTTCGTACAGCGCGACCAGAAGCCCAAGGGATTCCGGGGTGAGGCGCTCGGCGAGAATGGTGTTGGTCGGACGATTGCCTGCGAAGACACGATGCGGCACCAGCCAGGGCGGCGTCCCTTCGGCCTCGACCTGCGCCTTCGTCTTGCCGAACGCCAGCGCTTCGGTCTGCGCGAACAAGTTCGCCATCAGCAAGTCATGCTGCTGGCCAAGCGGATTCAGCGCCTGGCAGAATCCGATGAAATCGCAGGGGATTAGTCGGGTCCCCTGGTGGATGAGCTGGTAGAACGAATGTTGGCCGTTGGTGCCCGGCTCGCCCCAGTATATCGGTCCCGTCTGATAGCCGACCCGCGCACCATCGAGCGAGACGTGCTTGCCATTGCTCTCCATCGTCAACTGCTGGAGATACGCGGGAAAACGCTTCAGGTATTGCTCGTAGGGAAGCACCGCGACCGTCTGCGCACCGAGGAAATTACTGTTCCAGATCCCGAGCATCCCCATGAGCACCGGCAGGTTGCGCTCGAAGGGCGCGGTCCGGAAATGCCGATCCATCGCGTGGAAACCGGCAAGCATGGCGCGGAAGTTCTCCGGCCCAACGGCGAGCATCGTCGACAGGCCGACTGCGGAATCCATCGAGTAGCGGCCGCCCACCCAATCCCAGAAGCCGAACATGTTGGCGATGTCGATGCCGAACTTCGCGACGCCCTCGGCGTTGGTCGATACGGCGACAAAGTGGCGGCGTACGGCACGCTCGTCACGGAGCTTCGCCAGGCTCCAGGCGCGCGCCGCGTGGGCGTTGGCCAGCGTCTCCTGCGTCGTGAAAGTCTTCGAACAAATGATGAACAGCGTCTCCCCGGGATCGAGGTCGCGCGTGGCTTCGACGAAGTCCGTGCCATCGACGTTGGAAACGAAGCGGAATGTCATGTCGCGCTGGCTGTAATGGCGCAGCGCTTCGTACGCCATCACCGGGCCGAGGTCGGAGCCGCCGATACCGATATTGACGACGTTGCGAATGGGGCGATCCGTGTATCCCAGCCAGTGGCCGCTGCGAATCTCGTCAGCGAAGGCCGCCATGCGCTCGACGACCGCGTGCACGCCTGGCACGACGTCGACGCCGTCGACCCGAATCCGCTCATTCGCCGGCGCCCGCAGGGCGACATGGAGCACTGCGCGCTGCTCGGTCACGTTGATCTCGTCGCCACTGAACATGGCGTCGATCCGTTCAGGGAGGGCGCATTCGTCGGCCAGCCGCAGCAGCAGCCGGATCGTCTCGTCGGTCACCCGATTCTTCGAATAGTCGAGGTAGAGGCCGGCAGCTTCGGCGGCCAGGCGCTCGCCCCGCAGGGGATCGCTGGCGAAGAGGTCGCGCAGATGCAGATTGCGCACTTCCTGGTGGTGCGCCGCCAGCGCCTTCCACGCCGGCCGCTCGATCAACGGTTGCACTTGCGCGACAGGCTTGGTCATGTTGGCTACTAGATTCCCATTTGAGCGACCGTCTAGAGCGCCGCGCTCTTCGACATGATACAAGCCAGGAGGTCCTGCCACGACCGCTCGAACGATTCGGCGCCCTCGCGCTGAAGCTGCTTGGCAAGTGCCGCACTGTCGATACCGACGCGTGTGAATTCGACGAGCATCTCCTCGGCGTCGCCGCCGTCGACCGGCAATGCGCCTTTCATTTCGCCATGATCGGCGAAGGCCTGCAAGGTCTTCTCGGGGATGGTGTTGACGGTGTCCGGGGCCGCCAGCGCTTCGATGTAGAGCGTGTCCTTCGCATCCGGATCCTTGGTGCCGGTGCTCGCCCAGAGCAGGCGTTGCGGCCGGGCGCCGGCGAGGGCAAGCTTTCGCCAGCGCGGCGCGTCCAGCAACACGCGGTAGGCTTTGTATGCGCGCTTGGCGATGGCGATCCCGAGGCGATTTCGAAGCTCTCCGGGAACCTTGTCCTTCACGGCCACGTCCCAGCGGCTGATGAAGATCGACGCGACGGAACCGACTTGCGGATCGAGCCCCGCGGCGATCCGGCGCTCGATGCCGCGCAAATACGCCTCCGCAGCGGCAATATATTGTTCGCGGGAAAACAGCAGCGTCACGTTCACCGGGACGCCGGCAAAGATCGATTCCTCGATCGCCGGAATGCCTTCGGGCGTTCCTGGAATCTTGATGAACAGATTGGGACGCCGCGCGCGACGATGCAATTGCGCCGCGGCCTCAATGGTTCCGCCAGTATCGTTGGCGAGCAAAGGTGAGACCTCCAGCGACACCCACCCGTCGACGCCTCCGGTGCTGTCGTGGATCGGACGGAACAGGTCGGCGGCCTCCACCAAATCCTCGAGCGCGAGTTCGAAAAACAACGCTTCGCCCGATTTGCCCTCGGCTGTCTTCTGTCGGATCGCGGCGTCGTAGAGACCTCCCTCCTTGATGGCCTTGTCGAAGATCGTTGGGTTGGACGTCAGCCCCGTGACTGAAAGCTCACTGATGTAGCGGCGCAGGGTTCCATCGGCCAGCATGCCGCGGGTGATGTTATCGAGCCAAAGGCTTTGGCCCAATTCATGCAGTTGCTGGGTCGGCTTCATGATTGCTCCTATCATGTCCAGGTGTGTTGGTGGCGCCGGGCAGGAACACGACGTCATGCGGCCCTTTCATGCTGCCGCCTCGACCGCAGCAGCATCGTGGCAAGCACCGTCGTCAGCGATGGTCCATCGGACTCGGACCCCGCCCTCTGCGGCCGGCGTTTGCCGTTCCCACAAGCGAAAGCCGCCCAGAAAGGCATTGGCGTTGTCGCCAAGGCGGGTCTGCGGCGGCAGTTGTTTCAAGTGCGCAGCATTCCCGCCGCCGAGCACGATGTAGTCCGGCAGCAATGCATTGCGGAAACCTTCCACGACATCGAGCACTTTGCCACGCCATTTCTTGTTTCCCAGTCGCTTGCGTCCGCGTTGGCCTAGATAGTGTTCGTAGTCGTGCCCATGCGCGTAGTGCAGGTGTCCGAGCTCCAGTGCTGCGATCACGCCGTCGACGATGAGCGCGGATCCCAGGCCGGTTCCCAGGCCTAGAAACAGCATCTTGCCGCCTTCGTAGCCACCAAGCGCCTGCATCGCCGCGTCGTTGATCACTTTGACAGGGCGCCCGAATGCCGCCCGGAAATCGAAGCCCACCCAGCCCGCACCCAGGTTGTGCGGCTCGCGCACAATCCTGCCGCGACGGACGACGCCCGGATAGGCCATGGAAACGCTGTCGAAGCGCCATCCCTCGGTAATTTTCAGAATTTTCTTCATCATTCGCTCCGGTGTCATCTTCGGCCCGGACTTGAATTCGGCGCGTGTTCTGTGGTCGGTGGCGACGCACTTGACGTGAGAGCCTCCAACGTCAACAACGAGTACCTTCATCGGCTTCTTCACATGTCGCCTCGCGATGTCTGAGCGGCGGCGGCGGGCCGCTCGCCTTTCTCGCTCGCGCGTTCGACCTGTTGCGCGGGCATGGACAGCAGCCGAGCGGTGTTGATCAGGGCCATGTGCGTCAGCGCCTGCGGAAAATTTCCGCGCATGTGTCGCTCGCGCGGATCGTATTCCTCGGCCAGCAATCCAAGGTCGTTGCTCAGTGCGAGCAGCCGCTCGAACAAAGCCTCCCCTTCTTCGCGTCGTCCGATCAACACGAGGCTGTCGGCAAGCCAGAACGAACAGGGCAGAAACGCGCCTTCGCCCGGTGGCAGCGCATCCACATCGGTTGCGGTCGAATAACGCAGCACGAGGCCGTCGACGACGAGGTTGCGCTCGATTGCATTCACCGTACCGCGCACCCGCGGATCGTCGGGCGGCAGGAAGCCGACCTGAGGAATCAAGAGCAGACTTGCGTCGAGATGCGGCGAGCCGTATGACTGCACGAACGTGCGGCGCTGTGCATCGTATCCCTCCGCACAGACCTGCGCGTGAATCGTGTCGCGCACCTGCCGCCATCGCTCAATCGGGCCATCGAGCCCGAACGTCTTGGCATCCTTGACTCCCCGGTCGAAAGCCACCCAGGCCATCACCTTCGAGTGCGTGAAATGGAGGCGTGGCCCACGCACTTCCCAGATGCCTTCGTCCGGCAGCTGCCAAGACGACTCCAGGAATTGCAGCAACGCGACTTGTATGCTCCACGCTGCGGACTCCGGGTCCAGCCCCGCCGCTCGCGCCAGGTGCAACGTGTCCATGACCTCGCCATAGACATCGAGCTGAAATTGCTTGGATGCCGCGTTGCCTACGCGTACCGGTGCCGCGCCGCCATATCCGGGAAGCCAGCCGACGTCGTACTCGTCGAGCCGCCGCGCACCGGTGACGCTGTAGAGTATCTGCAGATCGTCGGGCGAACCCGCCACGGCCCGTAGCAGCCACTCGCGCCAGGCAACGGCCTCGTCTTGAAAACCGGCGAGCAGCAGCGCGTTCAGCGTGAACGTGGCATCGCGCAGCCAACAGTAACGGTAATCCCAGTTGCGCACGCCGCCCGGATGCTCCGGCAACGAAGTCGTCGGCGCCGCGACAAGCCCTCCCGTGGGTGCGTAGGTCAGTGCCTTCAGCGTGATCAGCGAACGCACGACGGCGTCGCGCCAGCGTCCATCGTAGGTACAGCGCTCCGACCATCGACGCCACCCGTTCTCGGTCGCCGCCAGCGTCGTCTCGGGGTCGATGGCCTGCTGCGTCGCTTCATGCGATGGACGGTAGTTGAGCGAGAAGTGCGTGCGCTCGCCCCTACTCACATGAAATTCGGCCACGGTCTTCATGTTTTCCCCATGGACGTGGACCGGCGTATGCAGTTCCAGCGTGTCTGGACCCGCCGTCGCCAGTAGCGTATCGCCTGAGTGGTGCACCCAGGGCACGATGGAACCGTAGTCAAACCGGATGACAAGCTCCATGCGCATGGCAACTCGTCCGCGCAAGCCTTCGACGACGCGCAGTACATCCCAGCGCTCATTCGAGAGTGGCATGCAGTCGATGATCCGCACAGCGCCTTCATTCGTCTCGAATTCGGTTTCCAGAATGAGGGTACCGTCGCGGTATTGTCGCCGGGTGGCGACCACCTCTGCGGCCGGCGCGATCAGCCAGCGCCCGTGCGCGGGCTCGCCCAGCAAGGCTGCGAAACACGCGCCCGAATCGAATCGGGGAAGGCAAAGCCAATCGATGGAGCCGTCGCGGCCGACCAATGCGGCGGTGTGGCAGTCGCCGATCAGTGCATAGTCCTCAATCGGGAGTGCCATCAGCCAACCTGGGGTTGTACCAGCCGCCGTCGGCTGCGATAAGCGCGTCCGCTTCTTTGGGCCCCCAACCGCCGCGCTTGTAGGAGGACGCGCGCCGATGCTTGATCAGAACAGGGTCGACCACCGCCCAGGCAGCCTCCACCGCGTCCTCACGGGTGAAGAGCGCTCCATCGCCTGCCATGGCGTCGCCTAGAAGCCGCTCGTAGGGCGTTTCTTCTCCCGGCCATTCATCAACCAGGTACAGCTCGCGCTGCTCGCCAACAAAATCCTTGCCCGCACGCTTGACGCGAGCAGCGAGGGCAACGGCGGAGTTCGGCGATAGGCGGACGCGTAGATAATTGGCCCGGCCGGACACGGGCGCCGAGTCGGCGAAAAGCCGCTGTGGCGGCGGCTTCAGCTGGACGATCACCTCGGCTGCCGTCTCGGCCAGATACTTGCCGGACCGCAGATACCACGGCACGCCTTCCCAACGCCATGAGTCGATGAAAAGTCGCACGGCGCAGAACGTCTCGACGTCGGAATGCTTCGCTACGCCCGGCTCCTTACGATAGCCAGCGTACTGGCCGCGCACCAGGTCCTCGGACGTCAGAGGACGCATTGCCTGGAAAACATCGGCGGTTTCGCCTTGCACGGCGCCAAAGCCCCTGTGGGTGGGCGGCTCCATGGCCAGCAGCGCGACGATCTGGAAAAGATGGTTCTCGACGACGTCGCGCAGACAGCCGGCGGTCTCGTAGAATGCGCCGCGGTCCTCGACGCCGAAATCCTCGGATAGGGTTATCTGGACGCTGGCGACATAATTACGGTTCCAGATCGGCTCCAGGAACGAATTGGCGAAACGGAAATACAGGATATTCATGATCGCCTCCTTCGCGAGGAAGTGATCAATGCGAAAGATGGAATCTTGCGGGAACACCGACCGGGCGACACGGTTGAGCTCCTGCGCCGAGGCGAGGTCGCGACCGAACGGCTTTTCGACGATGATGCGAGCCTGATCGGTCAGACCAGCGGCGCCCAGCCCCTTGATGACCGCCGCAAAGAGCGCGGGCGGGATGGCGAGGTAGAAGGCCGGACGCCGCGCATCACCCAGCGCCTTCTTGAGCGCGTTGAAGGTGCCCGGGTCGTTGTAGTCACCGTTGACATAGCAGAGCCGGGACAGCAACTGGCGCAGGACTTGCCGGTCGTCGATCTTTCCTGATTGCCTTATGCCCTCCTCCACGTGTTTGCGCAATTGCGCCAGACTCCACTTCGGGAAAGCGACACCGACCACTGGAATGTCGAGGTCGCCCCGCTTCGCCATCGCATAGAGCGCTGGGAAGATCTTCTTGTGCGCGAGATCGCCCGTAATGCCGAACACCACCAGCGCGTCGGATTGTGCCGTGCCGCGCCCGGCCTTGCTCATCTCAGTTTCTTTTCTTCTTCTCGTCATGTCCGCCAAACTCCTTGCGCATCGCAGACAGTACCCGGTTGGCGAAATCCGCGTCGCCGCGCGAGCTGAAGCGTTCATAGAGCGCGGCGCTGATCACAGGGACGGGCACGCCTTCGTCGATGGCGGCGGCGATTGTCCATCGTCCTTCGCCAGAATCCGAAACGTGGCCCGCGTAGTCCTCGAGATCGTGATCATTCGCCAGCGCTTCGGCGGTGAGGTCCAGCAGCCACGAGCCGATCACGCTGCCGCGGCGCCAGAGCTCCGCAATCTCGGGCAGGTCCAGTTCGTACTGATAATACTCGGGGTCCCGCAACGGTGTTGTCTCGGCATCGGCATCGCGCGCCCGCTTGCCGGCATCGGCATGGCGCAGGATGTTCAGGCCTTCGGCATACGCCGCCATCACCCCGTATTCGATGCCATTGTGGACCATTTTGACAAAGTGGCCGGCGCCGGCCGGGCCGCAATGCAGATATCCGTGCTCGGCGGGACCCGGCGCTCCCTTCTTGCCTGGAGTGCGCGGCGCTGCCTTCACCCCGGGCGCGATGCTCTTGAATATCGGCGCGAGATGCTTCACCACCGGGTCCTCTCCGCCGATCATCAGACAGTAGCCGCGCTCCAGCCCGAACACCCCGCCGCTGGTGCCGCAATCGATGTAATGTATGCCCTTCCGTTTGAGCGTCGTGGCCCTCGACACATCGTCGCGATAGTAGCTGTTGCCTCCGTCGATAATGATGTCACCGGCATCGATGCGCGAGGCCAACGCCTCGACTGTCCTGCCGGTCACAGCGGCAGGAACCATCACCCACACTGCGCGCGGTTTGGCCAGCTTGGTGATCAGCTCGTCGATCGAGTTGGTGCCTCGAACGCCGCGGCCGGCAATCTTCTTCACCGTGGCCGCATTCACGTCATAGACCACGCATTGGTGGCCATCCTTCGACAAGCGCCGCACCAAACTGGCGCCCATGCGCCCCAATCCAATCATGCCGAGCTGCATTTGAAACCTCCTTGCCGCGAGATTCACCAAACAAAGGGGGCCGATGCATCATTGTCCCGCGCGGCGCTAAAGGCTCATGCAGCGTAACGTCCACTTGCGCACCGGTCAGTACGGCATCGAACACAAGATAGCAGATTGCAAGCGTGATCCGCCGTAAGGCCCGCCGCGGGGCCCAACCCGCTATGGGCCGTATTGCACGCTCGCGTCGCGTCGGCAACCTTCAATTGCATGCAGGAAAATCTCCGAGAAAATTGCCGAAGTCGGAACCGCGAGAGCTGATTCGCGATGGCGTCAATGCGCTGTCCCGCAATGTAGCCGGCCGCTATGTGCTGTCGGCGGGACATCTGGTCCGGCGCTACCCGGTGCCGGCGGCAATAGCATGTGCGAGCGTAATCGGCATCATTTTCGCGGCACGGCAGCGGTTAAAATCGCGCGATTCATAGCAGGACATCGTCGGTACGGCTTTCCCAGGCCACGGACAGCGTTCGTGGGAAAATGCCCGATACCAGTCGCGGGCTATTGCCCAGCGTCACCACGGCCGAAGCGAAACTGCGTGGCGCAACGCAGGAACGAAGCGGTCGCACCCCTGACGACATCCCCGGAATAAGCAAAGGCCCTGCACGTCAGTACCACCCACCACCACGACTATCTCAACGCTTACGAAACCGCTCACCATGGCTGAATTGATTTTTCCGCAGCGGACTCGGCAACTGCCACGGCAACAGGCACCCGCGGCGCCGACCGACACCGGGGCCGACCCTGCCACGGTATGCTCGGCAGCATGAGCGAATATCCACCCCCGCAACTCCTGCGCCTGTTGACCGTCAACATTCACAAAGGCTACAACGCGTTCAACCGCCGCATGGTGTTGCACGAATTGCGCGAAGCGGTGCGCGCGGTGCGCAGCGACCTGGTGTTTCTGCAGGAGGTCGAAGGCGCCTCGGGCTACGCCGGTGCGGCTACCGTCGGCGCGCAGTATGAGTTCCTGGCCGATCAGATCTGGCCCGACCACGCCTACGGCCGCAATGCGGTCGCCGAGGGCCAGGACCACGGCAACGCGGTGCTGTCCCGGTTTCCGATCGTGCGCAGCTGTAACCACGACGTGTCGCTGCCGGGAGCCGAGCCGCGCGGGCTGCTGCACTGCGTACTTGTCCGGCCTGCAGGGCCGCCCGAGCTGCATGTGATGTGCGTGCATCTGGGGCTGAGCGAGGCGCACCGGCGACACCAACTGGCGAGGCTGTGCGAGACGGTGCGCCGCGAAGTGCCTGCCAATGCGCCGCTGGTCGTCGCGGGCGACTTCAACGACTGGCGCTCGCGCGCCGATGCTATGCTGGGTCCGAGCGGGTTGAAGGAAGTGTTCTGGCACACCCACGGGCGCCACGCGCGCAGCTTTCCGGCGCGCTTGCCGCTGCTGCGGCTCGACCGCATCTACGTGCGCGGCGTCGCCGCGTGCCGGCCGCTGCCGCTGCCGCGCCATCCCTGGGCCCAGTTATCCGATCACGCGCCGCTGGCGGCCGAGATCGAACTGCCGGAGTAGCCATGAACCAGCACTGGGTGCCCGGCAACCGCATCACGCTGCTCGAGAATGGCGAGGAGTACTACCCGCGCGTGTTCGACGCCATCGCCGCGGCCGAGCACGAGGTGCTACTGGAGACCTTCATCCTGTTCGACGACAAGGTCGGACGCGCACTGCAGCAGGCGCTGCTGCGCGCAGCCGGGCGCGGCGCCGAGGTGCACGTGCTGGTCGACGGCTGGGGCTCACCCGACCTGCCGCCGGCGTTCACGCAACCGCTGCTCGATGCCGGCGTCAAGCTGCGCAGCTTCGAGCCGGCGCAACGTCTGTTTGGCGCCCGCATCAACATTCTGCGCCGCATGCACCGCAAACTGGTGGTGGTCGACCGACGGCGCGCGTTTGTCGGCGGCATCAACTACTCGATTGACCACCTCGCCGAGCACGGACCACTCGCCAAGCAGGACTATGCGGTCGAGATCGAGGGCCCGCTGGTTGGGCAGATTCAGGCCTTCTGCCACGCCAGCCTTGAGGGTCCGCAGCCGGCGCGGGGCTTGTGGCTCCAACGCTGGCGGGCGATGCGCGACAGGGATGCCGGCCAAGTCGAAAACGGCGAGGCGGACGCGCAGGGCAGCGCGCGGGCCGCGTTCGTTACTCGCGACAACCGCAGCAACCGCACCGACATCGAGCGTCACTACCGCGCCGCGGTGCGAAGCGCACGCGAGCGCGTACTGATCGCCAACGCCTATTTCTTCCCCGGCTACCGATTCCTGAGGGACCTTCGCCGAGCGGCGCGACGCGGCGTGCAGGTCGACCTGATCCTGCAGGACCAGCTCGACATTCCCTGGGCCCAGCGGGCATCGAGGCTGCTGTACGGACACTTGATGCGCGCCGGCGTTCGCGTCTACGAATACCGCGAGCGGCCGCTGCACGCCAAGGTCGCGGTGATCGACGACGACTGGGCGACGGTCGGCTCGAGCAACCTCGACCCGACCAGTCTCGGCCTGAACCTCGAGGCCAACGTGGTCGTGCGCGATGAGGCCTTCGCCAGGCAACTTCGGGAACGGCTCGAGCAGCTGATGCAGCAGAACTGCGAGCGTGTGCAGTTACCGACGCCCGGACCGTTGCACTCGGCATGGATCGCACTGCGCAACTTCGTCGTGTTTCACGCCATGCGCCACTTCTCGGCCTGGGCGCGGCAGTCGTCGGATGGCGCCCCGCGGGTCGTTCCGCTGCGGGCAGATTCAAAATGAGGCCCGCGGCACGGCGGGCCTGGTCGTGGTTCAAGTGGGGGGCGCCGTGGGGCTTGGCGGTGCTGGTGTTGGCGCTGGTGGCACGTCAGGCGCATACGGTGGACTGGCCGGCGGTCTGGCAGGACCTGCACAGGCAGTCACTCGGCCGGCTGGCGACGGCGGCGGCGCTGGCGCTGCTCAGCTACGGCCTGTACGCAAGCTTCGATCTCGTGGGACGCCGGCTGACCGGCCACCGCCTGTCGGCCGCACGAACGCTGGGCACCGCCGCCATCAGCTACGCGTTCAACCTCAACTTCGGATCCTTGGTCGGCGCCATCGGGCTGCGGCTGCGCCTGTACACCCGCTGGGGGCTGTCGGCTCCGACGGTGATGCAGATCGTCGCGCACAGCATGGTGACGAACTGGGTCGGCTATCTGTGGGTCAGCGGCGCGGTGCTGGCGTGGGCGCCGCCGCCGCTGCCTGACGCCTGGATGCTGCCCAGCGCCGGGCTGCGCGCCATCGGGCTGGCGATGGTCGCGGTGGCAATGTCCTACGTAGCGATGTGCCGCTTTTCGCGTCGGCGCAAGCTGAAAGTACGCGGGCACACACTCAAATTACCGAGCGGCCGCCTGGCCACCTTGCAGCTGTTGGCGGGCGGCGCCAACTGGCTGCTGATCGGCGCCATCGTCTGGGGCCTGCTCGGCGGGCGCATCGACTATCTCACTGTTCTCGGTGTGATGTTGCTGGCGGCGGTGGCCGGCGTTGTGACGCACGTCCCGGCCAACGTCGGTGTGCTGGAAGCGATGGTCGTGTTTGCGCTGGGCAACCGCCTGCCGGCGCACGAATTGCTGGCCGCGGTGCTGGCCTACCGGGGCGCCTATTATCTGCTGCCGTTGGCGCTGGCGCTGCCCGCATACGGGCTGAGCGAGGCGGCGGCGCAGCGTGCCGAGTGCGGGGCTTAGTGTCCGGATTCTCGGTCTAGATGTTCACGCTACTGCGCGGCAGGACTAGACGAGAATTCCCGCGAGCCGCTGACGGCGCAAGTTGCATGGAGGCGAGATTGCCGGGTCGGCCTGAGTGATACCAGGCTAACCAGCGCGGGTGCCGGAAGACGATTGCCTTAATCGCGCGCACCACGGACTTGCGGTCGCCCGCGCTGACGATCAACGCAATCACTCCACAGGGGGGTCACTCCAATTCCTGGGCTCCGTCCCGGACAAGGGCAGCCGGGACGTCTTTTTCACGGTGGTCGTGCAGCCGCCCGAGCGTGGTGTCCAGCAGATGCACCAGCTTCTGCGCAGCGCCATGCACCGCCTGCTCCCGCGTCGCGGCGTGGTCCGTCACCACCATCGGCGGCCGGCCCACCGGCTCTGGCGCGAGCCGGCTGATACTCTGTTGCTGAAGACACAACGTATGCGGCAATCAACGCCAAATCAAGGCATCCGATGTCCTTAGGTGCTCCTGATTATCCCTCCCTCGATCAGGTCACTGGCGCAGGGTTGAACAACACCAGTGCGTTGTGCAACTTCCAGTGCTCGGCCCAGGTCCTCCTGCGGCCGCTTGCCACTTCGAGCATGAGCTGGAACAGTTCCCAGCCCACTTCCTCGATCGACTTATCCCCGGTGGCGATTGTGCCGGCGTCCACGTCCATGAGGTCATGCCAGCGCCGCGCGAGATCGCTACGGGTCGCAACCTTGATGACGGGTACCTGTGCCAGGCCATACGGCGTGCCGCGGCCCGTCGTGAACACATGCAGGTTCATCCCGGCCGCGAGCTGCAACGTGCCGCAGATGAAATCGCTTGCCGGCGTGGCCGCGTAGATCAGGCCTTTCTGTCTGAGCTTCTCGCCAGGCGCCAGAACACCTGAAATGGGCGAACTGCCGGACTTCACGATCGAACCCATCGCCTTCTCGACGATGTTCGACAAGCCACCCTTCTTGTTGCCGGGCGTCGTATTGGCGCTCCGATCCACCCGGCCCTTGTCGAGATACTCGTCGTACCAAGCCATCTCCTTGATTATCGCTGCGGCGACTTCCGGGTTCGTCGCACGCGAGGTGAGCTGATCGATACCGTCGCGCACCTCAGTGACCTCCGAGAACATCACCGTGGCGCCGGCGCGCACCAAAAGGTCGGTGCAGAAGCCGACGGCTGGATTGGCAGTGACGCCGGAGAACGCGTCACTCCCGCCGCACTGCACGCCCACCACCAGCTCGCTAGCGGGGACGGTCTCGCGGCGGCGCGTATTCAGCCGTTCAAGATGCTGCTCGGCCTGGATCATGATCGAATCGATCATCGACATGAAGCCCACATGCTTGTCATCCTGCAGGCAAACCACGTCCAGCGCGACATCGGCGTTATTGCCGACATCCGCCACATTGCGCTCGTCGATCAATGGGATGGTTCCCGGTGGCAGCAGGCGCTCCGGCTGCAGTTTCTCGCAGCCGAGGCTAACCACCATTACCTCGCCTCCGAAATTCGGGTTGAGGCTGATGTTGCGCAGGGTGCGGATCGGTATGATCGCGTCGGGGGCGTCGATGGCAACGCCGCAGCCGTAAGTGTGCCCCAGCGCCACCACGTCGTCGACATTCGGGAAATTTCGGCAGCAACTCGTTCTTGATTCGCTGCACCGCGAATTCGGTGACCCCCGCCACGCACTGTACCGTCTGCGTAATCGCCAGAATGTTGCGTGTGCCGACTGAGCCGTCGCCGTTCCGGTAGCCCATCAAAGGTATACCCTTCGAGCGCCGGCTGCGACTCGGCCTTGACCGTTGCTATCGGCAAATCGTCGAGCGAACGCGCCGACGGCATCTTCAGTAGCCGCTCGTGTACCCAGCTTCCTGCGGGAATGTCCTTCAGCGCAAAACCGATGATGACGTTGTAGCGCAGCACCGGCGTGCCCTCGGGCAAATCCACCAGCGCCACCTTGTGCCCCTGAGGCACACGCTCGCAGAGCTTCAGACCCGACGGAAATTCCGTGCCTGCCGGCAAGCCACCGTCGTTGACGACGATTGCGACGTTGTCGCGTTCGTGCATGCGAATGGTCAGAGGGCTGTTGCGGGCTGGGATTCAGCCAATTGTCTTCTCCTCAAGCCAGCATATGGCAGCAACTTCAACGCGTACGATATGCCTGATAGATGTGCAGTCCGACCGCTGCCGCCGAGATAGCGAGGAAGGTGGCCGAAATGGGTTCCGTCAGGAACCCCATGAAATTGCCGTCGCTCAACATCAGCCCGCGGCGCAGGTTCGTTTCCGCCATGGGCCCGAGGATAAGGCCGATGATGAAAGGCGTCTGTGGAATGCCGCACTTCACGAAGCCGTAGCCAAGCAGACCGAAAAACACGATGGTGCCGACGTCGAAGATGCGGTTCCCCAGGCCAAACGCACCGACCACGCAAAGAACAAGGATGATCGGCAGGAGGATGTGCTTGGGAACCGCCAGCAGTTTGACGAAAAGGCGAACGCCGTACAGTTCGCATACAAGCATCATCAGGGAAGCCACCAGCATGGCGATGAAGATCGTATAGACGAGCGGCCCTTGCGAAACGAACAGCAGCGGTCCGGGCTGGATGCCGTGAATCATGAAGCCGCCCAGCAGCATCGCCGTCACCGTGTCACCCGGAATGCCCAGGGTCAGCAGCGGGATCATTGCGCCGCCCACCGCCGAACACGCCGCGGCCTCCGAGGCGACGATGCCATCGATGATTCCTGTGCCGAACTTCTCGGGATGCTTCGACCGCTTCTTGGCGACCATGTAGGACACGATGTTCGACGTGCCGGAGCCGATACCGGGAAGAATGCCGATGCCTGTCCCGATCAGGGTGGACCGGATGCAGTTCCAGCCCTGCTCGAAGAATTCCTTCAGGGAGAAACCGAATCCCTTCAAGGTGACGGCAGTGACCGTCGTGCGCTTCTCGGTCTTGACGTCTTCGGCGACCTTGATGATTTCGGCGATGGCAAAGAGGCCGATCAGCACGGTCAGGATGTCGAAGCCGCCATTCAAGGCCGTCAAGCCGAGGGTGAAGCGCGGAATGGCGTCCACCGGCGCAATCCCCACGGTGGAGAACGCGAAACCGAGCGCGCCTGAAAAGATGCCCTTGACCATCGAGCCGGTGGCCAAGGTAATGATCAGCGTCAGCGAGAAGATCGCGATCGAGAAATACTCGTGCGGCCCGAAGCTCAGGGCAATCTTCGCCAGGGTCGGCGCGATGAACATCAGCGCGAAGATGCTGAGCAGTGTGCCGACGAAGGAGTAGAAGATGCCGACGCCGAGCGCCTTGGCCCCTTCGCCCTTTTCCATCATGGGGCCGCCGTCGAAGGTGGTGGCGACCGACGCCGGCGTTCCGGGGATCTTCAGCAGGATCGCCGAAATCAGACCGCCGGAGACGCCGCCGATGTAGAGCGCCACCAGTAGCGAAATGCCGGCGCTGGCGCCAAGCGTGTAGGTAATCGGAAGAAACAGTGCCACCGCCATGGTCGCGGTCAGGCCCGGAATGGCGCCGAAGATGATGCCGACGACCGTCCCGAAGAAGAGCAGCCCGAGAATCTGGAAGGTGAACACAGACTCGAGCCCTTGCTGGAATAGGGAAAGCATGAGGTAGCGCCTCCTAATCCAGAAGCCCGCGCATCAGTCCGACGGGAAGGATCATGTCGAACGCGTATCTGAAGGTCAGGTAAACGGCAGCGGAAGTGGAGATCGCAATGACGGCATACATCAAATAATTGACCTTCCTGTCCACCGGCGTCAGCACGATGAACTGGGTGAACAGATAGACCACGGTCATGATTGGAAAGCCGACCGGTTGCAATAGAGCCGCATACGCAACGATCAACCCGAGCGTTTTCGACGACGGTGCGATAGTCCGCCTTGTCTTCCACGTCTGGACTGCTCGCTGGCAACCAACTTGTGGGCATGCCACATCTGCAGCACGCCCAGCACGCACATCGTGATCGCGAGCACATAGGGGACAAAGGCCGCGTCGATGAATTGCTTGCGCGGCAAGGCGCTGGTCATGTAGAGATACCCGAGCCCGACGGCAAGAAAGAAGACGCCGACTGCGAACTCCCGCTTCTTGATGTAACCCATGGCGAGTCCTCGAGAGAAGGGTTGAGAGCCGGGAGAATGCGCGCCGCAGCGCGCATCTCCCGGTGCAACGCCGACCGTTATTGCTTCTTCTGACGCAGCAAATCCTTGTATTGCATGAGCTCGTCGCGCACCTTGTTCAGTTCCGCGATGGCTTCCTTGGTGTTGGTAGAACGTCACCGGCTGCTTGAAGCCCTGCTCCAGCGCCTTGGCGTAGGCCGGATCCTTGGTGATCTGCTGCATCACGTCGGCCATCTTCTTGATGATGGCCGGGTTGGTCCCCTTCGGAAAGGCAATGATGTAGGGCTTTTCCATGTCGAACTTGATGCCCTGCTCGTTGAAGGTCTTGATGTCCCCGAGCAGCGGATTGCGCTCCTTGCTGTACTGCGCGAGCATGACCATGTCGCCGGTCGCGGCGTAATCCTTGACCGGACCGAACGAGATCGACGCGAGGTCGATGCGTCCGCCGAGCAGGGACGTGATCTTGTCGGAAGCCGAGCCGACGTCCACGATCTTGAGCTGGACGCCGGCCTGTTTCGCGAACATCAGCCCCTGCAGATGCGAGAAGCCGCCCAACTCGGTTCCGTAGATCACCGTACCGGGTTGCGCCTTGGCCTTGGCGATCAACGTCCTGGAGATTCTTCAGGCCGGACTTCTTGCTGGCGATGAACACGACACCCTTGTCGACCGCGGGAATGCAGCAGATGTCGAGCTTGTCGTCGAATTTGTAATTGATCAGCCCCGACACTTCGTTGACGATCAACATGCCGGTATGTCCGAAGAACAGCGTATTGCCGTCGGGCGCCGCGTCCTGCACCTGTGCCATTGCGATCGTGCCGCCGCCGCCATTGACGTTGGTGACGACCATCGGCTTCCCGGTGATCTTCTCGAAATAGCGCGCCATCTGGCGGGCGTTGAAGTCGGTGTCGCCGCCCGCGCCTGCCGGGACGATGACCTGCACCGGCTCGGGTCGGCCACTTCACGTCTGCCTGGGCGAATGCGCCCATCGAAACGGCCATCGCCGCCGCCATCAGGGTGAATCCAATTGTCTTTTTCATGGTTGATCCTTTCGAAGAAGATATTGCTTCAGAACTGCGCCACAAACGTGCCTGCTACCGAAATTACGCCTTCTGTCCGATTTCGAAATTGGCCAGCATCTCCAGCGCGCGCACCATAGCCGAGTGGTCCCACGCCTTGCCGCCGTGCGCCGCGCAGGCGTTGAACAGCTCCTGCGCCGTCGCGGTGTTGGGCAGCGAAAGCCCGATCGGTCCGCGCGCTCGAAAGCGCGAGGTTCAGGTCCTTCTGGTGCAGCTCGATGCGGAACCCGGGATCGAAGGTGCGCTTGATCATGCGCTCGCCGTGGACTTCGAGAATGCGCGACGACGCGAAGCCGCCCATCAGCGCCTGCCGCACCTTCGCCGGGTCGGCGCCCATCCTGGAAGCGAACAGCAGCGCTTCCGCCGACTGCCTCGATGTTGAGCGCGACGATGATCTGGTTGGCCACCTTGCACGTCTGGCCGTCACCGTTGCCGCCCACCAGCGTGACGTTCTTGCCCATCAGCACGAACAGTGGCTTCACCTTCTCGAACGCGGCGTCGGGGCCGCCAACCATGATCGTCAGGCTCGCCGCCTTGGCGCCCACCTCGCCGCCGGAGACCGGGGCGTCGAGATAGTCGCATCCGAGCGCATTGATCTTGCTTCGCGAACACCTTGGTCTCGACCGGCGAGATCGAGCTCATGTCGACGACGATTTTTCCCGGCGACAACCCTGCGGCGACACCATTCGCATCGAACAACGCCGCAGCGACGTGGGGCGTGTCCGGCACCATGATGAAGACGATGTCCGCCTTCTGCGCCACCTCCTTGCCGGACGCGCACGCCTTGCCGCCGGCCTCGACCAGGGAAGCGGGTACGCTCGGAATGCTGAACAGGTAGAGTTCGTGCCCGCCCTTGATCAGGTGCTCGGCCATGGGCGTGCCCATGATGCCGAGGCCGACGAAACCGATCTTGCTCATTTGCATGTCTCCTGCAATTGTGAATGGATGTGGATCTACGCCGATACGAATCGATCGCGCAGGCCCTGGGTGGCGCCGCGGAAAAGCCCGAGGTCGCTGCCCACCGCGACGAACGTTGCGCCCCATTCGAGATAGCGACGGGCATCGGCCTCGACCGGCGCCAGAATTCCACTCGGCTTTCCCGCCGCCGCGGCACGCGCGAAGATGTGCCGGATCGCGTCCTGGACTTGCGGATGCCCGGCGTTGCCGAGATGCCCGAATGCCGCGGCGAGATCGGAAGGGCCGACGAAGATGCCGTCGATGCCGTCGACACCGGCAATCGCGTCGATCGCGTCGACGCCGGCGCGGCTCTCGATCTGCACGAGCACGCAGATGTTGTCGTTGACCGTGGCGAGATAGTCCGGCACCGTGCCGTAGCGATTGTTGCGCTGGGACACCGAAACGCCGCGCACGCCGGCCGGCGGATAACGGGTCGCGGCGACGGCGCGCCTCGCCTCGTCCTCCGACTCGACGAATGGAATCAGGAAATTGTGGAATCCGCCGTCGAGCAAACGCTTGATCGCGATCGTGTCGTTCCACGTCGGGCGCACCACCGGCGCGCTCGGGCTGTCCTTGAGCGCCATGAGCTGTGGAATGAAAGTGCCGAGATCGTTCGGCGCGTGCTCGCCGTCGAGCAGAATCCAGTCGAAGCCGGCCAGTCCGAGAACCTCGGTGGTGATGGGGCTCGCAAGCGACGACCAGCAGCCGATCAGCGGTTTGCGCGCGACGATGTCGCGCCGGAACGGGTTGGGAAACGGGACATAGGGTTGCGCGGTCATTGTTATTCCTTCATTCCTTCGGTGGATTTGTTCATCGGACCAGGCACGGGCGCTTGTTGTCGAATTTCCAGCCCGGAATGAGGTACTGCATGGCAACCGCATCGTCGCGCGCACCCAGTCCCATGTTGTTGTAGGCCCGGTGCGCCTTCTCGACCTCGACCATGTCGATCTCGATGCCCAGGCCCGGCTTCGCCGGAACGCGAATCTGACCTCCTTCGATCCTGAGCGGCGCTTTGGTGAGGCGCTGCCCGTCCTGCCAGATCCAGTGCGTATCGATCGCCGTGACTTTGCCGGGCGCGGCCGCACCGACATGCGTGAACATCGCGAGCGAAATGTCGAAGTGGTTGTTGGAGTGCGACCCCCAGGTGAGGCCGAACATCTGGCACAGCTGCGCCACCCGCACCGACCCCTGCATGGTCCAGAAGTGCGGATCGGCGAGCGGAATGTCGACCGATTGAAGCTGGATCGAATGGGCCAGCTGGCGCCAATCGGTGGCGATCATGTTGGTCGCGGTGGGCAGACCGGTGGCGCGACGGAATTCCGCCAGCACTTCACGCCCGGAATAGCCGCTCTCGGCGCCGCACGGGTCCTCGGCATAGGCGAGCACGCCGTGCTTGTCGCGGCACAGGCGGATCGCTTCGTCGAGCGACCAGGCTCCGTTCGGGTCGAGCGTGATGCGCGCATTGCGGAAAGCGCTCTGCAAGTGCGATGACGGCCTCCATCTCCTGTGCGCCACGCCAGCACGCCGCCCTTCAGCTTGAAGTCGTTGAAGCCGTAGCGCTCGTGCGTTGCCTCGGCCAGTCGCACGACCGACTCTGCCGTCAGCGCTACCTCGTTGCGCAGGCGAAACCAGGCGTTGGCGCCATCCGGCTCGCTGCGGTAGTCGAGTTTGGTCTTCGTGCGATCGCCCACGTAGAAGAGGTAGCCCAGGATGTCGACGGCTTCGCGCTGCATGCCTTCGCCGAGAAGCGATGCGACGGGTACGTTCATGAACTGGCCCATCAGGTCGAGCAGCGCGGATTCCACCGCGGTAACCGCGTGGATCGTGGTCCGCAGGTCGAACGTCTGCGCGCCGCGGCCGCCGGCGTCGCGGTCGGCGAACGTGCTGCGCATCGCGTTCAGGATGTCGTGGTGCTCGCCCAGCCGCTTGCCGACGATCAAGCGGCCGCGCGTCTTCGATGGTCTGGCGGATCTTCTCGCCACCGGGCACCTCACCCAATCCGGTTCCGCCCGCGCTGTCCTTCAGAATCACGATGTTGCGCGTGAAGAAGGGGCCGTGCGCACCGCTCAGGTTGAGCAGCATGCTGTCCCGCCCCGCTACCGGAATGACCTGCATCCCGGTGATCGTGGGCGCCCCGCTTGACTTTGGCTATGCTCGAAGGGTCTGCCATGTATTGCTCCTGGGTTGACGGCATCGCGCTACCAGCCGAGGCTCGGCTGCTTCGGGTCGTACTTCCAGCCCGGGACGAGGAACTGCATGGCCATGGCATCGTCGCGCGCTCCGTTGCCAATCCGCTTGTACAACTCGTGCGCCTGTTCGATTCGCATCATGTCGATCTCGATGCCGAGGCCGCCCCTTTCCGGCACGGCCACCTCGCCTCCCGCGATCTGCAGCGGTTCCCTGGTCAGGCGCTCCTGCCCTTCCTGCCAGATCCAATGCGTATCGATCGCGGTGATGGTGCCCGGCGCGGCTGCGGCAACGTGCGTGAACATGGCGAGCGAGATGTCGAAGTGGTTGTTGGAGTGCGAGCCCCACGTCAGGCCGAACTCGTGGCACAGCTGCGCGACCCGCACCGAGCCCTGCATCGTCCAGAAATGCGGATCGGCGAGCGGAATGTCGACTGCCTGCAGGCTGAGCGAGTGGTTCAACTGCCGCCAATCGGTCGCGACCATGTTGGTGGCGGTGCGGATGCCGGTAGCGCGCTTGAACTCGGCCATGATCTCGCGCCCGGAATACCCGTTCTCGGGACCGCAGGGATCCTCGGCATACGACAGGATGTCATCCCGGCCCTTGCACAACGCGATGGCTTCGTCGAGCGACCAGGCGCCATTCGGGTCGAGCGTGATGCCGGCGGTCGGGAAGCGCTTCTTGAGCGCCGCGACGGCGTCGATTTCGCGGCTGCCGGACATCACACCGCCCTTCAGCTTGAAGTCATTGAAGCCGTAGAGCGCGCTGGCGGCTTCCGCCTGGCGGACGATGCCTTCCGGCGTGAGGGCTTCCTCGTTACGCACCTGGTACCAGTGATCCGAATTGCCGGAGCCTGCCGGGATACGGCAAGTCGGTCTTGCCGCGATCGCCGACGTAGAAGAGGTAGCCCAGCATGCGCGCTGCCTTGCGATGCTGGCCGGAGCCGAGCAGCGCGGCGACCGGCACGTCGAGGAACTGGCCGAGCAGATCGAGCATTGCCGCCTCGATGGCGGTGAGCACATTGTCCGTACGCAGGTTGATCTCGTGGGGCTGCGCCAGCACCGCGGCTTCGCTCGCGGAGGTGACCTTGTGCACCGTCGCCTCGTGCGCCGACGCGCCCTGCCGCAAGAGGCCCCGGCGCACCGAATTGAGAACGTCGTTGCAGCGCCCGATGGACTGGCCCACGACCAGAGGATCGCCGCCTCCAGGGTCTGGCGGATGCCCTCCCCACCCGGGACTTCCCCCGCCCCCGTGTTGCCGAGGCTGTCCTCGAGAAGAACGACGTTGCGGGTGAAAAAGGGGCCGTGCGCGCCGCACAGGTTGAGCAGCATGCTGTCATACCCAGCTACCGGAACGACGCGCATCGCCGTGACGCGCGGCGTACCCGAATGAGTTTCCATCAATGCTCTCCTCCATCGGCACAGCAGCCGCATCGTTCGTTGTGCGGCCATCAGTTTTTCCGATGAAGAGGATTGTCCGCGCTGATTGATGCACAATCAAACCAATTACTAACTCGATTGATCCAGGAGTTGAATCATGCTCGAAATCAGCCAGCTTCGTTGCTTCGTAGCCGTCGGCGATGAGCTTCACTTCGGTCGTGCCGCGGAACGGCTGAACATGACGCAGCCGCCGCTCAGCCGACAGATTCGCCTGCTCGAGCATCAAGTCGGAACGCCGCTGCTGGAACGAAACAACCGGATGGTGCGCTTTACGGCGGCGGGCAAGGCGTTTTTTCCCGAGGCCACGCGCATCCTGCGTCTCGTGGAAGAAGCGGCCTCGACCGCCCGGCGCATCGCGAAGGGCGAAAAAGGGTCGATCGCGATCGGCTTTACGGCGGCGTTCGGTTACGGGCTGCTGCCCGGAATGGTGCGCCGGCTCCATCAACTGGTGCCCGGCATTTCGCTGATGCTGAAGGAGATGGTGACCAGCGCGCAGCTCGAAGCGTTGGATGCCGGCCAACTGGATGTTGGACTGATGCGCCCCCATCCTCCGCAAGGCGGACTGGAGACAGCGCTGCTGGGCCGCGAGGCGCTGATGCTCGCGTTTCCCAAGGCTCAGGCCAAGCGCTGGCCACTGTCACCGACGCCTTCGTGCCTTCACCACGAGCCCTTCATCTCCTACTCGCCCTACGAGGCGAGCTACTTCTATCAGCTCGTGCAATCCTGTCTCGATCGAGATGGCGTAAAGCCTGACATCGTCGACTACGTCCCACAGATCCACACGATGCTGGCTCTCGTCGACTCCGGAGTCGGCGTAGCGCTCATACCGGAGACCGCGTCGCGGCTGCACTTCGAAGGCGTGATGCTGCGTCGTATGGTCACGAATCCGCAACGCCCGGTCGAAATGGTATTTGCCTATCGCAAGGACAACGACAACCCCATTCTGAAGACTTTTCGGAGCGAAGTTCTGGAGAAACTGACGAAGCAGTAGCTGGAGGGATATCGCGGGAGAACCTACGTTTCGCGCCCACGCGCGAAGCAATCGTCACGCCTGCTTTGCGCGCGAGCGCGGAGTGCCAGCGCGCCGGGTAGTGCGCAAGACGGTGCATGCGACGCCGGCTTCGTGGTGTAACGGCTACATTCAGCGCCGAAATGCAAAAGGGGGTCGTGTCGATGTGACGCAACCCCTTGAAGTATTTGGCTCCCCGACCTGGGCTCGAACCAGGGACCTGCGGATTAACAGTGCGTAGCGCGAATCGGGCTGGAAACTAGCACTGGCGCGCGATTCGGCGGAGCCCATTGGAAATATTTGCGCGAAATGGCGTCGGCTCCTCAGAGGTGGCCATCCGTCGTCGGTCACCGATATTTCCAACCCTCCGGGGACATGATCAGTCCCTATACGTCGACGCTTCGGGGTGCGATAGGAGCACGGCAGATTTCCACCCCACCAACTACTCGAATGCGCCGGTCAGCCAGAGAGTCCGGCAATCACATTTTCAGGGCGACGCGCGAAGCGGCCGCCTCCTAACAGTTGCTGATGTAGGGCGAAGCCGCAGGCGGACATTGAAAACGACAAAAGCTGCCGTTGAGGTCACTGCATCAAGCGGAGCAACGCCGACGCTCGCGGAACCCGACACGGTCGCACCGGCGCCCACGATGGGGGTCTCATTCCTGGGTCAGCACGGACCCGAACGCCGTCCGTTGGAACAACCGTTACCAGGTGATCCGTTACGCCACCAGTTCGATCTCGCCCGGACGCCAAGTCCTGTCAAACCAAGGTTCAAGCGGACCGTAAAGGCGAAAGATCACCCACCACGCCTTGCCTGGAACAGTCTGCACCCAGCGGGTGAAGATCCGCGAGGACAATGTGGTGCGCAACAAGGCGGTCTATCTGGCCTTGGGCGTGTGCCCTGATGGTAACCGCGACATCCTCGGGCTGTGGATCGAGAACACCGAGGGCGCCAAGTTCTGGATGAAGGTGTTCAACGATCTGAAGACTCGTGGCGTCGACGACATCTTGATCGCGGTCACCGCTGGTCTGAAGGGCATGGCCGAAGCCTTAGCGACGGTCTATCCCGCCTACGGGCTGTGTCGCGGGACGTAGCGCCAACGCTCACTCGCCTGCACCGACGCCTTCGGCGATCAGTTCTGCTGCCTTCTTCAGATCGCCCAAATGGCGACTCGCCACCTGTTCCTGACGGAACAATCGCCTTATCCAAACAATATTGACACACCCTAGCACTCGCCGCTGACTGAGAATCGGAACCGCGATGGCATTGAGTGCATCGTCATACTGCGATTCCGGAAGGCTGTAGTGCCCCCCCCACGCCAAGTCACGGCAACCGTAACCCTTCTCTCGCGTTTCCCGAAGAATGCGGTCGAACGTGAGCGGACTGCGGAGCATTGCCGCCCCCGGGTCATCCTGCGCCTTAAGCAGATCCAGGATCTCTCGCCGTTCAGCATCGTCACAAAACGCCAGGTAGGCGCGGCCAGGTGCCGACAGCAGCATGCTGACCTTGAATCCAATGCTGAGCCTGTTCAGCAGGAAGTAGGAATGGGCGCGGGTCGTTTCACGAAGCTGCATGAAGTGACCGCTGCGCACGGACACGTCGGAAGGCCACTGCACCTTGGCGCAAAGTGAATCAAGGATCGGACCCGCAACCTCGGCAAGCTTGTCGCGCGGCTCCAAGTGCTCGCTCATCGCCTTGAGCGCGTAGCTCGCCCGGTAAAGGTTGTCACCAATGCTCTGCCAGATGAAGCCCTGCGACTGCAGGGTAAGAAGGATTCTGGACAGCGTCGCTTTTGGCAGATCAAGACGCTCGTGCAGATCCTTGAGCGTTGCACCCCGCACCTCGTAGAGGGTCCGCAGGACTGTCAGCCCTCGGTCCAGCGCCCGAATTTGCTTGACTCGCGTGGCAACCATGGAGATATCTTACCCCCGAACATATCACCAGGTGAAACGCTGCTAATTTTGACTTGAGGTGACACTCGCGACGCCTTACTTTGCCCCATACGCAATCCCATTGCGTTGATGGCCGAAGAGCCGAAACACCTAGGAGAACGCGATGCCAACTGCCTATGTCGTCGGAACATGCGATACCAAGGGTGATGAGCTGCGCTTCGTAAAACGCGTCATCGAAGCCGCGGGTGTAAGCGCAAAGCTGGTGGACCTCGGAACGCGCAGTGAAGATGTCCAGGAAGGCATCGATGTCACTGCCCGCTCTATCGCCGGATTCCACCCTGGAGGCTCGGAAGCGGTCACCGGAGAACCGGATCGCGGCCGGGCACTCGCCGCGATGTCGCTCGCCTTCGAACGGTATTTGGAAACCGTGAAAGATGACGTTGCGGGGATGATTGGGATCGGAGGATCGGGCAACACCGCCCTCATCACGCCAGGCATGCGACAGCTGCCCATTGGTGTACCGAAGATCATGGTGTCCACCGTGGCCTCCGGCAATGTGGCGCCATATGTCGGTACCAGCGATATCGCGATGATCTACTCCGTGGTGGACGTGGCCGGCATCAACTCGATATCCCGTTTGGTGCTTGGGAACGCCGCCAACGCATTGGCTGGCGCCATTCGCTTCGGCATTCCAGCCGCCACTGCGGCCGAGATGCCGGCGCTGGGTCTCACGATGTTCGGCGTAACCACGCCTTGTGTCGATCGAGTGGTCGAGCGTCTGAAGGATCGCTACGAGTGCTTTGTCTTCCATGCGACCGGCGTGGGTGGGCAAACCCTCGAAAAGCTTGCGGATAGCGGTCGCCTGGCAGGGGTCATTGATTCGACGACCACCGAAGTTGCCGACCTATTGATGGGCGGTGTCATGAGCGCGGGAGAAGATCGCCTTGGCGCGATCATCCGGACAGGCATCCCCTACGTCGGCTCGTGTGGCGCGCTCGACATGGTCAATTTTGGTGGAATCGAATCAGTCCCGGAACAATACAAAAACCGGAACCTGCTTGTACACAACGCCCAGGTGACGCTGATGCGCACCACGGCGGAGGAGAATACTCGCATGGGCGAATGGATCGCACGCAAGCTCAATGCCTGTGACGGTCCCGTGCGATTCCTGATACCGGAGGGCGGAGTGTCGATCATCGACGTTCCCGGCCAGCCGTTCCATGATGTCGACGCCGATCGGGCACTTTTCCAAGCGCTTGAGAAAAACCTAAAGCAAACTGCGAATCGACGTTTGATCCGTCTTCCCTTGGCGATTAACGATCCGGCGTTTGCCGACGCGCTGGTCGCAAACTTCCTCGAAATTGCCGGGAGCTAGCCATGCAACGGCACACGCGTACCGAGCTGATGCGGAAGTTTCATCAGATGGCCAAGGACAGAATTCCCATTGTCGGCGGTGGCGCCGGCACCGGGCTTTCCGCAAAGTGCGAGGAGCAGGGTGGCATCGACCTGATCGTCATCTACAACTCCGGGCGCTACAGAATGGCGGGACGCGGCTCGCTGGCGGGCCTCCTGGCCTATGGCAATGCCAACGACATCGTCGTGGAAATGGCGCACGAAGTATTGCCGGTGGTGCAATCCACACCGGTGCTCGCCGGTGTCAACGGAACAGATCCCTTCATGCTCCTGGATCCGTTTCTTGACCAACTCATCGCACTCGGGTTTGCGGGAGTCCAGAACTTCCCGACCGTTGGACTGATAGACGGGGTCTTCCGGCAAAACCTTGAGGAAACGGGCATGAGCTACGCGCTCGAAGTCGAAATGATCGCGCGAGCCCACGGGAAGGATCTCCTCACCACACCGTATGTGTTCAGCGACGCCGATGCGATCGCCATGACGCAGGCGGGTGCGGATGTGCTGGTGCCGCACATGGGCCTTACGACGGGAGGCCGCATTGGCGCGGAGACCGCGAAGACACTCGACGACTGCGTCGAGTTGGTCGATCGCTGGGCAGACGCGGCAAAATCGATCCGCGACGACGTGATCGTTTTGTGCCACGGCGGCCCTATCGCCAGTCCCGCAGACGCCTCCTACGTTCTCAAGCACAGCAAGCACTGCCACGGTTTCTACGGCGCGAGCAGCATGGAACGCCTGCCGACTGAAACAGCGCTCGTTGAACAGACCAGGAAATTCAAGGATATCCGTTTCTGAACTGAACGACGGCGCGCGATTAAGCCGGATTGAACAATGCGATTCGATTGAATCGAGCCTGTATCCTAGGAGATCAAGCATGAAAGCCCCCACCTCTACTGCCGTCACCGATGAAAATGAACCCAGCGGCGAGCGCCGCCGCTTCCTCGCTCAAGCGGCAGGCATCGCGGTAGCTGCCGCCTTCAGTTCCCCGAGCAATGTGTACGCACAGGGCAATAGCATCGAGCAGCGCACGATCAAGGTTGGCATTGGCCCGGATTTCGGCACCAGCGGTCATGCCGTGATTGCTCTCGAGAAGGGCTATTTCAAGGAAGTCGGCTTCGATCAAGTCGAAATGAAGATCTTTTCGGCCGGACTCGTGCAACTGGAGGCGCTCGCAGCGGGAGGCGTCGATATCGCGTTGCCGACCCAGACTCCGGTGCTCAGCCTGAGCAGCGCTGGTGTTCCCGTGGTCGTCTTTTCCAGCCTGGTCGCATACAACGATTCGCTCGCCCTGGTGGCACGCAAAGAAGCGAACATCAAGGCCCCTACCGACTTCTACGGCAAGAAGATCGGCGTATTGAAGGGCTCCGGCGCCGAGTTGATGGTCAATGCATTCATCAAATACTATAAGCTTGACGCGGCGAAAATCGCCACCGTCACATTGGCGCCGCCCGAGCAGATGTCCGCCATTGCAACCGGTGCGGTCGATGCGATCTGCGTGTGGCAGCCATGGGTCTACCAGGCGTCGCAGAAAGTACCGGTCGATATCGTGTCTACCGGGGCCACCAGTTATTTTGCAGCTAACCGCGGCGAAAAGGTCACGCTTGACTGGACCCGCGGCATGGCTGCCACGCTGGGGCCATTCCTGCACAAGAATCCCAAGACGATTGACGCCTTCGTCCAGGCTCTGGTCAAAGCGCAGGCGTATATCGTCAACCCCGCCAATTTCACCGACGTCAACGCCATTTTCTCCAAGTACCACAATCAGTCGCTCGAGGCGAATGCCGTGATTCTAAAGGGATACGGTCCATCGCTCGCGCTGGACGCGCGGTTCCTGAACGATATTGTCGAGGTCCAGGACTTCTTGATTCAAAGCGGTCGCGTCAAGAAGAAGGTGGAACCAGCCAAACTGCTGTACGGCGGTGCGCTACGCAAGGTGGACCCGAAGCTGGTGAGCATTGACGCGAGTTGGAAAGCCTGACGCCGGACGGGTGCGCGTCATGCTGCGATTGGAACTGGGCTGCCATTGTGGTTCGGAGAATGTTGTACGTAGGCCCGGTGCATGGCGTCGCGCGAGGCGAGAGATATCAGCATGAGCACAATAACCGTTCGCAACGTTTCAAAGACCTACTCTGCCACCGACGGCCGAGAGGTTGTTGCGCTGCAGGATACGACGCTCGAAATCGCCGACACGGAATTCGTTTGCCTGATCGGGCAGAGCGGCTGCGGAAAAACCACACTACTCAACATGATCGCGGGCTTTGTAACGCCCACGACCGGTGCGATACTGGTCGACGATGAGCCGGTTACGGGCCCGGGTAAAGGCAAAGGCGTCGTCTTCCAGCAGTTTGGCCTCTTCCCCTGGCTGACTGCAGCTGGAAACATCGCGTTCGCCGCGCGGCAGCGCGGCCTTTCGAGGAGCGACGCAGCGGCGCTCGCCAACGATCTCATTGCGCTGGTTCACCTGAAAGGCTTCGCCGGAAAGTATCCATCGGAGCTGTCCGGAGGCATGCAGCAACGGGTCTCCATCGCGCGGGCGCTCGCAATTGATCCGCGCATTCTGTTGATGGACGAACCATTGGGTGCACTCGACGAAATGACCCGCCACAGCATGCAGGAGGAACTGCTGCAGATCTGGGCCTCCAGGAAGAAGACCGTCGTTTTTGTTACCCATAGCGTTTCCGAGGCTATTTTCCTTGCTGATCGCATCGTCATCATGGGCGCGCGGCCTGGGCGAATCGTGCGCGAGTATCGAATCGATCTGGCGCGGCCGCGCAACCGGGTGGATCCTGCGGCGATCCGGCTCGAGGCCGAGATCTACGCCCAACTGCACTAGCGGGCTCTTACGCCAAGCCACGCCCAACGACATCGCGCGACATGCAGGCCCTCAAACAAGACTGGTGGCGACACGTTCTTCAGGCCACGCGCGCCAATTGGCGCGCGTGGGTCGGGGTGCTGGGAACACTGGCACTCTGGGAGGTTGCGAGCGACTTTAATTGGGTGAACTCGTTCGTACTTCCGGCGCCGTCGACACTCGCCCTTACATTCTACGAGTTGCTTACCGAAGGCTTCCCCGAAGGCATGGGAATCCAGGTGCACATCGTTGCAACGTTGAGCCGGGTTCTTGCAGGCTTTGCTCTCGCCGCGATGATCGGTATTCCGCTGGGAATCGTAATTGGCGCGATTCCGGTGCTCGACAAACTGGCAGCTAGCGTCATTGCATTTGGTCGCTCGATCGCCGCCATCAGCGTGTTGCCGCTGTTCATTGCGTGGTTCGGAATCGGCGAGGCATCGAAGATCGCACTGCTGTTCTTCGGCGCCTTCTGGGTCGTGCTCACTTACACGGTCGCCGGAGTCAAGTACGTAGACCCGCTCCTCATTCGCGCCGCGCTGTCGATCGACACGCCGCAAAGGCGCATATTTTTTCTCATTATCTTGCCCGCCTCCTTGCCGAGAATATTCGCCGGCCTGAAGGTTGCCCTAGGAGTGGCGTTTCTAGTCATCGTCGCTGCGGAGATGATTGCGACGGTGCAGGGACTGGGTGCCCTCATCCAAGAGGCAAGGACATCGTTTCGCACCGATATCACCATGGTGGGGATGATCGTCATCGGTGTCCTCGGATACGCACTGTCGCGCTTGCTGGACTTTGCGGAAAGGAAACTTATGCCTTGGAACGTCGGTTTCGTGGAACGTAGATCATGAGCCTGGGAGGCATTGCGCGAGCGTGCACCTTTCCGCTTATGACCGTGGGCATCGGCTTGTTTATGTGGACCGCAATCATTGAAACCGGCCTGACTCCTCGCGCCATCCTTCCGGGACCTTTGGAGGTCGCGCATGCGGGTTTGGACGAAATCACTAGCGGGAGGCTCGCCCAGAACCTCATTGCCAGCATGGGCCGACTGTTGAGTGGATTCGCGATCGGCGCGCTGGTTGGCGTGACATTGGGGCTTTTGCTTGGCGGCGTCAGATCGTTTCGAGCGTACTTCCACTTCATCGTCGAAGTGTTGCGCCCAATACCACCCTTGGGGTGGATACCGTTGGCGATCATCTGGTTTGGTATTGGCGAACCGTCGAAACTCTTCCTGATTGCTCTCACCGCGTCTTTTCCGATTCTGGTGGCCACGGAAAAGGGCGTCAGTCAGGCACCCGAGTCACTGGTGAGAGCCGGCAAGGCGATGGACCTCGGACCGATAGCGCTGTTGCTGAAGGTACTCCTGCCCAATGCACTTCCGGACATTACGACGGGATTGCGACTGGGCTGGACGTTGTCCATTGCGGTCCTCGTCGGAACCGAGATGATTGCCGCTCAATCCGGAGTTGGATTCATGATCATGCAATCGATGGGCGTTGGCAATTTCGGACTTGTCATTTTTGGAATCCTTCTACTCGGCTGCTTCAGCGTCGTCTCCGACGGACTGCTCAAATACTTGTTCGAACGCAAGCTCCTTCACTGGCACCAGGGTTCTGCTCAGGCGATCCTGTAGGCAGGCAGAACGCCTCGCAACCAACCTAGGAACGCGCCGTGCCCTCTTTGCCGCCGAAGCCACGTACAACACCTCCCAATATCCTGCTGATCGTAACGGACCAGCAACAAGCGAAGTTCTTGGGCTGTTATGGACACCCGGTGCTTTCGACGCCGAATATCGACAGCATTTCCGCGCGCGGAGTACGTTTCGAACGATGCTTCGTGGCCGCTCCAGTTTGCATGCCCAATCGGGCGTCGTTGATGACAGGCCGCATGCCATCGGTCCACGGAGTACGCGTCAACGGCATTCCGCTTTCCGCGGGCCAGACGACATTTGTCGAATTGTTGCGCGCCGGCGGATATCGCACAGCAATGGTGGGTAAGAGCCACCTGCAGAACATGCTGACTGTTCCTCCGTACATCCAGCGACCGAGGTCCGCGGCGGGCCGGGCGCCACCGCCACCCAAGCTGGCCGAGGCGCAGCAACGCTTTCCCGGCCGCTACGATCAAGAACTTCCGGAAAGGTGGCAAGGCGGGCAGGTGCCCGAACGAGCAAACTACTACGGATTTGAACATACCAGGCTCGTGACCGGCCACGGCGATGGTGCGGGCGGTGACTACCTGGTTTGGCTTGAAGAGCAGGACGCGGGCTACCGTGAGCTACGCGGGCAATCCAATGCATTGCCTGCTGACGTCAAATGCCCCGAGGCTTGGCGCACGGCCGTGCCGGAAGATCTCTATCCAACGAGCTATATCGCGCGTGAAGCCATCGAATTCCTCAAGCAACACACCAGGAAGACGGACAACTCGCCCTTCTTCCTGACGGTATCGTTTCCCGATCCACATCATCCGTTTACACCACCTGGGCGCTTTTGGTCACTCTACGACCCTGCGGACATGCAACTTGCGGGCAACTTTTATCCAGATGAGAACGCGCTACCTCAGGTCAAGTACGCCCACGACAGGCTAACCACCGAAGGCGGACCGGCAGTCGGATACGGTCCGACCGCCGTAGACGCACGGGATGCACGAGAAGCCATGGCGCTTACGTGCGGGATGATTGCGATGATCGACGATGCGGTCGGACGGATTCTTGCCGCCCTCCGGTCGATCGACCCGGAGGAAGAGACGGTAGTGGTCTTCACGGCGGACCATGGGGATTTTCTCGGGGACCACGGCCTCTTGCGCAAAGGACCGCTGCACTTCCAAAGCTTGTTGCGCGTTCCTCTGATCGTTGCCACGCCTCGCTCAGCGTTGCATGGCCAAGCAAGCACTGCCTTGGCAAGCACGATCGATATTTCCGCCACGCTGCTTGATCTGGCTGGCCTCGCACCCTGCAACGGCATGCAGGGGCAATCGCTCGCGGCGCTGCTGGCAGGGGAGACGGAATCGCACCGTGAACAGGTACTGATCGAGGAGGATGCCCAGTCGGCTGACCTGGGATGGGCGACGGCGCCGCGCCTGCGCACGCTCGTGTCGGAAAGGCATCGCCTCACAATTTACGACGCGAGCCCTCTGGGCGAATTGTTTGACCTAGTCGAGGATCCTCTCGAAATCCGAAATCTCTGGAATCACGAGAAAGCGCGCAGTCTGAAATTCGACATGATTGAGCGCTTGGCGCGAGCACAAATGGATATGGCCGATACCAGTCCCTGGCCAACTTCGCTCGCGTAACTGTGAGCGTTGGCGCGCGCCGGCAGAGCCGCTTAACTGTATCAATTTGCAAAGTAGGCATTGGGCCGAAGGCCGTCCGTATGCATGGGCTCGTCCACTTCTCTGGAAGGGCAAATTTGGCAAATGGCAACCAAACGGCAACCTTCGAGCTCCGAAAATAAAACGGGTCGCGTCCGAAAGTCGCAACCCGTTGATAATTTGGCTCCCCGACCTGCTCGAACCAGGGACCTGCGGATTAACAGAACGGCACTCAGTTAGCCCGTTTTTCATTATAGATCATAGTGTTACTAACTTGTCACTTGGTCTATGTTTGAGCATTTAATCCAAGTTGTCCCGGGCTACCGCGCGTTAGGAGGATCTAATAGACCGTTCTCGATGCTTGAGATGCCCCGCGGAATCTGCGCGGTTCATGCTCGAGCGGGAATCTTCGGTTTCAGTGAGCTATACCGGCGAGAATGTTCGTAAGAACCAATGCAGTCGCCAAAAACCTAACACCAACATTAATGCAGGAGTGAGTCCCTAGCGCGCCTACGCCCTCGCATTCCCGGCGACGGCGATGACATCGCGACGCGCATCTAATCCCACCTGCTGATGGAACACGGTCTGCCCACTCATAACGGGCATGTCCAAAGGTTCGTCGACGACAGCTGTCGTACCTTCACAGAGATCGTACACTCCCGAATGCGCGCACGCCGTTCACGCGAGGAACTCGTGTTGGAGCATGAAAATGTGCTCGGACACTACATTGCAATCCAGTGAATGATCCACGATCAGCGATGGGAGCCGTTCAATCATCCTTGTCAGCGACGCGCGGTCGATGCCGCGCAACAGAAGAAGCAGCTGCTCGGCAGGCAGCGTCGGCAGCGGTTGCAGTCGCAGCACGAACGACGTGGTGGTCTCATGGTCGTAGCTGCATAGCTGCGCGCTCACAAGACCGTTCGCGCCAACTTCCGCCGAAAGTGCAGCGTTCCACGCCTCGACTTTCACCCCGCCAGCCAGCTGCTCAAGAGTCACCGTTGCCAGCCACCCGGCCGTCCCAAAGCCGATCGAAAGTTCAGTGACGAATACCCCGCGGATGAAGCCAACAAAGTCCTCGCGGATGGCCCGATCGATGGCCACTGTTGGTGACGGAATGGCGTAGCCCGCCGGTCCGAATGCCTCGCGTTCCCGGCTTTCGTACAGCGTGAAGTAGTTCGGCCCGGACGGCGTGTCCGCGATGTAGCGCGATCCGGAGGTTAGGACCCCACTTTCGCGCTTCTGCTGGAAGTGGATATGCGAGTGCCACATCTCGAAGTCATGCTCGCGTCCGGGCCGCATCCCGTTCCAGATGGCAAGTTTGGCGTAGCCGTTGTCTTTGGTGATGGTTTGACTCATGGCGCTTTTGACGCCATGGATTTTTCGAGATTGCTGTTGAAATTCAAGTCGGTCAGCGTTTGCTCGACCGACTTCGAGTAGCGATCGTCGAACAGCACGGAAGCATCCAGATTCTTGGTGAACATGCCGAATTTGAGCAGCAGGTCGCTCACCGACTGCGCTTCCGCAATGACCTGCTTGTTTACGGGCAGTACCAGCACACGGCCGTATTTCCACGCGGTTTCCGCCTGTGTCTGGCGGAAATTGCGGCCCGTCATATACGCCGCGATGGCCTCTTTGGGGTGCGTGGTAAACCAGTTCTCGAACGCGATGTAGCGCTTGACGAGGTCGCCAATCGCCGCCGCCTTGGCCGGGTCATTTAGCGCCTTGGAATTGGCGAGCACTCCACTCTGAATGGGCAGTCCAAGCGCGCGGCTGCTTTCAATGATCTTTGCGCCGGTTGCCAGCGCGGGCCCGTACAAATCGATAGATCCGGAAACAATGTCCACCTGGTTGTTGAGCAGTGCGAGGGAGTTTGCCGTTGTGTCAAGTAGCACGGCATTAACGTCCTTCATTGAGAAATTAAGCTTTTGCATTGCCGCATAAAACACCAGTGCGTTGTTGCCGCCGGGTGAAAACGCGATGCGCTTCCCGCGAATGCTGTCCGGGGTAAAGGTGGTAATGCCGGACTTGCTGCCGGCCAACAATACATAGCGATCGAGAGAGTTGGGGTAATCACTCACCCGCAAGACCAGAATTTTGATGGGCGCCGACTTTACGGTCCACGGCTCGGCCGATGCCTGTTGCAACTGCGCCGCCGTACTGAGCGAGCTGGAGCTGACGTCGATCCGGCCGGCCGCGAGCGCCGTGTAATTGTCGAGTGCATTGTTGAAACTCGAGAACTGGATTTTGTAGGGAGTTCCGTCGAACACGCCGGAGGCCCTCCACAGCGGCTCGATTTCGCCGTTGTTCTGGCCGATGTTGAGCGTCACCCCGCGCATGTCGACTTCGGCGGTACCTTGCGCAGCCAGGGGCCCGGCTGTCGCAGACGCCAACGCCAGAACGAGCAGCGCTTTGATGGAAATTTTCATTGTCATCCTCCTGATTGAATTTTGATCAAATCTCGTTTGACTGCACGGATTCGAGTGCATCGCATGGCTTCTTTGCCGCTTGCGGCGCTTCGGCCATGTCAAGTTCCTCGCCAAGGAAGTTCACAAGCACGGCGAAGTCAGATCCGATGCGGGGCGTCATAGGTAGACCCCCGGATCGATGTTGCCATCGATAACGTGATTGCGTTGCTCGCCGATCGTTCCCACACGAGTGGTGATCACGCTGCCAACGCGAAGCCGAACGCCTTCCGCACCGTCCACCCGCCCGGGTGTTCCCGTGAGGATGAGGTCACCCGGCAGAAACACCATCGTGCGCGTGAGGCGGGCGATCAATTCCGGAACGCTGAAGTACATGTCGCTCGTATTGCCGCGCTGGAACGGCTTTCCGTCGATGTCGCAATCGACGTTGAGTGATCCGAGATCGCCGACCTCGTCAAGCGACACGACATGCGGGCCCACAGGCGCAAAGCCGGGAAACGACTTCGCACCATTGTTGTAGCGTCCCACGACCTTCCCGTCGAGCTGGACGCCAAGCGCCACCGCAGTAGGGTCGATCATGTCCTGGGCGATCGTCACACCAGCGATATAGTCAAGTGCGTTCGCCTCCGAAACGCGGAATGCCGTCTTCTTCAGCACGAGTGCCAACTCGACTTCGGTCCACACGAACTCGTTGTAGATTGGGACATCGCCATTAGGCCCCGTCATCGAGGTAAGCATGCGAAGAAAGACTGCCGGCGACTCTGGCGGCTGCAGTTTCGCCATCTTGAGATGGCTGCGATAATTGATCCCAATGCCCACGATCTGGCGCGGACCCGGCGCTGGCGAGAGGACATCCTTGCCCACGGCACGCGGGGCATCAGCGACGAGCTTGCTGCTGCCGACCCACGTCTCAAACTCATCCCAGCGCTCGTAGATGGCCTGCGGATCGCTCGCAAAGCGTCCGTTGCTCGCGCGCGCGACGTCCGCGCACCCATCGGCAAGGACTACTTTCAACCGTCCCTTCTCGTTGGCAATCCGGGACATCTTGGGGCTCCTTGCGTTTCGAGCGTAAACTCCAAAACCACTATTGCTGCAGCTATGCGAGCCGGGATGGCGCCACACAGCGAATGCGTTTCGTCGGGGGAGCGGTTACGCACCTCACGCCTGCGGGCATGCGCGGGGCGACAAGGTGACGTCTCACTTTCCGGGGAGTTGCGCGTGTCCGCGTCAAGGCGGACAGGATGGCGGGCGTCGTCCCGCTCGCATTCGCAACTGCGCCGTGCTCCTCCTGGCGAGGCGTTCTTGTCTGGACGCCCGAATGTACGAACATTAGCACCATCATGTCACGCAATGCAAGCATCGGGAACAAAGAAAAATGGACACTCGAACGCCGAACGGAAAGGCGCTGGACCGCGCGAGCGCGTTGCCTCTATGGGCCCAACTGCATGTCGATCTGCTGCGCAGGATCGAGGAGGATGAATTCAAGGCGGAGTTCCCCGGCGAACTCGCACTCGTGCAGGAATATGGCGTAAGCAGGCACACTGTCCGCGAAGCGCTGCGCCGATTGCGTGAAGACGGCGTGGTGACGGCCGAACGCGGGCGGCTGCCGCGGGTCGCATTGCCAGCGGAAATCCTGCATCCGGTCGATTCGCTCTATCGCCAGCTCCTTTCCGGGCACACAGCGGCGCAAGAGATCCGCAGCGTGGTGCTCATGCTCGACACGCGAATCGATGCGGAAGTCTCGGCGCGACTTGGGCTCAACGAAACCACGCCCCTCTTCCATCTCGAGCGCTTGCGCCTTGCCGGCGACGAACCCCTGGCGGTCGATCGCATCTGGTTGCCGGCGCGCGTGGCATCTCCGCTTCTTCAGGTCGACTTCGAGAAACACGGGCTGTACGCCGAACTCAAGAAGCGCTGCGGAATCCGGCTGACTGATGGACAGGAGACGATACGCGCGATCCAGCCCACTGCGATCGAGCGGCGAATCCTCGCCATTCCCCGCGGCAGCGTCGCGTTTTGCATCGATCGGCTCCGCTGCGCCCACGGCGTGCCGGTGGAGTGGCGCAGGACCCTGGTTCGCGGCGACAAATTCGCAATCGTTGCGAAATACTCCGAACGCACCGGCTACAAACTGGATGTCAGCGTCGGTGGAGCGAGTAGTGAACCGCAAACTTCGACGCGCGCTCGCACCAAGGAAACGCCAATGTCCGTCCGCAAGGTCGGCTAAGCCTGCACTGCGCTCGCCCAGGTACTGCGGACGTGGTCTACCGTGCGTGTACCGGGGGTTTCACCGGCGGCGGCCGACAGGCCCAGGACGCGCTGCAAAGCTTCGTTCCAAGGCGTTGGTGCGTTGTGCAACCGACCCAGGAGCACGATCTCGCCGTTGAGAAAGTCGACTTCGACTGAACTGGCCCCCCGCTGGAAGCTCTGCCACGTCGACAGCTTGCTGTCGGGGTAATCGGGGATCTTGTGCGTCACGTACTGCTTGAGGTCGAAGGCGGATTCGGCCTTGACATCCGCCCAGCTCCAGCCAGCGGCCGTGAATGCGGTCTTGGCTTCTTCCGCGAGCATCGCGGTCAATTCTGCGCGTTGTTCTTCCGTCCCCTCCAGCACCTGGACCGCATTGCGCAGGTTGCCCAGCAGCTTCGCCACTTTCCAACGCTGTACGTCGGGCACGACTTGCGCGAGATAGTGTGCGGATCGCAGATCGTCAGCGATGGCATCGAGCACGGTATCCGTGCCCGACGGAAATCGACCCATCCAGAACACGCCCACCTTCGGTGACCCGGCGGCGCAGATTTCACCGGCTTTCAGATAGGTGGCTGCAGCCCAGATCGATGCCGAGTAAACCGTTGCGAAGCGCCGTAGCGCCGCCCGCTCGCTGTCCAGACCGTTCTGCAGCAGCAACACGGGCAGCAAGCTTGCGGCCGTTCCATTGTTGATCCCGTGCACGGGTTGCCACGCCCACTCCTGCAGGGCGGCTTCGGCCTGCTGCGCCTTGGTAGCCAGCACCAGCACGTCGCCCGGAGCGAGCTGAACCTCGGCGGGAGATCCGACAACCTCCAACCGAACGACCTCGGCGCCCGCCGGCCGCAACATGCGCAGTCCATTGCTGCGAATGGCGGCGAGTTGCTCGCCCCGCGCAACGAGCACCGCGCGAATGCCCGCCTGCGTGAACTGCGCAGCGAGCATCCCGCCGACGGCACCGGCACCGACGATGACATAGCGGAGCCCCTTCCCTGCACTAGTGATCAAGCTTGAACCTCAGGTTGAGCCAACGTGTGAGTCTTAAGTGCCGTGCGCCTGGATTGGGCTCGGTTGCGGTGCATCGGCGGACGCGTCCGAAGTCTCCGGCGTTTCGAGCACGCCAAGCTCCTCCAGCAGAAAGGTTGTCAGCGCAGCAAATCCCGCACTGGTACGCGCGCGCGGACGCGGCAGGTCGACCTTGATGTCGACGTCAAGGCGGCCCTTCTTCAGCACGATGATGCGATCGGCGAGCAGAACAGCCTCGTCGACGTCGTGCGTGATGAGCAGGATAGCCGGGTTGTGCTCCTTCCACAGTTCCTGGACCAGCCATTGCATCTTCAGCCGGGTGAGCGCATCAAGCGACGCGAAGGGCTCGTCGGCAAGCAGCAGTTCCGGTGTGCGCACCAGTGCGCGGGCTAGCGCCACCCGCTGCGCCTCGCCCCCGGACAGGCTCTTCGGCCAGCGGTTGGTCTGCTTTTCCAACCCCACCTCATGCAGCGCGTCGACTGCCTTCTGCCGCGTCACGCCCTTAAGCCCCGTCAACACGTTCTTCCACACGTTGATGAAAGGCAGCAGGCGCGGCTCCTGAAACACGATGGTGCGGCTGTCAGTGACCTTGACCGAACCCTCGTTGGCATGGTCGAGCTGCAGCAGTATTCGCAGCAGCGTCGTCTTGCCCGATCCCGATTGACCGAGCAACGCCACGAATTCTCCACGGCGGATCTTGAGATCGACATTGTCGAGAATTACTTGGTCGCCAAAACGCTTGCTGACCGCCTGCAGATCAATGACAAGCTCATCGTCGCCTTCGCTCACGGCAGATCCCTTTTGACGAAGTGGCAGGATTTTCTTGTCACGACCACCGGTTGAAGTCATTTCCATGGCATCGACTTTCTTTCCACGACCCGCATGAAGATATCGATCATGATGCCGATCGCGGCGTAGACCAGGATTCCCGCGATCATGAGATCGATGCGTAGCGCCGAGTTGGCGTTGAGGATGATCGTGCCGATCCCGTTTCGACTGTTCAACTGCTCGGCAATGATCAGTGCCAACAGTGCCGTGCTCATTGCGTAACGGATGCCCACCAGGATGGCCGGTCGCGCCATTGGCAAGATCACATGCCAGATCAATTGCGCCCGGTTGAGGCCGAACACTTTTCCGGCTTCAATCAGCTTCGGATCGACATGGCGCACCCCCGAATACGTGTTCACGTAGGCCGGGAAGATGCAGGCCATCGTGATCAGGATGATCTTGGGCTGCTCATCAATGCCGAACCAGAGCACGAACAAGGGCACGAGCGCGATAAACGGAATGGCACGGATGATCTGGAAGTTGGCGTCGAGGAGCTCATCGCCAAGGCGGAACAGGCCTGCGATCGCACCACAGGAGATGCCGATCAGCAGCCCAAGTGCAAGTCCGGTCAAACCGCGTGCTAGCGACGCCGGAATCGCATCCGCAAGCGCGCCTGACTTGACCAGGTGGACAAATCCTTCCAGGACAGTGATGGGCGAAGGAAACAGGAGCTGATCGATCACACCGGTGGTGCTCAGGATCTGCCACGCAATGATGACCGCGACGGGCACCGTTGCCCGCAGGAAGTTGCGTGGCTCGAACCACGAAGGCAGCTTCCGTTCCTCGTCCTTGTACACGCCCAACGCGTGCAGGCTCACAGGAGCACCCCGCTGCCGAGGCTGGCGTGAATGGCGCCGACACAGGATGGAGTGACTGGCATCAGCACCAGACAGCTTTCCTCGATGTTTGCGTCTGCGACGCAGGTGATCGAGGCGACCCCGATGGCGTCGCCTTGAATGACAATGTTCGACATACGTGCCTCCTTTGCACTTGCAGAATGCAACCCAAGACTGCACGCGGCTAAAAACAAGCCCGCGACATCCGTGCCCGGAACCGCCTTGGACTCTTCGGTCCAGTGTGGTCCCGCTCCAATTATCCGTTGCTGGCGCTGTACTGTGCCTTGCAGCGAACCCTTCTGCTCGATTCGCCAGCACTTCAGCCAGAAGGACTGTGCCCTAAGCCGACACAGTGCGTGGAACCGTCGCCCGGGAATGTTGCAATGGCCTTGCGCGAACTCCCGTATGTCCGTACATTACAACCTTTAATTCGTGGGAGCAAGCACCACGACAAAGGGCGGGTATGGACACACCGACATCGAATGGAGTCCCAATGGATCGCGCAAGCGCGCTTCCGCTCTGGGCGCAACTGCATGTGGAACTGCGCAGGCGAATCGCGGGCGAGGATTTTCTCAAATCCTTTCCAGGCGAAATGGCGCTTGCGAACGAGTACCAGGTCAGCCGTCAGACGGTACGTGAGGCTTTGCGGCACCTGCGCGCTGACGGACTTATCACCGCCGAGCGCGGACGCCCTTCTCGCGTGGCACTCCCCGTCGAACTCGTGCAGCCATTGGGCGCACTCTACAGCTTGTTTGCTTCGGTGGAATCCTCCGGGCTGAAGCAGCGCAGCATCGTAAGGATTCTCGACACCCGGGTAGACCCTGTGGTGGCGGAACGCCTGATGCTCGAACTCGATACGACACTCGTGCACCTCGAGCGTCTGCGGATGACAGACGACGAACCGCTTGCCGTGGATCGCGTGTGGCTCCCGGCAAAAATTGCCGCCCCCCTGTTGCATGCGGACTTTGGGCGAACCGCACTGTACAGCGAACTGGAATCGCGCTGCGGTGTGCGCGTGTCCAACGGACAGGAAACCATTCGAGCGATCGTGCCAAGCACTGCCGAGCAGCGTCTGCTCAAGATGAAGAAGGGAACCGCCGCCTTCGGCATCGATCGCCTCGGGTACGCGGACGGTGTTCCCGTGGAGTGGCGCCAGACGCTGGTGCGTGGCGACAAGTTCGCCGTGCTGGCCAATTTCTCGGCGCGCGCGGGGTACCGGCTTGACATAGGATCCGCCGCGGCTGGCAGCGCCGAGCAGGTAACCCGCAGCAAGCGGGGCCATCCGGCCTGACGTTGTTGCTGCACATCGAAGTTCGTCGCAACGGGTCCCAACAAGCAATCCGGTGCCCGCCCATAAACTTACGAAGGACTTGCCATGTTTCAGAATTGGACTCAGTCGTTGCTGCATCTCAAGAAGTCGTGGGCACCGTTTGCCAGATCAAATCCGCAGACGCTCGAGGCGTATCGCAACCTGAACGCCTCGCTTGGTTCCAACGGCGCGCTTGACGCCAAGACTCGGTCATTGATATCGCTTGCCGTTGCCGTCACGACACGATGCGATGGATGCCTCGCATCCCACGCGAGCAACGCCCGCAAGGCGGGTGTCACCGAGGCCGAGTTGAGTGACGCCCTTGGCGTAGCGATTGCGTTGAACGCAGGCGCAGCCTACGTGTACTCGATGCACGCGATGGAAGCGTTCGGCCAGATGACCGCCGAGTAATGTTGACCCCCCTTTCCAGCGACGCCGCGATGCCCAACCATGGCGTGACATCGTCGCAGAAAACGATGCTGGTCTCTGTGCGGGAACTCGCAGATTCCCGCGACTGGCGCGTAGTCGATTGCAGCCACGACCTGAGCCAACCGGCATCCGGCGCGGCGCTCTATGCGCAAGGCCACCTTCCCGGTGCCATCCATGCGCATCTGGACCACGACCTGTCCGGCATCATGTCGGGTTCCAATGGCCGCCATCCGCTGCCGGACCGGGCCGCATTCGCCCGATGGCTTGGGTCAGTGGGTTTGCGCAACGGCGACCAGGTGGTCGCCTACGATCGTTCCGGCGGCATCTTCGCGGCCAGGTTTTGGTGGCTGCTCCGTTGGGTGGGGCACAGGTCCGCGGCCGTGCTGGATGGCGGGTTCCAGGCGTGGTCCGATCAATCGTTGCCGATCAGCACCGCGCAACCGCGTCCGCACGTTGCGGAGTTCCGCCCCGGGTCGGCGTCCGTATCAATCGTGGACACAGCGTTCGTCCTGCGCAACCTGCAGCAACGCAACGCGGTACTTGTGGACGCGCGAGGCGCCAATCGATTTGCGGGTCGCGACGAAACGATGGATCCGGTTGCCGGGCACATACCGGGCGCGTTGAATCGGCCCTATGCGGACAATCTCGACGAACACGGCATGTTCAAGAGCGCCGCGCAACTGCGGCAGGAGTTCGATCGCATCCTCACGGGCTCTCCCGCGCAGGTTGTCGCCCAGTGCGGTTCCGGCGTGACGGCCTGCCACAATCTTCTAGCCCTGGAAATCGCGGGACTTCCCGGGGCCAGCCTGTATCCCGGGTCGTGGAGCGAATGGTGCAGCGACAAATCTCGACCCGTGGTAGCGGCAGGCAACACGTAAACGGAGTCCGCATGGAATCTGCAGTAACAACTCGCACGCCATCCGACGAAACAATGGCGCAACTCAGCCATCGCTTCGGCCCCCGCTTTTCGAACAACGTGACAGTGCGCGGCCAGCATGCCCGCGGGGAGTCGCCTTTCCCCCCGCAGTTGCCCGACGCGGTCGTTTTCGCCCATTCAAACGACGACGTCGTTGAAGTCGTGAGGCAGTGCCGGCGCAGCCGCGTCCCGGTGATTGCACATGGCGCGGGCTCGTCGCTTGAAGGACACCTGCTGGCGGTGCACGGGGGAATCTCACTCGACCTGTCCCAGATGACCCAGATTCTCGCGATCGACGCAGATGACCTCACCGCGACCGTCCAGTCCGGCGTGACGCGCGAACAGCTCGACGCCGCGTTGCGCGGACTAGGTTTGTTCTACCCGATCGACCCCGGAGCCCATGCGACGCTTGGCGGCATGGCTGCGACGCGCGCCTCCGGTACCAACGCGGTGCGCTACGGCTCGATGCGTGAAAACGTTGTCAGCCTTACGGTCGTGACGGCAGAGGGTGAACTGATCCGGACCGCCCGCGGGGCCAGGAAGTCGTCTGCCGGATACGACCTGACGCGGCTCTACGTCGGCTCCGAAGGCACGCTCGGCATCATTACCGAACTCACTGTTCGGGTGTATCCGGTGGCCGAGGCGATTTCCGCCGCAGTCGTTCACTTTTCAACGCCGCAAGCGGCGGTGGACACGGTGATCCGCACCATCCAGATGGGCATCCCCATCGCGCGCAGCGAATACCTGTGCGATGCATCGATCCGTGCGATCAACGCGCACAGCAAGACCAGCCTTCCCGAGGCACCCACGTTGTTCCTCGAGTTCCAGGGCAGCGTGAGCGCAGTGAAGGAACAGATCGAGATGGTAGAAATGCTCGCCGCCGATGGCGGCGGCGTGGACTTTGAGTGGGCGACGTTGCCGGAAGACCGCACGCGACTGTGGAAGGCACGGCACGCCGCGTTCTACGCCTGCAAGTCGACGCGGGCAGGCAGCGAAGTGTTTACCACCGACACCTGCGTTCCCATCTCAAGGCTTGCTGCGTCGATCGAAGGTGCGACGGACATCCTCCGGGCCGCAACCTTTCCGACCATGGTGTTTGGCCACGTTGGTGATGGCAATTTCCACGCACTGCTGATTGTCGATCCCAATGATCCCGCCGAGATCGCGCTTGCCGAATCGCTCAACGTCCAGATCGTCAAGTTGGCGCTCTCGATGA
>CAWDTZ010000003.1:0-26237 GCA_963805355.1 uncultured beta proteobacterium | reverse complement strand
CGCATGCGGCGCGTGAACTGTGCCGGTATGCGATCCTGCGGACTTCACCCGCGCGGCAAGTGCCCCGTCCCGCCATGGATACCCTGTCCGGCATTCTCAAGTCGATCCGGTTTGAAGGCGCCGTCTTCCTCGACGCCGAGTTCACTGCGCCATGGTGCATGCGCGGCCAGTACGGCATGACCAGCGTCAAGCAGCAACTGGCAGGCGCCGAACATGTGGTGCTGTTCCATTTCCTCACGCAAGGCGCCTGCCGGGTGCGGCTGGCCGAAGGTGGCGAGGTGATCGATGTCCGCGCCGGTGACCTGATCCTGTTTGCACAGGACGACCGACACCTGATGGGAAGCGACCTGCATATTGCGCCGCTGGAGGCGGACCACTTGATCGATGCAGCCACCGCGGCGGCCGTCGAGCCGGCGTTCGTGCCGATACGACAAGGCGGGGGCGGCACGGCGACTCGTTTCGTGTGCGGCTATCTCGCCTGCAGCCGCAGCCTGTGTCGGCCGTTGTTCGAAGCGCTGCCGCGGGTGTTGCGCATTACGCTCGGCGACGGCCAGACCGCAGGCCTGGTGCGTGAACTGCTGCGCGTTGGCGTGCTTGAATCGTCAGTCACGCGGCCGGGCGCGCAGTCGACGCTGGCCAAGCTGGCGGAGTTGATGTTCGTGGAGGCGCTGCGGCGGCACGTCGAAACGCTGCCGCCCGACGCGCATGGTTGGTTGGTTGCCCTTCGCGACGTGCAGATCGGTCGTGCACTCGCGCTGTTGCATGACAACCCGGAGCGTGCATGGACCGTGGATGAACTGGCTCGTGACGTGGCCATGTCCCGCTCGGTCCTGGCCACGCGCTTTGCGTCGCTGGTCGGCGAATCGCCGATGCAGTACCTCACGCGCTGGCGCCTAGCGCTGGCCGCGCGCGCGTTGCGCTCCGGCAACGACGCGATTGCGCGCGTCGCCGAACGCAGCGGCTACGAGACCGAGGCCGCCTTCAGCCGCGCTTTCAAGCGCGAGTTCGGGCTTCCACCCTCGGCCTGGCGCAAGGCGCGTTAACGCAGCGGCCAACCTGCGGCCGCTGCGAGCCCATGCCACGCCGATCCGGTGGCATGGCCGGGTGTCACTTCATCACTGCGGCAAGGTTGTCGAGCCCGGCGCGATAGACGCCCGAGATCAACTTCTTCGCATCAGCTTCCGACGTTCCGGGCTTGACGTTGAATTGGGAACTCCACACGACGGCCGAGCCGGCCGGTGTTTCCTTGACCTGAATGGTGGAAACATAGTCCGTCACCGGCGCCGGTGACTCGAGGATCTGGTACTGGTAGCTGCGCGCCGCAGCGTCGAAGGCGACCAGCTCTTCGGTGAACTTGCCACCGTCCTTGGTCATCAGCACGCGTACGGCGCCTAGCGAGTGACCGTCGCCTTGAAGCATTTTGGTGCTTGCGAAGGCGGGGTGCCACGCTTGCCATGTGCCGAAGTCGTTGATGGTGCCCCAGGTGCGGCTGGCGGTTGCCGCAAGTTGAACCGTCTCGACCACGGAGACGGTGCGCTCTGCCGCCGGGACCGCCGCTGCGAAGGCCATGAAGACCCCGAGTCCGACGGCCTGTACCGCACGTGTCGTATTGGAAGTGGATTCGCCGGAGCGAGATTGGTCTTTGCTTGTCATGTTCATGTTCCTGATGATTGGTGAACCGCAATGGCTCCGAATGAGCGCGATGGCGGGCAGTGAGTATTCGTTGCGGCAGGAAGCGGTTGGCGCCACAGCGGTTACCAATGTAGACGCCAGGGATCTGGGCGACTTATCCGAGGCACTCGGGTTCTTGCCCGAAACCCCGTCACCCGCCAATGACCACCTTCGGCGCAGCGGAATTCCCGACGATTGCAGCGAATGTTGGGCCGCCGGCGTCCCTGGTGTTGCGGCGAGCTCGCATCTAACGCAGGACGAACGCGGCGATCCCGCCGCGCTTGCGTCTAAGGCGCAACCGGGGCTAGGCTGCACGTCCTACGGTGATTCCGGGAGACCGCAATGGCTATTGGGTCGCGACAGGCAATGCGATTTCTGGCTGTATTGGCCCTTGGCGCGAGCCTGGCCGGCAGCGTGAGTGCGGCCGATACCGGCAGCGGCAATATCGACTACAAGGGCCGCACGGCCGCCCTCAAGTACGCCTGGCTCGTGACCGGACCGAGCGATATGGAACCCGGCAAGCAGGTGCGCCGCCTCATCCTGTCGGCGTCCGACATAGGTGGCAAGCTGCAGGCGTGCAAGACGTTCTCGTGCACCGACGGCGAGGTGACGGAAGGCATGACCGTCGATTTCACCGGCGGTCCAAGACTCAATTACTGGGTCGCCCTCAACGGGCAGAAGGTCCAATATTCCGGTACGGCGCGGCCCGCGGTCTTCACTGCCAAGGCCGACGACGCGAAACACCTCGCAGGCCAGCTCGCCATTGACGATGTTGCTGCCGGCGGACCCAAGGTCACGGCCACGTTCGACGTCACGCTCGCCAAGGACTTCAAGAGCGCGCGCTGACGTGTCCCGCTTGCTGCGAATCCCATGCTCGCGGTAATCGTCTTTCCTGCCCTGCTGCTGTTCTCGCTCGGGACGGCGGCGGCGATTTATTGGTTGTTCGAGCACAGTCCTGCCGCGGGCCTGCTCGGTAGTTGTCGCGGCGTCACGCCGCCCTTCGTTGGGGTGATGGCGGTGCTCTTCGCACTCACCTGCGCCTTCCTCGCCTCCGAGGTCTGGCAGCGCCACGCTGCCGCCGCGGCCGTCGTGCTGGCCGAGGCCAGCGCTTCGCATACGTTGTTGCGCGCGGCCACTGCGCTCGGCGCAACGGGGGCACCGCTCCATGCCGCGACCCGCGCGCACGTGCAGAAATTAGTCGATGAGGAGTGGCCGGCCATGCATGCGCAACGCAAGGTCATAGGCGCCAGCGACACTACCCAACGGCTGTTCGACCTGCTGCTCGCGGATCCCGCGCTGCTGGCGCTGCCGGCACCGAGCCGCACGCTGCTGCACGAAGCGCTGGCACAGTTGCGCGACGCGCGAACGCAGCGTCTGCGACTGGCGGAGGCGTCCGTGCCGACCGTGAACTGGGTCGGCCTGCTGCTGCTCGGCCTGCTGACCCAGGCTGCGATCGCCGTGGTGCATATCGGGCAACGGCGCGCCATGGCGCTGGCGTTGGTGATTTACGCGTCCGGCATGGCGGTGGCGATGACCGTGGTGGCAGTCAACGACCATCCATTCGCCGGGCAGGATGCGCTCCCGCCGACGGCGTTGATCGAAACGCTGCAGCAGTTTCCGCCGCGGTGAGCGCGCAGCGTTGCGGCGCGTTGCATGCGAACTGTGAATATCCGCGCACGTACCGGTCGGAGGCCGACCGAGCCGTTCTTCGCACCCGCTGTGCCTAATGGTTTGTCGCTCGGTTGTTGTGTCCACCCACGGGAGTGAATGCATGTCGGATTCCAGCATAGTCCATCGGGGTGTTGTCGCGGATCGCGGCACGCCCTCCATGGCGGAAGGCTTCCCGCTCACGCGCCGAGGATTCCTCACTCGCGTAGGTCAACTGGGCGGCGCGGTTGCGCTGTACGAGACCATGGTGGTGATGGGCCTGCTGGGACCAATCGAAGCCTGGGCCGGACCGCCGCAACTGCACCCAGGGCAGGGTGAGGGCAAGTCCGTGCTGATCCTGGGCGCGGGAATCGGTGGCCTCACCACCGCGTACATCCTGTCCCAGTATGGCTACAAGGTCCGCATCCTCGAGGCGTCGTCCCGCGCCGGTGGACGCAACCACACCGCCCGACGCGGCGACACAGTGGTCGAGCAGAGCCAGAAGAACGGCCGCACCGTGCAGGTGTGCAAGTTCGACCCGGGCCTGTACATGAACCTGGGGCCGGGACGTCTGCCTTACCATCACCGTCGCGTGCTGGGCTATTGCCAGGCGCTGGAGGTCAAGCTCGAGCCTTATGTGATGCACACCACGGGCAACCTGTTCCAGTCCGCGCAGGGCTTCGCAGGCAAGCCGATTGCCCAGCGACAGATCCAGAACGACACCCGCGGCTACATCGCCGAGCTTCTGGCCAAGGTCCTGAGTTCGACTGACCCGAGCGTGCTGGACGGACAGCTGGACGCAGGGGAAAAGAAGAAGCTGCTCGCGCTGTTGGTCAAATTCGGCAACCTGGGCGCCCGTACCGACGCGGACGCGCCTGACAACGCGGCGTGCCCGGCCCCGCCGGACTACCGGTATCAGGGCAGCACGCGTGCGGGTTGCGCGCCTTCCATGCCGGGCGGACCCACGCCCAACGTGGATAGCAATTGCGAAATTCCCCCGACGCTGTCGCGTGCCGCGCTGCTCGACGCCGAATTCTGGGACAACGGCTTCTATGATCCCCTCGAGTTCGAGTGGCAGCCCACCCTGTTCCAGCCGGTGGGCGGCATGGACAAGATCGTGGAGGGATTTCTCCGCAAGGTCGGCCACCTCATCGAGTACAACGCCCAGATCAGCGCGATCAAGGCCACCCCGGCCGGCGTGACCGTGACCTGGATGCGCGGCACGGTACCAATGGTGGAGTCGGCGGACTACTGCGTGAGCAACATTCCCTGTCCGATCCTCGCCAGGCTCGACACCAATTTTCCGGACGACAAGGAAAAGCGCGACGGGGTGACCTTCTGGGATGCCGTCACCGGCACCACCTTTGTTTCCTCCTGCAAGGTGGGCTGGCAGACCAACACTCGTTTCTGGGAGAACGACAAGAACGAGATCTATGGCGGGATCTCCTGGACCGACGACGTCATCGAACAGATCTGGTATCCGTCCAACGACTACTTCGCCCAGAAAGGTACGCTGACCGGCGCCTACATCCACGATGGCCGCGGCCCCTGCGGCGATGGCCGGCACGCGACTGAATTCGGCGAGCTCGGGCTGGCGCAGCGGCTGGCCAAGGCCAAGGAGGGGGCGGCGCGCCTCCACGCGGAATTCAACGATGATTCGATCGTGCCTACGGCGCTGGGCCTTTCCGTCGCCTGGCAGAACGTCGTGCATCAGGAAGGGGCCTGGCCGGCCTGGAACGAAAAAAAACAGAAACACAATGAGTACTATCGGCGCCTGCTGCGTCCCTTCCAGGGTCGTTTCTTCATCGTGGGCGACCAGGCTTCTACGCTGCCGGGTTGGCAGGAAGGGGCGATGATGTCGGCCGAGCATGTGGTCGCGCTGATCGCCGGCCTCAAGACCGAAAAGGACATCGCCGAAGACATACACGCGCCCACTGCCAGGTGGGTCACGCAAGGCGCGGGCTGATCGACGGCGTCGCAATGAAGCGCAACCGGCGCTGCGGCGGGTTCACGGGGTTGGTGCACGCCTGGCGCTAAAGCTGCGAACGCAGCACTGACGCGACTTGTTCCTGCAGCCTTTCGCGCCAGGGTCGATCCCGCCATTGTTCAAGGGTTACCTGCGTCGCTTGTGACCAGTCGGTGTTGAACACCTGTTGCTGCAGGCGCCCGAATTCTTCGTCAAGCACGTTGAGATTGGCCTCGTCGTTCAATCGGAACGAACGATTGTCGAAGTTGGTGGATCCCACCGACGAAAAGATGCCGTCAACGATCAATCCCTTGACGTGAAACATCGTGGGACGGTATTCCGCGAATTCAATGCCTGCCTCGAGCATCGGACCCCACGCGGCGCGCGAAGCCGCCCGCACGATCTCGGAATCAATGTGCCCGTCGGGGGTCAGCACGCGTATCTTGACGCCGCGCTTGGCCGCATCGGTGAGCGACTTGATCGTGAGGGTATCGGGGACGAAGTATGCGTTCGCAAGATCGATCGACTTGCGGGCGGCGGTGATGGACAACAGATACATGAGTTGCATGCTCTCGCTGCCGCCCGAGGGCGAACTGCTGAACATCTGGGCGGCCAGCGTCCCGGCGGGCTTCAATGATGGAAAGTACTGTTCGCCATGGAGTATCCGGCCCGTGGCCCGCATCCAGTTGTCCAAAAATACCGATTGCATCTGCGCAACCACGGGACCTTCAACGCGAAAGTGCGTATCGCGCCACTCGTCGGAATTGCGCGCGTTACCGCGCCACTGGTCCGCGATACCCACTCCACCCGTGAACCCCACCCGGCCATCGACGATCAGCAACTTGCGGTGGGTGCGGTTGTTGAGTTGGTCCCAGTTCGTCCAGTGGGGCTCGTGAAAGCGCTCGACCTCAACGCCGCTGCGCTTCATGGTGTCGAGAAGCGCAGGCTCCATCTTGGCGCTGCCCACCCAATCGAGCAGCACATGCACCCGCACCCCCGCGCCAGCGCGCTCCGCCAAGGCGTCGACAAATTCCTGACCGATGTTGCCCGACCAGTAGATGTAGGTTTCGAAGGTGATCGTATGCCTTGCCGCACGGATCGCGGCGAGCATGGATGGGAAGATGTCATCGCCATTGATCAGCGTATCGACCTTGTTGCCTTCGACGATGGGTGGTCCGAGCAACGCACTGAGTGAGCGGCGGAATTCCCGATCGTCCGTTTCGTAAAGCCTGGGCAATTGCCGTTCGATCTTCTTTTCACCCCCGGCAACGTTCTGGTAGACCAGAACGCCGAAAAGCGTGATCACCGAGGAGAGGACGATGGCGACGAGGTACGACATCACGGGCCTTGTTTTGAAGACTTGCACCGCCGCATACTACGTCCGAAATTATCCCGTATCGGCTTACCGCTACCTCGGGGAATGGCTATCCGCCGATTGCCTCTTGCCCGTCCAGCAGAAGATCGATCGCCTGATCCAGTGTTGGCATCGATGCAATCGCACGCGCCACCGCCTGGGCCCGACGTCGCATGTCTTCGTCCGCCAATGCCTGGACCACGGCGCCGCGCAAAGCGGGCACGCTCAAGTCGGTAATCGCAACGCAAAGTCCAGTGGCTGCCAGGCACCGCGCATTGTCGGGCTGGTCGGCAAACAGTGGCGTGATGACCATCGGAACGCCTGCCGCCAGTCCTGCCACGACCGTTCCCGACCCGCCATGGCAAACCAGCAATTGAGCGTGAGGCAGGACATCGGCCTGCGGCACGAACGACCGGACCGTGACGTTTGGGGGCACGTGTTCGATCAGGTCGGGCGGTGCGCCGTTTCCAATCGTCAACAGGACGTTGGCGGGCAGGCCGGCGAACGCCGCCAACGCGACGCGAAAGATGTCGCTGGCGCTTGCAAAGCTGGCAGCGGCCGTCCCGAACGTGGCATAGATCAGAGGCAGGCCGTCAGTGGGCAACCACGCCTTGATTGACGGATCAGCGGAAGCGGCCACCGTGTCGCCAAGGTATCGCACCGGCGGCCGGGTATTGACTCGCGGGGTGTCGTCCAGTGCCTGCGGATGGGCCGAGAAAGCCACCTCATCGCGGAGATATCCGGGCCCGGAGGGCGAAAGCGAGACAAGGGCGCGCAGGGCGTCGATTTCATTGTCGTAGCGGCTGGCAATGGCTTCTTCGGATTCGCCGTTCAGGATTTCCAGCCTGACATGCCGGGTGCCCAACTTCTCCGCAGCGACGAGTCCCGCGAATTCGGTCGACTCACGAACAATCAGATCGGGTCGCCAATCCTGCAAAGTCTCGACCAGCCCCGGTAAGGCGCTGGTGGCAAGAACACCCATGAAGAATTGAGGCACATAGACGTTGGAAATGTCCTTGGCCGCGATTCCTTCAACGCGTTTACGGAATTCTTCACGCGCCAGGTCGGTGGGACCTTGCAGCACCAGGTGCGCAAAACCCTCCCGCGTGATCGCGTCGGACATTTCCGCGAGCGCGGCAAACCGCACTTCGTGTCCGCGCGCCCTGAGCGCGGTGGCGAACGGCAGCAACGGCATGAAATGGCTGGGAATCTTGAGGCAGGTGAAGAGGATCTTCATGGGGCTCCGGAGCATTGGCTTTGCGCCGATCATGCCCTTGTTCGCTCCCCACCTTTCGCACGAGAAGGGCTCAGTGGCGCACCGATTACTTGGTAGACGTTGTGGTCGGCTGGACTTTGAGCGCCTTCATGTTTTCCTGCAACGGTGCAAACGGTCCGTATTTGTGCTGGTCGGCGCTGGCGCCGTCGACGTATGGAGGAAAGGCAGCATCGACGGGCTTGTTCCAGCGCGCCGGAAAGTCGTGCCCGAGTCCGGACTTCACCGGACGCGGCTGGCTCAGGACAAATGCCGCCACGTCATAGGCCTCCTCGTCGCTCACCTGCGGATGGCCATGGCTGGCACCTAGCGGCATGTTGCTCTTGATGAAACCTGCCGCGGTCAGGAGTCGGCTCATGCCCGCGCCATTGTTGAACGAATCCTTGCCCCAGAGCGGTGGAAAGGTATAGCCGGCGGCGCTGCCTGGTGCGCCGGCGCGCACACCGGCGCCTTCGACCCCGTGGCAGCTTGCACATTTTTCCTGATAGATCTTGCTGCCCGCGACAGTCTCGGCGCGCCGATCAGGTGCTTTGAACGACGCCAGTCCCCGGCCTTCGACCTTGCCGCCGATGGGCACGTCCTTGGACAGGAAATGCATGTAGGTCACGAACGCTTTCATCTCCCGGCTGTCCAGAGCCAGCGGCTTGCCGTTCATGCTGCGCTCCATGCAGCCATTGATCCGCTCTTCGATGATGCTGACCTGGTCTTCGCGCGCGCGGTATTGCGGGAATGTGGCGCTGGCGCCTACCCACGGAATTGCAAACGTCTTGGTGCTTGCGGCTTGATGGCACGACGAACACGCCAGATTGTTGCCGGCAAAACGCATCTTCTTGTCCTTGACCTCCGGGCCGATCGTCGCGAATGTGCGGACCGTCAGTTCGTGTCCGTACTTGACCAGGCGGCCGTATGGGTCGTCCGGCAGGAGCGCGGTGTCGTAGGCCTCGGCTGGACGAATTGCGAAAGCTTCCGGCGCTGCCGGCGCGGAGGATTGTGCATGTGCGGCACCGGCAGCAAGCAGCAGCGTCAGCGGGATCAGGTAGTACGTCATGGTGGCTCCAGAGAGTCCTCGATCCGACCGATTTGCGCAGATCTCGAATGCTCAACATGGACCTCACCTACCCTCGACGTTTTGACGCGCGTCAACAATGGCCGGCGAAATTTTCATGCTGCGGGCTAGGACCGATAAGCCTTGTTGTAAGCACCTTCCACGCAGTCTTGCATCCGATCGAGCTGGCCGGGAAAATCGATGCAATGTTCGCTGTCGCACCGATGCCAGGGGCAATCGTCAGGCACATTGCTTATATCAGCGTCCCCACTTGCCCCCGCCGCCCAAAGGTCCGCAAACCTATGCGGCCCTTCCCATTCCGGGCCATCACCATTGTCCAGCGATCAAAAGCCGAATCCGTCGTCGGGCCCGACTGGACATCATCTGAGCCCGCACCCAAGGAGACGTCATGAGCAGTCTGCTCACCCCTGAATCGCTGGCCGAGTTGGCATCGATTCACCATGCGACTTGTCTGTCGCTTTACCAGCCGACGTCCAGGCGCCATCCCGAGAACCAGCAGGACCCTATCCGGTTTCGCAATCTGGTGAAGAAGTTGGAGGCATCACTGCTGGAGAAGTCTTCCCCCGCCGAGGCACGGCTCCTTCTCGAACCATTTCAAGCGCTCGCTCACGATCGCGCCTTCTGGGACCATACGCTGGACGGATTGGCCGTGCTGGGCAGCCCGGGATTGTTTCGCGTGTTCCTGCTCCGGCGACCGGTCGACGAACTGGCTGTCGTGGCCGACAGCTTTCACATCAAGACCTTGCAACGCTTCCTGCAATCGGCTGAACGCTACCAGGTGCTTGGATTGACTCGCCACCATGTGCGTCTGTTCGAGGGCAACCGCGATGTGCTTGACGAGATCGACCTGGCGCCGGGCGTGCCGCGCACGATCAACGATGCGCTGGGCGGGGAACTGACCGAGCCGCACCAGACCGTGTCGTCCCATGGCGGCGTTGGCCGGGGACACCAGCCCATGCATGACAGCTCGGGCGGGAAGAAGGACGAGGTGGACCTCGATGCGGAGCGATTCTTCCGCGCCATCGACCGTGCGGTGCTGGAACTGCATTCCCGGCCTTCAGGCTTACCGTTGATCCTGGCCGCTTTGCCCGAGCATCATCATCTTTTCCACCAGGTCAGCCACAACCCGTTTCTGGTGGTCGATGGCATCACGGTCAATCCCGATGCGGTCCCGATCGACGAGCTCCGGCTACTGGCCTGGAAGGTCGCTGAACCACAGACGCAGGCACGGCTGGCCACGACCTAGCGGCATTGGGCGCTGCATGATGGAAGCACGCTTGGAAGGCCGTCAGCCGGTGCGCCTCGACGAAAGGGCGTCGACGACGGTGCGTTGTCGCACGCGCTTCGGCTAGGCAGGCAGCACGAGGATCGTCGTACGCCGTTCCTCGATCTCGAAGCGGGAGCCCGGGGCGCGCAGTCGCACCACCTCGCCAGCGACGCGGCAAAGAATTTCGTAGAGACGACCCTGGGCCCACGGATACGAGTGTTCCCATTCGCCGGGAAGCGGCCCGGAAATGATGGCGATCGTAGCGCCACCACCGAATTCCCAAAACAGCCGGATCGTGCGGGCGCCTTCGCGGTAGTCGACGTTCCCGTACCGCCCAAGTTCCCGGATGTCGACCTTCCAGTCGTCCGTGTCGAGACTCAACGTGCGGCGCTGCGTCGCGCAACCGAACCGCCGCCTCGCCTGCGCGTCATTTGCTTTGCGGCAACGACCGCAGCGTCGCGAGTGGTGGAATCCTGTCCCAGGTCATCAGCGTCTTTTCGATGGCAGGACCGTTGGCCTTCATCCATTCCCCCATGGGCCAGGCAGCATCCTTGCCGTAGATCCGGTGCGAATAGACGGCGACCGTTCCGATCCCGTCGATCAGGACAACGCGCGCGAACACGGCCTCCAGCAGTGCCGGATTGCCCAGGATGGCCACGACGAAATGCTCGGCGGGCCGTTGCGGTGTCCGCGGCTTCGAATCCGTGCGCACGATCTTGCCGTGTTTCTGATAGTTGCTCACGACCGCATTGGCCAGCGCGGCCAGCTGCTCGCCGTCGCGGACTGCTACGTGCGTATTGATAAGCACGAGATCGGATCGGCTAGACTGCAATCTTCCGCGAAGCTCGCGTTGGTCATGGGAGGACTGCCTGTGGAGTGGGGTGACACGGTCAAGTTTTTTGCAGCACTTTTTGCGATCATGAATCCGATCGGAAACATCCCGGTCTTCCTGTCGGTGACTGAAGGGAAGTCGAACGCGGAACGGGCGAAGGTCGCGGCCGTATCGTCCGTCGCCGTGGCGGTGATCCTCGTGGTCTGCGTGATGATCGGCGCGGAACTGCTCCGGGCCTTCGGCATTTCTGTGGCCGGATTGCGCACGGCGGGCGGACTCATCATCCTTTCCATTGCCTATTCGCTGCTGCACGCGAAACCGAGCGGAATGCACCAGTCAGCGGGAGACGCCGACGCCCAGGAAAGTCCGGCGATCTACCCGCTCGCCATGCCGATGCTGGCTGGTCCCGGCGCGATCTCGACAGTGATCGTGTTTGCACACGGAGCGGGGAGCCCGCAGGCCTATGTGTCGCTGGTTGGCGTGATCGTGGCCATGGCGGCCCTCCTGTACCTGGGGATGCGCATGGCGGTCAGGGCATCAATGCTTCTGGGGAGCGCCGGCATGAACGTCATCACGCGACTGATGGGGATCATCCTGGCCGCGATCGCCGTCGAGATGATTTTTGCCGGCGCGCGTGCGCTGGTTCATTCCTAGCGCGACGGCGATGTCGGATGCCGGTCCCGCGGGACTTCTGCAAGGTGTCGCGAACAGAGCCATCATTGCTGCTGCGATATAGCCGGCAACGGCAAACCGCTCCGCTTGCAGCTGAAGGATTCCTACCGCTTGCCCGGTCGCGCCTATTGGCGACATGAAACCGAATCGGTATCCTCTCGCCACCCATGGACGACACCGCTGATATCCCGCCCGATCATCCGCAGGAAGCACGGCTCTGGCGTGACGACGGGTGGACCGCACGCGTGGTCAAGAATGAGGACGACGATGGCTGGGCGGTCGCAATGACCAAGGACGGCGAGCCGGAGCCGGCGCTGGTGGGTCCCTGGACGATGGGCCGCGACAAGAAAAACCCGAAGCCACTCGACGCCACCGCGTTCAGCACGCTTGTCAAGACCGCGCACGAGGTCCGCCGCCGCCACGAGCAGCAATTGCACGCGTTGCTGCACAAGAAGGTCATCGTCAGCAGCGGGGATGGCGAGATCGTCGTGACGCTGGATATCGACGTCGAGGGCGAGTCGCCTTCCGCGCTCTTGGCCGCTAGACCGGCCCTGGCGCCCGATGCCGCGCCGCTGGCGGAAGTTCGCGTCGACACGACATTCAAATTGACCGTCGCCAGTGCTCGCGCGTGGATCGACGACGGGTATCGTCGGCCGGGGTGACGGCGCGAGTTGACGCGGACGATGCCGCGCCGACTTCGCGCCGTCGTGCTGCCTAGCGCACGCCGCCTGAGGCCACCAGCCTCTCCCCGGTCATCCATCGCGAATCGTTCGACGCGAGAAACACCGCGACGTCGGCGATATCGTCGGGCTGGCCGATTCGACCAAGCGGCGTCTGCGCGATCGCCTCGTTGGCAAAGTCCGAGCCGATGAAGCCGGCCGAGTGCGCGCCTTCGGTCTCGACCATGCCCGGGTTGATGCTGTTCACGCGGATCTTGCGCGGTCCCAGCTCGTGCGCGAGCACGCCCGTGATGGCATCCACCGCGCCCTTGGTCGCCGTATAGACAGCGCTGTTGGCCGGATGAATCTCCGTGACGGCGGAACCGACGTTGATGATGCTCCCGCCCTCGCCGAGGTGCTTCGACGCGGCCTGGGTGACCAGCAGAAGGCCCAGCACATTGGTGTCGAAATGCCGATGGAAGTGTTCGGGAGTCACCGACTCGATCGGAGAGAACTCGTAGACACCCGAGTTGTTGACCACGACGTCAAGCCGGCCGTACGCCTTGATGGCCCCGTCGATGATCGCCTGTGCGCCCGTTTGGGTTGAAACATTGCCCTGTACCGCGACGGCCTTCCCGCCGGCCTTGGTGATGGCCGCGACCACCGCATCGGCGCCCGGCTTGCTGGAAGAATAGTTGACGACCACCGCTGCGCCTTGTGCCGCCAGCGCCTTGGCGATGGCGGCGCCGATGCCCTTGGATGCGCCGGTGACCACCGCTACCTTGTCGTTGAGCCTGTTCATGTTCGATACCTTTTGAAAGTTGAAGAGGAATGGTTCGTGCCCGCTCGCGGGTTTATTCGCGCCCGTCGGGCAAGGATGGGAATTGTTGTCCCATAGTTCCGGAAATGCGAACTATTGAACTAAGTTTCAAGGGGCCCTATATTCTTTTTATGCGACCCGTATCTCATCCCGCTTTGGAAGACGTCACCGTCGAAGGAGTCCTGCACGCGCTTTCGGACCCCGTGCGGGCGGCCATCTTCCTCGAGATCGCCGCGTCGGCCAGTCCCAAGACGTGCTCGACCTTTCTCACGATCAAGGACCGGGACGTTCCCAAGTCCACGCTTTCACAGCATTTCAAGGTGCTGCGCGAGGCGGGCCTGATCCGTAGCGAGCGCCTGGGGGTGGAGATGCAGAACACGTCCCGGTGCAAGGAGATCGATCATCGCTTTCCCGGGCTGATCGCAGCGATCGTCAATGCGCACAAGCGGCAGCAGAAGTCGCGACTTGGGACCCGCCGGGCGCCCGCCGTAGCGAAGGGAACGATTGCACGCAAGGCGGCGGCGGCCGCATAGCCAAATGCGCCGATGTGCCGAGCGCTTCCTACAACGCAGTTGACGCCTGGCGCTCGATGCCGGAATACTTCCGTTTCAATCACGAAACCCGGTGAGGTGAAGGCATGGCTGCAAGCGCGGGAGTAAGAACCACCAATGGTCGCGGTCGTCTGTACGACAGCGTGCTCGATACGGTGGGCGACACGCCGTGTATCCGGGTGAACAACATCGCGCCGAAACACGTGCGGATGTACGTGAAGGTGGAGGCGTTCAACCCCGCAGGCTCCGTCAAGGACCGGCTGGCGCTCAACATCATCGAGTCCGCCGAGCGCAACGGCACGTTGACGCCGGGACAAACCGTGGTGGAGGCGACGAGCGGCAATACCGGCATCGGTCTGGCGATGGTGTGCGCGCAAAAGGGCTACCCCCTCGTCGTGACGATGGCCGACAGCTTCTCGATCGAGCGACGCCGGCTGATGCGCCTGCTTGGCGCCAAGGTCATCCTCACGCCGCGCGCGGCCAAGGGCTTCGGCATGTATCAGAAGGCCGTGGAACTCGCGAACGCGAATGGCTGGTTTCTCGCGCGGCAATTCGAGACCGACGCCAATGCCGAGATCCACGAATCGACGACCGGGCGCGAGATCATGGCCGACTTCAATGGCGACCGCCTCGACTATTTCGTGACGGGCTACGGTACCGGCGGCACCGTGACGGGCGTCGCGCGCGTGCTGAGGCGCCTGCGGCCCGAGACGAAGATCGTCCTGAGCGAACCCGCCAATGCACAGCTGCTGGGCAGCGGCACGGCGCAACTGCGCAACGCCGATGGCTCGCCCAGCGCCAGCCACGGCGCCTTCCAGCCCCATCCCATCCAGGGGTGGACGCCCGATTTCATCCCGCTGGTGCTGCAGGAATCGATCGACAAGTCCTACTACGACGAATTGATTCCGATTGCGGGAGCGGACGCGGTCAAGTGGGCGAAGGCGCTGGCGCGACAGGAGGGCATCTTCTGCGGCATTTCGTGCGGCGCCACGTTCGGCGTGGCGATGCAGGTGGCGGAAAAGGCGCCGGCCGGTTCGGTGATTCTGGCGATGCTCCCCGACACCGGCGAGCGGTATCTCACCACACCGTTATTCGAGGGTATCGCCGAAGACATGGACGAAGAGGAGCGGGCGATCTCCATGTCGACCCCCCACTATCAGATGCCATAACCGAAGGGGCCTGCGACTTGCCTGGCCGCGGCTAGCGCATCTGTTCGACGGCCACGCGGATCCAACCGGTCACCCATTGCGGGTTGTCGATGTGGATGTAGTGGGCGGCGTGCGTGTTGGTGATGTGCCGTGCGCCCGGCAGTCTCGCCACCATCCTGTCCTGCGCCACCAGTTGCGACGCCCACAACGCATCCGAGAAGGCTTGGTCCACGAACGGCGGGAATGCGCCGGTGGCGATCGCTTCCGCGGTTATCGGCCATAGGTCGGCGCTGAGCACGATCGTCGGAACCCGCGGCGGCGGCCGCGCGGCCCGCAACGGCGGGACGAAGGCAACGCTGAAGAACGCATTTTCCGAACCGACCGGCCGGCCGGCCCTGCGCGGCGGGGTCGTTGAGCTTCTCGAAGTTGGCGAGCTCATTTCTCATCCGGCGAGGCTAGCACAGGGCGTTGACCGATCGCCGAGTCGTTCACGCGAATCCCGGGTCTCGTTGTCGATTCCACGCTGCTCTATGATCAGCCCTGTTGCAGTCGCGCCACCCAAAGGAATTCTCTCCGCATGCGCAATGAAACAAAAGCCAACCCCCCACGTGCCGTCGTCGTTGCCGTCCAACTGCCCGCCGTGAGCGATTTCGAGTTCGAGCAGTCCGTGAACGAACTGCGCGGTCTGGGGAAGACGCTGGGCTTCGACATCGTGGGCACCTTCACCCAGAAGCGCGTCGCTTTCGACAGGACCGGCTATCTTGGGGTGGGTAAGCGCCAGGAGGTGCGCCACTTCGTGGAAGGCGAGCCCGGGCCCGATCCCGCCTCGGGGCCGGCCAGCGTCAAGAGGGCGACGAAGAGTGGCGCGGCCCGAGCGAAAGAGGCGGTTCAATCCGCCGCCGATCCGGAGACCCGCCGGGCCGATGTCATCATCGTCGACCATGAGATTTCGCCGTCACAGGCGCGCAACCTCGAAATCGAGGCCGGCTGCGAAGTCATGGACCGCACCATGGTGATCCTGGAAATCTTTCATCGGCACGCGCGCTCGCCGGCGGCGCGAGCCCAGGTGGAGATCGCGCGCCTTGGCTACATGGGGCCGCGGCTGCGGGAAGCGGCCAAGCTGGCGGGGCCGAAGGGGCGCCAGCGCAGCGGCACCGGCGGCCGGGGCGCCGGCGAGTCGCATGGCGAACTTGACCGGCAAAAGATCCGTGAGCGCATCAAGGAGCTGCAGCAGGAAATCGCGGCCATGGATGTCGAGCGCAAGACCCAGCGCGCGCGACGGCAAGGCGGCGGACTGGCGCGGGTGGCGTTGGTGGGCTACACCAACGCCGGCAAGTCGACACTGATGCGTGCGCTCACCGGAAGCGAGGTGCTGGTTGCCAACAAGCTCTTCGCGACCCTCGACACGACGGTGCGCGCGCTCCATCCGGCGAGCGTGCCAAGAGTGCTGCTCAGCGACACGGTCGGTTTCATCGAGAACCTGCCGCACGACCTGGTCGCCTCGTTCAAATCGACGCTGGAGGAGGCCAGGGAGGCGTCATTGCTCCTGCACGTCATCGACGCCAGCGATCCCGGCTTTGAACGGCAACTTGCGGTCACCAACGAAGTGCTGGACGAGATCGGTGCGCAGGACGTGCCGCGCATTCACGTCTTCAACAAGATCGATTGCGCAGGCGACGTGGAAGCACAGGCGGCCATGGAAGCCAGGCTGCGCGGGCAGTATCCCGACTGCATGGTAGTGAGCGCGCGACGCGACGGCGACGTGCAGAAGCTGCGGGCGACATTGCTGGCGTTTTTCCGGCGCGATCTCGTCGACGCTGAAATATTTCTGGCGTGGTCGGAGCAGAAACGGCGCAAAAGCATCTTCGACGATTTCGAGGTGGTGGAGGAGCGCGCCGACGATGCGGGGACGTTCTTCCGCATTCGCGGCGAGCCGGAACTCGTCAACGCGTTGCGTACGCAACTCGGTCGGACCGCAGACCCGTCGAAGAGCGGCGCATGAGTCACGGCTAAGCGGCGATGGCGATGGACGAGCTGCAGGCGCGCGAAAGCGGCTGAACGGAGCGAAGACTTAGCGCTTGGCGAAGACACCGTGACATCGAGACCGCAACGTGAGCGGCTATTCCTTGAGCTCGATCTTTGAACGAGTGACGACGTCGCCGAGACGTGCGCGTTCCTTTGCCATGAATTCCGTGAACGCTGCCGGCGAATCGTTGCTCGCCGGGACGGCGCCGGTCTTCAGTATCTTGTCGCGGATCTCGGCATTGGCGAGCGCCTTGCCGAATTCATCCCCGAGGCGCTTCACGACGTCGGCCGGCGTACCTGCCGGCACGACGATGCCCCACGATTGCGTGATCTCGTAGCCGGGAAGGGTATCGGCGACGGTCGGCAGATCCGGCAATGCCGGATTGCGCTCGGCGCCGGTCGTCGCGATCGCGCGCACGCGTCCCGCGTTCATGTGCGCGCCGGCGGCGATCGGCGACGTGATGATGTATTGCGCGTTGCCGGCAATCACGTCCAGCAGTGCCGGCGCGGCGCCTTTGTAGGGGATATGGGTTACCTTGATGTCGGCCCGCAGGTTCAGCATCTCGCCCGCGAGGTGCGCAGGGGTGCCGATGCCTGCAGAGGCGTAGTTCATGACCCCGGGATGAGCCTTTGCGTACTGGACGAGATCCACGACGTTTTTCACGGGCAGGGCGTCGTTGATCACAAGTACGTTCGAAGCGGTTGCGATGCGCCCGACCGGCGCGAAGCCGCGTACCGGATCGTAGGGCAGGTCCTTGCGCAGGTTCGGCAGAATCGCGTAGATGGCGGTGGTCGTCAGCAGCAACGTGTAGCCGTCGGGCTGCGACTTTGCGACGAGATCCGCCCCGACCGCGCCACCCGCGCCGGGACGATTATCGATGATCACCGTCTGGCCGAGCGTCTCCGAGACCTTTTGCGCAACCATGCGTGCGAGCTGGTCGGGTGCGCCGCCAGCCGCGTCGGCGACGACCAGGCGGACGGGGCGATTGGGATAACCTTGCGCCTGCGCGCCGGCCGCGATTGCGAATAGCGCGACCACCGATAGCAGCCGCACGCGATAGTTTATCGATCCCATTGGACTTCCTCCTGTTGTGGTCACACAACGCGGTGCCGTTTGCCGAGCGCACCCGCGAGGTCGCGCAGGATCTCCGCGACGGCCTGGACGGCGGTGCTCGCATGGCGCCGCGCGCCTACGACGAGGTAGAACGTCTGCCGGATTTCCGGCGACACGATTCGCGACAGCGCGAGTTCTTTCGCCGCGACCTCTGTCGCGACCGCGTTGGACGACGCCAGCGAATACAACCCGCCACGCGCGACGAGCCTCTTCATTACATGGATCGAGTTGAGCTCGACGACCACGTTCAACGTGATGCCCGCGTTGCGCGCCTCCTCCTCGACCAGCACCCGTCCCCCGTTAGGCATCGTCGCAATGACGAGGGGCAGCCGCGCAAACCGCTCGAACGGGATGGTTGCGCGCAGCGCCTGCACGTCGCCCGCCTTCGCCACCAGTCCCAGTGGCACATCGAATAGCGCCTCGCATTCGCCAAGGCCGGGTGGCGGCGGCAGCGAAACCACGCCGAGATCGATGCGTCCGTCGGCGAGACTTTCCTCGATCTGCCGCGTCGGACCTTCCGCGATCTGCAGGCGCAGGTCGGGATGACGCTGCCCTACGGCTGCGACGAGATCGCCCACCAACGGCCAGCTCACCGACGGTTGCAGCGACAGCCGTACAACGCCGGCAAGGCTGCGGGCGTCGTTGGCGACGAACTCAGGAAGGCGGTCGACTTCGGCGGTCAGCGCCTCGGCGCGGGGCAGAAGCCGGCGGCCGGCGGATGTCAGGTGCGCGCCGCGTCCGGTTCGCTCGAACAGACGCACGGCGAGTTGGCGCTCGAGTGCCCCGATCCGCTTGCTGACGGCCGATTGCGTCGAGGCGGCAAGCGTGGCGGCCCGCGAGAAGCTGCCCGTCGCAGCGACGTGGAGGAACAACCGGAGTGGTTCGAGCTCCATCGGGCAGGCAGTGCTTCCTATTCCAGGCTAGAATAACGAGACTTCCAATATGCCAACAATAGCATAACACCATGCAACCAGCCAACCTGCTTGTCCTCATGTCCGATGAGCACAACCCCAAGTTTCTCGGTGCCGCCGGGCATCCGTTCGTTGCGACACCCAATCTCGATGCGTTGGCCGCTGCCGGTACGCGGTTCACGTCGGCCTATACGGCTTGCCCGATCTGCGTGCCGGCTCGGGCGGCGTTTGCCGTCGGGCGCTACAACCACGACATCGGCTACTGGGACAATGCCGACGGCTACGATGGCGCTCTCCCTAGCTGGCATCACCGGATGCGGGACGCAGGCCACCGGGTCGTTTCGATCGGGAAGCTGCATTTCAGGGGGGGGCCCGGCGACGATCACGGCTTCTCGGAGGAGATCGTGCCGATGCACATCATCGACGGCATCGGCGACGTGAAGGGGCTGGTTCGCGAGAACATTCCCCAACGCAAGGGCGGCGACAAGATGGCGAAGCGCGCAGGTCCTGGCGAGTCGACGTACACCGTCTACGACCGCGATATCGCCGCGCGCGCGCAGGTTTGGCTGCACGAGGAGGCGCCGAAATGGCGCGACCGCCCTTGGGCGCTGTTCGTCTCGTTCGTCGCGCCGCATTTTCCGCTGACGGCGCCGCCAGCGTGGTTCTACCGTTATTGGAAGCAGCACCTGCCCATGCCCAAGCTCTACGCGAACGAGCTACGGCCGCACCATCCCTATCTTGACGACTACGCGCACACCGTGGATTACGACGCGCACTTCGAGAGCGAGGCCGACGTCAAGCGGGCGATTGCCGGGTACGCGGGCCTCGTGAGCGCGATGGACGAGAACGTCGGCTTGGTGTTGCGTGCGCTCGAGAGCGCAGGCCTCTCGGAATCGACGCGCGTCGTCTACACGAGCGACCACGGCGACAACCTCGGCGCGCGCGGACTATGGGGCAAGTCGACGCTTTACGAGGAGTCGGCCGGCGTCCCGCTCATCATGGCAGGCCCCGGCATCGCGGCGGGCAGGATCGTTGCAACTTCGGTGTCCCACATCGATTGCGCACCGACGTTTCTCGACTTGACCGGCGTGCCGCGCCCGCTCGGCGCCGACGCACTCCCGGGCGCGTCACTCGTCGACATCGCCAACGGCGGCACGCCCGAGCGCCCGGTGATCTCGGAGTACCACGCATCCGGCTCGGTCGCCGGAGCGTTCATGCTGCGCTTCGACCGCTGGAAGTATTGTCACTACGTCGCCTACGGCCCACAGCTCTTCGACATCACCTCCGATCCCGAGGAGACGAGCGACCTTGCCGCGGATCCGCGATACCGCGATGTGCTCCTGGAAGGCGAGCGGCGGCTACGGTCGGTGCTCGATCCTGAAGCCGTCGACGCGCGCGCAAAGAAGCGCCAGGCCGAACTACTCGAACGGTACGGCGGTCGCGAGGCCGCCCTTGCGCGCGGCGACCTCGGCTTCTCGCCTGCGCCGGGGACCAAGCCCGAAATGAACTGATTCGCTGGTACGTTCCGCGCGCGATTGGGCTGCGGCACTGGTTGGCCACCGGCCAGGTCCCTCAACTCTCCCAACGCACGGAAGTTGCCAATGGGATCAGCGCCGCCACGCTGGGGCGAGGCTACCTGCAGAGCTTTCCTTACCACCGCGAGATCGTGGCGGCGTGGGCCAAGCGCGCGGCGAGGGAAAACCCGGGTCGATACGCCGCGCAGTGTTGTTCAATAGGCGCGGCACCGGTGCAGATGGGCATGCTCGACCGCAAGGTCCCTGAGCCGCATGTTTTCGCTGGAAGCAGGTGCGCTCATCAGGTTCAGAAATGCCTGATGACTCGGATACCAGATACCAAGCGCCTCATCAATGCCCTGGTTGCCCACGACATGCTCCAGTACGGTCGTGCGCCAGAGGATCCTGCCACCCACCTGCAACAGCAGTTGGTCCAGGACTGCCTTTGGTAGAGCTGGCCACCCGGATAGTGCGCCTCGGTACGATATTTGTTGAGATTCAGCATGAACACCGGACCATCGGCGTTGCCTTGCGCAATTCTCCTGACGGTATCGATCTCGAGTGCGTTGACGTTCGGCAGATCCGCCATTGGAGGTCTTTCGCGAGGTTGATTGAGTTACGCGTGAAGTCGGTCGGTGAGGAAGCCGGAGCGCTGCTGTGGCCATGGGCCGTTTCAACGTTGCGGTCCAGGCCGTCGTCTGCCGGACATTGCACGGCCTCGGGCCGCATGTCCATCGCGGTGCGCCTGTACCGCTGGGCAGTCGATCGGCGGTGCCGCGAGGCGGCGCTGATTGACCGTCAACGCCGCGCCCGATCATCCTGCGCCGCGGTCCTTGGCGGCGCGGAAGTCCTTGCGCTCGAGCAGGCGCGACACGGTGTAGCCGATGACCAATCCCCAGAACGGCGCCCCGACGTTGAGAATCGGCACGTCGGCCACCGTGACGAGGAACGCGACGAGCGCACCGAGCGTGAAGTGCTCGCGGAAAGACACATTGAACGCCGTCTGGAGCACGCGCAGCATGGCGAGGCCGGCGAGTGCGCCGATGAACCCGGGCGGCGTGGCGAGCATCAGCCGGGTGAACACGGGCGCGAACAGCCCGAACGCCAGCGCGAACACGCCCACGGCGAGGCCCGCGGTGTAGTGCCGGTGCCGCTCGCCCGAACCCGAGATGATCGCGTTGACGGGGCCGGTGAGGCAGGTCGAGACCGTGCCGAACAGCGCGGCAAGGATCGAGCCCGCACCGCAGGCCACCGTGATCGCGTTGATCGGCGGCTCGTGCTTGGCGGCGTTGAGTACCGCGATCCCCTGGCCGTTTTGCACTACCAGCACGGTGATCGCGAGCGGAACGACAAGCTCCGCCATCGCGCGCCACGAGAACACGGGCACGTACAGATTGGGATGGGCGAGCACGTGCGGTGCCCAGCCGTGCGGATGGAACTTGCCGAGGAGGGCGATCGCTGCCGCGCCGACGACGAGCGCGCCGATCAGTGGCGGCAGCCGGCGCGACCATCCGGCCGAGGCGCCTAGCGCGAGGAACGCTACGATCATCGGCGCTGCGATCCAGAAGTCGTCGCGCACCGCGTATACCAGGCCCAGGCCGAAGCGCAGGAACACGCCCGCCACCATCCCCATCACGATCGGCATCGGCACAGCCTGCATGGCGCGCCGTACCCAGCCCGAGAGGCCCAGCGCCAGCATGAGCAGGCCGGTGGCGAGGAAGGCGCCGATGACCTCGGGCCAGGTCAGGTGGCCGAGCGCCGGACCCACCAGCACCGTCCCCGGGATCGTCCAGAAGAAGACGAGCGGCTGCCGGTACAGCGTGCAGAACAGCAGGGTGATCAGCCCGTTGAGGAAGAACGCGCCGAAGATCCACGACGACAGGTCGGACTCGCTCAGCCCACCACGCGTGCCGACGGCGAGGATGATCGCGACCGGGCCCGAGGCGGCGAAGATGAAGCCGATCACCGCGTTGGCGAAGTAGAGCTCGCCGAAATCGGCGACCATCTGGCGCAGTCTCGGGAGTGGCCTGTGGACGGACTCCATGGGCATGGCGGGTTCCGGCGATGACGTGCGGGCCGTCATTGTGCCGGAAGGGCATTCGGCCATGGGGCGGACCGCGTTAGAGCACGCACCAAGCATTCGACGCGCCTGGCGAACGGCCGCCAGGGGTAGTGAATTCAATCTGTCGACGCAACACACGGAGATCCGTCCAGGCTGCATTCGGCGCCCGGAGCGGTGCAGTCCTTAGGCGAGAGAGTGGAGATTTTGCGTGCGCCGGTTGCGGGCGAGTCCATTCGCTTGATCGCCGCACGACTCCGACGAGCGCCATCGACGGTCAGCCGCGAATTGAAGCATACCGGTGGCAAGGAAAGTTATCGGGCCACGCAGGTCGGCCTCAAGAGCTCTACCAATCGCTGTCCTGGGAGAGGGTCATCGAAATGCATGTCCACAAGCGATTCGCATTGACCACCGCCATCCGGGTGCACTTTTGCAATCCTCAGAGCCCGTGGCAGCGTGGGAGCAACGAGAACACAAATGGACTCCTGCGGCACTACATTCCGAAGGGCATCGACATTTCGAGCCATGAGCGGAAGTAGGGACGCCGGCCGCAATGCGGTCGGTCAACGGCACGGTGTCTATTTCTTTAGTGCCGACACCTGGCGGGTATCGTAGCGGCCTCTCAATTCCGCAATAAGCTTGGGATCTGGCGGACCGCCAGCGGTGACCAGCTTGGAGAGTTCTTCGAAGTAGTGCTCATGACCGGGCGGCGATACGGTCATGAGCAGCCGCGCCGGCTGGCCGCTGGCATTGCCGATGTTGTGTGGCACTCCGGGCGGGACGAACACGTATGTTCCTGGCTTGGCGTTGACTCGCTCTTCGCCGATTTGCCATTCGCACACGCCCTCCAGCACATAAAAGGTTTCTTCCTGAACTGCGTGAACGTGCACACCGGTGGAGAAGCCGGATGGCAACGTCCAATCGAACATGGACGTGTGCTTCGTGTTTTCGCCAGTCACAAGAAAGACCAGTGGCTGTCCGGCCAATGTGACCCCTTTGCCTTCCCCCGGAATTCCAATTACTGCGCGTGCACTCATCGGGTCCTCCATGAATTGGTTCGTCGTCAAAGGCAGCAGCAGGATGAACGACGCCCATCCGAAAGTCGTGAAGCCATCATTAAGAAGTTGAAAAATGTTTCTGAATGTGTACAACTATTCCGCCAATGGCGACGATCTATCAATTTGGCCCCTTCTGCCTGGACGCCGGCGCCGGAATCCTCTTCCATGGTGCCGAACCGACCGCGTTGGGCCAACGCGCGGTTGCACTCCTCCAACTGCTTCTGGAGAAGGCGGGAGCGCCGGTCTCAAAAGAGGCGCTGATCGACGCTGCCTGGGGGGGGCTGGCGGTCGAGGACAGCAACCTGGCGGTTCAGATCGCGGCGGTGCGTCGGCTTTTGGAGGAGGCCACTGAAGGTGCGAGCTGGATCGAAACCATGCCGCGCCGAGGCTACCGTTATGTCGGTCCGGCGGTTGTGACGGGACGCGCACTTGCAGAGGCCAGCTCGCAGATCTCTCTGGCACTGCCCGACAAGCCGTCCATTGCGGTTCTCCCGTTCGCAAATTTAAGCGGTGATCCGGAACAGGAATACTTCGCCGACGGAATCGTTGATGACATCATCACCGGCCTGTCTCGCATCAAATGGCTGTTCGTCATCGCGCGCAGCTCCACCTTCACCTACAAGGGACGGGCGGTGGGCGTGAATCGGGTCGGCGATGAACTTGGCGTTCGCTACGTCCTCGAAGGCACGGTGCGAAAGGTGGCGGACCGCGTGCGCATCACTGTGCAATTGATCGTCGCCGCGACGGGGACTCATGTGTGGGCCGAACGCTACGATCGCACGTTGGACGATATCTTCTCCCTTCAAGACGAGATCGCGCTGTCGGTCCTGGGGATCATTGAACCTAGCTTGCGCCAGGCTGAGGTCGAGCGTGTTGGACGCAAGCGCCCCGAGAACCTCGACGCTTATGATCTAGTGTTGCGGGCGCTTCCGGATGTCTACGGGGTGATGCCGGCAAGCGCTACGAGAGCACTTGTACTGCTTGATCGCGCACTTGCAATCGAACCGACTTATGCCACGGCGCACGGATACGCCGCGATGTGCCACCACTGCATTTACCTGCGAGGTGGGTTGCACGACGACAACCGCGCCGCGTCGATTCGACATGCGCAGGCGGCGATTTCCCATGGAAATGATAACGCCGTAGCACTGACACTCGCCGGGTTCTCCATTGGAATGGACGGGCATGATCGTGCAGCTGCTTTCGCGGCATTCGAGGCGGCCCTCGCACTCAGTCCTTCATTGGCCCTGGCCCACATCCTCGGCGCCGCCGTTCTGTCGTGGGCAGGTGAGGCCGAGCGTACGATCGAGTGGAGTAATCAGGCCATACGCCTCAGCCCGTTCGATCCTTGGAAGTTCATCGCCCATCGCGCGCTCGCACTTGCGCATTTTCTTCGTGGCCGCGACGAAATGGCCGCAAGTGCCGCCCGAAGGGCAGTTCACTTCAACCCCGGATTCGGGAGTTCGCATCTGCTGGTTGCTGCACCGCTCGCGAGGCTGGGGCGGCAAGAAGAAGCACGAGCCGCGGTTGCGCGACTCATGGAGCTGGAACCTAGTTTCCGCCTTTCGAAGCAGTTTGCCGGCGTGGATTGCGCGCCGGCACTTGCCGCCGCATTGCGGGAGGCGCTCCGTGGCACGGGAGTACCTGAATAACATCGCGATCTGGCGGGCGTCCGCTTCTCCTGCGAACCGCCGCATGTTGTGCCCTCTGGTCTGCGTGCACCTTCATGAAGCGGCATCGCCAAGAAAAACGGATAGCTTGTCGAGGAGGCCGGTCCAGCCCTGCTCGTGACTCTCGCGCGCGTCATCGGGAAGCTGTTCGTGGACCAGCGTCAGTTCGGTACCCCCGTCGAATGGCTCCAGCAGAAACGTCACCAGCGACTCCCGCTCGGGCATGCCGGGCCATTCCCACGTGAAGACAAGCTTCCGGTCAGGAACCACTTCCTGATACACGCCCTTGGGATTGTGTTCGGAACCGTTCAGCAAACGGAAGACGACGCTGAAGCGACCGCCCGGTCGCACGTCCGCTTCGGCGTGCAGCGTCGGCCCCGCATCGGGACCCCACCACTGCAGCATCAGCCTGGGCTGCGTGATCGCCGCGTACACCTTGGCGGGCGAAGCCTTGATTCGGCGCACGATGGTTACGCTCGCAAGGCGCTTGGTCATCGCTTGTCATCCTTTTCCAGCAGCGTCACCAGTCGATCCAGGCTTGCGGTCCAGAAGCGCTCGTACCGTTGGAGCCACTTCATGGCCTCGCGCATCGGCCGGGCGCAAAGGTTGACCGACACGGTTCGACCGGCTTTGGTTCGCGTGATCAATCCTGCATCCGACAGGACATCCAGATGCTTCATCAATCCGGGAAGCTTCAGCGACAGCGGCCGCGCGAGCTCGCTCACCGAAAGCCCGGGTTCGTCCTTCAGCCGCAGCAGGATATGCCGCCGGGTGGGGTCGGCGAGTGCTGAGAATGTGCGGTCAATATTGGATGTGCTATACTTCACCATTCAGTGAAGTATTGACTGTTTCTCCGGCGGCGTCAACCATCAGGTTGCACCGTCGCGCGTGCCAGTGAAGGCGTGCAACAGTCATGCTGATAAGCGGTGTCCCGAGCACATCGTTGATGCCGGCCTGCGG